>DHQY01000001.1:23706-59148 GCA_002408205.1 Bacteroidales bacterium UBA5326 | reverse complement strand
AGAAGGCCCCTGAGAGGGCCTCCCCGATTAATAATTGAAATAAATTAAAAAAATACTTGGTTATTTGGATTTAATACATGGCAAACAGTTTTTTCGATTACGAGGGTAAAAGATATGTTACTATTATTCATGCCGCATTAATGAACTCTCCGTGTCAGCAACGAATCAATCTGTTAAGTCATGAGATATTCCATACATATCAGAAAAGTCTGGGTATAGAAAACCAATACTCCGTCAACTACTATATGGATGAAGTTCAGGGACGGGCATTGCTTCAAATCGAGCTGAAAGCGTTACAGGCAGCTTTGAGCGGAGATTCAATCAGGTTGCATGACGCATTATACATACGCACCTACAGGCAAAGTTTATACCCAAATAATAACGAAGATTTATATGAACTGAATGAAGGTCTGGCAGAATATACCGGAGTGAAACTATCGACAGAAAATATGCAAGAGTATGTAAAAAACAGATTAAATTATGATATTTCAAGGGGATATACAAATGCTTTCGGATATTTTACCGGATCTGCTTATGCTACTATTTTGGATCAGATATATGCAGAATGGCGTTATGATAAAGATTTGGCTAAAGGCTTAATTTACTTAATAAAGAAAGCAGAGCCGCAATATGCTGTTACAATTAATAAAAGTACATTAGATAAACTGCTTATCAAATACGATTATGCTCAAATCGTAGCAAATGAGAAAGAAGAACTCAAATCTTTTGGGAACATAGAAAAATTCAAAGACTTGCTTAAACCTGAAACATCCAAACTTTGTATAGCAAACCAGAAAATAAATTTCACTTATAATCCCAATGACAGAGTTATCTCATTAGGCGATGCTGTGTTATTACGTAATATGAGCATTATGGGAGAATGGGGGCAAATTAAGGCGAAAAATGGTATTGTCAGGATGAACAATTGGTCTGCATTTTACCTTCTTCCTCCGACAAATATTACCAATAATGCTATTCAGGGGGATAGCTATGAAATTCAAATCAATCAAGGTTGGAAAGTAGTCGAAGAGCATGGAATTTACTCTATCGTGAAAGAATAACACTCGCAGTGAATAAACCAGGCACGGTCTGGTGCGCAATAAAATAAGCGGGCAAGAAGCAAGAAACTTACGCACCAGAAGCGGTCTGGCGTCAGAAATTTGCACTAATTTTGACAAAAATATGTCTTATAAATGCCCTATGAAATATTTCTTCTCTGTTCTTTGTGCCGCTCAGGTTCTTATACTTTTCTCCTGCGCCGGTCATCAGGATGCCCTGGAAATTAAGGAAACCCGTTATTTTATCTCGGTATTGCAAAAAGGGACGCTAACTCCCCAACATTTTTTATCCTATGACGAAGTGGCTCCTTATGCCGAAACCATAGAGAAATACGCCGGATTTATCCTGAAAGACCTGACTGCAGAAACAGTGATCATTAATTACCGGACTACTGACTTTTACGGTAATCCTATTGTGGCATCCGGAAGTATTGTCTACCCGACCAGGCCAAATGATGTTCGGATGACCTTTGAATTTCCGGGCATTGCGCACGTGTTAAAAAGTGGCGGTCCATCCGGAACTTTTCCAAATCCCATGGGATTACCGGCTTTCTTCGGGTATATAACTCTTATACCGGATTTGATTGGCTACGGAGTGACAACAGATTACGTACATCCTTTCCTGATGCCCGAAATCACAGGGAAGGTGGCAGCCGATTTCAGGCTGGCGGCCAAAGAATACCTGAAAACCGTTGACATTTCTTTACCGGAAGAAACGGTTATCGGCAGTTATTCTTACGGAGCTAATGTGGGGCTGGCTCTGGCAAAATATTATCAGTTACACGATGAGTATAACGTTAAAATCGACAAAGTCTTTCTGGGTGGCGGTTGTTATGACCCCAGAGCTGCTTTTGACGGTTTTGCCGCCTCGGGCAAAAGCGGATACCCCATCCTTCCGTTTATTGTTATGTCCATGGACTATTATTATGACCTGCACCTGAATTATCAAAACATTTTCTATGGCATACTGGCGGAACATTACCCCGACTGGTGTGACGGATACCATTCAAAAGGATTCCTTACCAACACCCTCGGGACAGACATGCATCAATACCTTCATCCCGATTTTTTTACAAAAGAAAAGAATGCAGACCTAAACCGCCTCTATGATTATCTGGCTCTTAATTCCCATATGGACGGATGGACTCCGGAAATGCCTGTATATTTTTATCATTCCACCGAAGATGATTACGTACCCTTCGAATGTGCCGCTTATGCCTATGAGCAGTTTAAGAAGAGAGGCGCTTACGTCAGGCTTATAAAAGGAACAGGAAGCCACAGCGATTTTGCGCTCCGCTTCGTGGCAGACGTTGCGGCTTATTTGTTAATCAAATGACATTTATATGAGCGAAACTGATCTATATAATCAGGCCGAGAGTGCGCGATCCGGATTCCCTTCGCCGGCAGAGGATTTTTCGCATATGCGGCTTAATATTATGCGGGAGCTCGTAAAAAATCCGGCGTCCACCTTTTTCGCCCGTGTAAGCGGGAACAGTATGATTGACGACGGGATTGGCGACGGCGATATCCTGGTAATAGACAAGTCCGTCGAACCCTACGACGGATGCATAGCCGTTTGTTTTCCGGACGGGGAGTTTACTCTCAGGCATCTTCAGGTTCATAAAGATCATATATTGCTCGTTCCCGCGAACAAGCAATTCAGCCCCATAAAAGTAACCCCGGAAAATGAGTTCATTATTTGGGGTGTAGTCAGATACGTCATCCGTAAATTATAACCATGTACGCACTGGCAGATTGCAATAATTTCTTTGTTAGTTGCGAGCGGGTATTCCACCCCGAACTGCGCAACAAACCGGTAATTGTGCTGTCCAACAACGACGGATGTGCCATTTCCAGGAGCAACGAGGCCAAAGCTCTGGGAATTAAAATGGGGGCTCCATTGTTCCAAATCAAAGACCTGGTGGCCCGCAACCGTGTTGCAGTCTTTTCGTCTAATTTCGCCCTCTACGGCGATATGTCCGACCGGGTCCAGGAAACCCTTCGGCAAATGGCTCCGGCTATTGAGGTATATTCGATTGACGAGGCGTTTCTGGATCTGCGGGGCATGGAGGGAAAAGACCTGGGAGCCTTTGCACGGGAAGCCTCGGCCCGGTGTCTGAAGCATACCGGAATTCCTGTCTCGGTAGGAGTTGCGCCCACAAAAACTCTTGCCAAAATTGCCTCCAAATGTTGTAAAGAAGACCCGGCGCTTCGGGGTGGTTTTTTCCTTTCCGAAAAAGCAGCCATTGAAGAGGTCCTTAAACGGTTCCCGATAGATGACGTGTGGGGAATAGGCAGACAGCATACGGCCCGGCTTAAATTTTTTGGAGTAAAAACCGCATTTGATTTTACCCGGTTACCCGCCGAATGGATCCGTCAGCAAATGAACATAACCGGATGGCACACCCAACAGGAACTGCTCGGCTTTCCCTGCATTGATTTTGCCTATACCATGCCCCCAAAACAACAAATATGCGTTTCCCGGAGTTTTGCAAAAGAGATCCGGGATTACAACCAACTGGCAGAACAAATATCGTTGTTTACTGCCATGGTTTGTGAAAAACTCCGGAAACAGAAAAGCGTATGTCATCAGGTCCTGGTCTTTTTACTGACCGACCGGTTTAAACCAAATAACATCCATCCTTTTGAAAGTCGTATGGTTACATTCCCCGTAGCCACGGACAGTACGCTGGAGATTAATACAAGAGTACTCAGCTGCCTGTCATCCTTTTACCACAAAGGATACGGTTATAAAAAGGGCGGTGTTATTCTGACAAGCCTTTCTCCCAACCAGTCCGTTCAGTTGGATCTCTATGACTCCACAGACCGCCAGAAGCACACCCGTCTCATGAAAACCATGGATAAGATCAATACACAGATTGCGCCCGGACTCATTGGGGTAGGCTCGCAGTCTCCGGACGGCGTGATCATGAACCGCCGGCATCTTTCTCCGCAATACACAACACGATGGAGCGATATTCTTACAGTAAAGGCATAATAATAATTCTTATGGCAGCAATAATAGCATCCTGCGGGCAATCCCGTCGGGGTAATCCAAAAATTTCAGAAGGTACTGTTGAGGTCCCCGGGGGAAAAATATGGTACCGGATTGCAGGTGCAGACAGAAAAGGGATCCCTTTGTTAACAGTCCACGGAGGTCCGGGAGCTCCGCATGAATATATGGATCCCCTTAAAGCATTGTCAGATGAACGCCCGGTCATTTTTTACGATCAGCTGGGTTGCGGCCGGTCCGACAGGCCGGAGGACACGACCCTGTGGAATGTACCACGTTTTGTAGATGAACTGGACGCCCTGTGCAACGCTCTTGAGCTGAAAAAAGTACATATCCTGGGCCAATCATGGGGAAGCATGCTGGCAGTGGAATACATGTTACGCAAACAACCCGCGCGGGTGAAATCACTCATCCTTTCCGGACCTTATCTGAGCAGTCCGTTATGGAGTAAAGATCAGCGGGACTGGATTGACGACCTTCCGGATTCTTTTAAAGACACCATTCTGAAATATGAAGCAGAAAAAAATTACGGAGCTCCGGCCTACCAGGAAGCGGTGACGGCCTTTTATCAACTGCATCTGTGCCGCATGGATCCCTGGCCGGAAGAACTCCTTTTGTCTATGGAGCATATGGGAACGGCAGTATATGAATACATGTGGGGCCCGAGCGAATTTACCCTTACCGGTACGCTCAGGGAAGCAGACCTGACCTCCCGGCTGTCAGAGCTTTCAGTACCGGTTTTGTTTACATGCGGCGAGTTTGACGAAGCCCGTCCCGAAACCGTAGCCTATTTTCAAAGTCTGGTACCAGGGTCACAAATGCATGTATTTCAAGGCGCTTCGCATTCACACATACTGGAACAGCCCAATGAATATAATGCAGTAATAAAAGCATTCCTGGAGAAACAGGATAGTGGTAAATAAATATTTTCCTTCATGGCAAAAATTCCAAAAAACATTCTTGCTACCGGATTAACAAGCTTTTTAACAGATACATCCACAAAAATGCTTTATAGTGTGATGCCCGTTTTTCTTCTTTCCATTGGGGCATCAAAAACCACCATATCGCTTATTGAGGGCATTGCCGAAAGTACGGCTTCGTTACTTAAAGCGTTTTCGGGTCTGTGGAGTGATAAACTGGGAAAAAAGAAGCCGTTCATGATCATAGGATATGGCCTTACAGCACTCATTACCCCCCTTTATGCGCTGGCAACCGTTCCGGTTCATGTCTTGATTTTCCGTTTTATTGAAAGGATAGGAAAAGGTTTACGGGCGGCCCCCAGAGACAGTCTGATAAGTGCCTCCACAACAAAGGGAGAATCCGGTAAAAATTTTGGATTTCAGAAGGCGATGGACAACAGCGGAGCTATTCTCGGTCCGCTTATCGCTTTTTTACTTTTGTCAATGGTTAACATCTCCTTTAAAAACCTGTTCCTTCTTTCAGCCATTCCCGCTCTTTTGGGAGTGTTATCCATTGTCCTGCTCGTAAAAGAAACGCCTTTAAAAACTGTTACGCCTGCCTCTCCGATTTACGAAAGACCTGTTGGCAATAACCTGTTTATACTGTTGCCCAAACGTTTCTGGTATTTTTTGGCTGTTGTATTTCTCTTTTCATTAGGTAATTCAACAGACGCATTATTATTGGTAAAGACAGTCGAGTCCGGTGTGAAACAGGAAAACATTCCGTTTATTTATATGATTTTCAGTGTGGTATCTGTATTATTTGCCATTCCGGCAGGCAAATTATCCGATAAAACAGGACGCATTTTGCTGATTACAGTCGGCTACGCCATTTACGCTGTCACCTATTTCTTTTTTGGATTTTTCAATTCGCCAGGAACGCTTATTCCGCTTTTTGTTTTCTACGGCTTATACAGTGCCCTTACAGACGGAAATCAAAAAGCCCTGATTTCCGATCTGGTTCCCCCAGAACTGAAAGGCACTGCTTTTGGGATATACCATGCCGTCCTTGGTATTTCACTTCTTCCGGCAAGCCTTATAGCCGGTACCTTATACGATAAAGTCAACACCGGTGCTCCATTTTACTTTGGCGCGCTTATGGCTCTTGCAGCAGTGGTCATGTTGTTTTTCGGTTCGGTTAAATTCAGATCTTCCGCAACTTTGCGAATTTGAGCAGGAGCGTTTTGCACCCTCCGAATTCAAACTCAATAACGGCTTTTGAATTGGAAGACTCCCCTTCCAGTTTCAGGATGCGGCCGCGTCCGAAACGGTCGTGTTCCACTTCCATTCCCTCACGCAGCAGGGAAGGATCTTCGACTTTGAATTCTGCCGGTGAAGCTGAACTGCGGCCAGCGGACGGTTTTGAAAAACCGGGTTTCAACGGTTCAACCGGGGGTTGCGGCGCCTCCCTGTGGAGAGCACCTCTGTCCCCATTGCCTCTTCGGTCGGATTTTTCCCAAAACGAATTATTAGTACGTCCCGTACCGCTGCGCCCGAAACGGCTGCCGGTATGATCCCACATAACGGATAAAGAATCTTCATCCTGGTCGCGGGCGCCCGGATCCGGTACGGGCCGGTTCAGGAAACGGTTGTCAATCTCACGTAAAAAGCGACTCGGAGGGTTGGAGCCTGTTTTCCCCCAGCGCATGCGCGTATGGGCGAATGAAAGGGTCAGTCCTTTTTTGGCACGGGTCATAGCCACATAGAACAGACGCCGCTCTTCTTCCAGTTCCGTAATGGTATTGGAAGAGAGTAACGAGGGAAAAAGCTGTTCTTCCATTCCCACAACGTAGACGTAAGGAAATTCAAGCCCCTTGGCAGAATGAACCGTCATGAGACTGACCTTCTCGGCATCCTGTCCGTCCTGTTCATCTGTTTGAGACAGCAGGGCCACATTGGCCAGAAACCTTTCCAGCGTAGGATTTTCCAACCCTTCTTCCGGAATGGAAACTTCCGTTTCCAGCTCAACAACATCCTCCCCGGCAATACCGCAGAAAACCTGAATACTATTGAGCAATTCCTCTACGTTGTTCAACTTTGAGACACCTTCCAGGGATGTATCCTGTTTGAGTGCATGCAAATAACCGGACATTCCGGCTATTGAAACAGCCACTTCAAAGGCATTGCTACCCTGCGCCTGCATGGCTTTGGCGGCTTCTGTCATTTCAACGAAAGCGGTCAGTTTCTGGGCAACCGCTCCTTTAAGCCCGGCCGCCTCGAGATTCCCCTTTTTAATGAATTCATAGGCTGAAAGTTCTGAAAAAGCAGCGGCGGCAAATAATTTCTGCAATGAGACAGGGCCAATGCCGCGGGCCGGTTCGTTAATCACTCTTTTGAAAGCTTCATCATCTTTTTCATTCACAATGAGCCTCAGGTAGGCCATCATATCTTTTACCTCGGCCCGTTCATAAAATGAAAATCCTCCGTACACCCTGTACGGCATATTTCTTTTACGCAGCGCCTCTTCCAGTATGCGGGACTGGGCATTGGTCCTGTATAAAATGGCAAACTCCCCGTAAGAGGCACCGGAAGTATAGATTCGCGACGAGATGGAAGACACGACCATAAATGCTTCTTCGGCATCTGTGTAAGCACTCAGCAATTCAATTTTATCCCCGACTTCGGCGCGTGAAAAACATTCTTTGGGCATGCGGCGTATATTGTGCTTAATAAGGCTGTTGGCGGCATCAACAACAGTCTGGGTGGAACGGTAATTCTGCTCCAGGCGGTATTCCTTTGCTTCGGGGAAATCTTTGCTGAAGTTCAGAATGTTCTCTATGCGGGCCCCGCGGAAGGCGTATATACTCTGAGCATCGTCGCCTACGACGGCAATGTTTCTGTGTTCAAGTGCCAGATTTTTAATGATCAGGTACTGAGCCAGGTTCGTATCCTGGTACTCATCCACCAAAATATACGGGAACTGCTCCCTGTAACGTGCCAGCACCTCGGGAAACCGGCTGAAAAGAACATTGGTATAAAGCAACAGATCATCAAAATCCATAGCCCCGGCCAATTTGCATTTTTTGGCATACAGCGAGTAAATATCTGTGATGCGGGCGCGTCCCGCTGCCTCGTCTGCCTGACGTACATTTGCATCCTGTGCATAGGCAGTGGCCGTACAAAGGTTATTCTTTGCCTTGGATATCCTTGCCGCTACTTCGTTTACAGGATAAGTTTTGTCATCGAGCTGCAGTTCCTTAATACAGCTTTTTACGGCAGACTTACTGTCCGTTTTATCGTAAATGGTAAAGGTCTTTGGAAAACCAACCCGTTCTGACTCTGATCGCAGGATACGCGCAAAAACAGAGTGGAAAGTTCCCATCCAGAGGTACCTGACGGCAGATGAGCCCACCAACAGGCCCACCCGTTCTTTCATCTCCTTGGCTGCCTTATTGGTAAAAGTCAGGGCCAGAATACCCGAAGGGGGAATGCCTTGTTGCAACATATAGGCAATCCGGCAGGTAAGTACCTTTGTTTTGCCGCTTCCGGCGCCCGCAATGATTAGTGATGGTCCTTTGATATCCTCAACCGCCTGTCTCTGAGCCTGATTCAACTCCTGCAAATAGTTCCCGTTCATACGGGCAAATATAGGACAAAAAGACGTAGATTATTGTATCTTTGCTTTTGCAAAAAACAAAATATGTTTGCTCATTACAGACTGCGCAGGGGCCTGGACATACCCCTTAAAGGCGAAGCTGACCGATTGACGGTTCCCATGGAACCGTCCGCCGAATACGCCATAAAACCAACTGATTTTAAACACATAACACCTAAATTACTCTGTAAGGAGAACGATCGGGTACTCATTGGCACTCCGTTGTTCTCAGATAAGAACAGACCAAACCTGCTGTTTACTTCCCCGGTAAGCGGCCGGGTAAGCGCCATTGTCAGGGGAGACAAACGCAGGCTGCTTGAGATTCGCATTTTACCGGACAATACAGATACCGCCGTTACATTTCCTACGGCTGCTCCCGAGGAATTGCCCAGGGAACAGATTGTTGATCTGCTACTACAAAGCGGATTGTGGCCCTACATAATTCAGCGCCCCTACGGTCTGATAGCACGTCCCGAAGACACCCCCAAAGCACTGTTTATCAGCTGCTTTAACTCCGCCCCACTCGCCCCCGATTATGATTTCGTTTTTGCCGACAGGCAGGAACAGCTGGAGATGGGCCTGCGTGTTATTGAACGGCTTTGTCCCGGAAACATACACCTGGGGCTGTCCCACAATACCTCGGCTCACAGTGTTTTCAGACGGCTTAAAGCGCATATACACATTTTCAGGGGACCGCACCCTGCCGGAAATGTCGGCGTTCAAATCCATCACGTCTGTCCCGTAGGGAAGGGACAAGTGGTGTGGACGCTCTCTCCCATGGGTCTTGCCGCCATTGGCCATCTTTTTCTGACCGGAATGTACGATAACAGCCGCATGGTGGCCCTGACCGGCTCTGCCTGCCTCCGTCCGCAATACATTCTTTGCCGTCAGGGACTGCAACTCTCTGCGTTACATGAATATGCCGCCCCAAGGGAAGAAGAAGTGCGCTACGTGAGCGGCGATCCTCTTACGGGTGATAATGCCGGACCCGCCGGATTCCTGGGTTTCTACCACCAGCAGGTCACTTTCCTGCCGGAAGGAAATACGCGGGAATTATTCGGATGGGCCAGGCCGTTCCGTTTTAAGAAATTCAGTGCGGCCCGCACTTACCTTTCTTACCTGTCAACGTGTTTTGGCAAAACATTCCGGTTTGATCTGAACACCAATACAAACGGAGGCGTTCGGGCATTTGTTATGACAGGCGAATACCGGAAAGTTCTGCCCATGGATATTTTTGTATCTTTCCTCCTGAAAGCCATTCTGGCGGGTGATATAGATAAAATGGAAGCACTGGGCATCTACGAAGTAATCCCGGAAGATTTGGCCTTGTGTGAGTTCGTGTGTTCTTCCAAAGTGGAGATCCAGCAAATCCTGCAGGACGGTATTGATCTGATGATAAAGGAAATGCAATGAAAGGGATTAAAAAGTTTACTTTTCTTCGTTCTACAATCGATGCGTTTGATGCCTTTCTGAGGGTCCCGGACACCGTAACCCGGAAAGGTTCTCATATAAGAGACTGTAACGATCTTAAAAGGGTAATGATTGTGGTGGTCATCGCGCTCATTCCCTGTTTGTTGTTTGGGATGTACAACACCGGGCTTCAGCATTACCTGGCGTCAGGAACCGGGGCCGGGTTGCCGGGTTTCTGGCAGATTTTCTGGTACGGGTTCCTCAAAGTGCTGCCTCTTGTTATTGTTTCGTACGTTGTGGGCCTGGGAATAGAATTCACTGTGGCCCAGATTCGGGGCCATGAGGTTAACGAAGGATACCTGGTTACCGGGATGCTCATTCCTCTGATCATGCCGGTTACCGTTCCACTCTGGATGCTTGCGCTGGCTGTTGCTTTTGCAGTGATTATAGGCAAAGAGATCTTTGGCGGGACCGGAATGAATATCTGGAATCCCGCACTGCTGGCCCGGGCTTTTCTGTTTTTTTCATATCCTTCACATATGTCCGGGGACGATGTATGGACAGACGGTTTTTCCGGAGCCACTCCACTGGCCGGACTTTCAGAAGGGACTTCCTGGGAGGGAATGGCTTCGTGGAGAGATATGTTCCTGGGCTTTATCCCGGGATCGGTGGGCGAAACCTCCGTACCGTGCATCCTTCTGGGTGCGGCTCTTTTGCTTTATACGGGTGTGGCGAGCTGGAAGATCATGGCTTCCTGTGTAGCCGGAGCAGGCATTATCTGTCTGTTAACGGGTCAACCTTTGCATTATCACCTGGTTATGGGAGGATTCGCGTTCGGTTGTGTTTTTATGGCCACCGATCCGGTTACCAGTCCCCAGACGGAATCGGGGAAATGGGTTTACGGCCTGCTTACAGGCGCCATGACACTTATCATAAGGCTATACAACCCGGGATATCCCGAGGGAATGATGCTTTCCATCCTGCTTATGAATACTTTCACCCCCCTGATAGACCATTATGTTGTTTCCATTAACATGAAACGCAGAATAAAAAGAACGGCCGGCCATGGACAATAAAATAAGAAACGGAAATCTGTATACGTTCCTCTATGCTGCGGCCATTGTCATAGTAGTAGCCGCCATCCTGGCTTTAACCGCCCAGGTCCTGCGTCCGCGCCAGGAAAGCAATGTAAGAACGGAAACACGTCTTTATATTCTCAGGTCGGCAGGTCTTGCCGGCGGGGCATACACGGTTAAAGACCGCAACTCATACGTCGAAAAGGAATACAACCGTTATATAAAGGATACGGCAGTGGGGCCGGACGGGCTGCCCCTTTTTGTCTGCACCCTGGAGGACGGATCAAAGAAATATATCATTCCGTTACACGGAACCGGGCTTTGGGGGCCTATCTGGGGTTACCTGGCTCTCGATAACGATTTTGAGACCGTTTACGGCGCTGTGTTCGATCACAAAAGCGAAACACCCGGTCTGGGCGCCGAGATTTCAAAAGAACCGTTCAGTGAACCCTTCCGGGGCAAATCGCTATATAAAGAAGGCGAGTTCGTTTCTGTTTCGGTAGTGAAAGGAGGCCGGGCGGCCGGGAATCCCAATGCGGTTGACGGCATATCGGGGGGTACCATCACCAGTCGAGCCGTCGAAACCATGATCCGTGAATGCGTTATAAAATACATCCCTTTTTTAAAACATGAATAAGAGAATTTTTTTAGACCCGCTTTTTAAGAACAATCCCGTTTCTGTACTGGTACTGGGAATCTGTTCGGCGTTGGCGGTTACGGTTAAGATGGAACCCGCCCTGGTCATGGCTCTGTCCGTAACACTGGTCACCGGGTTTTCCGGGCTCATCATGTCGCTTTTCCGTAATACGGTTCCCAACCGCATACGTATTATTGTGCAATTGATTGTTGTAGCGACATTGGTTATTGTCGTAGACCAGATATTAAAAGCATTCGCCTACGATGTAAGCAAACAGCTGTCAGTCTTTGTGGGACTCATTATCACCAACTGCATCATTATGGGACGTATTGAAGCATTTGCGCTGGGAAATAAACCCCTCCCGGCTTTTATGGACGGGATAGGCAACGGCCTGGGTTACGGAATGATCCTTGTGATTGTTTCTTTTTTCAGGGAATTGCTTGGCTCGGGGACCCTGCTCGGTTACCGTATTGTTCCTCAAAGCTGGTACATGGGGAACGGCGGTTTTTACGAAAACAACGGACTTATGATACTGCCCCCCATGGCACTTATTATAGTAGGTCTGATCATATGGATCTTTAACGCCAGAAAAGAATGGAGCAAATAATAAACATCTTTGTAAAGGCTGTTTTCACGGAAAACATGGTTTTTGCCTTTTTCCTGGGAATGTGTTCCTATCTGGCCGTTTCCAAGACAGTCAAGACCGCCTCGGGGCTGGGCATTGCCGTCGTCTTTGTATTAGTTATTACCGTTCCTGTTAATTATTTGTTATATAAATACATACTTTCTCCCGGAGCTTTGGCCTGGCTTCGTCCGGAATGGGCCGCCACAGACCTTAGCTTTTTGAGTTTCATCGTTTTTATTGCAGTAATAGCCGCCATTGTGCAGCTGGTTGAAATGGTTGTGGAGAAAGCCGCACCCGGATTGTATAACAATCTGGGCATATTTCTGCCTTTGATTGCGGTAAACTGTGCCATTATGGGAGGTTCGCTGTTTATGCAGGAAAGAGCTTACAGGAATGTATGGGAGGTTATCAGTTACTCTTTGGGATCGGGCATCGGCTGGTTTCTGGCCATTGTGGCCATTGCTGCCATCCGTGAAAAGCTTGGTTACTCAAATATCCCCAAACCGCTCAGAGGGCTGGGGATCACATTCATTATCACAGGTCTCATGGGCATAGCGTTCATGAGTTTTATGGGCATTCAGTTATAGCAAAATGAACATTGTCAATACCCTATTGCTAACTACGGGCGTAACACTGGCAGTGACCCTCATCCTGGTGGCACTTCTCCTGTTTGTGAAAGCCCGTCTCACCCCCTCCGGAAAAGTCAAAATCACACTCAATGGAGAAAAGGAAATTGAAACGGAACCCGGTAATACATTGCTGAGAACCTTGTCGGAACATAACATTTTTCTGCCTTCTGCCTGTGGCGGAGGAGGCACCTGCGGCCTGTGCAAATGCCGGGTGCTTTCTGGAGGCGGATCTATCCTTTCTACCGAAACAGGATTTTTTACACGAAAAGAACAACAGAGTCAGTGGAGGCTCGGATGTCAGGTAAGAGTAAAGGAAAATATGCAGGTACAGATTCCGGAAGAGGTGATGGGCGTCAGGAAATGGGAATGCGAAGTATTGAGCAACAGGAATGTGGCTTCTTTCATTAAAGAATTTGTCGTAAAACTGCCCCAGGGGGAACACCTGAATTTCCGCTCGGGCGGATATATTCAGATAGACATTCCTCCCTTGTCTGTAGACTATAAGGACATTCAGGTTGAGGACACATTCAGAGAGGACTGGAATGCGCTCAAAATATGGGACCTGAAAATGATCAATAAAGAATACGGGTTCAGGGCTTACTCTATGGCCAACCACCCGGCCGAAGGGAACCGGATCATGCTGAATGTACGTATTGCCACACCTCCCTGGGACCGGACAAGGGGTGCTTTTATGAAAGTGAATCCCGGGATCTGTTCCTCCTATATTTTTTCGCGCAAGCCGGGAGACAAAGTCATGATATCCGGACCTTACGGCGAATTCTTCCTGAAAGACACCCACGCAGAAAAACTGTTTATTGGCGGCGGTGCGGGCATGGCGCCCATGCGATCTCATATCTTTCATCTGTTCAAGACACTCCGTACCGATGCCAAAGTTTCTTTCTGGTATGGTGCCCGATCAAAAAGAGAAATTTTTTACGAAGAGGATTTCCGGGAAATAGAAAAACAGTTTCCAAATTTTTCCTTCCACATTGCTTTATCGGAGCCAAAACCGGAAGATGACTGGAGGGGATATACCGGTTTTATACACCAGGTTATACTGGACCATTACCTAAAGGACCATCCCCAGCCGGAAGAAGTGGAGTATTATCTTTGTGGTCCCCCGCTTATGACTGCTGCAGCCATAAATATGCTGGATAATCTGGGCGTTCCGGAAGACAATATTCTGTTCGATGACTTTGGCGGATGATCCTGTTTTTTTCATTACCTTTGCTTTTACACACAATAACCAAAATTAAAAAAAATATGGAAGTTAAAATAAGCAACGATGCCGTTCCCGTTCTGTCTGTAGAAGGAAGAATGGACACCGGCAATACCGCCATTTTTGAAGAAGCTATTGCTCCTATTCTGAAAAGTGACCTGAAAGAGTTGATCATTGACTGCACGGGGCTTGAATACATTAGCAGTTCCGGACTGCGTCAGTTCCTTGTGCTTCAGAAATTTATTTCGGAAAAAGGAGGCAGCCTGAAAGTCCGTGGTCTCCGTCCCGAAATAAAAGATATCTTTGATCTTACAGGGTTTACCAATATCTTCAATATAATCTGAGATACTGCTCCATCAACGCTCTGATAGAAGCATAGGCCGAAGTCATCCTTTCCGGGATATCAATACGGGGGACCCATTCGGCCATTTCTATTCCCTCTTCACTCTGGGGCACCAGTAATCCCGTATAAGATGAATTCATCCGGTACCATACGGTCTTTTTCAGCACATTGCTCCCCCCATACCGGTAACAATGATATGTGATGTCCAGTTGTTCCAGGAGCTGCAGTTCTTTCACACCCGTTTCTTCGGCAACCTCCCTCAATGCGGTATGTTCAATGGTTTCTCCTTCGTCCCTTTTTCCCTTTGGAAGGTCCCACTTCCCGAACCTGTAAATCATAAGGACCTCTCCCCCGGCGTTTGTCACAATACCGCCCGCAGCCTCCAGCAGATCGAAAGACCTGCACATTTCTTTAAAACATGCGTCCGGGTCCCTGACAGGCAGCACAAGATGCCGGATTTCTTTCCTGATTTCAAAATTAACAGGAATTTGATCAAACGATTCATTCTCGCCGGGACGGTAAACGGTAATGTCTGGAAGTGAACAGGCGGGACTGTTTTGATCACACACCTGAAGGCACCTATTATTAAAGAAAATACTGTACATTTGTACAAAGATATGTCAAAATCATTATGGAATCTACAGAAAAAACAGTTGCACGACATTTATTGGATATCGGAGCCGTACGTCTGAATCCCGAAACACCGTTCTTGTGGGCTTCGGGATGGTTATCTCCCATTTATTGCGATAACAGAAAAGTACTTTCTGTTCCTCCGGTCAGGCAATATATTTGCCAGGCGTTGTGTGAACTGATCACCCGGAATTACCCCGATGTAGAAGTGATCGCCGGTGTAGCTACCGGAGCCATTGCCATGGGTGCCCTCGTCGCCGACCGTCTTAATAAGCCTTTCATATATGTTCGTCCAAAACGAAAAGACCATGGGACCGGAGCACAGATTGAAGGCTCACTGGAACCCAAATCCAGAGTGGTCGTGGTAGAAGATCTCATCTCCACCGGACAATCGGCTCTTTCTGCCGTTGACTGCCTTAAAATGTCCTGCGCCAATGTGCTGGGGATGGTAGCCATTTTTTCCTATAATTTTGACATTGCCCGCAGAGCTTTTGAAAAAGCCAACTGTGTCCTGCATACTCTCACCAACTACAGTACGCTTATCGGTGAGGCAGTTGACAGAAAATACATTAATGATGAACATCTCGAGACGCTTAAAAGATGGCGTCTTACACCAAATACCTGGGGAAAATAAACATGGGAAATACACATATCACAGGAGATATTCAACATATCAACAAACCGGCGGATATTGTCTTTGAACTTTTTTCAGATTTTTCACGTTTTCAGGACAAAATTCCTGAAGACAAGAAAGGACAGGTCACGCTTACCAAGGACACCATTATTGCCCAGGCGCAGGGAATGCAAATGGGCGTTCAGGTTACCGAAAGACAAGCCCCGTCGCTTATTGTCATGCAGCAATACGGAACCACTCCTTTCGCCTTCACCCTCAACCTTCATCTGACACCTGCCGGTGAAGGCTGCGACCTGCAGTTGGAATTGGACGCCGAGCTCAATATGATGATCAAAATGATGCTGGGCGGTAAACTTAAAGATTTCGTAAACCAATTCAGCGAACAGCTGGCCAAGGGGCTGAACCAGTAATATCACGTGCCTGAAAAGCCATGATGTCAGCGTTCAGGTCACTCATGCAGGAACAGCTTCCTCCCGGAGAAGCCGATCTTTTATTGGCCGCCCTGGACACCCCTCCGCCTGTAAGCATCAGGCTTAATCCCCGCAAAACAGCCAACGCTTTTCCCGGCACAGAAGAAGTTCCCTGGTGCCCGAACGGGCGTTACCTGCCTCAAAGACCTTCTTTTACCGCAGATCCGCTCTTTCACGCGGGAGCCTATTATGTACAGGAAGCTTCGGGAATGGCTTTGTGGCAACTGAAACCCTTTCTTCAAACCATAAACGCCCCGCGCGTACTGGATGCTTGTGCGGCTCCCGGCGGCAAAAGCACCCTTCTGCTGGACATTATGCCGGAAGACGGCTTGCTTGTAAGCAACGAGATTATCCGGTCGCGTGTTCCCGTTTTAGCAGAAAATCTGGCCAGATGGGGTTGTCCCAATGTTGTAGTCTCTCAAAACGATCCGGCCACTTTTTCCGGACTGCCGGATTATTTTGATCTGATAGCCGTCGATGCGCCCTGTTCCGGGGAAGGTATGTTCCGGAAAGATCCCGAAGCCAGGAAGGAGTGGTCTCCCGCTCACGTGGAATTCTGTGCCCAACGTCAGCGCCGAATCCTGAATGATCTCTGGCCGGCCCTGAAACCCGGGGGATTGCTCCTGTACAGCACCTGTACATTCAACCGGAAAGAAGATGAGGACCAGGTGGCATGGCTGTGTGACACACTGGGGGCAAAGCTTATCCTCGGGCCTCAAAAACACATGCCACACAAAGTCAAAGGAGAAGGATTCTTTATGGCTCTGGTGGCCAAACCCGACGGAGCGGCAGTTGCTTTCCGTTACCCGGTAGTCAGGCCGTCTCCTCCGCCCCAACAATGTCCCCGCTGGCTGCGTGATGGTTATACGTATGCTATGAAAGGTCCTATACTTAAGGCCTATCCCAAAGCGTTGCATCCGGCCATGCGCAATCTGGAAAAAATTTTGAACGTGGTACATTCCGGAATAGCTGTTGCCACACAAAAAGGAAACGACTGGATACCCTCGGCAGATCTGGCGCTGGCCGGAGATCTGGCGCCCGGAGCCTTTCCCCGTTTTGCCGCCTCGCCGGAACAGGTATTGGCTTTCCTGCGGCGCGATGCCTTGGTTCTTCCACGGGAAACAGAAAAAGGATATATTCTTATCACATTCCGGGGCCTGCCCCTGGGTTTTGTAAAAAACCTCGGGCTTCGGACCAATAACCTCTATCCTCCGGCAAGAAGAATTGTAAACCGGGCCGTAAACAAGCCAACGTGATCAAACAAAAAGAGTCTATTTTTTCAGCAGCGTTATCAGCTCAGAAAAACAGTTTATTTTATAACAGTTGGGAGATTCAATTTCTTCATCCGCCTGCTCATGGGCCCAGGTGGTATGATAAGGAATATATATGGCATAACCGCCCAGTTCCAGTACAGGCAAAATATCTGATTTGTATGAATTACCCACCATCATGAAATGTTCCGGACGGCAATTGAGACGTTTAAACAATTTGCGGTAATCTTCCTCTTTCTTGTCACTCATAATTTCAATATGGTGAAAATATTTGTCCAGACCGGATTTTTGAAGTTTACGTTCCTGATCCAGCAAATCGCCTTTAGTAGCAAGCACCAGATAATACGTACCGTTTAATTCCTGTAGTACTTCCTTAACTCCGTCCAGCAATTCAACGGGTTTACGCAATAAAACCTGTCCCATCTCAATGATCTTCCCGGCCAGTTCCATATTTGCCTGACCGTCACTTACCCGGGCAGCCGTTTCTATCATGCTCAGCACAAAGCTTTTGACTCCGAATCCGTACAACGAGATATTTTTGAGCTCGGTTTTCAGCAATTCGCGGGATGTTTCCGCCGGAGGCAGATAATTATCCATTAACTTACAAAATATTTTTTCTGTTTCCTGAAAATAGGGCTCATTAACCCACAGCGTATCGTCCGCATCAAATGCAATTACCTTTGTCGTCATGACGGCAAAGGTAATTCATAAAAACAAAAATATGTGAAATTACATGGGTTTTACGGGCACGCAAATATCTACGAGAAATATTCCGTTCTGGGGTTCGCAGGGATAGAGTTCAAAACAAGGTTTGTCATCGGGCTGATAGCCGCTGGAAGGGAACCAGTGCCCGTAAACCCAGTCCCAGGCATCCATAAAACCGGCAGCGTCAATCTCAAAGCGGGCAATCACGTATTTAGCCGCCTCAAGCTCCATTTTCCCGAATTCCCCGTCCACTTTAGTGTCTTCCGGAACCGTAATGCAGACACTCATACGGAGTTTATCCTCCAGGGTTACTTTGGGGTCATCGTGATAGATCACAAGCGATTTGAGATCGGGTTGCTGTAATAGGTCTTTCGCTCCGGCCCAGGTACATAATTTTCCCCAGAGCCGTTCAAAGAGAAGTGCATCTCCCTTGTAAGGTCCTATATGCCTTATATACGCAAGGGTCATTTTGGGAAGGTCTCTGACTTCCACACTTTTGTTTGTTTTCATATTTGTCCTCCATTTAATTGTTTTATGCTGAGGACAAAGGTACATTACCGGTTTGTCGCAAACTTGCGTATTATTGCTCTCACCTTGACCAATATTGCGTTCCTGTTGATACATATTGCTCTGTTCCACCCTGGCCTTCCTGAAATGAGAAGGAGACTCGCTAAAATAATGGCTGAAATGCCTGGAAAACACCGATATATCTGAGAACCCGCACCGATAGGCAATTTCTTTTATGCTGGCATGCTTTTCCGTGAGCAAGAGTTGGGCCGCCTTTTCAATGCGTATTCTTAACAGGAACTGATAGGGAGTTTCGCCTACAATGGAATAAAATATTCTGCCGAAATGAAACTTGGAAAAATTGGCGATAGCGGCCAGTTCTTCCAAAGTCATGGCTTTATCCAGATGCGCCTCTATATAGTCCAGCGTCCTGTTTACCCTGGACCGATATTCTTTATTTAATCTTTCCGTATCATTCATTGGCCTTTTCTTTCAAAAAACGACCGGGGGCGCGCCTGAGTCTTTGTAAAAGATTTCAGAGTAATCGAGTATTCAGAGCCCCCGGTATCTGAATACCTGATATAAAGCGGCGTAAGATCCGTAACGGAAAGACTCAGTACCAGATAGGTAAAAGGAGCTTTGACTGAATTTGGGATGAGCGTGAGCTCCCATGTTTCTTCACCGGAAGGAAGCCGCTTTTTCCCGGGAGTTCCGGGCTGATAGTAATCGGTATTGAGACGCGAAAAGAAAGAGGCCGGATTGTCCAGGATATTCGCAGAAGAGGCGTCATGAGGCGTTTGGGTAGTCTCATCCGTTCCCTGGTTATAAAACCATTTGGTAGTTCCGTTGCAATAAATCTGATATTCATCCATCTCTATATAGAACATTTCTCCCTGGAGGATCATTTTCCCGGGGACTCTGTTATTCCAAAGAAATAAAGTTTCAACGGAGCCGGCACTCCGGATGTTCTGAATAAATTGGTTCATTAATTCTCCCGTAGTTTGTGCCACGGCAACGCAATTCATTCCAGCCAGGAACAGGGCTAAAAATACAGTCTTTCGCATAGTGTTTGTTCTATTTGCCAAGAAGTTCTTCGAGCATTTCCATTGACCCCACCAGTACCTGACGGGGTTTACTGCCGTCGGACGGGCCTACTACACCGGCCTCTTCCAACTGATCCATAATACGACCGGCACGGTTGTATCCGAGGTTCATTTTTCGCTGAAGCAGCGAAGTGGATCCGTACTGCACCTGCACCACCATCCGGGCGGCTTCCTCAAACAGCTCATCCCTTGGTCCTTCGGACCTGCCTGCAACCTCGGGAGAATCTGTGTCTATATATTCCGGAAGTTCAAACGGACCGGCATATCCCTGTTGCGCACCAATAAATTCCACCAGGCGTTCCACCTCGGGGGTATCAATAAATGCACATTGAGCCCTAATAAGGTCGCTGCCGGTAGAAATAAGCATATCGCCGCGTCCGACCAACTGCTTGGCTTCGGCCACATCTATGATGGTGCGGGAGTCAGTTTGTGAAGCAACGCGGAAAGCAATCCTTGCCGGAAAATTAGCTTTTATGGTACCGGTAATAATATTAGTGGTAGGCCGTTGCGTGGCAATTACTAAGTGTAAGCCCGTTGCGCGGCCCATCTGTGCCAGACGCGTAAGAGGGCCTTCCACATCTCTTCCGGCTGTCATGATAAGGTCTGCAAACTCGTCTATAACCACCACTATGAATGGCATAAAACGGTGTCCTTTGACCGGATTTAACCGTCTGTCAAGAAATTTTTTATTGTATTCCTTAATATTGCGCACCCCCGCTTTATTAAACAACTCGAGCCGTGTGTCCATCTCTATACAGAGAGACTTAAGCGTATGGACCACTTTTTTGGTGTCTGTAATTATGGCATTTTCGGTATCGGGCAATTTAGCCAGAAAGTGTTTTTCCAGCCGGGAATAAAGGCTCAGCTCCACTCTTTTGGGGTCAACCAGCACCAGTTTCAGATAGGCGGGATGCATTTTGTAAAGCAACGAAGCAAGGATCGCGTTCAGAGCCACCGATTTCCCCTGGCCTGTTGCACCTGCTACTAAAAGGTGAGGCATTCGGGCCAGATCCAGCATAAAGATCTCGTTGGAAATACTTTTACCCAGGACCACCGGTAAATCATCTTTGGATTCTTTGAACTTTGTGGAATCCAGAACACTTTTCATGGGAACGAGCGAAGGCTTGTCGTTTGCCACCTCAATACCTACCATATTGGTACCCGGGATGGGAGCAATCACACGCATACCTCTTGCAGCAAGAGACAGCATAATATCGCTTTCCAGGCGTGTAAACTGTGAAATGCGAATACCGGGTGATAAAACAATTTTATACAGTGTAACAGTAGGACCGGGCGTAGCAACAATTTTTTCTATCTGGATATTGTATGTCCTCAGACATTCAACAATCTTTTGGTTGTTGCGTTCCAGCTCTTCCTGGGGAACCTCGGATAATTTGTCTTTGTAATCTTCAAGTAAAGACAGTTCAGGTCTCCTGTACCTGGGCAAATCGAGCTTGGGATCATATAATTCCATGGTTCCCCCGGTGGACTCTTCCGCTGCCATTTCTATTTCAAAAGAAGGCGTGTTTTTTTCACCGGCAGGAGGTTCAACTTCCAGAACAGGAACGTGTATCTCTTCTGGAACCGGGATCTCCCGGGCGGGCTCGGGGAGCGTTTCAGGGGCACTGGCAGCAACAACGGTTGCTTTCCCGGCCCGACGTTCTTTTCTGCGCTGTACTATTCTGACAACAATAGGCACCAGCCACGCAGTAAGCACAAAGAAAATAAGCACACCTGTGCCAGGTAAACCCAACATATCTATAAGCCATTCATTCACACGGTATCCGTACGTACCTCCCACACCGGCTCCAAAAAGATATTTCCAGGAAGTAAAACTGAAAATATAGCTGCAGGCGACAGACAGGATAATGCATCCATATGCAGCAATAAAAAACAGAGACAATAGTTTTACCTTCTTAATTCTAAGAAAGACCACAGCCAAAGTAACCAGAAAAAGAGGAATTATAAAAGCACCTATTCCCAGGAGATGACCAATAAAAAAATGTGCTACACGGTTGCCAAGAATGCCGCCGCTGTTAGCAGCCTTCTCACCTGAGGCAAGGATATCTTCCTGGCTCAGCAAACTCTGATCCACCGTCCAGGTAAATAAATAGGAACCAAAGGCAATGAGCAGGTACAGGCCCACAGCCAGGAACAACCATCCGGTTATGAGACGGATGTTCTCATGAACTTGACGATCTTTGACTTTTTTGGCCATTTACTGCCTGTTCTTCTTCTTTTTATTTTTATGCCACTGTCCCTGACGTTGCTGCGTACGGCTGCCTGGAGTGTTGGGCTGCCTGAATTCGCCCTGAATTTCAGAAAGTTTTGCTCCCTCAGGCACCCGGAGAGTGCCATTGGACAAAACATAAATATCATTAAATATAGTTTGATCGGATACGGTATCTTTATTCCATATAAGATACTGCTTACGCATATAAAGCGCCAGTGACATTGTCATAGCATCTCGCTCTTCATTGTCGGGCTTGGCAGCTATGGCCATGACCATATTCTGGATATTACGTCCGTAATGCATAACCTTTACCGGTTCTCTTTCGGCATCTATAGTATGAGGCTTGGATACCAGGTTGCCCTTGACCGGTGGCGGAAAAGGAGCTTCCACATCCAGATCGAACTCAGATATGATATGAACGTGATCCCACAATTTATGCTGAAAATCGTTCATTTCACGCAACTGGGGATTCAAAATGCTCATGACGTTTACCACCGCTTTGACCTGAATGGTACGGGCTTCCTTATCTTTAATGGTCTTTACTTTTTTGACCATTTCCTGAACATAACGCCCGTATTCAGGGAGTATAAGCTTGTCTCTTTGTGTGTTATAATCCATTGGAGAAATATTGATTGAGGCTGCTAATATACAAAAACTATCTCACTCAGCGCTACCCACCCCTGTCTGCCGTCGGGAAGTTCTATTCTGGCCCAGTCTCCTACTTTTTCAAGCACAAATATTTTTGTTCCTTCATGGATAACCAGGAGATCCTTTCCCTGGGCGTCAGGAGACGACTTGACCGCACTTACCGCAGCAAATACTATGGCGGCATCCTGGCGCGTAGCCGTTTTCTTTCCCTGCCAGGCAAAAGCCGCCGAAATTCCGGCAAATACAAAAACGATCACAGCCAAAACAAATGCAGCTTTTCTTAAACCGGACTTTCGGGCAAAATAAAAGACGAGCAATAGCAAAAGTGAAACGGCAAGCATCACAATAGCGAACCAGGCCCAGGTGTCGGAGGGAAGCGATTGGGTTGCTTCCCTTACCCAGTCTACAACAAAGAAGGCCGGGACAGGTTCAATTTTATCTATGCACTGTTCCCGGGCAAGCTGAAGATTATAGGCTATGTCCTGATTATTGGGCTCCAGGCCTAAAGCCCGTTCGTAATATAGTATTGCCTGTGCGACGTATAGCATTTTAAAGTAGGTGTTCCCAATATTGTAATAGAGATCAGCCGATTCGAGTTCCATTTTTTCTATCTCCAGGTAATTTTCCAATGCCTGATTATAACGGGCCTCGGCATAATGCGTATTGGCCGCGTTCCAAAGACTATCAGCAGGAGATTGTGCATAAAGACCGGCAGAACAGATCAGGAAAAAAATCAATACAAGCTTTTTCATATGTTCTTATAATTTTAGACCCTGTTCCATTTTACTTATGGCAGCCATAGCACGCTCAAAGATTTTTTCTTTTTCCACCTGTCCCGGATCGGGTGCGTAACGTGCAAATTCACAGGCTTCTATTAAATCCATATACTCGCTTATTACAGAGGCGTTCACTTTCTTTTCTTCCAGCATGCGTATAACTCTTTCCCTTGAGTAATCCGACTGCGTTAAGGCCAGTTTATCTCCAATGTACCCCCACAATGTGCGGTGGACTTCTTCGAAATATCCGGAAAACAGTTCCTGTTTCAGCAAAGTGGCGGCGGCTTTGAGCCTGGTGCGGGCTATCTTGTTGGCTTTACTGTTTCTTACCCTTACAATGTCTTTCCTGCGTTCTCTTCTTCGGTTAAGTAATACATAAGATGCTCCAAAAATACCGAAAAGGATAAGGATAATTACATAAAAACCAATGCTGCTAACAAAGAAAGCCCCTTTCTTATGCCATACCGGAACAACTGTCCGTATATAACGGATATCCTGTCCAAGACTTTGTACAATGCGTCTGTGAGTTCCGGCACCCTGGTCAATTCCCTGTGTGGCCGTGTCTGTGCTTTTCCCCACTTTCAGTGTAAGCGGGGCGGCCTGTAGCGTCTTATACTGACGGCTCTCTACATCGTAATAGGAAAACGTGACCGGGTCCATGGTAAACGCACCGTGGCTGCGAGGGATAACAGGATATTCAAACACTTTGGATCCGGAATAAGCGCCTCCGGAGCTACGCGAATTATCGGTAATCTTAACGTCATACACTTCAAAATCGGGAGGAAACGACACTTTGGGAGCTTCCAGCAGGTTAATGTTCCCTTCCCCGGTAATGGTAATATACATAGAAACGGCATCGTGAGCAAGAATGGAATCTTTGCCCATTTTTGTACTCAGCGAAAATTTGCCTACCGCACCGTTGAACGAAGCAGGCGCTCCGTCGGGAAGATTGTTCACATAAACAGAGACTGAAGGAGATACAGCCCTTTTACGTACTGTCTGGTACGAATCAAAAAAATCATCCAGCATGGAATTACCCCTGCTTGCATTACGTACCTGGATAACACAAACGATTTCCGAAGGATCAATAGTAATAGTCCCGGTTTGTTGCGGTAACAGCACATACCTGCGTAATACGGCAGACTGGTAGATCTCGCCGTTTACGTTCTCACGTTGCCAGTCTATCTGTTGGGGAGCGTATACTTCCTGACTCCAGAATCCGTTGAAAGTAGGAAAATGGATGTCTTCCGCGCCGGAAACATTTACCCGGGTATATAATTTCAATGTGGCAGTAAGCGATTCTCCTTTTACCACCCTCTTTTTGCTGACATTGAGTCTGAGAAAAATATCATCTGCCGAAATCTCGGCAGAAGAGCCCTCTTCTTTTTCGGAACGATCGCGTCCGGATGTCTGATTACCGGCGACCACTTCTACTGTTACGGGCTGGGTTTTGTAAGTAGCTCCTTCTGAAGTAACGGACGCTTCGCCAATCCGGAATTTTCCGGTCTGCGCCGCTTCAAGAATATATGTATAGCTAACGGAGCGGCTCTGAGTTCTGCGACCATTCACATATTCCACCCTGTTCATCGTAGACGTTGTGGGACCGGCCAAAACAGAGAAACCCTCAATGCGGGGCGCATTGAAAGCATCTACCTTTGCATCGGTAGCCGTATAAACCAGTCTGAACCGTTCTCCCGATGCGACTACGTTAGGGACTTCCACCGTAAACTGTACCTGTGCCTGTGCAATGAATGCAGACAAAGTAATCAGAATGAGTAATATTGTGCGTTTCATATATTTTGGCTCTGTTTATTACCAATTCTTGCCTGTGCGGACCGGAACAGCCGCTTTTGCCTTTTCTTTGTTCACTTTATCCTGGGTTTCTTTTTCCTTCTGTTGTATGGCATCCAGCATCTGCTGGGCTGCCTGGGGTGTTATTTTTGGAGGAGACTGTTGCTGTTGTTGTTGCTCCTGCTTCTGTTGGTCCTGATCCTGATCTTTGTTTTGATCCTGATTCTGATCCTGATTCTGATCCTGGTTCTGCTGGTCCTGATTTTGATCTTTGTTTTGGTCCTGATTCTGCTGGTTCTGCTGGTTTTCCTGATCCTTTAGCATTTTCTGGGCATAGGCCAGATTGGTTTTGGTCTCCGTATCGTCCGGACGCAGCCTGAGAGACTTTTTATAGGCTTCTATACTTTTGGCATATTCTTTCTGAGACAACTGCATATTGCCTGCGTTGTGCCAGGCATCCGCTTTCTGCACAGTAGAAACAATGGAATCTGCCACCGGTTCCATTATCTGAGAAGCCTGGGCGCTTTGTCCTGTTTCTTGCAGTGTATTAGCCAGGTTATACTTTGCTTTCACAGAAGTGGAATCCCTGGAAAGAGCCTTGTGATAATCCACCATAGCCTTCTCAAGCTCACCCTTCCTGAAAGCTCGGTTCCCCGCCCTCACATCTTTTTTATCGGCTTGAGCCAGTGCGGCCTGTGACAGGGCTGTTAACAGAATAAGACAGACGGCTGTTTTACCGAATACGTCAAAGCTTTTAAAGCGGCGTCCTTTACGTTCACTTATAAGGAATTCTATAAGCAATAAAAAAAGCGCTATTCCAAAAAAATACATATACTGTTCATCAAAATCCTCAAAAACAACCGACTGGTATTCCTGTTCATTCAGTTCATGGATTTTCTCCACAATGCGTTCCAATCCAAAATCGGTATTGCCCGCTCTCACATAAATACCGTCTCCGGCCTCAGCCACTTTCATAAGTGTTTGTTCGTCGAGACGAGTGACTACCGTGTTTCCCTCTTCGTCTTTAAGAAGGGAACCGTCGGCCAGGGGAATGGGCTTTCCGAACTCAGATCCGATACCAATGCAATGTACCTGAATGCCTTGATTTTTGGCCTCGGCAGCAGCTGCCACGGCATCGTCTTCGTGGTTTTCCCCGTCCGTGATGAGCACAAGGGCCCTGCTTTCGGGTGTGTCGAGGCTAAAACTGCGGATCCCGGTAAGGATGGCCTGTCCCAGAGCCGTTCCCTGACGGGGTACAGATCCGGTAGATATCGATTTTAGAAATATTTTAGCACTGACGTAATCTGTGGTTACGGGAAGCTGCACAAAAGCATCTCCTGCAAAAACGATAAGTCCTATCCGGTCCCTGCCCAGATTGTCTACAAGGCGCGACACTGCCAGCTTGGCCCTTTCCAGACGGTTGGGAGAATAATCTTCTGCGAGCATTGAATTGGACACGTCCAGGGCAACGATGATCTCCACGCCGGATCGTTCCATTTCTTTCAGGCGGGCACCCGTACGCGGTCTGGAGAGACCCAGCGCAAAGAAGAACAGGGCCGCGCAGAAAAGGCTCAGCTTCCACCATCCGCGTCGTGAAGAGATGCCGGGCATAAGAGGTTTCATAAGTTCCGGATCACCAAAACGGGCCAGGATTTTTCTTCCGCGCCTGCGGTACAGGGCATAGAACAAAAAAAGGAACGGGATAACCGCAATGATAAGCAAATATTGTATTTGAGCTAATTGTATCATAAATCTACGGTATTCTGCGTAAAACAAGCCATCGCAACAAATATTCCAGCGCCAGCGCAGCCAGAGCAATAAGCGCATATTTCATGAACAGCTCTTTGTAGACGGGAAAGGAATCTACCAGCGTTCTGCTCTTTTCCATCTGGTTGATCTGGCTGTATATGGACATAAGCTTTGTATTGTCGGTTGCCCTGAAATACTCGCCATCTGTAAGAGTGGCTATCTGCTTAAGCAATTCTTCATCAATTTCCACCTGAACCTGTTGTATCTGTACTCCGTACGGAGTCATCACCGGATAAGGAGCCATTCCCTGGGCTCCCACTCCTATGGTATATACGCGAACACCGTACGTACGGGCAATTTCGGCTGCTGTCAGCGGAGCAATCTCTCCCCTGTTGTTCACCCCGTCGGTCAGCAGAATGATAACCCGGCTTACCGCATCGGAGTCTTTTAATCGTGCCACTGCGGTTGCCAGCCCGTTGCCAATGGCTGTCCCGTCCTCAATGAGTCCGGTCTGAACTTCCTTCATCATATTGATAAGGGTTATGCGATCTGTGGTCAGAGGGCATTGCGTATAGGCTTCACCGGCAAAGACCACTATGCCTATCCTGTCTGATGGTCTCTCGGCAATGAACTGCACCGCAATATCTCTTGCAGCGGCAATTCTGTCGGGGTTAAAATCCCTGGCAAGCATAGAGGTGGAAACGTCCATGGCCAGAACGATATCTATCCCTTCGGTATTTGTTGTCTCAAAGTCAGATGAGGAACGCGGACGGGCAATAGCTACAATAATGGCGGCCATGGCAATCATTCTGAGGGCAAAAGGAACGTGACGCAAAAAATGTTTCAGGGATTTTCTTTCCCCGGCGAAAGGCTGCAAAGTAGAGACCTGCAGCGACGGAGCATTCCCCTTTATTTCCCTGTAAATATAGTAACCTGCCGCCGGAATAAGCAGCAGTAACAGGTAGAGGAGATTCGGGTATTCAAAAAACATAATTATTCTTCCTTGTTTTCAGTTTCTTCGTAACGGGCAGTGGAAGTAACAAACTTCACGGCCAGTGCAAGTGATTCTTCATTCTCGTTTTCAGCGGGTACATACTTGGCAAACTTAACCAGATCGCTTGTATTAAGGACCTTCTGCAACTCAGTTATTACCTCTTTCGTAAGCAATTCGTCTTTTTCAGATACAGAATTCAGCGACCCGAGCATTTCGGCAGACGTCTGTTCCATGGCCTGGATTCCCCAACGGTTATAGAAGTATATACGTAAAACATCTGTCAGAACCGTATAATAATGCTTAACCTTTTGTGTCTTCCACAACTGCTGGGCCCTTATTTTATCCAGCGCTTTAAGAGCCACCACATGAGGCGGTTCGGCGGGTTTCAGTGAATGGAAAAGCGGGAGGTTTTGTCTGCGGCGCCTTATAATCCGGACCGTCAGGTACACAATAGCTGCCAAAGCAAGTAAAAGACCCGCGACAGAGAGTATCTCGGCAGCGGTTATGGGATATTTCATCTGGGGTTTTAACCCGTAAGCTTTGAAAGAAGTTGTATCAACGGGAATCGTGTTTACATACAGGACGGGACCTTTAAACCACAGGGTGTCTGTTCCTCCGTCTACTCTTTTAAGGAACAACGGCATATACGGAAGTGAATAGGATCCGCTGTCGAAAGACGTCAGTTTTATCCGGGCCTGAATTTCCTGCATTTTCTTTCTGTGAAAAATGGTGTCGAACCGCACGCCCTCTAAGATCTCCACGCCTTCGACAGCTTCACCCGGCATTTCCGGGCTTTCCACAGAACGTGTAAAAGAAGGGTCCCTGGCCTGGTCGGGTAACGACAAGATCCACCAGACCTGATCCCCAATAAGGATGCTGTCCCTGTCGAGCACAGATTCCCGTGCCTGTCGGATACCGGCTGGCGTTACCCCGGGCAATCGGACGCTTTCTGAACCGGACTGGGCCTGCAAGAAAGCGGGAATCAAAAGAATAATACAAAAAAGATGTTTCGGCTTCATTGCTTTATGGCATTACGCCCTG
This sequence comes from Bacteroidales bacterium UBA5326, assembly GCA_002408205.1. Classification (GTDB taxonomy): domain Bacteria; phylum Bacteroidota; class Bacteroidia; order Bacteroidales; family UBA932; genus DMER64. The sequence continues at coordinate 30,032 of DHQY01000001.1, read as the reverse complement.
CTTTTAAAAAGACGGATAAGTGGTTGAACATAATCCTGATCGGTTGCTATCTGAACGTGATCGACATGGTATTTATTAAGTACCCTGTTAAGGTTTTCGTTCGAAGTCCTGTACCATGCGGCGTATGCATTACGCACATTGCGGTCGGAAGTGTCAATCCATTGCTCCCGTTTTGTTTCGGCATCGGCAAAACGGACAAGGCCCATGGCCGGCAATTCGGCCTCACGGGGATCGTACAGTCTTATTGCGGCAATGTCGTGTTTGTTTACCACAATTTTCATTGCTTCTTCAAACCGGGGATATTGTCTTTCATCAACATCTATCATATCGGAAAGGAGAAATGCAGTACAGCGTTTTTTTATTGCGTTGGTAAGGAAACGCAATGCTTCCGAAATATTCGTCTCACTGCCCGATGGTTCAAATTCAAGCATCTCGCGAATAATTCTCAACAAATGCGAACGGCCTTTTTTGGGAGGGATAAACTGCTCTACTTTGTCACTGAAGAACAAAGCACCCACCTTGTCGTTATTGATAGACGCAGAAAAACTAAGCACGGCCGCCACCTCGGCCAGCAGATCTTTTTTCAGCTTTGTCCGGGTTCCGAAAATCCGTGATCCGCTCACATCAATCAGCAGGACAACCGTTAATTCACGCTCTTCTTCAAAAACCTTGATGAATGGCACGTTCATGCGTGCAGTCACGTTCCAGTCCATGTTACGCACGTCGTCTCCGTAGCGGTATTCCCGCACTTCGCTAAAAGCCATACCCCGGCCTTTAAAAGCGGAATGGTACTCACCGGCAAATATCTGATGAGACAGGCCCCGGGTCTTGATTTCAATTTTCCGTACGTTTTTTAACAAATCGTCAGACATAACGGTATACTAAGGCACTTCTACGGCATTAATGACAGAAGTAATTATATTCTCGGGAACCACGTTTTCGGCTTCGGCTTCGTATGTAAGCCCGATACGGTGACGAAGCACCTCATAGGCAACGGCACGTATATCTTCCGGAATAACATACCCGCGGCGTTTGATAAAGGCATAAGCCTTAGCGGCCATTGCCAGTGAAATACTGGCCCTGGGCGAGGCCCCGTAGGCAATAAGACTCTGCAGATTAGCCAGTTTATATTCCTCGGGTTTTCGTGTGGCCACAACCAGGTCCACTATATATCTTTCAATTTTCTCATCCATATATACTTCCCGTACCACCTCCCGGGCTTTCTTTATATCCTCGGGTTTCAGCACCTGTGCGGCCGTCGGAAACTCACCGCTGTTGTTCATGCGTATAATGCGTTTTTCGTCTTCTTTACCCGGATAGCTCACTACTACTTTAAGCATAAACCGGTCCACCTGGGCTTCGGGCAGGGGATAGGTTCCCTCCTGTTCTATGGGGTTCTGGGTGGCAAGTACAAGGAATGGTTCCGGTAAAGGAAAGGTCTTGTCGCCAATGGTCACCTGACGTTCCTGCATGGCTTCAAGCAGTGCGGACTGCACTTTTGCCGGTGAACGGTTGATTTCGTCCGCCAAAATAAAATTGGCGAAAACAGGGCCTTTTTTTACCTGGAATTCTTCGGTGCGGGGACTGTAAATAAGCGTTCCTATCAGGTCTGCGGGTAAAAGGTCCGGAGTAAACTGAATTCTGCTGAACTTTGCATCTACAACACTTGCAAGTGTTTTGATAGCCAAAGTTTTAGCAAGTCCGGGAACCCCTTCAAGGAGAATATGTCCGTTGGCCAGAAGACCTATCAGTAAATTTTCAATCAAAGGCTTTTGCCCCACAATGACCTTGCTCATTTCTATGGTCATTATGTCTACAAACGCGCTCTCCCGCTGGATTCGCTCATTCAACTCTTTAATGTTTACGGTTTCCATATTTGCTTTATCTGTTATGGTTTTTTCATATATATTTGTCAAATATACACTCTTTATGCGTTATTTTATACACCTGTCGTTCAAAGGAACCCGGTATCACGGCTGGCAGATCCAGCAGAATGCCCCCAGCGTGCAGGCCGTCCTTGAGCATGCTCTCTTTCTTTTTTTGGGAGAGACGGTTTCCGTTACCGGATGCGGAAGGACCGACACAGGTGTTCACGCAAAGGACTTCTGGGCTCATTTTGACTATACAGGAAACGTCTTTGAGCGCGGTTCTGTAGAATACAAAATAAATGCCATATTGCCCCCGGACATTATTATTCACAGAATATTTCCCGTATCCGGCGACTGTCATGCCAGGTTCGGTGCAACCAGTCGTAGCTATCGCTATTTCATTCGTTTGCAAAAGGATCCATTCCTTGACGACCTTACTGCGGCCCCCGGCACCTATTCTCCCATACCGCTCAATATTGAAGCCATGAACCGTGCCTCGGAACTCCTGACAGGCACTCATGATTTTACGTCATTTTCAAAACTGCATTCACAGACAGGAACTAATATCTGCACTGTTTCAGCTGCCGGCTGGCATACGTCCTGCCCCGAGTTTGCCTCGGCCAGTCTGCTTTTTTTTGAAGTCACTGCCGACAGATTTCTTCGTAATATGGTACGATGCATGGTGGGAACGCTGCTCGAGGTGGGGCGGGGGAAAAAACCTGTGGAATGGATTTTGCAGGTATTACAGGAGAAAAATCGTTCCATGGCCGGTCATTCCGTGCCGGCGGAAGGTTTGTTTCTCTGGAAAGTTAATTACGAAAACTTAAAAACAATAGATTGATATGTTGAACTTTGTACTTCAAACCGAGGCTGTGGCCGTTGCGGAAGCCTCTTCAATTTCATTATTAGATATGGCCGCCAAAGGGGGTTGGCTAATGCTTGTACTGCTGGCCCTTTCTATCATAGCCGTTTATATATTCGGAGAACGTCTGGTAGTTCTCAGAAAAGCAGCCAAAGTAGACCAGAATTTCATGAACAACATAAAGGAATATATATATGAAGGGAAAGTACAGGCAGCCATTCATCTGTGTGAAGATCACAATACGACCATTTCGAGGCTCATTGAAAGAGGTCTGCACAATATTGGAAGGCCTGTACCCGATATCCGGTCCGCCATTGAAAACAAGGCCAATATCGAGGTAGGCAGGCTGGAGCGGGGCCTTCCCGTGCTGGCATCCATTTCCGGCGGCGCTCCAATGGTCGGCTTTTTGGGGACTGTCATAGGGATGATTCAGGCTTTTTACAATATGTCCATGGCCGGCAACAATATTGACATTACATTGCTCTCCGGAGGCATTTACACCGCCATGGTAACCACCGTGGCCGGTCTGCTGGTTGGAATACCGGCGTATTTTGCGTATAACTACCTGACGGCGCGCGTGGGGCACATAATAAACCAGATGGAAACCTATACACTGGAATTTATGGATATTCTCCAGGAACCTGTTAAATAACCAGTTATGGCAATAAAACGAAATTCCAAAATAGAAGCAGGATTCAGTATGTCCTCAATGACAGACATTGTATTCCTGTTGCTGATCTTCTTTTTGGTCACTTCCACCCTCGTTAATCCCAATGCGCTCAGACTGCTTTTACCAAAAAGCACTAATCAGATATCATCCAAGGCGCAGATAAGCGTTTCTATTAAACATTACCTGCCTGCAGGCACTTTCTCTTATCATATAAACGGCAGTCAGAGCGCCATCCCATTCGGAGAAATTGAAGAACAACTGCGCGGACTTCTGCAGAACAGCGAAGATCCTACGGTTTCTTTATATGTAGATAAATCCGTTCCCATGGAACAGGTAGTACAGGTAATGAATATCGCCAAACGCAATCAGTATAAAATTATCTTGGCCACCTCACCGGAATAACGTATAATGAAAAAGGTTCAAGGCAACAGCACAGGGATCTTGCTCACAGTGATCATCCATTCACTGCTGGCAGGTTTTCTGGTGCTGGCAGGGATGCAAAGTATACCGCCCCTGATGGAACCCGCCCTTGAAATTGAATTTGAACCCGAGGATACACCCCCTGCCGTCCCGCTCCAGCTGATTGCCGAGCAGGGAGAACAGCCCCGTTCTCCCATGCCCGTACCGGAAAAAGAACCCGAGTTGGTTCAGCTGGCCAAAGCGCCCAAGGTGACAGATGGTACTCAACGTACCAGGGAAAGCACCCCCGGAGACCAGGGCGATGTGGAAATTCCCGATCCCCAACCTCCTGTAATAAATGAACGGGCTCTGTTCAGAAGCCGCGACAAAGACACCACCGCGGGCGAACAAACAGCCCGGCTGGCCTCTGACAATCCGCAGGCCGGACATGCCGGCGGAAATGTCCTCAACGGGAATCCCGCCGGGACACCTTCCGCTCAACTGGAAGGGCGGTCGGTTGTGGGAAAGCTGCCGTTGCCCGAATATCCAGAAAACACATCGGGAAAAGTAGTTGTAAAGATTCTTGTTGACACTTACGGGAAAGTGACTGCCGCTACACCCGGCATTGAAGGCACTACCGTACAGAGCCGAACGCTTTGGGAAGCTGCCAGAAAGGCTGCACTTCAGGCCCGTTTTAACGTAAGTGGTTCTGCTCCTGCCGTTCAGGAAGGCAAAATCACTTATATTTTCTCTCTCAGATAAAAGATTTATTCGTAACGAAGCGCCTCAATCGGATCCAGCCGGCTGGCACGAACGGCCGGGATATAACCGGAAAGTATACTTACCACAAGGCAAACCACCACGCCCAGAAGCATCCATAACCAGGGAACCACAAAAGGCGTATCCATAGCCAGCGAAGTAAGGTTTCCCGCTAAAATTCCCAGAACAATACCTCCCAAACCGCCCAGCTGTCCTATAACAATAGCCTCAAAAAGGAATTGTTGTTTGATAGTCCTTGAGGTAGCCCCCATTGCCTTACGGGTACCTATCTCACGGGTTCGCTCATTCACAGAAACAAGCATAATATTCATAAGACCAACGGCAGCGCCCAGCAGGGTAATAAAACCAATGATAAATGCCACAATAGTCACAATTCGCATAGTCTCCATGGAACGTTCCAGCATATCCTGGCTTCGTTCAATCCTGAAATCGGTTTCGTCTGTGGGCGAAAGCCGGCGTACATTGCGAAACCGTATCTCAGCCTCTTCATAGGCTTCCTGCGGATCTGCCCCTTCCAGCGGCTGAATCTTTATTTCGTAATTCATGTCGTCTCCGCCGTAAACACTCCGGGCATTTCCCAAAGGGATAAATAACTGCTTATCGGCGCCGCCGCCAAAAGAAGCCCCTTTGGTTTTTAGAACCCCTATCACCTGGTAACGACGTCCTTCAATATTCAGAAATTCCCCAACCGGATCTATTCCTCCGAACAAAGGCACGATGCCGTTGCCAATAACCGTCACAAAACCCGCCGAGGTCATTTCATAATTGGAAAAAATTCTGCCCGAAAACAATTCAAGTACATTAACCATGAAATAGGACTGGTTCACGCCCATAATTGTCAGATCGGGATTGGATTTCTCTGCCCCGTAGCTTGCCGTTACCATACTCCCGGCCGGAGTGGAAATAGCAATATTTGCCGGCACGGGATAGATTCCGGAAAACATCTCGGCCTGCTGATAAGTAATGGTGGAAGTATTTCTAATCCTTCTGCGGTTTTCTGAAGATTCACCGGCAAATCCTTTCGCTTTAATGGTAATGGTGCTGGCGCCCATACTGTTAAAACTATCCGTCACAGATCCCTTTATGGCATCTATGGCCGTAAGGATCCCCACAAGAGCCATAATCCCAATGGCAATCATCATTATGGTCAGGACTGAACGGAGCCGGTTGGTCTTAACTGCTGTAAGCGAAACATTTAAATTTTCCCGTACTAAAGGAGTCAATCGAAAAAAGGCAGGATACTTCATAATGCAATATTAAGAAATTTCACGTACATTTGCCGCTCAAATTAAAAAATAATGCAAAAGAAAGAATCCTCTCAGAGAGAGGGAAATGCGCCCCGCCAACAGCGTGCGCGCATAAAAAGTTCCGGCCCCGCTCGTGATGAGCGCCCGGCAGAAAGAAGAGAGCGGGCACCTTTCGGTGAACGCAGACAGGAAAGACACTTTGATGAGAATCGAAGGAGTAGTACCGGCCAGGGAAGGTATTCTTCCGACCGGCCACAGAGAGAAGGAGGCAATAACTCCGACAGACCTCGCCGTGAAGGTGGTTATAATTCCGACAGACCGCGCCGCGAAGGCGGTTACAACTCCGACAGACCCCGCAGGGAAGGTGGCTACAATTCCGACAGACCGCGCAGAGAAGGTGGCTATAACTCGGACAGACCCCGCAGAGAAGGCAGCTACAACTCTGACAGACCGCGCAGGGAAGGCAGCTACAATTCTGACAGACCCCGCAGAGAAGGCGG
>DHQY01000001.1:841-23576 GCA_002408205.1 Bacteroidales bacterium UBA5326 | reverse complement strand
TCCGACAGACCCCGCAGAGAAGGTGGCTACAACTCGGACAGACCCCGCAGGGAAGGCGGCTACAATTCCGACAGACCGCGCAGAGAAGGTGGCTATAACTCGGACAGACCCCGCAGAGAAGGCGGCTACAACTCCGACAGACCCCGCAGGGAAGGCGGCTACAATTCCGACAGACCTCAAAGAACTAACCGTTATGAGACAAGAAGCCCGGAAAAAACGGCGCCTGTTGCCAAACAACCTAAAGTTCCCGGAGAAGTTCGTTTAAATAAGTTTATTGCCAACTCGGGACTTTGTTCACGCCGCGAAGCCGATACATTTATCAGTACGGGTCTCGTCTCGGTAAATGGAACAATCATCACCGAAATGGGAGTTAAGGTTAAACCCGAAGACGATATTCGCGTAAACGGACAGCGTATTAAGGGAGAACCCAAGACTTATATTGTTATGAATAAACCGCGCGGTTTTGTCACCACAATGAGTGACGAACATGCGGAAAAATCCGTTATGGATCTTATTGCCGGGCAATGCGAACAAAGGGTATACCCGGTGGGCCGTCTGGATAAAGCTACCATGGGCGTTCTTTTGTTTACCAACGACGGAGAGCTCACAGAGCAGCTTACGCATCCTTCATACAATCATAAAAAGATCTATCAGGCCCGTCTGGACAAGAACCTGAAAAAACCGGACATGGAAAAGCTGGTTGAGGGCATTGAGTTAGAAGACGGTCTCATGCAGGTAGATATGATCTCCTATATTGACAATGATGAAAAAGAGATTGGCCTTGAAATACATTCCGGACGCAACCACATAGTACGTCGTCTTTTTGAAGCTCTCGACTACAAGGTTATGAAACTGGACCGGGTTTACTTTGCCGGCCTCACCAAGAAAAATCTCAAACGCGGACAATGGCGTTTCCTTTCACAGGAAGAGATAAATATGTTGAAGACAGGTTTTTACGACTAATATGAGCAAAGCGCATAAAGCCGGTTTTGTAAATATTATAGGCAATCCCAACGTGGGCAAATCTACCCTTATGAATGCCCTCGTTGGGGAACGCCTTTCTATCATTACCTCCAAAGCCCAGACGACACGTCACCGGATCATGGGCATTGTCAGTTCAGAAGATTACCAGATTGTCTATTCCGATACGCCGGGCATACTCAAACCCAACTATAAACTCCAGGAAAGCATGATGGATTTTGTCGACACGGCTCTCGGAGACGCCGACATCATTCTCTATGTGACCGACGTCGTTGAAAACATCACTAAGAACCGGGAGTATATAGACAAACTGAACGTCCTCAACGTTCCGGTAATTCTGGTCATTAATAAAATTGATAAAAGTACGCAGGAAGAAGTTAAACAACTTATGACGCGATGGGAACAGCTGGTCCCTAAAGCGTATATAATTCCTGTTTGTGCGCTGGAACGATTTAATCTTGAATCGTTATTTGACAGAATCCTTGAACTGCTGCCTGAATCACCCGCCTGGTTTGATAAAGAGCAACTTACCGATAAAAGCTTACGCTTTTTTGCCTCTGAGATTATCCGGGAAAAGATCTTTCTGAATTATGCCAAAGAAATTCCTTACTGCACCGAGGTAGTGGTGGAAGAATTTACCGAGTCTGAAGAGCGCTACCACATCAGGGCCATCATCAACGTCATGCGTGACTCCCAGAAAGGAATCATCATAGGAAACAAAGGAGCTGCTCTTAAACGCACAGGAACCCAGGCCCGTCTGGACATGGAAGAATTTTTTGAAAAGAAAGTTTTCCTTGAACTCTATGTAAAGGTCGATCCCGACTGGCGTGAAAATAAACGCAAACTCAAACAGTTCGGGTATATACAGGAATAACCCCGGCTATAAAACTTCCAAAGCTTTCAGTAACGCATTGTCTATCCTGCCTATGTAAGGATAGAAGCCTTTGTCGTCCATTTTTGTGTTGCGACCCACATAGGCTTTTACCTGGGTAAGCAGGATATGGCCGCATTCTTTCCATTCGGAAGATTTAACGGCTATGTTGTTCTTTGCCACGTAACCGAGGAATTCCTGTTCAACAGGTTTTCGTGCAAAAAAGGCATCGAGTTCTTCCAACGAGCCTATACGATTTAATTCCTGCCTGTTACGATCGGCAAAATCCATACTGAACCGTATTGGCAAGTTCACACGCGAAATGCGTACGTAAAGGTCATTCACTCCCACCGTGTCGAGCGGTACAAAAACATCCGGAATAATTCCGCCTCCGCCGTAAAGGATCTTCCCGGCAGCGGTCACATACTTAAGCGAATCATTCCGGGGAATGGAATCTTCCTGCATAAGTTCACCATTGCGGTATCTTTCTACGATGTCATAGGCGTACTCTTGCGTACTGTTGCCATAGGGTTTCTGAATGGACCTTCCAAGGGGGGTATAGAAACGTGCAACAGTAAGGCGCATGCCCGAGTTATCGGAGAAATATATGGGTTCCTGGACAAGACCTTTCCCATAGGAACGACGTCCAACAATAACACCCCTGTCGTTGTCCTGCAACGCACCGGCCATAATTTCAGAAGAGGAGGCCGAGCGTTCGTTAATGAGTACAGCCAAAGGCATATTATAGCAAAAACCTCTTTTGGGGGCATAGAAATCCTGCCTCTTCCTGTGCAGGCCTTCTGTATATACCACCAACTGCCCCTCATCCAGGAATTCTCCCGTAATTTTAAGGGCCTGATCGAGGTATCCGCCCGTATTGTCACGCAAATCGAACACCATCTTGGTCATACCCTGTTTCAACAAGTCAGAAATGGCGCCCAGTACTTCTGTATAGCTGGTCATGGAAAATTTGGAGAGCTTAATGTACCCGGTAACCGAATCGGCCATATAGGCCACATCTACACTATGTACAGGTATCTGATCGCGGATAATGGAAAACTTAATAAGATCCCGTTCGCCATAACGTCTTACCCATACATCCACCTCAGTCCCCTTGGGCCCTTTCAGGAGGCTGACAAGAGAATCCTGAGGCAGTTTTCGCCCGGCCACTACCTGCGTATCTACTTTTATGATCTTGTCGCCCGACTGCAGGCCCATACGCTCAGAAGGACCTCCCACTACTACATTGATAACTGTGGCCGTATCGTTTGGCACATTGAATAATATGCCTATACCTTCTATATTGCCTTTCAGTTCTTCGTCTGCTGTTTTCAGATCATTAGGTTCCAGGTATATGGAATGAGGATCCAATTCCTCCATAATAAACGGCAGGGTTTTTTCAATAAATGACGAAACGTCTACAGAGTCGACATAATTATTCTGTATCTGATTCAGGATCAACTCCAGTTTAGACCATTCACGGCCCAGCTGCGCTTCACGACCCGTTCTCATCCTGCCGCCGGTCTGCCATCTGACGAATGCAGCAACTCCAATGGCCAGCAGAACTAAAACTACTATAGCCCCTACATGTTTAACTTTCTGATTGTTTTCCATAATTTACTTTGTCACATTTGATCTACAATTACTCCGGCCCGTTCAAGAAGTTCTACGCCTTCCCTGGAACGGTACTCATCCCTGAAAACCACCCTTACTATCCCGGCCTGGATAATGAGTTTGGCACATTCAATACACGGGGCGGCCGTTATGTATATAGTAGCGCCCTCGCTGCTGTTGTTACTGCGTGCCACTTTTGTAATGGCATTTGCCTCGGCATGCAGAACATACGGTTTGGTGGTCCCGTCCGGTAATTCGCAAACATTTTCGAACCCGCGGGGGGTGCCGTTGTACCCGTCGGAAATGATCATCCGGTCTTTGACCATTAAAGCGCCCACTTTTCTTCGTTCACAATAGGAATTTTTTGCCCAGATCTGGGCCATTTCCAAATAATGTAAATCAAACTGAGTCTGTTTATCCATTGTATAAGAACCGTTTAATACTTCTTTTTGGAGTTTTTTCAAATTCTTCAGGAACAATCTTAACACGGGAAATCTGGCAATATTTGGGCAGTTCCATATTTATCTGGGCCACCATAGATTCCATAGTGGCTTTCATTGCGGTATCTGGCAGTCCGTCTGCAGCCGCTTTTTCAAAATCGGGATATACCAGTGCCACCAACTGTCCTTCTTCCATGATTACGAGGCTTTCGCTCACATACGACATGTTATTAATTGAGCTTTCTATTTCTTCTGGATAGATATTCTGTCCGTTAGGTCCCAGAATCATATTCTTTGAACGACCCTTGATGAACAGAAAACCTTTTTTATCCATAGTCCCCATATCGCCGGTCTTCAGCCAGCCGTCTTCGGTCATGGTCTCTGCGGTAGCTTCGGGGTTTTTATAGTATCCCAGCATCACATTATCACCCTTAACCTGGATCTCTCCCGGAATGGTGGCCGGCCTGGGGGAATCAATACGGATTGACATCCGCGGAGCTGCCTTACCACAGGAAAAAAGAGGTCGCATAAACCATGGTGAATAAGAAATAATGGGCCCGCATTCAGTCATACCGTAACCCACCGTAAAGGCAAGGTTCAGGCTCTTGAGGAAAGGTTCCACCTCGTGATTGAACGCTGCCCCTCCAATAATGATTTCTACGAATTCACCGCCAAAGGCTTTCACCAATTCATCGTGGATACGCTTCTTAATCTTTTGATCTATAAATGGCATCCGCAGCATAACTTTTATGGACGGTCGCTTGAGCAAAGGCAAAAGTTTCTGTTTGTAAATTTTTTCTATGATCATTGGCACTGCTATGATCACTTTGGGTTTTACTGTTGCAAAAGCTTCTGCGATTACTTTGGGCGAAGGGGTGCGGGTAAGGAAATATACATGTGCCCCGTTGGTCATCTCGTACAGCAACTCGAACATAAGACCGTACATGTGCGCAGAAGGAAGAAGCGACACCACACTGGCCCCGTTCCCGACGGTGGGCAACACTTCTTCGGCAAACATAACATTGGAAATAAGACACCTGTAAGAAAGCATCACACCTTTTGAGAACCCGGTGGTACCGCTGGTATAGTTTATTAAAGCCAATTCATCTGGTTTATCCCTGTAATACTTCACGTCCTCAATGCTTAGATCATTGGGGTAAAGCTCTTTATACAGGGCTTCTATTTTTTCGCGGGCGAAATGGATTTCTTCGTCGGCACTGTAAAGGATATCGAAATCCTGTAATCCAATGATAGCCTCTACGTTAGGCATCTCTACTTCACTCAGACCTTCCCAGACCTGTTCGCCTACAAAGAATATTCGCGCATCGGAATGATTAACCAGATGCTGAATATTGCCCGGTTTAAATTCATGGAGAATAGGAACAATTACGGCTCCATAGGTTATGGTAGCCAGAAAGGCCACCGCCCAGTTATTCTGGTTTCGTCCGCATAAGGCTACTTTATCTCCGTGCTTTAGACCGCAGCGTTCAAAAACAAGGTGCACCATTTTAATACGTCGTGCCATGTCCCTGTAATAGAGGGTTTCGGATTCGCCTTTAAAGTTGGTTAACGCCTGAAAGTCCCAGTACTTCTTAAAGCTGGCTTCGAGAAGTGCATTTAAGGATGATGTTTTTAGAATAGGCTGACTCATAATGATAGTTGATTAGTTATACAAAGATCTGTAAATCGCAGAGATGTTTGTACATTCCGCCTTTATCCATAAGTTCCTGGTGCGTACCCCGCTCCACAATGGTTCCTTTCTGCATGACCACTATCTCGTCTGCATTGTAAATAGTGGAAAGCCTGTGGGCGATAATGACCGAGGTCCTGTTTTTCATAAGTTGTGTAAGGGCATCCTGAACCAGCCGTTCGCTTTCTGTGTCGAGGGCCGAGGTCGCCTCGTCCAGAATAAGAATGGGGGGATTCTTAAGTACGGCACGCGCAATGGCTATCCGCTGACGTTGTCCTCCTGAAAGTTTTTCCCCGCGATCGCCTATATTGGTATCGTACCCTTCCGGCATACATATGATGAATTCATGTGCATTGGCAATCCGGGCCGCACGTTCTATCTCTTCCCCGGGGACATTTTCTGTTCCGAACGATATATTATTGGCTATCGTGTCGTTAAAGAGGATGGCTTCCTGCGTCACAACCCCCATAAGTCCAATCAGGTCTTTGGGTTTATACTTTCTGATATCCGTTCCGTCCAGAAGTATCTCACCCTCATGCACATCGTAAAAACGGGGAAGCAGGTCTGCAAGCGTTGTTTTTCCGGCACCCGAGGGACCAACCAGGGCCACCACTTTGCCTTTGGGAATGGTCAGATCAATATGATTCAGGACGTATTCACCTCCGGGGCTGTATTTGAACGAGACGTTGCGGTATTCTATTGTTTTGCTGAAAGTTTCCAGAGGCAGTGCCCGGGGATCTTTTTTTATTCCCGGCTCGACATCAAGAATGGCAAAGATCCTTTCGCCCGATACCATTCCCCTGCGGATAGATGCATATGCCTTGGTAATGGCCTTCGCCGGCTCGAGTACACGCCAGTAAAACCCTATGTAAACGACAAAAGAAGGCCAGCTCATACCCAGCTCACCTTTATATTGCAGCCATCCTCCGTAAAAAAGGATAGCGGCAGCAACCCCGATTCCAAGGAATTCACTTAACGGGGAAGCCAGTTCCTGTCGGTTATAAAGCCGGCGTGTAGCCTGCCGGTGACTGGCATTTACCGTTTCGAACCGTCCCTGAACGTATTTCTGGGCATTAAATGCTTTTATAATACGGCTACCCGAGATAGCTTCCTCAAAATGACTGACGATCTTACCCAGCAGACCCTGCGATACCTCGGCTCCGGAGCGGAGCGCCTTGGTGATCCTTCCGATAAGCAAAGCCGAAACCGGCAGAGTCAACAGGGTAACAAGGGTTAGTCTGGGACTCATATAGAAAAGCATGGAAAGAAATCCCACAATGAGCAATGGTTCCCGGAAAATAACATGAAACGAACTGGCTACGGAATTCTGTACTTCGTTCACATCGTTAGAAATGGAAGAAAGAATGTCTCCCTTACGCTGATTATGAAAATACCCGATATGCAGACGACTGATCTTTCTGAAAAGATCCGAGCGTAAATTCTGCATTATTGTGGTACGCATACTTACCAGTATCCGCTGAGAGAGGTATTGGGTAAGGTTTGACAAAAAAGTAGCGATCAACAGAATAACACATACATATATCAGCGCCTTAAGTACGCCCGACGAATTCATAATATCGCCCAGGTAATACTGGAAGAGTTCTTTCACATAGGTGACCGAGAGGCTGAATTCCGGTCTTTCGACAATTCCTCTCAGGGTTTGCGGCTCAAATAGCACAGAGAGTAAAGGAGCAATAAGTGCATAATTGGCTATCCCAAAAAGCACACTGAACACAGACAGGAAAAAATAGGGCGGCCAATATTTTCCGTATGGCTTACCGTATGCAAGTATGCGAAGGAAAGATTTCATCAATCGGCGATTTCTTCGTAATCTATATATTCGCCTGTATTTTGGCTAATCTTTTTCTTTCCGGGCATTGTGCCGGGGTCGCCTGGCTGATCCTGCTCCCGGGCGTGTTGGCTCATTTTATATAATTTCCGGGCAAAAAGGCGAAGAGAAAGCCGGACAATCAGGTACCCACCGAGCAGTATCAAAAGAAAAATGGAAAAGAAATTCATTTAATTCAGATTAATTGTCAGCGTATTTCCCTCAATAGTTGTGCCGCGGACTTGTCCGGGACCTAAAATTTCCAGTTCGGCATTGGGCTGGAGGCTTTCACCCAGTGAGGTCAATGCCACCGTTTCACCGTTCCCCGACAGGAAAACCGTTTGACTGTTCGTATAAATAACCCAATAAGGGATCCGCTCAATTACCAGCATGCGTGGTGTGCCTGTCAAATAGTCAGGCAGGGTAAAATCGGTCCAGCCGGGGAATGGATTCCCGAGTTTATTGTAACATCTGAGCGTTTCGTCACGGTGGACCAAAAATATGCGGTAATCTTTTCCGGATTGCGGGTCAAACACAAACGGCCCGTAAAGGATACTCTGTCCGTATGATTTGGGATAAGGCGACACGGGATTTCCCAGCCTGTCAAGCAAATACAGTCTGTTCCCTACGGCAAAAAGCATCTGAAGTTTTTGATTCTTCAGGAAGTCTATTTGTTCCACCCTGTCCTGAATGCTTCCTTCCATAGTCTTTTCCCAAAGCACTTTATCTGTATGGTCCTTCAAAACCAGCTTACACTCAGGCCAGGGCGTCTGGAACAACAGGTTCTGACGTTTGGTGAAATGATTCTGTATCTTGTAAGGAGGCACAGCCCTTTGCAGCGAATCGCGGGACACGGTGTTTTTAAACTTTACAGGCCGTGGTCTGGGAAGTAAAGGCGATGTTTCCAGCTTATCGCCGTAAATGAGCGCATGCGTATATATGCGTTCACTCATTGCAGAAAATTGAAGAAAATAATACTGGGCGTTAAAGGGGCGAAGGGAATCAAGCCTCGGGGCATACCTTTTATCCATAAGCGTCATAAGCGAATCAATTCCCTGGGTAGGCTGAAGGAATACCGTAAGATTGGATGCATCCATAACATGGTTCCCCGCAGGAGTTTGTTTCATGTTGGCACTCAACGAGTGGTAATTGCCGGCCTCGTTTCTTTGTTTAATATCGATCAACAGGTCCTCGGAGCCCAAAAGGATATAGGATCCCTGATAACAATAATGTGACGCCTCACATACCCGGAAGACATCGCCAAACAGTTCGCCCAGAATTCCGGGGAGCGGATGCTTCATTACAGCTCCCTCAACCTGTTTGTTGAGTAAGGCATACTGAATCTTAGCCTGGTTAATATACCGGGAATGAATAACTCCCAACCATTCCATCCTGCCCCTGAACGGCACCCAGCCTGCGGCTACCTCTGTAGGATACAACAAAGTGAACCATGCAACCCGTTCGGCAGAAGGCATATTTCTTTTTTTTCTGTTTACATCCAGGTATTCGGCATAGTTATCCAGATAAGCCTGAACATCCGATAATCCAAGGGTAATCCCGGCGACCGTATTGGCGGGAAAAATATCAAAAGCCATTTGCTTCTGCGGTTCCTGTCCGGTAAAAACAGAAAAAAACTCCCTGTGTCCCTGGCTTAGGAAAGTATACCCGTCCATACGAAGACCGGTAGTATCACAAACACCGTCAAGCGCTGTCCATCCTGCCGTAGTACGGCAAAAAGCAGCATACTTCTGAAGCGGTCTTCCCATGTAGGCTGCAAAAAGTTGCGGAATCTGCGAATGGGCAATAAAGATACGCGATGGCTTGGCCATCACAGCCTGTTCCACTACCTTGGCAAACTGAGCGTTATCGAGCAACGAACTGCCCTTGACCAGGTGACGCACAGAAGCTTCGAGGATCACAGGCGAAGCCGAGGCTATAAGAAAGCCATTGACAAAAACCACCTGAACCGGGTTAAGTCCGCCATATAACGAAAATATTTTTTCCCCGTCATAGATTCTGGTAGTTGCGGGGATCCTTCCTTCGGCAATGAATTCATTCCACCAGGCAGTATCTTCATAACCGGAAACCGACATTCCAAAAAGCACGCTTAAGGTATTCTTGGCCGACACATGTACAGAACACAGCGCCTCGGCGTCCTTTAACAAAGGATATTTTTTTTCAAAAAAATCATACAACTGACCAAAGAAAACGGCAAGGTTTCCATCCCCTGTAAGCAACGTGGCCACATAACCTCCGTCATTTAATACCTCGGACCCCAGTGTGCCGAAACGCGAAAAATGCTGCACCAGCACGGCGTCCAGGGGTACTATGGCATACGTGGTGTTACGGGGTTTTTCCTCCGCAGGGTTACGAAACAGGGCAAAATAACCGTAAACGCAGGCCCCCAGAAGGAGCGCGGATAAAATTACGGCGGTTATTATTGTGCTTTTACGCATAAACAGACAAAGATAAAATTTTAGTTGGCAACCTCAACCAAAAACTTTATCCTTACAAGCCGCACTTCTTCTTCTGAAAAATCGGGTCCCAATTCCCTGACGGCCTCTTCCAAAGATTCCGACTGGGCATCGTGACGGAAATAATCATATATCTCGTCCAGTTTGTCGTCATCTATGGTCTGCTCAAGGTAGTAGTCTATGTTCAGCCTGGTACCTGAATTAACAATAACTTCAATCTCCTCCAGAAGTTCATCCATAGACAGTCCTTTGGCATCGGCAATATCTTCAAAAGCAAGCTTACGGTCAATACTCTGGATGATATATACTTTATTCAATGATTTGTTTATCACAGATTTGACCACCATGTCCTGCGGTCTCTCAATTTCGTTTTCCTCTACATAGCGGGCAATAAGTTGAATGAAAGGAGTTCCGTACTTTTTGGCTTTGCCTTCACCCACTCCCTGGCATTGCACCAATTCATCCAGTGTTACCGGATATATAATGGACATGTCCTCGAGGCTCACGTCCTGAAAAATAATAAAAGGAGCCAGTTTGAGTTTATGGGCCAGATCCTTACGCAGGTCTTTGAGCAATGCCAGCAGGGTGTCATCACCACCGCCGCCGCCCGCCTTTCCGGAAGTGCCAATGGTAACGGTTTCGTCTTCGTCATCGGTCTGCATTTCACGATCTTCATATAACATGACAGACTGCGGATTCACAAGGAACTCCCTTCCTTCGGGAGTAAGAGAAAGCGTTCCGTATTTTTCTATATCCTTGAATAAGAAATGCATTACAATTGCCTGCCGTACAATGGCACACCAGAAACGGGGTGTCCGGTCCTTTCCCAGACCAAACACATCCAGTTTATGGTGTTGGTATGACTTTATAATAGAATTACTTGCCCCGGCTACAATATTTGCAATATGTTCCGTATTGAATTGTTCCAGAGACTGTTGAACCGCTTCCAGTACCAGACACATTTCGTCCTTGCCCTCGAACTGTTTTTTGGGGTAGAGGCAATTATCACAATTACCGCAATTATCCTGCAGGTAATCTTCCCCAAAATAATTCAAAAGCATTTTGCGACGGCACACATTGCTTTCCGCATAGGCAACAGTTTCCATGAGCAGCTGCTTGCTGATCTCCTGCTCGGCAATGGGTTTGCCCTGTTTGAACTTTTCCAGCTTCTGAATATCCTTAAAACTGTAAAAAGCAATGCACTGTCCCTCCCCGCCGTCACGTCCGGCACGCCCGGTCTCCTGGTAATATCCTTCCAGCGATTTGGGAATGTCGTAATGGATAACAAAACGCACATCGGGCTTGTCTATGCCCATCCCAAAAGCGATGGTAGCCACAATAACATCCACTTCTTCCATAAGAAACTGATCCTGATTGTAAGTCCGGGTATGAGCATCCATGCCTGCGTGATAGGGTAATGCTTTTACACCGTTTACCTGCAGGAAAGAGGCAATTTCCTCCACTTTTTTACGGCTCAGGCAATATACAATTCCGCTTTTACCCTGGTTTTCTTTGATAAATTTAATCAGTTCCTTATCTACTTTTACCTTGGGACGCACCTCGTAATAAAGGTTTTCCCTGTTGAACGACGTTTTGAACACTTTGGCCTGCATCATGTCCAGGTTCTTCTGGATATCCTGCTGCACTTTTGGGGTAGCTGTAGCCGTAAGTGCAATGATGGGAGCTATACCTATTTCCTGCACCAATGGCTGAATACGGCGGTATTCAGGCCTGAAATCGTGACCCCACTCAGATATGCAGTGCGCTTCGTCAATAGCGTAAAAAGAAATCTTGATTTGCTTGAGTAGCAGGATATTTTCTTCCTTTGTCAACGATTCCGGGGCAACATAAAGCAGCTTTGTCTTACCGGAAAGGAGAGATTCCTTAACCTGGCCGATCTGCTGTTTATTTAGCGAAGAATTAAGAAAATGGGCAATGCCCAGATCTCCCTGCATAAAACCACGGATGGCATCCACCTGGTTCTTCATGAGGGCTATCAGGGGGGAAACAACAATAGCCGTTCCCTCCAATAATAAGGCAGGCAACTGGTAACACAATGATTTTCCACCTCCCGTAGGCATCAGGACAAAAGCATCCCCTCCGTTCATGAGGTGAGTAATGATTTCTTCCTGTTGCCCTTTAAATGAGTTGAATCCAAAGTGTTTTTTGAGCTCCAGATGCAATTCCGTTGAAGTACACATATTTTACTACCTTTGTGCAACTAAGTTACATGATTGTTTTGTTCTTACAAAATTTTATGAGCACATCGTTATCCGAAATACAGAAAACGGCTCTCGGCGTTATTGAAAAAGAACGCGTTGCCATTGAGTCGCTGAAGAATTCCATTGACGATTCGTTTGTCCGGACCGTTGAACTGATTTACTCCTCCATGGGCCGCCTTATTGTTACCGGAATAGGCAAAAGTGCTATTATTGGACAAAAGATCGTTGCCACCCTCAACTCTACAGGTACACCCGCCGTTTTTATGCATGCCGCAGACGCCATTCACGGCGACCTGGGTATTATTCAGCCCCATGACATTGTCCTTTGTCTTTCAAAAAGCGGAAATACTTCAGAAATTAAAGTATTGGTACCGCTTATCAAACAGATGGGCAATCCGCTTATCGGGATGGTATCAAACCCCGATTCGTTTTTGGGCAGAAATGCAGACTTCGTACTCCGAGCAACAGCATCACAAGAAGCGTGCCCCAATAATCTGGCTCCAACCGTAAGCACTACCACACAGCTGGTTTTGGGCGATGCCCTGGCCGTTTCCCTTTTGCAGCTGAGAGGGTTCACCCCCGCCGATTTTGCCCGTTTCCATCCCGGAGGTTCTCTGGGAAAAAGATTGTACACCCGGGTCTCTGATATTATGGACCGATCACTTTGTCCTAAAGTGGATCCCGGAGAGAACATACGTGAAACCATCTTTGAAATATCACGCAACCGGCTGGGAGCCACTGCTGTTATTGACGACCACGGGAAACTGGTTGGTATTATTACGGACGGAGACGTCCGGCGTATGGTGGAAAAAGGCCAGGCTTTGGAAACTTTATGTGCGTCCAAAGTAATGACTTCGACGCCCAAGACCGTCAGGCACGATCAGCTGGCTGTAGAAGCCTACCAGATGATGCAGAACAATAAAATCACACAGCTGATTGTCCTGCAGGACGAAAAATATATTGGAATGCTCCATATTCATGATATTATTAGAGAAGGTATTGTATGAGTACATTCGATCCGAACCAACCGGGCGTAGCTAACGGCAGCTATTTTGCCCTTCCGTATACAACCGAAGAAGCAGACATAGTTCTGGTATCTGTTCCCTGGGACGTGACCACCTCATACCGTGCCGGGACTCACAGGGGCCCCGGGGCCATTATTGACGCATCGGTACAGGTAGACCTGTTTAATCCCCGCGTGCCGGATGCCTGGAAAATTCCCATAGCCACGCTACCCGCCAATGACGAACTTTTTGCCCTGAACACAGGAGCCCGTATGAAAGCAGAAGAAGTGATCGCCGCCTGGGAAGCGGGAACCGAGCCCGAAGAAGCGGGTGCGGACCAGGCGCTCGAAGAGGTAAATCAGGCCTGTGCGCGCATGAACCGCATTGTATATCTTCAATGCGCCGAGCAGCTCCGCCGGGGCAAATTCGTGGGGCTCGTGGGCGGAGAACATTCGGTACCGCTGGGCTACCTGCAGGCACTTGGAGAACATTACGGATCTTTTGGGATCCTGCATGTTGACGCCCATGCCGATCTCAGAAAAGCCTATGAAGGATTTACCTTCTCCCATGCATCCATTATGTACAATGCCCTCCGTTCTGTGCCATCCGTTACATCCCTCGTGCAGGTAGGCGTTCGAGATTATTGCCAGGAAGAAGCTGACCTTATCTGCAGCGATAACCGCCTTTCTTTTTTCCCGGACGAAGCACTGAACCAGGACCAGTTTGAAGGACTCACCTGGCGAGAGGAATGCGAAAGAATACTGGAAAGTCTTCCGTCCCATGTTTACATTAGCCTGGACATCGACGGCCTCTCTCCCGAACTCTGTCCCCACACCGGCACGCCGGTTCCGGGAGGTTTGTCCTTCTCACAGGCAGACTACCTGCTTTATCTGCTGGCCTCGGGAAATAAAAAAATAATCGGATTTGATCTTTGCGAGGTGGCGCCCGGTTCCGGGGAAGACGAGTGGGATGCCAATGTGGGAGCACGTATTTTGCATAAACTTTGCTGTTACTCCTATTTGAATAACAATAAATAGCTTGTATCTTTGAAGTTTGTAGCATTTCTCTGAATACTATTTCTAACTATATTAAAATGAGAACATTAAAATTTATTTCCCTTGCCCTTTTATGCGGCATTTTTGCTGTTTCCTGTAACAGCGCCTCTCCTAAACAAGCAAATCCGGACTTCACAAAAGCAGAAATCGACACCGTCAGCACCGCCATTGGTTATTCCCTGGCTTCGATGGTAAAGCAATCCAATTTCGGAGCATTGGATAACGACGCCATCCTCAAAGCCTATAAAGAAATGATGAGCAGAGAAGAAGATCCTTCACAGGATGAAATGATGTCCTGGAACAGCGACATCCAGACCTACATGCAGAAGAAAATGGAACGTGAAGGCCAGCGCAATCTCGAGACCGGAAATGCTTTCTTAACTGAAAACAAGACCAAGGAAGGTGTTGTTGAACTTCCCAGCGGTCTGCAATATAAGGTTATCCGCGAAGGCAACGAAGTCCGCGCCAAAGCAGAAGATACGGTTGAAGTGCACTATGTAGGCACCCTTATTGACGGCACCGAATTTGATTCTTCCTACAAAAACAACGAGATGGCCAAATTCCCCCTCAACCGGGTTATTCCTGCCTGGACCGAAGGTATGCAACTGATAGGCGAAGGCGGCAAGATCATTCTTTATGTCCCCGCCGCTTTGGGTTACGGCCCCAACGGAGCAGGTGACAAGATCGGCCCCAACAGTACGCTGGTTTTTGAAGTAGAAATGAATAAGATATTTCCTGCTACTGCAGCCCCTGCAGAAACCAAGTAAATAACACCGTGGAAATTTCAGGCATACTCATTCAGAAGCTGCCCGTTTTCAACGGGACTGGCACACGGGGAAACTGGGTTAAACAGGAATTTGTTCTGGAAACCCGGGAATCGCAATATCCCCGGAAAGTATGTATTTCCGTATTCGGCGACGACAAGGTACGCGAACTGGCCTCGTTAAAAACAGGTGATCCTGTTAAAGTTTCTGTTAATCTGGAATCGAGGGAATATAACGGCCGCTGGTATACCGAGGTCCGTGCCTGGAAACTGGAGAAAGAAGCTGCTTCGGGTGCCGCAGAACCTTTTTCCGTACCGCCGCCCCCTATGGAAATGGAACCCGGCGAAGGAGAGGATGATCTTCCGTTTTAGGAATATCCCTCCAATAAGTCATCTGACGCTTGGCATACCTTCGGGTATTGCGCCGGATGAGACTGACCGCCTGTTCCAGCGAATATTTCCCTTCAAAATGATCGAAGAGCTCTCTGTAGCCCACTGTCCGGAGCGCAGGGAGCTCTTTATATGGGTACAGGCGTCTGGCCTCGTCCAGTAAACCCTGTTCCATCATACAGTCCACTCTTTTATCTATACGCTCATACAATTCGCCGCGAGGTCTTTCCAGCTTGATCTTCTCAATTTCAAAAGGCCTTTTCTTTGGAGTATTGTTCAGAAACGACGAATACGGCCTGCCAGTGAGCAGGCAGACCTCAAGGGCCCGGATTATCCGTCGGCTGTTGGACAGATCGGTCCGGGCGTAGGCAAGGCTGTCCAGGAGTTTAAGCTGCGCACGCAACTGTTCTATCCCGCCGGGTTCGAGTAAGGTATTATTCAACTGCTCCCTCAGTTGCGGATCCGGGTCCGGAAGATCATCCATCCCTTCACAGAAGGCATCTATGTATAAACCGGATCCGCCAACCATAAGCAGGTATTCATGAGCGGGCGCCAGTTTCATAACCAGATCCCAGGCTTCCCGTTCATAATCACCCGCAGAATAAATCTGGTGAATGGAGTG
Source organism: Bacteroidales bacterium UBA5326 (assembly GCA_002408205.1). Lineage (GTDB taxonomy): Bacteria > Bacteroidota > Bacteroidia > Bacteroidales > UBA932 > DMER64. The sequence continues at coordinate 7,622 of DHQY01000001.1, read as the reverse complement.
ACTGCCAATGAAATAATGCGTTACGGCCGCAAGTTCCTCAGGCGAAGGTCTTGCCACGCCAATATTCAGTTCTTTATAGATTTGACGGCTGTCGCAGTTGATTACGGGGGAATTAAGGTATCGGGCCAGGGCAACGCCCAGCGCCGTTTTTCCTACGCCCGTAGGACCCAGCAGAATTATAATTTTTGTAGCCATTCTATGGTATTCAACCGGTCTGCAAATTGAGTAAAATCCGGAGATTGAGCCCGGCCGTAAGGAACTTCCGGTGTGCCCGAAACACATTGTATCCGGTCTGCATTAGCTTCCAGATGTTCCTCTATTTCTTCCGGATGGTCGTATTCCATATAGTGCAACACGGCCACGGAAGGATTCATGTCCCCGGATTTTTTTAATACAAAACACCGTTCACAGATTGTTTCTTCATGGGCATTTTCCGCCTCCATGAGCGAAATGGCACGGGCATGGCGAAAGGCATTCATATATCCCTGATGCGAACGGAGTACCGGGCCCATTGTACGTTCCGTCTCCCGGGTAAAAGGTCCGAAATCATATCCCCGGGGCACCCACAGAAAACTCACATTCCGGCATCCCAGACCAAAAAACAAAAAACAATCCCGGGCCAGGGCAGAAAGCTCCTCCGCCGACTCTCCGCCGCGAAGTACGCCTGCAGACGTTCTGCCGGTACGGATCAGCATGGGACAACCGGGAAAGGTCCCACGATAGTAAGCCTCGGCCCCGGCACCTCCGGTAAAAAGAAGGGCCTGTACTCCGGGGTCCGGCCGGGTGGTGAACCGGATCTGTCTGAATACAGACGCACCGGAGTTCATCTCATGCTCAAGAGCCTCCACAATGGCGGGCAACAATACATTATCTTTCCGGGAAAGCTTTATCTCCAGAACACATTCCAGCGGATGCCGTTCAATATAAGCCAGGACACATACAAAATCGTGCCAGCATACAAGCGGAATATTGCCGGCAGCCACTATCCCTATGTGCCGGGGCGATGTTTCTTCCGGACAAAAGTCCAGTAAAGCCGCCATGTTTGCCTTATCAGGCTCCGGGATACACAGCGTGTCATCCAGGCGCCGGTTTGTGAATGCCGGAATGAACCACGGGTTAACGGCATGTACCCGCTCCAACAGACTGGCGTCCGTTCTCAGACGCACCCTGGAGCAGGCTTCAATGAATTCCTGTATAAAATTGGAAGAAATCTTGCCGTTCATTTTGCAAAGATAGCCAAAAGCCGTATTTTCGCATGATGTCCTCAAGCGAGATATACACGACCATTGCCGCTCCTTCAGAGGGCCTGTATAAAGAGAAAGGCAGTAAATTCCTTGCTTTTGCCTATCCCGTTTCCACAGAAGACGAGATCAAAAATCTCCTTCAGGACCTCCGAAAAAAGTTCTTTGATGCGCGCCATCACTGTTATGCGTACCGCCTGGGTCCCGACGGAGCAACCTGGAGAGTCAATGACAACGGAGAGCCGTCTTCAACCGCCGGCAAACCTATTTTCGGGCAATTGATTTCTTTTGGACTGTCCGATGTGCTTGTGGTCGTCATCCGGTATTTTGGAGGCATCAAACTGGGCGTGAGCGGCCTCATAAACGCATACCGGACAGCTGCCCGGGATGCGCTGGAACATGCACAGACTGTGGAAAAACAGGTAAGAGAAAATATAACCCTTGAATACACCTACGAACAAACCAATGCCGTAATGAAAGCCATAAGGGATCTGCAGGCAGAAGTAATTGATCAGTCCTTCACGGGAGGACCGCTCCCCTGCCGTATTGTCGTAGCCATCCTTCCCTCCAGGGCAAAAGCCCTCTTATCCGTACTGAACCCCACCTGAAAACCGTAACTCCGCATATATGAAATCACTCATTTCCATCAACGACTTCAACAAAGAAGAAATGCTGCAGGTACTGGACCTGGCATCGGCCTACGAGGCAAATCCCAACCAGCCTCTGTTCAGGGACAAAGTCATCGCCTGCATTTTCTTTGAACCGTCCACACGCACCCGTCTAAGCTTTGAAACGGCAGCTAACCGTTTGGGAGCTAGGGTTATAGGATTCTCCTCACTGAGTTCTACCAGCGTGACCAAAGGTGAAAGTCTAAAAGACACACTCAAGATGGTATCGAACTATGCAGACATGATTGTCATCCGGCACTCGCTGGACGGGGCCGCACGCTTTGCTTCCGAAATAGCGGGATGTCCTGTGATCAATGCGGGGGACGGCGCCAATCAGCACCCCACCCAGACCCTGCTCGATATGTATTCCATCAGAAAAACCCAGGGCACACTGGACAACCTGTCCATCACCATGGTGGGTGATCTGAAATACGGCAGGACCGTACATTCGCTGCTGCAAGCAATGAGTCATTTTAATCCGCGCTTCACGTTCATTTCCTGCCCCGAATTGGGAATTCCTCAGGAATACAAGGATTTCCTGGACGAACGCGGCATTCGGTACGAAGAAAAACAAGTGCTGGAAGGCGGCTTTGAACAGGCCGATATTCTGTATATGACCCGGGTACAACAGGAACGTTTCCAGGACCCAATGGAATATGAACGGGTAAAGGACCTTCTGAGCCTGAACGCCTCTATGCTTAACGGCACAAAACCCAACCTGCGCATCCTGCATCCGCTCCCCAGGGTAAAAGAAATTGCCATTGACGTAGACGAACGCCCCGAGGCTTACTATTTTGACCAGGCCCGGAACGGGGTCTACACCCGTATGGGTATTATCACTTACCTAATGAACCAATAACCTATGGAAAACGAAGAAACAATGGAAGAAAAGAAGAAGCTGAAAGTCAGCGCCATCAGGAACGGCACTGTCATTGACCGCATTCCTGCCAACGAGCTCTTTCATGTAATAGAAATTCTGGGTCTTACAAACGGAGATTTTCAGATGACCTTTGGCACCAACCTTGAAAGCAAGGTCCTGGGTAAAAAAGCCATCATTAAGATTTCCGACAAATTCTTTGAAGAAGACGATGTGAACCGGATTGCGCTGGTGGCGCCCGATGCAAAGCTCAATATCATCAGAGATTATGCCGTGGTGGAAAAGCGTCAGGTATCTATTCCGTCCGAAATTCACGGGCTGGCACGTTGCCTGAACCCCAGGTGTGTGACTAACCACGAACCGGTAGAGACACGGTTCACTACCCGCATGTCCCCTAATGGATTGTATTTGAGATGTCATTACTGCGAAAAGGAAACATCGGGCAAAAACTTACAGATTATTAGTAAAAACAAGTCGTAGATAATAACAACAAACACATCAATAAAATGAAAACCGTTTACAATTTCAACGCCGGCCCCTGCATTCTGCCTAAAGAAGCCCTTCAGGCCGGCATTAATGCTTTACAGGATTTTAACGGATCGGGAATGTCCGTTATTGAAATTTCACACCGCTCCAAAGATTGGGAAGCTGTTATGAATGAATGCCGCGCTCTCTGGAGAGAACTACTGCAGATCCCCGATAATTATGATATTCTTTTCCTCGGAGGCGGTGCAAGTCTTCAATTCTGTATGGTTCCCATGAACCTCATGGAAAATAAAGCGGCCTACCTCGATACCGGCGTGTGGGCTAAAAAAGCTTATAAAGAAGCGAAGAACCTGGGTAATGCCGTTTGCGTGGCCAGTTCTTCCGACAAAAATTACACCTATATTCCAAAAGGATACGAAATACCAAAAGATGCGGACTACTTCCATATCACGACCAACAACACCATTTACGGCACCGAGATCCGTAAAGATATCGACTGCCCGGTTCCCCTGGTTGCGGACATGTCGTCAGATATCATGAGCCGTCCGGTTGACGTTTCCAAATATGCCCTTATTTACGGCGGCGCACAAAAAAACGTGGGCCCCGCGGGAGTGACCTTTGTGATCATTCGTAAAGATTTGACAGGCAAGGTAAGCCGTTATGTTCCCACCATGCTCAGCTACCAGACCCATATGGAAGGCGAATCGATGTTCAACACGCCTCCCGTATTTTCTATCTATATCATGACCCAGACCCTCAAATGGCTTAAAAGCATAGGAGGCGTTGCCGCCATTAACAAACGTAATGTAGAGAAAGCCGACCTGTTGTATGGAGAGATAGACCGCAACTCCCTCTTCACCGGCACCGCTGCTCCCGAAGATCGTTCCATCATGAACATATGTTTTGTAATGGCTCCCGGACACGAAGCGCTGGAAGCCGAATTCATGGACTTTGCAAAAGCCCGCGGTATGGTGGGTATTAAAGGGCACCGCTCCGTAGGCGGATTCCGTGCTTCGGTTTACAATGCCTGCCCCGTTGAAAGTGTAAAGGCATTGGTTGAATGTATGCAGGACTTTGAAAAACTTCATAAATAAGAAAATCATGAACATATTGGTAGCTACCGAAAAACCGTTCGCAAAAAAAGCCGTAGACGGGATTCGCATTATAGCCGAAGAAGCCTGCATGAAGGTTTCATTACTTGAAAAATATACTTCTACAGAAGAACTTTATGCTGCCGTTGCTACTGCCGACGCACTCATCGTTCGCTCGGACAAAATCTCGGCGCAGGTGATAGATGCCGCCCCTAACCTCAAGATAGTTGTACGCGCCGGTGCCGGCTACGACAACCTGGACCTGGAAGCCTGTACCCGCAAGGGAATCGTGGCTATGAACACTCCCGGACAAAACGCCAACGCGGTGGCCGAACTGGCCATCGGGCTTATGATCTATATGGCCCGGAACCAGTTCCAGCCCGGAACCGGCAGTGAACTCAAAGGCAAGAAACTGGGACTTCAGGCCTACGGGAACGTAGGACGACTGGTATCGGGCCTGGCCAAAGGGTTTGGAATGGAAGTCATGGCATTTGACCCCTTTGTTTCCGCTTCGTCCATGGAGGCCGAAGGCATACGGGCAGCCGGCTCGGTAGAAGAATTATACCGCTCGTGCGATTACGTATCGGTTCACATCCCCGCCACGCCGGAAACAAAAGGATCCATTGGTAAAAACCTTCTGTCACTCATGCCAAAAGGCGCTTGCCTTATTAACACCGCCCGCAAAGAAGTGATCAACGAACAGGAACTCGAAGAAATGCTGCTGGAACGCACCGATCTTAAATATGCCGCAGACGTAGCTCCCTCGAATATCGACGCCCTTACGGCCCAGTTCCACACGCGCGTTTACGCCACTCCCAAAAAGATGGGTGCAGAGACTGCAGAGGCCAATATCAATGCCGGCCTGGCAGCTGCCAGACAGATAGTGGGCTTCTTTAAACAAGGCGACAGGAAATTCCAGCTGAACAAATAAACAGCATTTTGCCCTATGGTTAAGATCAAGCCCTTCGCCGCGCTGCGGCCCCCGAAAGAACTTGTAACACAAATTGCGGCTCGCCCCTACGATGTGCTCAACTCGGCCGAGGCCAAAGCAGAAGCAGGCGAAAAATCCCTGCTGCACATCACAAAGCCCGAGATCGATTTTGACCCCATTCTTGACGAACATTCCCAACAGGCTTACGACAAGGCTGTTGAGAATTTCCGGAAATGGAAGCAGAACGGCTGGCTGGTAAGCGATCCCCGCGAAATGTACTACGTCTATGCCCAGACCATGGAAGGCCGGACCCAGTACGGGCTGGTGGTCTGCGCCAACGTGGAGGATTACCTCTCGGGAAAGATCAAAAAACACGAATTGACACGAAAAGATAAAGAAGAAGACCGGATGATCCACGTGCGCATACAAAGCGCCAACATAGAACCGGTATTCTTTGCCTATCCCGATGTTAAAGAAATCAACGATATAGTATCCCGCATTGCTTCCGGTCCCGCCGAATACGACTTCACGGCCGCAGACGGATTCGGGCACCACTTCTGGCCCGTTACAGATCCTGACGTTTGCCGGCACATTACCGATATTTTTGCCTCGGTCCCCGCATTTTATGTAGCCGATGGACATCACCGCACTGCCGCCGCCGCATTGGTGGGTGCCGAACGCAAAGCTGCCAATCCCCATCACACCGGAGAGGAGGAATACAATTGGTTCATGGCGGTTGTCTTCCCCGAAAGCCACCTGAAGATAATCGACTACAACCGCGTAGTCAAAGACCTGAACGGCATGAGCCCCGAGGCGTTCCTGGGAGCCCTGTCCAAAGATTTTATGGTGGAATGCTGCTGCGACGGGAAACCTGCCGGTTCCGATTCCTGCACCCCTTATGTTCCCTCGGGCCTGCACAATTTCTCTATGTACCTGAACGGCTGCTGGTATTCACTGACGGCACGCCCGGGCACATACGACAATAACGACCCCATTGGAGTGCTCGACGTAACGGTGCTCTCCAACCTGGTGTTTGACAAACTGCTCGACATCAAAGACCTGAGAACCAGCAAACGCATTGATTTCGTAGGAGGAATCCGCGGCCTGAATGAACTCAGACGCCGCGTGGACTCGGGCGAAATGGCCGCGGCTTTTGCCCTCTATCCGGTTACCATGCAACAGCTCATACACATTGCCGACACCGGTAACATCATGCCGCCCAAGACTACCTGGTTTGAACCCAAACTCCGGAGCGGCCTGGCCATTCATACTTTTTAACACAAAGTTCAAGAATCCATAAATTATTATCGAAGTGTATGGGTCTGGGGCGGGATTCCGCTTTAGACCCATTGCTTTTTGCAGCACCCATCGGAGAAGCTCTTCCCGTAAACAGCGGGGGTTTTCTCAAACACGGTGAAGACCACCTACAAGATATTTAGAAAGGGAAACGCCTCCCATTGGCTGAAGCCAATGGGTCCTTCCCTCCG
>DHQY01000001.1:0-721 GCA_002408205.1 Bacteroidales bacterium UBA5326 | reverse complement strand
TTCCCTTTTTCTGAATATCTTGTGGTGTTCTTCTCATGTGTGGAAATATCTTAGTGGCGGGGTTTCGGAGACAAACCCGGATTTTCGGAAGTAAAGTTCGTGTTTTGCCCGGTGTGTCATGAAAAAGTTGACTTTCAAATGCTCCCAGAAGCGATTCTGCCGTGTATGGAGCAACTCTGACTGAGACATCCCCGGTTTGCTGCACTGCGTGCCTGTGTTTTCATGGTTGCCATGGCAGCCGTGGTAGCCCTGGCTGTGGGTTTGCGTGAATGCTGGCCCGGATTAAGGCGGTATTGAAAGTTCGGAGCAAGACGGTGCGCCAAAAGCTTTTGGCGCTTACATCAAGCGCTGTTCGCAGCACCGCTTTTTTTGGCTGCAGCCCAGAAGGGAGGTGGTAAGTAACGACTATGTAACAAACACCTGTATATCTTTGTTATTTTGTGCGTTGTGGGGTTTACTTTATTTATGGGACTTACCACCTCCGGCTGTTTTCGCGGTTTTTGGGCAATTTGAGGGGAAGGTTGTAAGTAGCAGTTTGGCTATTGAAAAGCGTATCTATCTGTATATATGTTTGTTATGCGCAATCAGGATTTTCGGCCTACTTACCACCTACCACCGTTATTCGGGCAATACTCTTCCAAAAATCAGAACGGGTTTTCTCCAATTCGGGTAAGAACCCAGCAAGATATTTAGTATGGGTGAGGTGGTCTAATCCTTTAGG
>DHQY01000007.1:443026-470737 GCA_002408205.1 Bacteroidales bacterium UBA5326 | reverse complement strand
ATTTATTTGGCCACTAGTGATATTTTATGTTTTAGAAACGAGCTGTAAACATCAGGCCGAGTAATCCGCTGTTTTTTGCGGTGTCACTAAAAGTCCGGTAAGTATAATTAAGCTGTAGACGAAAGTTTTTGTAAGGCCAGTAATCCACACCTATGACATAATTAGTCTGCTTTGAATCTTCTTTGCTTAGATCTTTGTGCAAATAATCGTATTTAAAAAGAGGCATAATTTTATCACAGAATTTATAGCCGGCCAGTACATAAAACCCGTCGCTCACAAAGTCAAATGTTTTGCCTTTAATGTATTCAGAGCGCAGAAGCGCTTTACTGTCGTCGTAACGTATACCGGCGCTCCAGCGTTCACGCGGCTGAAGTGATCCGTCGGTTCCCAGTTTCCCGTTGTAATATGATCCCGAGAGGGTAATGGCCTTTATGGGATGAATATCAATTCTTCCCGTGAAGTCTTTGTGCTTATTGTCATCCTTTGCATTAATGCCCGTGCCGTTATACAATCCTATTGTGTAATCGATGAGGTTATAGCCATCCATCTGGAAGAAACCTCCATAGAAAGAGATCCCGAAATCACGACCAGTGGCCTTAACGCCCGAGGCGTCGTTATATCCCGACAAATAGCTGATTACCTGTGAGTTTTCAATGGTCTCGACGTTCAGAGGCGAGTATGGGTTTTCCAGAGAAAAAGCATATTTGAACTGTCCAACCTGAACATTGAACATAGGATTGATCTTAAAGCGGATGAAAGCATCTATGATCTTTGGAGAGGAGGCAAAATCCACCTGCAGACGATAATCCATCCATTTGGCCAGGTTGCCTTTGAAATCCAGACGGGCGCGCCGGATATCAAATCCGTTGGCGTTTTCTTCGTACTGATAACGGAGGTTTACAAATCCCGATATGGAAGGAAGTTTGGCTACAAAACCTTCCAGTTTGGATATGCGGGGCTCAATATTTGTATCCTGCCCGTAAATACGCTGTCCTGCAAAACAAAAAAATATTAGAACAGAAACATACAGTAGTTTTTTCATTTTGGTTTGTGTTAAGGTGAAAAATGTAAAAGCAGTTATAGTAAATGCAAATATAGTAAATGCATTTACTATATTACGTTTCAAAAGAAAAAAAGATGTAACAAGCGGAGTAATAATTACTATTTTTGCAGAATATGAAAAAATTAATCTTTTTGTCTGTCATTGCTTTGGGATGCCTGGTCACACTGTCCCATAGGTCAGTATTGAGCGCGCAGTCGTCTGTCGACGACCTGAACGGCCAGATTAATAAAATAGGGCAGGCATTGTTTTATATACGTGAATATTACCTCGACACATTAGATTCCAATGCTTTTGTTGACGATCTGCTGGAACGTATGGTCGAGCGGCTCGATCCGCATTCCGCTTTTATTCCGGAGAAAGACGTTAAAGCTATAAACGAGCCATTTGAGGGAAATTTTGAAGGTATTGGCATTGAATTTACCATCATTCGCGATACACTGGTAGTAGCGCAGCCCGTAGCCGGAGCTCCTTCCGAAAAGGTTGGTGTTCGTGCAGATGACCGTATTGTCGCTGTTGACGGTGAGGATATATGCAATCCCGACCTGAATAACCAGAAAGTGTACAGTCTGCTCCGCGGACCCAAAGGTACCCGTGTGGCACTGAAAGTGATCCGTCCGGGTGAACCGAAACCCCTGTATTTCGAGGTAGTCCGGGATAAGATCCCCATTACCAGCATAGATGCATCCTATATGGCTGCTCCGGGAGTAATGTATATTAAACTGAATAAATTCGCGCTCACTACACAGGAAGAATTTATTAATGCCTTTCGCGATCTGAGCGAAAAGCCCCGCGGGCTTATTATTGATTTGTGCGGAAACAGCGGCGGAATGTTGGGAGCGGCCCTCTTCCTTGCCGAGCAATTTTTACAAAAGGATCAGCTGATCCTGTATACCGAAGGAGCCAACATGCCTCGTCAGGATATCAAGGCAACAGGAAACGGGTTTTTTACCGAAATCCCTGTTGTGATTATGATTGACGAAGGTTCTGCATCGGCCAGTGAAATTGTGGCCGGGGCCATCCAGGACTGGGACAGGGGAGTGGTAGTGGGAAGACGTTCTTTTGGTAAAGGCCTTGTTCAACAGGCCTTTACCCTAAGGGATGGATCGGAACTCAGACTTACTATAGCACGTTACCACACTCCCAGCGGCCGAGTCATTCAATCTCCCTATAAACTGGGTGAGAAAGACGCCTATTATTCCGAATTTCTACAACGTTATCTTAGGGGTGAACAATTTTCTGCAGACAGCATTCAGATACCCGATTCACTTGCATTCAAAACACTCAGGGACGGTCGCACCGTATACGGCGCAGGGGGCATTATGCCCGATGTATTTGTACCGGCGGACACTACGTTCTATTCGGGATTTTACTTTAATCTGGTGAGACGCGGCATTATCAATGACTTCATGAACAGTTATCTGGATGTGGAACGTAAGGACCTGACAGCCGTATTTTCCGGTTTGGATGATTTTGAGAAAGGATTTGGAACCGACGACGTTCCTTTTGAAGAATTACTTTCTTTTGCCCAATCCAGGGACGTAGTGCCCGGAGAAGGCGATCTTGCAGCCTCGGAACAGGAGATACGTCTGCAGGTGAAAGGTCTCATTGCCGGACGTCTTTACGGTCCGGCGGGATATTACCGTATAGTAAATCCCGGCCTGCCTGTATTCCGGAAAGCGCTGGAAGTTATGAACGGGATGATATCACCCCCGAGCCGGTAAGTTCATCTCCGGTGTACCACGCAGCGAACTGTCCCGGGGTTATACCTCGCTGGGGCATATCAAAATGAATGACCATACCCTCCGGTATACGGAAGAGAGTCCCTTCCTGTAAAGGCTGTCGGTAGCGTATGCGAATACTGAATTTTTCCGAAGCACCTGCCTGCATGGCCAGATCGGGGCGAATCCAGTGTATTTCATCCTCCCTTATGAATAGCTTTTTATGATAGAGACCGGGATGGTCCTGACCTTCTCCCACAAAAATGATGTTATTCTCCACGTCGGTAGAAAGCACAAAAAGCGGTTCTCTGTGGCCTCCGATATTCAAACCCTTTCGCTGTCCGATGGTGTAAAACTGGGCTCCCTGGTGCCGGCCTATCACTTTTTGCCGGCCGTCTCTAAAAATTTCCACGACATTTCCTTCCCGGGCCTCGAGTTTCTGTTGCAGAAAAACGGGAAGATCTACTTTACCAACAAAGCAGATGCCCTGGGAATCCTTGCGGTCGGCAGTAGGCAGACCTGCTGCCGATGCCAGCCGCCTTACCTCGGGTTTAATGAGATCCCCTATTGGAAAAAGGGCTTTGGAAAGTTGGCTTTGATTGAGCTGGCACAAAAAATAGGACTGGTCTTTATTGGGGTCGGCTCCCGCAAGAAGCCTGAAAAGGCCGCCCGGGGCAGAGCCCAGACGGCAATAATGGCCCGTAGCCACTTTTTCTGCCCCCAGTTCAAGAGCGGCGCTCAGGAAGGCATCGAATTTAATCTCGCGGTTGCATAATACATCGGGATTGGGTGTCCGGCCTTTTTCGTATTCGTTGAACATATAGTCCACGACACGTTTTCTGTATTCGCCGCTCAGGTCAATAAAATGAAAAGGAATGTCAAGTTTTCCGGCAACCATTCTGGCCAGATCCAGATCGTCTTCCCAGGTACATTCTCCATGGAGAGTTCCGGTGGTGTCGTTCCAGTTTCGCATGAATAGCCCAATGACTTCATGACCCTGTTGTTTGAGTAACAGGGCGGCAACGGATGAATCTACCCCGCCCGACAGACCTACGGCTATTTTCATGGTAAATAACTAAATAAAAAAGGGTAAGCTGAATGTATCGCACCGCTACAACCACCTACCCTTGCTGTCTTCCAACCCTGGGGGAGTTCAGTGGGAGCTGGTCGTACAAGACTTACCCCGCACAAAGGTAAGAAATTTTAGAAAGAATCAAAGCCAAATGGAAGCAGATCCTTAACGCTTTCAAAAATACGAACGGTTCCTTTACTTCCCAGAATGATCCGGATGGGTTTTCCCCCACGTTTTTCGCTTTCCAGCAGCACCTGCCTGCAGATACCGCATGGCGATACAGGTTTTTGGCAAAGAATCTCTTTGTTCTTAGCCGCAATGGCAATGGCTTCCACAGGTTGTTCCGGGTATTTGGCATGGGCATAATTTAGTGCGGAGCGTTCAGCGCAAACCCCCGCGGGGAAGGAAACATTTTCCTGATTGTTCCCTGTTACAATCATACCGTCTGAGAGCCTGACGGCCGCACCCACTTTAAAATGGGAGTAAGGGGCATATGCATTGTCACAGGCAGCAACTGCCTTCTCCAGCAACAAGGCGTCTTGGCGGGGTATACGGTCAGGTGTGGTTTCTGTATATTCAATGGTCAGGGTGCTTTTATTCATAGTGGTGTGTTTATTAAAAACAAATATAAGAAAAGTTACTACATTTGCACCCATGTTACATTCATTTGTACGTAAGGCATTTCCTGTAATTTTCTATGTTTCTGCCCTGGGAATGGGTCCGGTTCCCGGAGCGGATTGTGCGGTGCAGGTAGCGGAGCAAAAAGCACTTTCCCGGAATGAATATATTAACAGATATAAAAAGATTGCCATAAGGCAGATGCATAAATACGGCATACCTGCCAGTATCATCCTGGCACAGGCCTGTCTGGAATCCGGTAACGGGAACAGCCGTCTGGCGGTAGAAGCAAATAATCATTTTGGGATTAAATGTCACGATTGGGACGGAGACCGTATTTATCACGACGATGACGCCCAACAGGAGTGTTTTCGTAAATACGCCCGGGCCGAGGATTCTTTTTTTGACCACTCCGAATTTCTGAGGACCAGGCCGAGGTACGGCAGCCTGTTTAATCTGGGACGTGAAGATTACGAGGGCTGGGCTCACGGCCTTAAGGCGGCAGGCTACGCAACCAATCCACAGTACGCCACGCTGTTGATAGATCTGATAAAAGAAAATAAATTATACCAATACGATACGTATCCTTCTACGGGCGAGGAAATGCTCTATCCCGAAACGACAGCTCCGATAACGGAGGATCTTTTTGTGATATCTGTTGACCGCAAGGTTTACGTCACCAATAAGAAACGCTATGTGCTGGCAGCCCCGGGTGACACATACGAGTCGCTGGCCGGAGAATTCCGTCTGTTCAACCATGAAATAATCAGGTTTAATGACGCTGTCCGCCACAGTCAGCCTGCTGTGGGCGAAAGGGTTTATATCCAGCGAAAAGCGGCCCGTGCGACCAGTGGACCTGATACGCATGTGGTACGTGGCGGAGAGACGTTGCACTACATCTCACAGAAATACGGCATTAAGCTGAGCTCGCTGTGCAGCATGAACGGTCTCTCTCCGGTACAGGAAGTGAGTGAAGGAACGGTGTTGCGTTTAAGATAAATAGTTCCATGAAGAAAGTACTCATTTTTTTACTTGTTACCGGAGCTTTGGCCGGCTGGTTGTTTTACCAGATTTATTATGCCGGCAATACCAGGACTCCCGGTGGAAAAACAGGCTATCTGCTCGTTCCCCGCGGGGCCGGTTTTGAGCAATTAGTCGACAGCCTGAAAATAAACGAATATTTGAAGCACGAAGCGTTCTTTCGCTGGGCCGCCCGGCACGAAAAGCTGCCAGGCAACATACATCCCGGACGGTACGCCATTGAGCCGGGTATGAACAATAAGGCACTCGCCAGGAAACTGGCCATGGGATGGCAGGACCCGTTGAACCTTACTTTTTCCGGTACCATACGTACGTTTGAGAAGCTTGCTGCCGTGATTTCAAGAAGGCTCGAGATTGATTCGGCGTCTATGCTTATGTGCCTGCGCAACGATTCCCTTATACGTATCTTTGGGTTCGATTCGGTCAGCCTCAGGGGCATGTTCATTCCTAATACTTATGAAGTCTTCTGGAATGTGTCGGGTGAAGAGCTGCTGGAACGTATGCATAATGAATATGAAAAATTCTGGAATAAGGACCGTCTGGACAAAGCTTCAAAAATTGGATTGACACCTAATCAGGTAAGTACACTGGCTTCCATTGTGCACGAAGAAACAAAAAAGACAGATGAAATGCCTGTTGTTGCCGGTGTTTATATGAATCGCCTTCGGACTGGGATGCCTCTTCAGGCAGACCCCACACTCATTTTCGCGGCCCGTGATTACAGTATTAGAAGGGTTCTGAAGAGTCACATGCGTATAGAGTCTCCATATAATACCTATAAATACAAAGGATTACCACCGGGGCCCATTAGTATTCCTCCCATAGAGGCGTTGGATGCCGTGCTCAATTATACCCGTCATAATTATATATATTTTTGTGCCAGGGAGGATTTCAGCGGCTATCACAATTTTGCATCGAACCTGAAAGACCACAACCGGAATGCCCATAAGTTCCAACAGGCTCTAAACCGGATGAACCAGAAAAAAAGTTTAGGAAAATGAAGCCCGTTTTGTATCTGATTCCTTCGCCGCTGAGCGATGTGCCCGTTACCGGGGTACTGCCCTCCGATTGCCTGGACAGGGTTCGCAACCTGACCTATTTTGTGGTGGAGGAACTGCGTACGGCCAGGAGGTATCTGTCCCGTGCCGGGCTGTCTGTTGCGACGCTGCATTTTTCCGAACTGAACGAACACACACGTGACGAAGAATTATACCCATTGCTCGAACCCCTGCGAAAGGGTTATTCTATGGGCCTGATTTCAGAGGCAGGACTGCCTGCGGTAGCCGATCCGGGAGCCGGTCTCGTGGCGCTGGCACATAAAGAAGGCTTTCCGGTGGAACCCATGCCGGGTCCGTCGTCGCTTATGATGGCACTCATGGCCTCGGGGCTTAACGGACAGCAGTTTGCTTTTAACGGATACCTGCCCGTGAAACCCGAAGCACGGCGCAGACGGATAAAGGAACTGGAAAAAAGATCGGGGGCGGAAGGTCAGACACAACTTTTTATTGAAACGCCTTACAGAAACGGAGCTCTCATGAATGATCTGCTGGATACCTGTATGGAATCGACCCGTATTACACTGGCCATAGACCTGACTTCTCCCGGATCGTTTATATGCACCCTAACCGTTGAGGAATGGAAAAAGAACAAACCCGATTTTGAAGTGAAATGGCATAAAAAACCCTGTGTGTTTATATTACAGGCCTAATTATGTATAATATGGCAAAAATTGAATTAAAAGATATGTTGTTTTACGCCAACCACGGGTGTTTCGACGAGGAACGCCTTATTGGAACACGTTTCCTGGTTGACGTACTGATGGAGACCAAAGGCTGTCCTGCTGCTTTTTCCGACCGGCTGGAAGATGCCGTGGATTATTCCAGGGTATATGAATTGGTTGTCGCCGAGATGGTCCGTTCAAGTCTGTTGCTGGAGCATGTTGCCGGACGTATTATCAGAGCCGTTACGGCCGAGTTTGCGTTGGAAGATTGTGTAGTTACCGTATCTAAACTGACGCCTGCAGTGGGAGGCCAGGTGGGAAGGGCTTCGGTGACGCTTTCCATGAAAGAATTGAACAATGGACAATCCTAAGACAGTTGCCTTTCTGACCTTCGGCTGTAAACTGAATTATGCCGAGACGGCCACAATGGCCAGGGATTTTGTGCAACACGGCTATACACTGGTCAGCCCTTCCAAACCGGCCGGTGTGTATGTAGTCAATACGTGTTCCGTCACCGGGAATGCAGATAAAAAATGCAGGCAGGCCATCCGGAAGCTCATAAAAGTGAATCCTCGGGCCGTCGTGGCAGTTACAGGCTGTTATGCGCAATTGAGAGCCCCTGAAATTCAAAAGATACCGGGTGTTTCGCTTGTGTTGGGGACTAATTACAGGCACCGGATAGTGGAAGCGGTAGAAACGGGTCATTCGTTTACCTGCTCCTGCGAAGAGCTGCATAGTATTTTCCCGGCTTTTTCCGCCGTGGGAAATACCCGGGAGCGTACCCGTTCGTTTCTTAAGGTACAGGACGGATGTGATTACCGTTGCAGCTATTGCACCGTTCCTCTGGCCAGGGGCGGCAGCCGGAACATACCCATAGCACTGGCCGTGGAGCAGGCGCAGACCATTGCTGCCGCCGGAGTGAAAGAGATCGTTCTTACCGGGGTAAATACGGGAGACTTTGGAAAGACGACCGGGGAAACTTTTTTTGACCTGCTTAAGGCTCTGGAAGAAGTTCAGGGTATAGAACGTTACCGGATCTCGTCCATCGAGCCCAACTTGCTCACGACAGAGATCATAGCATGGCTGGCCGAACATCCCAAATTCCAGCATCATTTCCATATTCCGCTTCAGAGCGGAAGTGATAACGTGCTCAAAAGAATGCGCCGGCGCTATACAACCGGTTTGTTCGCAGAACGGTTGCAATATATACGAACTAAAATGCCTTACGCTTTTATTGGGGTGGACGTTATTGTGGGTTTCCCCGGCGAAACGGAAGAAGATTTTGAAACGACCTGCCGTTTTCTGGAAGAAGTCAGACCTGCTTTTCTGCATATATTTCCTTATTCGGTAAGGCCGGGTACCCAGGCAGCCCTGTTCCCCGTTTCGGAAAGAGTTGCGGCTGAAATTCAGGCAGAACGGGTCCACAAACTGGGACAACTCTCCGACATTTTACACGAATCGTTCTGCAGGGCCAACAGCGGTCGCAGGGAAAAAGTCCTTTTCGAAGGAAAGACACTTAACGGAATAATGCATGGTTATACAGGCAATTATATACGAGTAGAAAGAGAATACGATAAATCGCTCATTAATACTATAGTAGAGGTTACTCTGGATTGATATGTACTGGCAATTGTTTCTGGTCTTTTTGCGCATTGGCGCTTTTACCATTGGCGGCGGCCTGGCCATGCTGCCATTGATTGAGCGCGATGTTGTATTTAAAAAGAACTGGATTACTAAAGATGATTTTACCGACCTGGTGGCTGTTACGCAAATGCTGCCCGGGGTTATTGCCGTAAACATGGCCGTTGCGGTGGGTTATCGTATGAAAGGTGTGTGGGGTGCTTTATCGGCTGTTTTTGGAGCTATACTTGCTCCGTTCTGTTCTATTTTGCTGCTGGCTGTTTTTTTTCGTACTTTCCGGGACAATCCGGTAGTGGTTCAACTATTCACCGGCATGCGCCCTGTCATGGTGGCGCTCATTGCCGTCCCGGTTATTACCACGTTGCGTGCCATTGGACCGACGCTTGTATCGGGACTCATAGCGCTGGTTGCCGCTATACTTATTTGGTTGTTAGGGGTTTCTCCCGTTTGGGTTATTCTGGCTGCCGGCCTCGGGGGCTATCTCTGGCATTTGTTGGATAAACGCAGAAAAGGCGAGATGAAGAAATGATCTGGTTGCAACTTTTCTATACATTTTTTAAGATAGGGTTGTTCTGCTTTGGAGGCGGATACGCCATGCTGTCCCTTATTCGTAACGAGGTAGTGGATCGTTTTGGCTGGATGACCGGGGCGGAATTCACAGATATCGTGGCCGTGTCACAGATGACCCCTGGCCCGATAGGGATTAATGCCGCCACATATGTAGGTTATACCGCCACGGGCGGCCATGTGCTGGGCTCGGTCATTGCCACCGTTTCTTTGTGCGCTCCTTCTGTAATACTCATGATACTGGTTAGCCGTTTTCTTATGCGATACCGTCAACACCCGGCGGTACAGGGCATATTCCGGGCAATCCGGCCGGTTGTGGTCGGACTCATTGCCGCAGCGGCCCTTATGATGGCCCGGCCGGAAAATTTTGTAGATTACAGGAGCTACCTTATTTTCTCGGTTGCGTTTGTTGGCGCCTATTTCTTCAGAGTCCATCCCATTCTTCTGATGATTCTGGGCGGTCTTACCGGGTTGCTTATGTAATCTTTTCTTACATTTGTTATCAATTCTTTTTCGGGTCTGTTATGGAATTTAAATTGGAAGCACCTTATGTGCCTGCCGGTGATCAGCCCCAGGCTATAGGCCATCTGTGTTCTTTATTGAAAGATGGAACGGAAGCTGCTGTTTTGTTGGGTGTTACGGGTTCCGGAAAAACATTTACCATGGCTAATGTCGTGGAACGGCTGCAACGTCCGACTCTGGTGATCAGCCACAATAAAACACTTGCTGCGCAGCTTTATGGCGAATTCAAATCTTTTTTTCCGAATAATGCGGTTGAGTATTTTGTGTCTTATTACGATTATTACCAACCCGAGGCCTACCTGCCGGTAACCGATGTATACATAGAAAAAGATCTGAGCATTAACGACGAGATAGAAAAATTGCGATTAAGCACATCTTCCGCCTTATTAAGCGGCAGGAGGGACGTGCTGGTGGTGTCG
Source organism: Bacteroidales bacterium UBA5326 (assembly GCA_002408205.1). GTDB lineage: Bacteria > Bacteroidota > Bacteroidia > Bacteroidales > UBA932 > DMER64. Next base: position 460,356 of record DHQY01000007.1, on the reverse strand, counting down.
AGTGTTTCCTGTCTTTACGGAATTGGGAACCCCGATGATTTTCATGCTAATACAATTACTCTTAGAAAAGGCCAAAAACTGGATCAGAACCGTTTGTTGTATCTCTTGGTAGATGCCATGTATTCCCGAAACGAGAATGATTTTAAGAGAGGAACATTTCGCGTGCGGGGCGATGTGGTGGACGTATACCTGGCTTATGACGATATTGCCTGCCGTATCACCTTCTGGGGAGACGAGATTGAATCGGTGGAACGTCTGGATCCTGCTACTGGCGGTATTATTGCTGCCGAAGGAGGAATGAATATATATCCGGCCAGCGCCTTTGTTACGGGAAAAGCCCGTAAAGAGGAGGCAATAAGACAGATACAGGACGACCTAATGACCCGCTACAATTACCTGAAGGAAATTGGTAAGCACCAGGAAGCCAAACGGCTGATGCAGCGCGTTGAATTTGATCTGGAAATGATCCGGGAATTGGGGTACTGCTCAGGGATTGAGAACTACTCCCGGTATTTTGACGGCAGGGCTGCAGGTACCAGGCCCTTCTGCCTGCTCGATTATTTTCCCAATGATTTTCTGACTATTATAGACGAAAGCCATGTAACTCTTCCCCAGGTACGCGCCATGTACGGAGGGGATCGTTCCCGGAAGGAAGTCCTAATAGATTACGGTTTCAGGCTTCCTGCCGCCGCAGACAATCGCCCGCTGAAATTCGATGAGTTTGATGCTCTTATTGGGCAACGTCTTTATGTATCTGCCACTCCTGCAGATTACGAGCTGGAGCGGAGCGAAGGCCTTATTGTGGAACAGGTGGTGCGTCCGACCGGTCTTCTGGATCCTCCCATTGAAGTGCGTAAAACGGAAGGACAAATCGACGACCTTATAGAAGAGATACGTCTACGCGCCGAAAAAGACCAAAGGATACTGGTTACCACGCTTACTAAACGCATGGCCGAAGAATTAAACAAGTTCATGCAAAAGATCCGGATCAGATGCAATTACATCCATTCCGATATCGAAACGCTGGAGAGGATCAGGATCCTGGAAGAATTTCAGAAAGGGTATTATGATGTGTTGATTGGGGTTAATCTGCTGCGGGAAGGCCTTGACCTGCCGCAGGTGTCGCTGGTGGCCATCCTCGATGCCGACAAGGAAGGGTTCCTGCGTTCGGAACGGGCATTGACTCAGACGGCCGGCCGTGCGGCCAGAAACATAGACGGGCTGGTGATCATGTATGCAGACAAGGTCACCGATTCCATGCGCCAGACAATAAGCGAAACAAACCGGCGCAGGGAGAAGCAGATGAAATATAACAAAGAACACGGGATAACCCCTAAGCAGATTGCCCGAAACGTCCGTAACGTATTAAGCCAGGGAGGTACCTATGGAGACGAAGTGGCCGATCCCCGTTTTGTGGCTGAAGATCCTGTTACCCGCTCCATGACTCCCGAACAATTACAGAAAGCCATAGACACAGCCCGGATCCGGATGGAAGAAGCTGCTGCAAAGCTCGATTTTATTGTAGCCGCTAAGTTCCGTGATGAAATGCACGCTTTACAAAGAATACAAAAATGAACAACCTGTTGGCAGATAAGGCAAGAGCTATTGCCCAGGCAAAGCTGGAAGGGCAGTTGCGCGGGAACGGTGAGCCGTTCCTTGCGCATGCAGATGCAGTCGCCCGGATTGTGGAACAGGAGATTGGGCTGACCCGGGATGCCGTAATCACCGTATACCTGCACGAGGCCAGCCGGAAATCGCCGGAAATGATGGAGGAGATCCACCACACGTTCGGGGCCGATATCAGCCGTATGGTCATTGGTCTGAACCGTATTTCTACCATCAGGCCCCGTGATACCCGGCTCGAGGCAGATAATTACCGCAGGCTGATCATTTCCTATTCCACAGATCCCCAGGTAACGCTTATTAAACTGGCCGACCGTCTGGAAATCATGCGCTCTCTTTCGGATTGTTTCCCAAAAACGGAGCATGTGAAGAAGGCGACCGAGACGCTCCTGCTCTATGCGCCTCTGGCTCACCAGCTGGGGCTGTACAGCATCAAGAGCGAAATGGAGGATATATCTTTCAAAACCATTCAGCCAGAGGATTACCGCCTGATAAACAATAACCTGAAGGCTACAGAAAGCGAGAGAAAGACCCAGATAGAGCAGTTTATTAAACCGCTTGACAATGAAATGAAAAAGACCGGCATTCAATATGAATTGAAGAGCCGCACCAAAGCCATTTATTCCATCTGGAAAAAAATGCAGACGCAACAGGTTGGTGTGGATGGCGTATACGACATCCTGGCCATCCGTTTTATTATTGACGCCGGACCGGATAATGAGAAAGACCTCTGCTGGCAGGTTTATTCTATTGTTACGCAGATCTATGAACCCATCCCGGAACGTATGAGGGACTGGTTAACCGTTCCCCGTCCAAGCGGGTATGAATCGTTGCACATCACAGTTCGCACCCTCTCGGGCCTCATGGTTGAGGTCCAGATACGAAGCCGGCGCATGGACCTGGTGGCAGAGTACGGCACCGCGGCTCACTGGGCCTATAAAGGGGTAAGGAACGAACAGATACTGAACGACTGGCTCAACAGGGTACGCAAACGACTGCAGAATTCCGCCGAAAGCTTTGTTTCTTCCGCCGAAGAGAATGTTTTCACGCCCAATGAAGTCTATGTTTTTACCCCGGCTGGCGATTTGCGCAGGCTGGTAGCCGGATCGACCGTGCTGGATTTTGCTTTTGATATTCATACCAACATAGGGATCAGGTGTACGGGAGCACGAGTGAACGGTAAGATTGCCCAGGTAAGGGACCGGCTTAATACAGGAGATGTGGTGGAAATCATTACCGCAAAAAACCAGAAACCTTCACGGGACTGGCTGAATTTTGTGGTCTCCGGCAAAGCTCGTAACAAGATCAGGCAAAAGCTTCGTGAAGAGGAGGGCGTTCAGGATGCGGCGGGCAGGGAACTGCTTGAGCGCCGGCTAAAGAATTGGAAACTTGAATTAACGCCAGAAATGCTCGGGCAATTAGTTAAAAAATTAAAATTCAAGCAACTGAGTGAGTTTTATGCGGCCATTGCCACCGGATCCTGTTCGTTGCAGGAGGTGAAAGATTTTCTGCTCAAGACGGAAACACTGGTACAGGAGCCCGTTGTACCTCAGCAGGAAGTGGGTACCGCAAAAATCAGGGAAGACGATTACCTGGTTATTGACGACAAGTTTGGTCGCATTGGTTATAAACTGGCCAAGTGCTGCAATCCCATAATAGGAGATCCTGTTTTCGGTTTTGTAAGCATAAAAGAGGGGATAAAAATACACAGGATTAGCTGCCCCAATGCCGAACGTCTTATGACGCAATACCCATATCGTATTCAAAAGGTAAAATGGAGGAACACCGTGGCGGCCGCCGTTTTCCAGGTTACCATCCGTTTTTCGGCTTACGAGGAAATAGGTATTACCCAGGAAGTCGGAGAAGTCATCAAGAATTTATCCCTGAATCTGAGGAATTTCACTTTTTCCAACCACGGAGGAAAGATGAACGGCCGCCTTCAGGTAGCTGTTAATTCGAATAAACAGGTAGACCTGCTCCTGTTTCAGCTGAAAAAAATCAGGGGTATGGTAAAAGTAACGCGAGAGTAGCCTATGTATCAAGACGATATAGTAATAAAAGGAGCCAGGGTCCATAATCTTAAGAATCTGTCACTCACCATACCGCGCGACAAGTTAGTGGTCATTACCGGTGTTTCCGGCTCCGGTAAATCTTCACTTGCATTCGACACCTTGTTTGCAGAAGGGCAAAGACGTTATGTGGAGAGCCTTTCGGCTTATGCACGTCAATTTCTGGGACGTATAAGGAAACCCGATGTCGATTCCATTGAGGGGATCCCTCCGGCCATTGCCATAGAACAAAAGGTAAATACCCGCAATCCCCGTTCCACGCTCGGAACTTCCACCGAAATTTACGACTACCTGAGGCTTCTCTACGCCAGAGTGGGTGTGACATATTCTCCCGTATCGGGAAAAGAAGTAACCCGGCATTCGCAGGACGATGTGCTCAGGCACATCCTGTCGATGACTCAGGACCAATACGTCTATATCCTTGCTCCCTTCGGCTGGAACGAAGAAAAAAAACGGGTAGAAAAGCTTTTGCGTCTGCAGGAAGAAGGATATTCCCGCTTTTTTAACGGGAAAGAAGTTCTGCGTGTTGAATCATTGCTACAGGATATGGCCCTTTACGCGGCGCAGGACATCGTTTTGCTTGTAAGCCGTGCCTCGTCCGAAAATTCTCCCGATAACAAAGCCCGACTCCTCGATTCAATACAAACGGCCTTTTCCATTGGTGACGGGGTGCTGTATGTAGATAACGGGGAACGTTCCGTTTTCTCGACCCGTTTTGAAGCCGACGGTATCACGTTCATGGAACCGAACGAATACCTGTTCAGTTTTAATAACCCCCTGGGCGCCTGCCCGGAATGCGGCGGCTACGGGATGGTCACCGGAATAGATGAATCGCTTGTGATCCCGGATCCCGAACTTTCGCTTTACCAAAACGCAGTGGCCTGCTGGAGGGGAGAGGTGATGAGCCAGTACAAAGACGCTTTCATCCAAAATGCTCCCGGTACCGGATTTCCTGTCCATAAACCTTACAAAGAGCTTACTCCCGGGCAGAAAAAGCTTTTGTGGAACGGGACCGGTTCAACTCCCGGTATTCATGCTTTCTTCGAGCAATTGGAAGAAGCCAGGTATAAAATACAAAACCGAATAATCATAAGCCGTTTTACGGGCAAAACCGTTTGTCCCGTCTGTTTGGGATCACGCCTTAGGAAAGAAGCTTCCTATGTGAAGATTCACGGTAAACGGATAGATGAACTGCTCGATATGAGCATAGGGGATCTATATGATTATTTTGCACGTATTCCCTGGACGGAATACCAGCTTAACATTGCGGCAAGGACCATTGAGGAAATTAATGGACGTCTGCGTTTTCTGACTCGGGTGGGATTGAATTATCTCACATTAAACCGGAAGTCCTCTACCCTGAGCGGCGGTGAAAGCCAGCGGGTGAACCTGGTTAGTTCCCTGGGCAGTTCGCTCGTAGGCAGTATGTATATTCTTGATGAACCGAGCATAGGGCTGCACCCCCGGGATACCCAACGTCTTCTGCAAACCCTTAAATCGCTCAGAGACCTGGGTAATACCGTAATAGTGGTGGAGCACGACGAAGAGATCATGAGATCTGCAGATCAGATCATTGATATTGGCCCGCTGGCGGGAAAAGACGGAGGCCGGCTTACCTATCAGGGACCTCCTCCCGTGCCGGGGGCCGGCATTGAATGCGGGGAAAGCCGCACCCTTCAGTTTCTTACAAATCCCAATGTGATTCCGCTACCCGGGCAGCGTAGAAAATGGAATTCATATATTGCCGTACAGGGAGCCAGGCATAATAATCTGAAGAATATAGACGTAAAATTTCCCCTTCAGGTACTTACGGCTGTTACCGGAGTGAGCGGTTCGGGCAAGTCTTCTCTCATACGGGATGTTCTTTACTATGCGCTATGTCGAGAGCTGAACCAGGGGAGTGTGCCCAAACCGGGTCTCTTTGGGCAGCTGACTGGCGATACACACCGTATTTTTGGTGTAGAGATGATTGATCAGAACCCCATTGGCAAATCTACCCGTTCCAATCCCGTGACTTATATTAAAGCCTACGACGATATACGGAGGCTTTTTTCCGAGCAGCCGTATGCCCGGATGAACGGTTACGGCCACTCCCATTTTTCTTTTAACATTGAAGGTGGCCGTTGTCCCGAATGCCTGGGTGAAGGCAGTGTGAAAGTGGAAATGCAGTTTATGGCAGATGTCATACTTACCTGCGAATCGTGTGGCGGTCGGCGTTTTAAACCGGATATACTGGAAGTCCGTTATCAGGATAAAAACATTGCGGATGTGTTGGATATGACTGTAGACGAAGCCATTTCCTTCTTTGCCGCTCAAAAAGAGTCCACGGCACGACGGATTGCCGGGAGGCTGGAACCTCTGCGCGAGGTAGGTCTTTCCTATATCAAGCTGGGGCAAAACAGTAGCAGCCTGAGCGGAGGGGAGAGCCAACGAGTGAAACTTGCCTACTTCCTGTCCGGAGAAACGGCCGTACAAAACAGGTTGTTTATTTTTGACGAACCTACTACCGGGCTTCATGCCTATGACATTTCCAAACTACTTCAATCATTTAATGCGCTTATTTCCAGAGGCCATACCGTTTTAGTGGTTGAACACAATATGGACGTGGTTAAATGCGCCGACTGGGTGATAGACATGGGACCCGATGCCGGTGATACAGGAGGGTACTGCTGTTTTTCCGGTACGCCCGAAGAGCTGGTGCGTCGTGATGATTTACCTACAGGGCGCGCTCTTGGCGGCAAGGTTTCTTTCCCTGATGTGGAACAATTCCATGATAGCCAAAGTAATAATACCTCCAAGAAAATAGGATAGAGTAGGCGACAGCCCAAACCCTGTCGGTGATATAAAAATGAAAGTGGTTACCACCATGGTCATGAACAGTGCGGGTATCATTGATATAAGATAAGGCTTGTTATCTCTGTAGAGAAATACTGTTATTGACCACAAGGTCACGGCCGCCAGCGTCTGATTTGACCAAGCAAAATACCTCCAGATGGTGTTGAATCCTTTTGCATCGGTAAGACTGAAAACGAGTATCAGAAGCCCCGCCGCAAAAAGGGGAAAAGAGATCAGTATCCTGTTTTTTAAGGGTTTCTGGTCTATGTGAAATACTTCTGAGACCATAATCCGTGCTGAACGAAATGCAGTATCGCCGGTGGTAATAGGTGCGGCTATCACCCCCAGCATAGCCAGGAGTGTTCCCACGGGTCCGAGCCACTCTGCGGTAAGGTAATTCACTATTACGGCTGCATTTGTTTCTCCCGATTTAAAAATAGCTATCCCGTCGGGATCTTCAAAGAAAAAATAGCAGGCGGCAGCGGCCCATATGAGTGCCAGGATTCCTTCAGCTACCATTGAACCCAGAAAAACAGGACGTCCATATTTTTCATTTGTCATGCACCGGGCCATAAGAGGGGACTGTGTGGCATGGAAGCCCGAAATGGCTCCGCAGGCTATGGAAACAAACATCATAGGAAAGATGGGATTCGCCAACGGATTGAGCGATCTGTTATGCAGCCCTTGCCAAAACTCCGGAACTGCCGGCTGTTTGACATACATCATTATCATTATGCCAAAAGCCATGATCAGCAGGCAGATGCCGAATACGGGATAGATCTTTCCAATAATCTTGTCTATGGGAAATAATGTAGCCACTATATAATACAGAAAAACAATCACAATCCAGAACGTGGTGTTGAGCGATTCAGGAGTAAGCATCGCCAGAAGTCCGGCAGGACCTGCTACAAAAACGGCTCCGACCAGTATCATCATCACAATGGTAAAGATGCGCATGAAATTCCTGACTCGCTTTCCAAGATATCTCCCGTGTATCTCGGGAAGGCTTTCTCCATTATGTCTTAACGACATCATCCCCGAAAAATAATCATGTACACATCCTGCAAAAAGGGTTCCCAAGACAATCCAAATGAACGATGCCGGCCCGAAAGAGGCTCCCATAATAGCCCCAAATATCGGTCCGAGACCTGCAATATTCAGAAATTGAATGAAAAAGATCTTCCAGGGTTTCATCGGAACATAATCCACGTTGTCCCGTTGGACGGTAGCCGGTGTTGGCCTGTTTTTTTCTATCCCGAAAATTCGTTCGGTGATTTTTCCATAAATAAAAAACCCCGCAATCAGGACAACAAGAGAAATAGTAAAGCTGATCATCAATAAGGAAAAAGGATGAGACAAATATAGGCTTTTTTGTACATTTGTAAAATGAAAAAGGCCGTTTTTTTTCTAATTTTCTTTGCTTATTCAACACTTTTTGTGAATGTCCCGGCGGGTGCCCAGTCTTTATTCTCTGTGGCGCCACTCATTGGGACGGATATAGGCGGTGCGGTGCCTATACCCTTTAATGCCGTCGGGGGCTCTTTTAATGCCTATCCCAAACTCAACGCGACTCTGGGAGTTCATCTGAACATGAATTTACACAATCACTGGTCATTGGGAACCGATCTGAACTACAAGACTATTGGAATGGATGCCGATGCCAGGGTGACCAATCAGAAATTCAAGGGAGAGGGGATGGTCCAGTATTTCACCGGAACATCTGAAATGTCAATGAGCTTCACACTTCTGGAAATGCCTTTCTATATTAAGTATCATATGGGCAGCAAACGTCAGCACGGCATTATGCTGGGTGTATATGGTGCCTATATTTTTAAATCATCTTTTGAGACACGCGCCACTAAAGGATTCATTGGGACCGAGCCCGACAGGGTGGACTCGGAAGTTTCCAGTCCAATGATCATGGATTTTTCTGCTTTGCTCGATAAGTGGGACGCCGGCCTGTCTGCAGGATATGAAGCCCGGATTTTTCCCAGGGTTACCATGGGACTGCGTATCATTTTCGGTCTTAAGGATATATTTGTAACCGGCAGCGATTTCTTTGATTACCAGATGAAACATATCCGGGGCAGTGTAACAGTTTCATATGACCTCATCCGCTTTGGGAAGGCCCGGTATTAATACCCGGCCATATCCCAGAGAGAGTAAAACAGCCACCTGGCCCGGCGCTGCATAACAGGAAAATTCAGTGTCCCGGGTGTGTCCGAGGGTTTGTAAGTAAGATCACTTACTCCGGAAGTGATCAGGAGCGAAGGTACGCCCTGTGAAGCCAGAAAGCTTTGTTCGGTCATGGAAAAAAATATTCCGGCAAAAGAAGGGCTGTTGTAAAACGTATAGTCTATCTGCAGGTTGATATTATAAAAGGCATTGCAGTTATCGAGCGATTTTATGAGTCTTTCCGGTACCTGATCCGCTCCCAGAACAAGCACATAATCTTCTCTTTCTCCAGGCGGTTCAAGTACGGATCCAATCTGGTCAATATTTATATTTGCTACAATGCGGTCAAAAGGAACACCTGATGACAGGGTGAAAATGCGTGCCCCGGTCATAGAAAATTCCTTGGCATCGTAGGCAATGAAAATGATGTGGCAGGAAGGCCCTTTTCCGTCTTTATACATCTGACCCATTGCCCGGGCCAGGTTCAGAAGCACGGAAACGCCCGACGCATTACTGTCGGCTCCGGGGTATATCCGTCCGTCAATAACTCCCAAATGGTCGTAATGGGCCGAGACAATAAGGTAATCTCTGCCGAATTTATCCGAGCCCGGCAGTATTCCAATTACATTTCTTCCTTTTTGTCCTGTAGGGCAGATGAAGCTCTGTATATAGGAACCGCTTTTCAGCACGGGGTTAGCCGTTCCGAAAGGAAGCAGCCCGTATTCTTTGAATTTGTTCACCAGATACTGTGTAGCCAAAGTGGCTCCCGGTGAGCCCGTTTCTCTTCCGCGCAGAGTAGTATCTGAAAAAAACAAGACATGTTTTTCCAGATCTTTTGCTGTAATGAGACCGGCATAGGGTTCAGGCCTGATGACCTGGGCGCTCAGGGTAAAGGAGACAAGAAGGAAAGCAATTGAAATACAAGTGAAAAAGCAGGTAGAGCGCGGCATATTTTTTGTTTTTCGGATGCAAAGTAACGAATTTTTCCAGTTAAAAATTAATACCTTTGCCTTAATATGAAACGAAAACATCTCTTTTGTACCCTTTTTCTTTTTCTGACGTTTCTTTCGGTAGGAAGAGTGTGGGCACAATACGACAAACAACAATTTTTCTACAGGGGCCAGCAACTGATTTTCGACGGCCGTTTCCAGCAGGCAATAGATAATTTTAACAAACTCATTCAGTTGGATCCCGAGTTGTATGAAGCCTATTTCTTACGGGGGATAGGGAAGTACAACCTGGGTGACTTCTTAGGAGCAAAATCCGATTTTGATAAAGCGCTGAGTATAAATCCGGTATTTACTATGGCCTATCACTACAGAGCCATAACGTATTCACGCCTTGGGCAATACGACAATGCGCTGGAAGATCTGCAAGAAGCCGTGGACCTGCGCCCCAGTTATAATGGTCTCTACTTCAGCCGGGGAGTAACCTACCTGCTCTCCCAGCAGTTTGAACTGGCTGAGGCCGATTTCAATCGTTTCATACGCCATGAGCCGAGGGTCAGCGAGGCGTACCTGAACAGGGGCGCCTGCTATCTTTTTCTGAAAGATACTGTGAAAGCCCTGCAGGATTATAATACGGCCGTTTTGCTTAATAAATTCGATCCGGAAGGATATATCAGGCGCTCGCGGGTATACGCAATGAAAGAAAATTATGAAGAAGCCCTTTCCGATCTGAATCAGGCTATATCGCTCGACGCTGCCAACTCTTTTGCTTACTTTAACAGGGCTCTTATCCGTAATAACCGGAATGACCTGAACGGAGCCCTTTCCGATTTAGAAAAAGTACTGGCAGAAGATCCGGGCAATGCGCTGACCTTATATAACCGGGCGCTTATCCGTACTCAGATAGGGGATTACAACAACGCACTGGACGATTACGACCGTGTGATTGCTATCAATCCGGGCAATGTACTTGCCTACTACAACAGGGGCGCGCTTTTTATCCAGATGGAACGCTATAACGATGCGCTCAGGGATTACGACAAGGCCATAGAATTGTATCCCGATTTTGCCAATGCCTACATGAACCGTTCCTATGTCAAGAACAAGCTGGGACGGTTTGCCGCCGCCCAGAGTGACTACAATATTGCGCAGGGCAAGGTCCAGAGTTACAAAGCCCGGCTGGGTGATACCACATATTCTGCATTTGCCGACACTACGCAAAAGTTCGATCGGTTGCTTGCGCTCGATGCCGATTTTGCCAAAAAAGATTTTAATAACGAACTGCTTCAGTACCGCGATGTGGACATAAGGCTTAAACCTCTGTTCAAACTGCTGGCGGGAGCAGGAGAAAACAGGCAGGCGCTGGAACAGCAGTATTTTTATGATGACCTTGAAAAATACCTCTCCGGGCAGGTCATTCCCCTGAATCTTTATTCTGTTTCTCCCGAGGGGAATCTGCAGGACCTGACATTCAGAAAAGAACAGGTGGAAAATATGCTCAAAAGCGACAAAGACAATCCCGACCTGATCTTTATAAAAGGGATCCTTGATTTTCAGAGTAAGCAATTCAATGCATCGCTGGCGTCCTACAGCCAGGCGATAACAAAAGATCCCGACAACGTGTTCTATTACATTAACCGTGCAGCGCTCCAGAGCGAAATGATAGATTTCATATCATCTATGGACGATAATGTGCAGATGCTTACGCTCGACGAATCGGGCACTACTCGCACACGGGTACAGGAGCAGAGTCGGAGAGAATACGATTATTCAGGTGCTATTGAAGACCTGCAGAAAGCAGCCATGCTGGCGCCCGACTTTGCCTACGTATATTATAACCTGGGGAACCTTCACTGTTTATCTGGGAACCTGCCGGAATCGATAACTGACTATAGCCGGTCCATTGAACTATACCCGTACCTGGCGGAAGCCTATTACAACAGGGGACTCATCCAGATCTATCTGAAAGAAAAAGAAAAAGGCTGTATGGATATTTCAACCGCAGGTGAGCTGGGAGTGAAGGATGCCTACAGTGTAATAAAAAAGTTCTGTGTCACCGATTGACACAGAACTTTTTCACAAACTATTTAGTTATAATTCACGGCTTCGGCAGCCGGAAACTCACCTTAACGTAAGGCGCGTTGTTCAGATAGTCATATGAAGCCTTGATGCTGGCAAAGGGAGCCATATCAAATGCTTCCTGTTCAACAATGGCATATTTCATACCTGAGATTTCGGCCTTCTGGTAGAGGGCATTGAAGTCAATTTTGCCTGAAGCTCCAATTTCCTTATCGTCTTTCACATGCCAGAGTTCAAACCTTCCGGGGTATTTCTCCATGTACTCCACGGCCGATGCCCCGCCTACCTGGCTCCAGTATACGTCAATCTGGAAAAAAACCTTCTCCGGGCTGGTGTTCGTAAGCATATAATCGTACATGACCATTCCGTCAAAAACAGTGGTGAACTCATGGGCGTGATTATGGTATCCAAAGCGGATGCCAGTCGCATTGCATTTTTCGCCCACCAGATTGAAAAGGTTGCAGTAATTGGCCAGTCCTTCCACAGATTCGTAGGCACTTTGCCACATAGAGGGCTGTACAATGTAACTGACACCCAGTTTTACGTGGTCAGCTATGGCTTTATCCCACCAGGTAAGACATTCTTCCAGCGGGGTGGCGTTCGGATCTGGTCCGTTTATATGCGAAGAGACCACATTGAGTCCTTTTTCTTTGCAAAAAGCGGCAATAGCTTCGGGTTCCATACCATAAAAAGTTCCTTCCTGAGGATTATAACTGGCCAGTTCTACAAAATTGTATCCGGCGGCAGCAACGGAATCGAGCGAGGCACCCAGGTCTTTTTGAATTTCATCACGAATGGAATAAAGTTGAAGGCCTATCTCTTTTTTCACCTCTTCCTGTTTGGAAGCACAGGAAATAAAACCCGTAAACAGCATGGTTGTAAGGGCGGCCGAAAGGATTAGACGGCGTTTCATGGTTAGTTGAGAATTTTAACTTTTATATTCCTGAACCATACATCGTCACCATGGTCCTGCAGGCCAATGTACCCTGCTTTTTCTTCACCTCCGCAATTAAGGAGCAGGTCATAGGCAACAGGCCATTTATCCTGGCTGAATTTACTTTTGTCCAACATTTCCTTCCACTGAGGGGTCCACAAATGGTATTCCAGCACATTCACCTCGTTCTGGAAATGGGCAACGGTTCCCTTGTATACAAGTATTTTTGCGGTGTTCCATTCTCCAAAGGGTTTTGCGTTTTGCGGCTTGGCCGGTATCATATCGTACAGAGAGGCAGACTGGCGATTCCCGTCAACACCCAACATGGCGTCGGGGTGGTTGGCGTTATCCAGAACCTGGTATTCGGGGGCCGAGATATAAATGGGTTCATCCGGCACTTCCTGGGCCAGGTAGAACACGCCTGAGTTGGAGCCCTGGGCAACTTTCCATTCGAACGTCAATTCAAAATTGCTGAATTTCCGGTCAAAAATAATGTCTCCGCCGTTCTCGGCGCCGGCCTCGCCTCGTCCTGAACCGTTGATTTTTATGGCACCGTCTTCTATGGTCCAGGCTCCAGGTATGTCTGTGCTGTTATATGCACGCCATCCGTCAAAGGTGGCCCCGTCAAACAGAACAACCAGATTGGTGTCAACCTGGGGTGCTTCTTCTTTTTTGCCTGTATTATTGCACGAAGAGCACGAACTTACTATCATAGCAGATAAAAGAATGATTAACGTAGATACTTTTTTCATGTTTATTATGTGTTAAGGTTATGGCATTTCGGGCAGAGAATATCCTTCGCGGTAAGTATGCCTGATGAGTTCGTTGGCAAACTCAAGCGCGTTGATGGGGTCTGTGTATTGGTGATTAAAGGTGGGGTGTCCGTCTTTAATGGAGAATCCGTCCTTGGTCTTCATCCGGATGGTGTCGGTGGGTGAGATGTTTGTAAACTGCATGGCATCCCCATTCCATGTGAGTTCCCTGTTGAGCCCTTGCAGACGTACAGCCAACACTCCCATAACAACCATTTCGTTCAGGGGACCGGCTTCTGAGAAATCCGAGGCAGTCTTTACGCGGCTTTCGGGACTTTCCTTGCAGGCACGAATAAAATCGGTGTAGTGGTTGTTTTCCGGTACCTCACGGGTAAGGGTCGGTACAGGGATTTCCCTTCCGGAAAGCAGCCAGGGATTTACTCCATAGCATCCGCAGACGAGCGTGTCCTTTGTTCCGTGGAAAATAACCGCACCGCCACTGTCGTTCATATTGCGGCCGGCAGGCCATCCCTGGGGATATTCCGGGAGCAAACCACCGTCGTACCAGGTAACTTCTACCCTGGGCATGGCTACTTTTGGCATATTGTCACGGGCAGGGAATATAAATTTGGCTATCTGGGCATTGGGAGCGCAATCGGTCATTAGGGCAGTGGAACTCCCCTGTACGGCAACTGGAGATTTCAGATTTAGCGCTTTTACAACGGGCTGGAGAATATGGCAGGCCATATCGCCAAGGGCTCCGGTACCGAAATCCCACCAGCCGCGCCAATTCCACGGATGATAAATTTCATTGTAGGGACGGTATTTAGCCGGGCCTATAAAAAGGTCCCAGTCCAGCTCGGGATGCGGAGTATGGACCGCTGTGGGAGTTTCCAGGCCCTGGGGCCAGATGGGTCTGTCGGTAAAGGCTTCCACCCTGGTAACCTCGCCAATCATTCCGCTCCAGATGGCTTCGCATATCTGGCGGACACCCTCGCCCGAAGCACCCTGGTTCCCCATTTGTGTGGCCACATTATGTTGGGCGGCCAGGCGGGTAAGCAGCCGGGTTTCGTACACGGTATGCGTAAGGGGCTTTTCGCAATAGACGTGTTTCCCCATGGCAAGGGCCTGGGCAGCAATTACGGCGTGCGTATGATCTGCGGTACCCACCACAATGGCATCTATCTTGTTGCCCATTTCATCGAAAAGCTTACGGAAGTCTTTGTATTTTTTTGCATCGGGGTATGCGGCAAACTGATTGGCGGCATACTTCCAGTCTACGTCGCACAGAGCAACGATGTTTTCTGAGCTTAGTTCGCGAATGACAGCACCACCGCGACCGCCAATACCAATGCCTGCAATATTCAGCTTATCGGTAGCGGCCGTTTTCTTTTTCTTTTGTTGGGCAGAAAACGGGATGTTGGCCATAAGAGGGCTCGAAGCAACAATAGCTCCGGCAGTGGCTAACGCGCTTTTCTGCAAGAAGTTTCTTCTCGAGATGTTATTTTTCATAGATTATTATGTTTAGGATGTACAGAAAATGGTTGACAAACACACGAAGATAATAAAAAATTATTTCTTTTTCGATTTGGGACGCAGCCGGTTATATGATTGAACAAGCGCTTCGTCTGAAGCTATGGCACGGAGAGCGAGCAGTACCATTATAATGGCAATAATGGGAAAGATGGTTGTAACGGAAAAAGATACGTCTGCGCGGTTCTTGAAGTATACGGCGCCCATCCAGATCTGCTGGGCAAGCAGGACAACAGAAGTATAGATACAAAGGCGTATCTGTATTTTCCTGACTTTAAAAAGAACAATAATGGCGCACAACAGGACCGAAACGGCTCCCGTGAGAACGGTAAACGGAATATAGGTGGCGTAAATACTGAAAAAAACGGAGATCATAAGGCCGAGGGCAACGGCCAGGTATAAAGTCTGTATTCGCTGGATCATAAAGTTAAAGTATTTGTTTGGACAAATTTAGCGGAAAATCCCCGATTTTCCGCTAAATTTGCCAAATGAAAACAATTGAGCCTTCCGAACTTGTGATAAACAGCGACGGCAGTATTTTTCACTTGCACCTGCATCCTGAACAGCTTGCCGACAACGTATTGCTGGTAGGGGATCCGGATCGCGTCCTGTTGCTTAAAAGAATGCTTTCCAACGTGGAATTCGTTTCCCAGAGCAGGGAGTTCGTTTCTGCCACCGGATGTTACAGGGACAAACGGGTGACGCTGCTTTCTACGGGTATTGGAACGGATAATATTGACATCGTACTCAACGAACTCGATGCCCTGGCCAATATCGATTTTCAAACCAGAACTGTAAAAGAGCAGCATAGAAGTCTGCGCATCCTCCGACTGGGAACATCGGGAGCCATTCAGCCAGACATAGAAACGGGTTCGCTGGTGTTCTCAAAATATTCTGCCGGGATTGACGGGTTGCTTAACTGGTATGCCGGACGTGATTCGGTCTGTGATACTGCCATGGAGCAAGCTTTTGTTGAACATATGAACTGGCCCCGGACCCTTGCAAGACCTTATTTTGTGCTTAATTCCCAAGAAATTGCAGATGATTTCGGTGATGCTGTGCAGGGGATCACGCTTTCCGCCCCTGGCTTTTACGGGCCCCAGGGCAGGGAACTTCGCCTGAAAATAATAGACCCCGATTATCTGGAAAAGCTTAAATTGTTCAGTTATAATGGTTTGAGAATAACCAACTTTGAGATGGAAGGATCTGCCATTGCCGGTTTGTCCCGACTGCTGGGTCATCAGGGGGCTACCGTATGCATGATCATTGCCCAAAGGAGTCAAAAAGGCATGAATGTAGATTATAAGACTCTTATGTTCCGTCAGGCCGAGGTGGCTATTGAGCGTTTGGCCATGGAAGAATCTGCAATAGAAAAATTGCGTTGAGTATGTTGAATGATCAGGATATACAAAGTATAATCACCTTATTGGAAGATCCCGACGAGGAAGTGCAGTCTTCCCTGTTTGATTGGTTCCATGCCCGGGGTGAGGAGGCTGTCTTCCAGCTGGAAAGCATTGGAAAAAACACGCGGGAAAGAGACCGTGGAGGCATTGCTCGTATGATTGAATTACTCAGGGCCCGGTTTAATTACGATTCTTTACAAAAATGGGTGGAAAATCCGCATGACAATCTGCTCAGAGGTTTGTATCTTATACAGAAGGTCATCAGTCCCGACGCTGATTACGATCGCATGGACACGCAGCTTACAGACATGGTAAGCAGCGTGTGCGTGGAACTTAGTGACGATCAAACCGATATGGAGCGTGTGAAAGTGTTTAACCACCTGTTTTTTCACCGGCTCGGCTTTAAGGCTGTAGACCCCATGTTCGAACAACCTCAAAAGACTTTTATCCATTTGGCGTTGAGTGAACGGGAGGGCAGTCCCATTGCCTTGGGGATTATATACCTGCTTGTTGCTTTTCATTCGGGAGTACCCATCAGGGGACGGGTTTTTAAAGGAGGATTTTTGCCTGCGGTCATTGACCGGTCGGGAGAAGTGATTTTTTATGTGAATGTCTACCGGAACGGTCAGCTGTTTGACCATACACAGTTGTCATCTTTTGTAAAGGATATGAATGCCAACATTCCTGAAGACTCCTTTCGGGAAGCGACCGTCACCGATCTGGCGAAAGTATATGCCGAAACCCTTTATTACAGCTTTACAGTAAAAGAGGGGGAAGCAAGCCGGAAAGCAGCTGTTGATGTTCGTAATGTGCTCGGCCTGTTTGGGAGTCCTGATTTGCTGACCATAGAGATTGACGAGGATGAGGACGAAGAGTGAAAGGTATAAAAAAAGAGACTGCCTCGTAAGAAACAGTCCCGGTTATCAGTTAGGTTTTAGGTTTGGCTGAGAGCGGGAAACGAGGTTCGAACTCGCGACCCT
>DHQY01000007.1:359176-442941 GCA_002408205.1 Bacteroidales bacterium UBA5326 | reverse complement strand
TCGAACTCGCGACCCTCAGCTTGGGAAGCTGATGCTCTACCAACTGAGCTATTCCCGCGTTTTCCAAACTTGTCCGGCAAATATATAAAAATATTTTAGAATGCGGTATGAATCTCGCGATATATATAGCAAAGAGGCTTAAAGGCGATGCGACTTCGGTAGGCAGGGTAAGCCGGTTGGGAACCATAATTGCCACTGTAAGCGTGGGTATTAGCATCTTTGTCATGATTCTTTCCGTATCCATTATCAGAGGTTTCAGGGATGAAATAGAGAACAAGGCGGCGGGCTTCACCGGTCATATCCTTATGGAGGCCCCGGGTGCCGGTTTTATTACTGATCCGGTTCCCATGTCCACTCAATTGTCTTATTTCCAGAACCTTCCTACTTTACAACAAATAGATCACATTCAGGAATTTGCTATTTCTCCGGGCCTGATAAAGACTGAAAGTGCTCTGCAGGGCGTTTCCCTTAAGGGCGTTGGCCCTTCTTTCCGGTGGAATTTTTTTAAAGAAAACCTGAAAGAGGGGAAACTGCCGTCTCTCAACGATTCTGTATCTTCCAGCGAGATTCTCATTTCGTTTCGTTTGGCTGGATTGTTAAATCTGCATACAAATGATATCGTTACCATGTATTTTATAGGTGAAAATGTGCGTATGCGCCGTTTTGTAATTTCGGGCATCTATGACGCGCAACTGGAAGATATTGACAATCATTTGATCCTGGGTGACATCAGGCATGCCCGTAAGCTTAACGGCTGGAGCGACGATCAGGTAAGCGGAGTAGAATTGTTTCTAAAAGACAGCCGGAATATTGAAAAGAAGCAGGAACAAATTGAAGAATACATTATCCGGAATACCTCGGACACCGATCAGGGCGTCGTACTGAGGAACATCAGAAAGATATATGCTCATCTTTACGACTGGCTCGATCTGATGGATATCAACGTGGCTATTCTGCTAACGCTCATGATCCTGGTGGGAGGTTTTAATATGATCTCGGGCCTGCTCATCATGCTTGTAGAAAAAACATCCATGATTGGCTTATTCAAGAGTATGGGAATGAAGGATCGGCAGGTACGTATGAGTTTCCTGGCACATTCGTTTGGGATTGCTCTGCGCGGGGTTATCTGGGGCACCGTATTGGCA
Organism: Bacteroidales bacterium UBA5326; assembly: GCA_002408205.1. Taxonomy (GTDB): domain Bacteria; phylum Bacteroidota; class Bacteroidia; order Bacteroidales; family UBA932; genus DMER64. Next base: position 441,796 of record DHQY01000007.1, on the reverse strand, counting down.
GTTATTTTCTGTATTGTTCAGGATACAACTCATTTTCTGAAGCTCAATCCTGCCAGTTATTTTGTATCGAGTGTGCCGGTTAGCCTTATATGGTGGCATGTGGTACTGGTAGATATTCTGGGAATTGCCGCCATCATGCTGCTGGTGCAGCTTCCCCTCAGAGGCATTGTCAGGGTGAGCCCGGATAAGGCTATCCGGATGAATTAACCCAGTTAAGGTATCTCTCCCATATCATTTCTACATATTTCTGTGTCTGTGCCGGCACGTACGAGCGTACATCGGACCAAAGATCAGGGTTTTTACCATCTGCAGCGGCCCGCTCCCTGTCGTTCTGGATACGTGACATCCCTGCGTTATAAGCAGCCAGAATGAAATTGACCTGCTCTTCTTCCGGTAAACTGGAAAGGTACATATTCCTCAGAAGGAAAGAAAAATAACGTACGGAGCCTTTGATATTTTCTTCGGGATCGAACAGATTGGAGATTTTCATGTCTTTGGCGGTTGACTTCTTCATCTGCATCAAACCGTAAGCGTTTTGCGGTGAAAGCGCGTTCATTCTGTATTTCGATTCCTGGTACATTACCGAGCGCAGCAGCCTCCAGTCCCATTCCAGGGTCCTAGATGCAGCCCTGAGAAGGGAGTCGTACGGGGAGCGATCCTGTGAGGCAGGGAAGTACCGGCTTTTGAACCGGGAGTAATATGCCTGCTGTTTGAACAATTTCAGCCAGTGGGCCACATCCAGGTGCCAGGGGCACCTTTCTTTGGCCATGACCCAGACTTCACCCATCTCGGTTAATTGCGGTGACAGGCAAACTTTGCCCGTAAGCGATTTGGGAATGGCATTGGAGATAATATTGACGGCCAGAATATCTGTTCGGTCTTCGGTAAGCATTTCCCATATATCAGCTGTGTCTTCCACCGGAACGTATGTAAGGACAAAATCGCTCGCTTTGGAAAAAAGTTTAAGCATGTCGTAATGATATCCGACCCTGGCACCGGCATAGGAAGGCAGGTAAATGGTACATCTGAGGGTGTCGCGGCCCGCCAGCCTGGAACTTCTTTCGTTCCTTAAGTGGGAGAATGTGTCGGTAAACCAGCGGGTATGACACTCTTCAATAATGAATAAGGCGGAAAACCCTATTAGTAAGGCAATAAAAATCTTTCTTCTCTGAGACATCAACGGTCTAAATTACCTGGAGAGCCCTGGGGTTGACCCTGAATGCCGGATCCCGTTGATCCGCTTTTTTTCTGCGGCCTTATGTAAAAAGGCCAGGTCATGCCGAGTTTAAAAGCGCGTTGAGGACGAATATAGTTTGGGGCGGCAAAATAGTCGCTCGCGGGCCATCCCTGTGCTGCATTTATATACTTCACAAAGATGGTGGCTCTCTTCCATTTCAAATTAACAAATGCATCTATATACGGGTTGCTGCCGTATACTTGCTTATTCTGCAGGTGAAACACTCCGAGGGCCGGATTATATGCCTGCATATAATAGGCAGACTGAAACGTAACGTCGGCTCCAATCTGCATAGTCATAACATCTTTTACTACCGGGAATTCCAGATAATACCTCAGGTTGGCGCTGACAACAGGCAGCGGGAACAATTCTTTGTCTGAGGTTAATTGGAAAAGAATCCTGTTATCCAGGTGGAAGTACCAGATGCGGAAGTTCTTGGTAAGGGTGGCTGTCATAATATTGACCACTTTATCTGCCTGCCGGACAATTCCCAGTGTATCGTAGTATATTCCTTTGTTCAGCAGACCATATGAAAACGAAGCGCTGAGTTTCCAGTCGGGTATGGACAGGGCGGCTTCAATCCGGGTATCGGTCACTTTCCCGAATTCATTATCCCACACAAAGTGATTGGAATAATAATGTTGTGTATACCAGTCGGGGGTGTAATTTTTAAGATAAAACCTCCCGGTAAGGTGTACTCCGGCAGGTAAAGGATAGATTGAAAAACGGGCATTTGCATCCAGCAGCATATCTCCAATGTAATATCCTGCAAAATCGAATCTTCCCGTTGCATTCCATTCGAAATACCGGCTCAGCTGACCGGAAGCTCCCGCGTAAACGTAAAGGTTGTTTTCTACAAATCCGCTGGTGCCAAGGACATAAAACTCAGGGCGGAAAAAGTAATTGTTCAGGAGTTCATAGCCGGCGCCTCCCTCAAGCTTTGATACAATGGCTGTCCGGGACCAGGGCTGCAGTCTTATAAAGAAGCGGTTGTCCAGCCGTATGGTGCGCACCGAATCGGAAGTGCTTGTCGGGTTCAGATAAAAATTGCCGTGATAGAACGAGCGGCCGTAACTGTCGGAAGTCGAAATAACGTCGGTATAGTTGCGGGACATATTTTCCCATTCTCCCGAGTGGCCCAGGATCATCATGGTGCCGTCGCCTGTTTCCAGAGAATCCCGTTTAAAAATGTTGATGGGAATTCCATAAGATTGCGTAATAAAAACCGAAGTATTGCGCAGTGCAGACGAGGCGTTTCCAAGGTTGACCGGAATGGCGCGTGCTTCCACAACAGTGTCTCTGATGAACGATTCATCACTGATTCCGCCGTTTTCGTCTTTTCTCAGGCTGTTAATAATAAGTCCGCCGTGCATTACATAGCGTTTCCCCAGGTAATTGGCCAGGATGGAGAGTGTGCGGGTATTTGTGGCTTCGTTTTCCAGAAGGCCTTTGGATCCTTTTCTCTGGTAATAGAACTGAAAATTGGCGGCCGGGGAGAGATTCTGGGTGTGGAGGAAACTGACGTTGCTTTCTTCTGTTTGTTTATTGGCAAATAAAGTCCCTGCATAGGACATGACCGTATAGGGGCTTTTGGTGTTATAGAACGGAATACTCTCACGGTCATAAGCTTCGTACATACCGGCATCCCAGAATTCAAAACGGGCTTTCTTTTTGCGTTTAAAATAGTTATCGGTAAGTGTAGGGGAACCGGCCGTACCCAGGTAGGTGGCGCCAACATCTTCCTTCAGGTAGGCATAATCGTGGAAGCTGTTGTTGATGTTAGTGTCAATTTCTCTGAAGGTGAGCTTGTTGAAATACGCATCGTTGGTCCATGAAAGGACCCTTTTATAACGCAGGGTATCGGTTACAACGTATGTTTCCAGCTCGTGGAACTTGCTTTTGTATATAGAGTCTGCAATGGCTCTGGCATCACGTTTGTCACGCCGGGCAAAGAATCTCAGTTCTTTTTTTGTGAATGTGGCCAGCGAATCAATAACAAATGAACCCAGGGTATCGAGCCGGATAAGCCCCAGAGAATCTATCTGATAGAGAAAACCCAGCGAGTCTTTGGCTAAAACCCCCGATGAGTCCCTCAGCGGAATGCGCATTGTATCCTTGAGCGGGAGATTTAAACTGTCCATCAAACGCATATAAGACAACGTTCTGGAAGTATAACTTCTAAGGGAGTCCACAACGGGGGTCCCGTTTTTATCCAACAGGCAGAGGCCCAGGCTGTCCAGTTTATAATAGAGACCTTTTCCGTCCCTTACCACATTCAGCAGAGAGTCTATGGGCGGTACGCGCGATGCTTCTGATAGCGGCGCGTTAATCTTCAGGAGATAAGCCTTCGTTAGTGAATCGGGGTCCGGGATAACCTTCTCCTGCGCCTGAAGCTTCCCGCAATAGGAAGCGATAGCGCATATTGTAAGTATGATTATCCGGTTATTCATCCATTGTTTTTTGTGACGAGTGCCCAAAGCTACAAAAAATATGCCTGTTGCTTTATTGCGGTTTCTATTTGTGTTGCAGAGGTGCCGTCTTTGACCAGCACCGTCTTGTTTGCATCCAAAAGGTACAAGGTGGGAATAGCCTTTAAATCGTAAAGATGATTGTCCTTTACCTGCGCTCCGGGGTTGTATGCGTTAATCCACTGCGCCGGTAACTGTGGCAGGTAATTCTGCCAGGCTTCCAGGTCCTGATCGGGGTAAATGGTAAGTATGACCAGGTCTTTGCGTTGTATCATTTCCGAAAGCAAAGCGGAGTTAAGTAATTGTTGCATTACGTTCCGGCAATTGGGGCATCCCGGATTATTGAAAAAAAGCAGCAGGTAGGGTGTTCTAAGGGAATAGATGGTCTGAATTCGTGAAGGGTCGTCTGTATAGGGGAAATTCCCGGTGGCGGAAACAAAACAGAAATTCTGTGCTTTTTCTCCTGCCCGGTTCTTCATGGCAAGTTCCAGGAGAAATGCAGGCTGTATTTTCTCTCCTTCGCCCGGCAGCGAACTTTCCAGAAAAGCTTTGAGCGCCGGAATGAAAAGCTCCTCGTTCACAAAAGGCGAATTGGGATCATGGAAATAATGGCTGCATAAATCAAAGAAATAGCGAAATACAGCTTTTTGCGTTGCCGTGTCTTTACCGCTGTTTCCTGCCAGCCGCATGAGGTTGGCTATGCTTTCCCGGGCGTCATCAAGGGTTACTTCGCCAAGGACTTGAACAAACCGGGTAAAGACGGGCCGTGCAAATTCTTCCTGGTGAATACAGGTTGAATCCTCAAAGGGGAAATGCGTCCAGTAATGACGGGCCATATAGGCAGATGCTTCTCTGTCTGTGCTAACAGTGAGTGGCAGATTGGGCAGAACAAATCTGAGAGGTTGTGTTTTTTGTTGTTTTCCGGGATTCACACACGATATCGACAGAAGAAAAATACTTACTATAACCGAAACGGTACAGATTTGTTTCATGAAACAAAAATACAAATTATTCTTACATTTGTTCTCTATGAATATTTCTCTGCAGACCTTTAATATAGTGCTGTATTCGATGGCCGGACTGGCCGTTGTCGTTTTTATCGCACTCTACTTTGTTCATGCCGGATACGGGATGTTTTTCAATAAAAAATGGGGTGTATCGCTATCCAACCGTTTAGCCTGGATGCTCATGGAGGCTCCCGTTTTCATTGCAATGTGCATTTTGTGGATGTTGTCGCCCCGTAAAGGGGAATTGACGCCTTTCGTGTTTTTTCTGCTGTTCCAGACACATTACCTGCAGCGTTCCTTTATTTTCCCCTGGCTTATTAAGGGGAATAGCCGCATGCCGCTGCTGATCATTTGTATGGGGATTGTCTTTAATATGGCCAATGCTTTTATGCAGGGTCAGTGGCTGTTCTATCTTGCCCCGAACGGAATGTATACTCCCGAATGGCTCACGGGGTCCAGGTTTATAATTGGGCTTGTATTATTTCTTATCGGTTTTGCGACCAATATTCAGTCGGACTATATCATAAGGCACCTGAGAAAAGACGGGGACACCAATCATTACCTGCCGCAAAAGGGACTGTTCAGATATGTTACCAGTGCCAATTATTTTGGAGAGATAATTGAATGGCTTGGATTTGCCGTTCTTACATGGTCTATGAGCGGTTTTGTTTTCTTCCTGTGGACTTTTGCGAACCTGGTTCCCCGTGCTCATACAATATACAGCAGATACCAGAACGAGTTCTCACTCCAGATGGCCGCCGAACCCAGAAAAAGGATATTTCCTTTCATTTATTGATATGATAAACAAATCTGTCTTATTTTCTCCGGCTTCTATCGGCCCGCTTACGTTACGAAACAGAACCATCCGCGCTGCCGCTTTTGAAGGCATGTGTTGCCGGAATGCTCCGACTCCTCAATTATATGAATACCATACATCTGTAGCGGCCGGAGGTATTGGAATGACCACTGTGGCCTATGCGGCGGTAACACGCAGCGGACTGTCCTTTTCATCGCAATTATGGATGAAGCCCGATATTGTCCCCGGGTTAAGGAACCTGACTGACGGCATAAAAAAGGAGGGAGCCGCGGCTTCCGTTCAGATTGGTCATTGCGGAAATATGAGCCATCGTTCTATCTGCGGTTGCATGCCTGTTTCTGCCAATAGCGGCTTTAACCTCTATTCGCCCACGTTGGTACGCGGACTCAGGCGGCCCGAGATTATTCAAATCGCGAAAGATTTCGGTCAGGCCACCAGGCTGGCTTACGAATCGGGGTTCGATGCCGTTGAAGTACATGCCGGGCACGGGTACCTGCTCAGCCAGTTTATGTCCACATGGCTGAATCGCAGAAAAGACGAATACGGCGGTTCTTTTGAGAACCGGCTGCGCTTTACCCGCCAGGCTATGGAAGAGGTTATGGAAGTGGCCGCTCAGAAAAATATGGCCGTTCTGGTCAAAATGAATATGCGGGACGGTTTCCCGGGAGGTATGGAACTGGACGAATCACTTGAAGTAGCCCGTCTGCTGGAGCAATGGGGCGCGCATGCCCTGGTGCTGAGCGGAGGCTATGTGAGCCGGGCTCCCATGTATGTAATGAGAGGCTCAATGCCCATAAGAACGCTCACACACTATATGCCTATGGGGTATCTTAAGCTGGGAGTGAGGATGGCTGGCCGGTTTATGATTCCCTCTGTGCCTTTTGAAGAAGGTTATTTCATTGAAGATGCCGTAAAATTCAGGGAAGCGGTGAAAATCCCGCTTGTCTGCCTGGGAGGAATGTCTTCACGTGCCGTTATTGAGAGGGCGCTTGGCAAAGGCTTCGAGTTCATTGGAATAGCACGGGCGCTGGTGAATGATCCGGCCTTCGTGAATAAAATGAAGGAAGCCCAGGAAAAAGGATGCGGCGAAGCATATAAAAGCGCCTGCACTCATGCCAATTACTGCATAGGCAGAATGTATACGCTCGATATGTGTTGCCACCAGAACAGAAGTGATATTCCAAAACGTTTACTTGATGAATTCAGTCAATAGGCGCGTTGCGCTGGTTACCGGGGCCAACGGAGGTATAGGCCGGGAAATTTGCGAAGCACTCCTCTCGGCCGGTTGTTACGTAATTTTTTCCTGTCGCTCCCGGGAGAAAAGCATGTCCGTATTCAACGGATTGTGCGGAAAGTTTGGTAACGACCGACTGGAAATGCTGGTTATGGATCTTTCTTCTCTTTCTTCAGTTACAGAAGTTGCCGCAGCCCTTGTGTCAAGAGGGATAGCTATAGATATCCTCATTAACAATGCCGGTATGTTGGGATGGAAACCTCAGGTGACTGCCCAGGGATATGAAATGCATTATGCCGTTAACTGTTTGCATCCCATATTCTTTACATGGCTGCTGAAGCCTCTGTTGCATAAAGGAAGCAGGGTGGTGAACACGGCTTCGTGCACTGTTTACCTGGGAACAGTTCCAAATAAATTTCCATTTCCACCCGGGCGTTTTGCCCGCATAAAAAGGTATTCAGATTCCAAATATGCTTTATTGCTTCTTTCCCTGAAACTTGCCCGAATATGGGAATCCGATGGAATTACGGTTAATGTGTCCGATCCGGGTATTGTGAACACACCCATCATTACTATGCATAAATGGTTTGATCCCTTAACCGACGTGCTTTTCAGGCCCGTAATCAGACAGGCTCCGGAAGGTGCCGCTACGACGGTATTTCTTGCACTCGACCCATCTGTAGGAGAAAAAACGGCAGGTTTTTACGCCAATAAACAATCCAGGCGGCTCCCTTCCGGTGTGGCCGGAAAGAAAGATGCGGACAGGCTGTGGAGTTTTTTTCTAACTTTGTTGCACTATGGTAATAAGCAATAAGATCAACCTCGGATTTCTGGTAGTCGGATTTGTTTTAGTGCTATCGAGCCTTGTGAGCATTTTTGAGATGGGGCGGATAAGGCACTCGGTGGGTGATATGATCACTGTAAACGTAGAAAATATTAATACATCCACCCAGCTGCTGGAAGTCACCGATCAGCATGTTTTTGGTCTGTTGAACCAGATAGGTATTTCGCAGGATTCTATACTCGGACTTGAATCGGTATACAACGATGTCCGTTTTGAGAATTATATGGAGACAACACGCAAGTCTTTTACGCTGGCGGAAGAAAAGGCTCTTGCGGATTCCATTCTGTTTGCCTATGCAGCCTATATGCAGGTCATGAACGAAGCGCCTGCCGTATGGAGGGATAACGGGTACTCAGAGAGGAGAGACTGGTATACGGTTCGCCTGAAGCCCACATATACCCGACTCAGGGGGTATATCCAGAAACTGGTTTCCTACGAACAGGCATTACTTCAAAAGAACACCACTTATGTGCAGGACGGATTTTACCGGAGTATGATGCCCGGTGTAATAGCCGTTGCCAGCGGCATCCTGTTATTGTTCCTGCTTTCTTATTTCATCAGGCTGTATCTGTTGCTCCCGCTTGCCCAGATCCGCAACGGGGTAAAGAATACCATGATGTTCAAAAAGAAATACCAGGTGAAGCTTCCCGCCAATGACGAATTGTACGAACTGAATGAATCCATAACCAAGCTTTGCGAAGAACATAACAAGTCATGAGGGTTCATGTAATCGCGCGAAATATGGGACTGGTGCTGCTGGTAAATGCCCTGTTCATGGTCGTTTCCGTATTTGTCTCTGCCATCAACGGGTTTGATACCGGCTTTTCTCCGCTGCTGCTTTCTGCTGTAATTACTGCAACTATTGGCTCTTTTCCCTATATTTTCGTACAGGCGACCGGCGATGTGGCCATTAAGGAAGGATATGTCATAGTCGTTCTTTCGTGGGCAATATCATGCCTTTTTGGAATGCTTCCGTACCTGTTGTGGGGTGGCGAATTTTCTCTAATAGATGCCTGGTACGAAAGTGTGAGCGGTTATACCACCACAGGAGGTACCATCCTGACCAATGTTGAGGGGCTTCCCAAATCGTTGTTGTTCTGGCGGGCGTCCACCCATTGGATTGGAGGTATGGGGGTGGTCTTGTTCATGTTGCTTATCCTGCCCGAAGTCAGCTCTGTGAGGCTTAAGCTTTCCAAAATAGAGATCAGTCCGCTGTCCCAGGATTATTACCGGTTCAGGGCTAAGGAAACGGTACGTGTTATCGCATATGTGTATTTTGGGCTCACTGTTCTGGAAGTGATTTGTTTGTGTATAGCCGGCATGAGCTTTTTCGATGCCGTGTGCACTTCCTTTGCTACTACGGCAACAGGCGGGTTCAGCACCCGGAATGCAAATATTGCCTATTACGACAGCGTATGGATAGAATCCATAATTGTGCTGTTCATGTGCCTTTCGGCCATGCATTTTGGAATGATATTCCTCTTTGTGTCGGGGCGTTCTTCCGCCCTTTTCCGTTCTCCCATCACCCGTTTCTACCTGTTAACCATCCTTGTTGCTTCTATGCTTGTATCTGTTAATTTATGGATGAGTGGCACCTATAATACTATTGGCGAATCGTTTCGTCACGGGGTTTTTCAGACGGTATCCCTTATTACCACTACGGGTTTCGCAACTACCGATTCTTCTGCATGGCCGTCATTCACTATCCTTATCCTGACCTATATGATGATCCAGTGCGGCTGTTCGGGCTCTACCACAGGAGGAATCAAGTCGGACAGGGCTCTGATAGCATGGCTCTCCATAAGGGCGCAACTAACCAAGCGTCTCCACCCCAAATCTGTGGTACCGGTAAGAATTGGAGGACAGACTGTAGATCCCGAGGTGGTATCGGGAGCCAATTTGTTCATTGTTCTTTACCTTGCCTGTTTCCTGGTTTGTGCCATCATCCTTTCATTGGATAAAATTGAGTTGCTTGATGCCGTTTCGGCTTCGGCCGCTCATTTGGGAAATGTCGGTCCCGGGTTTGGGAACCTGGGTTCTATGGAAAACTACAACGCGTTGAGCGGTGTTTCAAAATTCGTGCTTTCTGTGGAAATGATCATGGGTCGTATAGAGATCTTTGGATTTTTCCTTCTTTTTGGCAGCCGTAAATAGAATTTTTATGGCCCTCGAAGAATATATCTTTCGGAAACTGAGCTCACACCTGCCATTTTCACCTTCTGCAGATCAGGAAGCGCTTTTCAGGAAACTGAGCACCTTTCTGTGCAGCCGGGATGAACTTTTTGTACTCAACGGCTATGCCGGAACCGGTAAAACAACGGCAATGGCCGCCCTGACAGGAGCCCTCGGGGAGTTAAAGATAAATACGGTGCTCATGGCACCTACCGGACGTTCCGCCAAGGTGTTGTCTGGTTACACCGGAGTGCCCGCCCATACCATCCATAAAGTAATATATTGGCAGCAGGCGCCTGCCACAGGAGACGAAACCGGCTTTGGTTCATTTGTTCTTCAGCCCAACAAGCATAAGAATACTGTTTTTGTGGTGGATGAAGCCTCGTTGCTTTCCAATGCACAGGGGGGCGGAGGACTGCTTTTTGGCTCGGGAAGACTTTTGGACGACCTTATGACGTATGTTTTTAACGGAGCAGGAAACAGGCTCCTGCTGTTGGGCGATTCGGCCCAATTACCTCCCGTAGGGCTTGACCTCTCACCGGCGCTCGATGCCGGAGAACTTTCCAGGTACGGTAATACCGTGTATTTTGAAATGAAAGAAGTGCTCCGTCAGTCGCTCGATTCGGGGATCCTATATAATGCCACCCTGCTCAGGGATGCGATTGTCTCGGGCAGCGAAAATCTCCCAGTCTGGAAGACAGACGGTTTTAACGATATCCGCCATATTGGTTCGGGAGACCTGATGGAACACCTGAACGATGCCATTTCGCGTTATGGTCTGGAGGACGTGGTGGTGCTCTGCCGTTCCAATAAAAGGGCCAACCGTTACAACAAGGGTATCAGGGGCAGACTGCTCTACAGGGAAGAAGATATTACCAAAGGCGACAGGGTTATGGTGGTAAAAAATTGTTACCAGTTCCTTGAGGGCATAGAAGAAATGGATTTTATTGCCAATGGCGACGTGGCTGAGATCATGCGGATACATACATTCAGGGAACGGTACGGATTTCGTTTTGCAGAAGCCGTGCTGCGGTTTCCCGATTATAACAGCGTAGAAATCAATGTAAAGGTTCTGCTTAATACACTTGACAGTGAATCTCCCGCCCTGCCTGCCGATGAACAGCAGCTTTTCTTTACCCGGGTCATGGAGGATTACGTCCACATTAAAGGAAAAAGGAAACGTTACAAAGAAGTAAGGGAAGATCCCTACCTGAACGCCCTGCAGATTAAATACGCCACAGCCCTGACCTGTCATAAGGCGCAGGGTGGCCAGTGGAAGGCCGTGTTTGTAGATAAGGCCTTTTTTGGTGATATTTGTACCAAAGAAGAGCTTCGTTGGTATTACACTGCTTTTACCCGGGCGCAGGAACAACTTTACCTGGTTAATTTATAAACTTCCAATATGCGACATTTATTGTTTTTAGTTCTCGTCTACCTTAGCTCTCCGGTTTCTTTGAATGCCCGGTCCCGTGATGAAATTGAAAAAGTGCCCGACAGTCTGATACAACCCATGATCACCCCGGTTAAGTGGAAAGACAGCCGGACGCTGATGCTCTCCAACGGGGATATGCGCAATCCTGAATACTACCTGGAAGATATCCGGACGGGGAAACGCACCGTATGCACCAGCACAGATATGCCTTCTATGCCGCGTGAAACGGATTATGGACTTGACCGGGAGGCTAAGAACCCGACTTTGTCCCCCGATGGTTCACATGTGGCTTTCACCTTGCACAACGATTTGTATTCCAAAGAATTGGAAACAGGTAATATTGTACGCTACACCTATGACGGAAGCGAGACCGTGCTTAACGGATGGGCTTCCTGGGTTTATTACGAAGAAATTCTCGGTCGTCCCGGCAGATACCGTTCTTTCTGGTGGTCTCCAGACGGCCGTTACCTGGCTTTCTTCCGTTGCGACGATACCCTGGTGCCCATGTTTCCTATTTATGTAGCCGAAGGTCAGCACGGATACCTGGAACGCACCCGTTATCCCAAAGCGGGAGATGAAAACCCCCGGATCAGGACAGGAATCGTTCCTGTTGAAGGAGGCCGGATTGTTTGGGCCGATTTTGATGAAACGCAGGATCAATATTTTGGTCAGCCTTACTGGACTCCGGATGGAAAAGCCCTTTGGATTCAATGGATGAACAGAGATCAGAACCACTTTGTTTTATACTCCGTTTCTCCCGCAGACGGATCAAAAAGACCGGTATATGAAGAAAGCCAGGATACCTGGCTGGAATGGATCCAGGAACCTGTTTTTACCTCCGGGGGCCTGCTCATGGTACGTGATTTTGAAAAATGGCAGCAGGTATATTTATGTTCCTGGGACGGGAGCCGTATACAGCGGCTCACTATGGGAAACAATTGGGGAATCTCTATTTTGGCTTTCAATGAAAAGACGCAGATGCTCTATTATACGGCACGGTGCGAAAATTCCACCCGTACCGGAGTTTACGCGGTTGCCTGCTTAGAAAAAGCCATCGCTGCCGGACAAAACACGCCCCAAAGACTGACGCCTGCCGGTTATAACTTTACGAACGTGCAATTCTCTCCCGATTTTAAGCATTTTACCGCCCACTATTCCAACGTAGCCACTCCCATGGCCTCGGCCCTGTATAGTGTACAAAAAGGACTGGTGCGTATTTTGGGCGATTCAAAGGGCCCGACTCTGGATAAGGCCATGGCCGGCGGGCTTGTTCCGGTTACGGAAGTGCTCTTCATGACCACTGAGGACGGGTTTACTATTCCCGCGGTGGTTACCTGGCCCCTTCACATGGAGAAAGATAAGAAATATCCGGCCATAATAAGCATATACGGGGGGCCCGATGCCGGAAGCGTTATGGACCGCTGGGTTTCGCCCTTCAGAAATTATTACTGGGCGGCCAGAGGCGTTATTCAGATTGCGATGGACCACAGAGGAAGCGGTCATTGCGGCAAAGCGGGAATGGATATGATGCACCGGAAGCTGGGACAATGGGAAATTCACGATTACAAATTATGGGTTGACCGGTTGCGCAACATGGGGTGCCTCGACCCGGCCAGAGTGGGGATAACCGGATACAGTTACGGCGGTTATGTCACGGCACTTGCCGTATGCACTGCCGGGGACTATTTTCCATACGGCATTGCGGGAGCCGGAGTGCATGACTGGATGTTGTACGACAGCCATTATACGGAACGTTTTATGGACCTGCCGGCCGACAATCCGCAGGGATATGAGAAAGCGTCTGTTATCCGCAATGCTTCTACTTATGGTGCCGGCGGTCCTTCTGTGCTGTTGATCACCCACGGAACTTCTGACGATAATGTTCATTTCCAGAACTCGGTCCAGTTGGTTGATGAGCTCATGAAAACAGGAAAACATTTTGAATTCATGATGTATCCGGCTGCACGGCACGGTTACCGCAGCTATCAGAGTGCATTCTCGGCTTCGCAGGAACGGGATTTCTGGACCAGGTATCTTTTAGAAGAATAGACTATGATTACCGAGGAATTCAACACTTTTGTGCGGACGCATATAGAGGATGATCTTCCCCGGTTAGTGCTGGATGCCGCAAAGTATCCGGGCGTGGATGTCCGGGCTGCCGCCTTACGAATAGAAGGGCTTCGTAAAATAAAGGATAAGCTTCCGGAATGGTATGCCTGCAGCGGTGTTGTGATTCCTGCGCCGGTATCTGCCGAGCAGTGTTCTTCTGCTTTTACGGGAGAGTATAAACAACGTTTTATTAGCCCGGGGACCCTTGTTTATGATCTGACCGGCGGTTTGGGCGTCGATTCTTTCTATTTTGCACGGGCAGGGGCCCGGGTATTATATGCCGAGCCTGAGGGAAGCTTGTGCCGGGCGGCTTTGCATAATTTCAAGGCCCTGGGGTGTGCCCACAGCATAACTGTTGTCCAATCCACCGCCGAATCGCTTTGGGAATTTTTCCCGGATCTTCCTTCTCCGGACCTGATATATCTGGATCCTTCGCGAAGATCGGACGACAATTCGAGGATCTATGATCTGGAGGCCTGCAGCCCGAATGTGGTTGAGCTGCGCGAATTGTTGCTTCATAAAGCACTGCGGGTCCTTATAAAAATTTCTCCCATGGCCGATATCAGCCGGATATTAACTCTGCTTCCCGCCACCAAAGAGATTCACATCCTTTCTGCCCGGAATGAGTGTAAAGAGATCCTGGCATTCATGGAAAGAGAAAGTACAAAAAAATTGTCTCACCGGATATTCTGCGAACCCGGGTTCAGTTTTCTTATGGAAGAAGAATCCCGGGCCTCTGCGGAACGGGAGGCTCTGCTCGGTAATAGGGTTCCGAATGCTGGCCATTACCTGTACGAGCCCGGTGCATCGGTCATGAAGTCGGGCGCTTTCTTTTTGACGGCCCAACGCTATGCTGTGAGTAAGCTGCATACAAACAGTCACTTATATTATTCGGATAAAGCGATCCCGGATTTTCCGGGAAGGAGTTTTGTAATTGAACGTGTACTGCCTTTCTCTTCCCGTGAGCTTAAAAGGTTAAGTGCTCTTTACCCAAAAGCTAATCTTGCCGTCCGGAATTTTCCTTTATCCGTTGCCCAATGGAGGCAACGGACGCGCATAGCCGACGGAGGAAATGATTACTTATTTGGCACGACGGTCCGTACCGGTTCCGGAGACGGGCATTTCATAATCTGTACAACTAAAATTGACGAAAAACCATGAAAAAAATTTTTTTGCTTATGTTGCTGCCCATCATAACAGAATGTGGACCTTCCGGTGAAAAAAACCAAATGTCCACAATTTCGGCTATTGTTGTAGAAAATACAACGGCCCGTATACTGGAAACCTTTCCGGAAGCTCTTCTCGCCGGCAGGGGAGTGGAGCAGGCCGCTGCCTTGTGGCGTCCTCAAGACGGTACGCCCGGGGAATTCACCGAATTCTGCGTAGCGAATTTTGCTGCCGACACAACGGCCAGGCAAATGCTTTTCAAAAAACTGGAAACGGCTTTCGAACAATTTTTCGGTACGGCCAACCAGTTGAGCGTTGCTCTGAAAAAACCCGTACAGCTGGAAGGGGATGAATTGACAGAAATCGATTACATAATGGGTAATTACGATCCTTCCTCACATTTTTCTGACGATATGTTCGGTAACAAATCGGCTTTTATATCTGTGTTGAATTTCCCAAATTATACGCTGGCCGAGAAAGATTCACTGGGTAAAGACTGGACGCGACTGGAATGGGCCTATGCCCGGATGGGGGATTTGTTCACCAGTCGTGTTCCTGCGGAATTAAAACAGGAAATGTCTCTTGCACTTGGCAATGCCGAAAATTACATTGCCGAATACAACATCATGATGGGCCGGTTACTGACAGAAAACGGAGAACGGTTATTCCCGGACGACATGGTGTTACTCAGCCATTGGAACCTGAGGGATGAGATCAAATCCAATTATGCTCCAGTTCCCAACGCACTGGAGAAACAGCGAATGATATTCAAAGTGATGGAACATATTGCCTGTCAGACAATACCTGAATGTGTGATCAACAATCCAGCCTGCGAATGGGCTCCTTTTTCCAATACCGTATTCCGGGAGGGAGAGAAAATTCTGGCTCCGGAAGAGGCGGACCGCCGTTACGGTCATCTGCTCGATATTTGCCGCGCCGAAATGAAACTGGATGCATACTATCCTCATATGCCCACGGGGATTATCCGGAATTTCGAGGGGGGAATGGAAATTTCTGCCAAGGAAATTGAAGAATTGTTTATTCACCTGATATCCTCTCCTCAGGTAGGACAGGTCGCCCAACTGATTCAACAGCGTCTGGACCGTCCCCTGGAACCTTTCGATATCTGGTACGACGGTTTTAAAAGCCGTACGGCACTGCCCGAAGATGAACTGACTGCGGTTACCAGGAAAAAATACCCCAACCCAGGGGCCTTCCAAAACGATATGCCAAGGATGCTTTCCCAATTGGGTTTCCCCTCTGCCGAGGCCAATGATATAGCCGGTCGGATTGTGGTGGAGGGAGCCCGCGGGTCCGGACATGCCTGGGGCGCTTCAGGCCGCTGGGAACCGGCACGCCTTAGAACCAGAATAGGAAGCAAAGGTATGGATTACAAAGGATACAATATTGCGGTGCATGAGTTTGGACACAACGTAGAGCAGACATTGAGCCTCTACGATGTTGACCACTATATGCTCAACGGCGTTCCCAATACCGCTTTTACAGAAGCGCTGGCGTTTGTTTTCCAGAAAAGAGACCTCGGTCTGCTCGGGTATTCACAGCAGATAGATACCAATACAACGCTGGACATCTTCTGGGGCTGTTACGAGATAATGGGCGTTTCTTTGGTAGATATGTATGTTTGGCAATGGCTCTATGAAAATCCCGGAGCTACTCCGGCCCTGCTTAAAAAAGCCGTACTTGAGAAAGCGCGCGAAGTATGGAATAAGTGGTACGAACCGGTGCTGGGACAACACGACTCGCCCATTCTGGCCATTTATTCGCATATGATAAACAGTCCCATGTACCTGCCTAATTATCCGATGGGACATATTATAGAGTTCCAGCTGGAAGATTATTTTGCCGGAGACATGAAAGAAAACGGAAGAAACCTTGCCGGTGAGATCAAACGTATATATACCCAGGGCACTCTGGTTCCCCAGTTATGGATGGAAGGTGCCGTGGGTCATCGCATAAGTACCGATCCGTTGCTCAACGCAGTAGAAGATATAATTTCCAGGCACATGCGGGAATTGTGATAGGGGCATTTCCAGAAGCCGGCCTTGTCGTCGGTGCGGTTGCCCGGGCTCCACAACCATTCGCCGTGCAATTTGTCCACGAGGTTCTCTTTTATGTAATCCCAGCATGAACAGGCAAGACCCATGGCATGGGGGACCTGGTGTTCCACATAGAGGTAATAGAGTCCCACCACAGTTTCTGCCTGTACCCACCAGTGACGCGAGGAATCTATGCGTCCGCTGGTATGCACTTCGTATATGAGGCTTCCGTCTGGCTGCAAACCCTGCAGCGCGGCAAAAGCTATCTGTCTTGTGTGGTCTGTTACGCGGTTGAGCAATTCACCGTAAACGCCCGGTTTATAGGTTGCCAGTTCTTTTGCGGCTTCCAGCAGAAGCCATGAAGCTTCAATATCGTGTCCAAAGGAGTGTCCGGATCCTTTTACATGCCATTCTTCATCGAAAAATAACGATAAATGGTGTGTCCGGGGATTTTCTATTATGTTGATAAAAAGCTCAATAAGTTCTACCAGTGCTTTTTCCAGCCGGGCATCCTTCCATACGCGGAACAGGTTGGTATACGGTTCCAGGATATGAAGATGCGTATTCATGGTCTTCCTCTCGTTAGCATCTTTGGCCGAAAGGCGTACGTCCCGGACCTCAGTCCAGTCCCGGGCTGTGGCTTCTATATAACCGCCATAAATCTTGTCGCTGGAATGCTCCTGGATGCTCTCAAAAAGGGCAACGGCATATTCCAGGGCCTGCGCATCGCCGGTGGCTCTGTGATACTCACTCAATCCGTACAGGGCAAATCCCAGAGCATAGAACTGTTTGCGGGTGTCCATCGGTTCTCCCTTATGGTCAACACTCCAGAAGACGCCTCCGTATTGCTTATCGAACAGCCGGTTTGTGAGAAAATTTAGTGCATGAGTCGCATATTCCAGGTAGCGTTTATCTTTCAGAACACGTGCGGCGGCAGAAAACGTCCACAGGATCCTGGCCTGGAGCACAGCTCCTTTTTGTGCGTTCGGAATCAGTTCTTCCTGTCCGGTAACCTGGCCGTAAAACCCACCGAATTCCTTATCCCGGAGTTTTTCCCAATAAGGCAATATATTGGTGGTTAGTTCGTTATGAAGTTCTTCCCTAAAAAGTTCAAAATTATTCCATTTGATCATGTGTTTTCCTCTTTTTGTTCAGCTTGTCCGAGACGTCACGCATTTTCTTCTCTCCCAGGGGGTAGAGAGATATGGCAATGACAGCCAGAATACAACTTACTCCAGGCAGATAACTCATCATTAACCGTATCCCGTATATGGCCGATTCACTTTGCACTGCAATATCGGCATTATATCCGAAGGCTGCAAGCAGCCAACCGGTAATTGCGCCTCCTACGGCCCATCCGAATTTCTGTGACATGGAAGAAGAACTCAGGATGAGGCCTGTAGCCCTGCGTCCCGTTTTGAGCTCCTGATAGTCGACAATATCGGCATACATACTCCAAAGCAAAGGAAATATGATACCGGCGCAGGTGCTTATAAGTACCTGGAACAACATGATGGGTAACACCTGATCCGGTTTAAGCCGGAAGAACAACATACTCAGGACTGCTCCAAGGAGCATGGCTGTGATATAGGTGCTTTTTTTGCCTATCCGGTTGGCAGCCGGCGCGGCCAGTGCAACGCCTATCATGTTGGATGCCTGACCCACAAGCAGGTAAACAGTTCCTAAAGTCCAGCCGAAAGCCTGTGTCCGGAAAGTAGAAGTGACGTAATCGGTAAAATAGAACAAAGCTACACCGTCCCTGATGGAATTGAATAACAGAGCTGCTACGCCCGAGGCAAGCAAAATCCACCAGGGTTTGTTGCTGAAAAGCATTTTAAGATCCTTTCCCACAGATGCTTTATTTTTATTCTCATCGGCCGCCTTAACGCGTTCCCTCGTCCATTTAAAGCAAAAGAAAAATAAGACGGCACATATACCGCCTATAACTGCTACTGCGGCCGTCCAGGCCCCCGGTTCTGTGGAGATCCGGTCATCGGCCGCAGGGTTGCTGCTGAACAGGTCAACCAGAGGCTGAAGGATCATGAAAGTAATGAAACTGCCCAGATAGGCAAAAAACATCCTGAAGGAAGACAGTGTATTGCGGTCTTTCGGGTCTGGAGACATAACCCCCAGCAGCGAAGCGTACGGCACGTTAACCAGGGTATAGACCATCATCATAAAAGTGTATGTGACGTAGGCATAAGCCAGTTTGGCATTTGAACCCCAGTCCGGGGTGAAAAATGTCATAATTCCAATAAGTGCAAAAGGGATGGCACCCCAAAGCAGGTATGGCCTGTATTTTCCCCAACGCGAATGAGTACGGTCGCTTATCAGACCCATAATGGGATCGTTTACTGCATCCCAGATACGCGTAAGCAGGAACATGGTGCCTGCCGCCGCAGGTGATATACCAAATACTTTGGTATAAAAGAACAACAGGTACATTCCAAAGATCTTCCAGAACATGCTGGAAGCCATGTCGCCGAACCCGTAGGCGAGTTTCTCCTTAAATCGTAACTTTTCCATTCAGATAGCTAGCTGAGCGGAGAAAGGATTATACAGAAGACATCGTGACCGGGCAGAGAATGTCTGCAGGGTTGCCCGGTTTTTCCCAAATCTTTTTTCTGCCAGACATCGCGAATCAGATACTGATTATTTTTTAGATCGAGGTTTTTTCCGCTTAATGTATCGGTAAGTACGTAGGATGACCAGTCAATGTCCAGAGTCTCCCCCTCCGTACTGCGATTCAGGAAACATATGGCCCATTTTCCGCCCGACAGAGGCTTGATCCAGGTATGTATGTTTCCTTTGGTTTCGTATTTGAATGCCTGGATTCCCAGAGGGTCCTGATCAATGGCTATTACCTCCCGGTTCATGAGAATTTCACGGGTTTCTGTGCTCATAGTTCTCAGATCGTTCCCTGCCATTAACGGAGCTGCCAGCATGCACCACATGGTGAAGTGCGCCCGGTCTTCGCTAACGCTCATTCCGTTGCCTACTTCCAGCATGTCGGGATCGTTCCATCTGTTGGGGCCTGCATAGACGCGGAGTGTATCCTGCAGGTCAAGGATCTGCAGTACCCCGAGCGTCTTGTAATGACCGTGGTCCTGTATCCCGTCAAAAATGGCGGTGATGTCGCCGGTAGTTCTCCATAGCTGGCCCATCTCGGAGCCCCAGAGCCAGGGTTTGTTATTTCCCCATTCGCAAAGGCTCAGCACAATGGGTCTGCCTGCATTGTAAAGGGCGTCTCGCATGGTCATATACGCACCGTACGCGTTAAGTCCCTGGGTACTGCACCAGTCGTATTTTAGATAATCCACTTCCCATGAGGCGTATACCAAAGCATCCTGGTATTCGTGACCTCTCCCGGCGGGCCGTCCTGCACAGGTTTTGAAACCGGCAGAAGAATATATGCCGAATTTCAGCCCGCGGGCGTGAATATAGTCGGCAAGCGCTTTCATCCCCGAGGGGAAAAGTTCGGGATGTTCATGTATGAAGCCCAGTGAATCCCTTTCTCCGTGCCAGCAATCGTCAATTACCAGGTATTCATATCCGGCGTCGCGCATACCGGAAGATACCAGCATGTCTGCCGTTTCCATGAGCATTTTTTCGTTTACGTTGCAGCCGAATTTGTTCCAGGAGTTCCATCCCATGGGAGGAACGGGAGCCAGGTTTTCAAATTTCTGGGCATTGACCTGGGCCGGAAAAGCAAAACAAAAAACCGTTACCAGGGCTATCAGAATATGTTTCATATTAAAGCTCGTTTATAAGTTGGATGTATTTTTTTATAAGATCCACCGTGTCGTCTTCCGCAAAAACCGAATTGAGACCCTGTTCTTCCTGAATCGGATCGCCGCAATACTCGTCGCCTTCCTGCCAGAATACGTTGTCGGGCCGTGCGAATCCACCCCAGGCCCACATATTGCAGCCGGCAAATTTTCCACCGCTCCGGAGTGATTCCAGCATTCTTTCGTAGATGTTGGAATAGTATGCGTTCCTGCAGGTCACAGGATCTTCTCTGGAATATTTGTGATTATCGCGCGGTAGACCGAATTCAGATATTACCAGCGGTTTGTTCAACATTCCGGCCACAGTCAGGTGCGTATCTATGTAATCGTTGGTGTTGGCAATGGCCTGTTGGAGCGACCCGGGTATGTCAGAAGGGTTCAGCCACATCCAGTTTTTTGGCCAGATATGACAGGTCAGGTAATCTATATTATCCAGCGCGTGCACGTTACGGTACAGATCAGGATCGTTCTCGCTTCCGTAAATGCCTTCTGACCCGACCGACACCATATGGTTTTTATCGAGCGATTTAATGAGTCCGGCCGTCGAAGTAATGAAATGTTCGTACAGACGCTTGTTTTGGGCTCCCATGGGACGCGGTTCGTTGGCAATCTGCCAGGACATAATAGCGGGGTCTTCCTTATAGGGAACCCCGGTAAGACTGTTCACACGGTTAACAATAAAGGTCACGTGCGCTTTGAAAAGGCTGTCACAGGCCACACAACTCATGTACCGGCCTACGTATTCCTGAAAGACGGGCCATCCGTCCACGACCGGAACGGGCGCTTTGCCGTAACCGGCCCATTCAAGATATTGCGAATAACCGCCGGTCCATTCCCAGGTGTTGTTAAAAAACAAAACAACCATCATTTCCCGTTTATTCAGCTCCTGAAGCAGGTAGTCCAGTCCGGTAAGCAGGGTGTCGTTATATACGCCCGGCTGCGTCTGAAGGCTCGGCCTGACCTTGGCGGGTGTAACAGGACCGTCTGCGCCAATCATTACACGCAGATTGTTTACTCCCGCAGATTGCAGAAAGTCAAGCTCTTTAAGCAGCCTTTCACGGTCTCCGTTGACCCCCTCGGATCCGAGTATGCCCGCGTGCCAGAAATTAAAACCTATGTATCTGTATGGTTTCCCGTTTCTTATAAATTGTCCGTCAATTACTTTGACAAATTTGTCCGTGCTGGTGGCCATGCCGCATGAAACCAAAGCGGCCAAAAAAGCCGCTATGATCAATATTTTTCTCATGATGTTTACTGAATATTCAGATGTTTTTTAAAGAAATCCATTCTCACCTGTTGCCATTCAGGAGGAGTATTGTGACCGTAATCTTTGTAGATGCGGTATTCCTTTTCCGAGGTTATCTGGTTATAGCCGGCAAAATTGGTGTGCGGGGGACAGGTCTCGTCCTGCAGTCCGGCGGCCATGATTACGGGGCATGAAATCCAGGGGGCCAGGTTCTTTATATCAAAATAGCTGAGCACTTTGAAAACGTCGTCCCATTTGGCTTCCGGATGATTGTTCATGTATTCGTGAATATCGCTTCCGGGCCATTGCACGATTTCAAAATAGTCCCGGTAGTCACTCAGGAAAGGAATAGTAGGCGCAGCCACGGCAATCCGGTGGTCGAGCGCACAGGCGGCCATAGTAAACGCGCCACCCTGGCTTCCGCCTTCGGCGGCAATTTTAGTGTTGTCAATTTCGGGACGGGAACATACAAAGTCTACTGCCCTTACCAAATCCATGAAGGCACCCCGGTAATAGTATGTATCTTTATCTTCTATACCGTAGCAGATCCATTTTCCGTATTTGTTGCCGGGCATAAAAATTCCCTGACCTCTTGTTGAAACCACAAAAGTGGCGAATCCGGGTTCCCCGTCTGTATGAGGCATCCAGGCGACCGAGCCGTAACCCATGTACACAATGATCGCGGGATATTTGCCTTTGGCCCTGGGGGTTGCATAATAACCTCCGATGGTCTCGTTGCCGAACGATTTCATTTCCACATAATATAAATCTCTGGCTCCTGTGGAAAACTCTTTAAGCAGGGTCATTTTGGCATTCATCGGCACCTGGTCCAACTGGGCGCGTGTCCCTTCCCAGAAAGCAGTAAAATCGGGTTGGGCGTCAACCGGCGATTCAATTTTTTCAGGTTCAAAGCCAATATTGAATTGTACGGGCTCTCCCTTGAACCCGTTAATGACCGGGGTGAGCCGGCAGCGGTAAAATCCGGGTCGGGTCAGATCCAGATTGAAAGTCTTTGTCAGCGATTCCTGTGCTTTCACCTTATAAGGCATCTGGAGTGTCTGTGTCGGTTCGTATTTGTCTGTCATGACTTCCATTAGCACACTGCACTTACTGGAAGAATTTTCCTGGCTGGAAAGTGTAACATTTATCGTTTTTGGAGCATCTCCCAGGAATACCCAGTCCTGTGGGACTATGTCACAGGTCATGGCAATTTTAGACGCAGGAGAGAGGGGCTTCATTATCACCTGAGAAGTGACTATTCCTCCGTTGCCGCCGCCGTCATAAACCTGTATGGCAATAGTATTGGGCCCTTCTGTATTGATGTATTCAAAGGGGATCACATGGCGGCGCTTCTGTCCGTAAGCGCTAACGTATTCGGGTGGAAAATCTCCGGTTTTGGCTATGATCTGTCCATTGAAATACAAAGCATCGGAGTCGTCGGCGTTATCATAGCTGATAACCAAACCTCCGTATTTCTCAACCGGTTTTCGGAAGTTTTCCGGAAGGGTTATAGTCTGGCGGTACCATCCATAACCGTCCAGACCTTCAAATCCCTGATTTTCCCAGGTATCCGAACAAGAGACGGTCGTCCAGCCGCTGTCATCGAACCCGGGTTGTGCCCAGGCCAGATCGTTTCCCGGAGAGAAACGCCAGTCCGGAGACAGGGCTACATCACCAATATCCTGCATTTGATTGCAGGAGGCAAGAAGCCACAAGGCAAGATTGATAATGATTATTCTTTTCATTTCTGTAATAGGTTAAAATAGCATGTTGTAATTCAACTAGTAAAGTTACCTGTTTTGAAAAGATAATCTTTGCGTTTTTTATCCAAAATAAGTAATTTATCCTACATTTGTTTATCCATTGACTAAATTATACCAGAATATGAGAAAACTAATACTAGTTTGTATGACTGCTGTTTTTTTTGCCGGATCGTGTTCCGGAGGTTCACAGGAAAATCCCGATTATCTGAATTCCGGTCTTAGTGTTGAAAGGCGTGTTGCCGACCTGATGCAACGGATGACGCTGGAAGAGAAAATTGGCCAGATGAACCAATGTGTGGGACTGAACCATATTGACGAATCCCAGGCCGGCATGACCGAAGAGGATCTGAAGCGCAACACTGCGCAGGCTTTTTATCCAGGTTTCCTTAAAGAAGATATAGCCCAAATGGCCAGAGACGGCAAAATAGGTTCATTCCTGCACTCTGTAACCATAGGCGAAGCCAACGAATTGCAGAAACTGGCCATGGAATCGCGGCTGCGTATACCTCTTCTCATGGGTATTGATGCCGTTCACGGCTGCGCGCTGGTGAGCGGAGTAACGGTATATCCCACTTCCATTGGTATGGCCTCTACCTTTGATCCACAGCTTGTTTATGTTTCATCGCGTCAGACGGCTGAGGAAATGCGTGCCATTGGCATGCACTGGACGTTTGCGCCCAACGTAGAAGTGGCGCGGGACCAGCGCTGGGGACGCGTAGGAGAAACGTATGGAGAGGATCCCTGGCTGGTGTCGCTCATGGGCGAGGCTGCTGTTAAAGGCTTTCAGGGTGACAACGGGTTGGAAAAAGAGTTGGTGCTGGCCTGTGCCAAGCATTTTGTTGGCGGATCGCAACCTGTTAACGGAACGAACGGAGCGCCTGCCGACCTTTCCGAACGCACCTTGCGCGAAGTTTTTTTCCCGCCTTTCGATGCCTGTGTTAAGGCCGGTGCCCTGAGTTTTATGATGGCGCATAACGAATTAAACGGCGTGCCCTGCCACTCCAACGAATGGCTCATGCAGGATGTGCTGCGCCGCCAGATGGGCTTTAACGGGTTTATCGTTAGCGACTGGATGGACATTGAACATCTTTACGACCTCCACTGCACTGCAGTATCGAATGAAGATGCTTTTGGACAGTCTGTGAATGCGGGCATGGATATGCATATGCACGGACCCGCTTTTGTTCCCGCCATGATGAAACTGGTGGAAGACGGAGCAGTGTCCGAAGCCCGTATAGATGAGTCGTGCCGCCGTATCCTGGAGATTAAATTCAGACTGGGCCTTTTTGAAAACCCGTTCTTTGATGAATCGGCCGTAAAGGAAACTCTTCTGGCGGAAGAACATAAAGCCGTTGCGCTCGATGCCGCCAGAAAAAGTATTGTATTGCTCGGGAATAACGGCATTCTTCCCCTTACCGACGGAGCCCGTTACAAAAAAATATTCGTAACCGGACCCAATGCCAATTCTCAGGGACTGATGGGCGACTGGACCTTCCCGCAACCCGACGAAAACGTGATCACTTTTATTGAAGGACTCCGAATGATCGCGCCCCTGACGCAGTTCACTTACCTTGAACAGGGGGAATCCATACGCTACATGGACCCGGCAAAAGTCCGAAAAGCAGGAGAAATGGCACGTCAGGCAGATCTTTCCATCGTTTTTGCAGGAGAGTATGTTAACCGCAAGGACTGGGTCAACAAAACCTCCGGTGAGGATGTGGAACGCGGTAATCTGAACCTTCCCGGCCTGCAGGAAGAGTTAATCCGTAACATACTGGCTTCCGGTAAGCCCTGCATCGTGGTCCTGAACAATGGACACCCTTTGGCCGTGGAATGGATTGCCAAAGAGGCCTCGGCGCTCGTGGAGGCTTGGGAACCGGGGATGTTCGGAGGACAGGCTTTGGCCGAGGTGCTTTACGGAGTGGTGAACCCTTCAGGCAAACTGCCCGTTACCTTTCCCCGCTCAACGGGAAATATACTCTCGGTATACAACCATATGCCTTCCCATTATTTTCATCCTGTTGTGCTGGAAGATCCGATGCCTTTGTATGAATTTGGTTACGGCCTTTCCTACACTTCTTACGAATATACCAACCTCAAGGCCGGCGAATTTGTTAATGGATCTCTGGAGGTGACCGTGGATGTGACCAACACCGGATCCCGTGCCGGTGAGGAGATTGTGCTGTTGTATATGAGGGACGATTATGCCTCCATGACCCGTCCCGTTAAGGAACTCAAGGGCTTTACACGGGTGGCACTGGAACCCGGCGAGACAAAAACCGCTGCATTCACTGTCCGTGAAGATCAGTTGGCATTTTTTGGAAAAGACGGGAAATGGGTAACCGAACCCGGAACCTTTACCGTTATGGCTGGCAAGCTCAGCGCTTCGGTTACTTTGAAGCCCTGATGATATAGCGGATAACCGGTTTCCTGTTGCGGTTCACATAAAAAGTGTCAAGCACCTGCATGTTTTCCGTGACGCCGGGGGGATCGGCGTACCGGCTCGAAGTGATCCGGTAGAAACGTTCCTGCGGATCTATCCCGCCTCTTAGTTGTGTGATGGATTCATATTTATGCGTTTGCGCAAGAGGTCCCTTCGTTTTCACGACCGTTCCGTTGGGCCGGGCTACATAATAGTCCAGATGGGCGGCAGGAAACCACCTGTAAGAGAGAATGGCTGCATTTTTGGGCATTCCCAGGGTGCCGTCCGTTTCCTCATACAGGATTTCCTGTTCTTTTTTTATCTCCCCAAACCGGCCGGAAAGTTGCTTCCAGCCGTACATATCCAGAGTAAAATCGGTCCGTCCCAGTTCGTTACCGCTGTCGTTCTTCCCCAGGGCGACAAACCCTGTAAGTATTTCAGCCGTACCTGCAAAAATCACGACTAAAGTAATGCCCAGAGCCGTCATAATAACTGCCGGAATACGACTGAAGGTCACGGGTAATTTTGCATCCAGGGCACAGGAAGCCAATAACACAAGTGAATAATAGGCGGGAGCTGACCAGTGTGGCAGCGTTTCCCTGAAAAGTGAGAAGAACAGAAAGATACTCAAAAGCGGGATAGCTTGTGTCATCAGCATCCTGAATACCGTAACGGGCACTGCAGGCTGCGCGCTGTGTACCCGGAAAGATCCGGCAGCGGTCCATACGGCCCAGACAATAAGGCCCGTGTTCACGGGGTTATTGTACAGTATCTCGCCAAATACTTCCCGTCCAAAATAGAATAATTTCAAACCTTCTCCGAAAAAAGCCACCCTTTCCGTATGGAAAGCAAAGCTTGTCATGTCGCGATTCATGTTCCAAAATACCACAGGGAGGAAGAGCAGGAGCGATACGGCCAGACCACCCCATAAAAAGGGACTGCGAAACAACGTCCTCCTGTAGAAAAGTAAATACAACCCGGCGCCCACCCATAAGAAAACCCCCGAATATTTACTAAGCATGGCAAGTCCTGTGAACAGACCCGCAGTGAGAAAATGTACCGGGGAATCCAGCGCTTTGAAAAAGAAGAAAAGGGCGGTCAGGTAGAAAGTACCGAGGGGCGTATCGGGCAGGATAAAAGTACCGGTCAGAATGGTGGCATAAACAGATGCTGTATAAAGTAAAGCCGCGTACCAGCCGGTACGTTCGTTCTTAATGAGCCGTCCCAGCTGAAAGATAAGCCATGTATTGAAAGTTCCCAAAACAAGCGATGGCATGCGCAGAGCCAGCTCACTGTCAAAAGTCAGGTTGAGCGAAAACAACCGGATGACCCATCCCAGCATGGGGGGATGATCAAAGTGACTCCAGTCGGGAAAAAGAGCATAAGTCCAGTAATAAACCTCGTCATTTCCCAATTCGAGCAACCCGGCTGCCAGCGCACGGATTAACAGGCTTGCGGCCATCAATATACACAGTCTGGTCCGGTATTGATTGTTCATCTGGATATTCTCAGTTGACGCAGTTTTTCTTTACGGTCGTCAGGAATACGGTAGCTTTCAATGGCTTTTGTAATGGATTTATTATGAACCCATTTGTCAAGAACAGGCTTTTCAAATAAACCTACGGAGGCGTCGTACTGTTTAATAAGGGCATAACTGTAATACCATGCCAGGGCAATGTTTACATAATATTCTGTGCTGTGGATCTGTGCCAGCCGTTCAAGCATGGAAGGACTGAATGCCTCTTCCATGTAGTAATTCAACAGTATAACAATAGCAAAACGTTTGGTAAAAGGAGCCGAATGGTCCAGCCACCGGAGCAAGTAAGGTTCAACCTGCTGTGTATTACGGGAAATGATCTTGAGCCCCGATACCGTACTGTCGCAGACGGCCCAATTGTCAATAAAGGGCAAAAATTGTTCAGTACGGGACAGGATAACGTCAATATCTTTACTCAGGGTACCCAGTATAGAAGCATGTAAATAATTCTCCTCTAAATACTTATGAGGAAGTTCGTTGAGAAACGCCATCTTGTCGGGATCTTTGGCAAATTCTTTAGACAGCTGTTTCATTCTTGGGCTCCTGACTCCAATGATCGTGTCGGGAGCAATGTTGGGGATCATCCTGGCGGTAAATTCTTTGTATCCGGTATCCTGAAGTTCAAATAAGCGGGTAATAATTTTTTCCATATCACAAATATAGATAAAAGCAACTTGTTGTTAACTTTGTAAAATGATAAAGATGATCCTGACAGGTGCCAACGGAGGGGTAGGGAGTATAATGCAGCGAATGGCCCCACGGTACGGTAATATTTCGCTTTTGCCCTATGCGAAAAATGAACTGGACATAACGGATGCCGATGCCCTGGCTTTATGCTTCAATCGGGCGAAGCCGCAATATGTGTTGAATACCGCTGCTTATACCAACGTGGATATGGCCGAGAAAGATCCTGCTGCTGCTTACCGACTGAACGCCGGGTGTCTTTCGGGGATGGTGGCAGCCTGCAGAGAATGCGGGGCCGTATTGATCCATTTATCTACGGATTATGTATTTGACGGCAAGAAATTAAGTCCCTACACGGAAGACGACCGGCCGGCTCCTGTAAATGAATACGGCAAATCAAAAAGGGAAGGGGAACGTATTGTCCTTTCCTATGAAAAAGGGGTGGTCGTGCGTACCAGCTGGGTTTATTCATTGTTTGCCAAAAATTTTCTGGCGGCTATTCCCCGGTTACTTGCCGAACGCAAAGAGCCGTTGTACGTAGACAGTATACAGGTGAACTCTCCCACTTTTGCCCCGGATCTGGCCGATGCCCTTTACAAACTGGCCGGACAGGGGCTTGCCTCGGGATTGTATCAGTATACCAGTGAGGGAGGAGGTTGCGACCGTTATACCTTTGCCACCCGGATAAGGGAACTGATGACCGGCGGTGTCGGCTCTTCTTCAGGAATTCCTGCTCCTGTTTTGCCTCTGACCGAAGATGCAGGAACGGGCGGAGCGCCAAGGCCTCTCTACACCGTAATGAGCCCTGCCCTTATTGGAAAAGAGCTGGGCCTGGATATCCCTCACTGGGAAGACAGATTGGTTAAATTCTTAAGAAACGAAATATGACAGAAGAAATAATAAAAAGAGCTCAGGAATGGCTGGATCCTTCCTTCGATGCAGAAACCAGACAGGCTGTTCAGCAGTTATTGAAGGGCGACCCCCGGGAACTTGAGGACAGTTTTTACAAGAACCTGGAGTTTGGTACGGGCGGATTGCGCGGCATTATGGGTGCCGGCACCAACAGAATGAACCGGTACACGGTAGGTATGGCTACACAGGGCCTGGCGGACTATGTTAAGAAAGCATGCCCTGCTCCATATCGTGCGGCCATATCATATGATTGCCGGAATGCTTCTCCCGATTTCGCCCGTATTACAGCTGAGGTGCTGGCTGCCAATGATTTTACCGTCTATTTGTCCGACACCCTGCGTCCGACTCCCGAACTCAGCTTTGCAGTAAGGCAACTGGGATGTAATATAGGGGTAATGATCACGGCCAGCCATAACCCAAAGGAATATAACGGTTATAAGGTTTACTGGAACGATGGAGCGCAGGTGGTGGTTCCTCATGATAAAAATATTATTAACGAAGTGCTGGGGATCTCTTCACCGTCGCAGGTTCGCTTTACAGGGGGAGCCGGACGCATTGAAACCCTGGGCGCGGAAATGGATGAACTGTACCTCTCGGCCATTTTAAGTCTGTTGAAATTAAGTCCCGATGCCATAAAAAAACAGAAAGACCTTAAAATGGTATACACTCCGCTTCACGGGACGGGCGTTCATCTTGTTCCCGAGGCCTTGCGGCGTATGGGCTTTTGCAACCTGTACCACGTGCCCGCACAGGATGTGAACGACGGTAATTTTCCCACAGTTGTCTCGCCCAATCCCGAGGAACCCGAGGCTTTGAGGATGGCCGTTGAAAAGGCAGCAGAGGTGGGCGCCTGTCTGGTGATGGCCACCGATCCCGATGCCGACCGTGTAGGCGTAGCCGTGAGAAATGATGCCAATCAGATACAGTTGCTGAACGGGAACCAGACGGCAGCCCTGCTCACCTGGTATCTGCTTATGAAATGGAAAGAGAACGGACAACTCAAAGGCCGCGAATACATTGTAAAGACCATTGTAACATCGGATTTGTTGCGTGTAATGGCTCTGGATTACGGAGTGGAATGTTACGAAGTGCTCACGGGATTCAAATACATTGCCCAGGTAGTGAGAGAGCAGGAAGGGGAAAAAACATTCATAGGAGGCGGGGAAGAAAGTTTTGGTTACAATGTGGGGGAATTCGTCCGGGATAAAGATGCCGTGGTGGCCTGTGCACTCATTGCCGAGGCGGCTGCATGGGCTGCGGAACAGGGCCGGACGCTTTTCCATTTACTTACAGATCTTTACGTACGTTACGGATTCTTTAAAGAATCGCTAATGTCCAGAACAATGAAAGGGAAAGACGGGATGGAGCAGATGAAGGCACTCATGAACCGTTACCGGATGGAACCTCCCCGGCAGCTGCTCGGTTCTCCCGTGGTGCTGGTACATGATTACCTGAAAAGCGAAACGGTAGACATGGTAAGCGATCTCCGCTATACTATACAGTTACCCAAATCGGACGTTATCCAGTTTGTGTGCATGGACAACACCGTTGTGACCATTCGTCCCTCGGGGACTGAACCCAAGATCAAATACTATTTTGGGGTTCGCGATGTGCTGGAAAAAGCGGAGGATCTTCACAAGACAGAAACACAGCTTGACCGTAAGATTGAGGCGCTTAAAGCGTTGTTTTAATGTTCAATCCAGACAAGGTCGTCCGGATTATAACCTATTGAGCGTATTTTCTCTTTAAGGTATTTAATATCTTCTACGGATAGCGCGGGAACACGACTGAGAATTCTGAAATTACGGGAATTTTGCTTAAATATTAGTGCCCGGGTATAATCTTTATCTATATCCAGTATGTGATAATCTCCGTATGAATTCAAAAAGAATGATATTTTTATAATGCCCGGATGTTTGGGCCCCAGCCATTTGCCTTTTCCGGTAGATTCTTTGAAGGGCCCGTATAAGGTCATCTCATGATATTTCAAGAGTACGGTAATCAAACCCTTTTCGTTCATGGAAAAAGTTACCGTAAATCCCGCCCGGGGAGTTTTTGAGCTATTCCGGGAATTGGCCATTTCGTACCAGGTCCCCATGAATTTATTAATATCCAGTTCATTAACTGCCTGAATAGGGGCGATGTAACTTTTTTCTATACATCCCGACATGACCAGACTGGCACAAATCAGAAAGAAAAAGGTGAGTTTTCTCATTGGCTTGAACGGTTAGAAAGGACCCTGGAGCGGAATTGGGAAATGTTTTCGCCGGTAGAACGTTTAAAAAAGCGGCTGAAAGTGGCTATGTCTTCGAACCCGAGGATACCGGATATTTCCTTGACGGTCTTTGAACTGTAAAGAAGCAGCCTCTTGGCTTCGGCTTCTATGCGTTCGTGAATAATGTGCAGCGGGGAAGGAAGGTTATACAGCTGGAAAAGATTGGTTAGCGTTTTGGGGGAACGGTGGAGCATATTCGCATAATCTTTCACTTGTTTTTTTTCTCTAAAATATTTATCTACAAGCGTAAAATATTGTCTGATAATATAGAACGTGTTTTCATTCCGGGGTTCAATGGCGAATTTTTCCCGGGCAATGCGTGTACAGGTAATGATAAACCGTTTAAGGTGAAGTCTGAGCATTTCTTCCTGCAGACTGTCTTCGTTGTTATACTCCTGATACAGGTCCGATGTGATTTTTTCCAACAGACTGGAATATATATCGGAAAGCCGGAGTTTCATGATATTAGAAGTTCCCGTGAACAAGAATCCGTTACAGGAAACATCGTCGTCACTTTTGAATATGCAGTAGAAATTGCTATTGAAAAGCAACGTCAGGTATTTACCATCAACTTCTTTAAATACAATGTGGTGCAGAGACGACAAAGGGATAACCTCGTTTTTTTCCAGGGTTATCCCTACGTAATCGATCTCGAGGCTCACACGGCCTTCAGTGACCCACAGGAATTTATATAAATTCTTGTCATTCAGAAGAGATGCGTTGAGATGGAATGCATCGGTCAATATTATGTTCCCTTTAAGGGGCGTAATGTGTGCAAATTCCATTCAACAAATATACGAAAACCTATTTGGTTTTCAATAAAGTGCTCTTTACCAGTTCGTCGAGTTGGTTCTTTGGAAGAGCACCCTGGGAAAGACTTGGCGTCCCGTTCAGCGGTATCCACAAAAGAGTGGGAACGCTGCGAATGCCAAACATGCCGGCCAGTTCGGGATTTTTGTCTACGTCTACTTTGTATACGATCAGCTTTCCGTCGTATTCTTCACTTATCTTCTCGAGCGAAGGCGCCAGCATCTTGCACGGGCCGCACCAGGTAGCATAAAAGTCAATGATACAGGGTTTGTCTCCTTCGTATTTCCATACGTTGGGGCTGGCTTCATAATTGTAAACGAGTTTAACGAACGATTCTTTTGTCAATTCAATGGGTTTCATGCTGTTTTCTTTTTTGTTTTTGCTTACATTGTCGTTGCCTGCAAATACTGTAAGTGCCGGCAGTATGGCTAATAGTGCAAATAGTGTTTTCATGGTGCAAAGGTCGTTTCTTTTGCAGTAGCGGGCAATGGCCGTTTTTCCTTACTTATTGGCAATTTTTCCCGAAACAGTAATTTCACAATCCTGTAATACCTTTGTAATATGACGCAGATAGCTTTGCATCATGAAAAAAATGGTTGTGCTGTTGTTTGTTGTGATTGCCTCCCATCTCTATGCACAAAAGATAAAAGGATCCGATACAGTGCTGCCTCTGGCGCAAAAAGAAGCCGAAATATATATGCAGGTCAGTCCGGGCATTTTAACCACCGTTACCGGCGGCGGATCGGGGGTGGGTATCTTGTCGCTTCTAGAGGGAACCACAGACATAGCCATGTCCAGCCGCAGTCTCAAATATGAAGAAAGACTGCGTTTCAAAGAATTGGGTAGGGAGGTAATGGAGACGGTCATTGCGTTTGACGCTCTTTGCGTGATAGTCCATCCGTCAAACCGGGTTACCGCTTTGACCCGTCAGCAACTCGAAGATATTTTCCGGGGCAAAATCACCCGATGGAGTCAGGTGGGAGGTGAAAACATTCCGGTCGTTGTTTATGTAAGAGAAACAAGTTCTGGAACTTATGAGTTTTTCAAGGAAACGGTTCTGAAATATAAGAATTATATGGCCGGAGCCTTATCCATGCCTGCTACAGGAACGGTTATCCAGTCTGTAAGCCAGACACGCGGTGCCATAGGCTATGTGGGTTTTCCGTATGTAAATGACAAGGTAAAAACCCTTAAGATCACACAGAACGGCAAAGAATACCCTGTCGTAAGGCCTTTATTACTTTATTATCTCCGACCGGCAGTAAGCGAGGTACAATCTTTTGTGGATTTTGTTTTGTCGGACAGCGGGCAACAAATAGCCCGGGAAATGGGTTATATAGAAGTGCAACATGAAGAAAATCGTTGAACTGTGTGTAAGAAACGTGCTGTTTGTGAGTGCGGCGGTAACCACACTGGCTATTGTGCTCATTGTGATCTTTCTTTTCAGGCAGGGTGTCGGACTTTTTGCCCGGCCGGCCGTAGAAGAAGGATTTTCTCTTGTGGTGAGTGCCGGGAATCCGGTAAAAAAATTAACGCCGCAACAGGTTAAGCTCATATTCGACGGCGATGTTGACAATTGGTCGTTCCTGGGCGGGTCGCATGAACCCATAGAAATATACCGCTGGAACGAGGAAATCCCTGTAATGAATGAAAGGAGCATTGCTTTTATTCCCACGCAGTATGTATCGTCACTGCCCGGCGTCAGGACGGTGGATATGGGGCGTATTTCTCCGGGAGACTATTTTGGAGGCAGGGAATGGTTTCCTACCTCGCAGCCTGTGCCTTTGTTCGGTGTGTTGCCTCTGCTGGCGGGAACTTTATGGGTTTCGTTAGCCGCCATACTTTTTGCACTGCCCTTTGGTCTGGCCATAGCCATTTATATGGCGGAGCTCGCACCGAAACGCATACACGGCATCCTTAAACCCGTGATTGAATTGCTGGCAGGGATTCCCTCTGTAGTGTACGGTTTTTTCGGGCTGGTAGTTCTGGTTCCACTCATCCAGAAATCCATGAACCTCCCGGTTGGAGAAACTGCTTTCGCGGGGGCTGTCGTACTGGCTATCATGGCATTGCCAACCATCGTTACCGTAGCAGCCGATGCCTTGCGTACCGTGCCTAAAGCTGCCAGGGAGGCATCGCTGGCGTTGGGGGCTTCACAAATGCAGACGATTTTCCGTGTAACCATTCCTTATTGTGCGAGCGGCATACTGGCCGCTGTGGTCCTGGGAATTGGCCGGGCCGTCGGAGAAACTATGGCCGTGCTTATGGTTACGGGGAATGCTGCCATTATTCCTGACAGTCTTTTTAAACCTGTCAGGACTATCCCTGCTACTATTGCGGCGGAGTTGGGCGAAGCTCCTGCCGGAGGGGCCCATTATCAGGCATTGTTCATGTTGGGTATCATCCTTTTCTTTATTACTTTGCTTATAAGCATATCCGTAGAGATCATGTCGTCACGTAAACGCAGACAAGAAATATGAGTAACAAAAAAAGGAAGCAACAGGTAGTGTTCTGGATCATACGCCTGATGACACTGGGTGTTGTGGGAGTTCTTTGCTGGATACTGGGTTTCCTGATCGTTAAGGGAGCAGGGGCCATTTCATGGGAATTTCTTACCGGGTATCCTTCCGGGGGAATGACGGAAGGAGGCATACTGCCGGCCATCGCAGGTACACTTTCTCTGGTGGCGGGGTCTATTGCCGTGGCTTTTCCGGTTGGTGTTTTTTCCGGGATCTATACCAGTGAATATGCTCCCAATAATAAAATAGTCAGGCTGTTGCGAATTATGACCAATAATCTGGCCGGAATACCCTCAATCGTTTTTGGCTTGTTTGGTATGTCTCTGTTCGTAAATACACTGGGATTCGGAGACAGTATTATTGCCGGCTCGCTCACCCTTGGACTGCTGGTACTTCCTCTGGTCATCCGTACCACCGAAGAAGCGCTCAATGCCGTCCCACAGACATTTCGTCAGGCGAGTTACGCACTGGGTGCCACCAAGGTTCAAACTATACGAAGGGTAGTGCTTCCAATGGCGTTCCCCAACATAATGACTGGTCTTATTTTGTCTGTTGGCAGAGTCTCGGGCGAAACGGCTCCTATCCTTTTTACGGTTGCTGCCTATTTTTTGCCCAGGCTTCCCCGGTCCCTGTCGGACCAGGTAATGGCATTGCCGTACCACCTGTATGTCCTGGCTACCAGCGGCACCGATATAGAAGCCTCCAGACCAATGGCTTATGGTACAGCTTTGGTCCTGATTCTGATTGTACTTATAATAAATGTATTGGCCGGA
Organism: Bacteroidales bacterium UBA5326; assembly: GCA_002408205.1. Lineage (GTDB taxonomy): Bacteria > Bacteroidota > Bacteroidia > Bacteroidales > UBA932 > DMER64. The sequence continues at coordinate 406,523 of DHQY01000007.1, read as the reverse complement.
CTCATAAGGGCGCGTTTCACTAAAAGAATGAATTGATGTATAGTATCGTAGCTGAACATATAGACTTTTATTATCAAAAATTCCATGCACTGAAGGATATCTCTTTGGAAGTGGAAGAACACACGGTTACCGCTTTCATAGGTCCTTCGGGTTGCGGAAAATCCACTTTTCTGAGGATAATGAACCGTATGAATGATTTGATTGACGGAACGTCCATGACCGGCAAAATGTTCATTGAAGGAAAGGATATATATGGCAGGGGTGTGGATGTAGATCAACTGCGTTCTATAGTGGGAATGGTTTTTCAAAAGCCGAATCCATTTCCGAAATCCATATATGAAAATGTGGCTTATGGACTTAGAGTGGCCGGGATTAGGGACAGGCATCTCATTGGTGAAAGGGTGGAATTGTCGCTTAAAAGCGCCGCTTTATGGGATGAAGTAAAGGATAAACTGAAAAAATCTGCGTTTGAGCTTTCCGGAGGACAGCAGCAGCGACTTTGCATTGCCAGAGCACTCGCCGTTAAGCCGGGAATCATTCTCATGGATGAACCGGCATCTGCCCTGGATCCCTTGTCTACAGCAAAAATTGAAGACTTGATCTTTTCGTTAAAGGATGAGTATACCATAGTCATTGTAACGCATAATATGCAACAGGCTTCGCGCGTGTCAGATAAAACGGCGTTCTTCTATATGGGCTCGCTGGTGGAATATGGGAATACAAGAGATATCTTTATGAATCCCGTAAAAGAAGCTACCCAGAATTATATTACCGGAAGGTTTGGATAATAAAAACAAGATATGAAATACACAGAAAACGAAATCAGCCTCCTGAAAACTCATCATTTTGAGATGTGGAACCTGGTTCAAACCCAGGTAAACAGGTCTTTTCAGGCCTTGGAGCGCGCAGATGCCAATCTTGCCCGCGAAGTGCTATCGCGTGAGAAATACGTAAATGCACAGGAGTTGGTCGTGGACCATCATTGTGAGAATTTTATTGCCCTATATGCCCCGGTTGCAGTAGATCTGCGCTTTGTGATCTCTCTGCTTAAAATTACGAATAACCTGGAACGCATTGGTGATTTTGCGGAAAGCATTGCTCTTTTTGTGTTTAAGCATCTAAAAGAACCGCTTCCCAAAGAGCTCTGGAAGGCTTTGAAAATGGATAATATGATGCATACTGCACAAGAGATGCTTTCCGTGGCCAGGACTTCTCTCACGGCGGGGAAAAGCGACGATTGCGGAAAGATCCTTGCTATGGACGACATCCTGGACGAGATAAATGCCCGGGCAGTATCTGTACTGGCCGGTTATATCAGGTCACATCCCGATGCGGCCGAAGATATGCTCTACACCTCGGCTGTTATTCGCCGGATAGAGAGAATAGGAGACCGGGTTGAAAATATTGCGGAAGATATCGTGTTCTTTATTGATGCGAAAGAACTCCGGCATCTGAAAGATCTGGACCAACCAGCCGGGTAAGACTCCCCGTACAGGTAAGAGTAAGCTTGTGCATGGCCCTTGTGACGGCGATGTACAGCATGCTTCTGTCCATATCTGTCTTATAGTTGTTCCTTCCGGCATGCGGCACAATTACTTCGTCGAATTCAAGCCCTTTGGCCATATGGGCCGAGGTTACTGTGATTCCGGTTGTAAAACTGGTGCTTCCGGGTAGTACCAGCGCTACAGAGTTGTTGTGCTCTTTCAAAAAGCCATATAATGCCCGGGCTTCTTGTTCTCCCCTGCAAATAATACCCAGGGAACTGTTGCCCGAGGTGCTGAATTCTTTCAGCATGTGCGCTATCGCATTTCTTTCATCGCCGGGCAGGTCATACTCTGCGATAACCGGGACCTCTCCGTGACGTTCAATGGCCTGCGTTTCGCGGTCCGGTCTTATTCTTTGGGCAAAACGGGTGATTTCACAGGTTGACCGGTAACTTTTGCAGAGTTTCATGATCTCTCCTCCGGTGCATGCTTTAAGGATCATTTCGGCCGTTGAGGAGCCATACGGGTTGACCGATTGCCCTGCATCGCCTAAAATGGTTTTTCTACACGGAAACAGCTTCTGGATGAGCTTATACTGGATGGGTGTATAGTCCTGCATTTCATCTATGAGAAGATGCTTCACCTGACTGTTTTCGTGTGTTCCTTCTAACGCCAGATGCAGATAAGCCAATGGAGCCAGATCGGGGTATTCGAGCGTGCGGTTCTTCCTTAGACCGAACATATGGGGACACCCGGCCCACTCAAAGAAATCTTTGTAGATATCAAGCAGGTTGTTTCTGCAGAACATGCCTCTTATTTCTTTTCTTATTTTGTTTCTTCTTTCGGCCGGAACATCAATTCTGTATTTTATCCTGGCTGTTTCCAGAATGTAGTCTGTCATTACGTCAAAACGACGGTTCACCGGATAGCGATCAAAACGCCTGAATTGTTCTTCAATGTATCCGGCGGGGATGGGAAAATACCCGTTCAGTACCATGTCTTTTCCCCTGAATCCATTGTTCTCCAGGTGAATAATATAATTATCAAGAAGTACAGTGAATTCTGCCGATGCTTTGAATTTAATGCGATCTATAAATGCCTGACGCGGTTTATCCAGTAATTCGGTCACCTGTTCAAAAAAAGTCTGAAATCTGTAACGGTTGCCCAGCACGTTTGAAACAATCTGCTCCATACCGGATTCAGGAACCGTTTCTTCTCCCAGCTCGGGCAGTACTCCCGAAATATAGTCCGAGAACACCTTATTGGGTGATACAATAAGTATGTTACGTGCACCGAGGCGTTCCCTCTGTGCATAGAGCAGAAAGGCTACCCGGTGGAGAGCGACCGATGTCTTGCCGGAACCTGCGGCTCCCTGAATAATAAGCGTCTGCGCGTTCAGGTTTCGGATAATGAGATTTTGTTCCCGCTGGATGGTAGCCACGATATTCCGCATTTTTTCGTCGGCATTCATGCTCAGTTCTTTTTGAAGGACGTCATCTCCAATGGTTAGGGAACTTTCCAGCATATAATCCATTTGTCCTTTACGTATCCGGTACTGCCTCTTAAGGCTTATATTGCCACTGACGGTGCCTTCCTGTGAGACGTACCATGCATTCCCTGTTTCGTGATCGTAATACATTCCCGAAACAGGTGCACGCCAGTCATATATCAACAGTTTGCTGCCCGAGGGGTCGTAAAGGGAATGTATACCTATATATATTGGCATACACGATCCCGATTGTTCGCCGGGTGTGAAATCGATCCTTCCAAAGTACGGGATGTCCATCATCCGGGTAAGTCGTGCCCGCCTGGCAATTTCATTTTCTCCAATGGCGTAATGGGCAAGGATACTCTCCCTCATGGAACGGATTTCCTGAGGGTCAAGGTCTTTATTTTCCCACAGGTATTCTTTATATTCCCGGAGTGTATTTACGTGGTCCGCCACCGATCCTTCTGCGTTTATCAAGGTCTCTTTTATGAGGTTCAATATTTTTTGCAGGTAACACCGCTCCTGTCGTTCGGTTTTATTGAATATCATGTTTGTGGAATTTTGGGGCGCAAAGGTACGAGTAACATCATAGTATGCAAATAGTCATTTCCGGCCATTTTTAGTATTTTTACACCATAATATGAACGCCCGGGATTTATTTGAAATGTCGTACACGACCAGGCAGGCTGCATTCGATGTGCTGCACGGATTGCGTATTGAGGAAACGGTCCGGAAAATGGACGGGACTATGCATATTGTCGGGTCCTTGAAAACAGATCTGATGATGTGGAACCGGGATATAGATATTCATGTATATTCCGGGGGCGATATGTTATCGTGGAGTTTTGGCCTTATGGCAGCCATTACCCGGAATGGGGCCATAAAGGAATTTCGCTTCCTGAATCTTCTTGATACGCCGGAGGAATGCATAGAATGGCATATTACATGCATTACAGCCGGCAATGTTACCTGGAAACTGGATCTGATACATATACGGAAAGGATCGAGGTACGATGGTTACATAGAGGAAGTAACCGACAGAATTGCTGCCAGGCTCGATCCCCGAACCCGGGAAGCTATACTGAGTATCAAATACGATCTGGGTACGCAAAGTGAGGTAAAAGGCGTTGAAATCTATAATGCCGTGTTGGAACACGGTATTCATAACTGCCCGGATTTCGTTCAGTGGCGAAAGAAAAACCCCGTAAGCGGCATTTTAGAATGGATGCCGTGAACGCATAGCGTTTATGGCTTCAATCGCATTGCCGGCCTGTAATTTTCTTAATATGTTTTTTCTGTGATTGTTAACTGTGTTGACGCTTATACACAATTGGCCGGCGATTTCTTTGCTCAGGCATCCGCATGCCATAAGCCTGAATACTTCCTCTTCTCTTGAAGAAAGACGGTTCTGACCGGACAACCGGTCGGATGGGCAGACCAGCTGCCCTGTTTTCAGGTTTATTGTAAGACTTTGTATGTCTGTCAAAGGTGTCTGCCGTGGTAACAGGGTTACTTCACCCAGGATAATCCAGGCTTTTCCGTTACGGTCCTGCTGAATGACTTTCTGCCGGCTGATGACATTCAGGTATTTCCCGGATAAGTTTCTCATTCGTAGCGAATAGACCGTACTGTAATCGTTTCTCTCAGACGGAGGAAGACTGTAAATGAAATGTGAATGGGCAATTTGGCTGGATATTATTTTTTCCAGATCGTCCGGATGCGTCATTCCCTCAAAAAAATCCCCCTGTCTTTCAATGGAATCTATCCATACTTTTTTATAACCAAACCATTCCGAAAAAGCGGCAGATGCAAAATCGTAAGTATTCCTGAAAACATCTACTGTAAAAAAGCAGCTGTGGCTGAGTGCTGCCACCTGTTTAAACAGAGTTCTCTTCTTTCGCCAGGCATTGTAGTCAAGATCTGCTTCACAAAGGTTCTGAAGAGACCATAATTCTTTTCTTATATCGGCGACTTGTACCATAGTTTAAACAGGTAATTCATGTGAAGCGCCGGTGTAAAAAGCTGTAATTTTTCCGGGAAGTAACAGAGAAAGTGTCTTTAATGCATTTTCTCCCGTGCAGTGACCTATATAAAGATGCATGATGGGGTAGTGCTCCTGTAACAGGGCTGCTGTTTCTGCAAGTTCTTCGTATGTTTCGTACGGACCGTCTATCAGATGGGTTCCACCAATAAAGGCCATTACATTTGAAGATCCTGCAAAATCGCAGGCAGCAGCCAAAGTGTTCAACAGTCCTTTGTGAGTACACGACGAAAATATTGCCAGCCCGGCAGAAGTTTTCATGACCATGGCTATTTCGTGGGAAAAATCATCTGCAACGGCAGTACCTTCCTTTTCTGAGCTAAGAATCCGGTTCCCTTTCGGGCACGGATAAGGTGTAGGAATATGGCACAAAATGCCAACCTGTTCGTTTATCCAGAAATTATTGTCGTCCAGCAGCCGAAAACGGCCGCTGTATTCATTCAAAAGGTTCTCATCCATTCCAATGAAACGTTTTTCACCGTTCTTAAATGAATAATAGGCATTGCCTTTTACTGTACGTGACAGGTAAACGGTTGCCCGGCAGTTAATTTCAAAAAACGGTTTTAATCCTCCGGTATGGTCATAATGCGCATGAGATAATACCAGGTGATCTGCTTCCGACAGGTCTATACCCATCGTGTTAGCATTTTTTATAAATTGAGAGGTAGCTCCTGTATCGAGCAGCCATTTCTTGCCCAGGTGCTCAAAATACAGACTAAATCCGTGTTCCGGGATTAGTCCCCGGGTGTTGTCACCGACAGGGGAAGGCCTGTCGTCTATCAGAATATGTATGGCAGTCATGCAACAAATATAGTCTGTTTTGACTATATTTACATTAAATTTTAAGTAGTCTGAAATGGAGGATAGAGTTGCCAAAGCAGTGGAATTATTCAAAAGCGGATACAATTGCGCCCAATCTGTGGTGACTGCATTCGGAGATCTTTATGAATTGCCTGTTGAACTGGGTCTTAGAATGTCGGCGCCTTTCGGAGGTGGTATTGGGAGGATGAGGGAGACGTGTGGTGCGGTATGCGGGATGTTTATTCTTGCAGGGTTGGAGAGAGGTACTGTAGTGGCCGGTGACAGCCGGGGGAAAAATGAGACATACCGGCTCGTCCGGGAATTGGCAGCAGGTTTCAGGCAAAAGAACGGTTCTATCTGTTGCGGGGAATTACTAGGGATAAAAAAGGGTGAAGATGGCTCTTATATTTCCGAAGCCAGGACGGCAGCATATTACGCTAAAAGACCCTGTGTGAAAATAGTAGAAGATGCTGCGGCGCTTTTTGCTGATTATCTGATGACTAAAGAATGTAACTGATAAGTTAAAAGTATATTATGAAAAAGGAACAACTTATTGGAATTATTTCCAAGTACAGAAAACTGTCCGAAGCTGCCTCTAAAGAGCGTAAGCAGGATAAGGCGCAGGAAATGGAAGAGTTTGCCGATTTTGTTGAAGAAAATATTGATCTCTATCAGGATGACGCGTACCAGAGAGAAACTGAACTGTGGGAAGATTACGAAGCGGTTTCTACAGGTAATTCCCCTTTTGAAGACGCTTTTTCCGACGGAGATAACGATGATTAACCCGCTCAGACAAGGGCTGCGGCACGCAGGATTTTTTCATTCACCCAGTAGTGTTTACCGGAGTGCTTAATAATAGCACCCATTTCCTCAAGCTGGATGAACGCCCTGGATAATGCGGGTCGTGTCACACCAAAAATATCTGCCAGATGTTGGTGCGAATGGTATATGTCAAATTCAGCCGACCCGTTTCTGTCCAGGTAATCAATAAAATAATTGACGAGTTTGCATTTGATGGTCCCGTAAATAAGTACATTGATTTTGTTGACAAGAAACTGGGCTCTGTCCGAGATATGGCGCGTCGTGTTAAGAAATATCATGCTGTTGGTTTGCATCAGGTAGGTGAAGTATTCCTTGCTGATTGCGGTCACTTCACTTTCTGTGATTGCAAGGAGGTCTACAGGTGAACGGTTGTCTGATGCAAACAGCGTGGTAGAGATAACAGGCTTTGGTGGATGGAAATCCGCAATAATTATTTTGTCGCCCCTGCAATTGTTCATTTGAGCATGTACTTCCCCTTTTATAAGGATAAGAAGCGATTTGTACGGTTCGCCCCTGCGAAGGACAAAATCTCCCTTACGAAAATATTTCTCCTGGGTATGACCATCCAGTAAACGGTCTATTTCATCAGGGGTTAGACCGGCAAAAACAGGAGAATAATGTATTGGATCCATACATAACAAATATAATAAAAAATATGATTTTGTAATAAAAGTTACACGTCGGGTTTTTTGACTTTTGAAATTTTTTTTGTAAAAGAAATGATATCTTATTTCTTAAAGTATTGATAGCTAGATAATAATGTTTTTATTTATATAAAATGCATTTTCTGTAACAATTATTACAAACAAATGCCGTGACGCTTTGCTAAATTTAGAACACAATCCTCAAAGAACTGTTCATTATTTATCCATTATTTATCCAAAGAAATCCAAAAGAACATAACGGGGATTGAAGAAGATTGATTTGCTCTGACAGAGCCAATTGATATTGGTTTTATTTAAAGCAGAGGGAAATGAAAGTGTACGTAATACTTTGTACAGTGCTTATTTTCAGCACCTTTTTGCGAAATGGAATTTTTGCACAAACCGTCGTTATTGGTCATATATCGGCAGAAGTGGTTGAATCTGTGAGCGTGGAATCTTCTTCCGTTACCGATTTTGAGTTTGAGAATCACCGCCATCCCGGGGGTGAAGGGGATATGGTTAATATAGATCTTGGTGAGATGAAAGTGCGGTCGGGTGAAGGAGTGTCTTTCAACGTGGTGATGAAGCCGGCCGTGCTTTCGAATCTCGAAGGAGATGTTTTCAGTCTGGACACTGCGTTAGCCAATTCCGCATTTCCGGAAAACCGTTCTGAAGGAAATACCTCGGTACGGCTGGCTGCCAGTTCCCAGGTGCAACAAACGCAGAAATCCGGCCTGTACGAAGGATCATATACCATTGTATTCGCCTACAATTAATGGTATTAGTATTTTGATTTACCTCCGCCTGGGATGATCCCGGAGAGCGGAGATTTTATTATATAACGTCGCGTGCCGTGTCTTTCTATGGCACCGCTTTCTTCAAGTTGCCTGAGCGCCCGGGCTAAAGAAGGCCTGGTTACTCCAAACAGGTCTGCCAGTTCCTGTTGTGTCTGGGCTATAGTAAAATCGGTAACACCATGGAGATGCATTTGTTCTATAAGAAAAGCAGACAGTTTACTTTTTATGGTACCAAAGCGCAGTAACCTGATTCTTTCCGAAAGAAACTGATTGCGGTCAGAAATGGAACGGATGGTATTTATGAGCACTTGCCGGTTGTTGTGCAGCAGATCCAGAAAGTGATCCTTAGAGATGGCCACAAGTGTCACATCGGTTACAGCATAGATATCTACAGGGAGCCTGTTCTCGGTGGAGAAAAAGAAGGCCGGGGCTATCACCCGGGGCGCTTCTATCTCTTCAATAATGACATTGACACCTTCTTCGTTGGTCATTTCTCCCCGAACCTTACCTTCATCAATAATATACAATGTTCTGTACGTCTGACCCTGCATGGCAATAAGAGCTCCGGCACGAAATTGTAATAGTTTGTATTTTCTTTCAAGAATCTTGTCTACAACGTGCTCCGGTACATCCTTAAATATGGGTGAAGCATAAATGTTTATCATGACAATACAAATATAGTCTTTTTTCAAATAAATGTAACAGATGTTACATTTATTATATTAATCTTATACTACTTTTGTTTATTATCAAACTATAAAATAAGAATTTATGAGCATGTTTTGTTTTCAATGTCAGGAAACGGCTTTTAATAAAGGCTGTACCATAAAAGGAGTTTGCGGAAAAGAACCGCAGACAGCTGCATACATGGATCTGCTGCTTTATACCTCAAGAGGTATAGCAATTGTTCAAAGGGCGTTACGGACTAAAGGACTGTCAGATCCGGCTGCCAGTCGTTTTCTTCTGGACGCTTTGTTCTGCACCATTACTAACGCCAATTTTGACGATGAGGCCCTTAAGGCAAAGCTTGCAGAAGCCTTTTCTACAAAGAAAAAACTTACGGAGAAGGCAAATGCCAACAACGTTACCCTGCCCGCAATGCCGGAAGTTAACGTGTATGCCGGCGAAGAAGAATATCTGACAGTTGCGGCTTCTGTGGGAGTGCTTAGTGAGAGCAATGAAGACCTTCGCTCCCTAAAACAGATGAGCATATACGGTTTGAAAGGCATGGCCGCCTATGCTGAACATGCGCTCAATCTGGGTTACGAAGACGAGGAAATTTATGCTCATATAGAAGACGCCCTGGCGGAAGTATCACGTAACGACATCTCTGCAGATGAACTTACCGCCCTGGTACTGAAAGTGGGCAGTTTTGGAGTAAAAGCCATGGCCCTGCTCGATAAGGCCAATACCTCCACATACGGGAATCCCGAAATTACCAAAGTGAACATCGGAGTAGGTAAAAATCCGGGTATCCTTATAAGCGGACACGACCTTAAAGACATGGAAGAATTGCTAGAACAAACCGCCGGTACAGGAGTGGATGTATATACTCACGGCGAGATGCTTCCGGCACATTATTATCCTGCCTTTAAAAAGTACCCTCATTTTGTGGGTAACTACGGCAATGCATGGTGGAAGCAGCGCGAAGAATTTGAAGCCTTCAACGGAGTGTTCCTCTTTACAACCAACTGTATTGTACCGCCATTGAAAACTGCTACGTACCTGGATAGAATGTATACAACAGGCTCTGCCGGCTATCCCGGTGCAAAGCATATTCCCGCCCGCGAACAAGGCGGCAAAAAGGATTTTTCTGAATTGATAACCCGCGCTAAAGCCTGTCCGCCTCCCACCGAAATTGAAAAAGGTGAAATAATAGGCGGTTTTGCCCACAATCAGGTGATTGCTTTGGCCGATAAGGTTGTTGATGCAGTTAAGTCCGGTGCCATCAAACGTTTTGTGGTAATGGCCGGTTGCGACGGAAGAATGAAGAACCGTGAATATTATACCAACTATGCCTTGTCACTTCCAAAAGATAACGTGATCTTAACCGCCGGCTGCGCCAAATACAGGTATAACAAGCTTCCTTTGGGTGACATCGGAGGAATTCCCAGGGTTCTTGACGCCGGTCAGTGCAATGACAGCTATTCGCTGGTAGTAATAGCTCTGGCCCTAAAAGATGCTTTTGGGCTAAAAGATGTAAACGAGCTGCCCATTTTGTATAACATTGCCTGGTACGAACAGAAAGCCGTGATAGTACTGCTTGCACTGTTGAGCCTCGGCGTTAAAAATATCCATCTGGGGCCCACATTGCCCGGATTTTTATCTCCGAACGTGACCAAAGTGCTTGTAGAAAATTTCGGCATAGGCCCTCAGCCTGAGCTCTAACCATTGCTCGCGCAACCAAAGAACGGTCAAGGCTATTTAGCCTTGACTGTTTTTTGTATTGTTATCAGAACGCTTCCGGTGCCCAGAAGGCAGCGGCAGACCCGCCACTGTACCATTTTCACACAAGCAAGGACTTCCACAAGATATTTAGAACGGGAAACGCCTCCCAGTTGCTGGCGCAACCGGGTCCTTCCCTCCGCGGGCGCGAGGTTTCCCTTTTCTAAATATCTTGTGACTGGCGTTTTTTTGAGAGCATGACGTAGATAGATGGGATCTGTTTGCGCCAAATTCAAACGGCGATCTTTAACACACTGTTATTCTGGTACTTTCTGATTCATGCGAAAAACTGGCGCACACAAATCCCATCTGTATAGGCAAGGGTCAAAATCCAATTAACCGCAAATACCTAAAAGTTTATCACTTGACTCTTACCTGCGCGACCTCCGGTCTGCTCCGCATTTGCAAAGGAAAAAGATGGAATTGATGTGCGCCACAAAACGACATAAACAGATAGGAGAGATATGATTTATTTTGTGATAGGCAAAGGTACCCCCGACAGAGGAACCGGCAAGGCTATACAAGCGCATTGTATGTGGCCTTGCGAATTCCTCTGACGGGCACTGATAGTGGCCTATCACAAAATACCTATGATCCAATAACTGTAATCACAGTTCGGGAAGTGCCAGGGAGGTGTTTCCCATTCTTTGAGGTGCGGTGCGAAGAATAGCCTAAAAGTTTGATGTAGCCAGTTGTCCACCGGCACAGCAGAGCCACCTCTTTAATAGCAACGCCACTTTTTCAACGGTAGGAAGTCGGGAACAGGTCCGCCAGGGAAGGTGGTAAGTAGTAAAAATAAACCTAATACCTGCTATGCTCTTAAATACAGTATATTACGTGCATTTTTAATATTTCTATTACTTACTACCTCCCCCTCAAATTGCCCAAAACCCGTAAAAACGGCAGGGGGTGGTAAGTAGTAATAAATGAGTATAAGCCGCTAATGACTTTAATAATAGAGTATTGCGGGTCTTTATCACATGGCTGTTACTTACCACCTTCCCTGAGGCTGCAGCCAAAAAGAGCGGTGCTGTGGAGCAGCGCCTGATGTAAGCGCCAAATAACTTTGGCGCTCCGCCTTCAACCAAACCCACAACCGGGCTACCAGGGCCAGTAGTGCCAAACGGGTTAGCCAGCAGGCCCGCAGTCAGGGAAACCAGACAAGACAGGTTCGCAGCCGTGCCAGCATGCAACTAGACCAGCCGGGTCAACTGGACCCACAGCCGGGCAAACCCGGAGTGCCGCGCAAGAGGGATTTTTTTGTTTTTAAATGCTTGATATTCTGGTGCTTAATTTTCTCAAATTGGGCCTTACGCGGTAATCCGGGTTTACCCTGTACAAAACACGAACTTTGCCTCAAAAAAACCTGGTTTGCCTCGGAAAATCTGCAACTTTTCCATTCCACACAAGCGAAGAACACCACAAGATATTTAGAGAAGGGAAACCTCGCGCCCGCGGAGGGAAGACCCCATTGGCTTCAGCCAATGGGAGGCGTTTCCCGCTCTAAATATCTTGAAAGCGTTCTTCAGCGCGTTAAAGAAGTCATCGGGCTGCTTGCCAAAGCATTCTGTCAAGACTTTTCTGGGATTCCGTAAACGTTTTAGGCCGTTTCTGTGTACGGAACCGGTTTTATCTGCAACTCGTGCACATAAAAGGCTGTTTTTGTTCACGGAACGCTGGTTTTAGCGATTCTGTGAACATTTTGGGCGGTTTATGTGTACGGGACCGCTGTTTTCATTATTCTAACGCCGGGTGGCACGTGTTTTGTCTTCATATGTATATGAAAGAACCTTTAAAAAACACGCGTATGAAGACATTAATTAAACTCCCGGTGTTGTTCATTTTAATGGCTCTGTTGATTCATTCAAATGATGCCATTGCTCAGAATTATGTACGCAGAAGTTCCGGAATAGGTCAGAAAGAGGAGAAGGCAAAGAAAGAGATGCCGGTGCGTCGCAGTGAGGTTGAGAAACAAAAAAATGCTCCACAGAGAGACCGAAGGGAAGCCCCACAGCGTAAAGAAGTGAAAAAGGAGGCGCCAAAACAGAAAGAAGTGAGGAGAGAGGAGCCCAGACGCAATGAAGTGAGAAGGGACGAGCCAAGACGCAACGAGGAGAGAAGGGAAGAGCCGCGGTGGAAAGAAGTGAGAAGGGAACCTCCGCAGCGCAATGAGGTCCGCAAAGAGGCACCACGCCACAGGGAATCCCCGGCGCGCTACTTTTCTAGCACCCGGCACCGTCCTCCGCACTGGATGCCCCGGTTCAGACCGGCTCCCAGGGATTATTATTACGGTCATCGTCTGAGACATCTCCCCCGTACTGCCAGACGTTATGATTACGGAGGAACAGGTTATTATTACCTGGACGGTTTTTACTACCGGCTTATTGACGGCTATTACTGCCTCACAAGACCGCCCGTGGGGACGATTCTGGACATGGCAGCTGTTTCTGCCCTTAAGGCACTGACGGTTGCCATGATTAACACCACTGATGATCGGTACAATGCCGCAGAACAGATCTATTACGACGATGGGATTTTCTTCGTATTGGATAAAAACGGAGAATACCTGGTGATTGACCCTCCAATAGGTACCAGGGTACCGTACCTTCCCGACGATTACGAAAAAGTGAGGTACGACGGAGAAACCCTCTACAAGGTAGAACAGGTATTATTTCAGAAGATTTACTACAAAGGAGAAATTTTTTACGAGGTAGTAGGCCTTCTGGCAATAGAATAGATGCCCGACATAATAAGGTACAGGCACATAACAGAAAGGACAGACAGGCTCCAATGAAAGCCTGCAATGAGGACGGCTGAGGCAATAACCAGGCTGAGTCCCAGAAAAAGAAAGCGAACGGCGTTTTCTCCCCTGAAAGAAAGGTGCTTTATCTTTAAAGAGAACATAGGCAGTTCACTTACCAGGAGGACTGAAAGAACCACAGAGAGGCTTGGGATGAGCCATGAGGAATGCATCATGGCGCCCCAGGCTTCACTGTTTTCAGAGTAAAGCACCATGGACCCTGTGAGCAGTGCGTTGGCCGGAGTAGGCAGCCCAAGAAAGCTTTCTGTCTGCCTGGTGTCTACGTTGAATTTGGCCAGTCGCAGTGCAGAAAAAATAACTACAATAAAAGGGATGAAAGCCATCCAGCGGTACGGGGCCGCCGGCAGATATACCGTATGTAGCATGGTCGCAGGAACCAGGCCAAAACTGATACTGTCTGCCAGCGAATCCAATTCTTTACCTATAGCCGAATAGGCTCCAAGCAAACGCGCCGCCGTGCCATCCAGGAAATCAAAGACGGCTGCGGCAACCATCAGCCAGAATCCCTGTGTCATCTGTCCCCTGAAAACCAGTACTACGGCAACCGTGCCGCAAAGAAGGTTCAGGCAGGTGATGAAATTTGGGATATGCGCGGTAATTCGTCTCAAATCCCAAGTTTTTTACGGATCTCCTTTGGTATGGCGTCTTTATGTACCATAATGGCAATACATTTTGCCTTAAAGTAGTTCTCGGACATGTTTACATACCCTTTCAATTTTCCGGTTTCTCCCCAGGAGTTCTTGGTAATATAATATTTAACTCCGTACTGGTCTTTTACAATCCCGGTAATATGCATAATATGGTCGTCCACGGTCTGGAACGTTTCGTACCATTTCTGACGGATCTCCTGGGTCACCTCAACTTCGTCTTTTGAGGGATCGGGATCGGGAAGGACCGCCAAACCGTTAGCCTGTGAAAAATCCTTGGTAAGGTCGCCGTCCCATCCAATGGTGTAACCGTTTAACAGGGCATAATCCGCAATGGCCATAAACTCATTGAGCGGAACATTGTAGTACAGCGCGTGTTCCCAGTTGTCGGGTATTTCTACAGGAATCTGCCGGTAGAATGGATGATGCGTGAAACTGGTGATCTCAACGTAGTTGTTCATATCAAGTCCCAGATAAGAGGCGAATGAAGCGGGAGTAAAATCCTTTCCGTTATAGGTGAACGAAGAGGGTGTCTCACCCAGGTAAATATCCAGAACGGCATTGAGCATCGCTTCGGACTCGGGGCTCATGTTTTTGGCCTCGTCCGGTACTTTGGCAATGGCTTCTACATAACTGCCCAGTTCGGAATGGTTGTGACCGGGTGAATCGTAGGAAATTCCAGGGTAGGCACTTTCGGGCATCAGACCGAATTGAGCCGAAGTAAGGGTAGCCGTGTGGCATACGCCGCCGGGTCCCAGGTTGCCCTTCCCCCGGCGGAGGTAGTTATCAAAATAACGCAGCTTATAAGTCTGGCGTACGGTATACATTTCTGAAAGATCCACCTCTTCCCTGCCCATACGCAACAATTCGCTTTCAAGGAAGGAAAGAGTGCCGAAGCACCAGCAAGTGCCGGTACGGCCCTGGTTTTTTACGGGGGTAGCCTTGTTTTCCACCACCGGGGTGAAAACATACTCCTGCGCTGCCAGCGACAGCGTCAGGAGTAGTGTTAAGCATAACAGACCGGTTTTTTTCATCATTTTTTAAGATTA
This sequence comes from Bacteroidales bacterium UBA5326, assembly GCA_002408205.1. Classification (GTDB taxonomy): domain Bacteria; phylum Bacteroidota; class Bacteroidia; order Bacteroidales; family UBA932; genus DMER64. The sequence continues at coordinate 391,483 of DHQY01000007.1, read as the reverse complement.
TTTTATTCCCATTTTTTTGCGAATGTCTTTGGGAATGGAGTTCTTGTTTACCTGAATATCCATGGTCTTGTACTGAACAAATTTTTCTGATACGTACCACAGGCCTTTATACGGGCCGGTATCACCCCAGGAGTTTTTTACCATATAATACTTGTTTCCGTTCTGGTCTTTGGCAATGCCGTATATGAGCATGCCGTGGTCGTCCGTGGTTTGTTTGTTATCGTAGTCTTTCTGACGCATTTCCTGTGTCACTTCTTTGACTTCGGCTACAGGGGCGTTCATGTTTCTGAAGGCATTGGCCCTTTCCTGCGGACTCATTCCCAGCCAGCGTGCCTGGTCCGAACCGGTCATTTCTTCCGGATTGGTTGTAGGGAACATAGCCACACCGCTGCGGCCAAAACCCTGTTCAGATACATCGGAAGCCCAAAGTACGGTATATCCCTCCATAATGGCATTGTCTATGACGGCCATCATGTCTTCCAAAGGAAGGTTATTACAGGTTCCCCAAAGCCAGTTGTCCGGAATTTCCAGCGCGAACTGTGTATAGAAAGGATGGTGTGTGTAGGAAGTAATGCCGGTGTATTCTTCGGGATTGAAACCGAGCGAAGCTGCAAACGATACAGGCGTGTATTCGGTTCCATTGTAAGTGAATTTTTCGGGGACAGCACCCAGGTAAGCATCCAGCGCACCCTGGAAAGCATTCCTCCATGCGGTGGACAATTTCCGGTTGGGGTTCTTCTTCACAGCATCTACGATCCCTTTGAGCACGGCTTCCATTTCTCCGTGACGGTGTTCGTTTTCTCCGTAATTCAGGCCGGGCATTACCTGATCGGGAACCATACCGTAATGTTTAATTACATGCAGGTAATCGTCAAAACCTCCGCCTTGCGAAAAATTCAGGAAACCGTCCAGACGAACGTAACGGTCTGCTTTATCTGTGTATGTTTTTGAAACGACAAACATCTCGGAAAGGTCATATTCGCCTTTGCCCAGACGGAGCAATTCAGATTCCATAAAAGCCAGTGAAGAGAAACTCCAGCAGGTTCCGGAACTGCTCTGGTTCTTAACGGGAGTGATGGGATTTTCTTTAACAACGGTAAATTGGAACCCGCTTTCTTTTTCTTTCTTTTCTGCGGGATCCTGGGCGAATGTTGTTCCGGAGATCAGGAACAGTGCGGCGAGAGACAGGATCAGGTGTTTCATAATGTTAGTGTAGAAATAAATGATTAGTATGTAATTAAGGTATATGCATGTATTTGTGAATCTGTAACGATATATTCCAGACGGGATTGGCCTTGGCATACGAAACAATATGCGGGAGAACGGCTTCGCGGCGGCTCCATTCCGGTTGCAGGAAAAGCCTGCAACCGGGTGAAACTTTTCTCCGGTTGTACTCGGCCCATTCCAGATCAAGCGGACCGGTAATGATCACTTTCAGCTCGTGTGCCAGGGGATAGATTTCCGGAAGGGGCGGCTTGTTCTGTTTTGGGGACAGACAAATCCAGTCCAATGTTCCGCTCAGCGGATGCGAACCGGATGTTTCAATGAATATTTCCATTCCGTGCGCTTTTAGTGCTTTGCATAATGGCCCCAGAGGGTAACTAAGGGGCTCGCCCCCGGTGATCACAATGGATTTGGCCGGATGGCTTACGGCACGCAATATGATTTCTTCGACAGATACCGGAGGAAATAATCTGGGATTCCAGCTGTTTTTGGAATCACACCACGAACATCCCACGTCGCAACCTCCCAGGCGTATAAAATAAGCGGGTTTCCCGGCATGAAAACCTTCTCCCTGGATGGTATAGAAGTCTTCAACCAAGGGGAGCAGGCGGCCGTCTTCCAGTAAAGCATTCATTCTACAAATGTAAGTAAAATAGATGAAAAAGCTTTTTTCCGATTAATGACAATTTGGCAGAAAAATGCGTCTGGAACGGGGTTTGAGCAATAAAAAGTGCTATGAACGAACAACAATTTACTATTCAGGCGCAGGAACTGCTCCAGGCAGCAGTTCAAAAGGCGCAGGCCGGGTCCAACCAGGTGGTTGAAACCGGGCATATCCTGCAGGCCGTTTTGTCGGACAAAGAAGGGGTGGGCGTGTTTTTGCTGCAAAAAACAGGTGTAAATCCCGATAGTCTGGAGAACGGACTTGCATCTGTACTGGCGGCATATACCAAACAGCAGGGAGCTTCCGAAACATATCTTTCGCGCGACGCCCAGGAAGCTATTCAGCGGGCAAGAAGTGTAGCCTCCAAAATGGGAGACCAGTTTATTACCGTGGAACATATACTTGCCGGGTTGCTTTCGGGACGTGACGAAGTGGCACGCCTGCTTAAATCACAAGGTCTGGATGAGAATACACTAAAAAAAGCCATCGAAGGACTTCGTCAGGGTCGCAGCATAAATTCGGAAACAGACGGTCAGACTTTCGATGCACTCAATAAATACGCAGTGAACCTTAACGATCAGGCCCGTAAAGGCAAACTCGATCCTGTTATTGGACGTGACGAGGAGATCCGTCGTGTGCTCCAGATCCTGAGCAGACGTACAAAAAATAATCCCATTCTGGTGGGTGAACCGGGAGTGGGAAAAACGGCCATTGCAGAAGGCATTGCCCAGCGTATTGTAGCCGGAGATGTCCCCGATACGCTCAAAAGCAAGCAAATTTATTCCCTGGACATGGGAGCCCTTATTGCCGGGGCCAAATACAAAGGGGAATTCGAAGAACGGCTCAAGGGTGTTGTACGGGAAGTCGTTTCCAGTGAGGGGGAGATAATCCTTTTCATTGATGAGATCCATACCCTGGTTGGGGCGGGTAAAAGCGAAGGTGCCATGGATGCGGCCAATATCCTTAAACCGGCGCTGGCCAGGGGTGAATTACGTGCTGTGGGTTCCACCACGCTGGGCGAATACCAGAAATATTTTGAACAGGACAAAGCCCTGGAAAGACGTTTCCAGATGGTAATGGTAGACGAACCGTCACCGGCCGAGGCCATTTCCATCCTCCGGGGACTTAAAGAACGTTACGAACAGCACCACAAGGTACAGATAAAGGACGATGCGCTTATTGCGGCCGTGCAGCTTTCGCACCGCTATATAACCTCCCGTTTCCTGCCCGACAAGGCCATTGACCTGGTGGACGAAGCAGCTGCCCGTCTGCGGTTGGAAATGAACTCGGTACCGGAGAGTATTGACGAACTGGACAGGAAAGTCCGCCAGTTGGAAATAGAACGTGAGGCAATAAAAAGAGAAAAAGATAAAGAAAAGCTTGCCTCGCTCACCAAATCCATTGAGGAGCTTTCTGCCCAGCGGGACATTCAGCGTGCCAAATGGCAGGAAGAAAAAGGAGTTCTCGAAGAGATCCAGAAGAAAAAGAGCCTTATGGAAGAATTGCGCGTGGCGGCTGCCGAGGCCGAACGTCGCGGCGATTATGGCCGCGTGGCCGAGATCCGTTACGGCAAAATGGGAGAGCTGCAAAAAGAGATTGAGGGGTTAAAAAAGCGTAAGGAGTCATTCCCGCAATCTCTTATTAACGAGGCGGTCACCGAAGAAGATATTGCCGAGGTAGTGGCCCGGTGGACCGGTATCCCGGTGCAGCGGATGCTTACGGCAGAAAGAGATAAACTGCTTCACCTGGAAGAAGAACTGCACAAGCGTGTGGTAGGTCAGGACGAAGCCATTGAGGCGGTGTCCGATGCGGTGCGCAGAAGCCGTGCCGGCCTGCAGGATGAAAGGAAACCCATAGGTTCGTTCCTGTTCCTTGGAACGACCGGTGTGGGAAAGACCGAACTGGCCAGGGCGCTGGCCGAATTCCTGTTCGACGACGAGAACCTGATAACCCGAATTGATATGAGCGAGTATCAGGAACGTCACTCGGTAAGCCGTCTGGTAGGTGCGCCTCCGGGATACGTGGGTTACGACGAGGGAGGACAGCTGACCGAGGCTGTACGGAGAAAACCTTATTCGGTTATCCTCCTGGACGAAATAGAAAAGGCCCATCCCGATGTGTTCAACATCCTGCTGCAGGTGCTTGACGACGGCCGTCTGACCGATAACAAAGGCCGTGTAGCCGATTTCAAGAACACTATCCTTATTATGACATCCAATACCGGGTCTTCTATAATACAGGAAAATATGGAATTATTGGGAACCGGACCGGAATCTTTCGAGAAAACCAAGAGAGAGGTCCTTGACTTGCTCAAGAGAACGTTACGCCCCGAATTTCTTAATCGGATTGATGAAATAATAATGTTCCATCCGCTTACGGAAGAAAATGTACGGCAGATACTTCAAATACAGGCAGACCGGATTGTAAAACTGCTGGAAGAAAAGGATATTAAACTAACCCTCACAGATAATGCCCTGGATTACCTGCAAAAGAAAGGCTACGAACCCATCTACGGAGCCAGGCCCCTGAAACGTTTGTTGCAAAGAGAATTGGTGAACGAGCTGGCCCGCAGGATACTTGAGGGTTCTGTAGAAAGCAGCAGGCCCGTGACGGTAGACAGCGACGGAGAAAAACTGATGTTCCTTTCGTAAAGGCATTAATAAGGATCAAAGCGTTCCGGGTGTTTGCCCGTAACGCCTTTGTCTATGTACCATTGCTTAATACGTTTCATGTCGGCTTCCACGTCGTCTGTAATGAGCACCTGTTCGGCCACCCCTATCTCTTTTCGTCCCCAGTCGAAATACCCGTAATAAACGGGAATGTCAAGAGCTGTGGAAAGCGTATGAAAACCCGCTTTCCATTTTTTTGTTGCTTTACGGGTGCCTTCCGGGGCGATGGCCAGATGAAAATGATCTTCTTTTTTTACTGCATCTATCATGTGTTTTACAAAAGATGCGCCCTTGCCTCTGTCTACCGGAACGGCTCCGGCCCAAAGAAGCAGTTTCTTCAACGGCCATTTGAAAAAATCCTGTTTTACGATTACTTTGGCATGGCCTCCTATCCCGTTATAAAACAGGAATGAAATGACGAAGTCCCAGATGGAGGTATGGGGTGCTCCCAGGATAATGCATTTGGGTACGGGAATGGGTTTCCCTACCAATTTCCAGCCCATGATCCGGGTTGCAATAAAAGCACAGACTTTTTGTTTGCTCATACGCACAAAGTTATTAAAAAAACCTTTATTTTTGAGAAGTGAAAAATATCCTGTTCATATTTCTTATTCTGTTATCTGTAGCATGTTCCCGGCAGTGGCCCGGGCAACTGACAGATACCGACATGGCTCCTTATGCCGATATAGCCGTTACGGAATCTGCCCGCGGATCTGACAGAAATGCCCTTGTAGACGGGGATCCGTTTACTTACTGGACTTCTCCCGCGGAACTTACCAATCCCATAATTCTTTTTTCTTTCAAAGAACCGGTGGCCATGGATAAGGTAGTCCTCAGGGAATTCAAAGAAGGCGGTAATCGTGTAGGATATTTTGTAGTAGAAGGTTATGTAAAGAACGGCTGGATGAAGCTCGGATATGGCAATGCCATTGAAGACGAGGCCGTTGTCCTCTTTTCAGGCATACGGTTAAAACATATCAGGGTAAAAATCGTGACCTCGGCAGGAAACCCAATGATCTCCGGTATAGAGATTTTTTGCTCCGAAAAAGGACGTGCATTGGCAGAAAAATATGTATTTAATTGATATACAATGGAAGATAATAAAAAAATATCCAGGCGCAATGCGCTCAAATACATGGGCCTGGGAATACTGGGCGTAGCAGGCATATATAGCGCCATCCGCTTTACCCCGCTGAACGATAAAATAAAGGACGCCATTAAAAAAGGTAAAATTAAACCTGTTAGCACCCGGAAAGACCGTGTTCTGGGGTCAGAAGTGTCTATGCTGGCTTTCGGATGCATGCGGCTGCCCATGATGAAAACGGCGGAAGGCACCACGGTTATCAACCGTGAACTCTCGGCTCAACTCATTCAGTATGCCTACGACAACGGCGTTAATTACTTTGACACGGCATACAATTACCTGAACGGAGAATCCGAATTGGTTGTTGGTGAGATACTGAAAGCGTTTCCGCGGGAAAGCTTCCATCTGGCCACAAAAATGCCTACCTGGCTGATAACCGGTCTGGATAAGGGCAAAGAACTGTTCCAGGAACAACTTGACAAATGCCAGGTGGAATATTTTGACTTTTACCTGCTTCATGCACTCGGTTCCATTGAAGATTACGACAAGGCCTATAAAAATACAGGCGTTATTGAATACCTGAAAGAAGAAAAGGCAAAAGGCCGTATCAAACGTCTGGGATTCTCGTTCCACAGCAACGCTCAGACCATGGATTACCTGCTGCAGCAATACGACTGGGATTTTGTGATGATCCAGCTCAATTACCTCGACTGGGAAGCCCAGAATGCAAAATACATGTACGGGCAGTTGGAAAAACGTAATATTCAGTGTCTGGTGATGGAACCATTAAGGGGAGGGGCGTTGGCCACGCTCAATCCCGAGGCCGTATCCATTCTTAAGGAAGCTAATCCCGACCTTACACCCGCCGGATGGGCTTTCCGCTGGGTGGGCTCACTGCCCAATGTACTTACCATCCTGAGCGGGATGAACGTCATGTCGCATGTGGAGGAAAACATAAATACCTTCAGGAATTTTAAACCCCTTACTTCAAGCGAACAGGAGGCTGTTTCCAAAGCGCTGGCCGCCTATAAAAAGATATCTCCCGTGCCCTGTACGGGTTGTGCATACTGCATGCCATGCAACTTTGGCGTGGACATTCCCGCCGTTTTTGCAGCTTACAACGAACTTATTGCCGAAGGAAACGTTCCGGACGTTAAAAGTGCCTGGACAGAAGAATCGTCCAGGAAGAAAGATATATTCCTTACCCGTTACAACCAGTCGGTGAGCGAACCGGCGCAGGCCCATCATTGCACACAGTGTGGCAAATGCAAAACAATGTGTCCGCAGGAAATTGATATTCCGGCCGAGTTGGCCCGGATAAATGAAATGGTTCAGGAAATGAGTTGGAGATAATCCACAGCTCTTTCCATCTTGGACCGTATCTGTTCTGTGGCCAGATTACCGATACTTCCCAGGTGCGTATGATCAATTGATCTCTTAGCCCTGTAGGTGCCGTCCTTCAGACTGGCGCCTACTTTTTTATAAGCATCGCGGAACGGCATGCCTTGCAGTACCAGCCTGTTGACTTCTTCTACGGTAAAAAGCACATCGTATTGCGGGTCGTCAAAGATGGCCGTGTTGACTTTCATGCCCTGCAACATGAGCCTGCTCATGCGGAAACAATCGAGCAGCGTGTCTACAGCAGGGAACAGAACGTCCTTGGATAGCTGAAAATCACGGTGATAACCGTGAGTCAGATTGGTTAAAAGAAGGGCAAGCCGGTTGGGCGTATCCTGCAGCAGGTTACAATGGGCCCTTATCAGCTCCCATACATCGGGATTCTTCTTATGCGGCATAATGCTGCTTCCGGTGGTGAGCTCGTCGGGGAACGAAATGAACTTGTAATTCACTCCGCAAAACAGGCAACAATCGGCGGCGAGTTTGTTCAGAGTGGTCGCAAAGGCGGCCACGGCCACGGCCACGGCTTTCTCGGCCTTGCCCCGGCTCAGTTGTGCAGCTATGCTGTTGTAATTAAGCGTGGCAAAATCCAAAAGCCGGGTGGTCTCTTCACGGTCCAGGGGGAATGAATTCCCATAGCCGGCGGCTGAACCCAGCGGATTCTGGTCGCAAACGGCCAAAGCAGCTCCCAGAGGGTACATATCGTCAATAAGTGTCTCGGCATAGGCCCCCATCCACAATCCAAATGAAGATGGCATGGCCGGCTGTTCGTGCGTATACCCGGGCATGAGCACGTCTTTGAAGGCCTCGCTTTTTTCCTGCAGGCAGTGGAAAAGTTCCAGCGCACTTTGGGCCAGGTTGCGGCACACGTCTTTCAGGTAGAGCTTAACGTCTACAAGAACCTGGTCGTTGCGCGAACGGCCGGCGTGGATTTTTTTGCCCAGATCGCCCAATTGTCTGCTAAGCTGCAGTTCCACCTGTGAGTGGATGTCCTCCACACCATCTTCAATACAGAACCGTCCGGCCCCGATATCCTCCAGGATCGCTTCGAGGGCTGCTACCAGCGTTGCCGTCTCTTCCTTTGTCAGCAGACCTATCCTGCCCAGCATCTTCACATGGGCCCGGGACCCTTTTACATCGTAAGGGGCCAGTCTCATGTCCCAGTTTGTGTCGTTCCCCACGGTGAAACGTGCGACGTCCTGCAGTGCTTCCGTTCCTTTATTCCAAAGTGTTGCCATAAGCTGTTATCATTTTGATATAGAGTTGTATACCTTCTTCTACTTCATCTATATAGACAAATTCATCGGCTGAGTGCGACCGGGGAGAAGATCCTGGGCCCATCTTGATGGCCGGACATTCCAGGCGCATCCAGTCCGATGTGGTAGGTGAAATAAATGTCCCGATGCCCAGCTTTTCCGCCGCCAGAACGAGCGGGCATCCCTGGGGTGTGGCCGAGGCCTTATTTTTCAGGTTCCTGGGAATAAGCGTACCGCCTACCGCCTGTTGCAGCAGGTCCACAATCTGGCTGTTGGTATAGGCATCGGTTGTGCGGATGTCTACCACATAGTGGCAGGTGTCCGGGATCACATTATGCTGCGTTCCCGATTCAATCTGGGTTACCTGCAAGTGCACAGGTCCCAGAACGGGAGATATCTTGTCAAAACGGTAATTTCTTAGAACTGTAATATCATCCAGCGCAAGGTACAGCGCATTCACACCCGTGTTCCGTGCGGCGTGGCCGGATACCCCGCGGGTATATCCGTCGAGTACCAGCAGACCGCGCTCGCCGCAGGCCGCCTGCATTCCGGTAGGTTCGCCCACAATGGCACAGGTGATCTCCGGAAAATGCGGTAAAACCTTTAGAATGCCGTTGGCCCCGGAAATTTCTTCCTCGGCGGCCAGGACAAGGAGTATATTGAAGGAAAGCGCTTTGTCGCAGAAATGGCTGAAAGTCTCCAGCATGCTTACCACGGCGGCTCCTGCATCATTGCTGCCCAATCCGTATAATCTTGTACGACCGGCTTCGTCTTTTTCTGTTACCGGGATAAAGGGATCGCGGGTATAGCCCGAGGCAGGCTTTACGGTATCGTGGTGCGAGCAAAGTAATAAAGTAGGTTTAGCGGAGTTGTAGCCGGGACTTTTGGCCACCACGTTGTTCCCTATGCGCTCTGTTTGCACTCCGTACGTTCCGTGAATGAACTCCTGCAGCAACCGGGCCGTGTTTCCCTCATCCCCGGAAAAAGAGGGGATGGAGATCAACTGTTTGAGGAGTTCAACCGGCCGGCTCATAACTGAAGTTTTGTTTTGCCTACATATACTTCTTCTATGCCTTTTTCCAGAGCTGCAAATGCGTTGTCCAGTTTGGGAAGCATGCCCGAGGTCACAATTTTCTGTTCCTTAAGAACCTGGTACTGTTTTTTACTCAACAACGGGATGACTTCTCCCGTCTGTGGGTAAAGCACACCTTCTTTATCAAACACAAAGATAAGCCGGACATGGAAATATTTTCTCATGGCCGAGGCCAGCACGCCGGCGACCGTGTCTGCATTGGTGTTCAGCAGCTGTCCTTTCTTAGTGCAGGTTATAGCGCAGAATACGGGAGTGATACCGAGCCTTAGCAGATCGTTTATCAGATCTGTATTAATGCCTTCCGGCGTCAGATCGCCAACGAACCCAAAATCCACCGGAAGGGGATTGCGCTGTACAGACACCATAGTGCTACCGTCTGCACCGCTCAGACCCATTGCCCTGCAACCTCTTTTTTCCAGCTGCGCCACGATGTTTTTATTGGCCCATCCAGCATACACCATGGTCACAATCTTTAAAGTCTCCCGGTCGGTAATGCGTCTGCCGTCTATCATCTTAACCGGAATATTCAGTGAATTGGCCATCTGTCCGGCCATTACACCGCCTCCGTGTACCAAAATTTTAGACTGTGCCTGTCCTGTGAAATCGTTCAGAAAAGTGTCCAGAACCTGCTCATTGTCAATGCAATTGCCTCCGATTTTGTAGATTTCCAAAACTTTCATTACAGTGCTTCTAAAATTCTTTTAATTACTACCTGGGCCGATATCTCGCGGTTAGCCGCCTCGGGAATGACTATGGAAGCCGGACTTTCTATTACCTGATCTGTAACAATCATATTACGGCGTACCGGCAGACAGTGCATAAAATAAGCATTGTCTGTGAGCGCCATTTTGGCGCTGTCCACTGTCCATGCGCGGTCTGTACTCAATATCTTTCCGTAGTTGGGGTCTGTATAGGCAGCCCAGTTTTTGGCATAGATAAAATCGGCTCCCTTGAATGCTTCCTGCTGATCGTACTGAATCTCTGCTCCCTGTGTGAACGACGGGTCGAGCTCGTAGCCACGCGGATGGGTTATCACAACCCGGTAACCGGCGGCCACCATCCATTCTGCGAATGAATTGGGTACTGCCTGTGGCAGAGCCCTGGGGTGGGGCGCCCAGGTAAGCACTACTTTGGGCCGGGTTTTCTTTTTATACTCTTCTATAGTAATGAGATCGGCAAAACTTTGCAGCGGATGCCGTGTGGCGGCTTCCATGCTTATCACCGGCTTTCCGGAGTACTGAATGAACTGGTTGAGGATCTTTTCGTTGTAATCATCTTCCTTACTCTGGAAACGGGCGAACGACCTAACCCCGATAATGTCTGCATAGCATCCCATTACGGGGATGGCCTCGAGAAGATGTTCCGGTTTATCTCCGTCCATTACCACGCCGCGTTCGGTCTCGAGATTCCATGCTCCCTGCTGGATATCAAGTACAATAACCTTCATACCCAGGTTCTCGGCGGCTTTCTGTGTACTCAGTCGCGTACGTAAACTGGAATTAAAAAAGATAAGGAGTGCGGTTTTGTTTTTTCCTAAACCGACACAGGCAAAGCGGTCTTTTTTGATCTCCAGTGCCTGGGCCACTGCTTTGTCCAGCGGACCAATGTCTTTTACTGAGGTAAAGTGTCTCATTTTTATTCCAGCAATGATATTAATAAATCTGCCTGTTGCCTGCTCAGGCACAGGGGAGGCAACAGGCGGAGTACGTTGGGTCCTGCAGCTCCTGTAAATATATGGTGTTCAAAAAGAAGGCGGTCTCTCAGACCGGCATTGGCCGGAAATTCGGGATGGAGTTCCACGCCAATCATAAGGCCACGGCCGCGTACTTCTTTTATGCCTTCTTTTATGCTTTTAAGACGTTCAATCAGGTACGAACCTACCTGCAGGGCATTTTCCATGAGCTTTTCATCTTCCATAACCTGCAGGACGGCCAGTGCGGCGGTACAGGCCAGGTGGTTTCCCCCGAATGTGGTTCCCAGCTGTCCAAAGGAGGCCTTGAACTCAGGGGAAATAAGGACCCCGCCAATGGGAAAGCCGTTGCCCATACCTTTTGCCATGGTAATGAGATCGGCCGTAATGCCGTGGTGCTGATGGGCAAAAAACCGACCGGTGCGTCCGTATCCCGATTGTACTTCGTCCAGGATTAGACAGGTGTCGTGGGTGGTGCACAGTTCGCGCAACTTCCTGAAAAATGAAGTGGAAGCCTCGTGTATGCCCGATACTCCCTGAATGCCTTCAATTATTGCTGCAGCATAGGAGTGCTCACAAAAGGCCTTTTCCAGCGCTCCAAAGTCGTCCATGGGAATGAAGTCCACTGCATGATGAGCGTTGAAAGGTGCTACTATTTTTGGATTATCGGTGAGCGCAACAGAGCCCGACGTGCGTCCGTGAAAGGCTTTTTTGAAGGCCAGTATTCGGTCGCGTCCCGTCTGGAACGAGGCCAGTTTTACGGCGTTTTCGTTGGCCTCGGCCCCGGAGTTACATAAAAAGAGACGGTAGCCGGGGTAGCCGCCCATGGAGGCCAGCCGCTCAGAAAGTGTTTCCTGGAGTCCGTTCCGTATGGAATTGGAATAGAACCCGATTTTGGAAATCTGGCGGTTAAGTGCCTGCACGTAAACGGGGTGGGAGTGACCTATGGATATGACAGCGTGTCCGCCGTAGAGATCCAGGTATTCCTGGCCTTTTGTGTCTGTGATCACGCAGCCTTGTGCGTGGTCTGCTTCTATTTCCCATAAGGGATATACCGGATAAAGTGCCATAATGTAAATGTTAATAGGCGGTTGGTTTAAGTTTTAATCCGGTGGTCTGGTCTATGCCCATAAGAATGTTCATGTTTTGAACGGCTGTGCCTGAGGCGCCTTTGAGCAGGTTGTCTATGGCCGAGGTAATATGAAGCATAGTGCCGTGCTTCTCTACATGGACCAGTCCCTTGTTGGTGTTCACTGCTTCTTTGAGGCTTATGGTACCGGGAACAACGTGTACAAACGGATGTTCCGCATAATACTTTTCAAACAGTCCTGCTGCTTCCTGTTCCGTCAGATCTGCCGGGGTATAGACACTGGCCAGGATGCCGCGTGTGAAATCGCCCCGTACGGGTACAAAATATATGGGAGGCAATGTGCCGCCGGCCAACGTTCCGAGCGTTTCTCTGATCTCGGTAAGATGTTGGTGTTCAAAAGCTTTATAAACGGATATGTTGTTGTCTCTGTATGCAAAATGGCCTGTTTCGGTGGGCTTGGCCCCCGCACCGGTGGCTCCCGTTATGGCATGAATATGAATATCCTGACTGAGAATACCCGCAGATGCCAAAGGCAGTAAGGCCAGCTGAATGGCCGTGGCAAAACACCCCGGGTTGGCCGCATTGCTGGCTTCTCTCAGTGCCCCTTCGTATACCGCTGCATTGGGATAGGCTTCGGGCAGGGCATACAGGAACGACCTGCCGTTGCAAACACTGTTTTTGTGGTGCCTGAAATCCTGGCTAAGGTCTACAATGTGTCCAATACGGGACAGATCGTTCTCCATGAGAAATTTTTGCGAGGCTCCGTGCCCCAGGCAGAGGAACAATACGTCTATATCGGTTTGGGGTAACCGGCTGTCGAATGTCATTGCGGTATCGCCCAGCAGATCGCGGTGGGCGGCCCAGAGGGGCTGCCCGGCCTGAGTCGTACTCAGCACCGAGACGAGCCGGACGTTGGGGTGGAGCAGCAGCAGGCGCAGCAATTCTCCGCCCGTATAGCCGGCTCCCCCGGCAATAGTCGTTTTAATTATGCTTTTCATCTTCCTGACTGTAAATGATCTTTATAGGCAGCGAGAGGATTTTGGTGAAACCTTCCACATCGGCTCCCGAGAAAGCAGTGGTACCCTCCCCGTAATCCCCGAATTTAGCGTTCATCATATCGTAAGGGCTTTCACATCCCATAAGCGAGAAGCTGAAGGGGCGCAACCTTACCGAAACCGTTCCGCAGACACGGTGTTGCGAGTCGTCCAGAAAAGCTTCTATGTTGCGCATAACGGGATCGAGGTACTGGGCTTCGTGCAGCAACATTCCGTACCAGTTGGACAGTTGTTCTTTCCAGTAGAGCTGCCATTTGCTGAGTACATGTTTTTCAAGCAGATGGTGCGCCTTAATGAGGATCATGGGCGCTGCAGCTTCGAATCCCACGCGGCCTTTCAGTCCCACAATGGTATCGCCCACGTGTACATCGCGGCCTATACCATAGGGAGCTGCAATCTCCCGTAAAGCAGAGATAAGACCCAGCGGGTCCGTTTTTTCTCCGTTCAATGCTACCGGCTGGCCTTTTTCGAAAGTAATGGTGACAACCTCGGTGCCGTTCTTTGTCTGCGGGTGCGGGTAGGCTTCTTCCGGAAGTTCACCCAGCGATTTGAGCGTTTCCACTCCGCCAATGCTCGTTCCCCAGATTCCCTGGTTTATGGAGTACTTTGCCTTTTCCCAGCTGTATTCAAATCCGTTCTTTGCCAGGTATTCTATCTCGTCGCGGCGGGCTATCTTCAATTCCCTGATGGGTGCTACAATTTTCATTTGCGGAGCCAGTACGCCGACAAAATAATCGAAACGAACCTGGTCGTTACCGGCCCCGGTGCTGCCGTGGGCAATGGCCCCGGCGCCTATTTCTTTGGCATAAAGCACAACGGCCATAGCCTGGAAAGCGCGCTCTGAGCTTACCGAGAGAGGGTATGTGTTGTTTTTGAGGATATTGCCAAAAAGCATATACTTAATGCATTTGTCGTAGTATTCCCCGCTTTTGTCTACGTTCCGGTGCGATGCAGCCCCCAGTGTAAGGGCTTTGGCCGATACTGCCCGGAGTTCTTCAGGAGAAAACCCCCCGGTATTCACCAGAATGGTGTGCACTTCATAGCCTTTTTCTTTGGTCAGGTAAGGGATGCAAAATGAGGTATCCAGTCCGCCGCTGTAGGCGAGTACTATTTTGTTGTTCATCTTTATGCTTTTATTAAGGTTCCTGTTTTTTCCGGTTGTTCTTTTATCCGTATGATAACGGTTTTTGTGCTTACGGCAGTCGCATGTGCGGTTACTTTTTCCGGTACGGCCGCTGCGGGCCTGGCGGCCGCAGACCGGCGCGACTTATGCTCGGCCGGATCGTACATCATGCCGGTGCAAAGGCACATTTTCTTGTTGTTTCGCAGGAGAATGTCGTAATTCCGGCATCCCTGACAGCCTTCCCAGAACGCCTCGTCCTGTGTCAGTTCGGAAAAAGGCACCGGCCGGTAGCCAAGTTTGTAATTGATTTTCATAACGGCTGCTCCGGTAGTAATACCGAATATTTTGGCATCGGGGTATTTTTCGCGCGATAAATTAAAAATGCTCTTTTTGATTTTGGCACCAATGCCCAGGTGACGGTACTCGTGGTCCACCACCAGCCCCGAATTGGCTACAAATGCTTTATGGCTCCAGGTCTCGATATATGAGAAACCCACCACACGGTCTCCGTGAAGGGCAATAATAGCCTTCCGACTTATCATCTTCTCGACAATATATTCCGGAGATCTTTTGGCTATGCCGGTTCCACGCTCCTGGGCGGAAATATACATTAACTCACAAATACGTTCTGCATAGCCTGTATGTGAGGCATCTGCAACAAGAATGCGCACATTCATTGCTTGTAAAAAATTTAAAATTTCTTAGAATATGAAATAATAAGGGGAGGTTTGGATGTGGGCAAACAGGTCGTTACTACAGGAGTTACAACCTAAGCCCAAAGTCGGACACGAAGAATATTTTTGCCGTTTTTCATTCCGTGTGCAAAAGTATAGCAATCCTTTGAAATATAAAAATTATTTTTTCTGATTTACTGTTTTATTTATTAAGGGGTTGGTTGTTTAGGACTATATTGTCAGAAATTTAGACTTAACAGCTATTCCTTCACCGGTTATAGAACTAATTTTACCGGACATATATTTAACTGTTTTCACGATGAAATTATCCTGTCCGCTTACCTGCTTTATATGGACTGCTATCGGGGTCCTGACCTTATCCTGTGCTTCCGGCTCCCAGCCGGAAAAAGAGCTCTATATCCCCGCCGAGGTATATCTGGTACCCAAAAACAACGACTATGACAATAACGAAAGCGATTACAGCTTCCGGCGAATGGCAGAGTCGGATAACATTGCCATATTCTGGCATAAAGATTACGGAGACGATCCAATGAAAGTGTCCGATGAACGAAAACGCTTTGACGTGCAGTTCGCATTAAAGGAATGTGAGAGGTTTTATAACTACTATGTAAACGATTTGAAAGTTGTGCAGAAAGGATCATCGCTTACAGATAAATATAAAATGCTGGTATATGTGTTCTCGGGCCCTGAAGAAACGGCCTTTGGCGGAGGTTCTGATGAAAAGATTGGTATTCTCTGGACCAATGCCACCCGCATATCCAAACCGCCTTACGGAGCGCTTGCCCACGAAATGGGCCATTGTTTCCAGTACCTGTCGGGTATCGACAGCGGAACCGGCCCTGCAGGAGCCATTATTGAAATGTCCGCCCAGTATATGCTCTGGCAAGTTTACCCGGAATGGATGACCTTTGAGAATTACCACCTGAAGGATTTCCTTAAGCAGACCCATTACGCGTTCCTGCATCCTGTAAATATGTATCATTCTCCTTATGTCCTGGAATACTGGGCCGACCTTCACGGAAAGGACTTTTTCGGGAATCTTTGTCGAGCCACCATTCAGGGAGAAGACGTCGTGACCACTTACAAACGAATGAATAACCTGACCCAGGAACAGTTCAACGACGAAATGTTCGGGGGGGGCGTGCCGTTTTATTACCTGGGACCTTAAGCGGGTGGAAAAAGTGGCCAGACCTTATGCCAATCAGCATGTTACTTTACTCACAGATGCCGGTGACGGCTGGCAACGGGTAGATTCGCTCAATTGTCCGCAAAATTACGGTTACAACGGAATCAAATTGGAAGTGCCACCCGCCGTAACCGCCGTAACGCTTCAATTCAAAGGCATTGCCGGTGCCCCCGGCTATACGGCGGTAAATACAGACAAAGCCGGCTGGCGCTACGGTTTTGTGGCTTATCTGAGTAACGGCCGTCGCATATACAGCAGTACGGGACGCGAGCCGGAAGGCTCACTCACTTTTGAAGTGCCAAAGAATACGGAATATTTATGGCTGGTAGTTAGCGGAGCTCCCAAAGAGCACTGGCCCATCGTTATGCGATGGGGGCCCGATGCGGAACAGAGCTCCGAAGAGCAATGGCCTTATATGTTTAAAATCAATTAACTATTATGAAACAAAAACGAACCATTATCCTTATTGCCGCCTTTTTGCTTTCTGCGGCAATGATCCCGGCCCTCGCAACCGGACAGGCACCTTTTAAGGCAAAACCTTTTGAGATAAGCGATGTTAAATTACTGGACGGCCCGTTCATGAATGCGACAAAGCTGAATGAACAGATCCTGCTGAATTACGAACCCGACCGTTTCCTGGCCAAATTCAGAAGTGAGGCGGGCCTGAAACCCAAAGCAGAACACTACCGGGGCTGGGAATCCAATACAATTGCCGGTCACAGTCTGGGCCATTACCTATCGGCCATCAGCATGATGTACCAGACTACGGGCAACGAAGAATTCCGGAAACGAGCCAATTACATTGTAGATGAATTGTGGGAATGCCAGCAAGCCGACGGCGATGGTTACATAGGCGCTTTTCCAAACGGGAAAAGCATTCTGGAAGACCAGGTAGCCAAAGGCAATATCCGTTCACAGGGCTTTGACCTGAACGGCATATGGGTGCCCTATTATACACAACACAAAGTGATGGACGGACTGTTCCATGTCTACTGGACTTTCGGAAATCCCAAAGCCCTTGAACTGAACGTCCGTTTTGCAGACTGGCTGGCTACGGTGGTAAAAGACTTGAATGATGAACAGATACAGCTTATGCTTCATTGCGAGCACGGCGGGATTAACGAATCGCTGGCCGAACTGTATGCCCAAACAGGGAATAAAAAATATTTAGATCTGGCCGGTGTATTCTACCATAAGGCTATCCTCGATCCTTTGTCCAAAGGAAAGGACATACTTCCCGGGAAGCATGCCAACACACAGATCCCTAAGATTATAGGCCTTGCCCGAAGGTATGAACTGACCGGCAATGAAAGCGATAAGTTCACCGCTCAGTTTTTCTGGGACCGGGTGGTAAATCACCACTCTTACGTTACGGGCGGTAATGGGAATCACGAATACCTCGGGGCTCCCGATACCCTCAACGACCGCTTAAGCAACGCTACCACAGAAACCTGTAACGTGTACAATATGCTCAAGCTTTCTGAACACCTCTTTGAATGGTCAGCAGATCCCAGGGTTGCCGATTATTACGAACGGGCGCTTTTCAATCACATCCTTTCTTCCCAGCACCCGCACGAAGGCACTGTGGTGTACAACCTGTCGCTCGATATGGGCGGGTTTAAAGCGTTCCAGGATCCCGACTGGTTTACCTGCTGCATTGGGACCGGGATGGAAAACCATTCCAAATACGGAGGAAGTATTTATTTCCATAGCGATAACACACTCTATGTGAATCAGTTTATTGCCTCGGAGCTTAACTGGAAGGAAAAAGGCGTAAAGGTAACCCAGAACACCGGCTATCCTCAGGAGCAGGGTACCTCGTTTACCATTACCACCGGAAAGAAGGTCCGCTTTACATTGAACATTCGCTATCCGCAATGGGCAAAGAAAGGCATGACCGTTAAGGTGAACGGAGAAGAATTTTTATTTGGAGAAATGTCCGGCAGTTTTGTAGCCGTTGACAGAACCTGGGAAAATGGCGATAAGGTAACTGTGACGTTTCCCTTCACTCTCAGACTCGAAACCATGCCCGATAACGGGAACCGTGTTGCCATTCTTTACGGCCCGCTGGTATTGGGCGGTAATCTCGGGCCGGTGGATGATCCCAAGGTTAATGACCTTATGTTCGTTCCCGTGCTCATGACCAAAGACTCCGACCCCGCCAATTGGACGGTTCCCGTAGAAGGTCAGCCCAACACATTCCGCACGGTCAATACAGGCAAACCCGCCGATATTACCCTCCAGCCTTTCTATACACTCGCAGACAGGCGCTACTCGGTATACTGGGATATGTACAATCAGGAAGAATGGGAAACCCTGCAGGTTACCTATGAAAAAGAGCGTCAAAGGAAACTGGACCTCGAGCAACGTACCGTGGACGTACTCCGCCTGGGCGAAATGCAACCCGAGCGTGATCACCAGTTCAGGGACGAAAACGCCGGAGTGGGTGAATTTAAATCCAGAAGGTTCCGCGAAGTGCAGCGTGACGGCTGGATGGCCTTTACTATGAAAGTGCCCGCAGACGAGCCTGTGTCGCTTGTGCTGGAATACTGGGGAGCATACAGCGGTTCCAAGACCTTCGATATTTTGGTGGAAGATAAAATAATTGCCACCGAAAATATTTCCGAAATAAATAAAGATCAATTTGTGGACTATGCTTACGAAATCCCGTGTGAATTGCTGGAAGGCAAAGAATCCGTACAGGTGAAAATTGTACCTCATGAAGGTCACCGCGGAGGCCCTGTGTTCACTGCCAGAATGGTGAAAAACCAATAAAAATTTTATTTACGTGCTAGGAGCTGCAAAAATTATTATTTTTGCAGCTCATTTTTTTGTGATGAAGATAGAGAATGTGATTTTTGATTTCGGTGGAGTGCTGGTGGACTGGAACCCGAGATATTTATACAAAGAGTATTTTGACAATAAAGACGATATGGAGTTTTTTCTCCATAATATCTGCACCGATGAATGGAACCTGGAACAGGACAGGGGGCGTTCGCTGAGCGATGGCACCCGCATACTTCAGGAAAAACATCCCGAATATTTTGATCAGATAGGTTTGTATTACGGCAAATGGGAAAAAATGCTTCGTGGCGATTTTCCCGGGACGGTAAATCTTCTTTACCGGCTAAAAGAAAAATACAAACTGTACGGCTTGTCCAACTGGTCTGCCGAGACATTTAAGATCGCCTACTCAAGATTTCCGTTCTTCAAACTCTTTGACGGTATTGTACTATCCGGCGAGGAACATCTTGTAAAGCCGGATCTGAGAATTTACCGGGTGTTGCTTAACCGTTACGGTGTCAAAGCAGAACATTCTCTTTATATTGACGATAACATTAGCAATGTCACGGCAGCCGAAGCGTTGGGCATGTATGTGATCCACTATAAAAATTCACAACAGCTTGAAGACATGCTGAATTTTCATTCTGTTTAGGATCCTTATTTAAAAAGCAGTTTCCCGAAGATGGTCAGGTAAGCCCGCCAGTTGGGCCAGGTATGACCGCCGCCGCTTACGTAATAGGTGTGTTCCAGCCCGTTGCGTTCCAGAGCCTGGTGTAACGCATTGGCAGATTCAAACAGGAAATCCTGGTCGCCGCAGCCTACCCAATAGAGTTTGTACCCTGCTTTTTTTATGGCTTGTAATTCCCTGTCAAAATTTTGACCATCGCGTATACCCATGCTTAATGGACAAATATAGCCGAACATTCCCGGATACAGGTTTGTTACGGATATGGTATGGCCTCCTCCCATGGACAAACCGGCCACGGCGCGCCCTTCCGGTTTGGCTATGGTACGGTAATGCTTTTCAATGTAAGGAATAATATCTTTTACAATGGAATTCACATAGAGGTTGGCAAATGCCGGGTCATTTCGCTGGTATTCCTTTTCGGGCAACCCAAGCGTTTTGGCGGCCTGTTGCCCGGGGTTGCCATTGGGCATGACTACAATCATGGGCTCGGCTTCCCCTTTTTCAATCATATTGTCCAGAATCTGACGGGTGAAGCCCATACTGATCCAGGCTTCTTCATCGCCTCCGGCCCCATGTAAAAGGTACAATACCGGGTATTTCTTCCGGGGATTTGATTCGTAGCCATAAGGCGTATAGACGGTCATTCTGCGTTGGATTCCTATGGTGGGGGAATCGTACCATACAGATTTAAGATTACCCCTTTGAGTCGCTTCCTTATAGTATTCAGAGATGCCGCCTTCTACCAGCAGCACGCTCAGGTACCGCGTTCCGTCGCGCTGCATAAGCACATTGGACGGATCGTTCATCCCTGCACCGTCCACAATGAAGTTGTAGGTGTAAATCTCGGATTCGGGAACGGGAATGGTTGCGGACCAGATGCCCGAAGTGTCGCGGGACATGGCCAGGGTGGAGCGGAAATCCGCCATCCAAGATCCGTACAGACGGACTTCATATGCCTTGGGAGCCAGCAGACGGAAAGTTACCTGGTTGTTTGTGATCTCGGGCGAAACAATAGGGGCCCGACCAAAAGAAAAGTTGCGCAATTCCTGCGCAGAGGCTGTGGAGACCATAGCGGCCATCAGAAACAGCAGAACGGATAATTTTTTCATATTCTTTGAGATATAATTTGGTTTATGCAGCTAATAATTTCTTTAGGGGACCGGGCCAGTTGTTGGGGCTGCAGGCTAGAGAGGATTTCTTTGTTGTTCAGGCCCCAGGTCACGGAAATAATGGGGATTCCCACTTTGTGGCAGGCTTCAATGTCCCTTGTTTCATCGCCAACGTAGATAACGTTGTCCCGGGCTATGTTCTCGTGGCGGAATAAACGCAGAAACACCTTGTCTTTGCCAAACAGGCTTTTTCCGCTATAAACGAAATCAAACAGACGGAGTATCCCGTTGTTCTTTAAAAATAAATTGACATTCGATCTGGAATTGGATGTAAGTATACCGAGCCTGAAGCCCGAGGCTTCGATTTCCTCTAAGGCATTTACTATGCCGGGTGCCGGGGACAGGTCCGGGATGAGGGAACGGATCTCTTTCCGTATGCGTAGCATGATAAGGCCCAGCTTTTGGGGCGACATATTATAAATTTTGAGCAGATCCTGCGGCCTTCCGGCAGCCATTACTTTTCTCCCTTCTTCGTCAATTTGAACACTGTCGTATTCCTTTGCCACACGGTTATAGATTGTTAATGCCGGCCCGATGGTATCGGCCATGGTCCCGTCAAAATCAAAAAGAATATATTTTATAGGTTGCACAGTATATTATTTTAGCAATAAAATTACAACTAAAAAGTCGAAAAGCCGACCGTGTAATTTTCCATAGGGATCCCTTGGGTGCTTTTGAATGCCAGGCCCATGAAGACCATTTCGTATTCTCTGCGGGGTTCCAGCTGAACTTTAATGATCACGGCCGTATTGTCGGACGAGTAGTTAATGCTGTCTATTTTGGGATATGCAGCTGTTCCTTTTTGGCCGAACCCAATAGAATAGCCTTTGCCCAGGAGCGGCCTGTCAAAATTCACTGTAATGGTTTTGGTCCCGGGGTCAACGTTTTGGTCATTGTTGGAAAATTCGGCAATGGAAACGATCTTTGGCCTTTTGGCATCGAACGATGCTTTATATTGTTCAATGTTTTGGGCATACTGTTCAAAGGCTTTGGCCATTTGCGGCATGTAGCTCTCCAGGGTGGCGAAAGAGGCTCTTTGTTGTGCATAACGTTCCAGCTCTGTTACCAGGTCCTCTGTCCAGAAAAAACCGCGAGAAAGTTGGGCCAGGGTTTCATTGGCAATATCTGTGGACGAAAAATCGTGGTCTTTCATGTATTTTATGACAGCAGCACGTACCAGCGATTCCTTGATCATTATTTCCCATTGGCCGTATGCCTGGTTTCGCATCATGGTCCCTACGGTTTCAAACATTTTTTTGCCGCTTTGTTCAAACAATTCCCGGTATTTGTCCACCAGGTGGTTAATGAACGAGTGATTAAACTCGTGAACGAGTAGCGAAAAATACTGTTCCATCGGAAAAACCGGGATTCCCTTTTCATCTGTCTTCCACAGGCCCATAATAGCATACACTTCCCGCCGGTCATCGCTCAAACGGATCTGGGACCCGTAGTTATTGACTCCGTTTCCGGGTGCATTCACAATAATGAATTGTTCATCGGGCTCTTTTCCGTAAAAGGTTTTGTACCACTGAAGGTCCAGTTTTTCGTACACCGGAAGGAAGCGGTCGCTTGTCTGCGCATAAAGGTTCCTGTTGCTTTCAAAAAATGCCCGACTTCCGCTCTTCTCATAGAAATCTCTAAGCAGGGCAACGAATTTTTCCGCATCTTCCTTACCCCATCTTCCCTCGGGAACCGAATCGTTGAAAGACACCAGCGGATTGAGGTCTTTGTCCAGGTGAATGGCCATGAACATGACGGCATCGTAACCTATTCCGTTGTATTCACGAACCTGGCGGGCAAATTCAATGACCGGATGGTCTTTGAAAGGCTCGTAGTGGGTTTTGATTTGGTCTGTATAGGCATTATAGATAGTGTCGTTATATTCGTATGCGCCGGCCAGCCGGAACACAATGCTGAGCAATTCTACCCGTTCATCCACTCTGGGCGGTTTTACCATACCCTCCTGGGCAAAAAGCTGCATACCCGCAGTCATAATCATAAGTAAGACAAAATAACATTTCATAAAATAAAAATACGTCTATTTTTGGTTTTTATTACAATAAACCGTATATTTGCCAATAATTCTCTTCTATAAAGCACCCGTTTAATCATGAAACAGACGATCACTCTTCCGCTCATTGCTTTTGTATTATTTTCCTGTATACCACAAGAAGCCCCTATGATTCCTGTGGTTTCCACAGGAGAAATTACTAACATCACTACCACAACAGCGTCCTGTTCGGGGAATGTGACAGCAGATGGCGGTGCAGAAGTAACTGCACGTGGTGTCTGCTGGAGTATTTCGGAAAATCCGACTGTTTCAGGTTCAAAAACCACAAATGGCACAGACACGGGCACCTTTGCAGCCGATCTGACTAATCTTACTGCCAATACAACCTATTATGTGAGGACCTATGCCACCAATTCAATAGGAACAGCCTATGGTGAGCAAAGGTCATTCAAAACAGCGGAGGAAGAGGTCGCTCCGCCCACCGACCTGGGCGATGGGTTTTTTATGCATTCGGCCGGAAGAGTGATTGCCACACACTATAAAGATCGTTCAATGAATGATTTATTGGCACACATCTACTCCAAATTTCGAGATGAAATAGATTTTGTGTTTTTTGTGTACAAAGATAATTCTTATGCATTTGGGGGTGGCTACAGCGCTATGATGAACGACGTAGAAGGATTGGGTAGAGGTCTGTACAATGAAGGCGCTATTTACAACTATAATCCTAATGGGGAGCATCTTTATGGGGTAATAAGATTTGGTGGATTTCAGGAATTTAATCCCGAAATCATGAAACACGAATTGTGTCACAGGTGGGCAAACTACATGCGCTCAACTTACCAACTGATATCAAATGTGGAATATGAAATTCATGCCCATTGGGGATTTAGCGATGTAAACGGAATGCTGGGAGGTTTTGACAGAACAACCGTCAGAGCCAATATTGCAGGAAATCCCATGTGGTATCACGCTCCAAACATCAATGGCTGTGAGCTTTGGGAAGCACAGGGAGCAACCATGGGTATTGAAGACAAAATTTATGCTCCTCTGGAGCTTTACCTGATGGGACTTATCCCCGCAGAAGATGTTCCCGATGTGACTTTTTATTCTGGTTTGTCTGTGATTCCCAATGCCAGTTATCCACTCGCTGATGGATACTTTGCTGCCGAGGCTGTCGAAACCTGGAGTATCGGAGACATTATTTCAAGATTTGGGGCAAGGAATCCGGCCTATCCCAATACCCAGAATGAATTCAGGATATTAACTGTTATTTTGACAGAAGAGCCTAGGGCTATACAAGACGACGAATGGGAACTGGTGAATAATATGCTCCTGAAAATGAGCTATGCCGGTCCTGACGACGATGATTCAAGCCTGAATTTCTGGGAAGCCACACTAGGGAAAGCAACACTTATAGTAGATGAATTGGATCAAATTCTGAAACAGTGATCGAGGTTATGAGTATACCATGTTTTGGGAAACGCAGATCTGCCCGCTTCATTTAACATCCATGCCTCAAGAATGGTGACAAGAACAATGTTCGATACCGAATAGATCATTATGTCATTTACAATATTTGTTGTTTCTGGCTTATATGACGGATAATATTTTCCCGCAATATAATTAGACCCTAATGATACAATACAGGAGATCAGAATGGTAGATGTTAACTTAATGGATCATTAAATTGGCAATTTTTTTAAAGGATCAGTGAAAAAAATAGTCTTCACATTATTAATATCAATCTCCTGTCTGGCCTATGGACAAACACAACCGGAGGTTTATATAATTGGCAGTGTACACGCCATGCACCTTAACGATAGTTATCATTACTCGCTGAACGATCTGCTTACCCAGATTCAGCTGCTTAATCCCGATATAGTTTGTGGAGAAATTACACCGGAAGCATACAATACGGTTTTGGAAGGATATTTCCCTCCCGAAGCGAAGCGGTAATGCTTGCCCAGATGTCAACGGTATTGGGTTACAGATTCATCCCGGTTGATTGGCGGGCCGATTTTTTTTTACAGCAAGAAGCCGAACAGAGCTATCCCCCGAAGATAAGAGATGAAATCAGCAAAACAGCCAGTTGGACAAATACTTTTGAAGATTCCGGATTATCATCTCTGTATGATCATATTCACAATAAAAATACCCTACAGAAGATTGATCATGTTTATGAAATGATTGTTGGCGATTCCATTGCAAACAGGGCACATGGTTTCTGGCGTGAAAGAAACAGGATTATTGTAAAGAACGGTATGGATTCATTGAATAATGCCGGAAGGGTAGTTTTTGTTTTTGGAGTGGATCATATATCAAGGCTTATAAGAGAATTGGAAAACTACGACGTTAAAATACTGATCCCTGAAAGGATGTTTGATTCTGATCATTCTGCTTCTGAGCAGATTACAGAGGAGGTTTATAAAAGATGGGAACGCAATCGGAGGAATTTACTATTGATAAAAAACAAACAGATTGGTGTTGACGCAAGTTCTTATCAAAAAATTATGAATAGTAACAGATTGACTGAACTGCAAAGCTTCCTTGATTATTACACAAAAAAATAACTGTGGAGCCATGGAAATCAAATCTCTTGAAGGAGTGCCTTTTAATCTTATTTACAATGCCTTTAGCAGCGCGTTCGAAGAATATGAGGTGCAATTGAATAAACAGCAATTGATTAAAATGCTTAAAAGAAGGGGTTTTGATCCAGGCCTGTCTTTTGCCTTCTTTGATAACTGCGACATGGTCGCTTTTATACTAAACGGAATTGGAAATTTCGGGGGTATTGCAACAGCCTATGATACAGGAACAGGTACGCTAAAGGAGTATCGCGGGAAAGGCCTGGCCACAGAACTTTTTAACTATTCGATTCCATTTCTGAGGCAACGGAACATTCGCCAGTATCTGCTTGAAGTCATCCAGAGCAATACTCGTGCTGTATCGGTTTACACAAACCTTGGGTTCGGGATAACAAGAGAATTCAATTACTATATCCGGGATAAGAGTGAATTTATCGGGACTGAAAACGGGAGCAGAAGATTTGACCTGGTCAGACTTGACGGATTGTATCAATTGAGCGAACTCTCTTCTTTTTGGGACTTTTATCCATCGTGGCAGAATGGGTTTGAAGCAATTGAAAGAGATAAGGAAAGCTTTGAAATCATTGGTGCATATGACGGGCAAACTCTTGCAGGTTATTGTGTTCATGAGCCGGAATCGGGTGATATCACACAAATTGCAGTGAATAAGAATTACAGAAGAAAAAAAATTGCCACTCATCTTTTGAGTGCAGCCGTTTCTGATAGTTTATGTAATGTTGTAAAGATCATTAATACAGAGACTTCATGCCGTACCATAAGTGATTTCCTACTCTCTGCCGGAATGGAAATAAAAGGAAAACAATTTGAAATGTTAAAAAATATTGATGTATGAAAAAACAGATCGTTGCTCCATGTGGAATTGCTTGTTTTAACTGTGAACTTTATTGTGAAAATGTTACTATTGAAGCGCAAAATGCGATTTCCCGCATTACCGGTATCCCGCCGGAGAAGGTTTCCTGCAATGGCTGCTCTGACGGGAATTATTGCCTTTTCCTGAATTTTCAGGGCAAAAAATGTAAAACACTGGATTGTGTAAATGAAAAAGGCATTCAATTATGCTGTGATTGTTCGGATTTTCCCTGTGATTTACTTATGCCTCTTGCCAAAGGAGCCGATAAATATCCTCATAACACAAAACTGTTCAATCTTTGTACCATTAAAAAATTAGGTATTGAAGAGTGGAAAAAACAAGCCGCTGTAATTAAAAAAACATATTTTAATAAAGACTTTGAAATTGGGAGGGGCGGCAGTGAAAACTGATAAAATCTATATGGTTTTTGCCATGATGAGCACTAAATACAATGAAAGTTTTTTTTAGATCCCTAAGTTTTTCTCAGCAAGTAATAAGATATGAAGACATAATTTTTGATTCCGGTAATTTTGTTTTGTTAAAATGGTAAGATACCTGATAATTACATTATTATGCCTTTTCTCATTGAACATTATTGAGAAGCCTTACATTCTTTTGCTTGGAACGGATCATGGATTTATTTCAGATACTTTGCCAAGCAGGGATGTTGCCATTTCGCCGGCAGGCGATGAAATTTATTATTGTGTCTATACACCGGATTATCGTTATTCTGCTATTCTATATACAAAATTTGAAAATGGTAAATGGACCGTACCTGAAACTGCGCCTTTCTCCAAAGATTCCAGGTATAAGTTTATTGAACCCGCATTTAACAGCGATGGCTCCATACTGTATTTCTCTTCAAGCAAACCTTCCGGCAGAAGTGATGAAAAATTAAATAATGATATCTGGGCAGTGAAAAGAGAAGGAGATGGGTGGGGTGACCCATATAATATAGGACCGCCCGTCAATACAGACGGAGGTGAGTATTTTCCTTCCTTCACCTCCGATGGATCAATGTATTTTACGCGAAATTCTGCCAACGAGGTGATCTCTTATATATACAAATCTGCTAACGCAGACGGGGTTTTTAATGAACCCGTTTTATTGCCCGCCGAAATTAATTGTGGAACAGATAGATACAATGCCTATGTGGCGCCAGATGAAAGTTTCGTGGTTGTGCCGGCAGAAGGTGTGGAAAAAAATATTTACGGGTCCAATTACTACATTGTTTTTAAGGAAAAAGAAGGCGGTTGGACATTACCGGTTAATATGGGCCCGAAATTTAATACTTCCCCCGGAAGAGGATGGTCATTTTCAATGTCTCCGGATTTGAAATATGTTTTTTTCATGGCGACAAAGAAAGAGAATGGGTTCTCGCATATTTATTGGCTGGAATCAGATATTATTGATGCATTAAAGGAGCAATTCACAGATTAATATTATGGCACATCAAGACATTTATACCGGGAAATCAAATGGGCAATTTATTTCTCCGTTCAGTTTCAAAGTTGACCTGATGCGGCAGTTGGTCTTAATTCCTTTTGAGAAGGATCCCGATATTTTTTACAATCAATTTGAAGTTCAGCTTTCGGTGTTGTCTGCCGGCACTTATAAGATTGCTGTGATTGCCTATAAGCTTAACGGGTCGGCCGATGTATATCATCAGCAGGGGTATCCCCTGGCCTTTCAAAGTTCAATTCTTAATGCCCCCGCATTTATTGAGACGATATTTGACTCATGTTTTTTTACATTCAGTCCGGCTGATCTTGATTTATCAATTTCCTTCCGGGATGTGCATAACAGAGCTGTCATATTGAAAATTGCTGAGCGTGAAAGAAAAGATAAAGTACCCTTTACTCTTCTTGCACCTGTAGGGGTGATATCAAAAAAACCGCTTTCCCTTCCTGTATATTATATGTACCAAATGTCCTTTGCCAGGAAAAATTACTGCGATATTAAAATATCTGTTGGAGGTAAATTCCATAAACCCGATGTTTTCTTCCTGCCTGTTGATAAGTCAAGTAACTATTTTACAAGGTACTCTCTCGATACTTTTAATGTGGATATCAATCCTGCTCACAATGGTTTTATGGAAATCAAAGAAATCGGGAATAAAAACAGTTTTGATATTGAAAGTGTTCATTATGAATTAAAGCGAAATAACGGTCATCCTGAAATAAAGAAAATTTCTGTCCAAAGGGATCGGCATTTATGTGCCGTGGAATTCTCTCCCTCTTTTCCCGATATATTGGCTTTGAAAAACAACATCTTCCTTACAGGGGATTTCTCTATTGCTTCCGATACCGGTGCTGGTGTCATTAGAGGTACCTATCAGATAGGCAATAAACAGAATGAAATAAATATTAAACTTCACCCGGAATTGGGATGGATACCCAGGGAGAGACGCCTGATACTGAGGTTGATGTTTAAACTGGTCAAAATTTTCAGGGACTGGCCAAAAAACTATATATGGGATGCAAAAATCACACGTGATGAAAATGGCTGCTATTTCATGGATTCAATTTGGAAAAGAATAATATAGAGGTCATGGTCATGGACCCGGCAACGGGTTTGTCGTTGAACAGTGTGATGGTTTCTTGTTTTTCTTTAAGGGCAAGGATGTATAACAGCGGCAGATAATGTTCCGGGGTGGGTATGGCCAGGCGGAAAGACTCCCCCTGGGCACCGTAGTTGATAAGTGCGGTGTGGTTATCTTCCAGAATGAATTTCTTCATAAGTGCATCGGCCTCGGCAGCCCAATCGTAAGCAAACGTGTCGTTCATCCGGTCCCAGGCGGCGAGTCTCAGATTGTGTACCATATTTCCGCTACCTATGATCAGTACGCCCTTTTTTCTGAGAGGCGAGAGCTCCCGGGCCAGTTGGTAATGGTAATCAGACGTTTTGGTGTAGTCAAGGCTCAGTTGGACTATGGGGACCGAGGCGTCGGGGTAGATGTGTTTGATTACGCTCCATGTCCCGTGATCAAGCCCCCACTGAAAATCGGGTTCCACACGGGCCGATGTAATGGCTTCAATAGTATCGCGGGCTAAAGCGGGACTACCGGGCGCCGGGTATACAATTTTATAGAGTTCTTTTGGGAAACCCCCAAAATCGTGGATAGTCCTTGGTTTTTCCATAGATGTGACAAAAGTGCCCCTAGTCTCCCAGTGGGCCGAGATGCAAAGAATGGCCCGAGGCCTCGGAATTTGGCGCCCAACCTCCCGGAATCCTTTCACAAATTCATTTTCCTCTATGGCGTTCATGGGATTTCCATGACCAAGAAAAAGCAGGGGCATAATGTCGGTTATCATGATTTTGGCTTATTTTTGCAAATATGATGAAAATTTCCCCGTCTGCGTTTGCAGATACAAAACCGCATTATCATATACTTGACGGATTGCGTGGCGTGGCCGCATTAACGGTTGTCTGGTTTCACATTTTTGAAGCATTTGCTACCAGTCATCTTGACCAGCAGATCAATCACGGATATCTGGCGGTTGATTTCTTCTTTATCCTGTCTGGATTTGTTATGGGCTATGCCTACGATGAGCGGTGGAAAACGATGAAAGTCAAAGAGTTTTTCAGGCGCAGACTTATCAGGTTGCATCCTATGGTGGTAATGGGGGCGCTTATTGGAGCCATAATGTTCTACTTCCAGGGTTGCCCTGTTTGGGATGTTTCTAAAATATCTGTTGCGATGCTGCTGATAGCCACGGTGATGAGTACATTACTTTTTCCGGTAACGCCCGGAACAGAGATCAGGGGAGTGGGAGAGATGTTCCCGCTTAACGGGCCCAGCTGGTCACTCTTTTTTGAGTACATTGGCAATATTCTGTATGCGTTGTTTATTCGCAAACTACCAACGAAAGTCCTTATGATTCTGGTTATCATTGCCGGCCTGGGACTGTCGGCATTTGCCATTTGGGGTCCGTATGGCGATTTATGCGTGGGATATTCTCTTACCGGTGACAATATGCTGGGCGGTTCGCTGCGTCTGCTGTTCTCTTTTTCGGCCGGATTGCTCATGTCCCGGGTCTTTAAGCCGGTCAGGGTCAAAGGGGCTTTTTGGATTGGCAGCCTCGCCATAATAATTTTATCGGCAATACCCCGGATAGGCGGAAGTGAAAATCTATGGATGAACGGTCTGTACGATACCCTTTGTGCCGTTGTTGTTTTTCCCCTGCTTGTGTATTTGGGGGCATCGGGCCACACAACGAACAAAATAACCACCCGTCTGTGCAAGTTCCTGGGAGATATATCTTACCCTCTGTATATGGTGCATTATCCCTTTATCTACCTCTACTATGCATGGGTAAAAAATGAGAACCTCACCTTTGGCCAGTCTTTGCCCGGTGCTTTGGCCCTGTTCTTTGGATCTGTTGTACTGGCTTACCTGTGCATGAAGTTATACGACGGACCGGTACGCGGGTACTTGACCAACCGGCTTAAGCGTAAGAGCTGAGAAACGTTTTCCCTGAAGCTGAGAATCTCTTCCCCGAAATCTGACAGTTGTAATAAACGAGGCAACGCTGCAGAAAAGCAGCGTATCAATTAATTATATACATTTACAGTAAAAAAGCTATGAAAAGGTCTCTGATTTTCGTGTTATTGGCACTGGCTCTCTTTTCATGCGAAAGAATGCTGTGCACGTACCCGTATGGGAATAGAAAGATTGATGTTGTAATTAATGATATTCCCTTTAAAACTGAGGTATATTTCCGGATTCCCTATACGCTCAAAACCTGGGAATGGGAGAAGGAGGGCCTCAGGCTTCAGCAAATTGAGATTTTGGATCACAATACAAATTCAATTTTGCAAACTATTGAAAAAGAGAACTTGCCACATGTGCACAAAGACCCGATTCCGTTCATTCCTGTATTTACCTCCGATAGAATATCCCATTATTACCTCTCTATCCAGTTGCCCATTGAATTAAGCAAAAAAATACCATCAAGAATTTCTCACAGGTTTATACTTATAGATACTGTTTCAAACAAAGAGATGACGGTAAAAGGCGGATTGTTTTCGCCTCGGATAAACAAGACTCCCTTATCCATCTCGTCGCCTGTAAAAGGAGATAACTGGATTTTCATTAACCAGTCCACAAATGCTTATCATTTTTACACGATCTTTTTTGTTGACGGAAATCTTTGGCGGGGAGAGCGATTCGCTTTTGACAACCTTCAGCTGAATGACCAGATGACCGATTTTTTCGAGGGAGATCCCAAAGTGAACGAGTCCTATTTCAACTACAGAGATACTCTGTATGCAGTCGCCGACGGGCCAGTGCTAAAAGTGGTTGACGGCCGGCCGGAGAACAAGGGAGACGCGCATGACCTGGTATTTACCACTATGGACGAATACGGGGGAAATTATGTAATCCAGAATATCGGAAACGGCCTTTATGCCTTTTATGCCCATTGTGTACCTTACAAATTTTTTGTTTCCCAGGGAGAGGTCGTAAAAGAGGGTAATCCTATAGGGCTTTTGGGGAACTCGGGAAACTCCACCGCCCCTCACTTACATTTTCAGATAACGGACGGTCCTAATTTATTGTTCTCTAACGGACATCCCTTTGTGATAAAAAGTTACACAAAAGTCGGTGAATTTGAGACAGGCCCGCTTACTCCCGTCACTTACACAAACGCAATGATGGAGGAGCTCTCAGTGATTAGTTTTTAGGGACAGTTTTCCCAAGGTTGAAAATTGGTGCTTCCCCATTCCTCATAGACGTTTATGCTGCCACTCGTGCACGTTTTGGGCCGTTTTTGTTTACGTGCCGAGGTGATTTTCTGCCAACTGCCCACATACCTTTTGAGTTTGGCGCACTCACGTCCCATTTACATATGTTTGTTGCGGAAAATGGCTGCCGGACTGGCTCGGCACGTTTCATTAAAAACCTGTTAGTAAGATATTTAGAACGGGAAACGCCTCCCATTGGCAAAGCCAATGGGTCCTTCCCTCCG
>DHQY01000007.1:310810-359110 GCA_002408205.1 Bacteroidales bacterium UBA5326 | reverse complement strand
TCCGCGGGCGCGAGGTTTCCCTTTTTCTAAATATCTTATGGCAGGTTTTAGGTTGATGCCGGCAGAGTCCCATTTGCATATCGCAACGGTTTTGGAGTTGCGATCAAGGGTCAAATGCGGCAAAATGCTAATACGCTGCAAGTAAGTGTGCTGTGCAGAAGAGGAGTTTGACCCTTGATTAGGTGGTCATGTATTAATGTGTTTTATGTGTTTGTTCTACGCACATGTGTTTTGCAGAAGGGCAAATGTGATTAAGAATTGGATTATTGCTAATAAACACTCAGACGTTGCATATCCGTGGCGAACTCAGGGTGTAGAAATAGGGTGGAAGGTAGAAGATGCCAGGTGTAGAAAACATGAAAGAGCGAACAGATTTATTGTCAGCTGTTTGAAGTGGATTGTCCCGGCTGGTGCTTTTTCTTGTATTCAGAGGGTGACATGCCGAATTCATCTTTAAAGCACTGTCTGAAATAGATCATGCTGTTAATGCCAACATTCCATGTGGTCTCGGAGACATTGAAATTACCGGAAGCAAGCATCTCTGCGGCTTTTCTCATTTTGATTTTCCGGATAAACTCAATGGCGGAGATTCCGATAAGGCCTTTAAGTTTGCGATAGAGAGAGGACGGGCTCATATTCATTTTTTCTGCCAAAGAGCCTATATCCAGATCGTCCGATAGAAGGTTATCTTCTATATAATTCGTTATTTTTTGAAGGAACTCATTGTCGATAGATGAAAAACCACTTTGAGTCACCTTCATTGGCTGATTTTCCGGGACAGAATCGATATACTGCCTGGCAAGTTTTTTACGGGATTCTAAAAGATTCTGTATGCGCGCATTGAGCATCTCGCTGGTAAACGGTTTGGTAATGTAGGAATCTGCCCCTGATTTGTATCCTTCACTCCGGTCTTCGTTAGTATCCTTGGCTGTAAGAAGGATTACCGGTATGTGGCTCAAGCTGATGTGTTGCTTTACTTTTTCACAAAGTTTCAGGCCGTCCATAACCGGCATCATGATGTCGCTGATAATTATATCGGGCATATATCTGATGGCGAGTGAATACCCTTCCTGTCCGTCCTTTGCAGTAAATACGTCGTAATTATCTAATAAAGAGGCTTTTATATACTCCCTAATGTCGTTATTGTCTTCGGCAATAACGACAATGGGACGTGTACTGTTGGCCTCTGTATCATTCATGGTGTCTAATTTCGACGGCTGAAATTCCTGTATTGATTCGAGAGTGATCCGTACTGTAAATACGCTGCCTTTACCTATAACACTCTCAACATTTACGGTTCCATTATGGATCGCCACCAGGTTTTTCACGAGAGATAGCCCAATTCCATTACCTTGTGCCTGTTGCCTTCCGGGTATCTGGTAGTATCTGTCAAAAATCTTCTCGTACTGGTCTTTATCAATACCAAGTCCTGTGTCGGCCACACTAATGACAGCCGAACGCTGCCCTGATATATTCTCAGTCTTAAGTCCGAGTGTCACAGAACCGGACGGAGTATATTTCATGGCATTGCTCAACAGATTGTTTAGAATGGTCGTCATAATTTCATGGTCAAAAGTAGCCATGACATCTTTGGCTATATCAAGCCTTATAATTGTATTTTTGTTGGGATTAGATTCCGAGAAGATTGTTCCTATATCTTCTATAAAGGAACTGAGATTACCATAGGACGGTTTGAAAACCACATTATTGGTCTCTGTTTTTCTGAAATTCAGCAGCTGATTAATCAGGTCAAGCAAACTGCTTGCATTTTTATGGGCTACAGCAATTTTTTTTCTGACGACGTCCGGCAGTGATTCATCATTCTTAAGGTCTTCTGTAGGTCCCAGAATCAGAGTCAAAGGAGTCTTAAGCTCATGGGTGATGTTGGTATAGAAACGAAGACGTTCTTCATTAACTTCTCTTATATGTGATATAGATGCCTTTTCCAACTTCAGTTCATTGTCTCTTTCAATTTTTGTCGTATACAGGAATAATAATATGTATACGAGACCAATGAATATAAGTGTGTAGATGATATAGGCTGTGGTCGTAGCATAGAATGGCGGTCGTATGTTTATTTCCAGCGATGCGGTATGTTCAGACCACTCGCCGTCAGTCAGTCTGGAACGTACGTAAAGTGTATATTTCCCGGGAGCCAGTTGATGGAATGAAACGAAATTTCCGTGCTTGGACAGGAACCAGTTATGGTCTTTGCCTTCTACCTTATATGAATATTCAATATTGTCGGCCAACCCAAAATTATCTACTGCAAATGAGACATTGAAACTGTTTTGGTTATGTCGCAGTACTATACTTTCTTTTCCGGAGAGGAAAATGATTGGATTTTCGCCGGTTATAGGGTCATTTGCGTCAAAGATCTGCATTTCCGAGAAATGTGTGGGAAGATCAGTTCCGGGGTTGGCAACCTTGTTTGGATAGAAGCATGTTATTCCTTCGGTCGAGCCAAAACTGATCAGCCCATCATCTCTGATGGCTCCGGCCCCCGGGGCATAATTCCCATTGGCAATTCCGCTCCTGTAGCTGTACTCAGTAATTTTTCCAAGCTTAAGGTCTAAATGACATATTGAAAGATTAGTACTGAACCAAATTGTGTTGTCGTTGTCTTCGACTATGGCTCTTATATTCTCTGAGCTTAGTCCGTCTCTGGCTGAATAAATCTTATCATATTTTATATCGTCGCCCGTGCTGAAACAGACCAGTCCTTCACCTGAGGCTACCCACATGTCACCTCTGCTATCGAGCAGCATATGATTAATGGAATTAGACGGGAATCCCTTGTCTGTGTTAAATGAAGCCACGGAGTTCATATTCTTATCTAAAATAAACAGACCGCTTCTGAACGTGCCAACCCAAAGCCGGCCTCTTTGGTCCATACCAATGGATTTGATATAGTTATCCGGAAAATAGGCTGAACCGTAACGGTTCAGTTTCTTATATTCTTTTCTGTCCACGGCATACAGGCCGCTCAGACCGGAAGCCACCCACATTGTGTCACCGTGCTCATAGAATGATCTCACCTCCCGGATATCAACGGTTGCCAGCAAGTTCATTGAACTGTCAACAACGGCAGTATAGCCATTGAAAGAACCTATCCAATAATGTCCGTCACTGTCGCAAAAGATACTCAGGATACTCTTATCCGGCAGGGAATGGCCGGATTTTCCGGTATTTCTCAGGTCCCTGTCCAGAATGTCAATTCCTCCACCGTCGGTGCCTACTATCATTTTTCCATTCCCCATGAAATCCATGTCAGTCACACTTCTTTCAGAGAGGGTAAAAGGATAAATAATATTAGAAAAATGCAACGCATTACGGCTGATGAACATAAGTCCGCTCCCGTACGAACCCAGCCAGAGATTTCCAAACCGGTCCTCGCACATTGCATGGATACCAATATTCATTATTTCTTCTGTCTCCGGAAGTCTTGTGAACGTCTTGGCCGAGTTCATCTCGTTAAGGTCCATCTCCCAGACACCATTGAAATCGGGAGATGCGAGCAACTTATTATCCGATGTTACCAGAACGGAAAAGATGAGCCCGTCGGGAAGACCGGAGTTATTTTTATCAAAAACAGTAAAATCTTTGGTGACTTTTCTGTAGAGTGCAATGCCTCTACGTGTCCCAATCCATATATTATTGTCCTTGCTTCTATAAATACTGCCGATCTCATTTGAGGGCAGAGAGGCGGGATCTCCCGGAACGGGCAGATGCTGGACCGCTGTCCTGTTTTCCGGATCTATAATGACTATGCCACTGCCATAATAAGCAGCATAGATATTATTATCCTCGCCAATGACAAAAGAACGTATAATATTGTCTGGCATTCCCTTTACATTCCCGGAATTGTAAAGAGTAATTTTTCCCGTAGTTACCTCGTACTTTCCAATACCTTTATTATACGTGCTAAACCATATATCGCCCCGGTCATCTTGAGCAACATATGTTATTTCATTGGATGGCAGCGACAGTTCCGGGTTGACACCATGCCTGATAAAGAGAGATTGTCCGGCAGAATAATCATACGATGCAATACCTGATCGCTGTGACGCGATCCACACTTTGTCGTTGAACCGGTCAGAAACTACTCTATTTAATTCATTTCCGGGGAGGACGCCCGAATATTTGGTAAAACTGCTTATTGATACTCCGTCAAACCGGTTCATGCCTTCTTCTGTTCCTATCCAGAGAACACCGTATCTGTCTATGTCCAAAGAAACTATAAAGTTGTTTGAAAGGCCTTTATCCAGCTGGAGCCACTTGGTAACATGCTTATTTGCGCCTTCTTCTGCCAAAAGAAAAATGGGCAAAAAAAAGATTGAAATGAGGGAAACAACAAGTCTTTTCATTATCTGATTGCGATTAGCGCAAATATATATCTAAAACTTCATTAAGCATATGCATTTAATTCATTGATCAAATACAGACCTTTTTTGAATGAATTGAATATTGTGCAAAATTGAGTATCCTGTATAAATTTGAAATAAAAATCAGCGATCCTGTTGCAAAAAGAAAGTCTATGGGCATGATTGAATACAAAATGAAACTGTTCTGTCTTAGTGTGGTATTGATTGCAGGAGTTATGTGTACTCCTGTTTTTGCCCAGGTCTCATTCGGCCGTTCTGAATTGTTCAATGAGAATTGGTTATTCTATCTGGGAGATGATTCAACCGCAGCTGCTACTACGTTCGACGATTCAAAATGGCGTCAATTGGACTTGCCTCATGACTGGTCAATCGAGGGAAAACTTTCGCCTTCTCTGGCCAGTTGTACCGGATATCTTCCGGGAGGAGTGGCCTGGTACAGGAAGCATTTTAACGCCAGTGTTTCCGCCTCGGAGAAACTGTTTATATACTTCGAAGGTATTTACAACAGAAGTTCCGTATATCTGAACGGTCACCTCCTCGGATACAGGCCAAATGGATATGTCTCCTTTATGTATGACCTGACACCTTATCTTGTAGATGGAGCCAATATCATTTCTGTAAGGGTGGACCATAGCCGGAGTGCCGATTCCAGATGGTATACAGGCTCGGGTATATACAGAGATACATATCTGATCCATTCTTCGCAGATTCATCTGACACAATGGGGCACTTCTTATGAACTAACGGAACTTTCAGGCGACAAGGCTGTTGTGGCGGTTAATTATTCTGTATTCAGCGAGATCCCGGTAAAAGAAAAGCTGGAGGTTTTGGTCTCGTTGTCCGATCCATCGGGGAAGCAGGTTGCCAAAGGGAAATCCGGCGTCAATGTAAATTCTGGGAAAATTTCAAACAGTTCATTGTCAATCAAGTTATTACGGCCTCACTTATGGAGTATCGACGATCCGTATTTATATACTGTTCATATTCAGCTTTTGCGCGGCGGCTCTCCTATTGACGACTGTATAATCAGCGCTGGTCTGCGTACGATACAGTTTGATCCGGACAGGGGTTTCTTCCTTAATGGAAAGAATATGAAACTTAAGGGGGTCTGTCTTCATCACGATGCCGGAGTCCTGGGCTCCGTTGTCCCCGAAGAGGTGTGGGAGCGAAGACTGGGTAATCTAAAATCAATGGGGGTAAATGCCATAAGGATGGCTCATAATCCTCAGGCGCCGGTACTCTATACGCTTTGTGACCGGCTGGGCCTTATGATTATTGATGAGATTTCCGATGAGTGGGAATTCCCAAAAAGAAAATGGATAGAGGGCTGGAATATAGGAACGCCCGGTTTTCAGGGCAGCTATGATTTCTTTGAAGAATGGATTGAGCAGGATATCACAGACATGGTTCTGAGGGACCGAACTCATCCTTCTGTTATTTTATGGAGTATAGGAAATGAGGTTGACTATCCGAACGATCCTTATTCTCATCCCGTTCTGGACGGCTCGGCCATAAACCAGCCTATGTTTGGCGGATATCGTCCCGAAGCTCCTGATGCAAGACGTATAGGCTTAATTGCCAAAAGGCTGGCTGCAAAAGTTCGCTCTATAGATACGTCCCGGCCTGTTACCGGAGCACTCGCAGGCGTTGTAATGTCCAACGAGACCGAATATCCCGGAGCCATAGATGTGGTAGGATATAACTATACGGAAGACAGATATGACATGGATCATGAAAAATATCCCGGACGAGTCATCTACGGCAGTGAAACATCTGTTGGATACAGGCAGTGGAAAGCGGTTCTGGACAGGGACTTCATCTCCGGACAATTTTTGTGGACAGGAACAGACTACCTGGGAGAATCGGGCAGATGGCCTTCCCGCGGACTATATACCGGGCTATTGGATTTAGGCAGTTTCCGCAAGCCCCGGGGATGGTTCAGGGCTTCTCTGTGGAGCGACACTCCTGTCACATATATTGGTACCTATCCGTCACCTGCCGGGAGAAATGCCAGATTTCTTTCAATTGATGCCTGGGATACATGGAATTACGAGGAAGGACAGATGATAAAAGTAGTATGTTATACCAATGCTCCTTTTGCCAGACTCCTTCTCAATGAAAAAATAGTGGGAGAGAAGATTGCCTATGACCAGGAATCGGGAGTTATCGGATGGGATATTCCTTTTTATCCGGGAGAGCTCACGGCTGAAGGATGTGATGCCAATGGAAATATTCAATCACGTTATACAATACAAACCACGGGAAGACCATATGCTCTTCGTGTAAGTGCAGATAAGACTGTTTTTACTCATGAGAGAAGTGTGGTTCATCTCACGGTAGAGATCCTGGATGAAGCAGGTCGCGTAGTAAATCTGGGAGACAATGACATCACTTGTACCGTAGCCGGCCCGGCAAGGCTTCTGGGACTCGAAGCCTCGGACAACACAGATATGACAAACTATTCAGATAATCATCAGAGAGCATTCAGAGGAAGGGTCCTGGCATATATTGCTGCTGCCAGGGGACCGGGAGACGTAACCGTCCGCTTTTCGTCGCCTCTTTTGAAAGGAACTGAAATTGTTATCAAAAACGACACCAAATAACCCCTAATATTTATGAACAAAAAACTTAGAACCATTCTTGCTCTCGCCACGCTGCTGACTTTATCTCCGGCAGCAATGGCACAAGTAAAAGTGAGCGAGACAAGGACTGCTATCCCCACGTATCTCGTGGGAGACCCGGAACCCGATCCCTATTTTTTTACAGGAAGAACCTATCAGGGTGCTGCCGGGCATGTTTATCCTTATCCTATCTATGATATTTTGACCGACGAAAGGGTAGACAGAGACTATAAATACATAACACTTGAGAATGAGTATACCCAAATAGGTGTCCTTCCGGAAATAGGCGGCCGTATATTCTCTGCAAACGACAAGCAGACGGGATATAATTTCTTTTACAGACAACATGTCATCCGTCCGGCACTTATTGGAATGATCGGTTCCTGGATTTCCGGCGGCGTGGAATGGAATATTCCTCACCATCACCGGGCATCGTCAACATTGAATGCCGGATATGAAGTGGTAGAAAATCCCGATGGCAGCAAGACAATATGGATTGGTGAAACCGAGCTCCGTCAGAGAATAAAATGGTCAATCGGCCTGACAATGTTTCCCGGAAAGTCATATGTAGAGGCCACATTCCAGATTCAGAACCGGACTCCGGTTATGCAGTCATTCCTTTATTGGGCCAATGTGTCGGTTCATGCTAACAAAGACTATCAGGTACAATTTCCTCCCCAGACCCTCTATGGAACAAGCCACAGTAAGACACAATATACAGATTGGCCATATAATACACTCAGGGGAAATGAAGGTCCCACTGATAACAGCTGGTGGGCCAATTTTACTGGGAGCAATTCTACCTTTGCTGTCAACTATTCTCAGGATTACCTTGTAGGATATGACTTTGGAAAGGATGCCGGCACAGCTCACTGGGCCAACCATCACGTCGTTCCCGGTAAGAAATTTTTCCTGTGGGGAACTGAAAGCGTATGGAATGAAATGCTTACAGAAGAGGACGGGGCATACCTCGAACTCATGGTAGGAACCTTCTCGGATAATCAGCCGGACTATAGCTGGATAGGTCCCAATGAGGTGCGCGTTACCAAACAGTACTGGTATCCTGTAAAGGGTATTGGCGGAGCCAAGAACGTCACGCTGGAAGGGGCCGTAAACCTGGAACGTAAAGACAAGACCACTATGATGGTCGGTTTTAATGCCACAGCTCATTATAAGAACGCTAAGATTCTGGTAAAGGCCGGGGAGAACGTCCTTCTTGAAAAAACTATAAATATAGATCCAAACACTCCATTTGTCCAGGATTTCTCCATACCTGCCACAGTGGAAGATAAAGACCTTTTTGCCGGTCTGTATGACAGTGACGGAGTTGAACTTGTAAGTTACTCGCCGGAGGTTAAGGAAGATCTGGAGAGGCCTCATCCAGCAGACCGTCCGGGCAATCCCGAAGAATACAAATCGGTAGAAGAACTCCTTCTTGCGGCTCAGCGCCTGGAAGAATTTCATAATGCCCGGGTAGATCCCCTGCCTTACTACGAAGAGGCTCTTCGCAGAGACTCTCTCGATTCCAGAGTAAATGTAAATCTGGGTATTTTCTATGCCAGAAGGACTCAGTGGGAGAAGGCCGAGAAATACCTTCAGAGAGCCTATATGCGTCTGACCGGCCTTCATTATATGCCGCAGGTAGAACAAACAGGTATTATTTACCAGACTAATCCTAAGGATGGCGAGATGTTGTATTACCTGGGAGTCGTTTCGCAGGCTCTGGGGAAAGAGAAAGAGGCTGAAAGCTATTACTGGAAGTCTGCCTGGTACCCCGGATTCCAGTCGGCATCATACCTGTATCTGGCTGAGATTTATTGGAAACAGGGCAAGAAAGACAAAGCTTTTGAGGCTGTCAACAATTCTATAGATCTCAGTGGAAAGAGCACGATAGGCAAATTTGTCAAATCGTATTTTCTGAGCAGTGAAGGGAAGATGGCAG
Source organism: Bacteroidales bacterium UBA5326 (assembly GCA_002408205.1). Taxonomy (GTDB): domain Bacteria; phylum Bacteroidota; class Bacteroidia; order Bacteroidales; family UBA932; genus DMER64. Next base: position 350,162 of record DHQY01000007.1, on the reverse strand, counting down.
AAGCTAAGCAGCTGTTGAACGATAACCTGTCATTCGATCCCCTCGATTTCCTAAGCCAAGTGGAACTCGCCCGTCTGAATAAGGACAATTCGGCCGTCGACCACGTTCTGGCGCATATGGGTATTCCACTTCAGGAATCCATAGAGATATCTACTTTCTATGGTGCCGTGGGAGCCTATTCAGTTGCCGTGGATTTTCTTGATTATGTAATGGCTCACGGTGCTCCTTACGCTTCTACTCCCATGCAGAAAAATGCTGTTGAACCATTCACCTCATCGCCTCTTCTTAATTACATGGCCGGATATTATTCGGGTCTCGCAGGCAATAATGAGAAAGCGCTCAGCTATTACCGGAAAGCTGCGGAGATGTCTCCCGAATACTGCTTCCCTTCACGTGTCGAAGAAAAGAGCATGCTGGAAGATGTAACGATGAAGAATCCGTTGGACTACAAGGCTCAGTACTACCTTGGAAATCTTCTTTATTATTACAATCAGAAAGATGAAGCTATCGCTGCATGGAATAAGGCGGCAGAGGCTTCTCCCGGATATGGAATGGTTTACCGTAACCTTGGCTTCGCAACAGACAAATATTTGAAAGATGCAGCGACCGCAGCAGATTTCTATCGTAAGGCAGTAGCTGTAGATTCATCCGATCCTAAATTCTTTACCGAACTTGATATCCTGGAGGAAGCTCTTAAAGTCCCTTCTAAACAGAGACTTGCCCGTTTGGAGAAGAATAAAAAAACTATCTTCAAATCCGATGATGCCACTTCACGTTACGTTTACCTGCTGGTAGACAACGGTAAATATGATCAGGCGCTCTCTATCCTGAACACCCGTCACTTCCGCGTTTGGGAAGGAGGACAGACTGTATACACACAGTTTGTAGATGCACACCTGCTAAACGGGCTCAAACTCATGGCGACGAAACAGTATAAGAAAGCCCTTGAAGATTTCTATGCGGCGGGTACGTTCCCCAGGAATCTCGAGACAAATGAGCTCTCAACCGGTCCTGCCGTAGCAAAGGTAGCATATTATCAGGGTCTGGCATACAAGGCTATTGGTCAGAACGATAAAGCAGCAGCAGCCTTTGAGAAATGTATCGAAACGGCTACCGGAGGCGATGCGTGGACCCGCAGAAGAGGCGGTGCTGACGAGAGCAGGTATTTCGTTGCTATGGCTCAGAAAGCACTGGGCCGGGAAGCAGATTTTAAAGCCACACTGGAGACCATGCAGAAAGACATAGATGCTCAGAATGCAACGGACAACACGGTGGTTGACATCTATTCAAAATTCGGAGAAGACGGCTCGGGCGCTACTATCAAAGCGCGTACTATCTATATCCAGGGACTTGTTTACCTGGCTAAAGGAGATAAAAATAAAGCTAAAGATAGCTTCATAAGTTCTCTTGAGATTAATCCTACCAGTGTCTGGACAAAATATTTTCTTGGCACATGTAAGTAATAACCATTATACTTATAACCTAAATTCTATTAAAAACACATGAAAAAACTAGTTTCAATGCTGTTACCAGCATTATTGATGTTCGTTCTTGTGAGTTTTCCCGCATTTGCCTCTCCGGAGCAGATACAGATGGAAAATTTGCAACAGCAGACGCACGCTGTCAGGGGCGTTGTGAGCGATGCCATGGGCCCGATGGCCGGAGTCGATGTAGTCGTTATTGGTACGACCAATGGTGTTGCAACCGATTTAAAAGGTGCATATGTCCTTCAGAATGTTCCTGTTGGAGCTACTATTAAGTTTGCTTTCATCGGGTACAAGACCCAGGAAATAATGGTTACTTCCCAGGAAGTAATTAATGTATTACTTGAAGAAGATGTGAAACTTCTGGATGAGCTTGTACTGATCGGTTACGGAACTGTAAGGAAAAGTGACCTGACCGGTTCTGTCACTTCGGTAAGTGAAGAACAAATGACAAAAGCGGCTACCAGCGATGCTCTTCAGGCTATTCAGGGACGGGCCGCCGGTGTCCAAATCATTACGGCAACCGGGTCACCTTCGGCCACGGCAGAAATCAAAATCCGCGGTACCGGCTCACCAAACGGGACCACTCCTCTTTACGTTGTGGACGGATTCCCAATGAATGATATTAATTACCTGAGCCCTGGAGATATTTCTTCTGTTGAAATCCTCAAAGATGCATCTGCCTGCGCCATCTACGGTTCCAGAGGTGCCAACGGGGTAGTTCTTGTGACTACTAAAAAAGGTTCATCCGGCGCTCTTAAGAGCAAAGTGACTGCTGAATACGGTATAGAAGCCCTGCCTACCAGGCCACAAATGCTCAACTCCTCGGAATATGCCCTGATGACCAATATGGCCTATACAAACTCAGGCCTCGCTCCCCGCTATACTAACCCTGGCGCAATGCCTTATGATACAGATTGGTATGGAGAGGTAATGCGTGTGGGCCGTTATCAGAATTACAATGTGTCCGTATCCGGCGGTACCGAGAAAATCAATACGCTCTTATCTGTCGGTTATTTCCGCAGAGACGGGACTGTTGACGGAACAAACTTCGGCCGGTTCAACGTTACTGAGAACACGACCGTTAAAATGACTTCTTTCCTGAATATCAATACGTCTCTCCAGGGCTCATTCGCCAAATCGAATTCGTTAGGAGCCAATGGTACCAACAACAATACCATATTCCTCTCTTCGCTTATAGCACCTCCCGATGTTCCGGTATGGGATGAGAGTACCAATTATTACTCTGGTATTGGCGTAATCCGTCTGGCAAACCCCGCCGGTGTTATTGCACGCAACAACAGTGTTTCCAACAGGAATTACCTGGTCGGTAACATCAGTGCGGACCTGACCATTATTCCAGACCTTGTATTCACTTCACGCTTTGGATATAAATATTCTATGGAACTTGGAAGTAACTACAGTCCGATTTATTACGAGACAGCAAACATCTCCGATGCGATAGATACAGTTACACGTTCTACTTCAAAAAGCACCGACTGGTCCTGGGAGAATATGCTTACTTATACAAAGAACTGGAAAGATACCCACAGATTAAATGTGATGGCTGCTGTGTCTGCCAGAGATTTCTTTACAGAGTCCTATACAGGCACCAAGCAGGACCTTCCCAACTCGGGTGAGTTTTATCATTACTTTGATGCGGCCTCAAAAAATCCTCAGGTTAGTGGGAATGCTTCTGCACTCGCCATGCTTTCCTACCTGGGACGTATCAATTACACCCTGCTGAACCGTTACCTGTTGACTGCGTCGTTCCGTGCTGACGGTTCATCACGTTTCATGCCTTCTAACCGTTGGGGTTACTTCCCTTCAGGAGCATTCGCATGGAAAGTATCTGAAGAGCCTTTCTTCAAAGGTGTGAATAAGGATATTATTTCTAATCTAAAATTCCGTGTTGGCTGGGGACAGATAGGCAACGAACGCATAAACAGCTATTATCCCTACATGACATCTATCAGACAACAGCAGTATTACACTATTGGAACGGGAAAGATCCGTACCAACGGTTCCACACCGGCAGGTATCGGGAATCCGGCAGTTCAATGGGAGACCTCGGAGCAGTTTAACGTCGGTCTTGATATGAACTTCCTCAGGGATCGTTTAAGCGTAACTGCTGATTACTATATTCGTAAGACAGACAATATCCTTCTTTCCCAGACTATTCCAAATCTTTCGGGTTTCAGCTCAATGACAAGAAATGTCGGAGGTATGGAAAACAGAGGTCTTGAACTTACCATCGGGTGGAAAGACGATGCAGGAGATTTTTCGTACAATATCAATGGAAACGTTTCTTTCTTAAAGAATACGGTGACTAATCTTGGTACCGCAGCTTATCTGAGCTCCTCTTTTGCATACGACTACGCGCTTACAGATTTCCAGGGACAGTTCAATGGTGTGCTTCGTTCCGAGGTAGGGCTGCCATACAATCAGTTCTATGGTTACAAGTTCATGGGCATTTTCCAGAATCAGGAACAGATTAACAACTATAAATCCGAAGAAGGTGTCGTTATTATGCCTAAAGCCAAACCGGGCGACTCGATGTATGAAGATTATAATAATGACGGCAAAATAAGCTCAGCCGACATGCAATTCATTGGCAACCCGCATCCCAAGGCTATCTTTGGTCTTTCCTTCAACGCAGACTGGAAGAACTTTGACCTCAGTCTCCTCTTTCAGGGTGTGGCCGGTAACAAGATATTCAATGCTTCCAAGTTCTATTTTAACAAGTTCGATGGCCGTCAAAATGTGTTATCCGATGTTTATATGAAGGCCTGGGACGGTGAAGGTTCATCTAACACGTTGCCCGTAATACTTTCGGCAACTACAGACAAATCAAGGATTGACCAGAACTGGTGGCAGTCGTCCAACTACATTGAGGATGGTTCCTATGTCCGTCTGAAAAATTTGCAGCTTGGTTATACTTTAAGACCCAAATCGACCAAGTCTAATACCTCACTCAGATTATACCTTTCTATCCAGAATCTCTTTATTATCACAAAATACAGTGGTATAGACCCTGAAATTCCCGGTAATGGAATTGACTGTGGACAGTATCCACAACCTCGTACATTTATGTTGGGTGCCAATATAAACTTTTAATTAAGGACTATTATGAAAACAAAGATACTATTATCAATAGGTGCAGCTGCAATGCTGCTTGCCTCCTGTTCAGATTTCCTTGATAAGACTCCTCTTGTCAATCTGGCTGCCGAGACATACTATTCCAATGAAGAAGAACTGAACGCTGCTGCATTGGGCGCTTACTCTGTCATGCAACTCGAGACTTTTCAATTAGGCCACTTCATGGTTTGGGGTGACGACTGCTCCGACGATGCCGATCTGGGAAACAGCCGGTCCGAGGCTTATTCATGGTTTGGTGCTGCTGCCATCGCATGCCAGAATTTTTCACTGCTTGACAACAACGGACAGGCCGGCGGTTATTGGAACCAAGGTTGGTCTCTTGTAAATGATGCAACGCAGTTAATTGTAAATGCAAGCAAGAATGATATTCCCAATAAAGAAAAATATATCGGAGAGGGACATTTCCTTCGCGCTTATTCATACTTTAATTTCGTAACTCAATACGGCAGAATGCCCGTAGTGGATCACGTGCTTTCCTATGATGAATATTACATGCCACGTAACACAGAAGCAGAAACCTGGGCTCATATAGAGAATGATCTCAAAAATGCCATAGAACTTCTTCCGGAACAATGGGATCCCACCAATCTGGGCCGTGCCACAAAAGGCGCCGCCATGTCTATGCTCGGGAAAGCATATATCTATCAAAAGAAGTGGCAGGAAGCTTATGACATTCTTAAGCAAGTAGAAGCTGCCAATTACTACAGACTGGAACCAGTATACGAACAGGTATTCGATCTGGACCATCAGAACGGACAGGAATGTATTTTCGCTATTCAGCAATCAATCTCCGGTACCGGATGGTCAGATTCCAATGAAGGCTCAATCCTCGTATTCTACGAACACGATGCAGGTCTTACCAAAGCAGATATTGACTCCGGTAAATATCCGGGAGAGAAGGTCTATGAGAAATACATGACCGGATGGTCAATGCATTGCCCTACCGACGATCTTATTGCCGAGTTCGAAAATAATGACCCCAGGCTGAAAGCTACTGTTATAGCACCCGGTGAATTTTATGACGGTCATATCCATTATAATCTGTCGAGTAACAACAGGTATCAGTCTAAAAAATTCTATGTCCCTTTTGAAAAGCGTTCAAAGGATGACCAGTCCGACCAGCCCAAGAACATCATCATTCTCAGGTATGCAGACGTTCTCCTTTATCTGGCCGAGGCTTCCAACGAGCTCGGTAAGACGGGAGAAGCCCAGAAGTATCTCGAGATGGTTCGTTCACGCGCCAGAAACAGTGCGTCCGTTGGAGTTGAAAACGTTCTTCCTCCGGTTATGGCCGCCGGAAAGGAAGATCTCCGCAACGCCATCTGGCACGAACGTCGCGTAGAGCTTGCAATGGAATACAACAGGATGTACGACCTTGTTCGTCAGGGACGCGCAGGCCAGGTTATGCAGGCTTACTATCAGAAATACAAAGACGTTAATTATAACGGATATAAAACCACAAAAGGCAGAGATTTCGTCATTGGAAAGAGCGAACTGTGTCCTATTCCCAAAAGAGCTCTTGATGCTTCCAGAGGCACTATGGAGCAGAACCCCGGTTACTAGTAAATTATGAACAGATTCAAATTATTTATAGTTTTCTTGCTGGCCGCTACATCCGTAGCGGCTCAGCAGAAAACCTATTTTGTTTCACCTTCCGGAAACGATACGGCTGACGGACTTTCAGTCAAAACAGCATGGAAGACTCTCGATAAAATTAACAGTACAGAGTTTCAGCCGGGTGATAAAATCCTTCTGGAATCCGGAAAAATATGGTACGGGCAGCTTAAGCTGCAAGGATCCGGCGCTGACTGTCAGCCCATTATCATTTCTTCTTATGGAGGTGAAAAGCGCCCGATAATCAATATCGGCAAGGCAGAAGGTGCTGGAATTCTTATAGACAACCAATCGTGGTGGCACGTAGAGAATATGGAAGTGACCAGCTATGCCGCTCCGGAACTGGGTGTTGGGCGACAGGGCATTGTAATCACTGCCTCTGAAGAAGGAAAAGACTTCAGTAATTTTGTGGTGAGGAACTGTTATGTGCACGACATCTGGGGCCAGATGGGCGGCAATTCGGAATATTCCGGCTATTACAGTTGTGGTATTCTGGTCCGTGTGAAAGCCCTGAGAAACCGCTTTGCCGATCCTTCATACACTCCGCCTACCATGAATAACGTCCTGATTGAAGGGAACCGCATTGAACGTTTTGACAAATGCGGTATCATCACCTGGGGACCTAAGAATAACGTTGTGGTCAGAAAAAATTACATGGACAACCTGGGTGGCGATGGCATATTCGTAAATGGTCCATACCGCGGTCTCATTGAATATAATGAGATCCATCGTTCCTGCATGCGATCGGGATATCTGGACCTTCCCGGCGGAGACACATGGTGGCCCCATACGGCTGCATGCTGGATACAAAACACAGAAGAAACGATCATGCAGTTCAACGAAGTGTATGATACCGGAAGAGAGCCCAAGAATGGTGACGGATTCTCCTACGACTTTGACTTCAACTGCAAACGATGTATTGCTCAATACAATTACAGCAAGAATAACCATGGTTTCATGCTGCTCATGTATAATATTTTTGAAAATGTAATACGCTATAATATCAGCGAAAATGACCGCACTCACCTGATTCAGATGCAAGGCAGCCTGTCGAAAGATCGTAACATATTTTATAATAATGTGTTTTATATTGACTACGGCACGGCAGACCTGGATTTTTTCCGTGGAAGCAAGGAAAACAGTATAGATGATTTAGGTGCTTATTTTTATAATAATATATTTTATGCCACCGGTCAGGGCCGGTTCCGCACTGTTTACACAGACGGAGATCCAATGGTCCGTTTCTTTGATGAAGTAAGTAAACCAAACCTTCCTGCCGGTTCCATTTTCAGACATAACTGCTATTTCGGACCCTGGAAAAACGGTTTGCCCGAAGATCCGGAAGCACTTCTGGCCGATCCAATATTCTCGGCACCGGGTACGGGTGGCGAAGGGCTGTGTACCCTCGGTGGATACCAACTTATGACCGGTTCTCCCTGTGTCAATACCGGTATCTATATTCCTTTCAACGGAGGTCGTGATTTTTATGGAAATGCAGTCAAAGACGGCCATCCCGATTTTGGTGCATTCGAATTTCTGGGATCGGGGGCATTCGCCAACGTGGCTGAAGAAGCCGCCAGGGATAAAGATGCGGCCGATGCTTCGAGCGTTGCCTGGACAAAATGGATGTTCCCGGGAGAGCTCTACGTTGACAATCCTAAAATTGTTTCTATAAGACTTCGTGAAGCCCTCGAAGACGGCATTACCGGCTTTGTTACGTTCGAGAATACAAAATCAGCCAAACCAATAAAGGCAGATATCTCTAAACTCAAAGATCGCAGTATCATTGACCTGAAAGTAGACTCAGACAAGGAAACCCTAATGGGCTCCAGGGTCAGGGTTTCCATCCGGAAGGGCAAGTTCGCAGAAGAATGGGTGATCTCATTTGCAGAAAGGCCTGCACGCAGGCGCTAAGCGAATACATATCAGTATAATATATGATAAAAATGAAAAAATACATATTGGTTTGTGCTGTACTGCTTAGCGCTGTTACAATTATGGCACAACAAAAGACATATTTTGTATCGCCATCGGGCAATGACAGTGCTACCGGTCTTTCTGTAGGGGATGCCTGGAAATCCCTTGACAAAATAAACAATACGGTATTTCTGCCCGGTGATCATATCCTGTTGGAATCGGGTGGCGAATGGTCCGGCCGCCTTGACCTCCGGGGTTCAGGTACGGCAGAAGAACCTGTCATTCTTTCTTCTTTCGGCGGTTCGTCACGGCCTGTTATCAACCTGGGGAAACTGGAAGGCGCTGCAATCCAGCTCCATAATACAGGAGGTTGGGAGATCAGCAACCTGGAAATCACAAGTATGGCAGCACCTGAAATCGGAAAGACTCGTCTGGGTATCTATGTGAATGTAGACCAGGAGGGTTTGAATGTAGACCATGTAGTCATCAAAAACTGTTTTATACATGATATCTGGGGTCAGATGGGCGGAGTGAGCATACGCAGTTCGGCCATTCTTGTTAATTGCGGCTTGCCGAGAGCCCAAAAAGATGCTGCTCCGGGAGTTCAGCCTTCCCTCAGTAACGTTCTGATTGAAGGCAACCGCATAGAACGTGTTGACAAGACGGGTATTGTTACCAATAGCATCTGGAACGGACTGGTGGTACGAAGGAATTATATGGACAACCTGGGCGGCGACGGGATTATCGTAGGCGGCTCATACCGGGCCCTTGTTGAATTCAACGAGATACGTCGGTCTTGTTTACGTTCCGGATACCTCGATCTTCCCGGCGATGAAAACTGGTGGCCCCATACCGCGGCCTGCTGGCTTATCCGTTGCGAAGAAACCATCATGCAATTCAATGAGGTCTATGATACCGGGCGCGAACCTAAAAACGGCGACGGATTTGCCTATGATTTCGATTTTTACTGCAAAAGATGCATCGCTCAATACAATTACAGCAAGGATAATCATGGATTCTTATTGCTTATGTACGATATCTTCCAGAATGTTGCACGCTATAACATCAGTGTGAATGACAAGACTCACCTGGTACAGATGCAGGGCAGCCTTCTTGATGACGGCAATGTGCTTTATAATAATATTTTCTATGTAGATCACGGCACCCTGGACCTGGACTTTTTCCGCGGCGATTTTCCCGAGACAGCCAAGGACATAAACAAGTTGGGCGCCCATTTCTACAATAATATTTTCTATGCAACAGGGCAGGGGCGTTTCCGTACTGCTTATTCGCTTGGTGAAACCATGAAAAGACAGTTTGATGAGGTCTCCAGACCTGACCTCCCCGCCGGCTCTATCTTCCTTCACAACTGCTATTTCGGACCCTGGAAAAATGGTGTTCCCGACGATCCCGAGGCTCTTGTGGCAGATCCTGAGTTCGTGGCGCCCGGTACCGGCGGAATCGGACTCTGCACGCTGGACGGTTATAAACTCAAGAGCACTTCTCCCTGCATCAATACCGGAATGTATATACCCAACCACGGCGGAAGAGATTTCTTTGGGAATGCTGTTGAAGACGGACATCCCGATATGGGGGCTTTCGAGGCCATTGGAACCGGCGTATTCGCCGATAAGGCTAAGGAAGCTCAAATGGATGAGGATGCACGGGATGCTTCTTCTGTTGCCTGGAACAAATGGTCCTTCCCTCTGGCTGTAAAGGCAGGTGATCCTGCAGCTACCGAGATAGTAATGTATCAACCGGTAGAAGAAGGAATTACCGGAACTGTTACCTGGACCAATCCCGCGAATGGAAAAAATGTGGTTCTTCCCCTGGAGAAAATCGCCGGGAAGAAGACCTTCACCATGGCGCTCAAGACAGACAGGGAGACTCTCCTGGGTACCACTCTTAAAGTTCAATTGAAAAAAGGAAAATACACAGAAGAATTTGAAATACCATTCAGTGAAAAACCTGCCCGCAGGAAATAAATAAAATGTTACTATGAAGAAGTTATTTGCCATATGTATTATTGGCCTGAGTTCACTCTCCGCCTCGTATGCACAAGATGTATATTCTGTGCCCCTGTCGGACATCCGATGCAGCGACCCGTTTATTTTACCGGATAAAAGCGACAATACATACTATATGTACTCTACCGGCGGCGGCGGACGTGTAATGTCCCGCGCCAGCAAGGATCTTGTTAACTGGACCGAGCCGTTTGAAGTCATGAAATTCTCCGACGACCATTGGGCAGGCAACAAGGCGGCCAGCTGGGCAAGCGAAGTCCATAAATACAATGGCAAATACTACCTCTTCACTACGTCTCACACACAAGAAGTCATGGTGACTCTCCCGGGTAGAGGAGATATTCCCCACAGGGCCACACAAATATATGTCTCGGACTCGCCCCGGGGCCCGTTCCGTGACTTTACAGGTAACAAACCGCATACCCCCTGGAACTGGGCGGCTCTGGACGGAACACTCTGGGTTGAAGACGGCGTGCCTTATATGGTTTTCTGCCACGAATGGCTTCAGACCGTAGACGGCACCATGGAAGCCGTGAAGCTGCCATCCAATCTGAGTGTGCCCGAAGAGGCTCCCTTTACTTTGTTCACGGCTTCTGAGGCCCGGTGGTCCGGCGAAATGCTGGAACTGGGCGAAAAGACCAACGGAAAGGACATAGGAGGTAATGTGACAGACGGACCCTGGCTTTTCAAAACAAAAACCGGCCGGCTGGGCATGTTGTGGTCCACCTGGAGCAAGGAACGGTATGCGATAGGTGTCGCATATTCTCAATCCGGGTCAATAAAAGGCCCCTGGATCCAGGAAGACCGGCCCATCTTTAACGATAACGGCGGTCATGGAATGATGTTCCGTACATTTGACGGAAAGCTTAAACTTTGCATGCACTGGGTAGACGAGCGCGATGAGTTTCCCGGACGCAGACCTGTTTTGAGAGATATGGACGATTCCGGAGACCGGCTCGTGCTCCTGCCGGAAAAGGAACCTGTGGTTTTCCTTTTTGACCAGACAAAGGTGATGGCCGGAAAGAAGATCTCCCTTAAGGCATTCGATGAAAAATTTCCGTCAGACTGGAGTTCCTATAATTACCTGGTGCTCGAGATGACCTCGTCGACGGCTCAGAGAGTGTATCTTGGTCTTACAACCGAAGAAGGGTATAATGAACTCCGTCTTATTTTCTATGCACCCAAGGGATGGATACGCACGGCCATTCCTCTGACCTATTTCAGGGACCTTCCTTCAGGTGCATACGATCTGGCAGCTACCTATAACCATAAGCGCCCTCTAACCTACATTAACATAGATCACGGGACCCGGCATGACCTGAAAGGGGTAGATTCCATTGGTTTCCGAATGCATATGCCTGTAAGGGACGAGAAGATAGAGGTGGCCAAAGCCTATCTGGCCGTAGGAGATCCCGGTGACAAATACCTGAGCACTACTCCGGCTGTGGATGAATTCGGTCAATGGGCCCTGGGTGAGTTCGAAGGAAAGATCCATTCAGAAGCAGAACTGAAAGCCGACTGGGCAGGGGAAGATGCCGCGATAGCAGCCATGAAGAATACCCGCCTTTCCAAATTCGGGGGAGACTTGAGCAGAAAGACCGAGGCCAGAGGCTTTTTCTATGTGAAGAAAATTGATGGCAAATGGTGGTTTGTAGATCCCGAAGGGTATCTCTTCCTGTCCATCAGTTCTAACGGAATGAGTCCCGGCGGCGGCGGCCTGGTAAGAAACCCAATCAAAGGTATTTATACAGAAAAGGCCCCCGAAGGCTACGTGGCTCCGGACCCCGCCCAAATGGGAAGAGGCTTTGGCGGAAGGCAGCCGGAACCCCGGCGTGATTTACGCGGCAGAGAGATTCCGGATACCTATATCTGGCTGACTGCCTGGAACCAGTACAGACGTTTTGGTACCGAAAATGTTCAGGATAAAGCCAATCAGCTGCTTATTAACAGAATGTCTCTCTGGGGGATGAACACAATAGGAAACTGGTCCGGCCGTGATCTTATTAATCTCAACCGGAAACCATTCATGATTTCTCTCTCGGGAGTGGGTATTCAGAACGGTATACTGGGTATGCCGGATGTATATACAGACGACTTCACCCGGACGATTGAGGAAGGGGTCAGAAGATCTGTAGAGCCATTTGCGGGCAATCAGATGCTCATTGGCTACTTCATAGGCAACGAGCCAACGTGGAGCAACAAAGAATTGCGTCTCTGCGAACTGATTGAGCAGGCAGAGGACGGACGTCCGATAAAAAAAGCGATGAAAGAATACCTGGCTAAGCACGGGGATACTCCGGTCAGCAGAAAGGCATTCGTCTATGTCACTTACGAAGTGTTCCTTTCTACAGTCAGGGATGCATTGAAAAAATACGATCCCAACCATTTGAACCTCGGCATACGATATGGTTCGGGAGTCCCTTCGGACGAGGTCCTGAAACTTTCCAAAAAATATTTTGATGTCTATAGCTTTAACAATTATGGGATAGAGCCTAATTTCAAGAATATGGACATTATCTACAAGGCTACCGGAATGCCTATGATCATTGGTGAATTCCATTTTGGTACCACTGACAGAGGCCTTGGTGAGTCGCTGGTAAGGGTGACTTCCCAGAAAGACAGAGGCATTGCCTACAGGAACTATTCTGAAAAGGCCTTTTCTCATAAAGCGCTCATTGGGGTATCGTGGTTCACCTGGTACGACCAGCCCTTCTTTGGCAGGGGTGATGGCGAGAACTACAATATTGGAATCATTGATGCCACAGACAGACCGTATGAATGGATGGTAAAAGCCATACAGCAGGTATCGGAAAATTGTTACGATGTTCATTCAGGGAAGAAAAAACCGTTTTTCCAGGCATTGGAGCGTGTGGGCGGCCATTTCCCTGACATCTGGGAATAATAAAGCATTACATAAATGAAAAGATTTTATATATCAGCATTATTAATAATCTGTACATCGGGGCTTTTTGCCCAATCATACCGGGAATGGAAAGACCCTGAAGTAAATGCCGTCAACCGGGCTCCTATGCATGCTCACTATTTTGCGTATGAGAATGCATTGGAAGCTGCGGCAGCCATTCCTGAAAAATCTGTTAATTATTTGTCTGTGAACGGTATGTGGAGGTTTAACTGGGTCAGAAACTCAGATATGCGTCCGGTCGATTTTTATAAAACGGAGTATAACGACAGCGGCTGGGACCAAATGCCTGTTCCGGGGTTGTGGGAACTCAACGGCTACGGAGATCCGGTCTATGTGAATACCGGTTATGCATGGCGGGATCAGTTTGAAAACGATCCTCCTTTTGTTCCGGTGGAGAATAACCACGTGGGAACCTATCGCCGGGAGATCCAAATTCCGGCGGAGTGGGCCGGCAGGGATATTATTATCCATTTTGGCTCGGTTACTTCCAATATCTATCTGTATGTAAACGGGGAGTTTGTTGGTTACAGCGAAGACAGCAAACTGGAAGCGGAATTTGACCTGACAAAGTACATGACACCGGGTAAAAAGAACCTGATTGCATTCCAGGTTTTCCGCTGGTGTGACGGGACTTATCTTGAAGATCAGGACTTCTTCCGTTTCAGTGGCGTGGCCAGGGAGAGCTATCTGTACGCCCGTCGGAAAGATCGCATTGAAGACATCCGTGTCACTCCGGACCTGGACGGCGCCTATAAAGACGGGACGCTCAAGGTCAGCGTTTCCATGAAAGGAAAAGGAGGTAATGTTTCCCTGCAGTTATTGGATCCGGCCGGAGTCTGTGTGGCCGAAACCGGTCTTTCAGGCAAAGGAGTTCTTTCCACTGTGTTGAGTGTTCGGAACCCACGTAAGTGGACCGCAGAAACACCCGTTCTTTACACGCTGAATGCGGTATGCAATGGCGAAGTAATCCCTGTCAAAACGGGATTCCGTAAAGTGGAGATTAAGAATGCTCAGCTTCTTGTCAACGGACAGCCGGTGCTTATAAAGGGCGCAAACCGGCATGAAATGGATCCCGACGGAGGATATGTAATATCCCGCGAGCGTATGGAACAGGATATCCTGTTGATGAAACGTTTTAACATAAATGCAGTTCGTACCTGTCACTATCCCGACGACAGTTACTGGTATGAACTGTGTGACAAATACGGCTTATACATGGTGGCAGAAGCTAATGTTGAGTCTCACGGAATGGGCTATAATGAGAAGACCCTCGCCAAAGTTCCTTTGTACGAACTGGCCCATTTGGAGCGCAACCGGCGTAATGTTCAGAGAAACTTCAACCATCCCTCGGTCATCATTTGGTCCCTGGGAAATGAAGCCGGATACGGCCCGGCTTTTGAGAAGGCTTATGACTGGATTAAGGACGAAGACTCCTCGCGTCCTGTTCAGTATGAGAGAGCTGAATATGAAGGCAAAACCGATATATTCTGCCCCATGTATTATTCCTACGAGCGTTCCGAGCAGTACGCTTTAAACAGCTCATCCGCCAAGCCCCTTATTCAATGTGAATATGCTCACGCCATGGGGAATTCCCAGGGAGGATTCAGGGAATACTGGGATCTGATAAGAAAATATCCCAAATTCCAGGGCGGCTTTATCTGGGATTTCGTAGACCAGTCTATCCGGTGGAGAGGTAAAAACGGGGTAATGATCTATGCCTACGGTAACGATTTCAACCGTTACGATGCGGGTGACAGAAACTTCTGCGATAACGGTCTTATCGGCCCGGACCGCGTTCCCAATCCCCATATGTATGAGGTGGGATATTTCTACCAGAACATCTGGACCGGGCTTGCCGACGGAGGTCTTACGATACGGAACGAGTATTTTTTCCGCGACCTCTCGGCTTACCGCATGGAGTGGACTCTGTTGCATGACGGCATTCCGGTACGTACGGGATGCGTAGACCGTTTGGATGTGGCACCCCAGTCTTCTGCCAGGGTTTCTGCAGACTTTGGAACCATTTCAAATGACGGAGAGTGGCTGCTTAATGTCAAATACGTACTCAAAGACCGGGAAGGCCTTCTTCCGGCAGGTCACCAGGCGGCTCAACAGCAGTTCGTACTTAAAGAATATGAGACGCCTTTCATGGAACTTAAGAATGCAGCCGTTGTCAATACGGTTATACCGGAACCTGAGATTATCAATAATAACAGGGTGCTTCTGACAGTCAAAGGTGAGAACTTCTCAGTAGAGTTTGACCGCCGTACAGGATATCTCGTGTACTATGAGGTTGAAGGCACCAATATGCTTAAAGAAGGCTCCTCAATTACGCCCAACTTCTGGAGAGCCCCTACGGACAATGACTTTGGCGCTAACTTGCAGTTGAAATATTCCGTATGGAAGAAACCCGTAATCCGTCTTAAAAATATGGAATCTTCCATGAAAAATGGTCTGGCTGCTGTTACCTGTCAATATGAAATAACGGACATTGCAGATCTCACCCTGGAATATGAGATCAACAATGCTGGGGCTGTTAAGATTACCCAGACGATGAAGGCCGCAGACAGGAAGCTCCCGGATATGTTTCGTTTTGGCATGCAGATTGTGATGCCCCGTTCATTCGAAAGGATTGTTTATTACGGGAGGGGGCCTCAGGAAAACTATTCCGACCGGAAGACATGCACATTTATCGGCCTGTATTCACAGAGCGTAGACGAACAGTTTTATCCTTATATCCGTCCCCAGGAGAATGGCACCAAGAGCGACATCAGGTGGTGGAACATTCTGAATGCGGCCGGTGACGGGCTCAGGATTACTTCGGAAGAATTGTTTTCGGCATCGGCTCTTCACTATACCATAGAATCTTTGGACGAAGGTCTGTTTAAAAATAACGGTCATTCGCAGGAAATCGTTAAAGCGGATCTTACCAATCTCCTGGTGGATAAGGTCCAGATGGGCCTTGGCTGTGTAAACAGCTGGGGTGCTCTTCCCCGTAAGGAATATTCGATTCCTTATGGTGATTATAAGTTTGTTTTCATATTGACACCTGTACGGAATTATATTGATATGAATTATAAATGAAAGCGATGAAAGAAGAAATACAAAAGAATTTTATGTCTCTGTTCGGAGAAAGCGGAGAATTATTTACATCGGCCGGCCGGATTAACCTTATTGGCGAGCATACCGATTA
Organism: Bacteroidales bacterium UBA5326; assembly: GCA_002408205.1. Lineage (GTDB taxonomy): Bacteria > Bacteroidota > Bacteroidia > Bacteroidales > UBA932 > DMER64. Next base: position 333,848 of record DHQY01000007.1, on the reverse strand, counting down.
TAACGGGGGATACGTATTCCCCGGAGCCATAAATAAAGGAATTATGGCTGAGATTAAGGTGAATGGCACCTCTAAGGTGAAAGCTTATTCTCTGGATTATGAAGAATATGTGGAATTTGGATTATGTGAAAACGATGCTCCGGAACAAATCTGGGCCAGATACCTGTTTGGCGTCTGTCGCGAGATCATCCGCAGAGGCGGCAGGGTGAAGGGCTTCAATACGGTCTTTGCGGGAAATGTGCCCCTTGGCGCCGGACTTTCCTCATCGGCGGCTCTCGAAAGTACGTTTGCTTTCGCGCTCAACGAAATTTTTGGTAACTGCATGGGTAAATTCGAGTTGGCCAGGATAGGGCAGGATACCGAGCATAACTATTGCGGGGTCAAGTGCGGTATCATGGATCAGTTTGCCTCGTTATTCGGAAAAGCCGGGAGCCTTATCCGTCTTAACTGCAAAACATTGGAATATAAATATTTCCCTTTTAATCCGGAAGGATATAAGCTGGTTCTTATCGATTCGTGTGTTAAGCACGAACTGGCATCCTCGGCTTACAACAAAAGGCGTCAGTCCTGTGAAAATGCAGCGGCTGCCATCCGCAGGAATCACCCCGAAGTCGAATTCCTGAGCGATGCCAAGCGGGTGTGGCTGGACGAGGTACGGGCCGATATTCCGCAAGAGGACTTCCTGAGGGCAGAATATGTCATTGGAGAAGTGCAGAGAGTATTGGACGTGAGCGATGCCCTGGAAAGAGGGGACTACGAGACAGTAGGTGAATTGATGTATCAGACCCATTTTGGACTGAGCCGTCTCTATGAAGTCAGCTGCGAAGAACTGGATTTCCTGAACAAACTCGCCCGCAAGTGCGAGGTGACGGGTTCGCGGGTAATGGGCGGCGGATTTGGAGGGTGCACCATAAACCTGGTGAAGGACGAGATCTACGATGATTTCATAAATATAGCCTGCGAGCAGTTTAAAGCCAGGTTCGGGCACATGCCCAGGGTATACGAGGTTGTGATAAGCGACGGAGCAAGAAGACTCGGCTGATTCAGCCAACCGGCCGATCGGCTCTGATTTACGATTATATTATAGGTTAGTTAGGTAGGTGGCCGGCCGGGCTGTTGGTTTCCCGGTCGGCCTTTTGATTGGGGTTTGGCGATTTTCCGCCACTTATGCACTGCCCACATACCTTTTGAGTTGGACGCACTCACGTCCCTTTTTCTAAATATCTTATGGCAGGTTTTGTACCTTTTCACATGTTCCCAAGCCGATTCTGATCAGGCTGTTTCTGATGCGCAGGCTTAGCTCCCATGCTTCTTATGGGAGCACTCCATTCATCAGGAACTGCATCAGACCCATATATACTATTCCATTGTCATTGGTATACATTTCTATATCGTCTCCTACAATCACAATCTTTCGGAAGGAGTTATCAATCTTTCTTAGTGAAGAAGTCTCCTGCTCATTCTTGTCTTCATTGGGAATTGAATATGCAGACTGAATATAGTATTTGTCGATTCCATTGGTGGCAATGAAATCAACTTCATACTGAATATATTCAGATTTACCATTTACCATTTTGCGACATTCTACAACTCCTACATCCACCAGATAATTCCTTAACCTGAGCTCATTGTATATTACATTCTCCATAATATGATTCGGCTCCTGTTGACGAAAGTTAAGGCGGGCATTGCGAAGCCCAACATCGACTGAGTAATATTTGCAGAGTGATTCGTAGTATTTGTTGCCTTTGATATTATAACGCTTAGCACCTTCAAACAGGAAGGCATCGACCAGATAACCTATGTATGAATTAACGGTTTCTTCATCGATATCGGTGTGTTGGATACTCTTTAGCACTTTTTTTACCCGACTCGGGTTAGTAAGTGAACCTATTGAAGAACATAATGTATCTACAAGCGACTCCAATGCCCGTCGATTTTTCACATTATTACGATCTACAACATCATCAATGTAAGTTTTGTTCCATAATCTTTGCAGGTAGCTCACTTTTTGTTCCCTTGTCTTCTGTTTGAGGATACCAGGCATTCCACCATAGGTATAGTATTCTTTCCAGAGATCACGTTTGTCTTCTGTGCTTGCCGAGCAGAATTCTTTGAATGAAAGCGGAAATACACGAATTTCGTCACCTCTTCCCCTGAATATAGTTTTGATCTCACTGGAAAGAAATTTAGAGTTGCTTCCGGTTATGTATACATCTATATTCTCGTGTGAATTAATTCCGTTAACAATTTTCTCGAAATTAGATACTTCCTGAACCTCATCAAGGAACACATAATACTCTTCATTGTCGTCGGTAATCCGATCAAAAATATATTGTTTCAGAACTTGAGGATCGAGTAGTTTTTCATCCATTTTATCATCTTCCATATCGAAGGAAACCGAAATGATGTTCTCCTGTTTGACGCCTTGTTCTATGAGCCATTTTTTGTAAATCTTTGATAAAAGCCACGATTTGCCGCAACGGCGAGAGCCGGTGACAATCTTCACTTCTCCATTTCCACGTCTGTCTATCAGTTTCTGGAGATAAACCGGACGTTCAATCAAATTATTCATAATCATATTAGTATATATTCCAATTCGGAGTTTATTGCAAATTTACAATAAAATCCGAATTGAAACACGTCTCATAATAAGTTTCCACGCCGTTTCTGATGCGCAGGCCAGTTCCCATGCTCCAGATGGTGCGCAGCTTTTTAGATGGCAATTTGTATTTGCAAGATTAACAGTATATTACAACTATTTGGAAATTACGTTGCGCACCATGCTCCAGATGGGAGCATTTCTAAACAGCCATTTCGGAACTACAAACATCTAAATAACTTACTATTTGGGATGAATGTATTTCTGAAGGTTTTTTACATATTCTTCAAACGCATTTCTGCCTTTTTCTGTTATGGAAACCGCAGTATTCGGATAGTTGTTTTTAAATGTCTTTTTTACATTGATATAGCCGGCCTCCTGCAGTTTGTTAATCTGGATGCTAACGTTACCGGCAGCAGCTTTTGTAGCGTCTTTTATGAAGTTGAAGTTGGTTTCTTCAACTGTCATTAATATGGATACTATTGACAAGCGAAGTTGTGAATGCAATATTGGATCTAAATCGCTAAACATTTCCCCTTTTTTTTGCAATATTTAATAAAATCCCGGGTATGATTAATCCAACAATTGCCCCAAACATCAGGTTGAAGCCATAATATGCAGGATTAACCCAGAAAGTGCCGAATGCCAGTAAGTTCAATATTATTCCTCCAATTGTGAGCGGTTTATATTTGATTGATAATCCAATCACGATAATAGTCATGGCAAGTAAAATCATAATGACAGGGGCCAGGGCATTACCAATCTGATTGTTAAAAACGGTAGCTAATACTAATACATTCAATCCAAAAACCCAACCCATGGCTTCTATTGTTATTCCTAAAACTGTTTTGGGAATATTATTCTTTTTGGTTTTTCGCCTGGTATAAAAGAATGTATAGATTGCCCCCAGCGGGAATAAAATACATGTCCAGACAATATCGAATTTCTTGTGTAATCCTAGCAGTTCTAGCATATACTGACTAAAAATCACTGTAAAAATCAGGCAGCCCCACAAAATCATTATATGGCCGTTATCCTGGATTTTTTTTCTGGTCTCTTCAATTGTCTTAGAAATAATTGAGAGACTTTCTTCTGGTGTAAAATTTTTTTCATCCATATTTTCTGTGTTAAAGATATTAATATGACACAAATATAAATTAGTTAATTTAATTAACCAAGTATTTTTGTCATTTTTTTTCAACTTCCCGGGTCAGGTTCTATAAAGCCAGCTCGGTAGATATGGCTTCGGCGGAGTGGGAGTACCTGAAACTTTTTTGATGAAAATAGAGTCGGGATCAAAATCACAGGTATAAGTAAAGGAATAATTACCTATTTTTGAAGAAGTTCTAATTCAGATTCCTATAAACGCATCATTTGAGATCCAACAAATCCTTATTGTTTGCACCAATATCGATTCCAAAATAACGTACCTGTACTACTGTCCGATCCCACACGACACCATACCATCAACCGTTATGGGCAAGCAAAAGCTACTAAATAAAAAATGAAAAAAATGAAAATATCAATATTTAAGAGATTTAACGGCATGATAAGTTTTCTCCTGTCTGTTTTGGGATTTGGTGCAGCATGTAGTTCGTGTAGTGTTAGAATAGAGTATGGGACACCCTATGCGACATTTAAAGTAAATGGAAATGTTAAGTCAGAGGTAACTAATAAAAATATTCCAAACATAAGAGTTGTAATGAGATATGACACAACTTATACTGATGCTTCCGGAAACTTCCAATTATCAAACACAGATTTTCCTATGGACCAGACATTTAAATTAGAATTTAAAGATATTGATGGAGAAACTAACGGAGAGTATCAGCCACTTGATACAATTGTCGAATTTATTGACCCTCAATTTTCAGGAGGAAAAGGAAGTTGGGATAGAGGAGAAATAGAAAAAGAAGTAAATATTAAACTTAAAGTCAAAGAATGACCGTTAAGAAAATCTCCCCGAAAAAGAAACTTGCACTTAAATTATACAGCTGGTATCGTGCCAATGAAAAAAAGGATCATCCACTAAAGTATATTTTTTGGGAGTGCACATTAAGGTGCAATTTAAATTGCATTCATTGTGGTAGCGACTGTTTGAAGGATTCGTTAATCAATGATATGCCCAAAGAGAATTTCTTAAAAGCATTAGATGAAATAACACCCGACATCATTCCTAATAAAACAATGATCGTATTAACAGGTGGAGAGCCTGTTTTACGTAAGGATATTTCAGAAATTGGAAAAGAACTTTATAAAAGAGGATTTCCCTGGGGAATCGTTTCCAATGGAATGGGATTGCAAGCACCAATGATCAAGAGTCTTCTTGATTCTGGAATTAGAGCAATAACAATAAGTCTTGACGGCTTGGAGGATTCTCATAACTGGCTGCGTGGAAATAAGAATAGTTTCAAAAATGCAGCCAATGCAATAACCATTTTAAGCAAAATAGAAGGGTTGCGATATGATGTGGTAACATGTGCCAATCAAAAAAATATCAATGAACTGCCTGAACTTTACAATTTGCTTATGAAGTTAGGACTAAAGGAATGGAGAATCTTTACAATATTCCCGATTGGCAGAGCGAAAGAGAACGAATTACTGCAATTAAAACCAACCGAATTTAAAGGATTGTTTGATTTCATCGAAAAAGTACGCAAGGAAGGAAGAATAAAGTTGAACTACGGCTGTGAAGGATTTTTGGGAGATTATGAAGGTCGGGTGCGAGACAATTTTTTCTTCTGTCGAGCAGGCGTTAATGTCGCTTCTATACTTGTAGACGGTTCTATTTCTGCTTGCCCGAATTTGCGAGACAATTTTATACAAGGGAATATCTACAAAGATAATTTCAAGGATGTCTGGCAAAACAAATATTCTATGTATAGGAATAGAAGTTGGACAAAAACAGGCATTTGTGGCGATTGTGATTTCTTTAATTACTGTGAAGGCAATGGTATGCACTTAAGAAATGAAAAAACCGGCGAATTATTATTTTGTCATTTAAAAAGAATTGAAGAAGGTGAAAAATTGCCAGCCGGAACTAACCACTCATCTTATTGACCCGAAAAATCAAATTGCCAGCTGTTTTTTCTTGTATTTCATCAACTCTGCCAGTGTGATAATAATGGGGTTGTCTTCTTTATAAAAATTTAATTTATTTATATTCACACTAATATCGTTTAATTCTGGTTCAGTAATTTCTTTTAGGTGGAATACCAGATAGTTGTCGTATGTGGGTGCAGGATAGTTCAAGTCCAGGAGGTCTTGACGGGAATAGGATTCAGCTTTGTTTTGTTTGATCTTCCAAAGGCTGAGGGAAGTGTCTTTGTCCAGCGAGAATAACAGAAGAAATCTGGCATTGATCAGTTCTTTGGTAATGGGTGTTGCATTATCCCTGGACCCTAGTCCTATACTGTAGAGCAGGTTGTCTGTAATCCAATGGTAATGCTCCTCAGATTTACATAAACCGGCCAACACATATGTTTCGTCAGGAATCAGGTCTCTGTTAGCGTTGTAAGGCTCTGGCAGTGGCTCTCTTACAATGTTCTCTATGCCGGGCGGAGTATGGTAGACGTCATAGGTGCGGTAGGCTATTTTTTCCCGCTGAGATGCTCTGTTAAGTAAATGCTCTACAATCTCCAGTATAAAGGTTTTTAATTCTCCAATACCTGTATCATTTTTTGATGGACGAAGCGGAAACGCTCCCAGTCCGGGAATGATTTCATGAAATCCTTTTTGCTTAATGGACTTATCGCCGGGGTACAATACATAAGCTCCGCTGGTTCTTCTTATGGCATCTTTGTATGCATGCATCTTGAGCAGATCGGCATTTTTATAGATGCCTTTCCGGTTGTCCGTTTTTTCGTCATTGAGCTCTTCTTCGTTCATGAAGGACTGAAAACTCAAGAGGTTGTCAACTTTGTATTTAGCATCAAAGTGCACATGGACAATCAGTTCCTGTTTCTCTGCTGCTTCTTCGTAAATACCAACTGGCCAGAAGGACAGCGTATAATCCGGTCTTAAAGTGACTGTCCAGCTTCCGGCATGTGGATATTCCTGTTTGCCGCTAAAAGAACGGTTGTAGCTAAAACGAACGTTAAGTTTTCTGGAGCCTTTGTCATAAATACCACATAAGGCAACGAACTTCCCTTGCTTTATCTGGAGATTTAGACCGTCTGAGGATTCCTGAATCAACTCCGAGAGCCCTTTGGGTTCAATCTGAAAGATTTCCTGCAATAAATCCAACAACATAAAGAAGAGCCAGTATTCATACAAAACAGCCACATCTTTTTTGCCTCCGCCATACACATCATCACCTCCTTTCCAGATGAGTCTGGCTGCCAGATCGAACATCAACCATACACGTAACACCTCCCGGTAACCTTCTTTTCGCTGAAGAACGGGGCTGTTCAGTTTTAACATAGCGGGACGGGAGATGTTTTTGAAAACCGTATGATGCAATTGATTTTCCAGTTTGTGAATGAGCGCCTCTGATTCGTACAGCAGTTTGTTGTGATTTCCAATCTCAGCTGCCTGGTGGATATCGGTACAAAGTTTAAGAAAAGATTCAAGGGCATGTTTAATAAAGCGGTTTTCCGGCGTATCTGCAGAATCTGTTTTACGTGCTACGGAAATTCTTTCGGGAAGGGATACAACGCCGTAGTGGTGTAAAAAATGATCATCGGGCAGTTTCGTCCTCTTGCCCCCTTTAAGTATCTGTTTGATGTTAGCGTTTGAAAACCTTCCTGCACTCCGCACATTCCTTTCTTCTGTGGTCTCTGCCCATCGGGTTACAGGCATTGAAACAATGCGGTGCACCGCCTCGGCAAACTCATCGGTTCCAAGGACAGATTGAATAAAGGCAAAGCGCTGGTAAAGCGTCTGACTGTCTTTGGTGTAATCAATTTCGAAATGATGCGCTACAGGTGAATTGGCCTGCAACAACAAATCGGTGCATTTCTCGGTTATGAGCGCCAACATGGAACGGTAATCCTCCCGGTACCCGGTCTTAAACGATTGCACTTCCAGCCGGACAACCCCTTTGGGTTTATCGGTGTTTTTTTCATGAAGGGCAATTTCCAGGGTACCCACGTAAATGTTAGGGGCAATGGTTCCGGAGTGGGTAAGTCGTTTATGTGGCTTGACTATGTTATCAAATGGATCTTTAAGAATGTACTTGTCACTACTGATTTTGTAATCATAAAAGCAACCTTCAACCAGTTGAAACCTGGCTTCAAGATTGGCCTCCGGATCTCCTTGAACATCGTATAGTGTTTCCGGTGTCCGTGCATCAATCCAGAGACACAGGCCTTCCTCAACGGAATCGAGGCGGATTTCAACGGTCGATAATCTTTCCATAATTAGGCCTCGGCAAAACTGGCAAAGCCGTTTTCAGTGGCACTTCTGTACATGCGGGTGATTTTTTCCAGGGATAGGGGATATAGCACTTCGGGGGCTTCAAAGTCATACTCGGGTTTATCAAAAACGTCTTTTATTATATTTCCATTCTCTTTTAGGCAAAAGCTACCCAATGTTTCCAGAACGGAACAGAGTTTTCTTCTGGAGCCATGTAATTTGGGCAATAGTTTTTGCATGATGGCGATGTCAATTTTTTCATTGGGAGTTAGGCTATCGTCCAATACACTTAAATGATGAATGAGCCGGAGGATTTCAACGGCGCTGCGGTAACCAAATTCGGCCCCGGCTTTCTTCAATTCGCCAAAGAATTTCATGAGTGTTTCTTTGATTTGAGCTATATCTGCAGGGTTGGACAACTTATTGGCCGCCATTTTCAGAAAATTGTAAGCCGAGGCTGCGCCTTTTCCGGTAAGTGCGTCCATGTCGACTGTACTGGCACTGTTCAGAAAAGCCTGCATTTCCTTTCTGGTTACCCTGAACTCGATGGTGTTGGCCCTGTCCAGGACCTTGGGGCTGAACATATTGGTGGTTTCATCTATGTTTACTGTGCCTATGATAAAGAGATTCTCAGGGATGCTCAATCTATCTGGCACTCCGTTGTTGACGGACCCTTTGGGGTAAAGTGGAATCTCTTTTCTGGATTCCATCACACTAAGGAAGTCGGCGAAATAACGCTCTACAATGCTTAGGTTCATTTCATCCAGGATCAGAAAATGCGGTAATTCCGGGTGATTGTTCGCCTGAATTATCAGATCCAGCACACCACTGTCTGGCTTAACAAATTCATCTGGCTTTAGTGCGTTGGGATACCCCAGCAGCGGCTCACGGTTGGTCCAGTCTGCTCCCACAGGAATGAGCCTGTACTGACACTCATCTTCACAGATCCACTGTGCAAAAGCCTGTGCCAATTTGGTCTTCCCAGAACCTGAAAGTCCCGTAAGGATCAGGAAAGGTTTGGTGAGTAGGGAAGCGATGAAGCGGGTGATTAATTTTTTAGAGTATTGGAGGCCAGATTTATCAAGTGTGTCAATAAAACCCGCTGTTTCAAAATTGAGTGGTATGATTGGTTCCGATTCAGGAGTAATGTCATTACTATTGTCAATTATCCTTTGGTATTGGCCGATGATTTTGTTTAAATCTTCGTTTATGGTTTTTGCTGAAGGTAGATGGTTCACATCATATACCTTGAATACATAAGATGCTCCATAACGAAACGGATACTTGGAGTAATTTGTTTGATAAAACTCTCTTATGGTTCTTTTATCAGGAACATTCCATGATAACTTTGGAGTATTAGTTTCGCTAATTCCGTAAGCTAGGAAAAGCTGTTCAAATTCTTTATAATAAAGATAGACAGGATAGATACCTTTACTTGTTGTATTCTCCCCTTTAAGAAAGGAAATCCACGGAATTGTGGCCTTTCCTCCAATCCCAAAGCTAACTTTAACCTTTGTTCCTTGATATTGTGAAACATAGTGATTTGTTTTAAGATTATCCGTTTTTGCTTGCTCAAGAAACATTATCAGTTGCTGATAAAAGCTGTTATTTTCTTCCATATCTATATGTTGTAATATCCATAGAAAGCTATGTGCATCTATTAAAGTAGCGTCTGGGTCTTTTTTGTTAATAAAGTCTTTTACTTGCTTGAGAATTTCTAGAAAGGTGGAATAATTCTCCCAGGAAGCGTTTCCACTTGTTTTAAAGTCGCTGATTCCCAATTTACTGAAAACTTCATCAAAAATTTTCTGAGAAATGGGTAAGTATATGGTTTTATCCTTAATGAAAAATAAGAAAGAAATGAGTTGATAGGGTAGACCTTCACGTTGAAACATTAGGAAACTTTCACTGTCTTGCCGTTCATTTGTATAGAAGTCAAACAGCAATTGTTCTATTTGCCTATCATTAGTGTATTGACTAAATTTATCCTTGACCCTCCAATCAATAAGATTATGATCTACAGCTTTTCCCCAAATGTTGATCTTTGAATGAACAGCAGCATTAACAGCATCAAAAATTGTTCCACGTCCGACGTCCTCTTTTGTCCATTTATCAACTTCTAAAACTCGGCGTGCATTGCTATACACATCATATTTATAATTCTCTTCGCCAATGATATAGCGAGATTCTTTAAAAGCCACAAATGGTTTGCTGTCTTTGACTTTTATGAAGTCAGAAAATATGGCAAATTTTTCTTCTAATATGTTTGGTTTAATCATTGCAGTGAGTTGTCGATTGGTTTATTGAAAAAGGGCAAGATTGTATTTGTGTGTGCAACTTGGCTTTTCGTCAGCATATTGAGCTATTAGTCTCATTCGCTCAAAAGCGTGTTATGGGCTGGGGTTCATTATCTTATTATCTCATTAGTTTATAAACATCCAATAAAATCCGTATAAAGTTACCAACTTCGACCTGACTATGTCAATCACACACATAAATTCGTGCATTTGCAGCAGTTCCAGATTCACTTTACCGTTGCTGTAAAAGTATATTTTTGAGAAAACAACTATTGGCGAGTTGGGGGCCTTGGCTTTTCGTTTCCAGTAATAATACTAATGTAGCAATATTTTTTTTGATCAGGTTATCTATGTCTAGGTCAGTTATATTACTTTTTAATTTCTTTGAGTCATTCTTTGATTCCGGTCGGAATGCTTTTGACTTCGGTAAACGAGTTCGCCGGATTTTCGATAAAGAGGATCTTTTGGGAAGCCGAGGCGTAAGCCGACGCGTCAGGAATCACTGCCAGGTGGTTACTTCCGCTAAGAGTACAATATGTATTTTATCAGATACCTATTGTTGAATGGGTTTACTCCGGAAAAATGGACGCCAAAAAAATTACAATATAACCACCTTATCGTTTTCGATCTTAACATACCCCAACTTCACCGCCATTTTAATGCCATTCATCATAGCGGACTCAACATTGTTTCCAGTTCTGACAAAGCCGAATAGTTGAGCTGTAATACGTATCAGATCTTTGCTTGGAAGACCTATTTGTGATGCCAATATGTGTTTTATCCCGTTTGCAATTTCTCTTGGAGGTAAGTCAACAGCGTCGCGTTCTGATTTTGGTCTAAATGTCGTATACGAGTTCATCTGCTCCTTGTTTATCCAGAAACAATGAACTCCATCAGTTGTTTGATAACAGTCGGAGTCTCTAAACAGTTCGTCAAAATAGGAGTCTATTCTCGAACCAAGACGAGAAATACTCCATGAATTGAGAACTCGCTTACACAATAATGATCGACTTATTGGAGCCTCAATTTGAATGACGCTTTTTATTTGATCCAGAATGAACCTTTTATGGAAGTAAGACAAAAAATCTTCTGATGGAAATCTAGAAAATGGAAGATTTGCATAAATATATGGTTCGCCAATTATCTTATCATTAGATTGTTCAATGGGTGCCGAATAATCAGACTCATCTGTAGATGTCTTAATAATCTCATTTTCAACACCATTTTTACTTTCGGTCTGATTATTGGCAATAAGTTGATTAAACGTAACATTTCTTGCTTTTTCAATAGAACGTTCAATTGATTCCAATACCTCAGTCGGATTTTCCCACCAATCAAGCGTCCAAACACGGCAAATTTTCCATCCCAACAATCTCAGCACACTGCTTTGTACAATTTCCCTGTCTCTGGTCGTTTTTGTTCTCTTATAGTTTTCTCCATCACAGATTATGCCCAACAAATAATTGCGGAGATTGTCTTTATCGACAATAGCAATATCAATCTTATATCCAGAAGCACCAATATTGGTGTGAACATCGTAACCCAATTCCCTAAGTTTTGATGCAATAATTATCTCAATGGATGATGAGTCTTCATTTGATAATAATCTCTTACCCCTAATCAATGTTCCTCCTTTTTCTGCAAATTCTAGAAAACGTTTCAATCCAGCCACACCTGTGGCAGAGGTTCTATTCAAATCTATTTGATCCGAAAGAAGAGTAGAAAATATTATCATTTCATACCTGGCACGTGAAACTGCCACATTCAAACGTCGCTCTCCACCCTCTCGATTAAGAGGGCCAAAATTCATACTTACCCGGCCATAGGCATCAGGACCATAACCAACCGAAAACAAGATAACATCACGTTCATCACCTTGAACATTTTCAAGATTCTTAATAAACAATGGTTCTTGACATTCCAATGCTATTGTCTCCAAGTCTGGCCTTGATTTAAATAAATCAGACAATAAGTCTTCAATCAAAGATTGTTGGGCTGAACTAAATGTAACAACGCCTATACTCTTCTTTCTTAATTCACTGTTTGATAATCGGCGACATATTTCTTTTATTACTAATTCTGACTCTTGTCTATTTTGACGGCTTTTTCCTTTATCATAAACCCCATCTATATGGACTAATCGTACCTTCGATTCAATATTATCTGGGGAGGGGAAAGTAAGGAGCTTATTGTCATAGTATTCCGAATTACTGAATGCAATCAAACTTTCATGCTTGCTGCGGTAATGCCATAATAGATAATGAGAAGGAATGGACAAGGCCAAACAGTCATCTAATATACTTTCCAAATCTTCCTTGTCTAAGTTATCTTCATCCAACGTGTTTGCTTTAAAGAAGTTCGTTGGTGGCATTTGTTTTGGATCACCTACAATTATGATGTTTTTCCCTCTTGAAATAGCACCAATCGCCTCGTATGTTGGCATTTGTGAAGCCTCATCAAATATGATCAAATCAAATTTCTCTGCGTCTTGACTGATGTATTGAGCTACAGAAATTGGACTCATGAGCATACACGGGCAGAGACGATATAACAAGTTGGGTATTTGATCAAACAAACTACGAATTGACAGCCCCCTGCCGTTATTCTTTATACTCCGTTGCAAGATACCCACTTCGGAATTCTGTGCGGCTTCTATTGTAAAGGAAGGAATGGTTGCGGCCAGCTTGGCAAATAATTCTTTCTGAGTTATTTCTGTGAAATTCCTTGTTAGCTCCTGGTATTTTGAAATAACATCATTGAATATTTTTCCTTTGAATAGTTCAAGATTATGCTCTTTTGAAATTATATAATCAATTGAAGCCCGATAAAAACCCTTAAGGAAACTATCTCTCAATTGGTTTGTTGGTATATTCTGAGAGGCAAATTCATTTGCAACATATCCAATCTGAAGGTCATTTAGCTTTCGACTGACAATAAGCCACTGATACCAGTCCTTAAGTTTATCCATATTTGAACCCCAAATATTTAATAGGGAAACTTCTGCATCAATCCAGTATGCTTCATTGTTAGCAATTTCAGAAATATTAGCATTCAATGTATTGGATAGTTTATTCGATATGTCTTTATATGTTGACATCAGCTCAACAAAATGAGAAAATGTTGTGCCATATACATAATTAAAAGCATCTATTCCGTTAACTAGCTGATTTGAAAGATTTTCTTTAAAAAGGACAGCTTCATTAATACCTTTCTTAAAATCAAGAACGGCTTTATTGAATTGAGAGAAAGCATCAATTATTTGCCGAATTGATTCCCATTTTTCTTTTTCCGGCTTTGCAAATTTTCCAAACAGGGATTGTAAATTTTCTGAATTTGAACTGACAACATTTCGGTTATCCTGGTATTTAATTAATTCTTCCAATACCTGTTTTATGTCAACTTGCCTGATAGAACCGTTGTAGATAAATGCTGCCAGTTGCTTATGCATTTTCCTTTGACCAATCATTCTGGGAATAAACCACTTCCTGCAAGCCAGATCCCATTTATTCAAAATTATTCGCGCATCTAGTGATAAAAATCCATCGGTGAATACACGAGTAATATTTGTCTTGTTACGATCACGATCTTCACCAAACGCAATAATCTCTTTGCATTCTTCCAGCGTTCTTTCCAATTGTTTTTCACAAAGCAAAGCCGGAGTTAGCTCAGGAATTGTTTGTAAAATTGAAATAAGCGTTAAAGCAACGTCTATTTCTTCTTTTGAGTAATGTTCACCACCGAATAAGAAAGACAAAGATTGAATAGATGATTTCAATTCCAAAAGGATTTCAATCAAACGTTTTATGTCATTCGAAATTTGTTCCTTTATTTCGGTCGAATAGCTGGTAATATTGATTCCTGTTAATGGGTTGTTATATGGATGGTCACATGCATTGCAAACACTTATAAGTCGGTCTATTGATTCCTCCCATTTATAAACTTTATCCTTTGTAAGATCAGTAAATAATGAGTGGGGAAATTTCAGTTCATAATCAGTTTGCAGATACAAGTATCTGGTAATTGCCTGGTATAATGTTAGGCCAAACGGATATTCCCTGTGCAAGGCCTCAATATATACATTCAGTTCCTTACGAAGTTCAAATAAACGTATCGCATCACGTTTGAAATTTTCGGAAGTATACTTTTTATTGATTTCAGTTGTCACTTTAAGTTGAGAAAGCACTGAAGTCTTTTTAGCCTTATTAGAATGCAACTCCAGGCAAAACGGGCCCACCCCGATTGAATCAAGACGGTTCTTTACCACTTCCAAGGCTGCCATTTTCTCTGCAACAAAAAGCACCCTTTTCCCTTTATAGAGTGCATTGGCTATAATATTGGTAATAGTTTGGGACTTCCCGGTTCCTGGAGGACCATGTAACACATAGGTTTTGTCGTTAATTGACTCATAAATAGCCTCCAGCTGAGATGAATCAGCACTGATGGGTAACACAATATCCGCCGGAGTCAATACTTTATCAAGCTCAGACGCATCTGTTTTGGTGTTCTCCACATCAAATTCAATCTTGCCATTGACAATGCTTCTCACCAATTTATTCTCAATCAATTTATCAGCGTTGTTATGGATATCATTCCACATGATAAATTTATTGAAAGAGAAAATTCCTAAAATTGCTTGCTCCTCAACATCCCATTTTGGTTGATTTTTAATGCTATTTCTGAAGATGGAATAAATTAGACGAACATTCACTCCACTTTCGTCAAGCGGAAGAGTCTCGAGACCAGGTACATTGATTCCAAAATTCTGTCTCAGCATCTCAAGGAGGGTAATATTGAGTATAGTATCTTCTTCTCGAGAGCGAATCACATAGCCCTTTGATGCCGATTTTCGAATGATTTCAACCGGAAACAACAAAATCGGTGCATAACGATGCCGTTCGCTGCTCGGTGTTTCATACCAACGCAACATACCAAGTGCCAAATACAAGGTATTGGCCCCATTTTCTTCTAAAGAAAGACGGGAGGCACGATATAGGTTCTTTAACGATTTTTCCAGATCCGCTTCTGTCAGGTAGGTTCGTAACCTTTTCTGGGATATCTCTGATTTGATAAGTTCCGTAATTGGATCTGTTGAAGGCACCGAATTATAAATGCCAAAATTATATAATGGGTTATCCCAATCGGTGGGTTTCGGCATAAGCCTAAATTCACTACCATCGGCTAACGCATCTTCAAACTTATCAAGATTGGCAGAAATTAGTTGAATAGTGTTTTGGGTAATACGTGTATTTAATAAATTATTTCGTAAGCTCAAGTCCAATAGTTTGCGCTCCCACATCAGTTGTTTGGTGACCTGAATGTTCGTAGAAAGATTCGACAGATCAAATGGATTAATCTGCTCCGTTGCATCTATCTTAGTTTTTGAGGCCTCTTCCTCACTTTCTTTTATCACCCAATTTTCACCATTCAAAATCCTCTGCGGCAGGGGCCTAATACCTGAGAATCTGGATCGTTTGACATCCAACGCAAAGACAAAATCACCGATATGGCTAATGTTATCATTTGCAAAACTAATGGCCTCGTCAAATAACATATCTTTACCCTTGTTCATGCAGGTCGTCTCAACCAATATTATCTCGTTGATACCCGCTGCCGTACGTTTTGTCAGGAATGAACTATCATCAATGACACTATCTGGAAACGTATCGGGTATGAGCCATGCACCGGCATAAGCATGTCCTTTCGAAATAATGATTAATGGATGAATGCCTATAGCTTCCAGGCAAGAGGCGTATAATAATGACATATCCAGGCAAGTTCCAAGCTTTTGCGACAGGACAGAATCGACTAGCCTTACTCTCTGGCCTGTATTTTCAAAGCTGGCAGGTACTGAGCTATAAATAATACCACATTCAACAATGGCACTATACAGTGCAGCCATCTGGCTTTTAACCCGGTTAGGATTTCTACTTTGATATTCATCAAGTGAAGGATTTTCAGTCATTTGTCCCAAAATATCGGCGGCTTTTCTCTGAATTGAAAAAATGGCTGGATGATTGGGTGTGACAAATGCCGCCAACATCTCTGGTAAAACAGAGATCCCACTCCACTGATCAAATGCCAAAATATCAATGGGATACTTCTCTTGAAAAAGGACCACATCGTCAGCTGTTATTTCTAAAAACAAATTGCCAGCTAATCTCTCAGTCAGTTGAATAAAGAAATCTGTTGATAAATTGAGTTTCAGATTATTCACCCGAACCGTTTCGTTTACAGGAATGGTTTCAATAGCGTATTTCTCGGCAACTCCAAACATCGGTTCAACATTCAAGCTAATTCGAACATTTTTAAGTGCCCTTTCCGAACAATTTTCAATGGTGAAAACACGTGTGAGAGAAACACGATTTTGTTGCAACGAAAAATTGATAACCGGAAGGTAAATAAACTCAACCTTAATCAAATCAGATTCCATTTTTATACTTTTATTGATACAAAAGGCTTACTTGCATAATCTAACTTATGCCAAAAAAATAGCATTGCTGCAAACAACGACTAGTGGAAACTACTATGCTGAGCTGTTCTAACCTGTCAGGACAGACTTTTTACTTTGGATCAATTGTTTGGTTTTGTACAGTCTCTTAGACGAAGTTACTCTAAAATTTTGAAAATAACGTATGTATCCGATAAAAAGCTAAGTTCAGGTTATAAATACTCATATTGATCTTTTCATACAACAGAAAACTAATATTTAAATATTTTTCTGTCCAGTTTTTTTAGACTACTACATCAGATAATCTTCTTCGAACTGTTTATAAGTTCATCATGAATAATGTTTGCCATATATACTGCTCTACTTTCTGGATCAAAGGGCTCAACATCGCATTTGTTGACAAAGTCTCTTACGCTTTTAAAAATCGATCCCATGTATAATGCACGCTTTTCATTGAGGGGTTTATTCATGCAAATCTTGTTTATTTTTTCTTCCTAATGCATCAGGGAGTATATGTTCAATTGTAAATTCTTCAATTTAAGTAGCGCCAGTCGAGTTGTTACCAGGATATATCACATCTTTTTCATCATAGATGTAAAGGGTCGAAGGGATGAGTTTCCTGATGGGCCTTGCCTCAGCAAACATTTATAAATCTCTCATGACAGGTTAGAGCCGCTCACTTACAAATCTCATCCGCTACTTTAAAAGGTCTTTCAAACTTTTCATGGATAATGAATTATGGGTACCTGAAGTTGCCTTTGGAGCTGAAGCAGATGAATCGTTGCCAGTAATATTTCCCGTGTATTTATTGCTCTTTACAGATCCTGTATTAGTACAGTTATACACTATCCCATTGGTTTCGTTATAGCCACAGACACCTCCGGCATAATCACCCATAGATTCAACCTTCCCACTGTTTGAAGAGTCAGTTATCCGACTGTAATTTCTGTTATACCCGCAAATACCGCCACCTGCAGAAGAGGCTAAAATGTGGCCTTCATTGGTGCACTTATCTATCTTGCCGATTTTTGCTGTTGATCCATCGCCATAGCCAACAATTCCACCTGCATACATAGCTTCGGTTACTTGTCCCTTATTTATACAATTAACAATGTCACCGCAATAGTTCATTGCAGTAATCCCGCCGCCTTGCTTACCATTTCCAATTATTTTTCCTGTATTTGTAGAGTTTGAGATAGTCCCATACCCGCTGTCTCCCCCTCCGTTGTAACCGGCAACTCCACCAGGATATCTGTACCCGGTAATCTGCCCATGGTTAACGCAATTTTCTATTAAAGCGTCATCACCCACTAAAGCCGATGCAATACCACCAATAGATGTTTTATAAGCGCTTCCGGAGTATGTACATTCCAAATTAGCATAGTTTGTGCAATTATAAATTCCACCTTCATTTCGTCCTGCTATTCCACCTATTTCGGCTGCAGTTCCGCGGGCATACGCTGCACTTTCGTTGGTACAATTACGAATGGTTGAACCATTATAACCGCATATACCACCAAATAAATAGTCTTCTTCACAATAATAAGAAAGGATAGGCCCTCTGTTTCTACAGCCTTCGACCGTCCCCAGGTTACAACCGCATATGCCACCAACAAGACGTCCGTATAGTAAAAAGGCTTCATTCTCACAATTACTGATAGTCCCTCCGCTATTATACCCGCATATGGCACCACTCATTTTAAGAATATAATAGTCATCATTTGCTGACGTCTTGGATGCAATATAACATCCTCTTTTCATAATGATATTCCTGACAATACCGCCACTTTTTATTGTGCCAAACAATCCGGCATCCAAATCTTGCCTTACATACATGCTGTCAATCGAGAAACCGTTGCCATCAAAAACGCCACCGAAAGATTTAACAGGGGTCCAGCTTTCTTTATTATAAGGCATTACAATGTCTGCTATGAGGTTTACCACCCCATTATCATCCTGCCATTGAGATATGTCTTGCCCTGCATTGGCTGCATTACGGAAGGCCTTAAGCCCTTCGTATGTGCTTATACCGTTTTTTGGAGCCCCGGGCCGGGCATTTTGAATAACAACAAATGTTTCAGATACTTCAGAAGTTTTTATTGTAACATTGGCTTTCCTGGAAGCAAACTGTTTATTTTCCCGATAATTAATGGCAATTTCTATGGATCCTGATGTTCCGGACACAGGATCTATGGTGCACCATTCCCGATCAACCGAAATACTCCAATTGGCACCTGCAATAAAAGAGTACTTTGTATTTCCCGCAGGGGAGTCGATGTTCACTGTTTCGTTTGATATTTTTATCCCGGTATTCCCTTGTTGATTAACATATACAGTATCTCCATCCTCCAATTTTTCATGGTAAAAATATATGACACCTCTGCGTGTTTCGAACTCGGGATTTACATCGGCCTGAAACGTGAAATTTTGAGAAATAGTTGTTTTTGTCGCATTTTGGCGTAACCAGGAAGAATATTCATCTGGAATAAAGATTTTAACTTCATCATTAGACTGAACGGTAATGGTGAAAACACCTCCCTTATCGGAAACAGTGAGCTCTTGTTCCTCTGCATTAACATAAATCTTTTGGTCCTGAGTGATGTTCAACGTCTCCCTGAGGTCAGTTCCTGTCCCGCTAATAATAACTTCTCCTTTGCGCCCATTATACGTAGGATTGGTGTCAATTTGAAATACCAAAGAATCTTTAATAACTCCTTTTGTATTAATCATATGAATCCAATCGTTTTTAATGTCTATTTCCATATCGACATTTCGTTGCAATGGCACTGTCACTGTTCCACCTTCTGCGCCTATCTTGTACTCTGTCTGTCCAATTATCAGAACACCTACCGGAGACTGACGTACGATAACCTCTTCCGTCAATGATGCATTTTGGTTATTAAAAGAAATAACTGCTTCTCTTTCGTCATAAGTCTCATTAGCTTTGACAGCCACTTCTACAGTATGTGAAGACAAAGCTTTGGTAGATATTAAAGAAAGCCAGTCCGCTTCCGGCATCTTAACCTCATATTCTACATTACTTTTTATTTCAATTTTGATATTGCTACCAGCAGCAGGGACATTGTATACGTTCTGAGAAAGTACAATCACGTCTTTTTGGGCTTGAAAAATATGTACTGTGTCTGCCAAACTACTGGATTTGTCTTTTATTATTACATAACCATCTCTTTTGTCATAATCGGTATTAGCGTCAATAGCAAATGTGACTGTTTTGGTGGAAATCGCTTTGGTTGAAATGTATTTGATCCAATTATATTGAGAAGGAATATTTACATCAAAATCGATATTCGTTTTAACTTCTACCTCAATATTACCGCCACTTTGGTTTACTTCATATTTATTTGAAGTGATCGTTAGGGAATTTTTTTCTTTTTGAGTAACAACAATCGTTGCTGATGCAGATCCGCATTTACCTACTAAGCTGGTTGATTTATCCTGACTTGTAGTATTCTCTGTAAAAGTTAAAGTAATATTTGTTGTCCCGGACGAACCGCTGGAAGGAGAAACAGAACACCATTCAGTACCACCTGTTATTGTCCAGCTGCCTGATGCGGTAACTGAAAACGACATTGATCCGGCTTCTGCCTTAGCAGTAATAGATGTAGAGCTGAATGAAATTGAGCTTTGCTCTGTCGGTTCGGGCGTTGGATTTGGTTCTTCTTTTGAATCACATCCGATAATACATAATACACAAACAATACCCGCAAGGGATAAACATTTTAAAAGCTTCATTATTATAGAGTTTTAGTTTACACGATCTTTTTTACGCACCCTAACACCTTATATACTTCACGAACCAAATTAACAGAAACAGGTTTAGGGTCATATTCGGCCAAATTCTCCGGCACCTGGGTGCGGTGCCGGCGCGATTTTCCACTTCTCACTTCTCACTTGATATACACAATTACACCAATCTGATTTTCTGTGTGTGCATCGGGTGTAATACGGTTAATCCTTACTTCAAATAAGCTGGTGTGTCCGAGTTCGAGAAACTTGCTGATTTCGTGGTTTGCCGAGCGGGGAATAAATCCGAGTTTGGATTCTTTGTAATAAACGGCAACCGCATAGGGGTCAAATTTGTTGTCTTCCTCGCGAACCAGGGTAAGTTCAGTCCCAATTTTCAACTCGCCGAAAACTAAACACCCTTCCCAATAGGAGAACCCCGCGATATCAAAATTCATGTAATGCCTTTTCTTTGTCTTCATAACGCTAATAATAAATGATTACGGTACAAAGAAACGGCCGGTATTTGACAACTTATGACAATGAAAATTTTGTTTGAATATTTTTTATACGATCGGCTATGTATTTTTCCAGTTCGGGCGATTCAACAATCTCAATATCGTCTAACAATCCCATTACAAACCGTCCCACGCCGTCAAAGGAACAAACCCCGGCACTGAACATCCATTCACTGTTGGAAAGTTTCGTGAGGTGTTTAGAGGCAAGCGGAAATTCTTCCATCAAAAGATTAGCGGCACGCAAGCCGAGTTTGAGTTTTACGGGACTGGTCTGGTTGCTGTGCATTCTGAAAACATCTATATAACCCGACTGATGGTCCAATTCGTTTTGCCAGGGGTGGGGCAGTACTTCTACATTTCCTATCCGGGATACTTTAAAGAGCTTATTTTGATGTTCATCGGGGCAGTAACACCATACCTGTACATAATTGGTTGTAAAGGCATAAGCCTCTACTTCTCTGTCTCTGATATCGTTACCGTGTGCCGAGGCATAATTTTTCAACACTACACGATTCTTATTTTCAATGGCCTGTACCAATCGCTGGACGTTACGTCCGTTTTTCCCGCTTACAATAGTCTCGGCCAGAATGTTGTAATCGTAAACGGTATATAGTTTCTTCTTGAGGTTTTGTTTGAGCAGGTTGTTTTCGTCAATACTTTCGATGGCCGACTTAAGGATATAGGCTTCTTCTTCTGTGAAATGGATTAGCTCGCTAATTTCTTTGAAATAGGGGGAAGATTTGTCAAGCTTGGGGCAATTGTTTGTCTTTTTAATCACAAACCCGGCATCGCGGAAGGTGTCAATGTAG
Organism: Bacteroidales bacterium UBA5326; assembly: GCA_002408205.1. Classification (GTDB taxonomy): domain Bacteria; phylum Bacteroidota; class Bacteroidia; order Bacteroidales; family UBA932; genus DMER64. Next base: position 312,075 of record DHQY01000007.1, on the reverse strand, counting down.
CGATAAACCGAACGGGACGAAATGTCTAACTTGTAAGCAATTTCATCTATGGTCAACGAGTTGTTGGCTGTCAGCATTTTCATTAATCTAAGCAGCCTTTCCAGTTTGGGTTGGTCCATGGTAATATTTGTTAACTCAGTACGTTTTGCCAATGTTCCTGACAGTAAATAACTATCTGTTAATTTACCGATAAAATACATTTATCGGCTAAATACCGTTAATTAAATTTATAACTATTCCTGTAAAAGCAACAGTACCAAAACATATTCACTTTTCTGGGTTGCATTAAATCTTAGAATTGACTAAAGCAAGAAAACGTTCTGTTATACCAATAAGTTTCCCTGCATTGGGAAGACTTTTTTCTTCTTCAATTGACGGCAACACCTAAACCGTGGTGATTTGCAAATGGAACTCTGCCCGCATGAATCCACAAAACCTGTTCTACATATCTTACCAACACGTTTTAGCGAAACGCACCGGACTCGGCCTTCAGCTCCAATTTGTTTGAACTTTTACTGTGTTTATAACATTGGATCATTGATTACTCAATTTGAGAAAATCGCCATCGATAATCAATAGTTTTACGCCGTCAACTGTAGTGGAACGGTGAGAACTCAGCTCATCCGACACCACGTAGGTCATTCCTTTTGCCAGGATAAATTGCTGACCATTGCTAAGTTCACTCACAAAATCACCTTCCAGACAATGTACAATATGTCCTTTTGTACACCAGTGGTCTGCAACATAACCTTTTGAATATTCAACCATTCTTATCCTCAGCCCTTCAAATTGTAAGGTCTGCCAATAAGCCATGCCGGTTTCTCCTTTATGTTCTGTCTTTGGAATGATTGACCAATCAATGGTCTGAAATGGGATGTTCATATTCATTATCATTTTTGTATTTTTTTTTCAAGGTTTTATATTGTATAAAAGTAAACGTTTTCTGATAATAATACTTGTCAATTCCTTAATTCGGTGCCAGGGGAGGGTCTTTATGTGGTTGATCAGGGTGACGAAGCAGGGGCGCGAAGCGCTGTCCTTGACGGTAACCTCTCCGGAAACCCAATAAATTCATGAGGACCAAATCAAGGGTTAAATTCTTTCTCTGCGCAATGCATTTATTTTCTACGCATTAACATTTCGCCGCGTTTGACCCTTGACAGCAACTCCTAAACCGTGGCGATTCGCAAATGGAATTCTGCCGGCATGAACCCACAAAACCTGCCATAATATATTTAGAAAAAGGGAAACCTCGCGCCCGCGGA
>DHQY01000007.1:220923-310734 GCA_002408205.1 Bacteroidales bacterium UBA5326 | reverse complement strand
CCTCGCGCCCGCGGAGGGAAGGACCCGGTTGCGTTAGCAAACAGAGGCGTTCCTCGTACTAAATATCTTAATAACAGGTTTTTACCGACATGCATCGGGCTCGGTCGGCATCTTCCCCTTCATCTCCCCCTTCAACTCCTCCGGCCACTCTCCCTTCAACTTACTATAAACCGCCAGATCGGTAAAAACCCCTCCGGTGAGTAGTTCCCCGGCGCGTTCTATGCCTTCCAGGTGGAAGCCCAGGCGGAGGGGAATGTTGCGGCTGCGGGTGTTGGCGACGGCGCATTTTATCTGGATGCGGTTGATGTCCAGTTCCCCATAGGCGAAGTCGCAGAGGGTACTCACGGAGCGGGTCATGATGCCCTGGCGCAAAAAATCCCGTGAGAGCCAGTAGCCGATCTCGGTTTTTTTGTTGGCCCGGTCGATGTCTTTTAGGCCAATAAGGCCGGCCATCCGGCCGTTCACACGTATGGTAAAGGTGTATTCCAGCCGCTCTTTGGGTGAGTTGACTACCGATTCCACAAAAGCCTGTGTGTCCGAGAGTTGTTTGGTGGTTTCCACAAAGGGCAAAAAGGGGCCCAGGTGCTCGCGCTGGGTGTCGATGGCGGTAAAAATGTCCGGAGCATCGATCAGCTCCAGCTGCTTTAATACTATATTATCGTCTACTTGCAGGTTCATATTTAACTGTTTACCAATCCTATAAATTCTCCTACGACCGTGAAATTGTCGTCGTCTTCAATCACAATAGGGTTGTGTTGGGGGTTAAGTGGCTTCAGAACAATGCGTTCGTGCTGCCATTGCCCGGTGTCCCTGTCGTATGCTTTTTCACTGGTATAGGTCTTGATGGTGTAGCTCCCGTTGTGATCGGGGTCGTAGAGTCCGCGGTGCTGGACCAGGACGATCTTGTTTTGGCGCGATCCCACCACGTTGGCACGGAAAACGCACAGACTTCCGTCCGGAATCCTGGGCTCCATGGATTTGCCTTTTGCCTGCACCACAAACATATTCCGGTTCAGGCGGCCCAGGCCTTCCACCTTCACCCAGCCCGTTTCCTCGGCATATTGTCCTTCACCAAAAGCGCCGCAGGCGGCCTTCAGCGAGTAAAGCGGGAGAAATTCCACGAACTTTGCTCCTTCGTTTACCTCGGCCTCTATCCTCGGCCCGGGGATTACGTTCTTCATGATAACGTTCTGGGCGGTGACCGCTGAAGGTGTCCGGGATGGGGCAGGGGAAAGCCCCGAGGCAAAATGGTCGCGCAGTGCAGTGTCGCAGAAATAGACGTAGCAGCCTTTCATGCCCCGGGTCAGGAGGGTGCGGTAGGTGTTTTTGATGATGCGGTCGGCCATCTGGCAGGCTTCCTGCGGGTCTTCTTTCATCATGGCTTTGATGCCGAAGATGGAGCGGTCAGTGGATGAGCGTTGTGCCACGTCGGTGACCACCCGGCCGCCCTCAAAACGAATGTCCGGACCCAAAATCACGCCCACGTAGTCCAGTTCCAGGCCCTGGCAGGTGTGGATGCAGCCAATCTCGTTTACGGAATCATCGGCAATGATCCAGGTGCTGCCGTCCCTGGTCAGGTTCCAGCGCATGCCAAAGTCGTATTGGGGGAACGTGATATCATAAGCCGAGGGATCCTTCTTGCTGACCCAGTCCCAGCAATAGCCGGCCACCAGCCGGGATTTATTATTTACGGCGTTTTTTGCCGAGATGATTTTTCTGAGCTCTTCCGGCGTGTCTACAATGCGGAAATCAAATTCCTGCGGGGAGAGCCGGATGTTGGCCGTTTCCTTTATCTGGAGGGTGTTTTCCAACCAGGCCAGGTAGCCGTCGGATCCGTTGCATCGGAATTGGGATTTGAGTTTCAATCGCTGTACTTTGGCGCCTTCTTTCGCTGCCCATCGGGCAATAAGGTTGGATTCGCCGATGTCTTTTATATGGATCTGCTGGTCGTTGTCTACGAAGAATATGGTGCATTTGGCGGCCCGAATCAGCTCCAGTACCTGGTTTTCGCCTTTGTTCTGGTAGAGGCCGCTTTTCAGGTTCAGGCGGTGGGCCTCGTCCACTATGAGCGTGTCGAATGTGTTTTCCGGTATGTCGCAGTAATTGCCGCTGCCGCCAAAGAGGTTGTCGATCATCCGCTTTTTGAGGGTGCCGGTCAGTTTTACTTTGTAAACGGCCCTCGGGGCTGCGTTCTTGGATACATACCGGGTCACCTGCCCCCGTTGGGTAAGCTCGGCCAACAGGTTCACGGCCACCACGCTTTTTCCCGTTCCCGGCCCGCCTTCCACAATCAGGACCATTTTTTTGTCGCTGCGAGCCTGTGCGGCCATGGAGAGCGCCGTCTCATAAACCCCCTTCTGCTCATCAATCATAATGAACTCCCGGTTGCCCCGGATCATGGAAGCGATGCTGTCTGCCAGCTGTTTGGAAGGTCTCAGGCGGCCGTTCTCTATCCGGTACAGAATGTCCTTATTGTCGCCATACCTGACAAATTTCTTGATGAACTCCCTGAGCTTTACGGCATCGGCTTTCAGGAAAACGGGAGCCCTGCTTATGTGATAGCTGTAGAATGGGTTGGTGATGACGTTATCCGGGGTGTAATTGTGCAGGTAGGCGCAGGGCACGAGGTTGATCTGCTCGTCCCGGACGGTCATGTTATAGCTTTCAATAAGTGCGGCGTAGGACCATGCCTGGTAGGAGGGATGTACGGTCTCGGTTTCTCCATGCTGGAAACGGGTGCGGACCATGGCATCCTTGTCTGTCAGTTGGGCCGAGGACCATTGCTTGAGTTCGATGATGATGACCTGTTCCTTTTGTTCTTCGTTCAGGCCGGTAATGATAAAATCTATTCGATTGGAAGTCAGCGGGATCTGGAATTCTATGGAGATTCCTGCGTTTGCGGCTATTTCATTGTCCATGAGCACGTTGCTCATATGCATCATGGAATTGGTCCACGACAAGAACTCGTTGGGCGACGTGTGCCTTCCCAGGTGGTCGTAAAAGGCTTGGTTGATCTTGGTGTCAATCTCGTTATGAAGCACATCGTCCAGGAACCCTTCCTTCGTGGATTGGTAAACAATCATAGCTCGGAAATTCTTATAGTTCGGTATATTTTTTGGCGGTTCCTTTGGCTTTTTCCCGGGGGTATTTTTGTCCGTTCCTGATCATTTTTTCCTCCACAATTTGAAAGATGTCCAGATTGTATTTCTCGGCCAGGAAAAAGGCGTAGACCAGGACGTCGGCCAGCTCTTCCTTTAGGCGATCAATGTCTATGTCTTTGATCTGGTCTTCTTTCTTCCACAGAAACAGTTCGTTAAGTTCGGAAGCCTCGAGCATCAGCGCCAGTGAAAGGTTTCGGGCATCGTGAAACTGCTCCCAGTCTCTTTCGTTCCTGAAATCAATAAGTTTTTTGATAATGCGATCGTAATCGGTCATAGATTCAACAGGTAGGTAAACAGGTAGGTATGAGATGTAAAGTTACCACATAAATTTGAAATTGCGCACTAAAGAAACCGGGTTTTGCGCCCTTTTGCGCATGCCAAATCGCGTTTGGCATCCCTTTGTGTTTCACAATAAAACAATTATTTGTTAATATATAAAACATTTTACACCTTTGCAGCATTTGGTTAATGAGAGAAATATGAATACTACCATATTACAACAAGAAATAGGTCAGCGAATTGCTGCTTTACGTAAACGTAAAGGTTTGTCGCAGGAGAATCTGGCTAAATTGATACAAATGTCCAGGCCTTCTCTCACTCAGATTGAATTGGGCAATAGAAGTATTGATGTTATTGAACTTCAACGATTATCCCTTGCACTTGGATTTTCGATGGATGCATTAATGGCTCAGGATTTCTCTATATATGATTTATCGGATCCGGACCAATTAGAAAAAAGGAATATGTTGGAAGAGCGTATATCGTTGCCCATATTGCATGCGGATAAATTTAAAAATGTGCTCCTCTATATTTTGGAAAAATGTGCCGGCAAACCCAATGTAGGCGAAACAGTGTTGAACAAATTGCTATACTTCTCGGATTTTAACTATTACGAAATGTACGAAGAGCACCTGACCGGGGCTACGTATCGAAAATTGCCCTACGGCCCTGTTCCTCAAAACATGGATTCGGTGATTGATCAAATGATCCGGAAAGGTGAACTCAGGCGAATCAAAACCAATTATTACGGCTTGCCTCAAACCCGGTATATCCCATTGATCAAAAGTGACCTTGCCCAATTCAAGGCAAGTGAAAAGGAGATAATTGACAGGGTTATAGACCAAATGAGCGATTGGTCGGGAACTGCTATCAGTAACTATTCACATAAAGATATGCCCTGGCTTGCATCCAAAGAGGGAGAAGAGATAGATTACGAATTGGTTTTTTACCGGGATATACCCTATACTGTAAGAAACTACAAAGAGGATGAAGAGTAGTGATGAATTTTGATCAATTGCCCGAATTTGATAAGGATTTAAAATGCTTATTGAAAAAGTACAGAACGCTGAATGACGATTTGCTGGTTGTCAAACAGGTCTTGGAAGTGTTTCCGGAGGAAAGACCTCCTTTCAGCTTCAGAATAGACAATCTGGGTATTTCCACCTGTGTTATAAAAGTTAAAAAAATTGCATGTAAATCACTCAAAGGACGTGGAGTAAACTCGGGCTTCAGATTGGTTTACGCTTATTTCTCTGATGAACAAAAAATAGTTTTTATTGAACTATTTCACAAAAGTGTAAAAGAGAATGAGGATCGGGAACGGATCCTCAAACACTTTCTGTAATCTATATCAGTATCAGGCCTTCGGTGTTGGCTTTGTCGTTTTTTAGAAAGGCATGTGTAAGGCTGTCCACTTTACATTGGGTGAAACGGACCTTTTTGAGGTTGCCGTTGTATTTGAAGAATGTGTTCAGAAGAGTGGCGTTCCGGAATTCCACGTTTTTAAAGCCACATTTTTCAAAATGACAATTCTCTATATTCCCTTCAAAAACAACGTCTTCTATTTGAGAGTCTTTAAAGGCGGTCTCATTTAGGATGGCATTTTTGATCTCTATTTTTGTAATGGTGCTGAAATTGAAGAATGTCTTGTTCATGTCGGCGCCTTCAAAATTACAGCCTTTTACGGTACTTGCAGAAAAATCGGCTTCAACCAGGGAGCACCTGCTATACGTATTGCCTTCCAGATTGGAGCCCTGAAAACGACATTGATTTAGGTTAGAGCCGGAAAAATCACAGTCGTGCATCACATCGTTTTTCAGGACTAGTCCCATAAGGTCCGAGTCTATAAATCTGCAGCGCTGGAAATTGGCGGCATTCACGGTTTCCTTGATGTTATTCAGCCCGGAAAAATCCACCTCGGTCCAGGTATTTGCAGACATGTTCCGGACCGGTCTTTTCTTACTGGCCGGATTATTGTCCGGAATCTGTGCCGGAGTTGGGGCCTGAGCCGAGGCCGAGACCGGTGCCGGTGCTGAGGTCTGTGCCGATGCCGGGACCGCCGGGTGCTCGGTGGAGGGATTGTCCGTCAACCCGGCGGGGCAGGGATCCTGGCTGTTTGCCGAGAAGTAGTTCAGATCGACGCCCAGGATTTTGGCCATTCGCCCGAATGTAGTGATATCGGGCATGGACTCGCCACGTTCCCATTTCCCAACGGCCTGCGGACTGATGAATAAGCGCTCAGCAAGCTGAGCCTGCGACATGTTCAATTGTTTTCTTGCTTCTGCAATTTTGTTCCCAATAATCTTTGTTTCCATAAGTGTTTCATTTAATTTGTTTTACACCGCAAAGGTAGAGTGCACAATAACCACTCTCAGTAGAAAACCCGCTACAAATGGTTGTAAAACCGCTACACTTAGTTGTATTTTGCGCAGTCAAACCCGGTTTTGCGCGCAACGCCATATTCTTACAAATATAAATGTCAGAAAATCAAGAATCAAAAAAATGTTCAAGTCTCTCTTGAGCACCAAACCGGGTTTGGCATCCCCAATTTTCTGTATATTTAGGAATATTTTGAAAACTATACGTTATACTTTTATATGCCTGATTTCTGCGTGTCTTTGCACAGCGGGTCTTTGCGGGTGCGCCGGGAATGAACCTTTTCAGGATCTGATTGACCGTGTGGTCATGCAGAACGATTCTGTGGCCGGGATCATTATGCACGTGGATTGTCCCCGGCTGGGCATCTCGTGGACAGGAGTTTCCGGGGTGGCAGATGTCCGAAAAAACACCCTGCTCGGGAAAGAACAGCCTTTCCGGATTGCCAGCATTACCAAGACATTTGTTTCGGCAGCGCTGCTGCGGCTTAACGAAGAAGGACGCATATCTCTGGACGATACCATCGGCACATATCTTTCCTCGGGGAACCTGAACAGGCTCATGGCGGACGGATATGCGACTGACGGTATTACTGTACGACACCTGATGAACCATACCGGAGGCATTTTCGATTATGCAACATCGGGCCTTTTTTTTGCTAAGATTTATGAGGATCCCGAGCATTGGTGGACCCGGGAAGAGCAACTTGAACTCGCTATGCAGGAAGGAGAACCTGTTGGTACTCCCGGGGCAGTTTTTTCATACTCCGATACAGGCTACATTCTGCTGGGAGAAATGATAGAGAACGTTACAGGAAAATCCCTGGCCGCCTCTCTCAGGGAGCTCATTGGGTATGAATCGCTGGAACTCTGCTTCACCTGGATGGAAACTCAGGAGGAACCGGCTCAAAGGATGGGGGAGCAGGCCGAGACTGCCGGTCTTGTGCATCCGTACCATAACGGAACGGATTTCTTTGCATACAGCCCCTCCATAGACCTGTATGGCGGAGGCGGATTGGTCTCTACTGTTTCAGATCTGGCTGTATTTTTCCGTGCGCTGTTTGAAAACAGGGTTTTCCGTAATGAAGAGACTCTCTCCCTGATGCAAACAACACCTTCATTTCCGGGCGGTTATAAGCCCGCTCAAAACTATGGATTGGGATTACAAATAGCTGAAATTGATGGGATCACATTCTATTACCATACAGGATTCTAGGGAACCATAGCCGGATATGCGCCTGAGCTGGATGCATCCATAGCCATTAATTTTACACAGCGATACGATCCCGCCGTGCTCGTTGAATGTATAGCTATACTTAAGCAGCAGAACTTCTACCCGGCAAAAATCCATTAGATTCAGCCTTAGTACAAAACCACCGCCTCTGGTGGAAGTGTTTCAGGCCTGACCAGGTACGAAAACCCCGCAAAACCGTACCTGGTGGTTGCAACGTAAGGGATCACCAAAGAAAACCACCAAAGAAACTGATGCCAAATGGATTTGGACCAAGTCGCACATTTCTCATGACAGAACTGGTTCCCTCTAAAAAATATTTATATTCGCTATCATTTTGTCTCTGAGATTTATCACCAATAATATCCAATTATGAATGATCCAAACTTTCCCAAAGACAAACCCGGCAGGATTCTGTACATAGCAGGTGGCGGGATAACAATTAGGAATTGGGTTGTTCAAACTGATCCATACCAATTAATTACACAATGTGTCGTACAAATGACGCATTAAATACCGCCCGAATATTTGAATAGTTTTTAAGTTACATATAATCTTGTCACGAATTCGAATGAATTATGAAACAACCGGACTTAGGTAAGAAGATCACAGAATTACGCCTGGCAAAGGGTTTGACCCAGGCAGAACTTGCACAAAAATGCCATTTGAGCCTCAGAACCATTCAGCGCATAGAATCGGCTGAAGTCACTCCCAGGAGCTACACCGTGAAACTGATCTTCCAATGCCTGGATTACCAAATCTACGATTCATTCGGCAAATTCACCTACAGGCTGGACAGACTGGCCTACAGGATACGAACAGGCCTCGGGCAATTTTACAAAAATGTATTGGATTTATTTAACTTAAAAACACACACCATGAGAAAGATCACTATTTTATCGTTACCCGTTATTGCCACCATCCTGCTGTTTTTATTCATAGGGACCGAGTCAAAAGCCCAGAATCGTGACAAGATCATTGCAAGGATTGCTACACAGAATACCCAATTTTCCGAATGGTTCAACACCGGGCAGTTTGACTCACTGGGAATGGTATACCTGCAAAATGCGTGCATGATCCCGTCTAATTACAGGGAGATCCATGGCAGGGAAAACATAAAGGGATATTACAGTTTCCTGTATGCCTCCGGATTCCGGTTTACTGAAATCACCTCGAAAGCCATTATTATTACAGATTCCATATTGGTGGACAGGGGAGTCTGGAAAGCCGGCCAGATGACCGGAACGTATCTTACCCAGTTGCGCCTCTGCAAGGACGGCAAATGGTATATTGAAAATGAAATGTCTAATGAATGACCAGAAGCGAAGTGGTGCGCAATGCCCTTTTTGCAAAATATAAATATCATATAATCAGATATTTGAAAAATACAAAATCAGTCTTGCGCACCAAATCGCTTTTAGCTAAGACCGTACCGGCAGCATGGGCACTATTTCCATCAGGCAGCAATCGTCGCCCGCTTTAATGCTCTTGAGAAGTTCAACGTCTACTTCACAGCCGAACGCTTTCTCAAAAAGCACCTTGCTGTACCCGGTGGTACATTGGCACCATGTCAAATCATCCAGCCGGTCGACCCCGGCCAGCATGGGGCATGGGCAAAACGGGAACTGCAGGTATAAGTGGTTGTTTTGGTAAGACAATCCGGCCGCTTGTGCTTTTGGGTTGTTGGCAAATTCATCCAGGTTGGATGCGCCGGCCATGAGTTCTTTGAGCAACGCCAGTTTCTCATCCATGCCATAACCGCACTGGCAGTTCATTCGAATGGTTTTTACCGTTGCGGGATTGAACCTCGCGGTAAGCCTTCTCATGGTGTTCTTTACCCACGTAGGATTGTCTTCGTTGTTTTCTGTCCCGCCGAGGACAATATGCCGGGCTGTTTCTTCATCGCTTTGAGCTTTTACCGCCTGGTAAATAACTTGCTCCTGTATTTTTCTTATATCGAACATAAAATGATGTGTTTTAAAACTTGAATATATAATGGTAACCGGGCCCCGGTGGGGACCTGAATTTTTTTAACCTGAATAACCTGTAAGAAGAGGTTAATTAAGCGTTGATTACCAGTTTTAAAACAGAGCGCATGCGGCCTAAATATTATTGAAGTGCAAAAATAGAAAAAATTACTTCTCACTCTCACTCCTCACTCTCACCTCCCTGCAAATCTCCTCAAACGCCTCTTTTGCCTCGGGGAACAGCGGTGTCAACAGCGGAAACGCATGGACCATTTTGTCCCATTCGCGCAACGTGACGTCCACCCCGTGTTCCCGGGCAACCCGGGCTATGGCCACACAGTCGTCGTAATGGATCTCGTGGGTTCCCACGCAGATATACAAGGGAGGAATACCCCGGAAGTCCCCGAAAAGCGGCGAGAGCAGCGGGGTAGTGGGATCGTTCCCGGCAATGTACATATTGGTCCAGACGGTCCAGGAACCCATGGGGGCCACATCGTGCGGAGCATTGTAGCTGAACGAGCCGGCCAGGCACCTTAGGTCGGTCACGGGCGAGATGGAAAAGGCGGCCCGGGGTAGTTCTATGAGTTGTTCTTTCAGGGCCAGCAGCAGCGACAGGACAAGCGTTGCACCGGCAGATTCGCCGCCTACAACTATATCCTGATGTGCGATCCCCTGCTCCAGCAGCCATTTATACGCCGTGACGCAATCCTGCGGCGCGGCGGGGAACGGATGTTCCGGGGCCAGGCGGTAGTCGAAGAGCAGCGACTTCATTTGGCATTCCCGGGCGAACTTGGCCACATGCATGCGGTGCGTCAGGCAGGACCCCGAGATAAAGCCTCCCCCGTGGATATACATCAGCACCTTGTCTTTGAGGGGATTCTGAGGGACAATCCACTCGGCGTACATCCCGGCAATGGAAATGGGTTCCACCCGTACTGTTTTGGGTATTTTCACCCGTTCGGAGGATTTATCTATGCTCCGGCGGAACGCCTCCACCGAGAACGTCTCGTCCACCACCTCGGGCCTCAGACGCCCCTTAAATAGGTGCCGGTTCCGGATCATCCCTATGATAATTTTACTGCGAAGACTGGTCATAATCTACTTTTACTGGCAAATATATGATAACTTTACTCAAAATATTATCATCTATGGAAGTTGTACGGTACATTACCTCTAAAAGCAGAGGGCTTTTGCTTTGCCTGGGCATCATGCTGTTTTCTGTGGTTGTCTGCGCACAGCCCTATCCTTATCAAAACCCGGCTCTCAGTTCGGAAGAACGGGCAAAAGATCTTATTGCAAGATTGACTCTGGAAGAAAAGGCCGCTTTAATGTGTGACCAGAGTGAGGCCATCCCCCGTTTGGGCATAAAGAAATTTAACTGGTGGAGCGAGGCATTGCACGGATATGCAAACAACGATAACGTAACCGTTTTCCCCGAGCCCGTTGGTATGGCTGCTTCGTTCAACGACCAGCTGGTATTCAGTATCTTCGATGCGGTTTCAGACGAGGCGCGCGCAAAATATAACGAGTGGCTGCAAAATGGGAATGAAAACAAACGGTTTTTGAGTCTTTCTGTGTGGACACCCAATGTGAATATTTTTCGTGATCCGCGCTGGGGACGGGGACAGGAAACGTATGGAGAGGACCCGTACCTGACTTCACGTATGGGCGTCCAGGTGGTAAAAGGACTGCAGGGCCCGGCCGATGCCAGATACCGTAAACTGCTGGCCTGTGCGAAACATTTTGCCGTACATTCGGGACCCGAATGGAGCCGCCACGTGCTCAACCTGAATGCGTTGAATCCGCGCGAGTTGCATGAAACCTACCTGCCCGCTTTCAAGGCCCTGGTCAGGGAAGCCGATGTGCGTCAGGTTATGTGTGCCTATCAGCGGATAGATGACGAGCCCTGCTGCAGCAGCTCCCGTTTGTTGCAACGGATTCTGCGTGACGAATGGGGTTTCCGATATATTGTGGTATCGGACTGCGGTGCCATTACCGACTTTTACACCTCGCATAAAGTGTCATCGACACCCGTACATGCCGCTTCAAAAGCCGTGTTGGCCGGAACCGATGTGGAATGCGTTTGGGAAAATTATCCTTATAAAACCCTGCCCGAAGGGGTTGAGCGCGGGTTGATCAAAGAAGAAGATATTGACAGGAGCCTGTTGCGTGTGTTGATTGGTCGTTTTGACCTGGGCGATTTTGATGACGATGCCCTGGTTCCCTGGGCTCAGATCCCGGCCTCGGTGCTAAATTGTAAAAAACACAGGGAACTTGCCTACCGGATGGCTCAACAGACCATGACCCTGCTCCAAAACAACAATAATATACTGCCGTTGTCCGGTAAGGAAAAGAAAATTGCCGTAATCGGGCCCAATGCAGCCGATACCTCCATGCTGTGGGGCAATTACAACGGGACCCCTGTTCGATCCATCTCCATTCTGGATGGTATAAAAACCAAAATCTCCGCAAGAAAGATTTTCTACGACAAAGGGTGCGACCTGGTAGAGGATAAAGTGACGCAGAGTTATTTTGCCCGGCTTTCCTTTGAGGGCAAACCCGGATTTAAGGCCACTTACTGGAACAATCCCGACAGGGAAGGAGACTTTGTTACTACCGCCCGGCTTACCAATCCCATAAAAATGACTACCGCCGGACAGCATGAATTTGCATCGGGGGTGAAGCTGGAAGGCTTTTCTGCATTGTTTCAGGCCGAGTTCACTCCCAGGGTAACTGAAGAGCTTGTTTTTAAAGGCGGGGCAACGGGTTATTATGAATTGCTGGTTAATGGCCGGCAGATCCAGATGTACAACAACTGGCGCACTTTGCCTTCTCGCATCCCGTTGACGTTCGAAGCCGGTAAAAAATACACGATTGAGATCCGTTACGCACAGCTCAACAATTGGCAGGCGAATATAGAATTTGACTTTGGCAAAGAGGTAGATGTGGATTATGCGACGCTTATAGAGAAACTGAAAGGCATAGAGACGGTTATTTTTGTGGGAGGTCTGTCCGGAAATCTGGAGGGCGAGGAAATGCCTGTCTCTTACCCGGGATTCCGGGGAGGGGACCGGTTGGATATTGAATTGCCGGCGGTTCAGCGCAATTGCCTGAAGGCTTTGAAAGCTGCGGGGAAAAAGGTAGTGTTTGTGAATTGTTCCGGCTCGGCAATTGCCCTGACTCCCGAGACACAATCCTGCGATGCCATTCTCCAGGCCTGGTACGCCGGTGAATCGGGCGGTCTGGCCGTTGCCGATGTGCTGTTTGGAGATTACAATCCATCGGGGAAACTGCCCGTAACTTTCTATAAAAACTCGGACAACCTGGGTGATTTTGAAGATTATTCCATGAAAGGCCGCACATATCGGTATACCACCGACTACCTGTTTCCTTTCGGGTTTGGGCTCAGCTATACCCACTTTGAAATAGGAGAGGCTGCCCTCAGCAAAACGGTCCTGCAGGCGAACGAAACCATTAGTCTGACGGTTCCGGTTACCAATTCCGGGAAACGTGACGGAACCGAAATTGTCCAGGTCTATATCCGCAAGGTCAACGATGTAGAAGGGCCTCTCAAGACCCTTCGCGGGTACCAACGGGTAAGCGTTACGGCCGGGAAAACCCAACAGGTTACCATTGAACTGCCTCCATCCACCTTTGAGTTTTTCGACTGGACCCAGCGTAAAATGACCGTAACACCGGGAGAATATGAGATTTATTATGGCAGCAGCTCTGCCCCTGAAGATCTGAAAACCTTAACGGTTAATATATTGGAAGCCCCCGCATACTGGAATTTTGCTTCCACACCTCCGCTCGGATGGAACAGCTGGGATATCTTTGGCACCACCGTTACCGAACAGCAGATCAAAGAACAGGCAGATGCCATGGCAGAACATCTGCTGCCGAGCGGGTATGAGTACCTTACGGTGGATATACAGTGGTACGAACCGGAATCCAAGCGCCATTACTACCAACCCGGTGCGCCCCTCACCATGGATGAATACGGACGCCTGACCCCCGGGATAAAGAAGTTCCCCTCGGCAGCCGGTGGAAAAGGATTCAAGCCGCTGGCCGATTATGTGCATTCAAAAGGGTTGAAATTCGGCATACATATCATGCGCGGTATTCCCCGTCAGGCGGTTGAAAAAAACACGCCCGTCCTGGGTACCGGCGTCAGGGCGGCCGATATTGCGCTCATAAATTCCACCTGCCCCTGGAACCCCGACATGTATGGCGTGGATGCCACCAAATCGGAAGGCCGGGCCTATTACCGCTCCATTATTGAGATGTACGCGGCGTGGGGGGTGGATTACATTAAAGTGGACGACATTGCCCGCCCTTATGATCCGGTGCAGCAAGCCGAGATTGAAGCCATTCGTGAGGCCATTGACCAAACCGGCCGTCCCATTGTGCTGAGTCTGTCGCCGGGAGCTACGCCCGTTTCGGCAGGGGAACACGTAATGAACCACGCCAACCTCTGGCGCATTACCGACGATTTTTGGGATCGGTGGGAATTGCTGTACGCGATGTTCGAGCGGCTCGATGCTTGGACGCCGTATCGGGGCTCAGGCCATTTTCCCGATGCCGACATGCTTCCCATAGGGAAGATAGATTTTGGCAGGCCGACGAATTTCACGAAAGCCGAGCAATACACGCTCATGACCCTTTGGGCCATTGGTCGTTCACCGCTCATCTTTGGGGGCGATATGACCCAATTAGACCCTTTCACCAGGGAAATGCTTACCAATCCGGAAATGCTGAAAGTCAACCAGGAAAGCACCAATAACCGGCAGGTTTCCCGCGACCGCGACCTGATTGTCTGGGCCGCCGACGCCGTCCCCGGGAGCATTGGTGGCAGTTCTGTCAGCCCCGATGGCGGTCCTGATGGCGCTCCAGGCTACTCTGGTGACGGCCCAGGCTGTTGCGACTCCGTCCCCGGCCCTGGCGACAAATACATGGCACTGTTCAATGCCCAAAGCCAGGGAGATGCGGAAGCTCCTTCCTGTGGGCGTATTATCGGGGTTGATCTCCGTGCCATTGGCATACAAGGTCCTGCCCGGGTAACTGATCTGTGGAACCACAAAGACCTGGGCGTATTTGAAAAAGAATTCAGTCAGGAAATACCGTTCCACGGAGCCGGACTATACCGGTTAAGCCCTGTCCGGCCCTGATCTGGGCTCTGCCTCGGCCTCAGTTCAGCCCCGCCTCGGCCCAACGTCAACGGCAACGGCAACTTGCACCCATCTGCGCAGGCAAACTCGAATTGCCGCGCAACGCAATTTTTGGCAAATATATACGCCTGAATTACAGGAATTTAAAAATCAGAAATTTCTTCTTGCGCGGCACTTCGAATTTGCATCCTCAATCTGAGGGTTGATTCCGGAATTCCGAATACGCGGCTCAACTGTCTTACCGAAACCGGATACTTTTTTTTGCAGTGAACAGCAATGGAAACAATCTCGACATTAGACAGAGATGAAAATTGTTTTGGTCTTATTTGTTTCAGAATTAGTTCACTTAATTGAAGATCTGTTACTTTAACAAAATTAGGCTCATCTCCGCTGTTCAAAATACCCTTACTCTTTTGTTGTTCGTCAGACTCTTTTTGCGTAGGATAGGTTATCATCTTCATAAAATTGCCATATGTTTCAAACACCTTTTCAATGCTACTAGTATTTAAGAAGCTACGAGGATATATATTTCCATTGACATCCAGAAGATAATGTTCAGGGATTTTTTTATCTGAATGAGAAAGTTTGCATCCTGGTCTGACAGGTTTCAAGGTCAACATTGATTCTTCATGATTTAGAAAAAAATAGTATTTAGCAGAATTGTAAGGATCTACAAATGAATGTGGATATACTTTATGTTTTACTGAATTTCTAATAACGTAGATTATTTTTTCTACAAGCTTCTTCTTACTGTTCAACAAACCTGCACTATACCCTTTACGACCTATTGAGCCGATTGTATTGTGGACAGTCTGATAATACTTTGAATAGCTAATTCTCAAAGCTTGAATAAACTTATGCGCATTTTCACACTCCAGAATCAAATGAAAATGATTGGATAAAATATCGTAAGCCCATATTTTGACCCCATAATAAAAACTGTAAACTCCCAGAAGATCAATAAAGTGAAGAACATCACTTTTATTTAGAAACATACTTTGCCCACCATTTCCCTGCACACATACGTGCCATAATTTTCCCTGCATATCTCGCTCCTCTTATTAATAGAATATTGAATTCAAATTTACTCTTTTCGGGAAACAAAAACAAAAAAACGGAAAACAGCGCAGGCAAACTCGAATTGCCGCGCAACGCAGTTTTTGGAAAACATATCAGCCAGTATATCAGATATATAGAAATCAAAAATTTTCTCTTGCGCGGTACTTCGAATTTGCACCACTTTAATCAGTTGTCGTTTTTATATTGTTTAAAATATTCGTCAATTGCATTGACGTATTTCTCGTAGGCATCTACGCCTTTATCCGATATTTGGCACGTGGTTAAAGGATAATTTCCCTTGAAGGATTTGGTCACTTCTATGTATCCGGCCTCTTTCAACTTGCTTATCTGAAAACTCAGATTGCCCTTGGTTGTGTTGATATGCTCCAGCAGATAAGCAAACCCGGCGTTTTTTACCCCAATGAGAATGGACATAATGGCCAGTCTTACCTGTGAGTGCAGCAGTGGGTCGAGCTCTTTAAACATTTTTGGTCATTTTTTTTCTTTTGGCAAAAAGAATATGGCCCGGAATAACAAACGCAACAGCCCAGGCGACAGCTTCCACAAGCAATTGTTCTTTTAGGCCGAGGTAGGAGGCGGTCAGTGCCAGTATACCAAAGACAAAACCTCCGAAAATGATCAGGCGGTGACGCAGAATGCCTCCGGTAACCGTAACGGCAAAGGCCATCAGAACCATGAACAGCGGATGTTGCAACTCAAAATTTATACTGTGAAGGACATTTGCCTGGATCAGATTGACCAGCATCATGGACAAAATAAGTGAGATCCATACATACCGCAACGAAATACCAATATATGTCTGCACTTTTTTACTATCCTTCCATAAATAATACAAAGTAAACAGAAGAGCGGTCAGGAATATGACAATGCCCGCATACTTCATGAATGTAGACATGTTGTATGTCATGGCAATACTTCTGGTTATGTATCCGCTCAAATTACCGACAAATGCCGCCCATCCCCATACAATAAATAAAATACCGTCTTTTTTAAGTTTGTTCTTCGATACCGCAATCATCTCTTTAATTACCATAAGAGATTGATCGCCATTTACATAGTCTTTTTCTGCCTTGTTTGTATTCATTTGAATAGTATTTAATGGTTTTTTAGGTGCAATATATAAAACAAGTTTGTAATGCAAACTTAAATAAAAAAACTAAAAACCAAATGATGGTGTTTTTCCTCATTTACCTATGTGCAGTTGTTGTTTTGCTCAGTTTCAGCTCTGACAGGAATCTCTTTTTTCTCTTATTCTTTGGGCAATAAGAGTAAATGAAACCCCAATGGCCATTCCAAGGGCAATGATAATCCAGAAGCCTGCCTGAGATGGCTTGCACGAAATATTGGGATAGAATCCAATGTATATTCCAACCGGTCCCAGGAGAATAAGAAAAATAGTAAGTGGCAATCTTTTCGTTCTCATCTGATTAGATTTTTGTACCAATATACCATTTTTTGCGCATCAAAACCCGGTTTGATGCGCAATACACTTTATAATGAATTCTATATGGCAGATATACACTGCTTTAAACAAATTCCGAATGCTTATTGCGCACTAAACCGGGTTTGATCTCATTCCTGGACGCACCTGACCGATAGGCCATACGATTTAACGAAACTCTGTGACAGGTAGCATTGTCCTATTCTAAAACAAAAAGAAGTGGCCTCAATATTATTATTAACACTAGCAGTAGCAGACCAATATGTACCTCCTTCGAAAACGTCATCAAGCTTTCCGTCCCAGTATTTACGCAGGCCGGAAGCCGGCCAGAAACCGGCGCCAAACGCTGAACTCCAATCATGACCACTAAAATACCCAACATATTGATATGAAGAAGAAGAGTAATCATACCAGCGAGCCGATTCTCCGGTGACCTCAATACCATTCCATGGAGATGACTTTCCGATTGTGTTATAGTAACCGGGTACCTTCCATCCGACAGGACAGGGATCGAATATTGTTTTTGTTGAGCTGTTATTTGTTTCACCCCAAAGAGTATTATCCGGAGAGGAGTTCCAATCATATATACTAGTACTAAAATAAAAGTTTGTTGGATTTTTAATGGTGGCTGCGAGGGTGGCAGGACCGGCGGTAAGGTTAATAGCCGTGCCGAATACCGGACTGTCCCTGTCTAGGTATAATGTGTCTATATTCACAAAAGGATCTTTGCGCCCCCATTGGTAATGCAGCCCAAGGTTTTTGATACTCCCCGGACTGGCCGAGGTAGCTCCCAGGTTACGGTCCATAAATACATTGGTAACGCCGTATGTGTTTGTGTAGCTGTAGTTTGTGTTTTCATACGGATCGTCAGGATTGTAATCGGTTACCCAAATGTGCCAGCTCCAGAGAATATCGCCTGTTTGTGATTCACCACTGTAAGCGGCAATGACTGCATTGCCGCTTATTCCCACAGTGTTGGTATTTATAAGAACCGTCTGGCGCGTGGGGTCGAAAGTTCCCAGAGTAATGAGTTGCTGATGGGTTTGCCAAAGGATTCCGACAGAGCGAGCGTAGTGGCTTGTGGAAAGGAGCGAGGCAGCAATATTTCCGCCATTCCCTTTTATGTTTACCGGCATAGTAAGGCTTTCACCGGGAGCTACTATATAACAATTTGCAGTTGGGGTGGTGGTAGTGGTGGATCCTATATGGATATCTATTTTATAATTCTTACCGGGTTCCAGAGATGAAAGACCTGCATGGGCCGCATCGAGGGAGATGGAATGATATAAGTTATCAATAGTGAATTTTAAATCAATTTTCCCCCAAAGGTAAGACGGGAGCATAAGGATCTTAACAGAGGCACAATTACCCGGTTTTATGGAGGCAATAGCGGGATCCACAGAAAAGATGCCGGCTGATTGAGATCTGTAATCGCCGGTAGATAATGTAAGATCAGCACTCAGACCGACATTACTAATTGTAATACCGCTTATGGCGCAGGGTCCAGTGTATGAGGCTTCCCGTATAAAATTAAGGGTAATAATTGAATAGGCGTGTCCCAGTTCAAAGGATACGGGAGCACTGCGATTGGCGGGAACGTTACTTTGGAATAAAATATCTTTCTCGGGTGAATAAAGTTGAGAGGTAAGTCGTATGACATCTTCGTTTGGTTCTTTATAAGGATAATAAGCGCTCAGGCTTGCATAGGCTCTTTTCAGATATATTGGTGTAACACCCGGTGCCGCCTCCCATCCGTTTCCGTTATTGGTATAATGGACAGAGTAACGTTGTTCATCATATCCGTAACTCCCTAAAAGACTTATTCCAATATCTCCACTTGTGAGTTCATTTTCGCTTTTTACAGATATACCCGATAGAGTTATTCTTCCTATCTGTAAAGGAGAAACAAAATCTTCCGGATTATCCTGGGTACATGAAACATAAAGCAATGGAAAAAGAAGGAAGACTATCAGGCTGCTTTTGTTCATAATGAGAAGGTTAATCTACGATAATATCGGTTTCTTCGCCTTCAATCCAGCCGGAAACGTCTACCTGAGAGATGCTTATGCTTCTGCTCCCTACAGTTATGTTATATACGTAACAGGTACCACACGCCCATTCTGCAATGGGATTTACAGGCAGAGCTGTAGTATAAAGAATGCCGCCAACCGTAATGCCAATGGTGATATCAGAAGTGGCCGAAATGTTATCTGCCAGTGAAGTGGGAGCTATCAGGGCAATGATATCCGAGGCTGTTCCCGAGAGAGTCTTCGACCCTGAATACGTTAAAGTATTTCCTTCATTGGGAAGGGTAAGCGAACCGTCGGCAATAGACATGGTTCCCTGACCATACTTGAAATGATGCGAAGAACTGGCTGTGGTAAGGGTAATTTGCGTTAATCCGGGATTCCCGGCGTAATCGGCTGCAAGGGTGAGCCGGAAAACCACCTTTGCTAATGCATGATAAAATGTTAATGAAACATTTGTCCGGTTTGTTCTGGATACGTCTGTGGGAGTTGCCCACAGGTAATCAATTTGACCCGATGCGGAAAAATCATCTGTCAAACTAACGGTTATGCTTTTTGTAAAAGTACTGTCCGGGCTATTTAATTCGTTGGCTGAAGCCGGATAATAGGCATATACTGTGGCAGGTGCATTAATAAAAATATCGGGACCCGGAGCCGAAGTGACACTTCCTGACGAAACAACTGCTGTGGAGTTAACCGCCGGAGCGTACAAGCCGTCTTCATCGTCCACATATACACCAATGCTATCACTGGTAAAAGCATTAGTTTCTGCTTTGGTAAGCGTTTTGTCATTGGAACATGAAATTATTGCCTTTACATAAAGTCTCTGTAAATCATCATTGATCCTGCATCCCGATAAACACAGGATTACTGCAATGCATACAAAAAATAAAACATTTTTTTTCATACAATTTATTTTTTTTAGGTTAAATTTCAGAGACCCTTAAGCGCTTGTATTTCATTTTCTCCAACTTATAAGCACTTGCATTTGTTGCCTATATGTTGTATATTTGTTGTGTTTAATAAAAACAAGCTTTAGTAATACTTTATTTTACACGAATGTACATAATACTAAATTATTGTGCAAGAAAATAAACATAAATTTTCTTTCTCGGAAACTAAGTTTGGGATCAATGCCCGAATAAGAGAATTTTGCACATCTCAACGGATTATTCAGGCAGATCTGGAACGTCTGGGTATTAATAAGAGTACTGTGCATATGGTATGGAGAGACAAGCAGTTGCCCAGCGTTGAGTTTATTCAGAAAATGGCTGATAAATTCAATGATCTGAACCTGGCCTGGCTACTAAAAGGAGAGGGCGAGATGCTTTCATGCAAAGAAGATGGAATGGTCAAAACGTACAGCGATGATAAAGTAAAAATTGCAGTGCAGAAAATAGTACTTCAAAAAGAAAGAGAAATAGGGAAAATAAGCAGCAAACTTTCAGAAGTACAGGAGAAGTATATTAAACTTCTGGAAAAAGAGATAAGCAAATGATTGGTTATTCCCGGACGCACCTGACTGCATAACCGCTTGTACGATAATAATTACGATCTAAATATACAGAGGAGGAATTGAAAGTAAACGTGGAAGCTCCATCGCCGTATCTCGAAGCAGACCAATATTCACCCTTAGAACCAACATCGGAGAGATTTCCACTGCTATACAGCCTTGCTCCGGATGCAGGCCAGAATCCGAATCCTGAAAAAGCATAACCATTGTAATTCCAACTACGGGCGAAAGCGTCAATACCTGACCATGGCGATTCATGTGTATTTGATTTCATAAAACTCGGAACTCTCCAGCCTGCCGGACAGGGATCAAAAATAGTTTTTTTAACTCCGTCGGGGTAACCACCCCATAAACCACCATTATTATTATACGGAAGCCCGTTACCAGGACAATAAAAAAATGTGGGATGTGCAATGGTTGTGTCGATTGGTGGGGAGATTGTGATTTTGCTAATTGCAGCGCCAGAGACCGGCAAATCTTGTCCAGCATTATAATACCGTGAATTCACAAAAGGATCTTTACGTCCCCACTGGTACAGTAACCCATACGTATTGGAGTTCTGGGGTTCAACAGACGTAGCCCCAAGGTTCCGGTCCATGAATTCGTAAGATACACCTATACTATTGGTATAACCGTATGTTGTGCCATTGGAAGGAACGTTGGGATTGTAGTCTGTTACCCAGATGTGCCAGCTCCAGAGAATTTCACCTGTCCGCGCAGGACCGCTGTATGCCGCGATTACTGCATTACCACTGATACTGATTGCATCTCCATATGGATAATAATTCCCACTCTCAGAAATAATGTCAACGGTTTGAAGTCCTTCATCAAAATTTCCTAATGATATAAGATCAATATCCTGATACAATAGTTTGGTTTGCCATAGTATTCCAACCGATGCTGCTCTATGGGTAACCGGGATGTTTGTTCCAGCTACATTGCCGCCATTCCCTTTTATATCAACGGGTATGGTAAGCGTATCATCCGGAGCTATAATATAACAATTTGCCGTGGCCGTAGTTGTTGAAACATCAATATCTATGTCAGTTTCGTCTATCCAGGGAGTAGCCGTAACCCCGTCAATAGTCATTTCTTCGCTTCCGAGGGTGATATTGTATTTATATGTGGTGCCGCCTACCCATTCCGCAATGTGGTTTACGGGAAGGCGCGCAACGTAATTATTGTCACCAGTACGTAAAAATAATTCAATTGGCGACTCATCGGAAGTACTGTCGGCAAGTCTGGTAGGAGCGACCAGAGAAATAATTTCTATTTCCGTTGTTTTGCTTAAGGTCTGGCTCCTGCCATCAAAGGTTAAGAAAATATCTTCATTCTCCAGATTGCTTATGGTGCCGTCAGCTATAGACATTTTCCCGTAGCCGGATTTAAATAGATGAGTGGGGTCGGAGGGACAACTAAGGCTTATAAAATTTAAAATAGTAGATCCATCGTATGAGTCCGTTAATATGACTGTGAAAATCACCTTGGCTAAAGCATGATGGAAGGTCAGTGGCACGTTTGTCCGGTTAGTCCTTGATACATCTACTGGGTCTGCCCAAAGGTAATCCGTCTGATATTCCAAAGGCATGCCTGGTTCAATATGCACATCTATTGTTGAGGCACTTGTTGGATTAACAAGTTCGTTGGAAGAGGCAGGGTAGTATGCATATACTTTAGCCGGCGCATTTATAAATATATCTGGGGAGGGAGCTGCCGTAACACTCCCGGACGTAACAACAGCTATGGAGTTTGTGACCGGTGAATAATATCCGTCTTCATCGTCCACGAATACTCCAATGGTGCTGTTTGAAAAAGTATTTATTTCACTTTTAGTGCGAGCACCCTGGCCTGAGTCAGCTATTTTAGCCCTTACATACAGCCTCTCAAGATCATCACTGATACGACATCCCGGTAATGCGAACAGAACCGCAATAGAAATAATAACTATATACAAATTTTGCGCTTTACTCACTTTATTCAATATTGATAATTGTCCTTATTTTTTCTGACTGTATTTTCAAATAATCCTGATACTCGTTTGCCATTTTTATAGCTTCATCAATAATATCGGGCCTGTTCCTCTCACCCCGGAAAATGTAATCGATATACTTTTCACAAACATGATATTTGTTTGCCAGGGTGGTTCTGTATCTTGGAGGCATGAATTTTTTAAGTTTCAGTAAATCATTTTTATCCTTACTTTCGTTATATTGAAAAGGTGGTCGTTTGGCAGGACAATTTACGAACATGATTAATGTGTTTCAAAAAATCTGGTGAGAAGATAAACAGAAAGATTTACGCAAATGTAAATTATTCTAAAGAATAATACAACATCCTAAACAAAAAAAGTGTACCCAAAACCCTTTTTGCACGGCAATCCGGGTTTGCGTACCTTTGTCTCATGCGAGAGATCATTATTGAAAACGCCTGTGAGAACAATCTGAAGCACGTTTCGCTCACCATTCCCCATTACCAACTTATTGTGGTGACGGGTGTCTCGGGCAGCGGAAAGACCAGTCTTGTCCACGATGTACTGAGAGCCGAGGGAAAGAGGCTGTTCGTGGAAAATTTTGCGGAAGGCCGGCGTCCCGATTTTAAGCTCAGGCGGCCCGATGTGTCTCGGATTGAGGGGTTGTTCCCTGTGATTGCCATTGATCAGCAGCAGGTTGTGCGTAATCCCCGCTCTACCGTGGGAACGCTTACCGGCATTTACGATATGCTCAGACTGCTTTTTGCCCGGCTCGGCACAACGGAACGGGAAGGTCTTTCCCTTAACCGGAGCCTCTTCTCGTTTAATTTGCCCAACGGCTGGTGCCCTGTCTGTAAAGGATTGGGGGTGACGGATCACATAGATCCCGCCCTGCTTATAGCCGACCCCCGTAAGACCATTAGGGACGGAGCTTTTGCACTCACAACGCCTAAGCCTTATATTGTTTATTCCCAGGTGACTATGGAAATGCTCGACCAGGTTTGCCGGGCTCACGGGTTTAACGTGGATATTCCCTGGCAGGATCTGACGCCGGAGCAACGGGAAGTGGTGCTTAACGGGTCTTCGCGCGTAAAAGTGCTGTTTGGCAAACACACGCTGGAATCGCGTCTGAACTGGAAGGGCATGACGGCTAAACCGCGCAGGGAAGATTATTACCGTGGAATTGTCCCGGTCATGGAGGAGATCCTTAAGCGGGACAGGAATCCAAACATCATGCGGTTCGCCCGCTCGGTTCCCTGTGAATTATGCCGGGGCAAACGTCTGAACGAAAATGCATTATCTGTTCGATTATGGGGCCTGGATATGCCGTCTTTTACGCATATGACCATCGCCCGGCTCCATCGGTATTTTTCATCGCTTGAAGTTTCAGGGGCCGCGGCCTCTGTGGTGACCCCGGTACGTGAAGCCATACTTCGTCGCACGGGACTGTTGTTGAAACTGGGCGCCGGGTACCTGACCTCCGATACCTCTTCGGACGAACTGAAAGCGGGTGACACGCAGCGGATTCTGCTGGCCAACCGGGTAACGGAAGGACTCCGTAACGTGCTTTATATCCTTGACGAGCCGGGTGCAGGGTTGAATCCCCCGGCTCATGCCGACCTTCTGGAGGTGCTCCGTTCGCTGGTAAATGCCGGCAATACGGTCATGCTGGTAGATCATAACCGGCAGAGTATGAAGGAGGCAGACTGGATCATAGATATGGGTCCCGGGGCAGGTAACCTGGGGGGACATGTGCTCTATAACGGGCCGGCACGGGAGTTCTTTTCGCAGCCGCAACCCGGGAGCATTACATGGAAATACCTGTCGGAGGAACCTTCCGGAATCCCCGGGCGGCATCCCGCCGCCTCGGAACGGCAGCCCGGTTCCGGTTTCTTTTCGGTAAACGGGAACCGTTTGTTGAAAGGGGCTCTGAACGTGCTGACGGGTACTCCGGACAGCGGTATACGTGAGTTAATGGACCGGCTGGCCGTCACAGGCGCCGCTGCTCCTGGCACCGCCGCCGCCTTCAGGAGGATTATTCGTATTGATTCCACTCCCATTGGCCGGACGCCAAACAGTAATCCCGCTACGTACACAGGGCTCTCGGATTGTATACGCGACCTGATGGCGGCGCAGCCCCTGTCGCGTGAAAGAGGCTACAAAAAAGGTCAGTTTTCTTTTGTTATAAAGGGTGGCCGGTGTGAAAGCTGCGGCGGGGCCGGGGTGCAGCAGATTGGGATGCATTTTCTGGGGAACGTGCAGGTGGTGTGCGATATCTGCGAAGGACACCGCTTTTCTCCCGAAACATTGGAAGTTACCTATAACGGACTGAATATTTACGATATCCTTGAGCTGACGGTGGAAGAAGCACACCGGTTTTTTGAGGGACAAAAGAAAATCACTGCCATTACAGGCCTGCTTATGCAGTTGGGCCTCGGGTATCTGAAACTTGGACAACCTTCTGCGACCCTGTCGGGCGGCGAGGCACAACGGGTGAAAATGGCCGCTGAGCTCTCCCGTTCGTCCAACGGAAACACGTTATACCTGCTTGAGGAGCCTGCCTCGGGCCTTCATGCGGCCGATATCCTTACGCTGCTTAGAGCTTTCAGGGAGCTTGTCAGCAAAGGGAATACATTGGTGTGTACCGGACATGATCCTTACCTGGTCAGCTGTTCGGACCGGATAGTGGATATGGGGCAGGGCGCTGCCCGGGAAGACAGCCTGTCCGTAGCCTTCCCCGACCCCGCAGATCCTCTCGACCCCATCCGGTTCCGGGGAGTACAGACCAACAACCTGAAATCCGTGGATGTGGAATTTCCAGTGAATGCCATTACCGCGGTCACGGGCGTGTCCGGGAGCGGAAAATCGTCTTTGGTTTACGGAACGCTTTATGCCGAGAGTAAAAGACGCTTTACGGGAGGCGGCGGACTGTCGGGCGCTCCGGTGTTCAGTCGGTGCAGCGGCCTGGTTCCTGCTGTGTCGTTGCAGAAAAAGATTCCGGTTAAGAACCCCCGTTCCACGGTAGCTACCTATACGGGTTTGTACGATCTGTACCGGCTGCTGTTCAGCAGATTGTGTGACCATGCCCCGTTGTCGGCCGCTTTTTCCTTTAATACGGCCGAGGGAGCCTGTCCGGTGTGCGGCGGTCTGGGCAGTCGGATGGTCTGCGATCCCGTCAGGCTGGTGACAGATCCTCATAAGTCGTTGATAGCCGGTGCGCTGGACGGGACAAAGACGGGTCGCTTTTATGGCGATCCTTCAGGTCAATATGTGGCTGCCTTACAGGTGGTTGGTGAATTATACGGAATAGATTACTCGGTGCCTTACCATAGCCTGGATGAAGGGGCCGTTAAGCTGGCCATGGAAGGTTGCGGCCAGGAAGTTTTTAATGTAACATGGCACTATCAACGCGGAACTCACAGCGGAGTGCATAAACTCCGGACCGTCTGGCGCGGATTTCTCCACCTGGTAGAAGACGAATACCTGCGCAAACAGGGAAGCGAAAGAGGAGAGGCTTTGCTTTCCCTGATGAAAAACACCCGCTGTGAGGCCTGTGACGGGTATCGTCTGAATAAACAGATACTTTCTTTTACAATACGCGGCATGCATATTGGGCAGGTGACCGCCCTTACGGCCGAAGATGCCCTGGAATGGTTCAGGCCGGATTTCGCACAGCAATTCAATACCGAACTTAAGCGGCAGGCGGCTGCGGCCCTGGGCCCTGGCATATGGGAACGTTTGAATGCATTGTGCCGTGCCGGTCTGGGCTATCTGGCCACCGATCGGATAGTGGGAACGCTTTCGGGAGGTGAGTTTCAGCGCTTACAGCTGGCCGGTTTGGTGCGAGCCCCGCTTACCGGGGTGGCTTATATCCTGGACGAGCCTTCTTTTGGACTGCATCCGCTCGATGTGGAACGCATGGGGCAACTGGTCACGGAGCTGAATACCCGGGGCAACACCATTGTAATGGTAGATCACTCTCCCATACTCACCGCTTTGGCCGGGTATACTCTTGAATTGGGTCCCGGAGCGGGCAACAGGGGTGGCAGTGTGGTATATTGGGGACCTGCTGCCAACGCGGAACAAAAGGCCGTGACTGTTCCCTTCCGGTGTGCTGGGGTTCCCGGAAAAGGCCTTTCCATAAAGGGAGCCTTTGCCAATAACCTGAAAAACATAGATCTGGAGATCCCCTCGGGCGTGCTTTCAGTGATCACCGGCGTGAGCGGAAGCGGAAAGACCAGCCTGCTGGACGGGGTGATCTATGAAAGCCATGTTGCCCAAAGACCGGTGGCATGCTGCGAAATTAACGGATTTGAATGCTTTTCCCGCCTGATATATGTAGGACAGCAGATCCCGTTCAAAAATGCCGGAACCATGGTGGCCGATTACCTGGATATTGCAGGGACAATAGCCTCTGTATTCGCTGTTGTTCCGGAATGCAGACAAATGGCATATAAGGCGGCGCATTTTGTGAAAGGATCCCGGGAGGGTCGTTGTCCCGATTGTGAGGGGAATGGATACCATAAGGTCAGTATGGATTTTTTCAGCGATGTGTTCTCTCCCTGCGAATGTTGTGCAGGGACCGGTTTCAGAGATGAAATGCTTGCCGTTACTGTAGAAGGGAAAAACATAGACGGGGTGTTGCATATGACGTTCGACGAATGGGAGGGGGTACATGCCTTTGGGGCGCATAAGGCGCTGAAACCCGTATTAGATTTCCTTCGCAAAACCGGTCTGGGACATCTCTCGCCGGGCAGGCTGCTGGACACGCTCTCTACGGGCGAGTTGCAGCGGCTAAAACTCGTCAGGGGACTTTCGCAGCTTTCAGAGGGCGCCGCGTTGCTGTTGCTCGACGAACCTACGGGCGGATTGCACCGGAAAGATATTGAACTGCTGCTCACGCTTTTTGATGAACTGATTACAGGCGGTCATACCGTGCTGTGTGTCACGCATGAGCCTCTGCTTATGGAGGCGGCTTTCAAAAGATTTGAACTGGGACCCGGAGGCGGTACAAAAGGCGGGTACCTGGTAGGCTGATCTTTACTATATTTGCTTAATGAATATTTAAGCTATGAAGTTTTCTTATCTTTCAACGGGTTGCCTTTTGGCCTTATTTTCCGCTTTTTACGGTATTTCTTCCGCCCGGGCACAGGCCGGGCAGCAGGTCCGGACACAAACGCAGACTCAGACTCAGGCGGTAATCAGCCCTGTGGAGAAGCGGCTCAGGGAGCATGTTTTTTTTCTTGCTTCCGATTCTTTAGGTGGCCGTTTGATAGGTTCTGAGGGAAATCTGACTGCCGGTGAATATATCGCAGATCAGTTTGCCGATATAGGGCTGGAAGAATACAACGGCACCAGCTATTTTCATTATTTTGAGGTGCCGCGTCCCTCGGGTGTGGGAGGCATTTCGCTGGGGACTCCGCTGGAAGGGTGTAATATTATTGGCATTTTACCAGGAAGCCATTCCACCTTAAAAAATGAGTATATTGTTATAGGTGCACATTACGATCATCTGGGAGCATACGATCCCAAATCGGAAGCCGGTAAGGGTAAAGATGTTATTTACAATGGGGCCGATGATAACGCCTCGGGTACGGCGACACTTATAGAAATGGCAAGGAGTCTTAAGGAGAAGAAGCTTTCCCGTACTATCGTTTTCGTGGCTTTCGACGGCGAGGAGCAGGGTTTGTGGGGATCGGAACAGTTTCTGAAGGATAGTATTGTATCCCCCGAACTCATTCAGGTGATGATTAGTATGGACATGGTGGGGCATTACCGCAAGACCGGTTCGCTCAAAATAATAGGAACACGTACTATTACGGAGGCCAAAAACCTCATGCCTGTTCCAAGAAAAATTCGTGTACGGACTGCCGGGTTTGAACTTTCTCCGTTCACGGCCACGGACACCAAGCCTTTTGCAGAAAAACTTATCCCTACGCTGGCCGTTACCACAGGGCTTACCTCCACTTACCATAAGGTCTCGGATCATGCCGAAACAATCGATTTCACCGGCATGACCCACGTGACAGAATACATGACAAAGGTGGCGGAGGTTTTTGGAGATTCCCGCGTTCTTCAGGCCTCGGGACAACTGTCACCGGTGCATAACGTTCCCGAGCTGACTTATCACTACGGACCTACCGCTGCACTGGGAAACAGCCGGATGCATTTTACCAGGGGCGCACTGGAAGGAAAATCCGGGTTTTATTATAATGCCGGAGTGACGGGGAGGGTTTTGTGGAAAGGCCTCATGGAATTGAACGGCTCGGTACTTTTTGAAAGCCTGGGCATGAACTATGCAACGGCTACGGGTTATGCCTTTTTTAACCACATGAATCTCTATGCGTTGGGAGTCCCGGTTACCGTAAAGGTACATATTCCCGGGTTCAACACGTTGCCTATTGGCGTATTCGCCTCTTTAACAGGATATTACAGGTGGTATTTCGCTAGTTCTCTTTGTTCGCCTTCGTTAAGTTTCAGGGACGATATGTTCCATCATGAAGCCGGTATGGGTATCGGGTTGGGTATACGTACCTCTGTGTTTCAGCTGGCATTCGAAGACCGCATAGGGCTTACGGATCTTATGCGCCCCCATGTGCTGCCCGGCTATAATATTAAGACAAGAAGTTATTCCGTTTCGTTCACCCTGTTCTTTTAAGTTTTTAGCTGAATAACGTATCGAGGATCAGTTCTACGTGCGCTTCCAGCGTATCGATGCTCGGGACACTTAATTCACCCGGTTTTACAAGCATGGGAAGTTCGGTGCAACCCAGAATGACGGCGTCTGTTTTTTCTTTTGCGATTATTTGCTCGCAGATATCGATAAAGGTTTTTTTCTGTACAGGATCCACTATTCCATCTTCCAGGTTGGGAAAAATAATGTTCTGAATTACAAGGCGTTCATGCTTTTCGGGAACGACACAACGAATGCCTTCGGCATCAAAAGCGTCTGAATAAAACGTGTTTTCCATTGTGAAGAGAGTTCCTGTGAGCAGGACTTTCTTATATTTTGCCATGCAGGCGTTGCGCACGGTAGCGTCAACAATGCTCACCAAAGGTATGGGGGATGCGGACTTAAGCGCTGGGAATACAATATGGGGGGTGTTGGACGCAATAAACGCAAAACCGGCGCCGGCTCTTTTCAGTTTTTCCACGGCAGTGCTCAACAGACGCAGGAGCGTGTCGTAGTCTTTTCGTTCCATGCAATCCAGCACGCTGCTCATATCCACGCTGTTAATGACCATATAAGGGTAGCTCCCGTCTCCGGTACGTTCTCTGAAACCCTCAATTATTTTCTGATAGTATGTTACGGTAGAGGCCGGTCCCAGACCGCCTACCATCCCCGGACAAGAAATTTTCATGGAGTTAGGAGTGAGAAGTTAGGAGTGAGAAGTTAGGAGTGAGAAGTGAGGAGTGAGAAGTTAGGAGTGAGAAGTTAGAAGTTAATTTAATGTATTTGCGGTGTTGCCTTTTGTAGTGATAACAATTACGCCGTTGGCCCCTCTCATGCCGTAAAGACTTCCGTCCTTTTGTACTTCAATTTTCTGGATAGTATACACATCCAAAAAATTGTTGACTACACTGAATGAATCGTACGACATACCGTCGATCACAATAAGCGGTTCGTTGCTGCTGTTTATACTGCTCATACCCCGTATATTGGCTGTAATTCCGTTAGGCCCGTAAGTGATTCGCAGTCCCGGTACAAGGCCGGTAAGCAGCTCGGCCAAATCTCGGGCCGGCCGGGTTTTAAGTAACTCGGGAACATTACTGATTGTGTTGGTAGGAGTGGTTCTGGTTAAATCCTGAGGGTGGTGGCTTTTGATTTTAAACTTCTTGCCGGACTTCATGGTGATCAATACGGAATCGAGCCCGTAAAGCGGAATCTCCGTTGGGCCAATGACAGGGAGCATAACTGTCATGGTGTCTTTGTCGGATATGCCTTCCAGCCTGGCAATACCAAGATTGTCAGTTAAAAGCGTGGCAGTGTTTGCTGTAAAATTGACTGCGATGCCACTCATCGGCTTCCCTTTTTTATCTACAACCTTAAGGCTAAAATTACGAAGTGTATCCTGCAAAGCGACCTCTTCTCCGGCTTGCGCCATAGCCAGATTGGCACTGAACAAAACAAATAAAAGGGTAGCAATAGTTTTCATATGATTTATTTATAAGACAAACAAATATAAGCAAAATATTTCCATAAGGGAGCCACATGCAGGGCCTGCTTCAACTCGTCGTTCTTTAAAAGGTCCAGAACCTGATTTTCAGACAGCAAATGAACGGAAAGATCTTCTGTTTCTTCCGGGTGAGGAGGTGCCACGGGGTAGACATTTCTGGCAAGATAACAATAGGTCAGGTTATTGTGTGTTCCGGGATTGGCGGAAATTGTCATGATCAGACTCCATTCGCCCATGCCGTACCCGGTTTCTTCCAGCAACTCACGTTTTGCAGCCTCGAGAGGCGTTTCACCCGGATCACAGACTCCTGCACATAATTCCAGCGAATCAACGTCAAGCCCCCGCCGGTACTGCTTTACAAAGATAAATTCTCCCTCTGGCGTTATGGCTGTAATATTAATCCATTCAGGATATTCCAGTACGTAATACTCCGGGATAACATGTCCTCCGGGAATTTCCAGGGATTCGCACCTGACTGTCAGCCATGGTCTGTTGAAAAGATAGCGGCTCGATAGGATTTTCCAATTCATATAACTTTCTTAAATAGAGATCTGTAAAGATATAAAAATCGGCACTATTTTTGCTATGTATACTGCTCTTGTTTGAATTATACTATAAAAATGATTTATCCTACAATTAAAGAACTTTATTTAAACAGTATAAAATCTTTTGCTAAA
The DNA here is from genome assembly GCA_002408205.1 of Bacteroidales bacterium UBA5326. Taxonomy (GTDB): domain Bacteria; phylum Bacteroidota; class Bacteroidia; order Bacteroidales; family UBA932; genus DMER64. The sequence continues at coordinate 279,669 of DHQY01000007.1, read as the reverse complement.
AGACCTGTTTCTTCGTTGTTCAACGGGGAATCGCTTTCCTATGAACAATTTGGCGAGAGGGTTAGGCAAATGGTTGATATATTTAGAAAAGCTGGGATGACTAAGGGCGATAAAGTGGCGTTGCTCAGCAGCAATATGCCCAACTGGAGTGTTTGTTATTTTGCCACAGTCATCTCGGGAATGGTAATTGTGCCTATACTACCTGATTTTTCCGCAGACGCAATTTCTGGTATTCTTGAGCATTCCGAATCAAAAGCGTTGTTTGTGTCTGACAAACTGTATGCGAAGGTCCCGAAGAGTGCTGTGTCCCGCATGAATGTGGTAGTCCGCGCTGTAAATCTGGCGGTGATTGCACACAAGGATTGGTCACTCGAAAGAGAACTGGCTGTAACTGCAGATCCCATACCCGGGGACCTGGCCGCAATTATTTATACATCTGGAACTACGTCATCGCCTAAGGGTGTTATGCTGAGTCATAAAGCGTTGTGTACTCAGCTGCATTTCGTGCTCAATACCATGGAAGCAAATCCCGACGACGTGTTCCTTTCTATTCTGCCTCTCTCGCACACATACGAGTGTTCTTTGGGGATGTTATATCCTTTTATGCGCGGGGCGTCGGTAGTGTACCTGGGTGTCCCTCCAACTGCAACCAGCTTATTGCCTGCACTTAAGCAAGTGCGGCCCACGTTTATGCTTTCCGTTCCGCTCATCGTAGAAAAGTTATATGCCCGCCAGGTGCTGGGTAAATTTACCGGGAACAAGTTGCTGAAGATGATCTATAAAATCCGTTTTGTGCGTCGACTGCTGCACCGGGTTGCCGGGGCAAAACTGTACAGTACATTTGGCGGAAGGCTTAAATTTTTCGGGATTGGCGGGGCAAAATTAAACGGACCTACGGAAAAATTCCTCAGAGAGGCCCGGTTCCCGTATTCCATCGGATACGGATTAACAGAAACCGCTCCGTTATTGGCTGCCGCCGTGCACCCCGATACCTGTTTGCAGTCAACCGGGCATATTCTGGACGGAATTCAAATGAGACTGAGCAATGTGAACCCCGAGACGGGAGTGGGTGGTATTGAGGTCAAAACCCCCTGCATAATGAATGGATATTTTAAGAACCCCGAGGCCGACCAGGAGGCTTTCACTCCGGACGGCTGGTTCCGGACAAAAGACATGGGTGTGTTGGATAAAAAGGGACGTCTTTTCATCAGAGGCCGGCTGAATAATATGATTGTAGGGTCTAACGGAGAGAATATCTATCCCGAGGAGATTGAAAGTGTGCTTAATACCCATTCTTTAGTGACGGAGTCTGTAGTAATCCAGGAAAAAGACAAACTGGTGGCCCTGGTTTATTTTCAGGATTTGAAACAGGAACTCAGGGACCATATGAACGAGGTTTATGCCGATATTATGCAATTCGTGAACGAGAGAGTAAGCAAGATATCGAGGATCACTAAGGTCTATGAACAGCAGGAAGAGTTTGAAAAGACGCCCACGCTCAAGATAAAGCGGTATTTGTATACGAATTTTAAAAACAATAAGAAAAGAGCGGCTTCTTAGCTGCTCTTTTCTTTTTTGAAGCGGATCTCTGCCTGGAAAACGTTCCGGGTTTCCTTTCGTCCTTCTATATAATAGGTCAGCTGGTCTGTCTGTGCCGTATAGAGTTCCACCGGGTCTGACAACCGGGATTCGGTATTGAAGTTGATGCTGAAATCATCTACGGGAAAAGTTGTAACGACATCGGCAGGTATGCAGTCACAGGCCCATTCCATATATTTCGCATTATTGGTGTGCTGGTTAAAATCAATATCGGATGTCATAACTTTTCTCACACCCCAATAATTCAGGAGCGCCTCGCCGGGCATGGTAATTTTATCACAGGGCTCTTCTATGGCATGCCGTTTTTCCTGCGTCCGGATCTCTTCCGGCCCGAATATATGGTCTGCGCGTTGTATGCGCCTGGTACGGGCGTGGATCACAAGCCACGAGCTGGTAGCGAGCACGAGCGGTTTTCCGTCCCCATCGGATACAAGAAAATCCCTGAGAGAAAAGATCCCGTTCTCTCCTTTATGCCAGGTTTCTACAGATACTGTTTCCTGCCAGAGGGGAGCCCTGAGGTATTTAACATGCATCCGGGACAACACCCAAATGAGTTCTTTTTCAATCAATTGATTATACCCAAATCCCAGTTGGATGGCATGGGTATTGGCCAGCTCCTGGGCCGTATTCATAAATGCAAAGGGTTTTAAATGCCTGAGTGCGTCCGACTCATAACATCTGATAGTCCAAGTGTCTTTCATGGTAATGCAAAGTTACGGCTTTTATACCGTCTCGGGCATGCCTTCTCTGTAGAAGCTACGGATGAAACGAAGTACTACGCCTAGGATCGTCAGCAGTATTCCGGAGGCTATCATCAGCCACTGGATGGGCATGGTATCTGCCAGGGGTCCGAAGATTAGTGTCCCGAGCGGAATAAAAGAAGAAAAGATAATGGAATACAGCCCAAATACTCGTCCCATCATCTGCGGCTCAACTTTTTCCTGTATCATAACGGTCACCGGGGTACTGCCAAAAGGCATGGCAATACCGATTATGAAAATGACGGCCAGGTAAATAATAAAGTTGTAAGTGAATCCCATAATGAAGGTAAAGATCCCGAATACAACTATTCCAAGGGTAAACGTGTCCATCCTGTTCCTGAATCCTCCCCAGGTACTTAGCAGCACGCCGCCTATGACGGCTCCGGCAAAGAAGGCTATTTCGTTGGCCGTTAGGTACCAGTAATCGCCTCCGAATGTCCTGGTCACCATAAGAACGTTCAGAATGGCACATGGAGCAATGAGTATGGCAAAGAGGGTAGAGAATATAAACAGTTTGCGGACGAAAGAGTGGTTTAAACTGTAGCGGATACCTGCTTTAAGTTCATCAAAATATCCGGCGTGTTCTCCGGCTTCTTTTTCTTTTGCCTTATGCAGGAAAGGAATACCTATGAGAATAGAGATGCCAATGGCTGCCGTTACCACATCTATAAGCAGAAGGTAATGAAAGGCGCCAAAGCTAAGTATTGCCCCGGCCGCAGCAGGGGAAACAAGATTTATGGTGGAATGTATGCTGTTGGTAATGCCGTTTATCCTCATAAGCTTGTCTTTAGGAACCAACTGCGGCAGAATGGCTTGTATGGCGGGCATTTGTATGCCCGATCCGGCCGATCTGACCGCCGAGAAAATAAACAACAGCCATATCCCCGATGCGCCCCTGGCCATAAGTATGGCCAGGATGAGCGTGGAAAGGGCAATCCCGCCGTCAGAGAGTATGATGAGCATTTTTTTATTGTATCTGTCTGCCCATACGCCCGAAAAAATGGATAACAGAATCTGTGGACCAAAACTGCACAGAACCGATAATGTGACGTAGAGCCCCGAGGATGTTTCACGCGCAATGTACCAGGTGATGGCAAACTGCACGAGCATAGATCCGAATAATGTGATTGTCTGTCCGGCCAGAAAGGCCGTTATCTGTCGCTTCCAGTTCATTTTCCTCTTGCTTTAAAACTTTCAAAGATAAAAAAAAACAGCTTCCGGGAGCTGTCTGCTGCGCAAGCTCACTGAAACTCACTTAACCGGGCAGTTCCTCTGTTTGCCAGCTTCTAATCGTCTATAGCATTTCTCAAACACGGTGAAGAACATCTGCAAGATATTTAGAACGGGAAACACCTCCCTGTGGTGTTCTTCCTTTGTGAGGAAATGGAAAAGGGGCAGGATTTTCTGAGGCAAACCCGGAGTGCTGCGCAAGGCCCAATTTGCGAAAATTAAGTGCATGAATATCAGGTATTTGAAAATCTCAAAATCTCTCATGCGCGGCACTCCCGGACTGCACGGTGGCAAAAGTCCTCGATCTGTGAACAAAAACGGCCTTATATGTTCACTGAATCATGAAAAACAGGGTGCTGTTCACAAAAACAGCTCAAAATGTATATGGATTTGCAGAAGAACCTGTACAGATTGCTTTTCTTTAGGTAAGCAGCAGCCTGTGACAAAAGTTTATTTTTTGAACCAATCAGAAGTTTTTTCCGGAATCTGCACTTTAGAAAAGTCAGCAAATCTGGCGTCATTTGTCTTTTTAGGGCTTTATCTGTGCTATTTAGAATAGCACTTCGTAAAGAAAGCCAGGTGGTCATCAGAGTTGTTTTGAAAGGCGGAGCGCCAAAGAAGTTTGGCGCTTATATCAGGCGCTGCTACGCAGCACCGCTCTTTCTGGCGGCAGCCCGGAAGGGAGGTGGTAAGTAATGGCAATGTGATAAAAATGTACAACACGCTGTATGTCAATACGTAATAGGTTTTTCTTTATTTCTGTGACTTACCATCTCCGGCCGTTTTTGCGATTTTTGGGCAATTTGAAGGGGAGGTGGTAAGTTGCAATTTAACCATTAAATGCCGTAACGTACAGTATATAAGATTAATATAAACATTGAAGCTTTTCGACCTACTTACCACATCCCTTGACAGGATTGCTCTTTGCAGACGTTCTTTTGTTGTGAGGAAATGGAAAAGTGGCAGGATTTTCTGAGGCAACCCCGGATTGCCGCGCGTAAAATGAAAGAAGCCGGCTAAAATCATTTTTTAGTCGGCTTCTCCTCTAGATCAGCGTCTGGCAGGTCAGGATCTGGCAGACCTGGCAGATTATCTTTCCTGGGCCTTTTTCTTTAATTGTCTTGTAATACGTGCGATGACCTGTTCAATACCCGATTCGGGTTCAATCACATTGTATTCATCCCAGAAGCCTTCGTCCTGGAAGTCAGTGACTTTGTCTAGTGTGATATCTGTGGAGCGGATACGCTGTGTGTTGGGTATTTTGGTCATTTTGTCGCTGCGTTCCGTAATGGCCATTTCCGAAGTAATGGTATAAGTGTTCTTGAAAAGCTTTCTGTCCCACTTGGAATCGAATTTGATTTCCGTACGGGAGTAATCGAAGGTCCACTTGCCGTTCATTTCTTTATATTGAACCATGTATGCGGCATAAAGCACATTAGCCCTGAACCCCATAGGTTTGCGTGAAATGAAGATGCTCGAGGCGTCGGAACGGTTTTCTACGTTCATATTGAATTCCACTCTCGAGATGGCCAGCGAGTTCGTTTCAATATAGATCTTTCCTCTGAAGTGAATGTCGGAGACGCTCTTCTTTTGATCAAAACTAACCACGTGATGTGCTTTTCCGTCTATCTGAACCGGTTGTTCCATCTTGAAATCATAAATACTGGTTAATTCAGGGATATTGGTACCAAGGAACGGGTATTTGGCTACGTCAATTTCAAGTGCCGAGCTGATACCGCCGCGGAACTTAACAAATACGGTATCTATGCGTGACCAGTCAACACTTCCGCGTCCTTTGAAAACGCCTACCTGGTCCATTCCGTACAACCTGGCGTAGGAGGCCTTGTTTATATCCAGAACGGCTTCTGTGAGCGTAACGTAAGTATTGCCTTTACGGATCATTTCACGATAGAATCCAGTCATTTGCATGGTCTCTTCGGGATAATTTTCGGGGATCTTGTTCAGAGCAGAAATAACCAGATCGCTGGGGATAATGGGCTTAATAAGGACGGCCGGCAGATTGGTAGCAACAAATTGCAGGGGGATTTCCTGAACCAGTTTAGTTTTCATGAAATCCTGAATGGCATAGGTAACCGGATGGTAGCCCAGGAAAGAAATACGTACGGAATCTTTGGCGTAGGCAACGGGGAATTTAAGTGTAAAATATCCTTCTCCGTTGGTGACGTTACTAATGCCTCTGTTCACCAGGTAAATTGAAGCAAAAATAAGGGGTCTGCGCGTTTCTGAATCTACAATCTTCCCCGAAATGGTAACGGTCTCGGGAGCGACATAGGTAAGTACAATGTAGTTGTTCTCAAAGACGTATTTCAGGTTAGTATTGCGGAATGCCTCTTCCAGGCAGGCAGCCACAGTCTTCCTGCCTTCTTTGACAGGAAGGATTTCATTGACATTTACATCTTGTTTGCTGTAGACAAAAAGGTAATTTGTCTGCTTTTCTACTTGACTGATAAATGATTGAAGAGTAAGGCGGTTCCCTGTGATTGTAATTTGTGCGTCCTGTGGGACGTCAAGTTCTGTGGCCGGCAATTGAATTGCAAAAACGGAGCACAGAATAAGGGACAATAAAATTTTTTTCATACCTTTGTAAAATTAGATGTTAATACTTTTATAGTGTTAGCTGTTCTACCGGTAAGTGTTGCAGCATTTGCCGGTTTTTTATTCAATTACAATGGAGTCGTTGCTCCTGTCTTTTTCCATGTTAAAGCGGTAAATTTTTTTCATTGTTTTAAGTATGCTCTCCAGCCCGTCATCCTGGCGAAATTTACCGCTGAAACGGTATGAAGCCAGGTTGTCATTGTTTATGACAATGGGGATTCCAAAGTAGAGCTCCAGCCTGGAGACAATTTCTGAAAAAGGGACGTCGTCGAAAGAGTAAATACCCTCTTTCCAGGAAAGGAAATCGGAACGCGAGAAGGAGCCTTTAACGAACTCGCCGTCTTTCATTTCCACCGATTCGTTCGGTACCAGACTGGCAGAGACCGAAGCGTCGTCTTTCATGAAAGTTTTTACCGAACCTTCCACCAAAGAAGTTTTTACGTCTTGTCCCTCGTAGGCGAATACATTAAACCGGGTGCCGAGTACCTGGATATCATACTGGTTAGTGATAACAAGAAACGGATGCGCCTCGTCCCGGGCTACTTCAAAAAAAGCTTCTCCAATGAGTTCCACCCGTCTTTCATCGCCCGAAAACTTATTGGGGTACCGAAGCACGGAATTGGCATTCAGCCAGACAACCGTGCCGTCGCTCAATTTGAACGAGGTGGTACGGTCGTTATGCGACGATACTTCCATCATGTAAACGGCGGGTTCTTCAGGCAGTGACGGGATAACAGGCTGGATAAGCCCCTTTACGGCAAAAAGAACCAGCATAACAGCGGCAGCGTAGCTGAACGTTTTTCTGTAAAAAAGAATTTGACGGCGTTTTCTGAAACCGGCCAGGGGAGCGGCAGCAGAAATAGGATCACGGTCAGAGGAAAGCAAGGAAGACAATGCCCTGACATTTTGCATTTCAATGAATTCTTTTTTCAGTTCAGCGTCCTGTTCCAAAGAAGCGAACAACTCCTTTTTTTCTGCGGGAGTAAGCTCATTGTCAAAGTAACGTTGAATGATCTCTTTCATAGTGGTCTTCGTTGTTTCTGATATATGAACGTTTGAACCCGAAAAAACCACCAAAGGAATCAGATAAAATCTTTTAAATCCGTTCTTAATTTTTTTAGAGCAATAGATATTTGATTTTCTATAGTGTTGGAAGACAGTCCTGTAATCTCTGCTATCTGGGCATGTTTTTTCCCTTCAACACGGCTCATGAGAAAGATTTCCCTGCATTTTTCGGGCAGCCTGTCTATGGCTTCCCTGACTTTCTGTTCAACGTCTTCGCCCGGAAGGGTGTTAGTTCCCATTTGTTCCAAAGCAGCCAGCTTAAGGGCCATTTCGGCCTGGTATTCACGGGCCACTTTCTGGTGCCTCAGGTGATCGATGCATTTGTTCCTGACCAGCGCATACAAATAGGAAGATACGGTTCCCTGGATCTGAAGCACGCGATGCCTCTCCCACAGGAGTAGAAAAACATTCTGAACAATGTTTTCTGCTACCTGGTCCGAGAGTACGTATTCCCGTGCAAACCGGCACAACCCGGAGAAATACGATAGATAAATACCGTCGAAATTCTCTTTCGTGAGCTTCATTTCACAAAATTGGGATTTTATTTCAAATATTCATACGCCGGAACCACGTCAATCTGAATATTACTGTGTGAAATAACCTCTTTTTGACCAAACGTCACCAGGGTGCCTCTCTTCAGACCCAATTCGCCCGCGGCTGCAGCCAGTCCCTCCACCTCGTCCCGGCGATTCTCATCGTGCAGAATCCCGCAAACCTGCACTACACGGTAATGTTCGTTATGGCCCGTTTCGTCTGCAGCAATAAAATCACACCGGTATTTAGAACCGGAATTATAATAGTATATGGTACGGCATCTCCTTCTTAAAAAAAGGTAAACCGTGTTTTCCAGACGCGATTCCGGGTCGGGTTCCGATGCCATGGCAACGTTTATAAGCCCGACATCCATGGCATAGATTTTTTTGGGATTCCGTTGACGCACTCTGGTCGAATGACTGAACTGCGGAAGCAGTTCCAGCAGGTATGCATCCCGATAGAAGTTAAAGTATTCCAGTACGGTGGCGCACGAGTTTATTCCAAACAGACCGGTAAGACGATTGGCAGAGACCAGTTGCCCTGTATGTTGCAGCAGGTATACAGCCAGCCGGCGCAGGGCACCGGCATCTTTCAGGGAATGGTGAACGGCTATATCACGAACCAGAATGTCATCCAGAAGATTGCCCAGGATGGAAGTGCCCTCGTTGCGTACAAATTTTGGGATCCCTCCTGTTTTCAGATAGCGGGCAAGAGAGTCGGGTCCGCTGGCGGAACGGGAGAAATCCAGGAACTCAGTATAGGAAAACGGGAACAATTCCATACTGACGGCAAACGGTACCTCAAGTAAATGGGCGTTGGTATCTGTAATGAAGATCCGCCATCCGTCTTTCAGAAGATCACAAATAAATGATTCCCAGTCTTTCATGAGATGTATCTCATCAAAAAAGACTATGCGGGAATCGCTCCGGGCCGTCATAGCCCTGCTCAGACGGGAAAAATCGGAAGGTTCAAAACCCGATAACCTTATATCTTCGAAATTCAGATAAACTACCCCGGTGAAATTTTCTTTTTTCTGCAACTGGATAAGCAATGTGCATTTGCCACACCTTCTGAGCCCGGTAATGAGGGTCGCATATCCTTTTTTTACCGGTATTTTATCCAATGATTCCCTTACCAGATCGGTTTTTTTGCTAACAAAATATTTCCTCTGGGAATCAATAATATCTGATAGAAAATCCTGGGACAACATAGGCTGATTTTATTCATTTCAAATGTATAAAATTATTTAATACAAATAAATAAAGATTTTCATCTACAATGAAATACCTTGCAATAAATTGATTTAAAGGTATTTGTATTGTAAAAAAAGGCTGTTATATTTGCCCTCGAAAACTAAAAATGAAAACATATGATCCGAAAAACCGCTTTTGTAAGTTTTTTTATGCTCATCTCTTTTTCTCTTTTTTCCCAGGAGGTTGAGGTGCTGGATGAAATCGTGGTGACAGCCACCAAGACCGAACGCAAAGTACTCGAGGTGCCTGCCCGGGTGGAATTACTGCCTGCATACATGCTTAAGACACATAACATCTTTATGGTAGACGATATTCTTTCGCAGGTATCCGGCGTGAATGTCAGCCGGACCGACGGTGTGTATTCCAAAAAATCTACAGTCTCCGTGAGGGGCATGGGTTCGGACCAGGGACGTACGCTTATTTTGACAGACGGGATACCGTTGAACAAATTATCTACAGGAAGTGTGAACTGGAATATGATCAATCCCTATACAGTTTCTTCCATAGAAGTTGTAAAAGGGCCGGGATCTTCTTTATACGGCGGGAATGCCATGGGCGGTACCGTAAATATTATAACACGTTCCCCGGAACAGGGCGTTCACGGTTACGCTACCTTTGATTATGGAACGTACAACACCCTTACCGGAAATGCCGGGATGACGGTGCGCAAAGGTTCTGTTTACGGCGGAATCAACGGAATGTACCGACAGGGGAACGGATTCAATCCTTATCCGAAAGAGTTGCAGAATGAAGAAACGATAGCTGCCGGTGTTGAGGAATACCAGGCAGGAGGTTATATTGGCTGGGATATTGACCGAAATAACAATGTGCAGGTAAATCTGAGCCGGTACGATGGAACACGGGGTACCGGAGACCGTATCTTCTACGAAGACAGTATTATAGACGCTACCGGTCGATATCGTGACAACGAGATCAGATTCAGGTATAAAGGAAAATCCGGAGCTTCAAATTGGGAAGTAGCCGCCTTTTATCTTGGAGAGGAAATGAATGAAACCAAATACAAGAGCAAACAATTGTACGATGTAGTGGCCGACCGCAAAGACTGGGGCGTCTGGCTGAACTACGGATACAATATCAACGGAAAAGTCCGTCTGATGTCCGGACTCGAGTATAAGGGAGGTCTTGTGGATGGACGCGACATTTACCGCACCTCAACTGATATGGTGATCAACAGGGGCAAATCCAAAACGTTTGCCGGTTTTGTACAGGCAGAAATAGATCCCTTTGGCGGTAAGCTGACTTTCCTGCCTTCTCTCCGGTACGACCTGAGCCGTTTCTACGATGCAGCCTATGAGATTCTACTACCTACTTCGGCCACTTCAAGCCTGGTTCAGTTCACTTCCGGTGAACTTGCAGATCAGGCAAAATGGCAGGGAGCATTCAGCCCTAAATTGGCCATGCAGTACGGTATTGCCAGGCATACCAGGATATACGCCTCTATGTCTTCGGGATGGCGTCCCGGTTCGCTGGAAGATATGTGCCGGTTCGGGATTAAGAAAACAGGCTTTATTGTTGCCAATCCCAATTTGAGCCCCGAGCGGATCTATACGTACGAACTGGGCGGGGACGTAGAGATAACCATGGGATTGTCGTTGTCGGCTTCGGGATACTATTCAGACGGTCACGATTTCATTTACTCGGTAAGTACGGGCCGGAAGTTCATGGACGGGAAGAAGGAGAAAGACGAACTGAAAGTCAGCAATATTGCCGGGGTTGAGATATACGGGGGAGAAGTAAACGCCGTTTATTCCAATTTCCTGCTAACCGGCCTGGACGTGTTTGCCAATTATACGTATACACATGCTTCCATTAAAGAATATAGTAAGACGCAGGAAACGGACGAAGACCTGACCGGAAAATTCCTTACCTGCACGCCACGTCACCAGGTGGCTTCGGGCGCGTCGTTAAGGAACAGGTATTTTCATGCCAGTATTACGTATCGTTATACCGGCAGTCAGTATATGACCGACAATAACAGCACTCAGGAAGAAGATATGATTGTTGCCCACGGGCTCGTTGATATCCGGGCCGGGTACACTTTCCGAAATTGGGTTACTTTGTCTGCCGGGGTTAATAACCTTACAAATAAAGTATTCCTGACCTCATCGGACCAGGTAGGTATGGGAAGGTTTTTATATACAAAACTGGAATTCAGATTCTGATCTTTAGCCCCTGTTTTCTTCGTAACGGGCTATCTTCATAATTCTGTCGTAGTGGCGGCCACCTTCGAAACCTGTGGTCAGCCACTCTTTTATTATCATTTTAGCCAGCTCGGGTCCTACCACGCGCGCGCCCAGCGCAAGCACGTTGGTATCGTTATGCAGCCGCGATAAGCGGGCCGAGTAGGGCTCAGTGCAGACAACCGCCCGTATACCTTTTACTTTGTTGGCCGCAATGGCCATTCCCACGCCGGTTCCACAGAAAACTATACCTTTATCAAATTCGCCGCGGGCAACCGCTTCACCCACAGAGATGCCAAAATCGGGGTAATCTACCCGTTCGGGACCATAGGCTCCCATGTCTTTAACTTCGTATCCTTCAGATAAAAGAAAGGTTTTCATCTCTTCTTTAAACTGGTATGCGGCATGATCGCTGCCTATTGCTATTTTTTCCATACGGGAGTAGTTCATTTGTTGTTTAATGCAAAACTACGGATATTTTTGTAATTTAGCAGGATATAATCAGATCATATGAAATCATTCAGATGGGAAGCACTTATTCTGGCTTCTGGCCTGATAATACTTGGCCTATTACTTAAAACAGGTCTGGACAATTTCTCCGGACGGGAAAGAATTGTAAATGTTAAAGGTCTTTCGGAAATGGAAGTGCCTGCAGATAAAGTGACATGGCCTCTTGTTTTCAAGGAGCTGGGCAATAATCTGTCAGACCTGTACGAAAAGATTAATGCCAACAACAAGGCCGTTGTGGCTTTTCTTAAATCTAACGGACTCACAGACGGTGATATAAGCGTGAATGCCCCCGAGATCATAGACATGCAGGCAGAACGCTACAATACCACGCCACCCCAGTACCGGTATAACGTGACCTCGGTTATTACAGTGAATTCTTCGCAGGTAGATCTGGTCCGTAAACTCATCGGGAACCAGGGAGAGTTGCTCAGGCAGGGGATAGCTGTCACGGGAGGAGAATACCGGTACAATACGGTATATTATTTTACCGGCCTGAACGATATTAAACCCCGGATGATAGAGGAAGCCACAAGGAATGCACGGGCTGCCGCAGAGAAATTTGCCAAAGATTCCGACAGCCGTCTGGGTAAGATAAAAAACGCCTCTCAGGGCCAGTTCACTATCACTGACCGGGACGAAAACACGCCATACATCAAGAATGTCCGAGTGGTGACCACCGTAAATTACTTTTTGAAAGATTAATAAACCTTAACCTCTCTCATGAAAATATTATACATTACACTAGCATTAATTTTCAGTTCTTTGCTACTGTCTGCGCAAACACTGGGCGTAGAAGAACTGAATGAGATCCGGACCGGTTTTGTTCCGGACGACCGAACGGTGGCCCTTCAGAATATTCTGACCAACGACAACGACATCAAGAACAATACCAGGAACTGGAGTGCGTTGGGCAAAGTGGATCATTTCTTTAAATACAAGGTAGAAGTTAAAGGCATCACTGACCAGCAAAGTTCAGGACGCTGCTGGATGTTCACTTCCATGAACGCGTTGCGTCCCGACGTTATGAAGATGCTCAATATTGACTCTTTCGATTTTTCTCATAATTTTAATTATTTCTGGGACCTGCTGGAAAAATCCAATTTATTTCTTGAAAATATCATAGCCACTGTCAAAAAAGATATGGACGACCGGGAAGTGGTGTCTTTTTTTAGTACTCCCGTGAACGACGGCGGTGTCTGGAACCTGTTTTACAATGTGGCCGAGAAGTATGGAGTGGTGCCCCAGTCCGTAATGCCCGAGAGCGAGCATTCCAATAATACCTATCAGCTGATAAGCGTAGTGAATGAGCGCCTGAGGGCGGGAGGATACGGTATACGTCAGATGGCTGCCTCCGGCGCTGACGACAATGCACTCAGAAAGGAGAAAAAAACCGTTCTTAAGGATGTTTACAGGATACTGGCACTGTGCCTGGGAGAACCACCCGCATCGTTTACCTATCGGTATAAAACAAAAGACGGTGAGATAAAATCACTTTCCACAACTCCCATTGAATTTTACCGGAGTGTAGTAAAGGAAGATTATACCCCGGCCAATTACATTATGATCATGAATGATCCCACACGGGAATATTATAAACTTTACGAGATAAAGAACTACCGCAATACTCTGGAAGGGATCAACTGGATTTATCTGAACCTGCCCAACCGGGAGATACGGGCTTCGGCCCTGTCATCCATAAAGGACAATAACCCGCTGTATGCTTCGTGCGACGTGGGCAAGCAGATAAATACCCGTGCAGGGATCATGGACGTGAACAATTATAATTATGCTGCTTTATTTGGCGTAAACTTTGCCATGGATAAAAAAGCCCGGATCCTTACACGCCAGAGTGCCTCGAGCCATGCGATGCTCCTTATCGCCTGCGATACCGATGAAAATGACAACCCGGTTAAATGGGAGTTTGAGAACAGCTGGGGCGCCTCTTCCGGCAACGGAGGATATCTGACCTTCACGGACGAGTGGTTCTGCGAATATCTTTTCAGACTGGTTATCCATAAAAAATACCTAAGTCCGAAGGCTTTGGCGGCGCTGGAACAAAAACCCGTCATGCTGCCCGTTTGGGATTATATGTATTAATAATTCAGGAACAAAAATGAAAAAAACAATTTTTTCCCTGTGTGTGCTGGCTGTGGGTATAACAGCCGTAAATGCACAGAACGTCAATAAACAATACTATCCACAACCCGTTACTGACAACCGGAACGAGATTGCCATCCCTCCGGTAGACGGCTACCAGGTGTTGAAATGTGATTTTCATATGCATTCGGTTTTTTCGGACGGGTATGTGTGGCCTTCGTACCGTGTGGGAGAAGCCTGGCTGGACGGACTGGACGTGATTGCCATGACAGATCATATTGAATACCTGCCCTTCAGGGACTATTTCAAGGCCGATCTCAATACTTCATACAAGATTGCAGCCCAGGCAGCCGAACAGGTTGGGCTTATGGTGATTCATGGAACCGAAATTACCCGTAAACAGGGAGAAATAGGGCATTTTAACGCATTGTTCATACAGGATGCCAACCTGGTGCCGGATCCCGATCCCGACATTGCCATTCAAAATGCCCTCAAACAGGATGCCTTTATTCTTTTTAACCATCCGGGCTGGCTTATGGATACCATAGTGTGGACGCCTTTCCAGCGGAAACTGGCAGATAAGGGAATGATCCACGGCATTGAAGTATTCAATAGCCGGGAATATTATCCCAGGGTACTTTCGTGGTGTATGGACGGAGGGTACACTGTTTTTTCCAATTCAGACGTACACGGTGTGATCTCAGAAATTTACACGACACTTCGCCCCATGACACTGGTCTTTGTTAAAGAGAAAACACAGGAAGCCGTCAAGGAAGCTTTGTTCCATGGCCTTACACTGGGTTTTTTCGATAATAAATTTGTAGGTAAGGAAGAATTGCTTAGAGCTCTTTTCAATGCCTGTGTGCATTTTACCCTCCATTCAAAAAATGGTGAAAAGGAAGTATATACGGCAAATAATAATTCTTCTTTTCCGTTTTCTTTTTGCATACAGGGAGTCACATATAACATTGAGCCATTTTCCTCCATCAGGAATATCAACGTCACAGAAGGAGACAACAGGGCCTCAGTTGTAAATATGTGGTGCTATGAAGACAGGCACCCGTCCGTTACCGTCAGATAATGTATAAATTATTGTTCCATTTAAAAAGTTTCACCAATGACCCTCAGATCTTTTTTCTGTACCGTTCTTTTTCTTAGTTTGACCTCTGCTCTGTCCGCACAGCAGAACAGTGCCGGCTTCACCCTTGAGGATATATACACAAAGGGCACCTTTCGTTCCAAAGGCATCAGCAACGTACGCTGGATGGAAGGACAGGATGCCTATACTACGCTTGAGCAAAGCACCGTTAAAGGGGCGCGCGATATTGTCAGATACGATGCCCTTACCGGTGAACGTTCCGTGGTCATTAGTGCGTCGCAGCTGGTTCCCGGACCCGAATACGGTGCCCTGGCAGGCAAACCTGTTGTTATTGAAGATTATTTCTGGTCCGAAGATCATTCCAGGCTTATGATCTTTACCGCATCAAAACGGGTGTGGCGTTATAATACAAAAGGGGATTTCTGGGTGCTGGACCTGGCCGTAGGCAGGCTGCACCGGCTGGCCGAATCGCTGGCGCGTTCGGAGCAGATGTTCGCCAAATTCTCTCCCGAAGCCACAAAGGTGGCGTATGTTTTCCGGAACAACCTCTATGCGGAAGACCTGTCCTCGGGGCGGATTGTGCAGCTTACGCGCGACGGCAGTGACCGGATAATCAACGGCACTTTCGACTGGGTGTACGAAGAGGAGCTCGACTGCCGTGACGGTTTTCGCTGGAGCCCCGATGGCAGGACCATTGCTTTTTGGCAATCAGATACGGAAGGCACGGGCGTGTTCTACCTCATTAACAATATAGATTCTCTGTATTCCAAACCGTTGCCTTTTCCTTATCCCAAGGCGGGTACCACAAATTCGGCGGTAAAGGTTGGTGTTGTAACCGTACCCGATAACGGCCCTGCGGAAGAACCCCGCTGGTTTGACGTGCCGGGTGATCCCCGTAATCACTACCTGGCCAGGATGGAGTTCATACCCCGTTCCAATACGGTTATGATACAGCAGCTTAATCGGTTACAAAACACTAACAGGGTGTTTGCCGGGGATGTTCAGACTATGCAGTTGAATGAACTGATGACAGATAAAGATGAGGCATTCCTGAATATCCACGACAATATCATGTGGCTGGACGGTGAAAAATCATTTACCTGGACCAGTGAGAAGGACGGCTGGCGGCATCTGTATAAGGTTGCGCGGGACGGCCGTAAAGAAGAACTTATTACAAAAGGCGGTTTTGATGTAATAGCTATAAGCTGTATAGATCCCAGAGGAGGCTACGTATATTACCTTGCTTCTCCCGACAACGCTACCGAACAGTACCTTTACAGAAGCAGGCTGGACGGCAGGGGCAGTGCGGAACGCGTTACTCCCGCGGAAGCATTGCCGGGCCATCACAATTACCAAATATCTGCCGATGCCCGCTGGGCCATTCATACCAGCCAGAATCACATGACGCCTCCCGTATATGAGCTGATCTCTCTGCCGGGGCATAAGACCGTCAGGGTGCTGGAAGACAACGCCGTGCTCAAAGAGAAAATATCCGCAGCGGGCTTTAGTCCCAAGGAATTTTTCCGCGTTGATATAGGAGATGCTGTCCTGGACGGGTGGATGATCAAGCCCGGGGGTTTTGATCCTTCCCAAAAATATCCCGTGATCTTTGAGATATACGGCGAGCCGGCCTCTTCGACCGTACAGAATACATGGGGAGGTGGAGATTTGTGGCACCGTTTCCTGGCCAATCAGGGATACCTGGTCATGAGCATAGATCCCCGCGGAACGAACATGCCCAAAGGCAGGGAGTGGAGAAAGTGCATATACGGCAAGGTGGGTATTGTGGCTCCGGCAGATCATGCTGCAGCGGTTCGGCGTTCCTTGGAACAGTTCCCGTTTATGGACCCCTCCCGGATAGGAATCTGGGGATGGAGCGGGGGCGGATCCATGACGCTAAATGCCATGTTCAAATACCCTGAGATATATACCACAGGAATAGCCGTTGCTTTTGTATCGTTGCAGGAACTGTACGACACCATCTATCAGGAGCGTTATATGGGACTGCCTTCGGGAAATCCGGAAGGGTACCGCCAAGGCTCTCCGCTTCATTTTGCCGCCAACCTGGAAGGGAACCTTATGCTCATCCACGGTACAGGTGATGACAATGTACATTACCAGAGTTTTGAAATGCTTGTAAATGAACTTATTAAGCAGAACAAAATTTTCTCGATGATGTCTTATCCCATGCGATCGCACGGGATTTACGAAAGGGAAAACACTACATACCATTTATACCAAACTATGTTGAAATACTGGCTGGAACATTTATCTGCCGGAGGGGATTGAATAATTATATGTACCGTATTCAGTTTTTTATAGCCCTGCTTTTGTTGCTAAATCCCTTGTCTGCCTGCAAGGGACAGGGGAATGGCAACGGAGATCCCATTATTCCGGACCCCGGTCCCGGCGAAGATACTTCACAGGTGGCACTATACGCGACGTCGTCGGACAAAAGCCTTTTATTCAGCAAGGTGCCGCTTAACTTTAATAAGCAGAATTACCAGGCATCCAATACCATTAACCTCAATTCCGCTGAGAAATACCAGGAGATGGATGGTTTTGGGGCGGCAATTACCGGCTCTGCCTGCTACAATCTTCTTAAGATGAGCGAGGAAGACCGGGCCGCCTTGTTGAAGGAAGTCTTTCATCCGGTGGAAGGCATGGGCTACAGTTACGTACGCATCTCCATTGGGTGTTCCGATTTTTCGCTCGATGAATACACCTGCTGCGACACTAAAGGAATTGAGAACTTTGCTATCCATCCCTATGATAAGCGGGACCTGTTCCCCATATTGAAACAGATTTTGGCCATTAATCCCCATCTAAAGATCATGGCCTCTCCGTGGACCTGCCCCAAATGGATGAAAGTAAATAATCTGACGGAACTTAAACCTTATGACAACTGGACGTCGGGTCAGCTGAATCCCCGTTATTACAACGATTATGCGAAGTATTTTGTTCTGTATGTCAAGGAGATGGAGGCCAACGGTTTTCCTTTGGAGAGTATTACCATACAGAATGAACCGCTCAACAGAGGCAATTCGGCTTCGTTGTATATGGGATGGGAGGAGCAGCGCGATTTTATCCGTGACCATCTGGGCCCGGCTTTTGAAGCCGCCGGCGTAAAGACCCGGATTGTCGTTTTTGACCATAACTTCAATTACGACAACATTGCATCGCAGCGGAAATATCCTCTGAATATTTATGCAGATCCCGATGCCGCCCGGTATATAGACGGATCGGCCTGGCACGCCTACGGGGGAAGTGTTTCGGAACTGGATGCCATTCATGCCGGTTACCCGGAAAAGAATATCTATTTTACCGAGATGTCCATTGGTACCTGGAGCGCAGCCACCAAAGAGGAATGTTTTAGCAACGACCTCATGTGGAATATGCGTGAAGTATGCCTGGGCAGTATAAACCGCTGGTGCCGGGCCGTAATCATGTGGAACCTGCTGCTTGACGATAAGCACGGACCCTACAGACCCGGGGGGTGCGGAACCTGTTACGGTTGCATTGATATTCAGTCATCCAACTACCGGACCCTGACGCGCAATTCGCACTACTACACCATGGCGCACCTTTCAAAGGTGGTTCTTCCGGGCGCCTTCAGAATAAAAAGCAGCGGTTTCACCGCCGTCGGGCTCTATACCTCGGCCTTTATCAATAAGGACGGTTCCCTGGCCCTGGTGGCCCTGAACGACAGCGGGACCCCCATTGGTATTACTGTAAACGACGGAACACATTCTTTCGCATGGAGCATTCCTCCCCGTACGGTTGCCTCGTTCCGCTGGTAGGTTATTTGTGGCGTTCCTTCAGCACCTGTTCTATATCCGTGAGAGAGACTTCTTTGGCATGGAGCAGTACTAGCAGGTGGTATAGCAGGTCGGCGGCTTCGTTGCAGAACAGATCCCGGTTATTATCCTTGGCCTCTATGACCACTTCCACGGCTTCTTCTCCCACTTTCTGGGCCATCCGGTTTATACCCTGGCGGTATATACGGTTTGTATACGATTGCGGATTGTTGTCGGCTATACGTTGTGAAATGACATCCTCAAGCGTATACAAAAAGCCCCTGGGCGTTTCTTCGCCAAAGCAATTGGTGCTGCCGGTGTGGCATACCGGCCCGGCCGGAAGGACCTTGATGAGCAGTGTATCGTTGTCACAGTCTGTAAATATCTCTTTGACAAAAAGATAATTGCCCGAGGTTTCACCTTTTGTCCAAAGGCACTGGCGGCTGCGGCTGAAAAAGGTCACCCGCTTTTCATTCATTGTTTTTTCAAACGCCTGAGCGTTCATGTATCCGAGCATAAGTACCTGCCCGGTAAGGTAGTGCTGAATTACGGCCGGAACGAGTCCGTTGCTTTTCCCGAAGTCAGGCTTTATAGTGGAAATGGGTTTCATCGTATGGGAATTTGTTGGGTTTTTAAGTAGTTCTTTAATGCGGGTATAGATACGTCTCCGTAATGGAATATACCGGCGGCCAATGCCCCTCCGGCCCCGGTCTCACGGAATACATCCCAGAAATGCTCCATGTTACCGGCTCCTCCCGATGCAATGACGGGAACGGAAACGGACCGGGTAACCAACGAGGTGATTTCGAGTGCAAACCCGTTCCGGGTGCCGTCATGGTCCATAGAGGTGAGCAGGATCTCGCCGGCCCCGAGGTCCCGGGCCTGACGTACCCAGTTAAGGGTGTCCAGACCGGTATTGGTCCGTCCTCCGTCTACATAAACGGTATATCCCGACGGCAAACGGTCCGAACAGGGTCCACAGGTCCGGGTATCAACGGCAACGACAACGCATTGGCTGCCAAAGTTTCCGGCCAATTGGGCAATCAACTCGGGACGGCGTACAGCGGCTGAGTTGATACTGATTTTATCTGCTCCGGCTTTAATAAGTTCCGAGGCATCTGCTACGGTGCTTATACCTCCGCCTACGGTAAACGGAATATCAATGGCAAGGGCTATCCGCTCTACCAGCTTCACAAGGGTTTTGCGTTTCTCTACGGTGGCGGTGATGTCCAGGAATACCAGTTCGTCGGCTCCCTGGGAAGCGTATTTTCCGGCCAGTTCAACCGGATCGCCGGCATCGCGCAGGTCCACAAAATGCACGCCTTTGACGGTACGTCCGTTAAGAATATCCAGGCAGGGTATGATGCGTTTTTTTAACATAAAAGGGACAGTTCTTTAAGTGTTATTTTGTTTTCATAGAGGGCCTTACCAATGATGGCCCCTTCGCAGCCGGTTTTTTCCAGCAGGAGTAGATCCTCCATGCAGGAAACGCCTCCGCTGGCAATGAGTTTAACCGGACACTCCAGAAGGATCTCCCGGTAAAGGTCTGCGGAGCAGCCCTGCAACATGCCGTCACGCGAAATATCGGTGCATATTACATAGGACATGCCTTTGGCCGCGTATTCACCTATGAATTCAACCACAGGCCGTTGGGTGGATCGTTGCCATCCGTGGGTGGCCACAAAGCCGCTCCGGCTGTCAGCTCCCAGGATTATCTTGCCGGGGCCGTATACGCCAAGCCACTCTTCAACCAGGGCGCTGTCCGTAACGGCAATACTGCCTGCCGTGATCTGAACGGCTCCGTTTTCAAAAGCCAGGGCCACGTCCCGGGAGCTCTTTATCCCGCCTCCAAAGTCTATCTTAAGACCGGTCCGGGTGGCTATGTCGTGCAGAATTTTGTGGTGTACTATATGTCGGGCACGGGCTCCGTCGAGATCTACCAGGTGCAGGTACTGCAGCCCTGCTCCCTCGAATGCTTTGGCCACCTCTAGGGGATCGGGGTTATAGATTTGTTGCAGGGCGTAATCTCCCCGGGTGAGACGGACGCATTTTCCGTCAATCAGGTCTATGGCCGGGATGATCCTCATTGTTTCAGGAATTGTTCAAGTATGACGGCGCCCGTGCTGCCCGATTTTTCCGGGTGGTACTGGAGCGCGTAAAAATTATCTTTCCTGAGCGCTGCGCTAAAAGGCACTATGTAGGTACATGTCTGTACCGTGAAGGAACAGATCTCTGCATAATAGCTGTGCACGAAATAGACGTCCTGTAAAGTTTCGTGAAGGGTGTTCCATCCCATATGCGGAATAATGCCTTCCGCAGGAAATCTTTTTACAGCGGCCGGGAAGATACCCAGGCAGGCAGTGTCCCCTTCTTCTGAAGACCGGCAGAGGAGTTGCAGCCCCAGGCAAATTCCCAGGACCGGCTGCCTGAGTTCGCAGATTACCCTGTCGAGTCCTTTTTCTCTAAGATAGCGCATGGCCGAGGATGCTTCGCCTACGCCGGGAATAATCACTTTTTCCGCCGAGGCCAGTACCCCGGCATCGTCTGATATTACCGGGCTGTAACCCAGCCGGAGCAGGGCGTTTTCCACTGAACGGATATTTCCCGCATTGTATTTGAGTATGGCTATCATAACGTTCCTTTCGTACTGGGTATTACTGAGCTCCCGGTTCGGGCGGCAGCCATCCTCAGGGCACGGGCAAACGCTTTGAAGGTGGCCTCGGCCTTATGGTGTTCGTTCTGACCTTCTGCCCGGATATTCAGGTTACACTGCGCTGTGTCGCAGAACGATTTAAAAAAGTGGGGAAGCATTTCTGCAGGCATCTCACCAATGAATTCCCGGCGGTATTCGGCGTTCCAGACCAGTTGAGGTCTGCCCCCGAAGTCGATGGCGGCCTGTGCCAGTGAATCGTCCATGGGTAACGTGAAGCCGTACCGTTCTATGCCCGCCTTGTCTCCGAGGCTTTTCCTGAAAGCCTCACCCAGACAAAGCCCCACGTCTTCTATCAGGTGGTGGCTGTCGGTACGGTATTCCCCGTTGGCGGTCTTCCTGAGATCACCGGATGCCTGGACTGTAAGATCTATGTTTCCGTGGCGGGCAACCTGCTCCAGCATATGGTCAAAGAACGGAATCCCAGTAGATATGCAGCCCTGGCCCGTTCCATCGAGATCCAGTTCCACCTGGATGGTTGTCTCTGAGGTATGACGCCTGATCTGCGCTACCCTCCGGACAGGCAGGCTTTCCTCTACACCAAGCGCCTGCAGCAGCAGCCTGTTTTCAAGCGGTGAACCAACGGTAATGCGCAGGCAACCGGGAATCAGACGGCTTCTGTTTCGTGTGATCAGACTTTTGGAGAGGAGATAGTGGTAGAGTTGTTCCGCATCGTCGGCCTCAACAAGCAAAAAATTGGTCTGGGAAGGGAATACCTTTATTATTCCCGGGGCTTTGGACAGTTGCCGGATCATGTATTCCCTTTCCGCACAGATGAGTTCTTTTCTTTTTTGGAAGCCTTCGCCGTCTTTAAGAGCGTCCAGTGCGGCCTGTTGGTTAAGGGAACTTACATTATATGGAGCCTTTACTTTGTTTAGCAGTCCAATGATTTCATCTCCCGCGAAAGCCATGCCTACCCTGGCTCCGGCAAGGCCCCATGCCTTGCTGAATGTCTGCAGGACAACCAGGTTAGGGTATTGTTTTGTAAGCGCCACATACGAAGGGGTCTGGCTGAAGTCATTATAGGCTTCGTCAATCACTACAATGCCCGGGAACGATCCGGCAATCAGTTCCAAATGGTCCAGTACGTTTCCGGTAGGATTGTTGGGACTGCAGGCAATGACCATTTTAAAAGACGGGTTTTTTATTTTTTTCAGGTATGCTTCTTTATCTATCTGGAATTCACTGTTTAGCGGAATGGTCAGAAGTTCTACGTCGTTTATCCGGCAGGCTACATCGTACATGCCGTAAGTAGGGGAGAACGTGAGGACCCGGTCCCTACCGGGTTCGCAAAAGATCCTGACCAGCAGATCTATAATCTCATCGCTTCCGTTCCCGATAAAGATTGAATCCGGTGAAACCGATTTTAACTCTCCCAGCCGTTGTTTGAGTTCGGTCTGCAAAGGGTCGGGGTAACGGTTATATACGCCAAACGGATTTTCATTGGCATCCAGGAAAATGCCTCCCTTTTCTGTGTATTCCATACGGGCACATGTGTAGGGGTCCATATGGAGAATGTTTTTTCGTGCCAGTTTTAGTGGTGATGGTATGGGGTTCATGTTCATTCTTTTTATTTCTGTTTTCTTACGTTTACGGCATTGGCGTGTGCCTGAAGTCCTTCGGCTGCGGCCATGGCGGTAATGCTCCCGGCCATGTTGTTCAGGCCTTCTTCTGTAATGTACTGGAAAGATATGTATTTGATAAAGCTTTCCACCGATACGCCGCCGCAGGATCCGGCATATCCGCCGGTAGGCAGGGTATGGTTGGTACCGCTTGCATAATCGCCGGCGCTTTCACAACTGTAGGCTCCCAGAAATACAGATCCTGCGCTCGTCACTTTGGCTGCCTGTTGTGTGGCCCGGTCAGTGGCGATAATAAGGTGCTCCGGCGCGTATACATTGCTGAAAGCGAAACATTCATCGATGTTTTGCATGAGAAGTGCCTTGCTGTTTGCCAGGGCTTTGGCCGCCGTATCTTTTCTGGGAAGCAGGGCCAGTTGCCGTTGGGTCTCACACAGGGCATTTTCTATAAGTGACCGGTCGTCTGAAAGCAGCAATACCTGGCTGTCGGGACCGTGTTCCGCCTGGGAAAGCAGGTCGGCTGCCACGAAAGCGGGGTCTGCCGTCCGGTCTGCAATAATAAGGACCTCACTCGGACCTGCCGGAAGATCTATGGCAGTGCCCAGTAATTGGGCCTTTTGTTTGGCTGCGGTAACATACTGGTTTCCGGGTCCGAATATCTTATTCACCCGGGGAATGCTTTCGGTTCCGAAAGTCATTGCTGCAATGGCCTGAATGCCTCCCGCCCTGATAATTGTATCAATTCCAACCAGTCCGGCAGTATAGAGGATAGCAGGATTAATAATACCGTCTTTGTCTGCCGGAGTGCAAAGTACGATCTTCTTGCATCCTGCCAGCATGGCGGGGATGCCCAGCATGAGAACCGTAGAAAACAGGGGGGCGCTTCCGCCGGGAATATAGATGCCCACCTTTTCTATGGGACGTGTTTCCCTCCAGCAGGTTACGCCTTTGACAGTTTGTATCTTGTTTTCTTTCAATCTCCTGAGGTCACTGAGCTGAGATGCATGGAAGCTCATAATGTTTTCATAGGCGAAAGCAATGGCTTTCTTCAGGCTGTCGTCAATCTGTGCAGTGGCCCCTTCAATGCAGGCCCGGTCTACAACCAGATCTGCGTAGCGCGCATTATCAAAAAGCTGTGCATAGCGCAGAACCGCTTTGTCACCATCTTTGCGGACTTCGTCGAATATGCAGTCTACGGCTTTTTCCAGTGTTTTTCTGTCTATCTGAGGACGTTCCGAAAGGGATGCCCATGTTTCCGGTGCGGGATAATCTGTTATTTTCATATCTGTACTGTTTATAGAATCATTTTTTCTATGGGAACGACCAGGATTCCCTGTGCTCCGGCCTGTTTCAGAAGGTCTATGGTTTCCCAGAAGACGTCTTCGCGTACCACGGAATGGATGCTTACCCATCCCTTGAGAGCCAGGGGCAGTACCGTGGGTGATTTCATGCCGGGAAGGACCGATACAATCTTTTCTATGGCTTCTTCGGGAGCGTTAAGCAGTATGTATTTGTTCTCTGCTGCTGAACGTACGGCCTTTATCCTGAAGAGCAGGTCCGAAAGCAGGTTTTGCCGGCTGCGGTCCAATTCCTTGTTGGCAATGATCACTGCGGCGCTTTTGGTCACTACTTTTACCTCCCGGAGCCCGTTCATAATAAGGGTGCTGCCGGTGCTGACAATATCAAAGATACCATGTGACAACCCAATGCCGGGAGCAATTTCCACACTTCCCCCAATCTCTTCTATTTTCACATCCAGTCGGTTTTCTTCGCAGAATTTACGGAGTATTCCCGGATAACTGGTGGCTATTCGTTTGCCGTTGAAATATTCAAGTCCCGCATAGGGTTCATCCTTGGCAATAGCCAGCGACAGCCTGCATTGGGCAAATCCCGGCCGGTCTACCACCTGGACGTCCTTCTCCTGTTCCCACACCTCGTTTTCTCCTACGATCCCTATATGTGCCACGCCCTGTTCCACATAATGTGGAATATCGTTATCCCTGAGAAAAAGAATATCCAGGGGGAAATTCAGAGCCTCTGTTTTAAGTTGTCTGTCGCTTTTGCCATTGTTGATCTTGATTCCGCAATCTTTCAGCAGTTGCAGTGATTTTTCGCTTAAGCGTCCGTTTTTTTGAATAGCGATGGTAAGTCTGCTCATCGGTTGTGTGTTGTGTCCGGGCAGCAGGAGGTTTGCACATAAAAAAACCCGCCTGACTGCTCAGACGGGTTTTTGAAATTTCCTGTTATTACAACATACCATTTCTATCTCGCCTGAGAGCAAGGATGATGATGGTGATGATGTAAATGTTGAATGTGCATAACGGTTGCAAATGTAGCTATAAATAAAAATAATGCAAATTTTTTTGCATTATTAAAAAATGGCATTACATTTGCACCATAATTTATCGATAAAAATTTATCGTAAAACAAAAAACAATGCCATGGAAAATACAAAAGATCATACCGTAAGCATATCCAGGGCGACACTGCAGAGGTTACCAAAATACTATTGTTATCTGCAGGAAATTCAGAAGCTTGGGACGACTGCCATTTCCTCCACAACCATTGCAGATGACCTGAATCTCAATGCTATTCAGGTACGCAAAGACCTGGCCGAAATAAGTTCCGTTTCCGGGAAACCCCGGGTGGGGTTCGAAGTGGACGGCCTCATGAGAGATATAGAAACATATCTGGGTTATAATAATGTAGACGATACCATACTGGTGGGGTGCGGACGCCTGGGGTCCACGTTGCTGGCTTACGATGGCTTTAAAAGTTACGGCTTTAATATTGTGGCCGGGTTCGATATCAATACCACACTAACCGGATCTGTTCTCTCGGGAAAACCGGTATTTCCGCTTGACCAATTATCTCATATATCGCAACGTCTTAAAATACAAATAGGTATAATTACCGTACCCAAACAGTATGCCCAACAGGTAGCCGATCTTTTGATACAGGCTGGTATTAAAGCCATCTGGAATTTTGCGCCGGTTCATCTGAAGGTCCCGGACGGAATCCTGGTCAGAGATGAAAACCTGGCTGCCTCGCTGGCCCTGTTGTCAAATAAACTCAAAAACGAAAATCAGTAAAACTTAATTTTTTTATTATTATGAAAACGAAAGAACTTGAACCTGTTATCGATAAAAAAATAACTATTGAAGATACTATCGATCAATTGGTACAAAAAGCAGAAAAAGCATTGCAGGAATTCATCGCTTTCGATCAGGAGCAGGTAGACAGGATTGTCTATGCCATGGCACTTGCCGGGCTGGACCATCACAGGGAACTGGCTGCAATGGCCTATGAGGAGACCGGCAGGGGGATCTATGAAGATAAAGTGATCAAGAATCTTTTTGCCACGGAATATATATGGAACTCAATAAAGAACGAGAAGACGGTAGGAGTGGTATCGGAGAATGAGCTGGAAGGATATGAAGAAGTGGCCGAGCCGGTGGGAATTGTTGCAGGGGTGACTCCGGTTACCAATCCTACCTCTACTACCATGTTCAAGGCGCTGATCTGCATAAAGGCACGGAATCCCATCATCTTTGGATTTCACCCCTCGGCACAGCGGTCATCCCTTGCCTCGGCCAAGGTGCTTCTCAATGCGGCTGTTAAGGCTGGAGCTCCGGAAAACTGTATTCAATGGATTGAAGACCCGTCCATTGAAGCCACAAATGCTCTTATGAACCATCCCAAAGTGTCGCTTATCCTTGCTACCGGGGGCTCATCCATGGTTAAGGCGGCCTACAGTTGCGGCAAACCGGCTATCGGGGTGGGTCCGGGAAATGCTCCCTGTTACATAGAAACGAGCGCCAATCTCAAACGGGCCTGTACGGACCTCATGCTTTCCAAAACTTTTGACAACGGGATGATCTGTGCCTCGGAGCAGGCTGTGGTCGTAGACAGGGTTATCAGCCGGATGTTTGAAGATTATATGAAAGAAAATAACTGCTATTTCCTTAATCCGCAGGAAATTGAGAAAGTCTCGGATTTTGTGATCAATTCGCAGACCGGTTTTGTAAATTCAAAAGTGGTTGGCCAGAGTGCCTTTTGGATTGCCGGACAGGCCGGCGTGGAGGTGCCCGAAAATACTAAAATATTGTTAGCCAGGCTACAGGACGTAGGCCCGGAATACCCGCTTTCCAGGGAAAAACTGTCTCCCGTACTGGCTTACTATGTAGTAGAAGATTATAAAGAAGGATTTGATATCTGCCGAAAGATGCTGGACTTTGGAGGTCTGGGACATTCTGCCATCATTCACTCCACCAATGACCGGATTATATCTGGATTCGGGAAGGCCATGCGGGTTGGACGAATTATTGTGAATTCACCGTCTTCCCAGGGCGCGATTGGTGATATCTACAATACAAACACTCCGTCGCTCACTTTAGGTTGCGGTTCTTACGGACACAACAGCACTACGGCCAACGTATCGACGGTCAATCTTATAAACAAAAAGAAAATCGCAAAAAGAAGAGTGAATATGCAATGGTTTAAGATCCCCCCGAAAATATATTTTGAATACGACTCGGTTCAATACCTTGAAAAAATGGAAAATATATCCAGGGCGTTCATTGTGACAGACCCGACCATGATCAAACTGGGTTATGTAGATAAAGTCCTTTATTACCTGCGCAAACGCGATCAGTATTGTCACTCCAAAATCTACTCCAATGTAGAGCCCGATCCCGATGTGGAAACCATTGAACGCGGCGTAATAGAAATGCGTGATTTTAACCCCGACGTGATCATTGCCATTGGGGGAGGATCGGCCATAGACGCCGCCAAGGGTATGTGGCTGTTCTATGAACATCCCGATGCCACTTTTGACGGATTGAAGCAAAAATTCATGGATATCCGCAAGCGCGTGGTAAAATTCCCGAAGCTGGGAGCAAAGGCTCAGTTTGTGGCCATTCCCACTACATCCGGTACCGGGAGCGAGGTGACAGCTTTTTCTGTGATCACAGACAGAAAGAGCGGGAACATTAAGTACCCCCTGGCCGATTATGCCCTGCGTCCCGATGTGGCGATTATAGATCCCCAGTTTACGCTCTCGCTGCCTAAAAAAGCTACGGCAGATACGGGAATGGACGTACTTACACATGCTATTGAATCGTATGTATCCAATATGGCAAGCGATTATACCGACGGACTGGCCCTTCAGGCCTGCGATATGGTGTTCAGTTACCTCAGGCGCGCCTACGATAACGGGGCCGATGACATGAAGGCCAGGGAAAAGATGCACAACGCTTCCTGCATTGCGGGAATGGCCTTTACCAATGCCTTCCTGGGCCTGAATCACAGTATGGCGCACAAGCTGGGCGGAGAGTACCACATTTCTCACGGGCTGGCCAACGCGTTATTGTTGCCTTACGTTATTGAATACAATGCCACAAAACCTAATAAATTCGCCGCTTTCCCGAAGTATGAATTCTTTGTTGCCGATGAAAAATACGCCAAACTGGCGCGATTCCTTGGTGTGGGTGGAAAAGACACGAAAGAAAGCGTAGAAAACCTTATAGAAGCTATCCGCGACCTGATGCGCAATCTGAACATGCCGCTGTCAATAAAGGAATACGGTGTGGATGAGAACCTGTTCATGGCTAACCTGAGGCAATTGTCTGAGAATGCACATAACGACCAGTGCACCGGGGCGAACCCCAAATATCCGCTGGTCGGAGAGATAATGGAGATATACAGAAAAGCATATTATGGAGAGTAAAACAATGATCATTAAAGTTTGTGTTGGCAGTTCGTGCCATTTAAAAGGGTCTTACGATGTAATTGACCAAATGAAAGCGCTCTTGAAAAAATACGATGTGGAAGAACAGATAGAACTGCAGGCCAGCTTTTGTCTGGGATTCTGTTCCAAAGGAGTGACCGTAAAGGCCGGACCTGCCGTTGAGGTAACCGGTCAGGAAGGTCTTTTCCTGCACAATGTGAATAAAGATAACGTGGAAGACTTATTTGTTAAGGAAATCATACCCTTGTTGACTATCTGATCATGGCTGAATATCTTGAATTCCGGAGAGCGCGGTGTAAAGACTGCTATAAGTGCCTGAGGAGCTGTCCGGTGAAGGCGATAGACGTACAAAACCACCAGGCGCAGATCATTGAGGACCGTTGTATCCTGTGTGGTACGTGTACGTCTGTTTGCCCGCAGAACGCCAAGATTGTGCACAGTGAACTGGATGAGATACGCGCACTGCTTGCGGGAAATGAAAAAGTAATAGCGTCTGTGGCTCCTTCTTTTATTTCGAGTTTCGGGCTTCAGGATTTTATGCCCTTGAAGATCGCCCTCGGGAAGCTGGGCTTCAGTAACGCCGAGGAAACGGCAGTTGGGGCTAAACTGGTAGTTGTAGAGTACAAAAAACTGTTGGAAACGGGACAGTTTAAAAATTTTATTACCTCGGCCTGTCCGTCGGTAAACCGGATGATTCAGCTTTATTACCCCAAAGCGTTAAAATACCTGGCACCGGTAGATTCCCCCATGGTGGCACATGCCAAGATTTTACAACTGCAATATCCCAGTGCGAAGATCGTATTTATCGGGCCCTGCATCGCAAAAAAACGCGAGGCTTCCGAAAGCCTTCTGATTGACGGAGTGCTCACCTTCGAAGACCTTCAGTTGCTGTTGGACGAGAAAGAGATAGTTCTGAGCGAGATATCCTCCATTCAGATGGAACAGGGCGCTTCGTATGCCAACCTGGCCAAAATTTTTCCCATAAGTCACGGAGTGATCCGTTCCTTTGAAACATTGCCTGAGGGATATGAATACATGGCCGTGGACGGAACAGACAGGTGTGCCGAGGTATTGGAGCATATAGACAGCTTTTCGGGTGTTTTTCTGGAGCTGAATTCCTGCCGTGACGGTTGTGTGAACGGACCCTGCAGTCTTATGCCTGCCGGGAACAGTATAAAGGCTACTGCTCAGGTGCGTGCCTATGCAAGCAAAGAAAGAAAGATGCTAAAACCCGGGAATGATTCGTTGCCCGGAGGGGTGACTCTGCTGGAACAGCATAAGAAAATGCGAAACCACAGTCGGCCAGTAACCGAGCGCGAAATAACGGAAGTACTTGCCCGTACCGGAAAAATAAAGCCCGAAGATGAACTCAATTGCGGAGCCTGTGGTTATTCTACGTGCAGAGAAAAAGCATGGGCTGTCTTAAACGGGTATGCCGACATAGAAATGTGTATTCCGTATATGCGCAAGCGTGCCGAATCTATGTCGTACGAGATCATAAGGAACAACCCGGAAGGTGTTGTGGTGCTTGACCGGGATATGAAAATTGTGGATATCAATTCCAAAGCGGCCATGTTGCTGGGCATGGAATCTACCGGTGCCATAGGACGGCTGGCAGTGGATTTCTTTAACCCGGCCGATTTTATGACGGCACTGGCCGAAAACCGGAATGTGGAGGTTTCCAGGATGTTTATACCCGTTACAGGCTGTTATATAGATTTGACTATTAGCCTCTTATCCGATCACGGTATGTTGTTCGGAATAATGAAGGATGTGACGCGAAAAGTGAATTACGACGATAAATTGTCTGCAGTGAAAATGGAGACACTCATGACCACAGATGAAGTGATAAAGAAACAGATGAGGGTGGCTCAGGAAATAGCTTCGTTGCTTGGAGAGACGACAGCGGAAACGAAAGTGGCTTTGTTGAAATTAAAAAAGACACTTCAACAGGAGGAATGCATCAATGACAGGTAATGAGCTGACGCTGGAATACGGCTTTACTGCTTTGAATAAGTATGGAGAAGAACTGTGCGGCGATAAAGTGGAGAGTTGCTCGGGCGGGGATTTCGTCACGCTGGTTCTGGCCGATGGCCTTGGCAGCGGTGTCAAGGCCAACATCCTTTCAACGCTCACTTCAAAGATCCTTTGTACAATGGTTTCTAACGATATAGATATGGAGGACTGTATAGAGACTATTATTCAGTCGCTGCCTGTATGTAAGGAACGCGGAGTGGCTTATTCCACTTTTTCGGTTATCAGGGTGAATGCCAGGGGGGAAGGTTCACTCATAGAATTTGACAACCCGCAGGCAATCTACTATCATAATGGACAATGTGCCGATTTTGACCGTAAACCCCTGGAGATATGCGGAAAAAAAGTATATGAAACATCCCTTGCTTTGGAAGACGGCGATATGGTACTTGTAATGTCGGACGGCACCATTCATGCCGGAATAGGTATGATTCTGAATTTCGGATGGGAGCGTAAACAGATCATGGCCCACCTTGACCGTTCCATAAAGCCGGGAATGTCTGCCCGGTGCGTAGCCTGTCTGCTGGCAGCGGCCTGCAACGACCTTTATCTTGATAAGCCCGGTGACGACACCACAGTGGCTGCCATGAAGATCCGGAAAAAGCTGAATGTAGATCTGATGATTGGTCCTCCGGTAGACAAATCACAGGATAATTTTTATGTGTCACAATTTTTGGACGGAGAAGGGAAAAAGGTGGTCTGCGGCGGAACCAGTTCACAGATTGTATCGAGAGTGCTGGGAAAACCGCTTAAAACAAGTTTCGATTTTCCTGACAAAGACGTACCGCCCATAGGTCATATTGACGGCATAGATCTGACTACGGAAGGAGTGCTCACCCTCAGAAGGCTGCTCATGCTTTCGGAAAAGTATTTGTCTGTTACAGACCTTTCACCCAAATCATACAACAGGAAAGACGGAGCCTCGCTGCTTGCGAATATCCTGTTTGAAGAAGCTACCGATGTGAATTTTTATGTGGGACAAAGCGTAAATGTCGCCCATCAGAGCTTACCCATAGATATTACCATGAAACTTAAACTGGTTGAAACGTTGACCGGAAATCTCCGCAAAATGGGGAAACACGTGAACGTCAACTACGATTGATACCATATTATGAGACTGTTTGATACCAATGTTCAATATATAAAATACCGTGTACTCAAAGAAGTAATACGGAGAGCCTGTGAAGGCGGACTGGAAGAAGCGTATATGGAAATCCCCGCCATAATCAGTCCGGGACCCAAAGCAACTACCAGGTGCTGTGTTTACAAGGAAAGAGCCATAATTCAGGAACGTGTTAAAATGGCCATGGGAGGACATGCCGGGAATCCCAATGTGATTGAAGTGATAGATATTGCCTGTGATGAATGTCCTATTGACGGAATGTATGTTACACCGGCCTGCCGCGGATGCCTTGTACATAATTGCATGGAAGTGTGCCCCAGGAATGCTATTACCATTGTGGACAAAAAAGCAGTTATTGATAAGGAAAAATGCATTGAATGCGGAAAATGCACGCAGGCCTGCCCTTACGGGGCCATCATTGCGCAGCACAGACCCTGTGTTCAGAGTTGCAAGGTCAAGGCCATTTCCATGAACGAAGACAAAAAAGCCGTTATTGACAATGAAAAATGCATATCGTGCGGTGCCTGCGTATACAAATGTCCATTTGGGGCCATTGTAGATAAGTCGTTAGTTCTGGATGTTATAAAATTGCTGAAAGGATCTGAAGGAAACAGCCGGTATAAAGTGTACGCGGTGGTCGCCCCGGCAGTTGTCAGCCAGTGTCACTGGGGCAAAATTTCACAGGTGGCTACAGCCATTAAGATGCTGGGTTTTCACAACGTGGTGGAGGCTGCTCTTGGGGCCGACATTACCTTGTATCACGAGGCAAACGAGTGGAAAGAAAAGCAGATACTGAGCACCTCGTGCTGTCCTTCGTATGTTAAATTTGTAGAGAAGAATTTTCCGGAGCTGGTGACTTATATATCCCATACGGTATCGCCCATGGTAGAGACGGCTCGTTTGATTAAACGTTCAGATCCGTCTGCAAAAGTGGTGTTCATTGGCCCTTGTTCTTCCAAGAAAATGGAATACACGCTCGAAAAAACGGGTGGTGCGGTGGACAGCGTGCTCTCGTTCGAAGAGCTGCAGGCCTTTGTGGACGCAAGGGGCATAGATACCACCTCGCTGGAAGAATTGGCATTGAATAATGCCTCGTACTACGGCCGGATATTCGCCAAATCGGGCGGAATAGTTCAGGGTATAACCGATCTGACGGCTTCAACCGGATTGGAAGGCCTCAGGCCGATAGCCATGAATGGTATATCTGAGTGCCGGATGCAGCTTGCCCGGCTGAAAGCAGGTAAGGCCACAGAAAATTTTTTTGAAGGCATGGCCTGTGAAGGCGGATGTATTAACGGAGCGCTCTGTATCACACACAGTCCCCGGAATAGTGTGGATGTGGAAAAATACGGTAGCGAAGCCAAAGAAAAAACCATTGACAATTCGGTCAAACTGTTTAAAATGGTCAGTTCCCCAGCCTGATAAGGGAACGGTCTTCGTCGCGGGAACTCTCTTTCTTAGAAGAACCCTTATAAGCATTAAAGCGCCAGGTAAAGCCCACCCAGATTAAACGGGTGATTCCTTTACTGAAGTTGGTAAGCGTATACACATTATTCTCTGATCGCAGGTTCCAGTCATGCGTGTTGAATACATCTGAGAACAGTAGGGTAGCGGTACATTTGCCGTTGAACAGGACCTGCCTGATCCCGATATCCATATAGTGTACGGGATCTGCAGTGAATTGCGGGTAGATCTGGCGGGTGTTATAATAATAGGTTATTTCCACAGAGGTTCCTTTAAGAGGGTAAAAATGCAGCGATGCATTGCCCGTTTGCATCCAGCCCCGGTTGGTCAAGTCCATACCCTGGTACTTAACAAGGTATTTATTGTAGAAAACATTGGATCCTATGCCTAATTCCGCCCATTTGAAAACATTTGCGCGGAAGTTGATCTCAAGGCCTGTTTTGTATTCCTGTTGTGCGTTTATATAGGTCAGAATGAGGGCGTCTTTGTCATACAAAGATGAGACCTGACAAATATAATCGGATGACCAGTTGAAATAGGCTGCAGTCACAAGATTCAGGTGATTTGTGTTCAGTGAGTAGACCAGGTCAGTTTTATTGGTGGTCTCGGGTTTAAGGTATTTGTTTCCTGTTTCGTAAACGTTCCGGTCAATACGGTTAACGTAGGGATTAAGCTGGGGATAGGCAGGTCTTGTGATCCGCCGGCTGAAGGCAAAATCCAACGATTGTTCTTTTCCGGGAATAAAGGTGAATGAAAGAAAAGGAGCAAAAAACAATTTACTTGTTGTGTAGTCTGTCAGCTGCTCTTTTATACTGTTCAGCCGCGACAGACTGTATTCAATCCGGCCTCCGAACTCAAAGGAATATTTTTCAGAGATACGTTGGTTATAATTTATATACGCTGCGGGAATTATTTCGCTGTGTTTCAGGTCGCTGCTGAAGTAATCGGAATGTTTCCATGTTTCGTTTTCTAAGATCCACGAATCGTACTTAAAATTATTGGATCTGTGGGAAAATTTCAATCCTGCTTCGAGTGCCTGATCCTGCCTGAGCACTAACCGGTAGTCCAGTTGTCCCGACACCGCAAAGGGAGCTCCGCCGCCTTCCGAACGCTGGACCATATTTTCTGTTGTACTGCCTTCAGGTGTTTCGTAATAGAATGCAGGCCTGTTCCCTTTTGTCTGAGAGATGTTGGCGGACGCTGTAAGCGTCTGTTTTTCAGGCAGAATGGTTTGTTTATAACGTATGGACCCCTCAATGGTTTTGCGATTGAAGGTTATTTCATTTCTTCGTCGGAACGATTCACTTATTCCGTCTGTTATTGTTGTAGATTTAATGATTTGTGAATTAAGGTTTTCAGGCACAATGCCTTTTGCCGATACAAACAATTCTCCGGTGCCTGAAAGCTTGCAGCTGGCATCTATCCCCAGTGCGTGATTGGTGTGTTTTGGAGTTGAGGTCAGTGCCTGTGAAACGCTGTTGGAACTGACGGCAAATTGCCTGAAAAGGGTGCTTGTAACTTCGTCTTCTTCGTGCGCTAAGCTGTATTGTCCGTTAATGGTCCATAGTTTACCGGAATAATTCATGGCCAGTGTTCCGTTCAATTCTGTACTCAGGTCCCAGTTGATTGCGAATAACCCGCTTAACCCACCGGAATGGCCGGAGCGTGTGACAATATTAATGATTCCGCCCGTTCCCTCGGAATCGTACTGTACGCCAGGCGAAGTGATGATCTCAATATTTCTGGCTGAAGAAACAGGAAAAGAAGCCAGTGATTCTACCGTGGTGGGAACGCCGTCTATGAGCAGCAGTACATTGGCATTTCCCCTGACAGATACGATGTTATCTGAGTCGATACGTACGGCCGGAGACAGTTTTATTACATCTAAAACGGATCCGGTAGCTGAGGCTATAGACTGTCCGGTGTTGATTACGGTTTTTTCTGCAGCAGCGCGTTTTGCCTGTTTCGTTGCCGTAATAACGGTCTCGGATAAAGTAATGTGATCTTCATCGAGTATAATCTCAATACCTCCAGAGCCTGTTTCGGCCGGAACAGAAATTTCCTGACGGAATTCCCTGTAACCGATAAAGCTGATCCGTAGTGAGTATGTTCCTTCGGGAATGTTTTTCAGGTTGAAACGCCCGTCCGGACCTGTCATGGTTCCAAAGGGGGTGCCGCCATTCCTCTGGAGCACCACAGAGGCAAATTCAATGGGTGTGCCATCTTTGTCCAATACATTACCGGATATTGAATGTGGCGCCGGCTGGGCAAAAACAGGGTGGCTGCTTATAAGAAGCGTAAGAAAGAGGAAGAAAAGCGCTTGTTTCATGATTAGTGAAATTTGTGCAAGATAATAATATTACCTTTGAAAAAAATCTTCAGGCAATCATGAAAAAATCAATTCAGTCTTCATTGGCCCCTGCTGCCATTGGTCCTTATTCACAAGCTATTGAAATTAACGGTTATGTATATCTTTCCGGACAGCTGGGAATTGACGCTTCAACCGGTCTCCTGGTGGAGGAAAGTAAAGAGGCGCAACTGGAACAGGTATTCAAAAACATAGGTTATGTACTGAAAGAAGCCGGTTGTACTTTTGATCATGTGGTTAAATGCACTGCGTTTTTGACAGACATGAACGATTTTGCTTTGTTCAACGGTATTTATGCCAGATACTTCATGGCGCCGTATCCTGCGCGCTCCGCTTTTCAGGTAGCTGCTTTACCAAAAAAAGGAGCCATTGCAGAAATGGAGGTTATAGCAAAATTGCCCGCGAAATAAGCGACAAAATGTCTGATAATCTGACATTTTGACTGTTTTCAGTGTTCTTTTTTCCATGGGTACGGAGTTTGATATATAGTAGGTAAATAAACGTTTAACTAAACTAAAATTAAGGAGGACAAAGTTATGTTACCTACAGTTAGAAGAACTCAAAATTGGTTACCCATGTTGTTCAACGATTTCTTTGATTACGACGGGTTGGGTAAGATCAGCCCTGCAATGACTCCTGCCATAAATGTGATTGAGTCAGAAAAAGAATATAAAGTTGAACTGGCTGCTCCCGGAATGTCTAAAGAAGATTTCCGCATTAAGCTCGATCAGGACAACCGGCTGATCATCTGCATGGAGAAAAAAGAAGAAAGCTCAAACGGCGAGAAGGGCACAGAAAAATACCTCAGAAGGGAATTTTCCTATTCCAGATTCCAGCAGACTTTGCTTTTGCCCGATGACATCATCAAAGAAAAGATTGAGGCCAATATGGAAAACGGCGTGCTCAGGGTAAATATTCCCAAGAACATGCAGGAAGAAACTATGCCCAAAGAACTTACCATTGAGATCAGGTAAGGTTTGTTATCCGGGTTTGTTTATCTGGCAAGCAGGTAGGCCATCATGGCCAGGTAATATTCCACTCCGTGCGTCAGGTGATCTCCGCTTCCCCAGATAAGTGAAATATTACCGCCCGCTTTTGAAAGATTATCATAAGTGTATTGAGCAATGGCAGGGGGCGCCATATCATCATCCCTTGAATGAATTAAGGTGAGCGGTGATTGTGGCGCCCAGCCTTTTGCTACACTGTGCAGGCGCAGGCAGGAGTCTATTTTCCTTAACGAGGCGTTTTTTTCCTTTGTAAAAAAATCGGGATGCATATAAGTAGTCATATCGGGTTGTATGAAGGTCAGCATCTCCGCTCTGCTGTGTGTCCCGTTCAGCCATTCGTCCCTGTGTGAAAGCAGCGGTTCAATAAAGACCTCACTGTAATTGAGATTCAGGTCATACCAGTAATCCAGTGATTTAAATATGAAAGGCACAAAAGGCGATTCGCAGTATTTGATTTCACTGAAGAGGTCCACGGCAAGGCCCAGATCATAGATCCCTCCGCCTGTAATTGATTCCCTGATAATGATATTTCCGGGATGGTTTTGTTCAATGTAGCGATGGAGCGAGACCACCCCCATCCCGGCCATGGAATAGCCACCCAACGTCACTTCCCGGGGAAAAGGAAGGCCTGTTGTACTGAAATATTCGGCAGCCGAAAGGTGCATATCATAAGCTACACGGGCCGTATTATCAGAAAACAGGAAAGGATATTCCACCTGCTTACTCACTCCGTATCCCAGCAGGTCAGGGATGATGACCGTGTATCCGAAAAAGCTCAGGACGCCTTCGAAGGTCATCAGCGTTTCGCTTCCCACGTTGTATTTATCTATTTTGGCCGACGGAAAGAAGATGAGCAGTCCTTTGGACTGTCCGTTCGCAGGACGCATGATCAGGCCCGAGGCAAGGATTTCGTTTCCCCGGGGATCCAGTGTAAGGTAAGAAATAGCCGTACTTGTAACGCTGGCCGAAGTGTCCAGCAGCGGGAGAATTTTATTAAACTGAGATTCATCCAGTGACGGATAGAGAGATTTTATGGATTCGATCATGTACGAAAATCCGAACGTATTTTCCTTAAGTACTTCCACAAATCTGCCCTTATCAGTAACAGGAAAGTCCATGTACTTTGTGCAAGACGAAGTCAGTAGCATGCAGAAATAGAAAAAATGATGTAATTTGATCATATTCCGGGAAGGTATTTATGCAAATATAGTATTTTTGTGCCCATGGAAAAATTGAAGCATGAATGCGGTATAGCCTTGATCAGGTTAAGGAAACCACTTGAGTACTATGAACATAAATACGGCACCTGGATGTACGGTCTCCAGAAGTTATATCTCCTTATGGAAAAGCAACATAACAGAGGTCAGGAAGGAGCTGGACTGGCCTCCGTTAAACTGGATGTGCCGGCCGGACATGAGTATGTGTTCAGGGAGCGCGCCTTGGGATCCGATGCCATAAGTTGTCTTTTCGAAACAGTCAACAGCCAGTTCAGGGGCCATCCCGGTACGGCAGCCTATGCCAAAGATAACCTCCCGTTTGCCGGAGAACTCTATATGGGCCATTTGCGCTACAGCACTACCGGAAAGTCAGGCATATCTTACGTTCATCCTTTTTTGCGCCGTAATAACTGGTGTGCCAAAACGCTTTTGTTGTGCGGCAACTTTAATCTGACCAACGTGGATCAGGTTTTTGAATCGCTCACAGCCATTGGACAACACCCCAGGGGTACCGCAGATACCCACATTCTTGTGGAACAGATGGGACACCGCCTGGATATGGAGATAGAATATCTTTACGATATCTGTCATTCAGAAGGTCTGAGAGGACCGGAACTGACAAGAGAAATTGACAAACGTCTTGACTGCACCAATTTGCTTAAAAAGTGTGCTCCACT
Organism: Bacteroidales bacterium UBA5326; assembly: GCA_002408205.1. Taxonomy (GTDB): domain Bacteria; phylum Bacteroidota; class Bacteroidia; order Bacteroidales; family UBA932; genus DMER64. The sequence goes on along the minus strand of DHQY01000007.1, from coordinate 240,978 downwards.
TTGGGACGGCGGCTATACTATTGCCGGTATGACCGGTTCCGGCGAAATGTTTTGCATGCGCGATCCCTGGGGGATCCGGCCTGCATTTTATTATTATGACGATGAAATGGTAGTGGTAGCATCGGAAAGACCGGTTATCCAGACCGTATTGAATGTACAGGCACGCGATGTGTGTGAATTGTCTGCCGGAAGCGCCATCCTGGTGGGAAGGACCGGAAACGTCCGTATTAATAACATCATTTCCCCTGACGTAGTAAAACCCTGTTCATTCGAACGCATCTATTTCTCCAGGGGTAGCGATGTGGATATCTATAACGAACGCAAAAAATTGGGACGAAATCTGGTACAGCCTATACTCAAAGCGGTGGAGTTTGATTTTCAACATACGGTTTTTTCTTTTATCCCTAATACGGCCGAGGTGGCCTATTACGGTATGCTTCAGGGCCTGGAAGATTTCCTGAACGACCGCAAAAGGGATGAAATACTTGAAGCAGGTGAGAAAATTACCAACCAGCAGCTTACTGAAATTCTTTCCCGTCGCGTCAGAAACGAAAAAGTAGCCATAAAAGATATCAAGCTTCGTACTTTTATCGCCGAAGGCAAGACCAGAGACGACCTGGCGGCCCACGTCTATGACATTACCTATGGAACCATTAATCCCGGAGTGGACAATCTGGTGGTGATTGACGACAGTATTGTACGCGGCACTACACTAAAGCAGAGTATCATTAAGATACTGGATCGGTTGCATCCCAGGAAGATAGTGATTGTGTCGTCCTCTCCCCAGGTCCGTTATCCCGACTGTTATGGGATAGATATGTCCAGCATGGGACAGTTTATTGCTTTCAGGGCGGCCATTGCCTTACTGGAAGAACGGGGTATGCAGCATGTCATTGACAGCGCCTATAAAAATGCACTTGGTTTTTTGAACAATCCGGAACCAAAAATGATCAATCATGTGAAAGCGGTTTACGCACCGTTCTCTGCAGACGAAATATCTAAAAAAATAGCAGATCTGCTTACTCCTGAAGATACGACAGCTCAGGTGGAAATTGTCTACCAGAGCCTGGAAGGCTTACACGATGCCTGTCCCGGTCACAGCGGAGACTGGTATTTTTCCGGAGACTATCCCACACCGGGAGGTATCAGGTGGGTTAACAGGGCTTTTGTAGATTACATAGAAGGAGGCCGGTCATAGCAATTTTTTGAGCAGGTCCGGTACTTCCACTTTTTCCCGTTTGATTTCGACCAGACGTTCTTTTCCCTTTTGGGAAAGTTCAAAGAACATCTTCCGACGGTCATTGCTTCCAAGTGATCTTTCAATCAGTTCTTTAGCTTCGGCTGACCGGAGCACTTTTGAGGTGTGCGAGGCGGTCAGCCCGGTTTTTTCGGAAATGTCCGAAGCCGAAAAGGGAACCTTCCGGTCTTCCTGGTCCAGGCAGCATAAAAGCATGGCTTCGTTCAATGTAACGTCGTGGACGCGTATCAGTTCGTTTTCAAATTCGGAAAGAGCCCTGAAGACTTCCCTCATCAGGCATATGGAATTATTCATTCGTAGACGGTAAAATATATGTTAAGGTTTGTATCAGATGAACAGGTTAATATTGGCTTCGTCGGCCCTGTTCATATAAGTAGCGACTCCGCCAATTGTTACATTTTCTAGCAGTTCCTCGCGCTTAACGCCCATTACATCCATGGACATCTGGCAGGCAATGAATTCCACTCCGTTGTCAATGGCCTGCTGTCTGAGAGACTCCAGAGAATCTATCCCGCGTAGTTTCATAACATAGCGCATCATCTTGGGCCCCATTCCAAATATGTTCATTTTGGATAATTTGAGTCCTTTTGAATGGGACGGCATCATCATGCCGAACATTTTACCGAAAAGATCTTTATTTACTTTGGGTTTCCGGTTTTTCTTAATTACGTTTAATCCCCAGAAAGTGAAGAAAATACTTACATGCTGGCCGGTAGCGGCAGCTCCGTTGGCCAGTACGAAAGTGGCCAGGGCCTTGTCCATATCGTCGCTGAACATAATGAGCGTTTTTCCTTTGCCGGACGATACATTTACCGGAACACGGTCATCCTGTACTGCGCTTTTCTTTTCCACAACGGCTTTGAAAACCCCGTCTGAGGAGCTTTGCTCAATAAGAATATTGCCGGTTGTTTTGCACCAGGACTCGGCATCACGCGCGAATCCGGGATCTGTGGCTTCAATCTCTATCCGTTGTCCGGGTTCTATCTCGTCAATGCTTTTTTTCATTTTGAGAATGGGACCGGGACATTGCATTCCGCATGCATCTATTTTGAACGTGTGTACAAGCATGCTTTCTGCGTTTACCCCGCGTTTTGCACCTGCACCTGAAGGATCTCCCGAATCGGAGAATGATTCCCGGTTTGCTGGTTGTGAGGTTACAATACCTGTTTTGGACTCGGTAACCGCTTCGTAGGTTTTGTAACCGCCCGACAGATTATAGACTTCTTTAAAGCCGTTTTGCATAAGTATCCTTGAGGCCAGATACCCTCTGAGCCCTATGGCACAGAATACATACACGGGTTTCCCGGAAGGGATCTCATGTATTCTTTCCCTGAGATTGTCCACCGGGATGTTTATGGCTCCCGGAATGGAACCCAGCCGGTTCTCTTCCCGGGTACGTACGTCAATCAGCACTGAGCTTTCCGGGTTAAGATCGCGTATCTCGCGCCAGTAAGCGGGTCTCATTTTGCCGGTGAGAATATTGGATGCGACATACCCGGCAATAGCCACAGGGTCTTTGGCCGATGAAAAAGGAGGTGCGTAAACATGTTCAATGCCAATAAGATCGTAAATAGTTCCTTTGTGTTTTATAACCTGCGCAATGGCATCTATACGCTTGTCAACGCCACTGAATCCCACAATCTGTCCCCCATAGATCTGCCCGTTTTCGGGACTGAACGTAATCTTGATACTCAGCTGCCTGGCATTAGGATAATATCCGGCGTGGGAATTGGAATGGGTCGTGGACGAAATATATTTGATATTTTCTGCTTTCAGGCGTTTGGCCGAGAGACCGGTGGCTGCCACCGTAAGATCAAAAATCTTGGCAATAGAGGTCCCTATGGACCCTTCGTAGCGGATCTTGTTGCCTTCGGTTATATTGTCGGCAGCAATACGGCCCTGACGGTTGGCCGGACCGGCCAGATAATTGAGCCAGGGTTTACCGGTAATGGGATGTGGAAACTCTATAGCGTCGCCAACGGCATAGATATCTGGATGGGAGGTTTGTAAGAATTCGTTTACAGAAATACCGCCTGCTGCACCAATAGTCAGTCCTGCTTCTTTGGCCAGTTTTGTTTCCGGTCGCACCCCAATGGAAAGGATCACAAGATCTGCATGAAGACGGCTGCCATCCTGCAGTTGAAGCGAAAGATTGCCTTTTTCGTCGGCTTCGGGACCGTTATTATAGGTAAACGAGGTGACTGCCTGTTTCAGATACAGGGCAACGCCTTTTTGTACCAAATGCTGGCGGACGAGAGACGCCATGGAGAAATCGATGGGGGCCATCACTTGGTCTGCCATTTCCACGATGGACACTTTTGCACCGGTGGCATGAAGGTTCTCGGCCATTTCCAGTCCAATGAAACCGGCTCCGACCACTACGGCATGGCGTACGTTATGCGTCTGAAGATAGGATTTGATGGCATCGGTGTCGTCTACGTTTCTCAGGGTAAATATACCCGGCGAATCGATACCGGGCAGGGGCGGTTTTACCGGGGCAGCTCCCGGAGACAGAAGCAATTTGTCGTAGGTTTCTTCGTATTCTCCTCCGTCCTGATTGCGGGCCGTGATGGTATGGTGTGCCGGATCTATATGGATAACTTCGGTATTGACACGAATATCCATGTTGAATCGTTTCCCAAAACTGTAGGGAGTTTGAACAAACAGTTTTTCCCGTTCTTTGATGATCCCTCCAATATAATAAGGAAGACCGCAGTTCGCGTAGGAAATATATTTTCCTTTTTCAAACATAATGACCTCGGCCTGTTCGTCGTTTCTTCTGATCCTTGCTGCTGTTGTGGCGCCTCCGGCCACTCCGCCTATAATTACGTATTTCATAATGCCGTTTATTTAATGTCCATTAAAAATTATTTACAAATATAAATATTTCCTTTGGAAAATAAAAATTAATAACAAAAAAATCTCTTACCAAATAATGATGTAAATTTGTAAGAGAACAAACCGGTATTGATGATGATAAGGATTTTGTCCGTTTTATGCTTTTCTGTCACACTATTTTGTGCTGCCTGCGGACAGGTTGCCATACCGGAACCATATGGTCCTGTGCCGTCCCGGCAACAACTGGAGTGGCAGAAGATGGAATATTATATGTTTGTTCATTTCGGGCCCAACACCTTTACCGGAGTAGAATGGGGCGACGGCAGCGAGAATCCGGACAGTTTTAATCCCTCGTCCCTTGATTGCCGCCAGTGGGCTTCCACCGCCAAAGCAGCCGGAATGAAAGGTATCATCATCACAGCCAAACATCACGACGGTTTTTGTCTGTGGCCGAGCCTCACAAGCACTCATACGGTAAAGGAGAGTTCCTGGAGGGGCGGGAAGGGAGATGTGCTTAAAGAACTTTCGCAGGCATGCAGGGAATACGGGCTCAAGTTTGGTGTCTATCTTTCTCCCTGGGACCGTAATCATCCGGCTTACGGGACGCCTGAGTACAATAAAATTTTTGCTCAGGCGCTTACCGAGGTGCATACTGCTTACGGACCGGTGTTTGAACAATGGTTCGACGGGGCTTGCGGGGAAGAGATGGAATTTGCCTATGATTGGGAACTCTTTATCCGGACCGTATATTCGCATCAACCCAATGCAATCCTCTTCAGTGATGTGGGACCCGGATGCCGATGGATTGGCAACGAGCAGGGTGTGGCAGGAGAAACAAACTGGTCACGGTTAACTACAGACGGGTTCACGCCCGGAAAAGGTGCACCTGCAACAGAGATATTAAATACAGGTCAGGCCGGCGGAAAATACTGGATACCGGGCGAAGCCGATGTGTCCATCAGACCGGGATGGTTTTACAGCCCCGATACCGACAGAGAGCAAAAAACGGTGGAATCGTTAATGGATATATATTATACTTCTGTAGGCCGGAATGCCAGTCTGTTACTTAACGTACCACCCGACCGGCAGGGACGCATTCACAGGCCCGATTCATTAAGACTTATGGAGTTCCGCCACGCACGGGAAAAAGCTTTTTCCCGCAACCTGGCCCGGGGAGCCCGGATCTATGCCTCGGCCGTCAGGAACCCTCTACGGATGTTTGCACCCAAACAAATGCTGGACGGTAAATACGATACCTACTGGACAACGGACGATTCTGTATCCAGTGCATGTGTTATAGTAATACTTAAACATCCTGAACAGGTAGAGATGCTTCTTATTCAGGAGTATATCCCACTGGGACAGCGAATAAACGGTGTAACGGTGGAATGCTACGATACCCGCGTCGGAGCATGGGTACGGACGGCAGAAGCCACCACCGTAGGTTATAAACGGATACTCCGTTTTCCCGCCATCCTTACCGACAGTATCAGAATACATTTGAATGCCCGGCCGGTCTGTCCGGTGATTAACACAATTGAAATATATTAAAACATATGAATAAACTGGCAAAATATATCATCGGGTTAGCAGTAGCTGCCATTATTGCTTTCCTTGTCTGGTATTTCAGGAATATAATAATCTATATCCTGGTAGCAGCAGTTCTTTCCCTTATCGGAAGGCCGCTTGTTAACCGCCTGACGCGTTTAAATATAAAAAAATTCTATATTCCCAAAGGGCTGGCTGCTTTTATCGTATTGCTCTTTATGATGGCCGTTGTCACGGGGATATTCTGGTTTGTGGCTCCTTTGGCCGGAGAATTGGTGACTACAGTCACTTCTCTGGATCTGAAAGACGTGAGTGTACGGATCTCCGGTCCGCTTCTTGAATTTAATAACCGGCTGCATGATTTTTTCCCTGATCTCGATCCTGCTTTCTCCATTGAAACCTTTATTTGGCAGGAAGTAGAGAAAGTAATGAATCCTGCTGTTATTACCGGTCTTTTTGGCTCTGTGGCTTCTTTTCTTGGCAACCTGGCCATAGCGGTGTTTTCTGTGATCTTTATCACGTTCTTTTTTCTGAAAGAACAGAACATGTTCGGTAATATGATTGGTGCACTGGTCCCTGAAAAATACGAAGAGAAACTTTCTCATGCCATGCGGTCTGCCAAAGAATTGCTTTTCAGATATTTTGTGGGGTTAGTCATAGAATTGTTCATAATGACTGTTCTTATTACTATAGGGCTGTTCTTTATTTCAAGAATCAATTTTCATCTGGCGGTTGTGCTGGGCTTCGTATTCGGAATCATGAACATTATCCCGTATGTGGGGCCGTTACTGGGAGGTTCGTTTGGTGTGATTATGGCATTGGCCACTGCCTTCGGGCCTTCGGGCTATTCCAGCGTGCTGCTTTTTATTATTTCTATGGTAGCCGTTTATGTGGGTTCAAATATGCTCGATACGTATCTTATTCAGCCTTACATATATTCGAACAGTGTAAAAGCCCATCCGCTGGAAATATTTCTGGTCATTCTCATATCGGGTTATCTGGGCGGACCTTTTGGTATGCTTGTAGCTATTCCCGCCTATACCGTAATACGGGTTTTTGCCAGCGAGTTCTTATCCCGGTTTAAAATTGTCAAACGTTTAACAGGTATTAACTGATGCTATGAATATTGAATCTAACCAACTGCTATTGGCTTTCGCTCTCACGCTTTTTGCGGGGCTTTCCACCGGTATTGGTTCGCTTGTGGCGTTTTTTGCCAAACGTACAAATACCCGTTTTCTTTCTTTCTCCCTTGGTTTTTCGGCCGGGGTAATGGTGTATATTTCTTTTATGGAACTGATGCCTCAGGCAAGAGAATTACTAAATGAACCGGCATTGCTCCTGGCTTTTTTCGGAGGAATTGCATTTATTGCCGTGATAGACTTCCTTATCCCCGAAGAAGAAAACCCGCATGAAATGCACCTGACCGAAGACATGGAAAAAAAATCTAAACTAAAACGCATGGGTGTGATGGTGGCCCTGAGTATTGCCATACACAATTTTCCCGAAGGCATTGCCGCATTTACTGCCGGCCTGAACAGCCTGGATGTGGCCATTCCCATAGCGCTGGCCATTGCCATACATAATATCCCCGAAGGGATTGCCGTTTCGGTGCCCATTTACCAGGCGACCGGAAGCAAGAAAAAAGCTTTTTGGTATTCGTTCCTTTCCGGGCTGGCGGAGCCTGTGGGGGCCTTAGTAGCCATAGTTATCCTGCTCCCTTTCTGGAGTCCGGTTATTAACGGGGTGGTACTGGCTGCTGTATCGGGGATCATGGTATTTATATCTATAGATGAACTTTTACCCGGAGCAGAACGTTTTGGCCAGCATCACCTGTCCATTTCCGGTTTTATTGCCGGAATGCTCATAATGGCCGTAAGTCTTTTGCTTACCTGATTTTTTTATAGCTTTGCAATATGAATGATCATATTCTTAACGAGATTCCCCCTTTATCGGATAAGGATTGCTTTCATGTGGTGGAACGCTACAAAACGGAATTTACCTTTCCACTTCATCAGCATCGCGAATTCGAACTGAATTTTATTGAACACGGGGAGGGCCTTAAGAGGACCGTTGGGGATTCTATTGAATATACCGGCGAATATGATCTTATCCTTATTGGATGTGAACGTTTGGAACATGTCTGGGAACAGGGAAACTGCAAATCAAAAATGATACGGGAGATCACCATTCAATTCTCTCCGGACTTGCTCCCTGCATGTCTGCTGGATAAGAACCAGTTTAATTCTATTCGAAAAATGTTCCTGCTGGCGGAACACGGGCTCAGTTTTCCACTGGACACCATCATGAGGGTTTACAGTCAGATAGATACCATTGCCTCGGAAGAAAAAGGCTTTAAGCAGTTTCTCAGGTTGCTGGATCTGCTTCACATGCTTTCCGTATCGGAAGGTGCCAGAAGTCTTGCCAGCAGTTCATTTGCGCATGCAGAAAGAAATACAGAAAGCCGTCGCGTAAGGAAAGTTAAGGAATATATTAACGAAAATTACACCAAAGATCTGTCTCTCAAATTACTGGCAGATATGGTAGGTATGTCTCCCGTGGCGTTCAGCCGCTTTTTCAAGTTACGTACGGGCAAGACATTGTCTGATTATATCATAGACATCCGCCTGGGTTATGCCTCCAGGCTATTGGTCGATTCCACCCGGTCGGTATCTGAGATTTGCTTTGAATGCGGATTTAACAACCTGTCCAATTTTAACCGGATATTCAAAAAGAAAAAAGGAATTCCTCCTAAAACCTTCAGGGCTCACTACCGGAAGAACAAATCAACGATATAAAAATGCTTTATAGGTGTGGGGTTCTATGGTCAGGGTAAATACATTGTTGTCTCCGGTCAGTTCGGCTTCGTCTGTAAGGCTTGTAAGCCGATTTTTTCCTTCCGGTGTATGTATTTTAATTTCTTGGGGTTGGTCGAGGAAGGAAGAAAGAATGAATGTGTCGTTATCGTAGACAAACAGCCCTATCCCGGAGGGTCCCTCCAGACGTACAGCCAGGTCTTTTCCCATTAGAGAACGAATAACGTTCAGCGCCTGTGCCGGATACTCATAAAGATCTCCAAAGTTATCGGGAATGGTAAGAACAAACATTCTGCCTTTAGAATAGGGGCACATAAGCACAATGGGATAACCGGTTACCCCTTTTGTTAACGGATTACCGGCCGATACAATTTCCCAGGCATCGTTGGTCAGGTAGTAAACCTGGGGAATGAGCAGATCCTTTGAGGCTTTTCCGTTCCATCCAAAATCATTGACCAGTGCCTTCAGGTGGGTGCAACGTACCTCGGCAATATCGGCAATAACTTCAGGAACAGCTTTTAGCAGCCCGGTGGTAATGAACACGTCGCCTCCGCGTTGCAGTTGTGCCGAGATCTTCGCGCCCAGATCGGGATCGGATTTGGCCTGTTCGGTAAGCAAAACCACTTTGCGGTCTGTAGGGAAGCAGGGGAGCATATCCATGGGAAGACCCAGCATGCCCAGATAATTCTGAAGGAAATCCTCCCCGGTGGAATGGAAGGGTTTATAGGAAGCAATCCCAACAGGCTTTCCTAACCGCCATACGAACGGATCGATTGCGCGGAACGTTTCACCGGCTGTTTTGGCCAGAGGAGCGCTCCCCAGTAACTGGCGGTAATCGAAGAGGTTAATTTCGGGTGCTTTGGCAAAAAAGGTCAGCCATAGCTGCTCGGCATACCGGTACATACCCATGTGCGAGCCTCCTCCGTCTACCCAGCCGCCGAAATTATACCCCGGCCTGAGGTTGTCGAGGTATCTTACTATGTTGTATCCCAGGTAATTCTGAAGATGCTGATTGGATGAAGGATCACGGGTCTCGGTCCCCGTCCAGACCCCGTCAAATAAATGGGGTCCGTGTTCCAGATCGAATCCCAGACCCTGGAAATGATCGTACCAGTTAGGGTATTTGATGATTACACGAACATTTGGATTTACTTTTTTAGCCGGTTTTATAACCAGGTTTTCGCCGGCTTCGGTCATGAGTTTGAGACGGTAGCCGGTCCAGCTCATATTGCCTTTTGCGGCAATACAAAGATCACATTTACAGCTGGTAAAAAAGAAATCATCCAAAATAAAATCGTCAAAGAAACGGGCGGTGTATTCGGCTATTTCCTGTACTTTTTTCCGATGCTCCGGATTGCTGTAACAAAAAGTCTCAAAAAGATTCGATTCGTTTACGGTATATGTGATACCTCCGCCTACCTCTACGCCGCGTGTCCGGAAATATTCAATGGCCCGACGTAATGTGGATTCAGGAACAATAAGCAGATCGCGGTGTGTTTCAAGGTATATCTTGTCTACTTCTACCTGGGAAGTAATGGTATTCCAGGTAGAGTCCAGCCAGTGAAGGTCTTTCATTTTCTCCACTTCATAGGCACGTGTATACACAGAGACTTTGAAGCTTTTATAATGTTGAGCACTCATAGTGTTTGTTACGAATAACAAGAAAAATAGGAATAGAATTCTTTTCATTGAATAAGATTTTGATCTCCAATATATTCGAGGGTCTTTCGTTCCGGCTTGTTCAGGGCACGGTACATTTTTCTTACATCCCATTTTACCGGGCCGGTCAGGAATTCCGGGACATTGTATGAGAAGAAAGAGGCATCGTAGCATGCAAAAGGATCTTTCTGCGGCAACAGAAAAGGTTTGGAAACGGTTCCGTCCCGGCTGATACCGGCCAGGAACAACCGGGTATAGAGCCCATCCAGCCTTCTGCTGCTGAATACGAACCAGAAACCTTCCGAAGACCAGCTGTGGTAACTTTCAACGTCCGGACTGTTGACATCAGTAAGTTCCTTGAGGGAACCGTCTTCCAGGTTAAGCAGCCACAGATTGGCTTCTTTATGCCAGATGGAAAAATTCCCGTAATCAGATAAAGTGAACATAATATACTTTCCGTCGGGGGACGGACGTCCGTAGGAGATGCTTTTCCCAATGGCCGCCGCGTTAACCAGCGTATCTACTTTATCTCCGAAAGTACCGGAATCGGGATCGAAGGCAATGGCACAAAGATTATACCTGACCTCTTTGTATTCCTGAGGGATGGATTTGAATGCCGAGGAACTGAAATAAAGCGTCTTTCCGTCGGGAGAAAAAGACGGAAAAGTTTCAAAGTCGTTGGTCTTTAGTAAGTCACAGGATAATAGCCTGTTTGTCCGGGTGTCCAGAACAACAATGTCGGAAGCCAGATCAACGACTTCGACCCGTTCGTTCTGTATGGCGTGAAAAATCTGCAGGGTGGTGTTTACGGAATAGGTAATGTACCTGCCGCCGGGATGCCAGTAAGGATATACACAGTTTCCTAAAGTGCTGTCCGTCTTGGTATTAAAAATTTGAACGGAATCTCCGTCTTTCATAATGGTGCCCCCTAAAGGACCACGTATATGAAGACTCATTTTTCCCGGATCGTTTCGGCTGAACGAGTGACAATTCATACAGTTGGAAGGAATGAGCGTGTTTTCCAGAATGGCTTCTTCCCGGAAAGATGTGAGGTCTCTCTGATAGATTCCCATTTTGCTGTATACTTCGTAGCCGGGAGCGATAAGACGGTAGGCCAGGTATTCATTCACCGGTATACTGCTTACATAAATCGTAAACGGTTTATATTGTACCCATTGCTCATTCTTTGCCCGGGCCGAGACGGTCACCAGCAGACTGTCTCCGCTGTTCTCTTTCAGCAGGTTTTTCCACCGTTCCGGATTAAAACGGACCGATTTTCTGCCTGTTGCCGTAAGTGTCCCGCCTTTGTTGCTCTGAATGCTTACGTACATGTTGCCCTCAAAATCTGCAAAACCAAAATTCAGGGGGGCTATGTTTACCGGCACCGTAACGCCGCAGTAATCGGGGAAGACGGGCGGTAATTCTCCTGTGATCTGTGGATCCTTTACTTTTATGCAACATGCCATGCTTACGCTCAGGCAGCCAATGGCCACTATTTGAATAATTTTTTTCATTATCTGAAGTGTAAGTAATACCAATAAGTTCCGGAATAATTCTTTTTCAGGGCCTGTTCGGGATCGGATGCATTCAGGTAGAGCTGCTGGTATGCGGCCAGTTGTTGTCTGACTTTGTCGCTTACCGAATAAGGAACTGTCTTCAGGGGGTCTTCATGGCTGAGGCTCCACACATAGAGCAGGGCCTCCTGGTAGCTCAAGGGCAGGGTATCGTACCGGAGTTTCATACCCAGGGGAAAATACTCCATAAAATGCTCCAGGTCTTTTGCGAGCAGGCAATAGGAAAGCAGGTATTCGTAAGCCATGTAATGGGTCAGATTTTGCTGAAGCAGGATCCCCAGCATCATGTCTTTTTCGTTTTCGGAATCGAGAAAATCTGTTTTGGAGCGGTAAGTACGTAAGTAGCCCCATTCGGGGTGGGTGTTAATGGCTGTTTCGTCCCGGAGCAGCCCCAGTACGTAATGTGCCCACTTTTTATAAAAGGTCGTGTGCGTGAGTATTCTGAGGTACTTGGCAGCCACTTTATATTCGCCGTTAATGAGATTCGTCTCGGCCAGGCGCTTGAGGGCACGGCCGCTTTTCCAGTAATTGGGAAGCGATTCCATAGCCTCAAAGGCAAACCGCTGAGCAGTGTTTATAAAACCGAGGTGATAATAGATCTCTCCGGTGATCATTGGGATGGTAAAATCCCGGGTAAAAGTGGGAATAAGACCTTCCGGCCCGTTTTGAAAATAATGGAACATATTGTCGGACATCTTTCCCGACTTACAGAGCGCAAGATTAAGGCAGGCAACCGCAAGAGGTGAGGATGGACTTCTCCTGTCTGCCATCTTAATGACTTTATCCCAATGTTGCATACGTACGTAATGATCATAGGCCATCACTTCTTCTTTGCCTGCGTCGCGGTTGGCCATAACAAGCAAACCTCCGGCAACGAATATCAGGACCAAAGACGAGATAAATAACAGCCGGCTCTTTCCGGTTTTTTTAAGCGACGCAGGCAAAAACAGATTTATTACCGGAATCAGCCACAAAAGACCCCACAATACCGGAATGCCCGTTGGGTAATAAACCGGGAACCTGAAAAAGTCCGTTCCAAAAAGCATCCTTTTATATGGAAACTGCGGTAGCAGAAGCGGAATAAGCAGAAGCACCGCAACAGTCACGCTCAGGGTACATAAGGTAATCAGCACCTTATTGGACCATCGTGATTCTTTATTCATCCATTCGCAGGTAATAATGCCCAGTACGGGGATAACGGCCGAACCTCCTCCAAACCAGTAGGTGATTGGTATCAGAAAGAGCAGGTACACCGTTTTCCACCCGATATGCTTTACTTCCAGGTATCCCCTCCAGGTGACCATGGCAATTAATACAGACAGTATGCCGGAGGGCATCATGTTTTCGTCACATAACAGAGACCAGAAAAAAAAGGCGGGAATAAAGGACAGGGGGTAGTACAGGGGATTTTCACGTAAACGTCTGCTCACCCCGGCAATGATCATTTGCAGAGAGGTAAGAAGGACGGCCATAATGGCGGCTCCCGACCAGGAAAAAAGGAAGAACTGGGTCAGGAACGATGCCATGTATTCTGCCAGACCGCCCGGCTTGGCCATTAGCTGAAGGAAGTAGGCCGGGGTAGAAAGGAACAGCTGAAATTGTTCGTGATAATGCAGATGATGCGGATAGACTAACCCGAAAAACAGAAAGACAGACAGTCCGAATAAGGCCGATAGCAGAAAATGAGTTGTTGCAGATTTCTTTTCCATACGCATTATTTTACGGGGTCCAGGGTCTCTTTGTCCATACTCCTGTAAATCTTCTCAATGTCAAGGGCGTTGAAAGGAACTTCTCCCTTAGACAGTTCGGGGATGTTAAAGGATTTAAATGTAGTGAAATAAGCCGAAGGGTCTTTTTGCGGAAGAACAAACGGTTTGGAGGTCAGACCGTTTTCGTCAATGTGGCAAAAGTATGGCTTTCCGTACATTCCATCGTCTCTCTTGCTTGCAAATACAAACCAGCGGCTGTTGGATGACCAGCTGTGGTAAGTATCCGACAGCGCAGAATTCACATTATTCAGCGCGTCAACCGAACCCGTTTCCAGGTTCAGAAGGTACAAATCGGTTTCCCTGTGCCAGATGGGAAAAGTACCGTATTCGGCAACTGTAAAGAGAAGGTAACGGCCGTCCGGCGAGGTCTTGGGATGACAGACCGATAATTTATGACGTGATGCAGAAAAAACCGTATCGATTGTGGAGGTATCTCCCCACATCCCTGTGTGGGGGTTGAAGGAAATACTCATGAGGTCGTACCGTAGATAGCGGACACTGTCGGGAAGAGCACTCATATAAGGAGCCCGGCAATAATAAACGGTGTTCCCGTCTGCAGAAAAAACGGGAAAAGTCCGTAATTCTTTTTTTTCTGTTGGTGGGAAAGGCATGGAAGTGTTGTGATCGAAATCAACAACAATCAGATCCGATTCGGTATCGTATACTTCCAGCCTTTCACCTCTGAAGGCATGAAATTCAGGGATGATGATATTGGTGGAGAAAACGCCGTAACGTCCCGATGGATGGAAATTTCCGTAAACGCCGGCAGATATGCTTCCTTCCGTTTTTGTTTCTATCTTCCGCAGCTTGCCGTTCCGGTTAAGTATAGTGCCCCCGCCGGGCCCGCGCAGATGAAAAAAAGAAGTTCCGGGGTCCTGGTTGCCGTAGGTGTGACAGTTCATACAACTGTTTTCTGTGAGTGCATTGTCAGCCAGAATACGTACTTTGAAACTCTCCAGGTGCCGTTCACAAAGTTGCAGCTTATTCCATACCTCGTACCCGGGTTCTATAAGCCGGTAGGAAAGATACGGATCTATCCTGTCTTCCGTTACGGTCCATAAAAAAGGTTTGTAGCATGTCCATACACCGTCTTTCTTAACATAGAGCTGAACCGATATGTGTTCGTTGCCAATGCAGCTGTTCACCAGTTGATCCCATTTTTTCCCGGAAAAACGGATGTTCTGTCCTCCCCGTATGCGGACGGTTTTCCCCTCACCGGTAAGAACGGCCAGAACCTGTTGCGGGTTATGCAGCACCATGAAATTCAGGGGCGCTATGTTGCACGGAATGGTGATTTGGGTGTAATCGGGGTAAATGGGAGGCAATGAATCGTTTGCCGTAACATCACGAGGTTCGCCGCATGCATATAATATGCCCAGCAGCAATGTGATAATATGAAATTTAACTATTCTCATGATTAACCATTACGGCAAAGTGATAATAAAACCAATAGCTTTTCCCGAACCGTTCCCTGAGCGGTCCGGACTGTGCGTTGTTTTCTTGGAACAAACGCGTATAGTCCATGAAATCTACAAGAATGTTATCGGGTATTCCGTAAGACCGGACAGCCTGAGCCGGAACTTTATGCTGCGTAAGGTATATAAGGATTGCCTGACTGTAAATGTCGGGTACTCGTGATCCGTCTTTGGGTATCCAACGTTCATAGACTTCCATAAATGACGGTATGTCTTTATTAAGCAGGTGGTAACATAACAGGTAATCGAGTGCGGCCTTGTTCCCGGGATTGCTTTCCAACAGGATATTGAGCGAAGCAATGCAGTCATCTCCACTGCGTATGGAATCGAAAGCGGGAATATTGACCCGTTCAGGAATGCTTCCGGTTCGTATCTGTTCCCTGCGTATGGATGATTGTCTTTTGTGAAAAAGAGTCTGCTCGAGCATTCGCAGGTATTTATCGGCGGCCTCGTATTCTCCGTTGATAATATGGATGTCGGCCAGTCTTCTTACAAGACGTGAGCTCCTTCCGTCGGGGGAAAAGATCATGCCCAGCATAGCTGAATGCTGGGCCATATTCATGTCGCCCAAACGAAAAAAAACTTCGTTGCTAAAAAGGATGGTCATTGGAGTCGATTCCGCCGATACGGGGAGGAACAAACCCTTAGTTGCGGGCTGATAATAATCCATAAGCCGGTCCGGCATCATACCTGTCTGCGACAGGGCCAGGTTAGTGAAATAGGTCGCGACAGGGTTTTTGAGTTGGTATTTGTCAGCCAGGTCCAGCACATAATCCCAGTGTCCCCAGAAGCTCTCGCTGTCCATAGACAGAACTTTCTCCCATACCAAATCAATGGTTAGCGTGGTATGTTGGCTGCGCGGGTACAGGTATAATTTTCCGGCGGGTAAAAGATAAACAGGTTTGGCCGCCAGCGGTATGAGCAGCGCCAGGCATAAGGGAAAGATAAGATGCTGAATGCGCGGTTTCTTTTGCACTAACGTGAAAATAATCACACACAGAAGGAAAAAAAATACTCCGCTGCCGGCTATCCAGTATAGGAACGGAATAAGGAGCAGTAAAAGAACAAAAGTACGCAGCCGGGAATCTCCGGGGCGCAGGCGTGAATAAATCAAAAAAGCAGTAAGCGCCAGAATAAGAGAGAATGTAGATCCCAGTTTATAATGGAGCCCGCACAGCATCAAAAATTCCGGAATGACAAGGACCGGCGATGCAACAACAGCCCAACGTCCGGCAACCCTGAACTGTTTAAGTGTCTGAATAGAAAGCCACCATAGTACAAGCAGGGTAATAGTGATTACCGTTGGACCGCCGCCCCTGAAGTAAAAGAACTGGGTGAAAAAATCACCCGCATACAAGGCCAGCCAGGCAGGTTTTCCAAAGTAGGAAAGAAAATAATCCGGAGTAGCCAGGAACAAAATAAGTTGTTCCTTCAGGTACAGATGATAGGGGTAAAGAAAATGCAAAAATGTAAAACAAGGTACGGCAATCAACGCTGCCGTAATCCATTGCATTCCATTTTTCCATTGTCTCATTGACCTGTCAGTTTAGATACAAAATCACCTAATGCGTTACCTTTGTTACTTTTTACGAATAATCTGTTGTATTCGTTAAAATCAGTCACGATTTGGTCCCTGCGGCTGGTGAGTTTTGTTTTCACGGTATCGTCCGTGGCTGCATCAATCATTTGCTGCAGCATGAGCAGTGTTCTGTCGGTCTGAGCCTTAAATTCTTTCCAGGACTGCAATGCATCGTTCTGTGGCGTTCCGGTGACAGAACTCAGGGAATCAAGCGTAACCTGGATCTTTCCGGGTTCAACTATCACCAGAAGTTCCTGTATCTCGAGTCTCATAATCGGCCGCATGCGGATAACTTTCACCCCGGGCTGTTCCGTTCTCCCCCTAAAGGAAAACGATTGTTTTTTAACGCGCACCGAATCAACTGTCTGGGCTGTCCCACCGGTCAATGGTGCCAGGAATACCCATTCAGAATTAAATTTTGGATCGGGTAATGTCCCTTTAATTTCATATTTGCTGCTTCCGGCACAGGAAATCAGCAGAAAAAGCGGAATAATGCGAATAAGTTTCATAGGCACAAAGGTAAATAAAAAGAAGGCAGACTTTCATCAAGTCTGCCTCTTTCAAATAGGACAAAAATGTTAATTTTTCTTAAATACCCAGAACCAGGCCTCTCCCCATGAACCGGCTCCCGCTGCGGCATAGGCCAGAACAAGATTGTCGGGGGTCAGTTTAAGGATATCGTATGAATATACCGGTGCATTGCCTTCGTTGGGTGACTTGCCGCACAGCACGGTAACGTTTTTAGTGTTCAGCTTACCTTTTGCCCAGACGGCGCCGCCGTCATCGTAAGTGATTTTGCTCATGTCAAAGGTAAAGGAACCTTCGGCAGTAGTTCCATCGTTGTAATTTTTGATGATCTTGGCCCCGATAAGGGAGAATGTCATGCTGGCACCGGCCCCTTCACCGGGAGCCTGTCCGTTAATGTCATTAATGGATACAACCCACCATCCGGGAGCGTTATTGCCTTTGTAACCTCCATTGCCCCAGGGACCTGCAACGGTGTTGTCCCAAACCCAGTCTTTCAGACCGGAATCGCCGCAGAAGAGAGCCCATTCGGGTTCTACATCGTACAACGCATCTACCTGAACAGTAATGCTTTTAGTAATCATTGTTCCGTCGGCATTTAATCCGGTATAAACAATGGTGTTGGGTCCTTTTGCCATAACCTTAACAGTCCCTTTTGTGGCAACAAGGGTTCCAAAACCGTAGTTCCAGGAGGAAAGGCAGGCATTTCCGTCGCTGTTCAGCTGAATATAGTTGGAGTTGACTCCATCCCTGATTTCAGGAATTGCGGAAATGTTCAACTGGCTTTCCGTAATACCACCCTGCAACACATCCCTGTGTTCGATGGGTTCGCAACTTGCAAGAAGTACAGAAACCGCCAGTATTGAAAGTAATATACTTTTTTTCATATTATCAATGTTTATTCGTTTTCAAATTACTCATTCCAACTTACGAAAATGGCATCGGTGCCCCAACCGGCATTCTGTTGAAGTACTCCGTTTGAGAGGTCCACTTCGGATGAAGGCATAGGCATAAATCCTTTGGTAGCCTGGTAACGGGCTGCATAGCCGGCACCCTGGTCTTTCATGACAGTAGCTACGGCACGGTTCCATATGTTTGCCCCTAACTGACCGGTCAGGGCATTGATGGCGTAGGTGTCGCCCCAGCGGCGCATATCGCCCCAGCGCAACCCTTCAAAGGCCAGTTCCCAGCGGCGTTCGTTTTGCAGTGCTTCGAAAGAATACGATACGGGAGACAACCCGGCACGGGCACGTACCCTGTTCATGCTCTCTGCGGTTTCTGTTAATTCGGAATGCATGAGGAGCACATCGGCAAAGCGGATAAGGATCAGGTCGGTTTCGTGTGCCAGCTGGAAGTCGTCGGCTTCACCGTCACCATAGTATTCGGTTGAGGAAGTGAAACTGTTGAAAAGATCCGTTTCATTTTTATAAGCGGTAATGGCAATCACTTTCTTTTGCCAGAATGTGGATTCTTCCATCAGCTTATCGGCACCGTAAACATAATTGGGTCTGTCGGCAGCAGCCAGTATGGAAGCCTTACGGCGCAAATCATTGGGCTCTTTTGCTTTCCATTCATCCCACAGTTTTGGGTTAGCCGGACCGGCGCCCCATCCCTGACCAAAGGGGAATACATTCTTATACTGATCTGCGGTACCTGCGTTACGTATACCAAAGAACAGGCAATACTGGTTGGAATATCCAATGGTGGTGCCCCAGCTTGCCAGGTGGGAACATTTGATGGCAAATAAGGTTTCGGGGTTTTCTCCGTCCTTCAGCCAGTATTTTCTGGAGGCATTCAGATCGGCTAAGTAGTCGTAGTTTTTGGCACTGACCGAGTTGGTGTAGGGCCAGAGACGGCGGTAGTCATCTGCCAGCGTGTGTCCGCTGTTATTGATACAGTCTTCCAGGGCGGTTATGACTTCTGCCTTGGTTACCGAACCGGTTATATTAAATTCCTCGTCCATCATGGGCAGTTCGGCTTCTCCGTAGAAGCCTGTGTAGAAAAGGAATACACGTGCCAGAAGGGCTTCTGCGGCCCAGCGGGTGGCATGTCCTTCGCCGGATACAATCTCATTCCATTTTTGTGTGGGCATAATGGTCACGGCTTTCTTAAGGTCCGCAGCGATAAAGGCGTAAATATCCTTCTGGGGAGCCTGTTCGGGGTATTCAGCCACTTCGGCTACCGTCTGGGGTACTGTGGTGATGAGAGGAACGTCACCGAACATCTGAACCAATTCAAAATAGAACAGGGCACGAAGGAATAACGTTTCACCCATTAACTGGTTGCGCAGGGTTTCGTCTTCTACTTTATCGAGGTTGGCCAATGCCATGTTGGCACGGCTGATGCCCGAATACCTGTCCGACCAGAAGCTTTTGAAACGGTCCAGGTTAGTGTACATAAGGTGTTCCAGACTGGTCCAGTCTTTATCGTTTTCACCGCCACCTCCGAACATGTCGTCAGAAAGAAGCTGGGCTGCAAAATAGTAGGAGTTTCCACAGTTAGCAATGACCTTGTTGAGGGTCGCATACACTCCGGTCACCATCTGAATGGCATCATCTGCCGTTTTTGGGTAGTTCCCAGTGTTTTTCTTGGTGTAACTTTCCGTATCGAGGAAGGCTTCACAACTGGTAAACAGTACTGTCGCAGCGAGTGCTAAAAATATTATCTTTTTCATACTGTATGATCAATTAAAATTTAAGATTTAAACCTACCATATACGTTCTGGGAGAAGGATAATAGCCCAAATCTATACCGGAAACCCAGCTATGATCATATCCATAACCGATTTCGGGGTCCATTCCGGAGTAATTGGTGAAAGTATACAGGTTCTGAGCCATTACATACACGCGTACCTGACCGAAAGGCAATTTACGGAATGCATGTTTGAAATCATACCCTATCTGTACGTTCTGGATCTTTACATAATCTCCGTCTTCAATATAGATGTCGGAAATATTCTGCCAGTTAACATGGCTTCCCGAGGTCAGGCGGGGCAATTTGTTGGAAGTGCCTTCTCC
>DHQY01000007.1:220265-220859 GCA_002408205.1 Bacteroidales bacterium UBA5326 | reverse complement strand
AATTTGTTGGAAGTGCCTTCTCCGGTCCAGCGTCCGAAAATACTGGTTGTATAGTTTTGAAGGGGAGAGTCGGCGAAGGAACGATAAGATTTGGCGATCTGTTGTCCGAAAGCTCCGGAACCGGTAACGCTCAGGTCAAGTCCTTTCCATGCCAGATAGAGGTTAAAACCAATGATAACATCGGGGTGAGGATTTCCGATCATGGTGCGGTCGTCTTCGGAAATAGCTCCGTCGCCATTGGAATCAACAAAAATGAGGTCACCGGGTTGAGCACCGGAATATTTGGCTGTGGTATTGTTTACCTGATCCCAGTTCTGGAATACGCCTGCGGTCTTATAACCATAGAAGTACCCTACGGGATATCCTACCTGTACACGATACATTTCCGTAGTACCCTGACTCAGTACGTTGGCATCACCATGGATGATACCTTCTGTGTTGGCAATACGGGTAACCTCGTTCTTGTAGTAAGAAGCATTGGCCGATATACCGTAACGGAAATCGCCTACGCTGTCGTCCCAGTTCAAAGCCAGTTCAAAACCGGAGTTCCGGATGTCACCCCCGTTAACGGCGGGTGCATTCAAACCGTATACA
>DHQY01000007.1:0-220172 GCA_002408205.1 Bacteroidales bacterium UBA5326 | reverse complement strand
TGCATTCAAACCGTATACAGCCGGGATGGGAGCGGTAAGCAACCAGTTGCGGGTCATTTTATTGAACCAGTCGAAAGTCACTCCAAGACGTGATCCGGCAAAGCGGGCATCGAGACCTATATTTAACTGTTCGGATGTTTCCCACGAAACGTCGGGGTTAGCAAGAATATCGGCATAACCGCCCACTGTCTGGGTGACCTTGTCTTTTGTGAAATAGTAACCGTTGCTTGTGTCGAACGCAATGGTGGAGAGGTACTGGAAGTTGTTGATACTGCAGTTACCATTCTGTCCCCAGCTGGCGCGCAATTTCAGGAAGTCAACCACACCGGCTGCGCCGGCCATGAAGTCTTCGTTTGAAAGAACCCATCCAACCGATGCGGAGGGGAAATAACCCCAGCGTTTGCCTTTGGCAAAGTTTGAAGAACCGTCTGCACGGAAGATAAGGGTCAACAGGTATTTTTCCTTATAGTTATAGTTAACACGGCCGAAGAAAGAAGCAATGGCTCCGGATCCCCAAACGGAACCACCGGCGCTGCGCTGTGATAATTCGGTGGGTTTGGTATTGTCAACCCATGCATAGTTCATGACACTGCTTACGTCTGTGGTGGGAGTGATATAGCCCGGGAAAATAGAATTGTTGCCTCCGGAGCTTACGTTTTCACCCATTCCCCATTTTTCAAGTGTCTGTCCAACCATAGCATCTATCTGATGGTCTCCCAGGTTAAAGGTATACGACAGTGTATTGTCCAGTTTCCAGTCGTGGCCGGCACTTGCGCTTTGGCCAACATTGTCCATGGTGACATTGCTGTTGTTGGACCAGTGGGCAATGGCTGAGTAGGAACGATAGGTGCTGGCGCTCATGTTGTAACCGAATTGTGATTTGAACACAAGACCTTTAATGGGCTGGATCTGCAGGTAGGCGCTGGCTCTCAGGGAATAACTCTTGGACATGTTCAGACCTTGTGAGTTATTGGAAAAGGCCCCGATGGGGTTTCCGGTGTTCCCGTCGAAATTCCAGCCGTTGGCAATTTTGTCGTCGTAGTCGTACCAGTTGCCTTCAGAATCGTATACGGGATAAAGAGGATTGGAAACCAGCAGATTGTGTACGCTGTTCCAATAAATGTTCCCGGTTGCGATCCCCGAATTGGTAATGTAGTTAAAGTTTAATGTTTCACCGAATTTAATGATGTCAAACTCTTTTCCCTTGAGGATCACATGCTCTGAATTGACACGTCCGGTGTAACGTTCGTAGTTCGCCTGAACGGGTTTTCCTATGATACCTTCTCTTCCGGTATAGGAGAATCCTATAGAATAAGTAGACATATCACTGCCGCCGGCAATGTTGACCGAATGGTTCTGAACGGGAGCGCCTTCGTTATAGGATTCTTTTAGCCAATTGGTGCCCGTCCAGCTGCCGTTCATGATGGATTGATACAGGTCGGAGGGAAGGAGAGCAGCCCAGTCGTATGGGGCGTTTCCTTCGTTGAATCTGGTTTCGTCTTGCATGACCATGTATTCCTTCGCAGTAAGCAGGTCCGGCATTTTATACATATACTGTTGGCCATAGTAACCGTCGTAGGAAACGTTGGTTTTGCCCATCTTTCCCTGTTTGGTAGTTACCAGGATAACGCCGTTGGCAGCACGTGCTCCGTAAATGGCGGCCGAAGCAGCGTCCTTTAATACGTCAATTGACTCAATGTCATTGGGGTTCAGGCTATTCAGGTCACCTCCGGTAACACCGTCGATAACATAAAGAGGATCGGATGAGCCAATGGTTCCCAGACCGCGGATGGTTACTTTAAAGCCCGATCCCGGCTGTCCGTTCGATTGAACGATGCTTACCCCGGGAGCCTGGCTCTGCAGAGCGGTAAAGGGGCTTACCGTACTCAGTTTGGCCAGGTCGTCACCGGCAACCTGTACCGTAGCACCGGTCACCAGTTTCTTTTTCTGTACACCATACCCGACGACAACCACCTCGTCAAGTGCCTGTGCATCTTCTTCGAGAAAAATTTCAACGGAAGTCTGGTCGTTAAGCAGTGCAATCTCCCTGGTAACGTAACCGATAAATGTTACGACGAGCGTAGCATTGTTCGGTACATTTTTCAGGACAACACGTCCATCTGCGTCGGTACTGGCTCCGTTCAGTGTCCCTCTGACAACAACGTAAGCCCCTGTAACAGGACCTGTCTTGTCTGAAACCACACAAGAAACCGTACGACCTGATTGTTGCAGATCTCCGTATGCAGCAAAAGTTACTCCCGTTGTCATTAACAACAGAAACAACCCCGCAAACAGACGTTTCCAAAAATAGTTTTTCATACGTTTAGTTTTTTGGTTAATAGATAGAATTTAGTAATAAAATGTTGGTTAATAATAGGCAAACGGATTGTTTTTCAAATTTCAAATATATGCGTTAATGCGTTAAAAAATAAATATTATTTTATCTGAAAATGACACTTTGTTATCATTACGGTAAAAAATACGCTTATTCGTATCTGAATTATTAAATATGGTATAAATGTACAAGATGTATTGAGGATTCTTATTTAGAAGATTAGATAATTCAATTGGGCTTTTTTGTTTATTTTTTTATAGCCCGGTGATGCTGTTTTTTATAGTTTTTCAGCACTTTCTCATCTAATATATCCTGTTGTTTTTTTGATAAAATAATACTTGTTTCCGTTCTATAACCTATCTATTTTTGTCTTTTAAATTGTCAAGATTGGGTTGGGTTTGTTCTGGAAAGGCGCTTGCAACATAGGGTGTAACATGTTGCAGGTCGCCTTTCACTTAAAAAGCTGAAAATGAAAGATTTTAAGGAAAAGTTAAAAAAAATATTGGATGACCAGGAACAATTGATCGCGCGGACAAACATTCCCTGCGTACATCCTTCCGGATGGTATACAAGATATAAACACCCTGTTCTGACGGCTGCTCACATTCCTCCGGAGTGGCGCTTCGATTTTAACAGGGATCGCAATCCTTACTTTTTGGAACGTTTTGGTTTCAATGCCGTATTTAATGCGGGAGCCATACAGCTAAACGGCAAATACATAATGATAGCCAGAGTGGAAGGAAATGATAGAAAATCATTCTTTGCCATAGCAGAAAGTGACAATGGGGTGGACGGTTTTCGTTTCCGTGAACGGCCTGTGATCATGCCCGAATGGGGAGAGCCTGCCACAAACGTATACGATATGAGGCTTACCTTGCACGAAGACGGATGGATTTACGGTGTTTTCTGTGTTGAAAGGAAGGATCCCGGCGCAGAACCGGGCGACCTGTCATCGGCCATTGCCTCGGCAGGGATTGCGCGCACAAAAGATCTGGACAACTGGGAAAGGCTTCCGGATCTTATTTCACGCAGTCAGCAGCGTAACGTGGTGTTGCATCCCGAATTCGTGGACAGGAAATATGCTTTTTACACCAGACCTCAGGACGGCTTTATTGAAGCCGGCAACGGAGGGGGTATAGGCTGGGCGCTAGTAAGTGATATCACCAATGCCGAGATAGTGGACGAGCATATCATCAACAAAAGGCATTACCATACTATTAAGGAGGTAAAGAACGGGGAAGGGCCGGCACCCATCCGGACCGGCAGGGGGTGGCTACACCTTGCTCACGGTGTAAGGGCTTGCGCGTCCGGGCTTCGCTATGTGCTTTACCTGTATATTACCGCTTTACATGAACCATGGAAGGTCATTGCCGAACCCGGCGGCTATTTTATGGCGCCTGTAGAAGAGGAACGCATTGGCGACGTATCTAACGTTTTATTTTGTAACGGATGGATCAGGGGAAAAGACGATACCGTGTATATTTATTATGCATCGAGCGATTCACGTATGCATGTGGCCACCTCCTCTGTAGAGGTACTTCTGGACTATTGTTTCAACACCCCGCATGACGGTCTTGACAGCGGAAGTTCAGTCCGCTCGATAAACAATATCATTGACAGAAACAGGGAAAGCAGATAATTCTTACTTTTGCGCCCTTATGTCGGGAGAATTTATTGCAATAGGGGTCGCATTCCTTTGGACGTTGAGTGCTCTGTTTTTTGAGCATGCCGGGAAACAACTGGGGTCAGTCAATCTGAACTTCATTCGTTTGTTTTGTGCATTCATTTTCATTGGTGTTACACTTATGATAATGAACGGCAGTTTTTTGCCTGTCCACGCGGACAGAGAAGTATGGATCTGGATGTCGCTTTCGGGTCTGGTGGGATTTGTAATTGGCGATTATTTTCTTTTTGCCTCTTATTCAATGATCTCGGCCCGTTATTCCCAGCTTATCATGACGCTTGCCTCTCCGTTTGCGGCATTGGCGGGATTTGTCATAATCGGGGAAAAACTTTCATGGATGGCGCTTGCCGGAATGTGCGTAACGCTCACCGGGATATCTATATCCATCCTGAAAAGGGAAAACGGGAATAACAGCGGATCGCACAATAAACTCCACATGCGCCTGCCCGTAAAAGGGGTGCTGTTTGCTCTGATGGGCGCAATAGGCCAGGGAGTAGGCATTGTGCTCAGCAAGCAGGGCATGCTGGCATACGAAAATTGTCATGCGACCGATAATGTGCTTTATATTCCTCTGGCAGCCACACAGATAAGAACCATAACCGGTATCATCTCTTTTGTTCTCATTATTGTACTTACCGGTGGAATAAAGAACTTCCTTGCCAGTTTCAAAAACAGGAAAGCAATGAGAACCGCAGTAACAGGATCTATTTTCGGCCCTTATCTTGGAGTGACTTTTTCGCTTATGGCCGTGCAGTATGCCAACACGGCCGTCGCGTCTACTATTATGGCAACAGTGCCTGTGATTATTTTGTTGCCGGAATATCTTTTTCTGAAGCGCAAAGTTACCTGGGTTCAGGTGGCCGGTGCGGTTATCAGCGTAGCGGGAGTTACTTTGTTCTTTATCTGAAACTATTCAGCTCCTCCATCTATCGTAACAATAGTGCCGTCATTATTGTATTCCAATTCAACTACTTTCAGACTTCGCAACCAGGTCTTACCTCCGGAAGGAACGCTGTCGTGAAAGAACAGGTACCAGCGGCCTTTGAATTCAATCATGCAATGGTGTGTGGTCCAACCTACTACCGGAGTAAGAATCACGCCTTGGTATGTAAATGGCCCGTAAGGGTTATTCCCTGTGGCGTAGCAGAGTTTGTGCGTATTGCCGGTTGAGTAGGAGAAATAATATGTTCCATTATACTTATGCATCCATGAAGCCTCAAAAAAACGCCGGTCGTGATCGCCTGCTGTTAGCACTTCGCCGTTTTTGTCCAGCAGGACTACGTCTTTGGGTTCCTCGGCAAACTGAAGCATATTGTCACTCAGCCTAGCTACCCGCGAAGGAATAGCCGGCTGGTCGTTGTCCGGCTCATGACCGCACTCTATGGCCTTGTTGTTGCGGTAGCGCTGTAATTGCCCGCCCCACAGGCCCCCGAAGTACATATAATGAGAACCGTCATCGTCGCGAAATACGCAGGGATCAATGGAGTAGCTTCCGTGCATGGGAGCATCAAGGGCTTTGAAAGGTCCCTCGGGTTTATCGCTCACGGCCACACCAATGCGGAAAATATCGGTTTTGTCTTTTAAAGGAAAATACAGGTAGTAGACACCGTCTTTGCAGGCCGCGTCGCAATCCCATAACTGGCGTCCGGCCCAGGGAATATCTTTTACATCGAGGGCCACACCGTGGTCAGTCACTTCGCTTTCGGGCGATTCCATGGAGAAAACATGGTAGTCGTGCATGGCAAAATGATCTCCGTTGTCGTTTTCGGGAATTCCCGATTCAACATCGTGGGAGGGGTAAATGTAGAGCCGTCCGTTAAACAGATGAACTGACGGATCTGCCGTAAACAAATGGGGGATAAGGTATCTTGGATTTTTCATGATCAGTCATTTAGTTATTTCACTATTTCTCGTTCTCTGCACGGCGTGCGGTCAGTTCTTCCTGAAGCCGGACTTCCATTTTTTTGTTGATCTCATAAAAGAACAGACAGGCAACACTCACAAAAAATGTAAGCATAGGGTAAATACTCAGTGACAGTTTGATCCCGTTTACGGTTTCTGCAGACTGAACGGCAAGTTGTTCGTTGTAACCGTAACTGGCCAGGATACCGGCAACAAGCGCTCCGCCAATGCTCAGACCGGCTTTCAGACCAAATATCATGGCCGAAAAAATGATGGCGGTGGCTCTGCGTGAATTTTTCCATTCGGAGTAATCAGCCACATCGGCGATCATGGCCCAAAGCAGCGGGGTGGAAATACCGTAGAAGAATCCGTGTAACATTTGAGTGGCAAAAACCGACCCGATGGCCTGAGGACTGTAGAAATAGAACATGAGCAGGCACAGGGCGGAAAGGAAGAGGCTGCACCCGAACACATCGCGTTTACCGAACCGGTCGGCCAGAGGTTTGGAAATGGCTATACCGATAAGTGTGGTAACAATTCCGGATGCCATGAACAGGCTGAAGCCCGATGTGGCTACGTCTGAAGACGATGTAAAACCTGACAGTTTGTTCAGTCCCACTTTTTCAAGGAACCCCGCCAAGTGCTCCTGGCTCAGGTAGTTTTCAAAGTAATACACGTACATGCCGCCTTTCAGGGACAGGGTAATGAAAATGAAAACAGTTATTATAAGCATTACTATCCAGGGCTTGTTCCTTACCAGGTCATGCAGATCTTCTTTTACGCTTGACTTTTGTTCCGGTTTGGGAATGATCCTTTCCTTTGTGGTAAGGAAGGTGATAATAAAGAATACGACACCAATGGCGGCGAAAAGCATCATGGTATTCTCGAATCCCCTGGTTCTGTCCCCGTCACCCAATATGAGAGCAAGGGGCAGCAAAAAGCTTTGAACAATCAGCTGGGCAATGGTTACGGCCACAAACCGGTACGAAGAGAGGCTGTTCCGTTCGGACATATTTCCGGTAATCACACCGCTCAGCGATGCGTAGGGAAGGTTGTTTGCCGAATAAACAACAACCAGCAGCATATAAGTAATGAAAGCGTAAGCAATCTTCCCGGAGGGACTGAAATCTGGCGTACTGAAGGCCAGTATGGCCATTGCACCAAAAGGCACGGCGGTCCACAGGATCCAGGGACGGAATTTGCCCCAGCGTGTCTTGGTCCTGTCTGCAATAATACCCATAATGGGATTGAAAAAGGCTCCGAACATACCTCCGAAGAAAATGATGAACGAAGCGGTGCCGGGTGGAATTTTATATACATCGGTATAAAAAAAGGCTAGAAACGTCATAAGAGTTTGGAAGATCAGGTTGGCTGCCAGATCACCCAAACTGTATCCGATTTTTTCTATGACGGAAATTTTTTGAGTAGACTTGTTCATAGTAAAAATATTGTGATTAGCTGTTTAGATTATTCTAACAAAGATAAGAACAGCTCAAAAAATGAGTTTCATTTTTAGATATATGTTTTTAAATATTGGATACACCGGCTAATAAAAACAATGTAACCGACAAAAAAAAATTAATTTTGTGTCAAACGGCAGCGGGATGTTTATATTATGAAATCTACCAGGAGTCTTATTTCTATTTTTTTTGTAGCATCTTTTTTTCTGCCGGCACAGGCTACTTCTCCTAAATTTTACAGTATTAACAACATTTTTGGAATTTCTACGCGTGAAACCAGTTCCGTATGTAAAGACGATAACGGTTTTATATGGGCTTCTTCCAAGACAGGTATCCTGAGAATCACCCACGATAATTACCGTCTGTACCGTTTGCCGTACGAAACGGCAAACGTTATTTCGTTACGGCTCATATATCAGAACTCTAAATTACTGGCCTGTGCCAATAACGGACAGATTTTTTCATACAATCCGGTACTGGACCGTTTTGAATTGTTAATCAATCTCTCTAAAGTTTTAAACAATAAATATCTATTAGCCAATACTTTGCTTGTTGATCCCCGGGGCGCCTGCTGGGTGGCTTCTTCTTCGGGATTGTATAAATATGCTTCCGGACAACTGACTTTGATTGAAGATATTCAGACCGAGGTTTATTCAATAGCCTGGTATGACCGCGACCGGTTGATTATTGTCAGACCCGAGGGAATCTGGCTGCTAAATATTTATTCGCTTGTAAGCGAATGTGTTTACCGGAACAGTTCGGTAACACCTTTCTCCGTACCGGAGCTATACTACGACAAAGAAATTGACAAACTTTGGATTGGCACCATGTCCAACGGCCTGTACAGTTACGATTTCGGGGCAAGAATCTTCTCTGCCATTCTTCCGTCAACTTTTCCAAAGCAGCCTGTCCTGGCCATTGAATCAAACACAGATTCCACACTGCTGTTTGGGGTAGACGGACAGGGGGTGTGGGAGCTGAACCGGAGCGGCAGTAAAGTATTGAATGTTTACAAGGAAAGCGTAGACGATCCCTTCTCGTTGCGGGGAAACGGGGTATATGATCTGTATTCCGACAGTGACCGGCGGATCTGGATTTGCACATACAGCGGCGGGCTTTCTTTCTACGATCAGTCTTCGCCTCTGGTTACCCAGATTGTACATTACGCAAATGTCGATAATTCGTTGGTTAATAACGATGTAAACAGCATTATTGAGGACCGTTGGGGAAAGGTATGGTTTGCCACAAACAATGGAATAAGCTGTTGGGATGTGGCTAAGGACCGATGGAAAAAATTCTATTATAATAAACAGGAGCAGGCTCAGGTATTTCTTTCGCTGTGCGAAGATGATCAGGGCCGGATCTGGGCCGGAACCTATTCTTCCGGAGTTTATGTACTGGACGGTTATACTGGTGCCGAACTGGAGCATTATCCCCGGGACGGGAATGACGTCTCTATGGTCAGCGATTTTATTATCGATATTTTTAAGGACAACGAAGGAGATATATGGCTGGGCGGGGTCAACGGAGAATTTCTCTGTTATCTGTCCCGTGAAAAAAAATTCCGTACCTATTCCCGGCAATCTATAAATGCTCTTGGACAACTGGCTCCGGATAAGATACTCTTA
Organism: Bacteroidales bacterium UBA5326; assembly: GCA_002408205.1. Taxonomy (GTDB): domain Bacteria; phylum Bacteroidota; class Bacteroidia; order Bacteroidales; family UBA932; genus DMER64. Next base: position 211,163 of record DHQY01000007.1, on the reverse strand, counting down.
GGATGTACCTACGGGCTTTCGCTGCTCCATAAAAATACCGGCGAAATAGAACCACTGTTCATAGGTTCCCTTATATACGATATCCTGACCCTTGGGGATGATATCTGGATATGTACCAGCGGAGACGGTTTGCTTAAATATAATTATAAAAGCGGAAATACAGAAAAATTCACCACCCGGTCCGGACTGCCCTCGAATTTCATTAACAGTATTATATTTGAGAACGGCTTTCTGTGGATCGGTACCGAGAGCGGATTGTGCCGTTTTGATCCTTCAGACAATAGCGTACTTACATACGGTTCCGTTTATTCTTTATCGAGAACTTCGTTTAACCGCGGTTCGCACTGTAAAATGAAAAGCGGACAGCTGGCATGGGGCACCAATAACGGGGCCGTTCTTTTTAATCCGATATCGATAGGTGAAATACCGCCGTCAGGTAAAATATATTTTACCGATCTTACCGTTTCCGGACGTTCTGTAAGGGATATTCCTTCTTTCCGGTTGAAAACTCCCGTTGACAGCATTACAAGTATAGATCTGGAATATTTTCAAAACACAATCAGCCTGGAATTGTTACCGATTGGCACTAGCTCGCGTTCAAAATTTTCCTGGAAAATGGAAGGGTTCGATTCTCAGTGGTCGACGCCTTCCGATAACATGATCCTCACCTATACGAATATTCCGAGTGGTAATTATACACTTATGATCAGATTGTTTGACAGTTCATTATCTCAATTGATCACAGAACGTTCCATAAGCATAAATATTATACCTCCGTTCTGGAGAACAGTATGGTTCTGGGTACTCGTTCTGACATTCATTTCCGCCATGATCATGCTGTCATTCCTATACTATATAAACAGGCTGAGGCAAAAACATACAGAGGAAAAAGTGCGCTTTTTCACTAATACGGCACATGATATCCGTACTTCACTCACACTCATAAAGGCCCCGGTGGAGGAGTTAAGCCGGGAAACGCATTTATCCGAACCCGGCCGGCATTATTTACATCTGGCCATTGAACAGACCAGACGTCTTTCGTTATTTGTTACCCAGCTCATGGATTTTCAGAAGGTGGATATTGGTAAAGGACAGCTTTCACTTGCCATGACAGATGTTGTAAGGCTTGTGTCGGGGCGTAAAGCCATGTTCGAGATGTTTGCCAAAAGCAAAAATATTGAACTCCGGTTCCTTTCTGACCGTCAAAGCTACCTTACTGCCATTGATGAGAGAAAAATGGAAAAGGTCATTGATAACCTCATTTCGAATGCCGTAAAATACTCCTATCCCGAAAGTAGTGTGGAAATTGAGTTGAAGTGCGCTGATAATGAATGGTCTCTCAGGGTAAAAGACCAGGGAATAGGAATTGGCAGAAAAGCGCAACGAAGGCTTTTCAGGGAATTTTACCGCGGTGAAAATGCTGTGAACTCAAAAGTCGTCGGATCCGGAATAGGACTTTTGCTGGTTAAGAACTATGTTTCCATGCATGGAGGGGTCATCCGGTGCGATAGCCAGGAAAATGTGGGGTCTGTTTTTGAAATGGTTATACCTTACAAAGAAATATCCGAAAGAGAACAAACCGCAGCAATGCTTCCGGTGACCGATCCGGAGACCTGTTTTGCCGACGAACCCGTTTTGCCGCCACAAGACACCGATGATACTTCTTACAAAGAAATGAAGGTGCTTGTTGTGGAGGACAATGACGACCTCAGGAACTTCATGTACAGTGCTTTATATCGCCACTTTAAAGTGCTTCTTGCCGAAGACGGGGAAAAAGCCTGGGAGATAGTGTCCAGGCAAATGCCGGATCTGGTCGTTTCTGATGTGATGATGCCCAAAATGGATGGGTTTGAATTGTGCCGCACCATGAAATCTACTTACGATACATCTCATATTCCTGTTATTTTGCTAACCGCTCTGTCAGAAAAATCCGAACAACTCTACGGCCTGGGCCTGGGGGCGGACGATTACCTGACCAAACCATTCCATATGGGACTTCTCCGGCAAAGGATCAAGGCCATTCTCCGTAACAGGGAAATCGTCCGGGAAAAAGCTTTTAAACTCATCAAAGGCGGCAGCGCAGAGCCTGTACTGCAAAACGAGCATAACGATAAATTCGTTAAGAAGATGCTGGAAGTAGTCCAGTCCAATATCTCCAATCCGGCTTTCGATAAAGATTTCTTTGCCCAGGCAATGAATGTGAGCCCGTCCTTGCTGTATAAGAAAATGAAGGCGCTGACCGGTCTTTCACCCACCGATCTCACACGCATTGTCAGACTCAATTATTCCATGGAATTGTTGCAGGCAGGGAATTATTCCGTGACTGAGGTTAGCGAGCTTTGCGGATTTACCAGCCTGGGGTATTTCAGTACCGTGTTCAGAAAGCACTTTGGTAAATCTCCTACCGAGATACAGGCTATATAACAGTTCATTCAAAAGCAGAAAATTCTTACCATCATGAAAGTTGCGATCAGTTTCTTTTTAGTTGTTTTTATGTCTTTGGGGCTACATGCCGAGGACGGGCACAGCCTGTGGCTGCGCCAACAGGACCCGGTGCCCGTGACCGTTGTCTGTCAGGCAGGTTCGGCAACCCTGGATATTGCCCGCAGGGAACTCCAAATGGGGTGGCAGGGAAAAGCGAATGAGAAGGTCGTTCTCACTGTCAGGCCAGACAAACGCATCAAGGGCGACGGATACCGGATCTCCGGCGGAGAAATCCAGGCAAACACTCACGCGGGCATCCTGTACGGAGTATATGACATGCTCCGCCGTCAGCGGACAGGGATGCGCACTGGGGACGAGATAATCAATCCCTCCTATGAAAGACGTTTGCTGAACCACTGGGACAATCCCGACGGATCGGTAGAACGGGGTTACGCCGGCCTTTCCATATTCTGGCGGAAAGGGGAGGACTCCCTGACGGTGACCGCAGCGGACAGACAACGGTGGGAAGAATACGCCAGGGCCAATGCCTCGGTAGGTATCAACGGCGCGGTTCTGAATAACGTGAACGCCTCGCCCCGGGTGCTTACCCCGGCCTACCTCAATAAAGTACAAACCATTGCCGATATCCTGCGTCCTTACGGCGTTAAGACCTATCTGGCGGTCAATTTCGCTTCGCCGGCCGTGATAGGAGGGCTCGAAACCTCGGACCCGCTCGAGCCACAGGTGGCTGCCTGGTGGAAAGACAAGGTGCGGGAGATTTACGCGCTCATTCCCGACTTCGGAGGGTTCCTGGTTAAGGCAAACAGCGAAGGGCAGCCAGGGCCGCAGAATTTCGGCCGTACCCATGCCGACGGCGCCAATATGATTGCCGATGCGCTTGAACCTTTCGGGGGCATTGTCATGTGGCGGGCCTTTGTTTATAATCCTGAAGAAGAAGACCGCGCCAAACAGGCGTATGCCGAATTCATGCCTTTCGACGGCCTTTTCAGGGACAATGTGATTATACAGGTCAAGAACGGTCCCGTTGATTTTCAGCCGCGCGAACCCTTCAGCCCGCTTTTCGGCGCCATGAAGAAAACTCCGGTCATGGCCGAGTTGCAGGTTACCCAGGAATACCTGGGTCAATCTGTGCATCTGGTGTTCCTTGCCCCCATGTGGGAAGAATTCCTGCAAAGCGAAACCTTTCAGGAAGGTAAGGGAAGCACGGTGGCCCGTTGTATGGACGGTAGCTTGTTCCCGCAACAATATACGGCTATTGCCGGTGTGGCCAATACAGGCCTGGATGCCAACTGGTGCGGGCACCATTTTGCTCAGGCCAATTGGTACGCTTTTGGCCGGATGGCCTGGGATAACAAGATCTCAAGCGCGCAGATTGCCGATGAATGGCTCCGGCTCACGTTTCAACCCGTTGCCTGGAAAGATTCAGCGCAGGAAGCGGCTTTTTCCGTAGAGTGGAACCTGAATTTCCTGGAACCGGTAAAAGCCATGATGCTTCAGAGCCGTGAAGCTGCCGTTAATTATATGATGCCTCTGGGCTTGCACCATCTCTTTTCTGCAGACGAACACTACGGTCCCGGTCCATGGTGGGGCCCGGAATGGATACGTAAAGACTGGACCCCTCCGTATTATCACAGAGCGGACATCAAGGGGATTGGATTCGACCGTACGCAGGAGGGTAGTAATGCAGTGAGCCAGTATCATCAGCCGCTGGAGTCGCTTTTCAATTCGATTGAAACCTGTCCTGAAAGTTACCTGCTCTGGTTCCATCATGTGCCCTGGGATCATCGCATGAAGAGCGGACGTACATTATGGAACGAGCTTTGTGTCCATTACGATATCGGAGTCAAACAGGTACGTCAGTTCCAAACAGTTTGGGACAACGTGCGGCCTTATGTGGACGCAGAACGCTTTTACTCGGTTCAGGGTAAACTCAGGGAACAGAGTCTGAACGCCCTGGACTGGAAAGACGGCTGCCTGCTCTATTTCCAGCAATTAAGCAGAATGCCTTTCCCGAAAGACATGGAACTGCCCCTCAACCTGCTGGAAGATCTCATAGAAAAAGACATGAGGATTCCTGCTCATGCCCCTGTACGTAAAACAACCAGTGACAACGGAGACGGCACCTATACCAATCCGCTCATAGCCTCGGACTTTCCCGATCCCGATGTTATCCGGGTGGAAGACACTTACTATATGGTTACCACAACCATGTTTGTTTTTCCGGGTGTGACCGTCCTGAAATCAAACGACCTGGTGAACTGGGAGTATTGCAGCAATGCGGTTCCCCGGTTCGATTTCGATCCCTGTTACAATCTGGACGGCGGTAACCGCTACGGACACGGACAATGGGCCACCAGCATCCGCTACCATGACGGGAAGTTCTATTTGCTTTTCATCACGCTTAACGAAGGCGGATTCCTCTGCTCGGCCTCCCAGGCGGAAGGCCCGTGGAAAATAGAAAAACTGCCTGCCGGCTTTTATGATCCGGGTCTCTTCTTTGACGACGACGGAAAGATTTATGTGGCTCACGGCTATGGCAAAATATCCATTACCGAGTTGGATAAGAACTTTGCCCCCGCAAGCCGCGATTCGCTGGTCTATACCGGAACAATCCGCGGCGGTCTGGAAGGAACGCATGTGTACAAGAAGGATGGCTATTATTATTTATACTGCACGTACGGAGGAAGGGACGGGATTCAGGTGGCGTTGCGTTCAAGAAACATTTACGGACCTTACGAGGAGAAAATCGTGCTACGTGATACGATACCCGGTGTGACTTTTGGAGTTCACCAGGGAGCGCTTCTTCAAACGCCAACGGGAGAATGGTGGACCGTCCTTTTTGTCGACAGCGGACCGTTAGGGCGTTTTCCCTCATTACAGCCGGTAAGGTGGGAAGATGGCTGGCCGGTGGCCGGTGTTGACGGCCGCGGGGTTATTACCTGTAAAAAGCCCCATATGGCTAAAGAATATCCGGTGAAAAGCCTTCCTGCCTCCGATGAATTTGATGAGGCTGTCTTAGGTATGCAATGGGGCTGGAATCATAATCCCGATCCGGAGAAATGGTCGTTGACCCAACGTCCGGGCCACCTGCGCCTGACAACCGGAAAGATAGTCGCGAACCTTAGGGAGGCTCCCAACATGCTCACCCAAAGACCTTTTGCACAATACAACAAGACCCTTCCAACCATCGGAACGGTCAGAATGGATGCCAATTGCATGAAGGATGGCGATGTGGCCGGGCTGGCTATTTTCCAGGATCCCTATGCCTATATTGCCCTGACACAGGAAAATGGGATAAAGAGCCTTGTCATGGTGAATAACGGCGAAACGGTTGCTTCTATTCCGTCAGAATCGGAAATCATTTACCTGCGGGCCGTCCTGTCCAATATGACCGGAGATGCACGGTTTGAGTACAGTTATGATAACAAAACGTTCATGCCTCTTGGCAATAATCTGAAAATGAGATTCAGTCTTACAATCTTTACCGGGAACAAATTCGGTTTGTTCAATTATGCCACGAAAGAACCGGGCGGGTATGCAGACTTTGACTGGTTCAGAACGAATTAATGAACAACCATGCATAGTATTTTATTAGCGGCCCTTCTCCTTTCGTCTCTGAAATTATGGTACGACAAACCGGCCGCGCAGTGGGTGGAAGCACTGCCTATAGGAAATGGCCGTTTGGGGGCCATGGTATACGGCCATCCCTGCCGGGAAACCTGGCAGCTTAACGAAAATACGGTATGGGCAGGCCAACCGAACAGGAATGATAATCCCCTGGCGCTTGAAGCGTTACCGGAAGTCAGAAAGTTGATTTTTAATCAACAGTTTGGCGAGGCTCAGGCGTTGATAGATCAGAGATTTATTAGTAAAACGTCTCATGGAATGCCTTATCAGACGGTTGGCAACCTGCGGTTCATTTTTCCCGGTCATGAAAAATTTTCCAATTATTACCGGGAACTTGATCTGGAGAATGCTGCCGTGTTGTCACGATACATGGTTGATGACGTAACCTACGAAACCAGGGTGATCTCTTCTTTTCCGGATCAGGTGATTGTCGGCCGGATTACATCGGACAAAAATGGGGCTTTGAATTTTTCGGTCACTATGGATTCTTCTTCTGCCGCAGAAGTAGTGATTCAGGGAAATGACGAGCTTATTGTATCCGGAGTAACCTCCGATTTTGAAGGCGTAAAAGGTGCCGTCAACTATTGCGCCCGCATAAAGGTTCTGATCGAAGGCGGCCTGGTGATTGCCCGTGATACCGCTTTGACCGTTAGCGGGGCCCATACGGCAACTGTTTATGTCTCAATTGCCACCAATTTTATCAATTACAACGATCTAAGCGGGAATGCCAGTGAGAAATCTGCCGGATACCTTAGTAAAGCGTTGAGCAAAACGTATGAAGGCATTAATAAAGATCATTGTGAAGATTATCAAAAATACTTTAACAGGGTAAGTCTGGATCTGGGAGTGACAGATGCGATAAACAAGCCCACTAATGTGCGTCTGGAACAATTTGCCAAAGGAGATGATCCGCAGCTGGTGGCCTTGTACTTCCAGTTCGGGCGTTATTTGCTCATTTCTTCTTCCAGACCCGGATACCAACCGGCCAATTTACAGGGCATCTGGAACGACCGTCTTACTCCTCCATGGGACAGTAAATATACGGTGAACATCAATACAGAAATGAATTACTGGCCGTCCGAGATCACCAACCTTCCCGAGATGAATGAACCGCTCATACGCATGGTCGGCGAACTTTCAGAGACTGGCAGGCAAACGGCCCGGGAAATGTATGGTGCAAGAGGATGGGTTCTGCACCATAACACCGATATCTGGAGAATTAACGGTCCGGTTGACGGAGCATTCTGGGGTATGTGGCCCATGGGCGGAGTGTGGCTTTCTCAGCATTTATTTGATAAATACCTGTATAACGGAGATAAGGAATATCTTAACCTGGTATATCCCACAATCAAAGAAGCTTCACTGTTTTTCCTTGATTTTCTGACGGAAGAACCCCGGAATAAATGGCTGGTAGTTTGTCCTTCCATTTCTCCGGAAAATGCACCTGTGGAACATCCCGCGTATTCCGTTGTGGCGGGAGCCACCATGGATAATCAACTGGTATCCGATCTGTTTATAAAAACCATAGAAGCCGCCCGCATATTAAATAAAGACAAGGGACTTGCAGATAGCATTCTGACTGCCTTGCACCGGTTGCCCCCCATGCAGATTGGTAAATGGGGACAATTGCAGGAATGGCTCGATGACTGGGACAGCCCCGACGATAAACACAGGCATGTATCTCATTTATACGGTTTGTTCCCGTCTAACCAGATATCTCCCTTCAGAACTCCGGAACTGGCATTGGCGGCAAAAACCTCTTTACTGTCCAGGGGCGATGAATCCACCGGCTGGTCAATGGGATGGAAAGTGAACTTGTGGGCCAGGTTACTTGACGGAGATCATGCGTATAAACTCATCACGGATCAGCTGACTCCGGCTGTTCAACCCGATGGCAGACCCCGGGGAGGTACTTATCCAAACCTTTTTGATGCACATCCTCCATTTCAGATTGACGGCAATTTTGGCTGTACGGCCGGTATTGCCGAAATGTTGCTCCAAAGCCACGACGGTGCCGTGCATTTGTTGCCCGCCCTTCCATCTGCCTGGAAAAGCGGTAAGGTCAGCGGCCTTAGGGCACGGGGAGGATTCGAAGTGGATATTACATGGGAGAACGGAACCATAAAGACGGCAGTCATAAAATCATCTTTGGGAGGTGTTTGCAGGCTGCGGTCGTATGTCCCTTTAACAGGACAAGGACTTAAAAAGGCACACGGCACGAACCCCAACCCGTTGTTTAGTGCGGGAATATCATTTAAATCGCTTAAAATGAATGGAGTATATGAATATGATATGGATACGCGTGCGGGCGATGTTGTTATTGTAAATCTATTAAGTAAGCGATAAAAAGAGTGTTCACTGGGAGTGATAGCTCATATGAATTAGAAAATGGATGGAATATCACTATTTCTGGGTATTGCCATTGTTACGCTTTTGCTTTTGTTTTGCAGATATTTTTAAATCAAATATCGGAGGACAAATTGTGAAAAATACATTATGCTTTATTTTTTTGTTACTTATTGCTGTGCAATTACAGGCGCAAAACAACACCGATGCCATGCTTTTCGGGCATGTTACTTCAAAACGTACCGGAGAACATATACCTTATGTAGAGGTTTATGTTAAAGGCACAAATATTGGGACTTCATCGGACGGTTCCGGTCATTTTAAAATGGCCAATCTGCCTCTTGGAAAAAATATAATAGTAGCACAATCTTTAGGATATATATCAAAAGAAATAGAGGTGGCAATGGAAGAGGGAAAGGTTACCGAACTTTTTTTTGAATTGGAAGACGATGTGATGAATCTTAATCAGATTGTTGTAACCGGTACCCGGACCGAACATTATATCAAAGATGTTCCTGTAAGGACAGAGATAATTACCTCAAAGGCCATTGAAACAAAAAATGCGAATAACATCTATCAGGCCTTGGAAGGGATTCCCGGAATAAGAGTGGAAAACCAGTGTCAGTATTGTAATTTCACTATGATACGTATGCAGGGCCTCGGAGCTGAACATACTCAGGTGCTAATTAACGGTCAACCCATGTATTCGGGACTTGCGGGGGTTTACGGGCTACAACAAATGAGTACGGTAGATATTGATAAAATTGAGGTAGTTAAGGGCGCCGGATCTGCATTGTATGGCAGTGGAGCTGTTGCTGGAGCTATTAACATTATAACCAAGGAACCTTCCAATATCCCTTCAACAACGTTGGACGTTCAGTTTGGCAGCTACAGAACGAATAAATACGACGTTTCTTCTTCTATGCGGAATGAGAAAGGCACGGTTGGCCTGACAATTTTTGCACAACGTTATACTGAAGATGCAATTGACGAAACTGGGGCGGGAATTACACGCAGTGAAGTAATGCAAAAGGACGGGATTTCTGATCGGGTAAAAACCAACCTTACCAATGCAGGTTTTGGCCTGTATATCAATAATGCTTTTTTTAAAAATGATAAGCTCATTCTTCATGGGAAATCGGTTTTTGAAAAACGGGAAGGAGGTACTATGACGGATGATTATTATCGTAATCCGTTAACAGATGGCACAGAAAATATTACCACAGATCGTTATGAAGCATCGTTGAGTTATACTGCTAAAATTGGGACAAAATCTGAATTGAATCTTTCATTTGGTTATGTTAATCATAACAGAAATGCTACCAACGATTCCTATCTGGGGGATTATATGGCGACCCATAACGACAGTGTTCCCGACTTAAGAGTTATGAGACCTTATCTGGCTGATGAGAATTCTGTGACTTCAACATTGTCATTTAATACAAAGCTCAGGAAACACAGCCTGATTGCCGGGTTACAGTTTTTCTACGATAAGCTTGAAGAATCTGGAATGTACGTTGTCGTTGACCAGGCAAGCAGTTTTCTGGGAGAATCATATCGTTCGGTCGCCAATAAATCGGCCCGGGAATTCGGTTTGTTCCTTCAGGATGAATGGGCTATATCAGATAAATTCATGGTGGTGCCGGGAGTGAGAATAGATAACCATCATTCCGGAGAAAAATATACCGCAGACAAGCAGGTTTTTGCAACTGAAAATTTTCCCGAAACTAATTTTGATGAAACGGCCGTAAATCCCAGATTGGCAGTTAAATATAAAATTTCAGAGAAATTCACACTTCGGGCAAATGCCGGGACCGGATTCAGGGCTCCTTACGGATTTTCTGAAGATCTGCATTTATGCAGTGGATCGCCCAGGGTGTGGAAATCATCTGATCTGGAACCTGAGACTTCAGTAAGTTATAATTTGTCTGCAGATTATTATGGTAACCATATGAGAATAAGTGCTAATTTGTTTCGGACAGATTTAAAGAACAAAATCGGGTTTACCGATGCAGATGCTCAGGTTGCTGCATTGGGATATGATTATCAATGGAAAAATATTGATGATGCCTTCGTGCAGGGGATAGAATTATCCCTGGTAGCAAACATGCTAAGGAATCTTTCATTGGGAATCGATTTTACGTATAATCGGGGCGAATATAAAAATGTACGTGAAGACTGGGTGGGTACGGAATATGAGGCTTTGAGCAAATACATATCCAGATTTCCTGTAACAACCGGTAACATGAGACTTGAATATGCTCCCGGAAGCTGGACTTTTGCTTTGACAGGTAATTATCAGGGTACAATGTACATCGATTATTATAATGAAGAAATTGATGCAGTTCTTGGAGATCAGTCAAAAATTAAAAAGACGGAACCTTTTGTGCTTTTTAACGCAAGAATCTCAAAGAGGCTGGGTTCATTCAAGCTATATGCCGGGGTAAATAATATCTTCAACAAAGTTCAGAACGAAAGACACCTTGACGATGCTGCTTTTATGTATGCCCCTGTTTTTGGTACAATGTTTTACGGGGGAGTTTCTTTTAATATTATTCATTGAATATAAGGATGATAGAAGTTGGGACAGAGATACGTCATTTATCAGATCTAAAGTCAGGGGAGTCTGCCATAATTACCCAGGTGCTGGGACGTGGGGCATTCCGGAAACGGATTACTGAAATGGGTTTTATCAAAGGTAAAAAAGTAAAAGTGATCAAAAATGCGCCTTTGAACGATCCCATTGAGTATGAGATCATGGGTTATAACGTTTCGTTGAGAAGAAGCGAGGCGGACATGATACAAGTGTTAACCGGTTCGGACTGTGTTCAATTCTCAGATACAGCATACAACGGGACATCGGAAGAAGACTGCCCGGTTGTTTCATCCACAAAAAAAGATCGTATCATCCGAATTGCGCTGGTGGGGAATCCGAACTGCGGGAAAACAACTTTGTTCAATTATGCTTCCGGTTCGCACGAACGGGTGGGAAACTACAGCGGAGTAACCGTAGATGCCAAGGAAGCCGTCCTGAAAAAGGACGGCTATCAATTCATAATTGTTGATCTGCCGGGTACATATTCCATAACAGAGTATTCTCCGGAAGAATTATATGTCCGCCATCATATTATTGAAAAAAAACCGGACATCGTAGTTAATGTAATTGATTCATCCAATCTGGAAAGGAACCTGTATCTTACCACGCAACTCATTGATATGAATGTTAAAGTGGTTATTGCTCTTAATATGTACGATGAGCTAAAAAATAAGGGAGTTGAATTTGATTACGGATTTCTGGGAAAAATGATAGGAATTCCTGTAGTTCCCACTGTTGCCTCAAAAGGACAGGGAATTGATGAATTGTTTTCAAAACTGATAGAAGTATATGAGAACAGAGATCCGCATGTCCGTCATGTCCATATCAATTACGGTAAAATAATTGAAAGCGGTATTATGGAGATTCAGACCGAGCTACGTAAGGCGCCTGAAATAATGATCCAGTATTCAACACGTTATTTGGCTATAAAGCTAATTGAAGGTGATAAAACTACTTTGGAAGGACTCGGTTCGTTGCCAAATTTTCTGCCCCTTCAAACTACTGTCCGTGCTGTCGTGCAAAGGCTTGAGAAAGAGTATGCCGAAAATTCCGAAACCATCATTACCGATGCAAAATATGGGTTTATTGAGGGCGCGTTGAAAGAAACTTACAAAGAACCGGCTCCGGCACACGGAAAAGTGCGTACACTGGACGATCTGTTTACCCATAGAATATGGGGATTTCCCATATTTATCTTTTTTATGTGGTTGATGTTCCAGGCTACTTTTGCAATTGGACAATACCCTATGAATTGGATTGAATCGGGAGTTTCCACACTTGGAAGCCTTATTAGCAGAAGCCTGAACGAAGGTCCTCTGCGGGATTTACTGGTTGACGGGATAATTGCAGGCGTTGGTGGAGTAATTGTTTTTTTACCGAATATTTTGATATTATTTTTCTTTATTTCTTTAATGGAGGATTCCGGATATATGGCACGTGCAGCTTTTATTATGGATAAATTAATGCATAAAATAGGGTTACACGGAAAATCATTTATTCCTCTTATAATGGGATTTGGGTGTAATGTTCCGGCAATAATGGCTACCAGGACGTTGGAAAACAGAACGGACAGATTGTTGACCATGATAATAACGCCTTTCATGTCATGTAGCGCACGACTGCCGGTGTATGTATTATTAATTTCGGCTTTTTTCCCGAATCATCGGGGCCTTGTTTTGTTTTCATTATACCTTACCGGAATATTATTAGCCGTTGCTGTTGCACTGGTTATGAAAAAAATTGCGTTTTCCAAAAAAGAAGTTCCCTTTGTTATGGAACTGCCTCCATATCGTATTCCGACACTGAAAAATACCGGATTGCACATGTGGCATAAAGCGCAGCATATCTAAGAAAGATGGGAACGGTTATACTGGTGGCATCCATAATTATCTGGGCTTTGGGATATTTCCCAAGAGATGCATCGGGCAGCCGGGACTATGCAAGTCGGGAACAATCTTATATTGGCAAGCTCGGGCATGCTATTGAACCGATTATCAGACCTCTTGGGTTTGATTGGAAAATGGGGGTAAGTATTCTAAGCGGGCTGGCGGCCAAAGAAATTGTGGTAAGTACCATGGGAGTTCTTTACAACGGGGGAGCCGGGAACGACAATAATGATGGCTCTCTGATCTCAAACCTGCGTAACCAGGAATCGTTTACACCGCTTGTTGCTTTATGTTTTATGCTGTTTGTGTTAATTTATTTCCCATGTATTGCGGTGATTGCTGCCATTAAGAAGGAATCGAGCTGGAAGTGGGCTTTGTTTACCATGGCCTATACGACTGGTCTGGCCTGGGTGGTGACATTTGGAGTATATCAGATAGGCAGCTTTTTTATTTAATTCTCTTATGCAATTAATTATAGTATATAGTATCCTCATTTTAACGGTTGTATTGTCTTTATATGCGATAATAAAAAGTATTCGCCGTAAAGATGATCCCTGTAAAGGCTGCGAATTCAAAAACAGATGCGAAAAAAGTCATGATTAAAATAATTGGTAAACTGTTGAAAATCAGCTGAAACTATGGTAATTAGTAATTATTACCATAGTTCGGGTTGCAGGGGAAGACGTCCCTGAAACCGAATGATTATTTTTGCGTCAAATGTGAAAAATATGAAAAGAACAGTTCTTTTAATCGTTATGCTGCTTCTGGCCGGATGGCTCGGGGCCCGGGAAATGAAAATCGTGACCTCGGACAGCGTTTGCTTGTATGTTAATGTGCGGGGTATCGGTACTCCCTGCCTGTATCTGCACGGAGGGCCCGGTTCGGGAAGCCTCTGGCTGGAAGAATTTATGGGCGATTATCTGGAAAAGAATTTCCAAATGGTGTATCTCGATCAAAGAGGGGTGGGGCGCTCCTCTTCGCCCGTGAATGGAGATTATTCCATGGAGCGGATGGTCAAAGACTTTGAAGAGGTAAGAAAGGCATTGGGTATTGACACATGGCTCACGCTGGGGCATTCGTTCGGGGGTATTCTGCAGATGGGGTATGTCATGGCCCGCCCGGAGGTTCATTCCGGAATGCTCATGATCAATTGCACGCTCTGTATGCAGGAAAGTTTTTCCGGCAGCTGGATTTCAAAAGCTTATGAGATTCTGGGTAACGAACAGCCGGATATGTCTTCTGCAACTCCGGCTCAGCTTTTGGAGGTTATGACCGGACTCATTGACAGCCTGAATAAAAGGGAGCTTTTCTGGAAAATGGCTTATACGGAAGAAGCCAACCAGGACATCATGAATGCCACTTACGGGAAAGTAAGCGAATGGAATAACGATTTTAGCAATATAGCGCTTTCAGTGGCCGATTATTGGTCCGATTTCAGACAATTCGCACCACAGGTAACGATACCCGTACTTTTCTTTTATGGCGAAAGAGACTGGATGGTGGGACCGGATCACTATAAAGGAATAAAATTCCCTAATGCACTTTTTGTCAGCAGCCCCACCGGGCATATGCCGTTTCTGGAAAGCAGGGGGGATTTGGAGAAGGCGATAGATACATTTTATCTGATGCTGAATGCATATATTCAATCTTTTAAACAACCTATCGGTACCACATAAACACCATCTTCCCGGCGGTAAGCGTATTGCCCTCTACCAGTAATAACCATCAGGAATGAAGATGATTTCATTCTTGTCGTGTCTATTTTGTCGGACAGTCTCTTAAGAGTTTGGGCGCCTGCCTCTATTAAACGGTCACTTCCCAGTTTTATCTCTATCAGCCCAAAACAGCCATTTCGCAGATGCACCACAGCATCGCACTCCAGTCCGTTCTTGTCACGATAATGGTACACTTGCCCGTCAAGTGCATCGGCATATACGCGAAGGTCGCGTACGACCATCGTTTCAAAAAGCAAACCGAAGGTGTTCAAATCTCCGATCAAATCTTCGGGACCAAGGCCAAGAGCAGCAGTCGCAATGGAGGGGTCTACAAAATAACGGGTGTCGGAAGTACGTATTGCGGTCTTGGATCGGAGGTTAGGACTCCACGCCGGCATGTCTTCAATAACGAAAATTTTTTTAAGGGCTAAAATATATGAGGCAATGGTATCTTCACTCATACTTCCCATCCTGTTCTTCTCCAGATCGTCATATATCGTGTTTACAGACACTTGTGCGCCTTGATGCCGGGCGTAAGAGCGCAACAGCCTTCGAACAAATTCCGCATTCCGGCTTACATCGTCCACTCTGGAAACGTCGCTATTAACAACTGAATCCACGTAGTTTGTAGCCTGTCGCAAAGCAGCCTTGGGGGTTAAACTGAGAGAGCCCGGCCAACCACCTCTGCATATCAGAAAAGCCAGTTCTTTCAATGAAATGTCACGTGAAACAACTGGAGCCATATTTCCTTGAAAAAGAGAATTCAGGCTGATGCTGCCATTTGAGTCGCCGGATTCCCACAAACTCATGGGCCGCATGGTCAGCCATGCAAACCTGCCGGTACCGGAATGGGTTAATTCCGTTAAATCAGGCGGAACAGCCGAACCTGTAAAAATAAGCTGTCCGGGCAAACGCCTGCGACTTACTTCAAACCGTGCAGCATCCCATAATTTCGGAGCCAGTTGCCATTCGTCAATCAGCCTTGGTGTCTCTCCCTGAAAAAGAATTTCCGGGTCTGTTTCCGCCAACAGATAATTAGCTTTACGGGTCCTTGGGGCATCCATATACAGAACACTTTTTGCCTGCTGTTCCGCAGTAGTTGTTTTTCCGCACCATTTCGGCCCTTGGATCAAAACGACCCCCGATGCTTCGAGTTGTTCTTGCAGCATCCTGTCCGCTATCCTTGGCTTGTAGACTACCGATGTTTCCATATTCTTTTTATTGATTAATCCTACCGGCTTTTTCTGTTACAAAGATAACGTAATTTCTTTATTATATAGATAATTACGATGGTTTATTCACCAAGTTGGCTATAATTATTTCGGTAATTTGGCTTGTCCGGATGACGATTCGCTATAGCTACTTATGGGTTTTTCGTCTTAAATTAGCCAAATCAAAAATATAACGATGAAAAAATTTCTTACTGCCCTTGTTCTTCTTTTTTCTTTTTTTACTCTATTTGCACAAATCCCTTCAAAAAAAGAGTTGTTATCCACACCGGAACTGACCGCTGCATTTTTATATGCGTATCCGGTAACCGTAGCAGAAAACACACCTGCGCCCAAAGGATATATTCCTTTTTATATAAGCCATTACGGACGTCACGGGTCCAGATGGCTAACCAGTGACGGTGATTATGTAAATATTTATGAAGTCTTTAATAAAGCTTATTCGGATAGCGTCTTAACACCTCTCGGAAAGGATGTACGGCGTCGGCTTGCAATTATTTGTGAAGATGCACGGGGCCGGAGCGGTGATCTTACCTCCCTTGGGGTACGGCAGCATCGTGCCATTGCGGAGAGAATGTATAAAAACTATCCTCAGGTTTTTGCCGGAGATGCAAAGATTGATGCAAAATCCACCACTGTTATCCGATGCATTCTTAGCATGGATGCATTTTGCGAAAAACTGAAAGAAGAGAATCCCGACCTTGAAATAACGCGTCAGGCAAGTCAACGATATATGTATTACATGAATCATACAGGTAAAGAATATGAAAGGTGGATAAGGGATACGACATTGGCCTGGAGGGCAAATTATAGATTTTTACATGAACTGGCCAATCCCGAACGACTAATGTCCGTACTTTTTACCAATCCCGGTTATTGTAAGGAAAATATGAGTTCCGCGGCCGTAATGTCCGGTCTGTTTCAAATTGCTTCCGATATGCAGAATGTGGATCCGGGACTGTCTTTATATGATTTGTTCACACCCCGGGAAATGTTTGATCTTTGGCAGGCAATGAATTATAGATATTATGTTACGCTTTCCACTTCGCCGGAAAGTGGTGGTTTGGCTGTAGCCAATGCGATTAACCTTCTTACGGATATTCTTGATAAAGCCCATGAGGCAGTTAATGGTAACGGAACAGCCGCGAATCTGAGATTTGGCCATGACGGAAATATTACGCCTTTGGCCGGTCTTATGCAATTGGACGATAATCGTTCCAGCGAGAAAGATCCGTTGAAGATTTATACAGTATGGAATGCATCTGTATGCACACCCAAGGCCTCAAATATCCAACTTGTTTTTTTCAGACATAAGAAAAATAAAGATGTTATTGTCAAGATCCTGCACAACGAGCGGGAAGTTTCTATACCGGTAGAAACGGATATTTATCCGTATTATCACTGGCAGGATGTCGAATGTTTTTACAGGGAAGTCATGGAAAAATAGAAATTTTATTATCTTTGACCTTAGAACCAAAATCGTCAATAATATGACAGAGAATGAGAGCCAGGTCAAGGATCAGATCGTAACGTCGGCTACCAGGTTTTTTTCGAAATTCGGATTCCGAAAAACAACTATGGATGAGATCGCACGGCATATTCATAAGGCGAAAGGGCTTCTTTATTACTATTTTAACAGTAAGGAAGAGCTTTTTAACGCGGTGCTGGAAAAGGAACTGGACGATGTACAGGCCGAATTGTCAAAAGAGATTTCCGGGAGCCAGGACTCTATGAATATGCTCAAAAGGTATATTCTAAAGCGCTTTCATCTATTGAAAAATGCGGTGAATTACCAGGAAACGTTACAGGCCGATTTTTTTGATAAATATCATTTTGTGGCCGGCACCCGGGAGCGTTTCAGTGAATTTGAACGGTTACAGCTGGCGTCGATGCTAACCCGGGGACAAAACGAAGGCTTTTTTTCCATAAAGAGTATTCCTGCCACCGTAGATATTCTCATGATGATTATTTCGGGCATGGATGTGCACTTATTCCTGCAGCACAAATACGATGAATATAAGAAAAGCCTGGAAGAATTTTCCATATTGATTGTCAATAGTGTAAAAAAATCAAAAACATATTGCGATGAAAGAAAAACATGCTGAGATCAGGATCCAGACCTCTTTCCTGAGCGCCGTTGAGAAGAGGATTCTGGTGAAGATGGCCAAAAAACTTCCGGACTGGATGAATTCGGACCATCTGACTTTTATCGGGTTTACGGGCGCTGTTGTTACGGCGGTTGCCTATGTTTTATCAAACCTGGATATACGTTTTTTATGGCTTGCCTCGTTCGGGCTTGTCATGAACTGGTACGGTGACAGCCTCGACGGGACACTGGCCCGTGTGAGGAATACGCAGAGGCCTGTATACGGTTTTTTTATAGATCATAATATTGATGCCGTTACTATTTCCCTAATGTGCATCGGGGCCGGTTTGTCTCCCATTGTTTCCCTCTCAATTGCCCTGCTCATTCTCGCCGGTTACCTGGTGCTGTCGATTTTTACGTATATCAATGCCCATCTGAAAGGAGAATTCAAGATCTCCTACGGACTGTTCGGCCCGACAGAATTCAGACTCATTGTTATCATCATTAATACAATGTTTATATATTTGCCTCTTCAGAGACCTCTGTTATCCATTGCAGGCAGGATGTTCAGCCTGGTTGACGTCATCTGCATTGCGATAGCAGGGATCCTTTTTACTGTTCATTTTGTGAATATTATTATATATAAGAAAGAGTACGAAAGAATTGACCCGCCCAAACCTTATAAAAAGAACGCCGATATACAATGACAAGATATATTAAGTTTGTTGTCAGCCGGTTATTTGGGACACTGGTGGATACAATCATTTTATGGCTCTTTTCCAATTATATCTTTTCATCTTATTTTGGCGTATATATAATATCACCTGCCATATCATTTGAAGTGGCTATGTTCAGCAACTACTGCTTCTCTTATTTTTGGATATGGCACATGCGTTTGGAAACCAAAGGACCTAAATCATTTTTTATCCGGCTTTTGTATTTTAACATTTCTTCCATCGGAGGGTTTGGTATAAAAATGGGTTGCCTGCTGCTGTTTGAATGGTTGTTCAGTCTGGATGTGGTCTACTGTAATCTTTTGGCGCTGCTTATATCGGGTCTGGCCAATTATTTTCTGGCAGACCTCATGGTATTCCGTAAATCGCCATATATAAAGAAGATAAAAGATCATATTCTTACTGACAATGTGCAGGCAGATATATTAAATGAAGAAAAATTAATTGAAAACTAATTATGGGTTTACTACAGAATCGTTGCGCAAAGTATACCGCTCCTCAGGAGATCATGGCGGCCGGGATCTATCCTTATTTCAGGGCCATTGAATCTGAGCAGGATACGGTCGTTATTATGAACGGCAAGAAAGTATTGATGTTTGGTTCCAACAGCTATCTGGGCCTTTCTAACCATCCGAGAATAAAAGAAGCGGCCAAGAAGGCCATAGACAAATACGGTACCAGCTGTTCCGGTTCGCGGTTCCTGAACGGGACGCTCGATGCGCATCTGGCCCTTGAAGACAAGTTGGCCAAATTGGTAAATAAAGAGGCTGTCATTTGCTACAGCACAGGCTTTCTTGTAAACGTGGGAGTGGTGTCGACATTGTGCAATCGCCAGGATTACCTGCTTCTGGATTCGCTCGATCATGCTTCTATTATTGAAGGAAGCCGTCTTTCTTTCGGAAAGGTGTTCAAATATGAGCATAACGATATGGATTCTCTGGAAGCTAAATTGCAGCTTTGTGAATCTGATAAAATGAAGCTGATTGTTACCGACGGAATTTTCTCCATGGAGGGTGATATAGTAAAACTTCCCCGTCTGGTTGAGGTGGCGCAAAAATACGGTGCCAGCCTTATGGTAGACGATGCGCATGCCATTGGCGTCATCGGGGAGAACGGAAGAGGCACGGCTTCTCATTTTGGACTTACCTCTCAGGTGGACCTTATTATGGGTACTTTTTCCAAATCGCTGGCTTCCATCGGGGGTTTTATTGCCGGCGATGCCTCGGTGATCAATTACCTGAAACACAATTCCCGTGCGCTCATCTTTTGTGCCAGCCTGCCTCCTGCATCTCTTGCCAGCGTAAGCACAGCTATAGACATAATGCTGGAAGAGCCGGAACGCATAGCTCATTTATGGGATCTGACGCATTATGCGTGCAAAGCCTTTCAGGAGGCCGGACTGGATACAGGCAAGAGCGAAACCCCCATTATTCCCCTGTTTGTTCGCGACGATCTTAAGGCGCTTAAGATCACACAAATGCTTCTGGAAAATGGCGTTTTTGTAAATCCTGTAATAGGCCCTGCCGTCCCAAAGGAAGACACGCTCATCCGTTTTTCTCTCATGGCAACGCATACCTTTGAACAGCTCAATACGGCCATTGAAAAGATAATAGAAGCATTCAAAACATTTGATATTATTTCCCGATGAAAAAGGTCGTTCTTATTACGGGCGTTTCTTCGGGCTTCGGTCATGCCATGGCGGCTGCTTTCACCAAGGCAGGATATACGGTTTACGGAACGGTACGCCGGTCTGTGGACCCTGTTCCCGGAGTGAATTATCTTCATATGGAGGTGACGCGGCCCGAGTCCGTGAGACAGGCCGTTGATGAGATTATGAACAGGGAGCAGACTCTGGACGTGGTGATCAATAATGCGGGGGGAGGAATAGGGGGACCTTTGGAATTTACCCCTGTAGAAGAGGCCAGACAATTGATGGATGTGAATTTTTTTGGGGCGGTGAATGTTATTCAGGCGGTTTTGCCGGTGATGAGACGTCAGCAAAACGGTTTGTTAATATGTATGAGCTCGGTGGGAGGCCTCATGGGGTTGCCGTACCAGGGAATGTATTCGGCCGGCAAATTCGCTTTGGAAGGTTATTGCCAGGCACTGCGTCTTGAGATCAGGTCCTGCAATATTAAAGTGGTGATCGTTAATCCCGGTGATTTTTCTACCCATTTTACTTCGAGTCGTAAAAAAATAGAAGGAGAAACCTGTCTGGGTGCCTATCCGGGATATCCCGTGACTCTTGCCTTAATTGAACAAAGCGAGCAAAACGGGCTCAAACCTGAATATTTGGCCGGAAAAATGGTGCGGATTGCAGGTAGGAAAAATCCGTCGGAAAGATATATCTTAGCAACACCTCCCCAAAAAGCTTCGGTTTATCTGAAGCGTTATTTGCCGGAAAGGATGTTTACCGCTATACTTAGAACCTATTACAAAACCTAACCCGATATATAAAGAAACGAATTATGCAGATTGAGATCAAAGAAGTGGTATCCAGACGTCAGCTCAGGCGTTTTGCTGCCTTTCCCAACAAATTATACAAACATAATGCGTATTATGTTCCTCAGCTCCTTTCCGGAGAAATGAATGTCCTTTCGGCAAAGAAAAATCCCGCTTTTGAATTTTGTGAAGCAAAATACTGGTTTGCCTGTGAAGACAATAAAGTTGTGGGGCGTGTGGCAGGTATAATAAATCATAGCTATAATAAGAAAACAGGTAAAGAGTACGCGCGGTTCGGCTGGCTCGATTTTATTGAGAAAGAAGAGGTTTTGCATGCTTTGATACAGACGGTCGAAGAGTGGGCACGTTCAAAAAATGCAAAAATCCTGCACGGTCCGCTCGGCTTTTCCGATTTCGATGCATCGGGGGTGCTTGTGGAAGGCTTTAATGAGATCCCAACTGCCTATGGCAAATATAATTTCCCTTATTATGACGAATTCCTCGGGAAAGAGGGTTTTACAAAAGAAACCGACTGGGTGGAATATAACATTAAAGTTCCCGATGCCACTCCCGAAAAGTACCTGACCATGGCATCTATTGTGGAGAAGCGGTATAATTTGCGCTGTGCTCCCGTTTCGGGCAAAAAGGATCTGCTTACCTATGCAGACGGCATATTCCACTTGCTCAACAAAGCCTATATGAATCTACACGGATTCTCGGAATTGAGTCCCAGGCAATTGGAAGATCTGAAAAATCATTTTCTTCCCATGCTGCAATTAGAATACGTGTCCGTTGTATTGGACGCAAAAGACAAAGTGGTGGCCTTTGCTATATGCCTTCCGTCTTTGTCTAAAGCGTTACAGAAAAATCACGGCAAAATGTATCCTTTTGGTTTTATCCCGATTCTCAGAGCCCTTCATAAGAATGATACGCTGGATACGCTGCTTATTGCCATAGACGAAGAGTATAGGGATAAGGGTGTTATGTCTTTGATGTTCAGAAATATCGGTGATTCAATAATTCAGAATGGCTTCACAAATATTGAAACGACACGCGAACTGGAAGATAACAGAAACGTACAAAATCTCTGGAACAAATTAGAGATAAGACAGCATAAACGGGCCCGCTGCTATAAGAAAGATTTGTAGTTATTATAAATCGGAAATCGGGTGACCGGAAATATTTAGTCATATAGGGTTGTTATTCGGCCAACTCCCGGATGTAGTCAGGTGTTTTGGGATCATTCCTGAAAAAGTCACCTTTTTTACCTTGCGAGAAGGCCCATTTGTCAATCCATGATATGCCCCAGTTTCCGTAAACTGACACCTGGGTAAGATAGGCTGGGTCTTTCAGTGCCTCTGAAATACTCACAAAAGTATATTGGCGGTTACCCAGCATATTGATAAGGGACCCGATATAATCCGAGTTCAGAGCACTGGCATGTACCAGAAGAATCTGGCATATGTTCCGGCCAAACAGCTCAATGGTCTGTTGTTCGTAATAGATGATTTTTTCCTCCATGTAAGAGATATAGTCCGTACCTATTCTTTTGGCAAGTTCAATATCGTTTTTTGCCAGGGCACGTTTATAGGCAAGAGCAAACAGATAATCTTCATTATCTACCGTAACCGGGGCGACCGTGTATCCATTGTTTTTCAGAAACTCTTCAAGCGAATCGGCTTTGCTCTTTGTGTTTCCCACATGAAGGAAGGGATGTCTGAAATACATAAGCTCCCTGCCGTGTGTCTTTAATAATTTGCTGGAAATTATTCCCCCTTTCATTATGTCCCGGGTGTATTCATCATAAGTTACAGAATTATAGTCAGGATGTGAATAGGTATGATTGCCCAGGTCCAGATTGTTATTAACCCAATTTTCAATGAGACGGATTTGGAAATGATTCAGACTGTCTTTCTTATACAGTTTCATTTCATTCACAAAACCTATGGCTGGAATTTTTTTGGAAGTCAGTGAGTTAATGAGTTTAAAGATGAGTTCTTTCTGGTAAAGTGTGTCCGTGATCCCATAACTGACAACCGGAAGA
Organism: Bacteroidales bacterium UBA5326; assembly: GCA_002408205.1. GTDB lineage: Bacteria > Bacteroidota > Bacteroidia > Bacteroidales > UBA932 > DMER64. The sequence continues at coordinate 188,013 of DHQY01000007.1, read as the reverse complement.
TCATCAAATGAGATGCATATTTTCTTTTGCTGTCCGAAAGAAAGAGCAAAAGCAGGAAGAAATAAACAAAGGAAAAGTATTCGTTTCACAGGCAATGGAAATTTAATTCATTCTATTCCCAAATGTAACGATCTCTTAATGATTTTGAAAATATGTTTTAATAACAATGCCTGATCTTTGTCGTTGACTTTAGGTATGGATAAAGACAGAACAGCTGTATTGTGCAATTCTTTTGTCGTATTGTTTTTTTGAAAGGTTAAATGTTAATGTTAATGGCGGGATTGTCGGTTGCACAACGACAATCCCGCTCGCGAATAAGAGAGGGGGCAGTCCGCATCCCTTCCGCCGTTCCGTTTGTTTTGATTAACTGTATTACAATACGGACGGTACCATTCAGAAAGTGATCCCCACAAAATAACCGGATGTCCTGTTATGTTTCTCGTGAAGGAACAATGCGAGGACTCCGTTTCAGATCATAAAACCAGAAGATAAAGATTAGCATAAGCGATTGAGAGGCAGCATAAATTATATCCTCCCATCCTGCCTGGCCGTCCCATACGATCCTGGAAGTTAAAAAAAGTCCATAGCATGCAAAGAAACCCATTTGGTATCTCAAAGATTTTTTCATAACCATATGCTTTTGGAATTCCGGTTAAAGTTATAATATATTTTGATATGTTGTAACTTTTTGACAGAAAGAGTGGTATGCATATTTATTTTATGTACTTTTGCGTTGGCACCGGTCACTGAATGATTCTGTAACCATAAGGGATGAATACGGTTATCTTTATTTGTGTCTTTTTACTACTTTTTCATTTATCGGAGTTTTTGGGAAGCATTTGTAAGTAGTTTGATTCCGGTGGGTATGATTTTCTGGAGCACGTATACTGCCAGGAAGAGGCTGGATAGATGGCCCGGTGGAAATACCCGGTAGGGTACTCGCCAGGGTGCTCTCCCGTCTTTTTCGTTCAAGAACTTCCGACAAGATATTCAGAAAAAGGGAAACCTCGCGCCCGCGGAGGGAAGGACCCATTGGCACAGCCAATGGGAGGCGTTTCCCGTTCTGAAGATCTTGTGGTGGAGTTCTATGTGATGACGGCCGGTTTGTGCCGCCGGAAGTTGCGCAGCCGGAAGGAGTCTGGGAATCCTATCTATATCTTTCCGGGCTGGACAAAAGACCAGTGTGTGTGGATGATTTGCCACTTGTTTGTTTGGTCCAGCCTGTATACTTCTGTACAGTTCATTCTGAACACCATGCCATCCCGTTGGGCTTCATAGTTGTAGGTGAGGACAGCAGCCTCGGCAGTTACCTGTACCACCGGGTCAATCATTTTGTACAGATCAATCTTGATTTTTCCCCTAATGGTGTCATAGTAATCTTCAAGCGCTTTTTTCCCTTCAAGTTTACTCTCAAAAGCAGGGTCGATGTAAACAACGTCATCGGCACACAAATCAAGGAATCCATCGGGATTCCCGTTGTTCCATTGTGCCAATGCCTGTTTTTCCAATTCAATGATGGTAGTCTTAATGTCCTCATTTCTTGAGGATGATATGGTGCATCCGTTCATTAATAATAAAATTAGAATGAATAAAATATGATTTCTCATGTCTGATAAATATGAGGTAGGTTAATTTGAGAATAAATTTAAGAGTTTTTTATGATTATTGGGCAGGAAAACCTTACAGAATGCGCGGGTAAACCCGGAGTGCCGCGCAAAGCCCTTAAAGGTGTTTTTCAAAACGCTGTTATTCATTCTGTTGGATTTTCAGGAATTTCTCTTGCGCAGCAATCCGGGTTTGCCTGGCTTTCGCCTCAGATTTTTTTGTATCTTTATCAAATAGCGCTTATGAGTCTGTAAGATTGGTACCAGAATAACCAGCCTATACAACAATGCGATTCGTCTTTCTGTCTTTATTTGTACTCACAATCTCCGGCATCCATTGCAGTGCGCAGGATATTACCGGGATTGATCCGGCTCTGTATAGTTTTGAGCGCTTCTCGACACTTCTATCTCCCGAGAAGGTGTATCTGCACACAGACAAACAGGTCTATTGTGCAGGAGAATATATCTGGTTTAATGCTTATTTAACGAACAACTCGTATTTCTCTTTGTTGCCGGAAAGCAACTTCATCTATGCAGAACTCATCCATAAGGATACCGTACTGTCCCGGGTAAAGATTAAACGGTGTATTGAGGGTTTTCCCGGGGAGAATCCCTTTACAGACAGATTTGCCATCGGGAAAATATACTTTACGGGCATATACAGCCTGGATGCAAAACTTTCCCGAAATATATATGTTTCACAAAGAAATTACCCTTGTCAACCCTTTGGATGCAAAAAGCGACAGTCTCACCGTGCAGGCATCTAAAGATGATTCATTGTTTGGCATTCAATTTTTGCCGGAAAGCGGACGGTATGTTCCCGGGGACCTTGCTGTGTTTGCGTTTAAAGCGGTTACCACCGACGGCAGAGGGATTGGAGTAACAGGTGCCGTCTTTAATAGCAGAGATTCTATAATTACATCTTTTTCTGATACTTATAAAGGCATGGGGAAATTAATATTCCATCCTGCACCCAATGAGCGATACTATGCCGTTATCAGAAGCAAACAGGGAACAGAGCTAAAACAATCGCTACCGGCTCTTTCGGAAACAGGTGCGGTAATACATGTGACGAAACGAGGCGATAAAAGATTCATTCGTACAGTGGTAACCGGATCGTTATTGGAAAAACCATTGTTTATTGTGTTGTCAAACGGATCGGAGGTCTTTTTATGCAACAGAATCGCACAACAAGAGTATGAAATAGCCATGAAAGAGGCTTGGCTTTTGAACGGTATAAATCATGCCACTATTGTGGATGAGGAGGGTCGTGTTTTTGCCCAGCGTATTTTTTTTGTATATCCCCCGGATTTGATCAGGGCAGATATTTTTGCCGATAAGCCAGAACCGGATAAGAGAGAAAAAATTACTTACACCATCCGGCTGCTCGATACTTTAGAGACAGGCGTGGAAGGCACATTCTCCCTTTCTGTTACGGATAGGTATCTGACACCGCACACTGCTTCTGATCATCTTTTATCCTACATGCTGCTTTCCTCGGAACTAAGTGGCGCCGTGGAAGACCCGGCTGCACTTTTTGACTTTTCCCGGGAAGATAGAAGTGAGGCGATGGATTTGGTAATGATGATCCACGGATGGCGTTATTACGATATACCGGCAATCATTAAAAACACTATTCCCAACTCCCTGCCGGAGAAAGAATATTCACAAACCATATCGGGGAAAGTCTCCAGTTTCTATAACAGGGTAAGCAAGTCTGATATTATCATATATTCCCCGGCAATAAACCTTTCTTATTTTGAACCGATGGATCATTCAGGTCTTTTCCGGATCAGGAATCTGGACTTTCCCGACAGTACGCAATTCGTTCTCTCCTGTACGGGTAAGCGGGGAAGCACAGAGTATTATTTAGAAATTGATCTTCCATCTTTTCCTTCTGTTGACACAACCCAATTTTTAAGTAATACAACCGCATTAACCGGGCAGCACTTCAAAGATATATTAGAGGAAACGTCTACCTTGCTTGAAGAAGTTGTTGTTACTGCAAGCCAGCATTTGGTTAAACCCGCGGTTAATCCATCGCCGTTTAATCAGTCTTTTGAAACAAGGCAGATTAGAGAGCGCAAACAGCTGGAAAAATTTGATGGCATGCTTCTTATGGATTATCTTATTTCATCGTTTGGCTCTATATCGAATGGAGGGGCAGATGAAAACGGCGTTGCAGAGATTTCTTTTTATACTTCCGACAGAAAAACAGCGTACCGTTTTTCTATAGAAGGAATAACGAGTGATGGAGATTATATCGCCATAGTGAAAAATTTATGAATGTCGGGCCTGTGAAAAATATCCGTCCTTGAAGAGACAGGAATCTGCGTGAGATATGTGTTTTTTGAATAACTTTATGATACTATAAATTGTATAAATAGAAACAAAATAAGAATCATGCACCTTCTTTTAGCCATATTGACCATAGTACTTTCTTTTGAATCATCTGTGCAACAGAGTGATGTGAACGCTAAGCTGAAGGAGTTGGATGAGACAATAGAAAAGCAGGAGCAATATAGTAAGCCTAAAGAACTTCGAATAAAGAATCTGATTGAGGAACTTCTGATTTCTGAGGGCCGTTCCAATGAGTTTAATATTTGTAATCAGCTTTTTGAAGAGTATAAGTTCTATCAGTATGATTCTGCGTATGTGTATGCCAGAAAATTGGAATCATTGGCGGAGAAATCGGGCAAAAGGACGGAAGCGGCAATAGCTCAGGCTGCTTTATTGTTTTGTTATAAATCGGTGGGATTTTTTAACGAGGCCGTAGACATAATCAATAATTTTCAGTCAGACGAGGTGCCTGACGAAATTTTGGTCAATTTCTATGTCTTGTGCGCAAGCACCTATCAAAATCTTTATTCCTATGTACAAGGAACAAAGAATCTGACAGAAAAATATAACCAGAAGGTCCTTGACTACTACAAACTGGCCCTTGAATATGCCTCGGATTATTCTTTTAATTATCATTGGATTTCACTTGAAATAGCTCTTATACAGGAGTATTCGGACGAGTTGGCCATCGATGGCAGGAAAAACCTCATTAACCTGTTCAATCTGGATGATCATCAGCTTGCCGTGCATTTTTCTATTCTGGCCAGTGCCTGCGAGTCAAAAAATCTAGATAAAGAGGCCACCTATTACCGTGCCATATCGGCCATTTACGATATAAAGTCCTGTGTACACGAAACCACATCGGCCAAAGTGCTGGCAGAATATATGTATGCACAAAAGGATATTATTCATGCATATAGTTACATACAGCTGGCTTTAAGCGATGCGCAGTTTTATAATTCCAGACTGAGGATGGTCGAGATCAATTCTATTTTTCCGGCCATTGAACAATCACGTTATTCCAATGTTAACAGTCAACGTTTGATTTTCATGGTGGGAGGGGCCGTGGTTCTCATTCTTTTCGTATTGACCCTTATTCTTTTTGTAAACCTGAATGCCAAGTCAAAAGAAATTAGAAAATCAAATGAGCTGCTTGCCAGGGTTAACAGTTTACTGAAGGAAACGAGCGCTATTAAAGATCAGTATATCATGCAATCTCTCCACGGGAACACTTCTTTTGTCAATAATGTGGAAAAAGAATCCCTGGCAGCTATCAGAAAAATAACTACCAGGCAATTTGAAGATGCCAAAGCAATTTTGTATAATATTGATATTAAGGAAGAAAGAGAAAGAATTTACGCTGCATTCGATACGGCGTTCCTTGCATTATTTCCCAATTTTATAGAAGCATTCAATACATTAATGAATGAAGATGCCCGCATATCTCTGGATAAAAGTGGCGCTCTTCCTATGGAAGTGAGGATATTTGCATTGATGAGACTCGGCATAGATGACCCTGCCCAGGTGGCGGACTATTTGCATCTGTCGGTTAATACCATATATGTGTACAAAAACAAAATTAAATCCAAAGCCTCTGTATCCAAAGAGCAGTTTGATGCTCTGGTAATGGCAATTTCTAAATAGTCAATCTTAAATAAGCGTTCCCGTAGCTCTCATAATAATTAGAATTCCAAACAATTAGAATTATTTTAATCTTAATTTCCACCTTTATTCGTTGGTTGTTGTTTTAGACTTGGATAGTTTTGTCTGACTAAAACAACTAATATGGGAAAAACTAACAAATTATTTTTTCTGACGTGTATCAGTGTATTTCTCGGGATTACACTTACTGTTACTGCTCAGAATCTTAAAATCAGTGGTGTCGTATCTGACGCAGGCTCTGGTGAAGTACTTGTGGGAGCCACAGTAATGATTAAGGGCAGTTCCATTGGGACAACCACCGGCAGTGACGGAAAATACTCCCTTCAGGTATCTGTAAATGATACTATTGAAGCTGTCATGATGGGGTATAAGAACGCAACTGCCCTTGTTAAGGATAAAACAAATATTGATTTTTCCCTGACGGAAGATACCCGTTATTTGAAGGAAACCGTAGTTATCGGTTACGGCACAATGGATAAGAAGGAACTGACAAGCGCCATTGCGCATGTTTCCTCGAAAGATTTCTTGTCCTCCAGTTCCATGGATCCTGCCATGTTGATTCAGGGAAAGGTATCCGGTGTGTCAGTGGTCAACACCGGTTCGGCCGATCCCAATAACAATGCAAGTATCCAGATACGCGGGATATCTTCAAGGGCAGCCGGCCTCGGACCGCTTATCGTTATAGATGGCGTTCCCGGTGGCAATATGTCCAATGTGAATCAAAACGATATAGAATCCATAAACATCTTGAAAGATGGTGCCGCATCGGCCATATACGGTACACGGGGAAGCAACGGGGTAGTGTTAATTACTACAAAGAAAGGAACATCTGATGGCGAGATCCACACTTCATATTTCGGGCAGGTCTCAGCCAATATCATGATAAAGGAACTGGATATGCTCAATGCCGGTGAGTATCGTGAATATAAAGTGGCAAACGGCAAAGGAGTGGATTACGGAGGTAACGTGGACTGGTTGAAAGAAGTGAGCCGCATTGGCCTTACGCACCAGCACACTTTGACTTTATCTGGAGGACGGGCCGAGACGAATTACCGTGTCAGCGCCGATTTCCGCGATTCTAAAGGGATTGACAGACGTTCGGAGAGGATGGAATACGGTCTGCGCGCCTCGGTCAACCATACCACCAAGAGCGGACTTTTAACCTTCTCGGCCAATGTAGCGCCCCGGGTAGTTAAATTAAAACAAGCCGATTGGAATGTTTTCCACAATGCTATAGAGGCAAACCCGACTACTCCCATTATGGATCCGGAAAATCCTTCCATGTATTTCAGTTTCTTTGGACAGCAGGCAGGCTATAACCCGGTTGAAGAAATAATGACGGTAAAGGACGACCGCGAGATATTATTCCTTGATTGGGACGCCACTGTAAAATTGAACATTACCGATGACCTTTCCACTCAAGTTACCTTTGCCGATCAACAAAACCAATATTATAACAGCTGGTTCCGTCCTTCCACCAACACAGAAGGCATCAGCAAGGGTTGGTCCGGCGAGGCTTCCAAGGATTTCACAAAGAACAGCCAATATTCCATTGAATGGCTGGGAAATTACTACAAAACATTTGGTAATCACAACCTGAAGGTGATGGCAGGTTATTCATACCAATATTTCCAAAATTCCGGGCTGAATGCGCTGAATAAGAATTTTCCCAACGATGGCATAACATACAATAACCTTTCTCAGGGTGCCTGGGCACGTGAAGAGGGGTATGTAGGTATGGGCTCCTTCAAGAACGATGCAAAACTGATTGCATTCTTTGGCAGGATCAATTACGATTATATGGGTAAATACCTGGCAACCGTTTCATTCCGCAGGGAAGGGTCTTCCAAGTTTGGGGCAAACAATAAATGGGGTAATTTCCCCGCCGTCTCTGCCGGCTGGCGTTTGAGCGAGGAATCGTGGATAAAGGGCGCCCGTTGGATAAACGATCTCAAGATTCGTGCGGACTTTGGGATTACCGGAAATCAGAACTTTAACAGTTACCTTTCGCTCAATACGATGACCGGATTTGGCGACTATTACTATAACGGTAAGTATTTTACAGTTTGGGGACCTTCAAAAAACGTGAACCCCGATCTGAGGTGGGAAAAAGGAATAAACTGGAACGTGGGTGTTGACTTCTCTTTGTTCGACTATAGATTGTCGGGCTCTGTAAACTACTATCAAAGAACACAACAAGATCTGCTGGGAGACTATAATGTTCCCATTCCTCCCTATCTTTTCTCAACTACTTTTGTCAATGTAGGAACCATGAAGAACACGGGTCTGGAAGTGGATCTGAACTGGAAGGCAGTGGATAACCGTGATTTCGGATACACAATTGACTTTGCCGGTTCCACCATGGACAATGAGTTTGTTTCATTTTCAAATTCAGAATACGTTGGACAGGATTACTATTATGTAGCAGGCACGGAAGATCCGTTTCCCTTTCATTATCTACAGCGGATTGAAGCCGGAAAGAGATTGGGCACCTACTATATGTGGAAGTTTGCAGGGGTAAACAAACAGGGTGACTGGCTGGTATATGACAAGAACGGCGAGTTGATACCCGGACTGTCGGCCACCGATGCCGATATGTACGAAGTAGGAAACGGCCTTCCAAAGTTCATGGCATCTATGACGCATAGTTTCCGTTATAAAGACTGGGATCTCTCGGTTTATTTCCGCGGAGCCTTCGGATTTGACATTTTCAATATTCATGAATTCTATTATGGTTTCCAGGACGAAGTGGGCAATGTGATGAAGCTTGCCTATACCAAGAATCAATTGCTGAAAGGGAACCCCATTGTATGTGACTATTTCCTGGAAAGAGGTGATTATGTCAAGCTCGATGTGCTCAATCTGGGGTATACGTTCAAAATGAACAACAATTATCTGAAAGGGATAAGACTCTATCTCACCGGGCGCAATCTGTTGACCATTACCGGATTTTCCGGAGTGGATCCGTCTACGTATCAGGTGAACGGCCTGCAGCCGGGGGCTTCCGGTTCCAGAAATTATTACCCGTCCTGCCGCCAGGTGATTGCGGGAATCCAGATAGATTTCTAAAATAAAATCAAAGAAAAGATGAAATATTACAGATATATGTTAGCAGCATTGGCTGTTACACTAATGGCCGGCTGCACGAACCTGGATGAGACCATATATGATCAGGTCTCGAGTGAGAATTACTACAATACGCAGATGGATGTGGTCCGCGCCGTATTCCGTCCTTTTGAACATGCCTATTGGAGCATTCAGTCCCGTCACCAACTGGAAGAACTGTCTGGGGATTTGGTGGCAACGTGGAAAAAAGATGACTGGTGGGAAGACGGGGGACGCTGGAGCAGGCTTCATTACCACACCTGGACCGTTGAAGATGAACTGATTAAAAATGAGTGGGTAGGTTGTTTCACAGGTATCATGCAGTGCAACTATGTCCTGGATGATCTTAATACGCTGGACCCTGAGAAATACAATTTTAGCACCGAGGAATACAACAACCTGAAAGCACAGTGTCGCACCCTGAGGGCCTGGTTCTATACCCGTCTGCTGGGAAGCTACAGAAATGTTCCCCTGGCTGTAAGCCGCGATGTGTCATTGAATTCCGAGGGGCAGGTCGAACCCCGTGAGTTATTTGATTTTATTGAAAAAGAACTCAGGGAATGTGTTCAATTGCTCGATGCCAAAGATGGTGCAGCCGGAAACGGAACCGTACAGGGACAATGGAACAAGGCCGGTGCCGCAGCGCTCCTGGTACGCCTGTATCTGAATGCCGAGAAATGGATTGGGGAAAGCAAGTATACCGAATGCGCCGCCCTGGCGCAGCAAATCCTTAACGGTGATTTTGGTTCTTATGCTTTGGGAAAGACATGGGACGAGGTATTCGACTGGGATAATGAAAACTGCAGGGAAGTCCTATTTGCCTTCCCTTCCGCAAAAGGATACAGCCATTATGTCTATTCGGGTGATTTGTTCTGGTGGACAGTGCCTGCCCGTACCATTGCAAACTACCTGGGCGATACAAAAGCCGGTAATGGCGACCATAACTGCAAATACGGGCTGGCTCCGAGTTTCGCTCCCGACGGCACACCTTATACTACCGAACTGGGCAGACCGGCTGCTAAATTCAAAAAATATCCCGAAGACTACCGGCTTAAACTATACAGAAACCTGGGCGATAACAAGCGGGAGGGGATGATGCTGTTCGGTTACCTCGATTATGAAGAAAACGGGAAAGCCAAGCGCGTTGTGTCTCCCACCGGGGATGAGGATCTGTATCTCAGGGATGCAGTTGGCAATTTCAAAGGATGCGGTCCCGATGAGATTCCGGCAGACCGTACTTCCGATATGCTTCACGGAGACCATAGCTCGGGCTGGCGTTTTGTAAAATATCCCCTCTACATGGATACCGATGAAGGACAAATGGAATCCGATTTTGTGGAAATTAGGTTGGCCGAGGTGATTTATTCCTTGGCCGAGTGCAGGTTCCGTGAGGGGAAAGTGAACGAGGCCGCAACGCTCCTAAATACCGTCCGGCGGAGAAATTACCCTGAAAATACCGTGGCAAAATATCTTTATGCACCTGAAGGTCCGGTAACACTTACACAGGCCGAATTGCTTGACGAATGGGGCAGGGAGTTCTTCCACGAAGGCCGTCGGCGCACGGATCTTATCCGTTTTGACAAATTCTGCAAAGGTGTATGGTGGGATAAGACTCCGGACAAGGACAATCACACAGAGATATTCCCGCTTCACAGAGACGTGCTGAGCAGCAATCCTGCCCTCAAACAAAATACAGGTTATTAGAATTACTCATATAAATCTTGATAAAATGAAAAACACTAGAAAAATGTTGATGTTGTTCCTCGCCGGAACACTCTTCCTGTTGCCTTCCTGTGACAAGGATAAGGAACCCGAAGTAATTGATGTTGAACGCCATTACGAAATGGTTTACATGCTTGGCGCCGCAGCTGACGGCCATTGGGATTCAGCCGATCCGCTACCCATGACAGCCACCGCCGATAAGGACGTGTTCGTTTATGAACTGGATCTGGTACGCAGTGCAGAAAACAAGCTCATCAAATTTTCCGTTGATGTGAATACCTGGGATAAAACCCATTTCCTTGTTCCCGCACTGGAAAACATGGTGGAAGGCCAGGCCTATGCCTATCTTAAAGAAGGAGAAAACAAACTGGACGAATCATCTGTTCCTAAAGACGGGGACGGCAATCTCCGCGACCATTTCTTTGGCATGGACAAAGGCACAAGCGGCCGTTATAAAATAGAAATCAATCCCATCAAGCTTACCCTGAAGGCCACCAAGCTTTCATCATTGGCCGATCCCGAAATTGTTGAATGGGTAGAAGGAAATCTTTACATGGTTGGCGACGCGGCTCCTGCAGGCTGGGCCATTGCAAGTCCCACACCCATGGTTCGTAACGGTAATATTCATACCTTTGAAGGAGCCCTGAAAGCCGGTGAATTCAAAATTGCCACTGTATTTGATTGGGGCGGGGATTTTTATCGCCCTGCAGTTGACCAGACCGAGATTAGCAAAAGTGGCATTGCCGACGGTACGGTGGTTTGCTGGAAGGAAGATGCAGCAGCCGGACACGGTGATAACAAGTGGAGAGTGAAGGATGCCGGTAAGTACCGTCTGACTCTGAATACCGAAACCTTGACACTTAAAGTAGAATGGTTAGGAGAATAAGTAAAATAGTTCTGTTGTCTCTGGTGTCGGCATTGGTTTTCATCAATGTCGACGCAAGAGACAGTAAATACACACGTAAAAATGTAGCTCCTCAATACTGGACTGCTTACGAGTATTGTTATGATCTGAACAGGCCGATAACCGAATTGCGCTGGAAAAATAATATCGACTGGATGGCCAAAACGTTCTTGGACCGGGGGTACGATATGATAACGAATGACGGCTGGATAGAAGATGCCCAGACGATTAACGAAAACGGTTATATTACTAAATACAACAGCGGCTGGGAACATGATTTCAGATACTGGAACGAATATATTAAAAACAAAGGCATGAAAGCAGGCGTATATTACAACCCCCTTTGGATGACAACTGCTGCTTACGATAATGATTGCCCGGTTGCCGGCACTTCTACAACGACTCGCCATATTGCCGGTCAGTATTCATTCAACGGAAAACTGCACTGGGTTGACGTAGACAAACCGGGCGCAGAAGAATGGGTAAAAGGGTATGTACGATACTTTATTGACCTGGGTATGTCATTTCTTCGTGTGGATTTTTTGGAAAACTACGAGAACCATTATGGAACCGAAAGATATGAAAAAGCCCTGCGCTGGATAGCCGAAGAGGCCGGAGATGATCTGTTCATATCGCTGGTTATGCCCAATTCATTCAATCACGCCGCCACAGAAATTCCATACGGAGACATGTTCCGGATTAGTGATGATTGCTTTGCAGGAGACTGGAACTTCGTGAGCGCCCGCAGACGCGGTCAGGTGAAAAATAACTGGCCTATGTATGCCAATGTATTCGATGGATTTATAGGATTTTCAGAAGTATCTGCTCCGGGAAAGATTATGATGGATGGTGACTTTATGCGGTTGAACAAATTGGCAAACAATGAAGAACGTAAGTTCCTGTTCTCTCTGATGATAATGGGTGGCTCTGCTCTTGCCATTGCAGATCAGTATGATACGGCTACAGACGATGTAGTGGCCATCTACAAAAATGAGGAATTGCTGGAGTTGCATAACATAGGCTTTTCTGCAAAACCGCTTAGTACAAACATTCTTGATTATGAGAATAGTTCTCGTTGGGTAGGGAAACTTCCCGACGGAGACTATATTGTGGGTCTGTTCAATCGTGAAGACAAAGCACTGGTATACGGCATTGACTTTACTACTGAGCTGGGAATTACTTCGGGAAGAGCAAAAAGTGTACGTGATCTTTGGACTCACAAAGAATTGGGTAGTATGAAAAACAAATTTGAGACGGCGTTGGAACCTCACCACTGTGTGATTATCAGAATCAGCCCCGATCCGGTTGCCTATAACTCTTCCGGATTTGGGTGTTCCTGTCGTCATGACGAATAATTATGAAACACTTTTATTTATTTACTACGGCTTTGATATTGGTGATTAGCTGCCAGTCTCACACAAATTCAAAAAATGCTATTGTATTGAAATCTCCCGATGACATGTTGTCATTAGAGATTATGTTATCAGATGAAGGCAAACCCATGTATGCCCTCAAGTATTCCGATGACTATATTATTCTGCCAAGTGCTCTTGGATTTGAATTTCGTGGCACCATCAAGGCCACCGAACTTGATTTTGGTACAACAATAAGTAAGGCAGACTCAAGGCCAAGCCGCCATTTTAATGACCACTTTAAGATTGTAAATATTTACAGAAACAGCTTTGATCAGACATGGAACCCGGTCTGGGGTGAAGAATCTGAGATAAGAAATCATTATAATGAACTGCTTATAGATTTAGTCCAGAGTGAGACTTCCGAGAGGATGTCAATCAGATTCAGGTTATTCGATGACGGTTTGGGCTTCCGTTATGAATTTCCGGGCGGCCAGAAATTAAATTATTTTGTTATAAAAGAAGAACTTACAGAGTTTGCCCTGGCAGATGACTATTTTGCATGGTGGCTGCCGGGCGATTACGATACACAGGAATATGAATATGTGGAAAGTCGCATATCGCAGGTCCCTGAGTATTTTCAGAATGCAGTGTCGGGCAATTCATCACAGACGCCATTTTCAATAAATGGCGTCCAGACATCTCTTCTGATGAAAACAGATAAAGGGGTATTTGTAAATATCCATGAGGCCGCTCTTATAGATTATCCCTGTATGCATCTTCTTGTAGACCCTCTCAGGAAGGTTTTGGTCTCACATCTGACCCCCGATGCGCAAGGTTGGAAGGGATACATGCAAACACCCTGCAACACTCCCTGGCGCACGGTTCAGGTAACATCGTCTGCGGAATCTATGCTGGCAAGCCGATTAATCTTAAATCTCAATGAACCTTGTGTTTACGATGACGTGTCCTGGATTCATCCGGTAAAATACATGGGGGTATGGTGGGAAATGATTTCCGGTGCCGGAACTTGGGCGTATACCTCGGATTACCCTTCTGTGAAACTCGATGTTATTGATTACAAGTTGGCTCAGCCAAATGGCAGGCATAGCGCAAATAACGAAAATGTTAGAAGATATATTGATTTTGCGTCTGCAAACGGATTTGATGCATTGCTTGTTGAGGGATGGAACATCGGATGGGAAGATTGGGCCGATTGTTCGAAAGATTATGTTTTCGATTTTCAAACACCTTATCCCGATTTTGATATAGCATCATTGAATGAATATGCTCATTCCAAGGGAATTAAACTGATTATGCATCACGAAAGTTCGTCTTCGGTGCGTAATTACGAGAGACATATGGAAGACGCCTACACATTGATGAACCAATATGGATATGATGCCGTCAAATCCGGTTATGTCGGAGACATTCTTCCGCGGGGAGAACATCATTATGGTCAGTGGATGGTCAATCATTATCTCTATGCGGTCACCGAGGCGGCAAAGCATCATATCATGGTAAATGCTCATGAGGCGGTACGTCCTACCGGCTTGTGCCGTACATATCCTAACCTGATTGGTAATGAATCTGCCAGAGGAACCGAATATCAGGCATTTGGCGGGACCAAACCTAATCATGTGACCATTCTTCCTTTCACCAGATTAAACGGGGGACCAATGGATTTTACACCAGGCATATTCGAAATGGATCTGAGTACTTTTTCCAATAACACTTCAAAAGTAAATGCTACCATCGCAAACCAGCTTGGTTTGTACGTCACCATGTATTCGCCTCTTCAAATGGCGGCAGATCTTCCACAGCATTACGAGAAGTTTATGGATGCCTTCCAATTCATTAAAGACGTTGCGGTTGACTGGTCCGAAAGCCGATATCTTACTGCCCGGCCGGGAGATTATGTTGTTATAGCCAGAAAAGCCAAAGACAGCGGTCAATGGTTTCTGGGAGGAGTTACCGATGAGCAGAAAAGGACTTTCGATCTCACACTCGATTTCCTGGAACCCGATCTGCAGTACGAGGCTACCATTTACAGAGATGCCCCCGATGCCGATTACCGTACCAATCCGCAGGCCTATGAAATAGAAAAGCGGACCGTTTCCAGAGAGGATGTTTTATCCCTCACGGCAGCTCCCGGAGGCGGCTTTGCCATCTCTTTTACAGTGCTTACAGCGGGTGGTTCACATTTTTAATGAGTTTATCAACATCTCCTTTAATAATATTGTGAAGATTACTCTTTATTCTGTACTCTTCCCAGTTCCACTATTGAATTTGTAACAACTTTTCTATTGTTTCTTCTGAAAAATGTTTTTTTATTTCTTTTGCCGGTATTCCTCCAACAATTGTATATGGCAGAACATCTTTCGTAACAACGGCTCTGGTGCCTATTATGGCTCCGTCTCCAATTTATACAACAAAACATTGTTGTTTTCAAATTGGGTTGGATCATGTACGAAATCGTTATACATCGTGTATTCTCCAACAATAATATCGGGTTTCGTAATTACCGATTTTAAATATACAGTTTCTTTATCTCCTGTTCTTGGGTATATCCTTTTGCTATTCATGACCGGATTCTTAAAGTCTTATTCCAAAATTATTATATATAAATGTTCCGCTTCCGTGTTTTAATTTTCCCTGTTTATACAATTCGGTAAAAGCCTCATCCATTTCTTTAATAATTGACAACGGTACATTTAAGTCGTGATGCGCCGGCAGAATTCTTTTTACTGGTAGCGGCAATAACCTTTTGATTGAATTCATATAAGCAACCGGGTCGGTTGACGGGCAATGCTATAACTTCTATCTGTTCACGTGCCGTTTGCAATATTTCCGCCTTCTGGTATTTTGAGTTCGCACGGTAAATAAGCGTTAGTAATTCTATCGTTTCCTTTTTCAGGCTTTCATCTACTGTATACTTGTACTCCCTGTTAAAGTCCCTGGTGAACTGAAAAATGGACAAAAGCAAATCGTATATCGCCTTATAAACCGGAAGTTCATTATACTGACCCAAAATTCACAATTTCAAATAGACAAATAATCAAATAAATTAATCCTAATCCCGTAAGCAACGGACAGATAACCCGTAGTCCTTACTGGTGATAGACCTGTAAACGTAGCTGTAATTGTAGTACAGGATCCGGTACCAGACGTTATTCGTATAGTCCTCCGTAGAACTCCACAATGGGCCTAAGTAAACAATGCCATCGAAGGTTGCATCATTGTTTTCATTTAAGATGAGGCCCCCACCCGGAAGGGCAGAAAAACCACTTTCGTTGGTTGCACCTGTGTTAGGAGTTTTCCAGTGTATTGTTCCTGCTTCTTTCAGTTTGCCTCCTGCAACAGATGATCCGCCAAGATAATCAGTAAGCTGTGTCCATTCTTCATCAGTGGGCAGGTGCCAGCCTGAAGGGCAGGCTGTGGTTGCAGCCACCCAGTTATATACTACCCCATATGTACTGTAATTGTCAGTTGCCTTTGCAGCAACTACATTCGTATCATCATATCCGTAAACATAATAATATGCCTTTGATGCTGAGATTGTCCCCGGGCCAACAACCGATGGCAGATACGCCATATTTTCTGTCATCCAGACCTGGGTGCCAATAGTTTTATATTGGTAAATCTGACTATCACGGCTATCCTGAATGGCAGCGTTCCATCCGGCATCTGCCGTATTCAGCGTTACAACATATTTCTTACCTCGGACAAAACCTCCTGCCGGCTGTGCTTTGGACATTTCTTTCCAGTTCCCGTCAATTTTTACACCAATCTGCAAATTTTCACTTTGTACCCCCGGCATGATCATCATATATACGCTGATAGCTGTTCCTGAATTTAACGGGGCTCCTGATCCCAGTGTAACAGTCACGTATTTTGAGGTACTGCTTGTAGTGATACTATAAGGGCTACCCGCAGCAGGTGCTGATTGCGCCAGGTTAATGGTACCGGTACAAGCTAATGAATTGGCCCCGCTAAGGCTGACCTGAGACAACGTTCCGCTGCCTTTGATCTGGAACTCAAGTATCGTAAACACATGTTTCAAGGTAAAGCCCACTGCCTGGGCAATTTCCCCGTGTGCGGGAGGAATAACTCCTTCTACAGGTGCGGCTACCAAAAAATCCAACGCTCCAATATGTGCCGAGCTGTTGGCTGCGGACTGGGTTTGCGCCGAGGGCAGGGAAATGGGAACAGCCGTTTGATTTCCGGTATATCCTGAATTATTGGGGTAATAGGCGTAGAAATTATGATTACCAGTTCCCCAATACATGCTCCCCGTAAAGGCCGAGCCTGTTCCCGTGGTTTGTGCTGTATAAGCAATGTTGTTAGCCGGTGCGGTGCCTCCTAATGAAGGCAGGGCCTGGGGCGAAAAGATTCCGATCTGATCCGTAGAGGCAACCCAACTGGTTACTATACCGTTCTCTCCGCCCAAAGTGGTTTTTGTTCCGGGTTCTTCTTGTGCAGGTTCCTCAAGGGAATTTGCAACCACTGAAATAGCCTGAGAAGAAGTTGGGTCCGTACCGGGATTTTCCTGCAGGGAACACGCACTTAAAGCCGTCATAACCAGAACGGCAATTCCTGTTTTCATCAAATTTTTCATAGTACCTTTCTTTAATGTTACCATGTATCGGGATCTAAATCTTCAACAGTTGAGTCGGAGGCAGCAAAGCCTTTTTCAAGAGTAACCTCCAGAATAGTAATTTCCGGAGCAGTGTAACTGTTTGGATCCGAGATGCCCTCTATGGCACGAGGGCGTTCATCTTGTTTATTCATGGTAGCTAGAATAATTGTGTAATAAATTGATTATTTGAATAATAAATATAGAATCCTTCAAACTTTAGGAATCACCTTGTTTGAGATAATAAATATCAACGAATTAATAAGTGGCAAAAAATACATCAACAACTTGTCCGATGGTTTCATTCTGCCACTATGGGAAATTTAAACGGAACGGCAATAGAGGTACGTTATTTTGGACTCGATTTTGGATTCAGGAAAGATCGTTTGGAATGTCAGATTGAACGTTTATAGGAACCTGAATTGGAACTTGTTCAAATATAGAGAATTATTCCTTTCGTTATCCTTTGACTTTGAATTTGGTACCTCTTTCTATGATTATTCTTTTCTGACCTCTGGAAGTGAAACAAAATCCGCGAACCAGCTGTGTCTGATCCGGGGATGCGCAGCCAGAACGCGCAAAAATTATTAACTTAGAGTCAGGTTTCGGGCAAAATTCTAAAAAAATGTGTGGCAGATTCGTACAGATTATTGACATAGAGATGTTTGTGAAGCGGTTTGGGGTGGTGCAACCAGACAAGATCAACATCACGTCGAGTTTTAATGTGGCTCCCGGTGATCTGGCTTATGTGATCACCAATGAAAAGCCCAATGAACTTCAGGAAATGCAGTTTGGCCTGACCCCGTCGTGGGCCAAGAAACGGATGTACCTGATTAATGCCCGGGCCGAAGGAGATTTCAACCCTTCCAATGATTTGCATTACAGCGGACCGTTGGGGATTGTGGATAAACCTTCGTATCGCACGGCCATCCGGTCGCAACGCTGTCTGGTGGTTGCCAATGCTTTTTACGAAGGGCCTGCCAGGGAGAAATTGAACAAACCCTATATGTTTTCAAGAAAGGATGAAGAGGTGTTTTGTTTTGCGGGTATCTGGGATACCTGGGCCGATGATACAACCGGTGCCATTGTAAATTCCTTTTCCATTATCACCACGGTAGCCAATGAAGCAACCTCGGCCATCGGTCACCCCCGGTCCCCTGTTATTCTGGACAAGAAAGATGAAAAACGATGGCTGGACTCCAGTTTACCATTGGAAGAAGTGATAGATCTTTTAAAACCTTTCCCCGGTGAATTATTGAAAACAGAGCCCGTTTCCATTCAGATCAAAGACCCGCGCAATAAAGGCAGGGAATTGAGAATACCCATCGATCCGGACAGTACTACTCAATATGATGTGAAAATTGAAGAGAATGTAAGACTTGAAGGCATGGGGAGCGGCAAACAAAGAACGTTGTTTTAGGCCATGGGGTTAGGTTTGAAGGGCATCTTTGCCATTTTTTCTACTTCCAGGGAAGGGAATCCGAATTCTTCCACCACCTTTCCATAAATCAGGTAGATACCGTTTCCCCTGAACGGAAAACTGTTGAGTGAGGGAGGAAAGTGTACCGTGTCGAAAAATTCACCGTCGCAATCGATAAACGTCCCGAAATTCATCACTTCTTTTCTGACGGTCGGGACATATTTTATGGTAACCAGACGTCCCATCATCCGCACGTTTCTACCGACGTAATTCATCATGTCTTTCGCCCTGATTTCCCCTCTGAAGTTTGTTTCCAGCAAATCGAAAGCATTGATTGAGACCGGGAAACCCAGTAATTCGATTTCATCGTAGGCATCAGCGACGGGCGATTCGTCCAGTTGAGGCAGGGCGTATTGTTGCTGTGGCACGCTGAAGATTGACGCAGTCTCCGGTACCACCGGCGATTTGGCCAACATCAGGTGTGCTTCCCACAGGAGCTGGGCTTTGTTGGTATTGAAGCACCTGAAAGCACCCACCCGGATCAGGATGGTCAATTGCTCTTTCGAGACGGGTACCCGCTCCATACAGTCAGGCAATGATTCAAATGGGCCGTTTTGCTCCCTTTCGTGTAGTATGTTTTGTATGGTTGATTGTTCCAGGTTTTGCACGTGAACGAACCCGATAAAAATGGTTTTTCCCCGGATGGAGGTGAGGTTGAAACTGTGGTTGATGCAGGGCCGTTCAATGTTGGCCCCGCAGCGCCGGGCTTCGTTAAAATAGACCCATGAACTGTAAAACCCTCCGAAGTTATTAATCACGGCCACCATAAATTCCAGCGGAAAATGGGCTTTCAGAAAAAGGCTCTGAAAACTCTCTACGGCATACGAAGCGGAATGGGCTTTTGAAAAGGAATACCCCGCAAAGGACTCGATTTGCCTCCAGGCCTCCCTGGTGACCGATTCGGGGTATCCCTTCTGACGGCAGTTTGAAAAGAATTTATCCTCGATGCGCTTGAACTCGGTTTTCGAGCGGAACTTTCCGCTCATGGCTCGTCGTAAAATATCGGCTTCATCCAGGTCGAGTCCGGCAAAATGATGGGCCACTTTCAATACATCTTCCTGATACACCATAACGCCGTAAGTTTCTTCCAGCTGTTCCTTCATGACGGGGTGGAGGTATTTGATTTTCCCGGGATGGTGAAAGCGTTGGATGTATTCTCGCATCATGCCCGATTTGGCCACACCCGGGCGGATGATGGACGAGGCAGCCACCAGGGTAATGTAGTTGTCGCAATGCAGTTTTTTGAGCAGTCCGCGCATTCCGGGGCTTTCGATGTAAAAGCAGCCGATGGTTTCGCCTTTCGTCAGTTGTGCTTTCACTCTGTTGTCGTTGAAAAACTGTTCCACCTGATGCACATCGATTCTGACTCCGCGGTTTTGAAGCACAATGTCCACGGCATCTTTGATGTGGCCGATGCCTCTCTGGGAAAGGATGTCGAGTTTTTCAAAACCCAGTTCCCCGGCCAGATACATGTCCCACTGGGTGGTGGGAAATCCTTTGGGCGGAAGGTCCAGTGCCGTATAATAAGCAATCGGTTCTTCGGAAATAAGAACACCCCCGGCGTGGATGGTCCGTTGATTGGGAAAATCGACCACCTGTCGGGCCAATGTTGAGATGAGCATGGTGATGTCGTTTTTCACCATGGCATCGTCCGGTGAATGGACAAGCAGGTCGATTTCTTCTTTGGGCAGGCCGAATACCTTTCCGAATTCGCGATAAATGGAACGGTCCCTGAATGTAGCTGTTGCGCCCAGAAGGGCCGTGTGATCTTTCCCATAGCGTTTGAAAATATAATCCTGAACGTCGTCGCGGTCTTTCCACGAAAAATCAATATCGAAGTCGGGGGGTGAGGTACGGCGCGGGTTGAGAAACCTTTCGAAATAGAGGTTTAGTTTGATCGGATCCACATCGGTAATCTTCAGGCAATAGGCCACGATGCTGTTCGCCCCGCTGCCTCGTCCCACATGGTAAAAACCCCGGCTCATGCTGTAACGGACAATGTCCCAGGTGATCAGAAAATAGGCTGAAAAGCCCAATTTATGGATGATGTCCAGCTCGTGCCTGATTCTTTTTTTTGCTTCTTCGTTATGGGGACCATAACGGTATATCATCCCCTCGAAACCCAGTTTTTCCAACAGTTTCTGATCGTCTTCAGGTGATTGGGTGAAAACCTTTTTGTTTTTGACACAGGTAAAGTCCATCTCGATGGAACACCTGTCCATCAGGAGCCTGGTGTTTTGCACGATCTGCGGGTATCGTTCAAAGGCTTTAGCCAGCCGCCCGGGCCTTACGAATTGCTCGTGCTGTCGGGCATACTGGTTTTCTTCCAATTGACTGAAGAGGATATTGTGATCGACTGCCCTGAGGGCTTTATGCAGAAACCAGTTTCTTTTATCCCGGAAACAAACGGGGTGGAGGATCACCAGTTTATCAAGATGCTTTACATATTCAGAAGCGAATAACCTGTTTACTTGTTCGGGCCGGATACCCATCCGTTGGTTTTTTGAAAGTTCATTGCATTCTATTGATTTAAAAGGATATACCACCTCGACGTTATTAAAATATGGCGCCGGGAAGGGATACTCCTTTTTCTCCAGGTTATGTTCGGTGATAAATTCATTGATTTCCCTTAACCCTTCCCTGTTCCCGGCTATGGCAATGTAAAGAAGCCGGTCTGTGTTCCTGAATTCACAACCGGCTATGGGTTTTATCCCTTTCTGCCTCGCTTTTTTTATGAATTCGGGAACCCCCATGGTGTTGTTGATGTCAGTCAGGACAAGTTCCTGAATGCCGAGCAGAGCAGCCTGATCGAGTAGTTCATCGATGGAAAGGATACCATATCGGAGGCTGTAATATGAATGGCAATTGAGAAACATGGAGTTACGATGGTGAATGGATCATTAACCCGGAGGCACGTTGAATGGCTGAGGGACCGTATCTGAGTTTGATTTTGTCTATTTGCATATAGAGTTTGATCATTTTTTCGTTATGGTCGAACAGGTCGAGTTGTTGGGCGCCGTTGACCAGCCCTCCCAGTTTTACCCCAATAAGCCTGATAAGCATTCGCCGTTCATATAATCGCTTAAACAGCTCTAATGCGGTGTCCATCAAAACATGGTCGAATGAGGTATAACTTATTTTTTTCTGAAGGGTGTGTGTATCGTAATTGGCATAGCGTATCTTAATGGTGACCACCGAGGTCAGTTTCTGGTACTTTCTTAATTTGAATGCCAGTTTTTCGACCATGCCGATAATGACCTGCTTCATCATATCTATGTCAATGGTATCGGTTTCGAATGTGCATTCTTTGCTTATTGATTTTTCCTCGGAATAGGGAACTACGGGGCTGGCATCGATGCCGTTGGCCCTTCGCCAGATTTCCAGGCCCGTTTTCCCCAACAGGCTTTCCATCATGGGTTGGGGAATGGCACTGAGGGTCTGAATGGTTGAAACGCCCATGGATCGTAATAACTGATAACTTTTTTCCCCGACCATCGGGATTTTCCGAATGGAAAGAGGGTTGAGAAAAGGTTGCACCAATAAGGCAGGGACTTCTTTTTCGCCATTCGGTTTGGCCTCGCCCGTAGCGATCTTGGACACCGTTTTATTGACTGACAGGCCAAAAGATACGGGAAGCCCGGTTTCCTTTAAGATTCTGTTGCGAAGCTCGTGTGACCAGGTATATGCACAAAAAAACCGGTCCATTCCCGTAATGTCTATGTAGTGTTCATCGATAGATGCCTTTTCATACACCGGGGCCTGGTCGGCAATCACATCGGTAACCAGGCGCGAATACTTGGTGTAAAGATCCATGTCGCCCCAGATAATAATGGCATCGCGGCAAAGGTTGTAAGCCATTTTCATGGGCATGCCCGAATGAACGCCAAACTGCCTTGCCTCGTAACTGCAACTGGACACCACGGCACGATCGGATTGTCCGCCGATGATAACGGGTTTCGCCGTCAGTTTCGAATTGAGCAGCCGTTCAACGGACACGAAGAAGGTGTCCAGGTCCAGATGCAATATGGTTCTATTTGGTGTTTCCATTTTATTTACTACTTTTGATTGTATTTTAATCATTTTTCAGGATTGAATTTTAATCATTTTTTTTGATTTGTTGTTATGTTTTTTGCCTCGAATCTTAAATTTTTACGAAAAAGAAAGAACCAAACCCAGGAGTCTGTTGCCTCGTCGTTGGGCATGAAGCGTTCAACGTTAAATAATTACGAGAATGAGATTACCCAGCCGACCATTTCTGCAATGCTTGCTTTTTCGGACTACTACCGGATTGCGATTGACAGTCTGCTGCGGGTAGATCTGAAACAGCTCGGGGAGAGTCAATTGTATGAGCTTGAACATGGCTCGGATGTGTATGTGAGGGGGAAGAATATCCGGGTGCTGGCCACTACGGTAGACAGTCAGAATAAAGAAAATGTTGAAATGATTCCATTAAAGGCCAAGGCAGGGTATCTGAATGGTTATGCAGATCCGGAATATATCTCTGAACTGCCTGTGTTCCAGTTGCCCTTTTTATCACAGGGAAAAAAATACCGGTTATTTCCCATCGAAGGAGACTCTATGCTCCCCATTCCGGACGGAGCTTTGGTAACCGGTGAATATGTCCAGGATTGGTACCAGATAAAGAACGACCAGTTGTATGTGATTTTAACAAAGAACGACGGACTGGTTTTTAAAAAGGTCCGGAATGAAATGGAGGAATTTGGGCGATTACAGTTAATATCGTTGAATACGGTCTTTGAGCCATATACACTTCCATATTCAGAGATTTTGGAAGTATGGAAATTCGTGAATTATATTTCCACTGAAATACCCAATAACATGGATATGATTCAGATCGGTCATAACCTGATGGCATTGAGACGGGAGATTCATGAAATAAAAACCCGGACCAGTCGTGTCTGATCCGGGGAGTCTTTTAAGTATAAACAGATCTATAAGGGTTCTAAATCTTTTCGCAACGGACATAAAACCCGCATTCATTGGAGTATTGATTCCTCCAGAAGAAGTCTCGATTTTGTCCCATCTGTCCCAGGTGTCCCATTTGTCCCAAGTGTTCCGTCTCGGTGGAGTGGGACACTTTATGCGTAATATAAAGAATTGATTATTTTTATTAAGCCGGGGATATGGTCGGGGATTTTTTTTAAAGTAAAAACCACAAATAGTTTATTATAAGCTACTTGTGGTTTATTTTAGTGATCCGATTACGCTTCGCTTCGTTCGGTCGCACATATTCTGACCCAACCGGAGGATTTGCTTCCTTCGGTCGCACATATTCTGACCCAACCGGAGGATTTGCTTCCTTCGGTCGCACATCCCGGCCCCCTGGCGGGGGGCCATCTACAAAGAACAAAAAAACGCTCCCGAGCAAGCTCGGAGCGTTTTTTATTCTTTGTGATCCGGTTGGGATTCGAACCCAAGACCCACAGCTTAGAAGGCTGTTGCTCTGTCCAACTGAGCTACCGGACCCCTTGTATGTAGGATGCTCGCTTGAGCTTCAATGCTGCCCGCCTGAGCAAGTAAGATGCTCTTTTGAGTTTCAACAAAACTCTTTTGAGCGGGCAAAGATAATAAAAATCTTAATTGCCCGTTATTATTGTGTTCGTTTCGTAATCGTACTCAGATCCCGAGAGGCTGTGGGGAATGCTGTAAATGGCCAGGGTTATGAGCGCGGCAAGCACATAGAGGAGCTTCCACCGGTTCAGTTTCATCGCGGCTTTTGCAGCGTTTGTCTGTACAGGATCAGGTTCCGCATCAACACCGGGAACACCTCCAACAACACCGGCAGTGCTCGCGGCAGCCCCGGCAATTCCCTCAGCAGCGGCGTGTTGCCCGGCAGTATTCTGCGCAATATATTCTCTGGCGGTCTTTCCGTACTTTTTCAGCACAACGCGGTTCACAATATAGGCGGTCAGCCAGACCAGAAGGGCTATCATCGTCTTGGTGTCCGTCAGATCTTCTCCGAAAGGCCATCCCGTCCAGTACTGACCAAAGGCGAATTTCTGTACAATGGGCCCAAAAATAAAACCTCCGGCAAAAAGCGTCAGCAATGTGGTCACAACGTATGAATTCACTCTCACGTTCCTGCACAGGGCGTACAATCCGGAAAAAGTAGAGAACAGCATGGCCGCAAACATAAGCAGTACGTGAATGATCAGGATCCCGTCCGGCACCCTGTTCCGGAAACGCAGGGTAGCCTGTCCCGGGTTAACCATAGATCCGTCCCGTCCTATAAGCTGCACGTAGTAAACAATTTTGCCGGCAGCCGGCTGCACGGGCAGATTGGCTTTTATAATAAGGTCATTATCTTCAACAGTAAAAGAAGGCACAACGGCTTTAAAAATATAGTTGCCCGGATACCTTTTGTAGTAGACAACCGCGCCGATAATACTTTCGCGGGCTTCTTCGCTGCATTTTACCGGGATGCTCAACTGTGCGCCTTCAGAAAGGTCGGCGGGCCGGACAAGGCTCCTGGGCAGCGATATATTAAAAATATGTCCGCTCACTTCCGTTTGAATGCGTTCCGGATTGCTCGGCCCGGTACGTCGCTGAAAAAAAACGGCCGACAGGGTTATCAGGACGGCAAGCGCCCAACAGATGGTTCCTTTCATAACGTTACCTCCAGGGTGTAATTCTGGCTCTCCCGCTGCACAACTATAGTGATGGTCATGCCTTTTTCAAGGGTAGCCAGTTTTTTCATATAATCCTCAATATTTTTAATGGGTGTATTGTCAATGGCAATTACAACGTCTCCGTTTTTCATACCTGCCCGTTGGGACGGACGTCCCGCAATCACGGTTCCGGCGCAGAATCCTTTGCCTTCGTAAGTAAAATCGGGAATTACCCCCAGGCTGGCTTTAAATGCGGCCTTGGGAGTACCCATATCGGGAACATCGGTTTCGAGGCAGACAGGGATGAAGTTTCCTTCTGCAAACCCGGCGGCTACACCGGTAACATATGCTGCAATATCAACCATTCCGGGGTAATTCAATTTGTCCGGAGTGTCAAACGGGGTATGATAGTCTGCATGGGGGCCGGTGGTGAAAAAGAGTACGGGAACTTTCTGTGTATAAAAAACCGCGTGGTCCGAGGGACCGTAGCCGCTTAAAGATGTTTTCAGTTTCAGGGGAAAATGTTCTGTACGAGCCGAGGCGAGCAGCGAATCGGCCTGGGAAAAAGTTCCCGTGCCGCTAACCTGTAAAACGCTGTCCTTAAGCCTTCCCGTCATATCCAGATTGATCATCAGGTCCGGAAGTTGCGCCAAAGCAGCCAGCGTATCGGCCAGTTTTTTGGACCCCAGCGTCCCGGCTTCCTCGGCACCGAAGGCGGCTACAATGATATTTGCCTTAAAAAGATCCGGCCGGGAACGGGCATGTAGCGTCAGAAGCCTGGCCGTTTCAATGGCCATGGCCACCCCCGAGGCATTGTCATCGGCTCCGAAATGGATAGCAAGAGTGTCCGGCCGCAGGCTGCCCGATCCTTTTCCGCCGGTACCCAGGTGGTCGTAATGCGCTCCTATGAGCAGGGTGCGGTTGGCATTCCTGCCCCGGTATATCATAACAGTATTGTATGAGTGGATGGATTTTACGCTAAATGGCTGCAATGGTCCGTTCTCAAAAAAAGGCTCGAATCCCAGGGCGCTTAACTTGTGGGCCAGCAGAGATGCCAGCAGGGAATCTCCGGTATGTCCGGCCAGCCTGCCTTCATACGTTGGGGAGCACAGTTCATTGACTGTTTGTCGCATCTGTGCGGTATCGGGGCAGGGGACCCGGTAAAGGGTACCGCACGATAAAAAGAGCACGGCAGATAAAAACATTGCCGTGCTTATTTTTATAGGATGATAACTCATTTCTTACTCAGGACCTCGTCAATTTTGGCTTTCATGGCTTCTCCGCGCAGATCGCGGGCAATGATGGTGCCGTCGGGGCCAAAGAGTATGATATGGGGAATCCCGTTGATTCCGTAAAGATCGGTAGGAATAACATCTGCATTAATAATGCACGGCCAGAGAATACCCAGATCGGTAATGGCTTTTTTAGTATCTTCGGGTTTATCCCAAACGGCAACGCCCAGAATGGTAAAGTCTTTTCCGTTATGCTTTTTGTATATCTCAATAAGGTTAGGCATCTCGGCTTTGCAGGGTCCGCACCAGCTGGCCCAGAAATCCACCAGGACGTACTGTCCTTTGCCAACGTATTCCGAGAAGGAAACCGCTTTGCCGTCAGAATCTTCAATGGTGAAGTCTTTGAACATCATGCCTTCGGCTGTTTCTGCAAGAGCCTGTTTCTGTTTGATAATACGGGCAATGGGAGCGCGTGATTTTACGGTTTCGCCGGCCTGTTGAAGGAATTCATTGAATTTATCCGGAGTGCCGTAGTTGGAAAGATGCATAAGAGCGAGCATAGCCACATCGTTGTTTAAATTGGCGGTCACATAAGTACCAATAGTATCGGTAAATTTGGGTCTCCATACGTTCTCATAGTATTCGTTTTCGTCTTCACCCTCCGCCGGCTGATAAGCCATGATTTCGTCCATAAGTCCTTTATAGGTGTTCAGCAGGTTCCCCAACTGGGTGTTCAGGAGAGTTCCTTCCCCGTAAGATACGGCTCCTTTTTCACCGCTTATGGTAAGGGTAATGTTGCCTTTTTCCAGCATAATCTGGCCCCTGGTACGTTCGTTGGCTACCATACAAAGGGTTGCACTGTCGGCTTCTCCTTTAAATACTGCTTTTTGATCTGCAATAACGGCGCTGTCAAGTATACTCCCGTCGTGCGTGGCGGAAAGGTATGCGGTCTTTCCGTTGAACGATTCATCGGGGAAAGTGGCGGTAACAGTATAGGTGTTGGAAGTACAGGCGGTCAGATAGATGAATCCGGCTGCCATTGTCATTAATAATGTTCTTGTTTTCATCTGTTTATATAATAAATGTATTTACTGCAAATATAAGTGTTATATTTGTTTAATTAAGCATAATTTGGAATGAAAACACTATTCACCGGCACTATTTTGGCCCTTTTGCTGGCCATTGGCTCAACCTCTTCCGCTCAGCCGCGTCAGACGGCCGAATCTATGGCTAAGGCTGCTACCGACCAAATGAAAGAATTGGTCAAACTGGATGATAAACAGTATGAAGGAATTTATGCCCTATACCTGAAGGAAGCGCGCAGGCTTCTGTCGGGCCGGGGGAACAAAAAATCCGGTGATCCTATCATGTCGGGAGATCCGGTAAAATCGGGTGATCCCATTATGTCCGGTGATCCTATCATGATTAAAGACAATAAGTTGCTGGACATTCTAACCGTAAACCAGTTTAAAATTTATAAGGCCCACAGGGATAAAATGCAAAAGGAACTGCAAAAGGCCAAAAAACTGGAGGGGGCTACGCAACCGGCAAAAATGCTCCGGTAGGGCGGCATCGGTGAATGAAAAATATCAGTGGATGTCCAACCCCATTCGCATATAGACCAGGTGTTTCAGGCACCGGGCTATCTCGGTGAAGTATTCCTCTACTGCCCTGACGCTTCCCGGAAGGGCAAAGATCATGGTGTTTCCGGCCAATCCGGCCAGTGAACCGCTTATAAGGGCATTGGGGTTTTCGCTGCCGTATTTTATCCGGATGAATTCCATAATTCCAGGTATTTCCTTATCAATCAGCGGCTTTAATACCTGAACCGTAATATCGGCCGGTCCCATGCCGGTACCTCCTGTGGTAAAGATCAAATCGTATCCGGCGTGAATGAATTTCAGGACTTCGTTCTCGAGCAACATCTCGTCGTCGGGCAACAGTGTGTTGGTGGTTTTGTGTTTCCATCCTTCCGCCTCGCAAAACGACGAAATATGCCGGGCAAGCAGCGGCCCGCTTCTGTCTTCGTATGTTCCGTTATAGGCTCTGTCGCTCAGTGTAATGACACCAATCCGGTAGATTTTGGGCTCGTAAACAAGAGGGTCGCCTACAGAAAGGGTTCCTTCTGAGAGGACCCGGGCAAAGATTCCTTCAACCGGCATTACGCAGTGTCCCGTTTGCTGCATGACCGCACAGCCCGGACCGTGGCATTTTTTCCCTATTTGAGTGATTTCCAGCAAGACGCGGCCGCAACGAAAAAGATCCCCGGGACGGCAGCTCTTCAGGTCGGGTGTGTCGGGTGCCGGGGCGCCAAGTGTGGTGATGTTTTCTGCAAATATACCGTAGGGCAGGGGCTTTTCTATGGAAAAGCCGGATCCCGCATAGGATTCTTCTCCCAGCAAACTTACCTGGCGGTGCCACTCACCTGCATGGGCGTCGCCTTCGAGGCCCGTCTTATTGATTGTTACGCTATTAACGGGCTTTTTAACCGTGCCTTTTTCTGCGGATAGATTAAGAGATCGTATGATCATTGTGAATTTACGGGTGTTTTGGTCTTTGATACCAGGTGAATAGCTGTGATGCTCATTGTTTTGTCCACGGCCTTACACATATCGTAAACGGTAAGCAGGGCGACGCTTACGGCCGTGAGCGCTTCCATTTCCACTCCGGTCCGGCCAGTGCTTACCACACACGAACTGACTTCAACGCCGCTTTCGGTAAGCTTGGGTGTCACATCTATACGGCTCAGTGGCAGAGGGTGGCACAGGGGAATAAGCCGGGCGCAGTCTTTGGCGGCCGATATGCCGGCAATCTGTGCAACCGTGAGCACCGATCCTTTTTTCATGAGATCTTCCCTGATTAAACGGCAGGTTTCGGGTTGAAGCATAATCTGACCGCAGGCCTCGGCTTTCCTCAGGGAGATCTCCTTGGCCGATACGTCTGCCATTTTGGCTTCGCCTTTGTGGTTGGTGTGACTTAACTCGTTCATATATAAAAAATTATCCTCCTAATGTGTAGAATGTGTCCCTCGTGTTGTACATTCCTTTTGGTGGTTTGTTCCGCAGGGCCAGATCCATCGCTTTTTCTGCTCCCAGCCGGCGTATGTCGTAACCCAGTTCGTTGAAAAGACAGGGTTTAAGAATGCCTGTAGCCGTAAGTCTTAGCCGGTTGCAGCGGGTGCAGTTACCTCCGTCGCCTCCTTCCACACGCGAGAAAGTGCCGGCTGCCAGGTCCATACAATGAATAAAACGAAGTTCCATATCGTTTGACTGCGCAAAGGTTATCAGCGCGTTTTTTTCCTGTTCGGTCGTATCGGGCAACAGTACGCAGTTGAGTTTTATGGGCGATCCCTTTTTTCCGAAACCGGCAACTCTGGCCGCCTGAATGCCATCGAGCACGGGCAGCAGATTGCCTCCGCGGCTCAGTCGGGTGTATCGTTCGGGATGGAGGGTGTCGAGGCTGATATTCAGCCGGTGCAGCCCGGCCTCACGCAGGTCTTTGGACATTGCGCCGAGCAGTTGTCCGTTGGTGGTCATAGACAGATCTTCAATGCCTTTGATGGCCGCAAGGCGTGAAATAAGGGTACAGATCCCTTTCCTGACCAAAGGTTCGCCTCCGGTGAGTCTTACCCGGGTAATTCCGCGGGTTACGGCATACCTGGTAAAATCTTCTATCTGGTCGTATGTGAGGATGTCGGAGTGATGGAGCAGCGGAATTCCTTCTGCCGGCATGCAGTATACGCAACGCAAATTACACCGGTCTGTAACAGACAGGCGCAGGTAATTAATTGTTCTTCCAAAAGAGTCGGTCATCCCGGGATTATTGGTTAATAAAAATAACGGTGACTTTTTCTCCTTTTTTTACTTCGGCAACTCCTGCAGGTATGCGTGCCAGTGCATCGGCCCCGGCGTAAGCCGAAATATGTGCCGAGCCGTGGTAGGGAACAGGAATGCATGTGCCGTCGCTTGAAAGTTTTACCGGAATATGGGCGGTCCGTGAAGTGTTTTTACGCTTAAAATCTTGTGCTATGGTAAGTTCTATCGTCAGGGCGTCGTCTGCGGCTCCCTGCATGGCTGTTAAAAAAGGCCTTACCAATAACAGGCACTGTACAAAAGAAGAAACAGGGTTTCCGGGAAGTCCAAACAGAAACTGCCGTCCGTTTTCCGATACTGCAAAAGTAGTGGGCTTGCCCGGCTGTACGGCTACCCGGTCAAAGACAATCCGGAACCCGAGTTGCCTGATAACCTCCGGCACAAAATCAAAATCACCTTCGGAAACTCCGCCTGAAAGCAGTATCACCTGGTTTTCAGTGATGGCGGCCGATAACAGCGCAAAGGTATGTTCCGGGGTATCGGAGGCAATGCCGTAATAGGCGGGTTCGGCCCCCATGGTCTTTACCAGTGTATACAATTGCATGGCGTTGCTGTTGTATATTTTACCGGGAGGCAGCATACCGCCTGGATCGCAGGATCCCGGTTCGGCCAGTTCGCTGCCTGTGGAAAGAATGCCCGTTCTTATTTTTTCCGAGACCGTAACACGGGTCATTCCGCACGAGGCAATAATGGCAATATGTTGCGGTTTAATGCGTATTCCGCTCTTAAGTATACAATCTCCCTTCTTCTGATCTTCACCTTTATAACATATGTTGTCGGAAAGGGATGCGTTCTCAGATGCATAAACAATCCCGTCTTTCTCTGTTGTATCTTCTATTTTCAGGACCGTATCGGCTCCCTGCGGGAGAATGGCTCCTGTCATGATTTTACTGCAGGTTCCCTCTGTTATTTCCAATTCAGGTAACTTACCGGCCGGAATGATCTCAACGGGACGAAGTCCCCGCCGGATATCTTCCCGGCGGCAGGCATACCCGTCCATGGCCGATTTGTTGAAAGGAGGCATATCCTGCTGCGTAACAATGTCCTGTGCAAGAATTCGTCCGCATGCCTGCTCCAGCGGAACATCCCGGGTCCCTACATGAACGGCACAGGCGGATATTTTTTGTAAAGCAGAGTGGAAGTCTATCATCCGGCAAAGATAGAACGCTTTTTTGTATCTTTGCCCGCAATCGTTCAAAGATGCAGAGAGGTAACACGTATACATGGACCCGGCTGGCATTTATTTTTATGTCGGGGCTGGTGCTTTTGTTTCTGGTGGCGCCTTTACTTGGATTGTTTTTTTCTACCTCGCTGCCTAATCTTTTTCAGGCGGCAGCCGATGTTCAGGTTCAGCAAAGCATAGGTCTTACTCTGGGTGTATCTGCGCTAACCACGCTTATTGCGGCCGTGTTCGCTCTGCCTCTCGCGTACCTGATGGCCAGAAAAGACTTCAGGGGAAAAGCCCTGTTGCAGGGTCTCATTGACATTCCCATTGTGTTGCCGCACTCTGCCGCCGGTATTGCCGTATTGGGTTGTATTGCCAGAGATTCCGCACTGGGCCGCCTGGCTGACCTGTTTGGGCTGAATCTTGTGGGGAGTCCTTTTGCCATTGGTGTGGCCATGGCTTTCGTAAGCATACCTTTCCTGATCAATTCCGCCCGGGACGGGTTCCAGGCTGTGCCGCTGCGGCTCGAGCAGGCTGCCCTTACCCTGGGAGCCTCGCCTTTCAGGGTTTTCAGACAAATCTCACTGCCCCTGGCAAAGCCTTCCGTACTTTCGGGACTCGTACTCATGTTCGCCCGCGGTATGAGTGAATTCGGAGCGGTTGTGATTGTGGCGTACTATCCCATGACCACACCGGTGCTTATTTTCGACCGGTTCAATTCCTTCGGACTGGGGTATGCGCGTCCTGTTGCCGTGCTTTTTGTAATCATATCTGTGTTGGTTTTCATTGGCCTGCGCCTTATGGGACGGACCGGAAAAAAGAATAATGATGTTATCCTGTAAAGAGGTTGAGTATTCGGTGGGACGGTTCCGTTTGCGCCCTTTCTCCCTGGAACTGGAAAAAGGAGAATATTGTGCCCTGCTGGGTCCTTCGGGATCGGGCAAGACGGTTATTCTGGAACTGATTGCCGGATTACGCCGCGTTCACAAAGGCAGGATTATGATTGAAGGAAAGGATTACACCCGGGAGCCCCCGCAGAAACGTCCGGTAGGGATCCTGTTCCAGGATTACGCCCTGTTCCCGCATATGAACGTGTATGATAATATTGCCTATGCCTTAAAAATCAGCGGGATGACAAAGCCGGATATCTTCCGGACCATACAGGCCTCTGTCCATGAACTGGATATCGTTCACTTACTGGATCGTTTCCCGGATACATTATCCGGAGGGGAGAAACAAAGGGTAGCCCTTACACGGACGCTTATGACACATCCTTCCGTATTACTGCTCGACGAGCCGCTGTCTGCTCTGGATGCCGGTTTGCGCGATGCTTCGGCCGCTTTGCTAAAAAAGCTGTCTTCAGACGGATTAACCGTTCTGCATGTGACACACGATCCCAAAGAAGTGGAACTCCTGGCCCACCGGAGCGTAACTATTGACCCATAGATCTGAGAATTTTTTGTCCTCCGGCCGAATCCAGCACAAAAGCAACAAATTTGGCCGCCAACCGCGGGTTTTCTGCGTTATGCGGAATGGTCAGGCTATAGATCATGGGGGTTCCTTTTATGTCTATACTGTCTCCCGGTGCGGATCCCCTTATCCTGACACTGGCTGTGGCGTAAAATCCGGCAAAAGCTTCTTCGCCCAGGTTTATTTCGCCGGGAAGTTCAAGGAAATTCAGTTGGTGTTGCTGCGCTAACGAGCGGTAAAGGAATATATAATCTACTGCGTGGCTTTCCAGCAGCGATAGCAGGTCTACTTCCTTGGGCCGGATGAAACGGGTGTCTTTTTTCACAAAGTTTTCCAAAAGGAACGGGGCTTTCCCGTCAGGTAGACGATAGTGCTTTTGTGCCAGTTGAAGCATGAGCAGGGTACGGTATCCGCAGGGATCGGCGTTCGGGTCTGAACGTCCGTAAAATACATCGTCTCTAAGAAGTATCTCATACCAGTTCTCCGGAGTGATTTCCGAAGCATAACGCGATTGGGGAGTGAAAACGATAGCCATCCTGTTACCGGCAAAAGGAATGTTTTCCGAGGCATGTCCGGGGATCAGCAGCTGGTCAATGACCGAATAATCGGCCGAAGCCAGGATGTCGCACGAACGGCCCAGTTCGGTAATTTTACGTGCGCAATCCAGGCTTCCCGATGCTTCCGGAAGAAATTCCGTTCCCGGATAAATGGTTCTGAAACTGTCTGCCAGCGCTTTCATTGGAAGTGAAAGGCTGCCCGCGTGAAAGATGACCAGCTGACGGGACTTATTGGGATTATGGCAGCCGGCGGCGGGAAACAGAGCTGCCAGGCAAATAAAGACAGCCAGGCGTTTCACGGCTTAAAACGGCTTAAAACGGGTTAATAAGGCGTATCTCGCTGAGTCCTTTTACCGAACGGTCGGCAAAACCGTCGCAGGCGGCAAACAGGGCGAATGCGTTGTCTTTGAACATAAGCAGCGGCTCCTGCTGATCGCAGCGGTTCATGATCTCGGAAACGGAAAACGATACGCGGTACCCGTCTACAGCGGCCACACTCAACAGGCCTTCACGCAGTAAGCGGTAGTTGCCTGCAGGAAAATACGGGGCAATCACCTCCCTGAGTATCTGTCCGGAAAATGTGCGGATTCCCTTGTATCCCATGCCGTGTCCATAATAGGCAATGGTATTGGACCGCGAGGCAGGACCCTGGCAAGGCGCCGACAGCACGGTATCTTTGCCCGGTCCCGTAATGAAAAGATCAGAGGGAGCGTTGTCGAATACCGTGGAATCTCTGTTAACTATGTAGTTGCCTTTTAAAGATTTGACTGTGATACGGGTAGGAGACGGGATATTCCTTTCTGAGATCAGATCCGATTCAACAACCAGTTGCATTTCGGAAGGCAGGTTCCATAATTCGCCCGTCTTTCCGGGAATAACACGGGTAACTCTTTTGGCAATGACAATTCCGTACATGTTGTTGGAATAAAAAAGTTCACCCCAGGAAAATAATGCACGGTCGCCGCGGTCGTTGCTTACTTCTATGTACAGGTCTACTGGCGGCCAAAAGTCTTCCTTGCTGTCTTTGTTAACTTTTAGCGAGCTGAGGATGTCACAGAGCGCGTAGCCGTCATACCGGAAAGTGCCTTTGAAAGACAGCGAATCGCCGGTCCCGTCGTATTTTACTTCACGTACGGTAACCGTACGCAACGGCATTTTAGACAGTTTGATTTTGCGTTCCTGTTCAACTTCGCCGTCCAGTACTATGTACTTTGGGCCTTCCAGCGTTGTGGACGCCTCCTGGTTAAAATAATTGTTAGATCCGGATTCCCATACCAATGTAGATCCGCTGATGGCGTCTATGGAAAGATACTGACAGGAAGACAGGACTGCGAAAGCCAACGTGGGGAGCGCAAAAAATAAAAAATTTTTAAAGTTCATAATATGTTGAAAATTAATATCATCCGCCGCTTACCAGGTGTATGATATCCAAACGGTCACCCGCTTTGACAAGGGTGGTAGCGTAAGCTTCCCGTTTAATTAATTGATGGTTCAGTTTTACAACCAGCATCCGGAAATGAAATGATTTTGCCTGCATGATTTCGGCTATGGTCATTTCCTGTCCGAAAAAGTTTTCTTGTCTGTTATTCAGTGTGATGGTCATAGTTTAACTCTTTTAATAGTATTCCCAGCACAGTGTCTGCCTGCATCATAGCCACCATGATCACGCGCGGAGCCGTTAACACAGCGTGGGGCAGCGCGTCGCTTTCCTGGTCTCCGCATACGTACAGATTATCTGCCTGTTGGATTTTAAGCCGCTCAAAGCCTCCCCAGCCGGCCAGTCCCGATCCCATAACAAGGGGTATGCGGGGGAAATGTCCGGTCATATATTCGGCAAACCAGCTTTTTTCTTCTGCACTGTCAAAGGCTTCCACTACAATGTTGCATTCGGAAAAAATGGCTGAGGCGTTTTGCGGCGTCACCCGGCAGTCATGAACCTCAATCCGGGCCAGTGGGTTTATGGCCAGCAGGTTTTCCTTCAGAGCATTGCATTTTTTCATACCTGTCTGGGCGGCAAAATAAAATTGCCGGTTCAGATTAGGCAGCGAAACGGTATCGAAATCGGCAATAATTAACTTGCCTATCCCACTGCGAACCAGCGCAGCAGCTACATTGGAACCCAGTCCGCCGGCCCCGGCAATGCCAGCCGTTTTTACACTAAGTATCTCGGATATTTTTGTGGAATAGGTCATAATGCTTAAATTCGCAGGACAAAGATACAACAAAAACACGTTATGGATATTAAGAATACCAAAGCTTCCAGAAAGGTGCTGGCTAAAATTCCCTACGTCTGGAAACCGCTCGACAAGGGCTATTCAGATCAAAGTCTTTACGTTAACGTAACTACGCTTACAACAGAGGTCAGGCCTGTTGACCCAGGGGTCAAAGAGTTGTTTGTGGGCGGTAAAGGATACGGGCTTCGTATGTTGTGGGATGCCGTCACTCCTGAAACAAAATGGTACCATCCGGAAAATGAGATAGTCATTTCCGGCGGTCCTGTTTGCGGTATTACACAGTATTCCGGAACGGGCAAAAGTATATGTGTGGCGCTATCGCCTGTGACCGACCGGGTAGTAGACTCCAATGTGGGAGGCCATTTCGGTCCCCATCTGAAATTTGCCGGTTTTGACGCCTTTGAATTACAGGGGATTGCCAGGGAAGAAGTAATCATCTATATTAACGGGGTAGATCACGAAATTGAGTTTTTCGCTCCGCCTCGCGGACTGCATGTAGATTCTCACCTGTTGGCCGAGGAATTGCACGAAATGTTTTCAGATGACGAAAAGGATAAAATAAACGTATCGGTTGTTTCCGCCGGTCTTGCGGCAGATCATTCCCTTATTGGGATGCTCAATTTCTCTTTCTACGATCCCAAACGCCGGAAGATCCGTCTTAAACAGGCAGGACGCGGCGGTATTGGAACGCTTTTACGTCAGAAGAACGTGCGGGCTATTGTGGCAAAGATCCCAAAAGTGTCCGGAAACCTGAACAATGTGGTGGATCTGCCTGCCATTATGGAGCGCGGTAAACGGTTCAACAAGGAGATGAGAGATCTGGACGATGTCCAGTGCCAGATGCGCAAAGTGGGTACTGCCCATTTGATGGGGGTAATGGAGAAATACGACATTCTTCCCGTGATGAATTATAAATTCGGCGATCATAAGGATTGTCCGAAAATTGAGAAAGACGTATGGATCAGCTATTTTACCCAGGATGTCCCGGATGGATGCTGGACCGGCTGTACCATGATGTGCGCCAAAGGAGTTGATGATTTTGAATTACGTACGGGGCCTTACAAAGGCACTAAAGTGATTGTGGACGGACCTGAATACGAGACAGCTGCGGCGTTGGGTTCCAATATGGGCGTTTTCGATCCGCGGGACATCATTGAACAGAACTTTTATTGCGATACTTACGGCATCTGTACCATTTCCTGGGGCAATATCATGGGATTTATCATGGAATGTTGGGAAAACGGTATACTCAATGCAGAACGTACCGGAGGTCTTGACTTCACGTGGGGCAATGCCGACCATGCGCTCGAGTGCATGCACCAGTGTGCGCGGGGAGAAGGATTCGGGCTTATCGCCGGTCTTGGAGTGAAGAAAATGAAAGAGATGTTCATAGAGAAAGGGTGGGGAGATCCCGGCTTCCTGAAAGACATTGCTATGGAGAATAAGGGAATGGAATACTCCATGTACATTTCCAAAGAATCACTGGCCCAACAGGGTGGCTATGCCATGACCAATAAAGGTCCCCAGCATGACGAAGCCTGGCTTATTTTTATGGATATGGTAAACAATGCCATTCCCACTTTTGAAAACAAGGCCGAGGCGCTGCACTATTTCCCCATGTTCCGTACCTGGTTTGGATTGGCGGGGTTCTGCAAGTTATGCTGGAACGATGTGGAACCGGCCGATAACGCCACCACAGACGAGCCGGCCAAAGTGCCCGAACATGTGGATAATTACGTTACGGTTTTTAATGCAGTTACCGGACGAAATATCGATAAGCACGAATTGGTTAAAATGTCGGAAAGGATCTATAATTTCCAGCGTATTTTCAATATCCGCATGGGATACGGCCTTCGTGAGCACGATGCGCAACCTTACCGCGCGGCCGGTCCGGTAACGGCAGAAGAGTACCTTTCCAGGGAAGAGCGTTACGATAAGCAATTGCGCGAAGATGTGGGCGTAGATCCCTCAAAAATGTCACTGGACGAGCGCCGTGCTGAATTACGCAAATTCAGGGAAAAACGGTATGAAAATCTGCTCGATGCCGTTTATACGCGCCGGGGCTGGAATCTGAACGGGGTGCCCAAAACAGATTTTCTGAAGGAGATCCATATGGACCTGCCCGAGTTAATTCAGGTGGTAACTCCGCTACAATAGCAGGTATCTCATGGTTCCCAGCATTTCTATATAGAACAGCACAGCGGTTGTGGTATGGGTGCCGTAACGGGCATCCAGTACCACATCACATCCTCTGGAACGAAAATAATCATAGGCAGCCTGTGCGTTTTCATACGGAACAGCCTCGTCGTATATGCCGTGCATTATATATATGGGCGATGCGGGCGTCCAGCCGTGGGTAGTGCTGTTCCGGTAAGCGGCATCAATAAGCTTCAGGATATCAGGATTTTTTTCTTCGGTAAAAAAATCGGCATGCAGGAATTCTTTGGCATTTGTGGTTCCAATGGAGTCATTCACAACGTCGGTCTCGTATTTTTTACTCAGGATCCATTCGGGATAGTTTTCCAATAACCGGCCGGAAAACACGTTGTTAAAATCGAGATTCAGATTTTCTGCATAATTCAGACCTATAGGTACCAAAGCAATACCCACAGGATAGCCGGAAATGGTATCTCTCATAACAGTATTCATACATACGCTCAGATCCAGTGGCGCCCCTCCGATAAATGCTTTCTTTATATGTATTTTGTCTGAATAATCCCGCTGGACCACTTTCATGAAATCTACCGACGAGGCTCCGCCCTGTGAATAACCCATTACATACAGGCCCCCATAGCTGTCTATGTCAATGTTGTGCTTGTGTTTTAGGTACTCACCGGCCGCCAGTACCATATCTGCCTGTACCCGTCCCGTGTTCTCCACATGCAGATAGGGGTGCGTAAGACGTGCCGTACTTCCGTATCCAATGTAGTCAGACACAATTACTACGTAATTAAGCAATGCCATGGTGATATCCGGAGTCATCATAGTAATCGAAGGGGCTTCGGAGGCATCGGTAATGGTATGGTGCAGTGCCGAGATAACCCCCGCAACCGGCTCGTCTTTTGGACGCGCAATAAGCCCCGAAGCATATACCCGGCTGCCGTCGGGAGTCACGGTCTTATACAGGATGGATTCTACAATAATGCTTTTATTGGGTAGCAGGCCGGCAATGATCTGAGCAGTGGCCTGGTCGGTGTTTTTTAATGTGTCAATGGCAGCACTTGTGGTATAGATTACCTGGCGGGTAACAGAATAAAATTTGTCGTAATAGAAAGAATCCGCTATTTCCGTGCAGGCTGTGAACGGAAACAGCGGACTGAAAATCAGGATTATCCGAATAAAAATCTGGAACAGAAGTTTCATTGTATGATATCTACACTTCGTTTAATAAAAGAATCGAGCGCCTGGCCTTTGAGCAGGTTATTGGCCAGCAGGGCCAGATCGCAAACCTGGCTAATAAGCCTGGGTTCTTTTGTCTCTTTTATCTTTTTGATGAGAGGGTGTTCGCAGTTAACAACCACCGAATAAGATTCGGGCATGGATCCCATAAAGTTCATTCCGCCGCCCATTGCCGACATTTCACGGTACCGGCGCATCCATTCGCTTTGGGTTATAATAACCGGCAGGTTGTTGTCTCCCATGTTTTCGAAACTTACGGTAAACCGGGAATCTTTTGGCAACACTTCTTCGAATGCAGTCCGCATTTCTTTTTCTTCGTCTTCGCTCAGATCGGGTTTAGTAATCTCTTCTCCGGGGATAAGTTTTTCCGGCGTATCTGAATCTACGCGTACAAATCGTGAGTCTTTCAACTTGGATTCCAGTAGATTAACAAAATGGGCGCACAGCGGTGAATCCAAAAGCAGTACGTCGTAGCCTTTGTTTTTTGCGGCCTGAATATAGGCGAACTGATCTTCAACATTGGTGGCATAGAGATAGACTAACTTGTTGTCTTTGTCTTTCTGGTTTGTCTCAATCAGTTTCTGGTATTCTTCATAGCTAAGGAACTTGCCG
Source organism: Bacteroidales bacterium UBA5326 (assembly GCA_002408205.1). Classification (GTDB taxonomy): domain Bacteria; phylum Bacteroidota; class Bacteroidia; order Bacteroidales; family UBA932; genus DMER64. The sequence continues at coordinate 148,038 of DHQY01000007.1, read as the reverse complement.
TCGGTATTTTTGAACAACGCAAATTTTATGGCACGGTCGTAGAACTTGTCTTCCGTGAGCATACCGTATTCTATAAACAGCTTGAGGTTGTCCCATCTTTCTTCCAGGCCTTTCCGGTCGTTGTTGAATATTTCTTCCAGGCGGTCCGCTACTTTTTTGGTAATATGTCCCGAGATTTTCTTCACGTTGGGGTCACTCTGCAGGTAGCTGCGCGACACGTTCAGGGGAATATCCGGCGAATCGATCACTCCGTGCAGGAGTGTAAGAAAATCGGGCACAATATTTTCCACATTATCTGTGACAAAAACCTGGTTGCAATAGAGTTGAATCTTGTTGCGAGTAACTTCGAGTTTGTCTTTGATCTTGGGAAAATAGAGTATGCCGGTGAGATTGAAGGGATAGTCTACGTTCAGATGGATCCAGAACAATGGTTCTTCGGCCATGGGATAGAGTTTCCGGTAGAATTCTTTATAATCTTCTTCTTTCAGATCTGCCGGTTTAAGTGTCCACAGGGGATTCGTGTCGTTTACAATGTGATCTTTATCGAGTTCAATCTCTTTTCCGTCTTTCCATTCTGTCTCTTTGCCAAAAGCAATTTCCACAGGTAAAAAACGGCAGTATTTTGTAAGCAGCTCGCTTACCTTATATTTTTCTGCATAGGACTCGTACTCCGAATAGAGATAAAGAATGATATCTGTTCCCCGGTCTGCTTTTTCAACGGGATCCATACTGTACTCGGGCGTGCCTTTACAGGTCCATTTTACGGCTTCGGCCCCTTCCTGCCACGATTTGGTAACGATCTCCACTTTTTTTGCCACCATAAAACTGGAATAAAAACCCAGCCCAAAGTGACCTATCATATTGTTAATCTGATCCTTGTATTTTTCTAAAAATTCGCCGGCGCTTGAAAAGGCTATCTGGTTTATGTATTTATCCACCTCTTCTGCTGTCATGCCAATGCCCCGGTCAGATATGGTCAGGGTATGTTTGTCTTTGTCTGCGCTTATGCGGATGGTCAAATCGCCCAGATCCTCCTTGAAATCGCCCTTAGCAGCCAATGCCTTAATTTTTTGAGTGGCATCCACTGCATTCGATACCAGTTCTCTGAGAAATATCTCGTGATCTGAATACAGGAATTTTTTTATTACGGGAAAAATGTTTTGAGTGGTAACTCCTATTGTGCCTTTGGTTTTCATAATAGATCTGTTTATTTTCGTTCCTGTTGCTAAACTCAAAAACTATTCCATTGCCGGATAATATGACTATTTGTCAGTGTTGAAGAAGTAGAGGCACTGACTAATAAGCTCTGCCCGTTCGTCCGGCGTGGACAAGGTTTCAATGGGAAAGCCGAGCACCACAGTAGAATAGGGCCCCCTGTACGCCACACCGGCACTGAAACGGTTGTCTCTGTAACGGAAGATTGTGAAAGCTTCGGGGCAGGAGGGTTCCAGGGCATCGGGCGATTCCACGGCATATACGGTGCTGTTCAGGCGGGTATTAAACCGGAAAAGCGGACGGTTGGACAATTCTCCGTTGTAGAATGCTTTGAAAGGAGAGGGGGCGGCAATAATTTCGCCACTTTCAGAGGCATGGTCGCTGCGCCATTTGAACTTAAGCACGTCCTCCGCAAAATGGATGCAGAGACTGTCCCTTTCCACTCCGTCCCATATATCGGTAGCCACATAGGCGCCGCTGATGATCATGTTGCCTCCCTGCTGCGCATACATGGCAAGAACGTGTTGAAGATCGGGAGAAAAAGCCTGGTAATGGATTCCAAACGGGCCGGTTCCGCCTCGTTTAATCTGCTTTTGCTTACCCAGAATAAGGTCTACAGCAAAATATCCGTCGGGCCGGACAGTCCGTTCTTCTGCAGTGAATGCCCGCAGGCTGGACGAGGTGTAACTGTATCCGGCACGGACAAAAGCCTCTCCGTGAACCAAAGGGTAATCGAACGTGTTTCCCGGAAGTACAGTAGTTTCGCAGGTGGAGTGTGAGGCTCCGAATCCGGGCGAATCATCATCCATCCAGGGAATAATCCTGCGGAATTCATACTGAGATCCAATGTATGAGATGTCTTTTTTATAGGGGACCCCGTGATCTAACTGGTCTGTAAAACCTCCGAATAATGAATCTGAAGAAGCATAACTGTCTGGGGCAGAAACCCTGGTAAAACCGTTAACAATAAGTATTTTGCCCTTTTCGTCCGGTACCTTGCATATACTAAGTATTTCCGACGGGAAACTTTCTCCGCCCCGGTTTACGGCCGTGATCTTAAAGCTGTAGTGTTTGCCGTATTCAATAGGCAAAGTGAGCGAATGGCCGGTTACAAAATGTCCCTTGTCAAAGGCCTGGTCATTGCCTCCAATGCGGGTATAAACCACGTATCCGTCGGAAGAAGCGGTTGGTTCCAGGTTATCTGCGGTCGGCAGCCAGGAAAGATGCGCTTTGCCGTCTTCTGTGAATGCTATGCCGAAAGAATTCACCGGCAGCGGCTGAACCACATACTCGTATCCCTCCGTACTGCTCAGGTAACGTAACATACCTTTATATATAGCGCGGCTCACGGTAAAGCGGAAGTTGGGGTCGAGCCCGTATCGCATATCTGCAAAATTCTGATGTGAAAGAAGTTCCAGCAGCATGGCCGGCACCTGGGGCAGTCGGCTTTCTGCATAAGATCTGTTCCAGATGCCACGGCGGGTCCAGTCGGGATTCCAGGTGGCGCGCAGGTCGTTAACTATTTGCGTCTGGACCAGATCTGTATAATCTCTGGAAGTGAGCCGTTCATCTCCGGTAGGCAGCAGTTCGGTTCCTTCGCATGTACGGGTATAAATTGCCAAAGTACCAATAATACTGTCGTTCAGGGTAGTCCCGGCATCGGTGTGGAACGCAAATGAAAGATCAATGGGAATCTTAAGTCCGGGATTGAGCGGATGTTTCTCCGATCCTCCAGCCAAAGCGTTTACCCAGCGGCCTCTGGATGAATAATCATCTGTATAATCGTTACGGCCTTCATAGAATGTATATACCGAATCGGCAAATCCGGCCCATTGAAGCCAATATCGGGCCCCTTCCGTGAACCGGGGGTAATGGCTTACCAAAGGTGGAAATGCGGCATCACCATAGAGCGCTTTCTGCACACTGTCTTCTGCGTAGCGTCCGATATTTCCCGTGCCGCCTCCGAACTTAACCGCATCGGCCGTGATTACGGCATCCTTTTCTTCGCTTTGGTTGGTCAGCGTTACGCGTCCGGAGAGTTGCCTTCCTGCCTCGAACATAAAGGTGCCTAAATAGATCCATGTGCCTCCGCCCATTTGCTGATTTACCCTGAACCGGGTTTCTCCGCCCTTGTGGTGAACGGTATAACGGGCGTCCCGTGCGCTTAAAGGCAGGCTTTTGTACGAGACGTACACGGCATATTCCCCGGTTTCGGGAATATCGGGGGTCCATTCGACTACTGACGGTTTTTCATTGCGTCCCGAGCCGGTGACATTTAGGGTGCCGGTACTACGGAATGTCCCCATTTTAAAGGGATTGTCATAACCGGTATATATTTCTTTTGTATGGGCAAAACCCTGTGCGTCTATTTTATCCTTTGTCCAGCTGTAATAACCGTTCATTTCGCTGTAACCGCTTTCCGGATTGTCGTTATCCACAATGACCTCGTTCGGTTGCGTGTCCCTTTCCCGGGGAAGCATTACCACGGCACCGGCATTTTCCAGCATAGGAGTGAGGTAGGGCAGGACATAAGACATGGTGTAGAGGTCTTCCACTGTTTGGAAAATTCGGGCGCGTTGCCATTCCCATCTGGCCAGACGTTGTTCGTAATACAGACCGTGGCTTTGCCATAAAGCGATATGCTTATTCTGCAGACCATTGGATATTTCGTAGGGCATATCTTCACGCCTTACAAGGGGCGTGGGGCCCAGGTCGGGCCAATCGTGTCTGGCAGTAATCCGGTTATCTTTTTTTATTTGTTCAAGTCTCTCGGCTTTAGTGGCATTAATCCCTTCCAGTCTTTTCTGCAGCCTGGCATCTGCGGCTTTCTGTTCAGGGGTTTTCCGGCCGGTCTCTTTTTTTATTTTGCCGGGAGACTTTGGCGTAACATGCTTCACGTATTCCCGGCGGTTCCGTTCTTTCTGATGTTTGGTAAGTCCTTTGAATTCCGGGTTGAAATAGGCAGGTATCAGTTCTGAGAGTTCCTTGTTGTCAGAAATAATTCTGAGTTTGTAATTATTATATTTTCCTTTGAGTATGGAGCGAACCGCACTGTAAACGGCCTGGACCGAAGCGGGTCGGGCAGGGTACTCGGCAAGAGCCGCATTGAAATTGAGGGTAAGCAATTTATGTCTGTCGTCGCAGTCAGCACTTATTATACGCAAGTGGCTTATGCGCATTACACCGTCTTTTACTATAGAAGTGATGGTGTCTGTTACTTTTTTTGCCTGCAGGCTGTCCAGTACCGGATAGAACCCGGATTTTTGGGCATACGCACAGGTAAAGAACAGCATTTGAATAATGAAAAGAAGTATGAGTGATTTTTTCATTGTGCGGATAATGTGGTTGAATCGTACAAATATAAGGGATTTAGTACAAAATAGTAACTTTGTGAATCAAGACAATGCATGCAATGAAGACAAAGATAATTAAATGGCTGCCTTATAGCCTCCTCGTGCTGGGGCTTATTGTTCTCGGACTTTTCCGGATTTTCCCTGAAACCATGGATACAGTATATTCCGGGTTTATTTATAAATGGGTAGCTCAGGGAATCTCTCTGGTTATGTCTCTCATCCCGTTTTCAATGGCCGAGCTGGTCTGTTTTGCCGCAGTATTACTTCTTCTTTACGGTTTGATTTGTGGTTATATTATTAAGCATCCAAAGGTATTGCTCAGGACAATTGTTTATATGGCAGCGGTGTTCCTTCTTACCTGCGGAGTAAATTATTACCGCGTGCCTCTGGAAAAACATCTGAACTATACATTGGAACCTTCTTCCGGAGACGATCTTGTTGAATTGGCAGAAAATATGCTGCAACGTACAAACCGTGCTGCCGATATGGTCAGGCGTACTGCAGAGGGAAAAATCAACCCCGACTACACGTTCCCGCAAATGAAAAAAGAAGTGCTTCTGGCTTATGATTCGCTTGCAGTAAGCGTTTCAGGTAAATTCGGCGGGTACTTTCCTGCGGTAAAACCGCTTATGGTGTCAAATCTTTATTCCTATTCTTATATAATGGGATTCTTTTTTCCATGGACCGTTGAAGCCAATGTTAATAAAAGCGTACCAGAATTCTGGATTCCGGGCCTTATAGCACACGAGCAGGCTCATGTGAGGGGCTTCATGCGGGAGAACGAAGCGAATTTTATTTCCTACCTGGTGGGATGTCATACCAATAACAGAGAATTAAAGTATTCTACGTTGCTTCACAGTTTTATATATGTTTTGAGTGCCCTTCAGTCATCCTGTCCCGAAGCTCACAGGAAGATAATCGAAGGGCTGTCTCCCAGGGTTTTGCACGATTTGCAGGAGAATAATGAATATATATCGGCTCACCGTTCCCTCTGGGGGGAGATGTCCAACAAGATGAATGATGTGTATCTGAAAGTGAACGGGCAGGATGAGGGTGTAAAAAGCTACGGAAAAGTCGTAGATCTGTTACTGGCTGAATTCAAAAAAAATAAATCTGAGATGCAGCAAAAAGCAAATACGTCCGTTTATATTAACGAAGCACCGGAATAGTGGATTGATTTATGGACCAAAGAGCCCTGTACAGGGATTATCACCAACCGATTTATCACGCTTGTCTGAGAATTCTCCGTTCAAGTGAAGAGGCAGAAGAATGTATGCAAGATGCATTCATTAAGCTTTTTACAAAAGGGGCTCCTGTATTTGCAAACAATGCGGCCTGTTATGCCTGGTTACATAAGGTAGCCGTAAGGGGAGCGATAGACCGTCTGCGCTCTCTGGATTTCAGGATAGGTCTGGAATCGGAATCTATTGAAGGTCATCATCAGTTACGGAATGCTCCTTCCGAAGAAACGGTTATAGGTTATGTATCTGAGGAAGGAGATACCGTACAGAAAGTGAATATGATTAAGGACGCGTTGGCTTCGTTATCCGGCGGATACCGCACTATACTCAGCCTCCACCTTTTTGAGGGATATGATTTTGACGAGATTGCCCAGGTTACCCGTCTTCGTCCTTCAACGGTAAGAAGCCAGTATGCCAGAGGAAGGCAAAAATTACAGGAAAAAATCAATGCATTATGGACCCGTTAAAATCATTCATACAGGAAAACAAAGATCTGTTCCGGGAAGCACCGCCTGCTCCGGGTCATGAGGAACGGTTTGAAAGACGATTGGAAGAACAATTGGCGAAGACAAAGAGAATGAAGCGTAATTATATGATATATATATCGCTGGCAGCTTCATTTGTATTGATTGTTTCTATAGGCTTTTTAAGCTCTCCATGCCCTGGAGGATCCAATGCCTGCTACTATAACGAGATACTCCGGTTGTCGGAAGAAATCGAATTCAACAGCCGGAATATGCCGGAATACCGCCGGCAGGAGATTCTTATGACGTTGAACACGCTGGTTCCAGGAAGTGAAAACGAATTTTCTCAGTCTTTACCTGCCTGCCTGCCCAAAAACGAACTGGAGCGTCTGAATAGGGAATATTACGAAAATATATATAAAGGAATAAAAGAAGTTGCAGCTTTAATATATTAAAAATTAATTTGTTATAAAATGAATAAGAAGATTGTTTTATTTACCCTGGCCCTTTTGACGGGGTTGGGTGCCTATGCTCAAAAAAACATTACCCGGACTTTTGACCTGGCTGATTTCAATGCCATTGACGCTTCCTATTTTTATGAGGTTGAGGTTACCAAAGGTGATAAATGCACACTCACCATAGAAGCACCCGATGATATTATGGATGAACTGGCCGTGATTGTGTCTGACAGTGAGTTGCAAATGGGTGTTTCACGTGAGTGGTGGAGAACATTTGAAAGGACCTGGAAAAAAGAGTATAGGGTTAAGGCCTACGTTACTATGCCCGACCTGGTTTCGGTAGATCTGAACAGTGCCGCATCGTTACGTACCGTTACCCCGTTTTCCCCAAAGAACTTTGAAATAGATCTTTCCGGTGCTTCATCGGCCAATGTCTCTGTTATGACACATACTGCACAAATTAAAGTGAGTGGCGCATCTGAATTAAATATCAACGGATTGGCCACTCGTTCGGAGATCTATGTGAGCGGAGCCTCTACGCTGCATTTCAGACAGGATGCAGACTATATTAAGGTAAAAGCATCCGGTGCATCTACCGTTATTATGGACGGTTCTGCCACTACCGCAGACATGCAGGCAGGCGGTGCCTCTAACATCAAGGCATATAATTTTGAGACAGATCGCATGACTGTAGACTGCTCCGGGGCATCCAACGCAGATGTGCTTGCTAAACGCACCATAAGTGCAAAAGCCTCGGGCGCTTCCAATATCAGCGTCAAGGGGAATCCAAAATTCACGGCCTCCCATTCGAGCGGAGCCTCTTCAATAAGAACAAGATAAATGATTTTAGCTATGAAAAAAATGGTTACAGTAGGATTAATGTTGCTGGTCAGCACATTGTCCTTTGCCCAGCATCCCGGGTTGGAATCCAGAAATTTTAAAGTGTCTTCGTTTTCCGGACTTGAAATTTCAGGTATATATGACGTGACGCTGGTTCAGAGCAGTAATTTTTCCGTAAAGGTAGAAACGCATCCCGAAATATTTGAATACCTGGAAGTCTATGTGAAAGGAGATGTTCTCCACCTGGGTTATAAAAACGGGGGAATTCCCAAACACATTCAGAGAAAGTACAATAATATGGAGATCCAGGCAAAAGTATCCATGCCGGTGATCCGCAACCTGGAGATGAGCGGCGTGACCAAACTCACTACCAACGATTCATTCAGGACCACCGATATGTCCATTGAACTTTCCGGGGTCACAAAGGTAAATTTCGGATACCTCGAATGCCTGAATCTTAACGCCGAACTTTCAGGAGTATCAAAAATTGATATGAAAGTAAAAGCAGAAGAACTAAATCTCGAAGCCAGCGGAGCTTCCAAGGCCTTCCTGACCTTTGAGGAAAAAATTATTACCTTTGCCGATATAGAGGTTAGCGGGACCAGCCATGCAACACTTACCGGGCGTGCTATCAGGTCGGCAGTTGATGTTAGCGGAGCGGCTTCGTTCAACGGGCTGGATTTCCAGGTAGAAAGCATGAAAGCCGTGGTTAGCGGAGCGGCAAAAGCAGAAGTCAAGGTGATTGGGACCCTGGAACCTGAAGTATCGGGCGCCTCAAAACTCCGGTACAACAAGAATGCCTCATTGCAGAATGTACGCACCAGTGGTGCATCGCATATGACTTCGTATTAATAATAAAATATATGACACCAAAACAGATTCACGAAAAATCTCTTGTTCTTGATTCACATTGTGATACACCAATTATGTTAAGAAGAGGTGTAGATATCGGAAAACGTTCGGACAAAGGTCATGTGGATCTGGTAAGGATGAAAGAAGGAGGCGTTGACGCCTCTTTCTTTGCACTGTATGTATCCAATAAATGGGAACCGCATGAGTGTACCTTCAGGGCATTGTCTGCCCTGGCTTCTGTCTATGATGTGCTGGCAGCGTATCCGGACAAAGTAGCTCTGGCTACAACCGCACAGGATGCCTATTCACTAAAAAAACAGGGGAAGATAGCCCTGTTTTTGGGCATGGAAAACGCAGGACCCATTCATACCGACCTTTCGTTGTTACGCCTTTTCTACCGTATGGGGGTACGCTATGTTACACTCACCCATGCAGGAAATAACGAAGTGTGTGACAGTTGTGCAACAAAAGAAAAAAGATGGAATGGTGTGAGCCCGTTTGGCAAGGAATTGATTGCCGAAATGAATCGTTTGGGTATGCTCATTGATGTTGCACATATCTCTGATGAAGCTTTTTACGATGTACTCAGGTATTCAGATAAACCGGTGGTCTCCACTCATTCCTGCTGCAGGGCTCTGTGCGATGTACCCCGTAACATGACCGACGATATGATCCGTGCCATGGCTGCCAAAGGAGGAGTCATTCAAATCAATTTCTATCCTGCTTTTCTTGATAAACAGTACTCTCTGGATGTGGCTCCCCTGATTGATGCATACGAAGAAGCCGAAAATCTTTATAACAGCAATCCTGACATTTACGCCGGCTTGTTGAAAGAAGCGGGAGAACGGCTTTTGGCCCTTCCAAGGCCTTCATATAAAAGAATTGTGGACCATATTGACCACGTAGTTTCCCTGGTGGGACCAAAACATGTGGGCATAGGTTCCGATTTTGACGGTATTGAAATGTGTCCCGCGGGGCTGGAGGATATTTCTTATATGCCTGTGATTACTGAAGAGCTGTGTGCCAGGGGTTATTCAGCTACAGATATTGAAGATATTCTGGGAGGAAACTTTTTGCGGCTCTTATAGCCATTCTGCCTGCTGCATAATCTGCTCGGCTTTCTCAACAGTGCTTTCACGGGAAATGTTCCTTGTGGAGAAGATCAGAAAAAGTAATTCTTTTTCCGGATAACGACCGGCATAAATCTGGTAACCTCCGTTATCCCCTGTATGATACACCCTTTTTGTAAAGCCGGGTCTTTCCTCAATAAACCATCCGTATCCGTAACCCGTATAGGGAATATCCGTTGCGATTTTGGGAGAGTGAGCCTCCCGGGTCATTTGAGGGCTTATAAACAGATTGTTGCGCAACGCCTTTTCCCATTGTACAAACTCTCTTACCGATGTATAAAGTCCCCCGTCTGCTTTTGTGGCAAAGAAAGACGTCTCTCCGTAATCACATTCCTCCCATTGGCCCGATATTTTATTCCATTCATATCCGTGAGACATTTCCGGGATGGTTCTGCCTTCCTCAAAGTAGACACTTTCCTTCATGCCGGCCGGGAGAAAGATGCGGGTATGCATATACTCTTCAAAAGGTATTCCCGAAGCTTTCTCAATGATGGTGTACATTAGCTGGAACGTCGGATTCATATATTCGTAATGTGTTCCGGGTTGGAAATTCAGGAAGGAAAGGGTGTCCAGATAAGAGTAAGATTCAACATCGGTTGAATGATAAACATAGAGGCTGTCCGTTCTGGGACGAACGTCGGGTATGCCCGATGTATGAGACAGCAGATGACGTAATGTGATTTGCTTAAAGAAGTCTGCCTTAAACTGAGGAAAGTACATAGATACAGGGTCGTCAAGGGAGAGTTTTCCCTCTTCTGCCAGTTGCATGATTGCAACGGCAGAGAATTGCTTTGAAACCGAAGCGATACAAAAGAAGGTGCCGGGCTGTGCAGGTGTATTTGGCCGGATTGTTGCCAGACCGTAAGCTTTTTCAAAAACGACAGAATCTTTTTTCAAAACCAGTACGACGGCACCGGGCTGGTCTTTCTGCCATACGGTAGAAAAAAGGGAATCGAGTTCTTTAACGGCTAATTCATCTTTGTCCGGAGTACAGGAAACAAATGATATTAAAATTAATACCGGCAAAAGCCATCGGTTTTTCATAAATAATAAGTTTAGATAATTCTATTTTACTTAATGTATTTCAGTATTTTACGAATGAATGTTGGCCCCTGGTAAATGAAACCCGTGTAGACCTGAACAAGGGAGGCGCCTGCCTCCAACATCTCTTTGGCATCCTGCGGGGTCATAATACCGCCGACTCCAATAATAGGAAGATTGCCGTTCGTTTTCTCATGAATGTACCTGATAACCCTGAGAGCTTTCTCTTTCATAGGTGCCCCGCTTAATCCGCCTTCTCCGATTGCTGCCAGTTTTTCTTTATCTGTAGTAAGATCTTCTCTGGAGGTTGTGCTGTTGCAGGCAACTACACCGTCAAGGCCGGATAGCATCACCAGTTCAATCATCTGATCCAGCATCGCAGGAATAAGGTCCGGAGATAGTTTCAGCAGAATGGGCCGGTACACGTCGCAATACCTTCGGATTTCCGTCAGATGCTTTATGATGGTTGAAAGACTGTCCACAGCTTGTAAATTTCTCAGATCCCTGACATTCGGGCAACTTACATTGATAACAAAATAGTCGACGTAGTCGTACAATTGAGCGAAAGCCTTTTCGAAATCTCTGTATGCCATATCGTTGGGCGTTGTAGCATTCTTAGAGATATTACCTCCGATAATAACCCGGGGATGACAGCGCTGAAGGTTTCTGACCACTTGTTTGACTCCTACGTTGTTAATTCCCATCCTGTTGATAATGGCCTTGTCTTTTACTAAGCGAAAGCATCTGGGCTTTGGGTTGCCCAGTTGCGGCTTTGGTGTAACGGACCCGATTTCTACAAATCCGAAACCCAGGTCGGCCATAGGGTTGTAGGCAACCGCGTTTTTATCCATACCTGCGGCCAGCCCGACCGGATTTGGAAAATCAATCCCGAGCACTTCGCGTCTGAGAGACGGGTGGTTATAGCAAAAAAATTTCCGCATAAGGAGCGGAACAAACGGAACGAATCTGGCTATACTAAGCAGTTTAATAGTAAACTTGTGTGCAGTTTCTGCAGAAAACAGAAAAAGCAGGGGTCTGAGTAGACGATACATATAATAAAGTATTGATTGCGCAAATATACTAATTGCGCGGAGAGTATTCAATAAAAGTGTTATCTGAATAAAATAAAACTACTTTGGCTATTTTAACAGATTGTTTAGATTCAGCACTGTATTTATTTATATCTATAGTATTTAGATCTTGTTTTTCAGTTAAATTTTCTGTTGCAGACTCTTCTGAATCCTGATCTGCCGATACAATGGGAGCGGCAATCTGTGCAGAAGGAGCTGTTAATGTTGTGGCAGGCGGTGTTGCAGAAGCCTCGTCAAAAAGAGATGCAGTTCGGATCTCTTTGTACATTTTTCCCTTACCGGTTATGATCCATTCTGCGTTCAGTGAAGGGTAGCATCGGAGCATTTTTTCTATAAAGTCAAATCCCGGCTTATTCCGTCCCGATAAAATATGTGATACTCCTGATCGTTGAATTCCAATTTGATCTGCAAAACGGGCAGGAGTAATGTTTTCTGCCTGTAAAAATTGTTGTAATCTGTTTTGCATATATGTAAACTTTATTTATACAAATGTAACATATAATTTGTTTACATAAGTAAATAATGGATAATATACATTTGTAACACAAAGGAGAGCATGACTGAAAGAATTTTTTTATTTCCAACTATTTAAGGATAATATTGCATATTTCCTTTTATATTATATTTTACTTTAATTAAATTATATAAAATACTGGTAAAGAAGAGCTTAATATATATTACATATACGTTTTCAACCAAATTAGCTCTTATTCTTAGTAAAAAGCCGGTACTAACCTTATTTATAACTTCCGTTGATTTTATTAAAATACTGGTTTATAGTAATTTAAAAATAAGAAAATTGTTGTTTACATAATTAAATAGCTTCTATTAACAAAAGAAATCAAAATCGGTATTAAAAGTAGATATATGTTTACATATGTGTATATGTATGGCTACAAAAGTAATTTACATTTGTAAATAACAACCTAAAGTATAACTTCAAGTAATATTTTGGGGTAAATGAATATACCTTTGTACCCAATTATGATATCAACGGAATTTTCTGTCCCTTCTTTGCGCATAAGCGACTATACTTATAAATTACCTGAAGACCGGGTTGCCAAATATCCTCTTCCGGAACGCGATGCCTCAAAACTTCTTGTTTACCTTCAACCTGCTCAGGGCAGCCGGCCCGATATACGGGACGATGTTTTTGTTAATCTGCCGCGGATACTTCCGGCCAACAGTCTGCTTGTCTTCAATAACACAAAGGTTGTTCCCGCCCGTTTGTTTTTTACTAAAGAAACAGGGGCTCATATCGAGGTCTTTTGTTTGGAACCGGCTTCTCCAAAAGAATATATTCTGGCATTTTCGCAGCATGCTTCCTCGGTTTGGTATTGTGCTGTGGGCAATGCTAAAAAGTGGAAATCGGGGGCACTTCCGCTGTATAATCCCCAAAATGACCCCGTAATTGCTTTGTTGGGCCTTTCTGCAACAATGATAGATAAAGAGGGTGACCGTTACCTTGTCCGATTCAGCTGGTCACCCGATGTGCCTTTTTCCAGGGTTTTGGAACTGAGCGGCAAGGTTCCCATACCTCCTTATCTAAAAAGAGAGGCCGAAGAGGCTGACATTGAACGATATCAGACTGTTTATGCACGAAACAGGGGATCGGTGGCCGCACCTACGGCCGGACTTCATTTCTCATCAAGGGTTATTGGAGAATTACTGGAAAGGCAAATGAAAATACAGGAATTGACTCTTCATGTGGGTGCCGGGACCTTCAGACCGGTGAAAAGCCATTATATAAGAGATCATGTTATGCATTGCGAGCCTTTCTCAGTGCCTGTGTCGTTTCTTGAATCGCTCAGAGATCACGTGGGGCCGCTCGTTTCGGTAGGGACCACCTCGTGCCGTTGTCTCGAGAGTTTGTATTACCTGGGGCTTCAGTCTATATCCGGAAAGGATCCTTCTTTTGTTGGTCAGTGGGAAGCGTATTTTACCTCTTCCGAAATTTCCTATAAAGAATCTTTAGATGCGCTTATCGGGTATCTGAAAAGGAACCGGATTGAGACGCTGGAAGCTTCCACACAGATCCTGATTATCCCTTCTTACCGGTTCAGGGGAACCGATATTCTCATCACAAATTACCACCAGCCGAATTCAACTTTGCTGCTTTTGATTGCCGCTTTTACCGGAGATGATTGGCGTCTGATCTATGATCATGCACTTATGAACAACTACCGTTTTTTAAGTTATGGCGACTCTTCTGTGCTTTTTAGTTCAAAGTATTGTAAGTAAAAGATAAGTCACAAATAATAACGTATGTGTTATATAACATAACACGCGTGTTACTTCGTATGATAAAAGATTGAATAATAGATTTATACAAAAACTACCTGTAAGCATCTATTCCCAGGTTCTCATACGTCTCTTTCAGCGCCTTTTCATCATCAGAAATGATAAGCAGACGGTCTCCTTCTTCGAGCTCGGTGTTGCCTCTTGGAATAAAAAATGAGTCGCCCCGCTTGATCATTACAACAAGAGTTTTGTCGGGCAGGGGAATATCCATCATCCTGTTTCCGAACCTTAGGCTGTCGGCAGTAACAATGACCTCGCTCATGGCAGATTTGATATCTTCTGAAAACTCCATTTCAAATTCCGAACGTTGTTTTTTCTTCTGAGGGAACGACAGGTGAAGGTGCCTTGCCACCCACGGGATGGATGTTCCCTGGATAAGCAGTGAAAGAATGGTGATAAAGAAAACGATGTTAAAAATGATGCCGGCCTGCGGTACGTTATGCAACAGAGGGTAGGTGGCAAAAATGATTGGTACGGCGCCCCTGAGTCCGACCCATGAAGTGAAAAACCGGCAGTTCAGGTTCAGTTTCCTGAATGGGAGAAGCGATATGAATACGGCAAGAGGGCGTGAAAAAACAATCATAAACAGGCCAATCAGCAAACCAATCCCGGCCACCGGCCATAATTCGGAGGGATTCACAAGAAGACCCAGAGTGAGGAACATAATAATCTGTGCCAGCCATGTAAGGCCGTCAAAGAAATTTCTTACCGTCTTTTTATGCAGAAAACGGGCATTTCCGACCACGAGCCCTCCAATGTATACCGCAAGATATCCGTTACCCTTTATGAGATCTGTAAAGGAGAAAATAAAGAAAGAAAAAGCCAGGATAAGAATGGGATAAAGCGAATCGTTTCCGATATTGGCTCTTCTGAGAAAGAAAGTACACACTTTGCCCAGCAGGAATCCGGCAATGAGTCCCGATCCCATTTGATACAGGAACAACAGGATGATCTTCCATACGCCGGATTCTTCCGGCATATTAATAAATTGAATAAGCGCAATAGTGAGCATATAGGCCATTGGGTCATTACTTCCGCTTTCAAGTTCGAGTAACGGGCGCAGATTGTGTTTGAGCTTAAGCCCTTTTGAGCGCAGTATGGCAAAAACAGAGGCGGAATCGGTCGAAGACATGACGCTGCCCAGTAAGAGAGACAAGGGGTATGATAATCTTACTCCCGGCAGCAGCATGGCCAGGAAGTAAATAAATGTACCTGTGAAAAAAGCCGTCAGCAATACCCCAAGAGTGGCCAGAACAAGTCCTTCTCCGGCCACAGGCCGGATCTCGTCGTAACGGGTGTCCATACCTCCGGAAAACAGGATGATCCCCAGAGCTACCACTCCAATAAACTGCGCCGTACGGGGACTGGAAAACTGAATGCCTACTCCTTCACTGCCAAAGAGCATGCCTACAATAAGAAATAACAAAAGGGTAGGGACTCCGAATTTATAGCCTGTTTTTCCGGCAATAAGACTGAAAAACAGCAGTATGGATCCGACTAAAAGTATATTTTCGGCTGTTATGGTCATTATGTGTCTTGTTTTGATTTGTAAAAATAGTACTTTTTTTCAGTGAAAATTCGCTATCTATCCATATATTTGCAGGATATATATTTGTTACTTTTTGGGAGAATTTATTTAAAATATATAATAAAAACTAATTAAAATCCATCATGAGCAAACAAATTTCAATTAATGAGGCTGTTTCCCGTATCAAAAGTGGTATGACCGTCATGGTCGGAGGTTTTTTGGCAGTGGGAAGCCCCAAAAAAATATTGGACGAATTACTCCGGACGGAAGTAACAGATCTGACCATTATTACCAACGATACAGCATTTCAGGACAAAGGCGTGGGAAAACTTATCGCTGCCCGGAAGGTAAAAAAAGTGATTACGAGTCACATAGGAACAAATCCTGCGACCGGTGAACAATACAACAACGGAACCCTCCAAATTGAATTTGTACCCCAGGGAACACTGGGCGAGCGAATCCGTTCGGGAGGTGCCGGTCTCGGAGGAGTGCTCACTCCGGTGGGTCTGGGGACCGTAATTGAAGAAGGGAAACAGATTGTGAATGTAGACGGAAAAGATTTCCTTCTCGAAAAACCTTTACGTGCCCAGGTTGCTCTCGTGGGAGCCTCTGTCTCGGATGCATCGGGAAATCTTTACTGGAAGGGTAATTCTAAGAATTTTAACCCATTAATGGCAACGGCAGCCGATCTGGTTATTGTAGAAGCTGAAGAGATAGTTCCCGTTGGGGACATACTCCCGGAAAACGTCCACCTGCCTTATATTTATGTTAATTATATTGTTAATTGATCCCCTATGAATACAAAATCTGTTATCCGTCTGAGGATGAGTTCTCACGATGCCCATTACGGAGGCAATCTGGTTGACGGGGCTAAAATGCTCCAGTTGTTCGGCGATGTCGCAACCGAGTTACTAATCAGGCAGGACGGCGATGAAGGCCTGTTCCGCGCCTACGACAATGTGGAGTTTCTGGCACCCGTATACGCCGGTGATTTTGTTGAAGCCACAGGAGAAATTGTCCACGTGGGCAATACCAGTCGCAAGATAGTTTTTGAGGCACGTAAAGTGATTGTGCCGCGTCCCGATATTTCGGAATCCGCCGCCGATGTACTTGATGAACCCATTGTGGTATGTCGTGCCAGCGGGACTTGTGTTACGCCTTTGAAATGCCAGAGAAAAAAAGAATAATGCTATGGAGAAAATGATTATCACGGCGGCCATCTGCGGAGCCGAAGTCTTGAAAGAACACAATCCTGCCGTGCCATATACGGTGGATGAGTGTGTACGCGAAGCAAAATCGGCTTACCTGGAAGGAGCCAGCATCATTCACCTGCATGTCCGCTACGACGACGGGACCCCAACCCAGGACAGGGAACGTTTCCGGGCTGTCATGGACGCCATAAAAAAAGAATGTCCCGATGTTATTATCCAGCCTTCAACCGGGGGCGCTGTGGGAATGACCAACGACGAACGCCTCCAGCCTACCGAGCTTCATCCGGAAATGGCGACACTCGATTGCGGTACCCTGAATTTTGGCGGAGATGATATTTTTGAAAACACAGAAAATACAATTAAGTATTTTGGAAAGAAGATGATAGAAAGAGGAATTAAACCTGAACTTGAAGTCTTCGACAAAAGCATGATAGAAATGGCGCTTCGTCTGCACAAGCAGGGATTTATTAATAAACCCATGCACTTCGATTTTGTTATGGGAGTAAACGGGGGCATTGGAGGCTCTTTGCGCGATTTTATTTTCCTGCGCGGAAGCATTCCCCACGACGCCACCTATACCGTTGCCGGCCTTGGCCGTTACGAAATGCCTTTGGCTGCTGCCGCCATTATTGACGGAGGACACGTAAGGGTAGGCTTCGAGGACAATGTATATCTCTCCAAAGGGGTGCTTGCCTCATCCAACGGTGAACTGGTCGCCAAAGTGGTAAGGATGGCCAAAGAGCTCGGGAGAGAGATAGCGACTCCGGCCGAAGCCCGCGCCATCCTTGGGCTGCCTGCCAGAAATTAATTATTAAACCAACCAAACTATATTATATGAAAAAAGGAAATAAATACGGACTGCACCGGGTGATAGAACCAAAGGGAGTGCTCCCGCAACCTGCCAACAAACTGGACAATAACATGGATGAGATTTATGATAATGAAATCCTCATTGATGTTAAGACATTGAATATAGATTCGGCCAGT
Organism: Bacteroidales bacterium UBA5326; assembly: GCA_002408205.1. Lineage (GTDB taxonomy): Bacteria > Bacteroidota > Bacteroidia > Bacteroidales > UBA932 > DMER64. The sequence continues at coordinate 130,326 of DHQY01000007.1, read as the reverse complement.
TTTACGCAGATTGAAGAACAGGCCGGCGGCGACAAGAAGAAAATTGCCGCAATTATGCTCGATATTGTTGCCAAACAGGGAAAACACCGCAATCCGGTAACCGGATCGGGCGGCATGCTTCTGGGTGTTGTTGAGAAGATCGGAGATGCGCTTGAAGGCAAGATAGATCTGAAAGTGGGGGACAAGATTGCCACTTTGGTTTCCCTTTCTCTTACACCACTCAGGATAGACAAAATTAAGGATATTCGCTCCGATATAGATCAGGTGGATATCGACGGTAAAGCCATTCTTTTTGAAAGCGGCATTTATGCCAAAATTCCAGACGATATGCCCGAAAACCTGGCTCTTTCTGCACTTGACGTGGCCGGAGCTCCCGCACAGACAGCCAAACTGGTCAAACCCGGAGATACCGTTCTCATTATCGGAGCCGGTGGTAAATCCGGTATGTTATGCTGTTACGAGGCCAAAAAACGTGCCGGCGTTACGGGTATGGTAATAGGTCTCTGTCACAGTGAACGTTCTACCAAACGCTTGCAGGAACTCGGGTTCTGTGATTACGTATTTTCCGCAGACGCCACACAGCCTGTGGCCGTTCTGGAAAAGATAGAAGAGCTTACAAAGGGCGGAATGTGTGACGTGACTATTAATAACGTAAATATTCCCGATACCGAGATGACATCTATTCTCTGTACCAAGAATACCGGGCTTGTGTACTTCTTCTCTATGGCCACCAGCTTTACCAAAGCCGCCCTGGGAGCCGAAGGCGTTGGTTCTGACGTTACCATGATTGTTGGGAACGGATACACCAGGGGACACGCCGAGATCACCTTACAGGAACTTCGCGAATGTGAAAAACTTCGTAAGGTGTTTACCGAACTGTATGCATAAAATTTTATTGTATGGTTGAAACAAGGAGAAAACAACTCTTTCCCGAGGTGACCGATGAACAATGGAGCGACTGGAAGTGGCAGGTGAAGAACCGTATTGTGAATCTGGAACAGCTCAGGAAGTATATCCGGCTGACGCCGGAAGAAGAAGAAGGGGTGGCCCAGTCTCTGAAAATGCTCAGGATGGCCATTACCCCTTATTATCTGAGTCTGATAGATCCGGACGATCCCTTCTGTCCTATCCGGAAACAGGCCATCCCGACTATAGCCGAAACACACAGGGCCGAGGCAGATCTTCTTGACCCTCTTCATGAAGACGAAGATTCCCCTGTACCGGGTCTTACTCACAGGTACCCCGACAGGGTTTTGTTCCTGATCACGGACCAATGCTCCATGTATTGCCGTCATTGTACCCGGCGTCGTTTTGCCGGCCAGAAAGACCACGAATCTTCTACCGACAGGATTCAGTCTGCCATAGATTATATAGCACGCACTCCTCAGGTACGTGATGTACTGCTTTCAGGCGGCGATGCATTAATGGTCAGCGATGAACGGCTCGAATCCATAATCAAACGTCTGCGTGAGATCCCTCACGTAGAGATCATTCGTATCGGCACGCGTGTACCGGTAGTGTGCCCGCAGCGAATTACGTCCGAACTCGTTGCCATGCTCAGGAAATACCATCCCATATGGTTGAACACCCATTTTAATCATCCCAATGAGATAACCGCAGAATCGATTGCTGCCTGCGAAAGGATGGCAGACGCCGGTATCCCTCTGGGAAACCAAAGTGTATTGCTCCGCGGAGTGAACGATTGTGTGCATATCATGAAAGACCTGGTACAGAAGCTGGTGAGAATGCGTGTTCGTCCCTATTATATTTATCAGTGCGATCTGTCAATGGGATTGGAGCATTTCCGTACGCCCGTTTCAAAGGGTATTGAAATTATGGAAGGACTGCGCGGCCATACATCGGGCTATGCAGTGCCTACTTTTGTGGTGGATGCCCCGGGCGGAGGAGGTAAAACTCCGGTCATGCCTACCTATATAATAAGCCAATCCCCCGGAAGAATTGTCCTGCGTAATTACGAAGGGGTTATCACCACCTATACCGAGCCGGGAGACTACAGCAATGAATGCCATTGCAGGTTCTGTCGGGAAAAACGCCGGCTGGAAGGTGTTTCTGGACTTCTGGAAGGACAGCAGTTATCTATGGAACCTGCCACACTGGCAAGAAAGGAAAGAAACCACAAACACTGATCTATGCCTTTTATTGACCGCATACGTAAGTATAAAAGTCTGTCAATAGTAGGATTGGAAAAGAATACGGGAAAGACGGAGTGCCTGAACTACGTGTTGCGCAGGATGGCGCAGACACAGACGCAGGTAGCCGTGACTTCCATAGGAATTGACGGCGAGAGGGTAGACCTGATAAAATCTACCCCCAAGCCTGAAATATATGTTGAGCCGGGAATGTATTTTACTACATTGTCCCGTTATTACCTGGAAAAGAGATTTTGTGCAGAAATATGCGAAGTGGACAACGACAGTGCGGTATCCGGAGGTCTTGTGACTGCAAGGGCCCTGGAAAAGGGCAAAATCGTACTGGCGGGACCGTCCGATACCGTTTCGCTGGCCCGGTGGGTGGAACAGGCTCCGTTAAAATGGCATGTCGGGCTCGCCCTGGTAGACGGGGCGCTTTCCCGGATGAGTCTGGCTTCCCCGGCTGTTACCGAAGCAATGATCCTTACCACGGGCGCTGCGTATTCGGCCAATATGTCCCGGTTACTGGGCAGAACGCGCTTTGTGTACGATACACTTTGCCTGCCGGCTGTTCCAAAGGAACTGGCCGGACGTTTGGGCGAAGTTGTCCGCGGTGTCTGGGCTGTTGACGAACGGAGCGAATTGAAGGACCTGGGCATCCATTCCGCTTTGTATGTGCAGGATGTGACAAAAATTATTCATTCAGGAGAGAGAAGAATTTATATTCCGGGAGTTGTGAGTAATACGCTGCTCGATAAATTGGGGCATCAAAAAGAAGTGAGCGGAATGGAACTGATCATAAGGGATTTTTCCCGATTGTTCACAGAACCGGATATTTTTTACCGTTTTTTGAAAGAAGGCGGAAAGATAAGTACCGTTTTGCAAACCAACTTAATAGCTGTATGCATCAATCCCTGGTCCCCCGAAGGGTATCATTTGAATGCCCGTGAATTGGAAAAAAGGATGCAGGAAGTACTTGGTCTTCCTGTTTACAATATAAAAAGGCTTGAGCGATGAAATTCAGCCGGATGACAGAACATATAGACGGGTTGAAATACCTGGCCGGAAAGCTGGAATTATCCGGCTCACGGCCGCTGCGCTATCTCATGGAAACGCATTTCTGCACCAACAGACAGGAGCTGGAAAGTGGCTATGATATTCTTCAGTCTGCCCTGGACCTGGTATCTGATCCGGCACGTTTGCCGGATTGTATGCGCCTGAATCATCTTTTCTCACAGATTCATGATATACAGGGTACTTTACAGGCTGTGGCCGCTAAAAGAGTCCTCGATGAAATAGAATTGTTCGAGATCAAATATTTTGCCTTTCTCTGTTCCGATTTCTCTTTACTGCTCAATGATATGGGCTTTACTCACGAGCCTTTGTATCCGCTGAGTGAAGTAGCGGCTATACTTGATCCTGACGGTACGGGAGTTGTTTCGTTCTATATATATAATAGTTACAGCCAATCCCTTGCCGCAGCACGTGATCGTCTAAGAGGTACAGATCCCGGAGAGCAGCCCGGAGAATGGGAAGCGCTTCGGCAGGATGTGGATAAAGCCGAGCTGGAAGTCAGGAAGGAGTTGACCCGTCGGATTAGTTATCATTCCGGGGTACTCCGTGAGAATTTTGACACCCTGGCACGTATTGAAATCTGGTTTGCCAAAGCATATCTGGCCAAACGTTACCGGTTAGTCCGTCCTGAATTTATCCCGGACGGCGGATCGGAATTTCTTGCCATTGAAGAAATGTTCCATCCCCATATTGCTGATGCATTGGAAGATTCGGGTGTTTCTTTCCAAACGGTTTCCATTCGTTTGGAAAAAGGGCCCTGTCTGCTGACAGGCGCCAATATGAGCGGAAAGACGGTGGTGTTGAAAACGGTATCGCTTATTCAGACTCTTGCGCAATACGGGTTCTTTGTCCCGGCCGGTAAAGCCCGCCTGACCGTGGTAGAGGAACTTTTCCTCGTGAGCGGCGACAGACAGGATCCATTGCGGGGACTTTCTTCATTTGCTGCAGAAATGTTAGAACTTAACCGTATTTTTGCAGCCGTGAAAAAAGGTACCCGTATGATCGTACTTATTGACGAGCCTGCCAGAACGACCAATCCGAACGAGGGCATGGCGCTCGTCTCTGCACTTGCCGATTTTTTTACCCTTCACCGTACAACGGCACTTATTAGTACTCATTTTGGGGATATGAACCTGTCATGCAGGAAGCTGCGTGTCAAGGGTTTTACAGGTCAAAGTGCCGTTCCGGGAGAAGTGAATGCTCAGAATATTAACAAGTATATTGATTATAGTCTTGTAGAAGACATGGATGGACTGGTGCCCGAAGAAGCGTTGCGGATTGCCCGGCTGCTGGGCGTAGATGCATCTTTTCTCGAACTAGCAAAGAAATATGTAAAATGACAGAGTCAAAATTAGGTTTGGATTTCAGTAAAGTACATTACGCCAAAGAAGTTGCGCGTGGTATTGCCGGCCAGGTACAGGAATTTGTAGAACACTATACGACAGTTGCCGTGGAGCGTACATTATGCCGGCTCATGGGCATTGACGGAATTGACAAACACGGGGTCCCCCTGCCGAATGTGCTTACAGATGCATTGAAAGATAACGGAATGCTTTCTGCCGGAGCACTCTATTTCATTGGCAATGCAATGATTCTTACGGGCAAAACACCCGGGGACATTGCCGTTGCCGTATCTGAAGGAAAGATGGACGTCAGAAAGGTTCCGGCAAGCGACCCGCAGGAGATACTTCATGCGTTGAAACCTTTCATGGAGAAAAGTATTGAACGTATCAGGGAAAAAAGATCCCGCCGTGAACATTACCTGAATACTGTAGGCGAGGGACCCCGTCCGTACCTCTATGTGATCGTTGCTACAGGGAATATTTACGAAGACGTGGTACAGGCCCAGGCCGCGGCGCGTCAGGGTGCCGATATTATTGCCGTTATCCGTACCACAGGACAATCACTGCTCGATTACGTACCATACGGGGCCACCACGGAAGGGTTCGGTGGAACCTACGCCACACAGGAAAATTTCAGGATCATGCGCTCCGCCCTGGATCGTGTGAGTGAGGAAGTAGGGCGGTACATCAGACTGTGCAATTATTGTTCGGGGCTCTGTATGCCCGAGATAGCCGTTATGGGCGCCCTGGAAGGGCTCGACGTCATGCTTAACGATGCGCTGTACGGAATCCTGTTCCGCGACATTAACATGCAGCGTACGCTTGTAGACCAGTATTTTTCGCGCATTATCAATGGATTTGCCGGTGTCATTATTAATACGGGAGAAGATAATTACCTGACCACAGCCGATGCCTACGATGAAGCACATACTGTGCTGGCTTCGGACCTGATAAACGAACAACTGGCCCTGATGGCCGGTATTCCAGAAGAACAAATGGGACTTGGACACGCTTTTGAGATGGACCCGGCCATGGAAAACGCTTTTCTTTATGAATTGGCTCAGGCCAGCATGACACGTGAGATATTTCCCAATGCGCCGTTAAAATACATGCCTCCCACAAAATTCATGACCGGTAATATTTTCAGGGGACATATTCAGGATGCGCTCTTTAACCTGGCGGGCATATGGACCGGGCAGGGTATCCAGTTACTGGGAATGCCCACCGAGGCCATACATACCCCTTTCATGAGCGACCGGTACCTCTCCATTGAAAATGCCAAATACATCTTTACAAGTTTCAGAAATATAGGTAACGAGGTGGAATTCAAAGAAGGAGGCATAATACGTAAACGTGCTTCCGAGGTGTTGCAGAACGCTATCACTTTGCTCGAAAAACTAAAAAGCGAAGGACTTTTCACCGCCCTTGAAAAAGGTTATTTTGCAGATGTTAAACGTCCCAAAAACGGCGGAAAAGGACTTTCGGGCGTTACAGAAAAATCGGGATTGTATATGAATCCGTTTATTGATTTACTAAAAGGGAATAAATAATTATGAGCGGCGGACTGTATTCCATGAATTCCCGGGATTTTGATAAAACCCTGGATCTTACAAAAGTCAAACCTTACGGTGACACTATGAATGACGGCAAGGTGCAGCTGAGTTTTACTTTGCCTGTATCTTGCGGAGCAGAAGCCATTGAGGCAGCCAAACAACTGCTGAGGGCTATGGGTTTAGATAATCCCCAGGTCGTTTTTTACCGCGAGCTCACACCCGGTTTTACTTTTTTTAACTGCTACGGGAGTCTCCTGCATACAGTTGATTTCACGTCCATTCGCGTGCCCAAGGTGGAAAGTACCGTAATGGACATGCACCAGGCGGACGAGTTTATACGGGAAAATGTTGGCCGTAAACTCGTTATGGTTGGAGCCAGTACAGGAACCGATGCACATACCGTGGGCATAGACGCCATAATGAACATGAAAGGCTATGCGGGACATTACGGACTGGAACGCTATGAGATGATTGAGGCTTTAAATATGGGCTCACAGGTTCTGAACGAGGAGATCATCGCCAAAGCTATGGAGATAAACGCAGATGCTATTCTTGTTTCCCAGACGGTAACGCAGAAAGACGTGCATATTAAAAACTGTGTGGAATTTATAGAGATGATGGAGGCAGAAGGATTGCGCGAAAGAATGATTGTTATTTGCGGCGGACCCCGGATCACTCACGAACTGGCCAGGGAACTGGGTTTCGATGCCGGATTCGGTATTAATACCTATGCAGAGGATGTAGCTTCGTTTGTAGCCCAGGAATATGTAAGAAGGCATAAATAAGAATAAACCTAACTATCAGATATAATTCATTATGGACAAAAATCAGATCAGAGATGTGATCGCACGTCGCGCTGCAATGGAACTGCACGACGGTGATGTGGTCAATCTGGGCATTGGCCTGCCTACCGAAGTGTTAAAATACCTGCCTTCAAACGTTCACGTTGCCATGCAATCCGAGAACGGATGTATAGGTATGGGTAATCCACCGGCTCCGGGTAATGAGAATCCCAATTTGATTAATGCCGGAGGAGGGCCAATAACGCTTGTCCCCGGAGCTTCCTGTTTCGATTCCGCTACTTCCTTTGCCATTATCAGGGGAGGCCACGTTAACGTTACTCTGCTGGGTTCCTTGCAGGTAGACGAAAAAGGTAATATTGCCAATTGGGCCATTCCCGGAGTGAAAGTGCCCGGCATTGGCGGCGCAATGGATTTGATTACTGGTGCCAGAAGAGTGATCGTAACTATGGAACATACAGCCAAAGGACAGCATAAGATACTAAAAGAATGTACGTTGCCTCTGACTGCTGCCGGTCAGGTTAACACCATTATAACCGAAATGGGTGTGATGGAAGTAACTCATGAAGGACTGGTTCTGAAAGAGATCCATCCCGAGTTTACCGTAGATCAGGTACAGGCTGCTACCGGCTGCACGCTTGTTATCCCCGATGATTTGATACCCATGCAGAATGTTTAAAAAGTGAAATTATGGAAAAAGTATATATAGTAGCGGCCAAACGCACAGCCATTGGAAAAATGCTTGGATCGCTCACCAGCGTGTCCCCTGCGGATTTGGGAGCTGTAGTTATTAAGAAAATTCTGGAAGATACCGGCGTAGATCCGGCCAGAATTGATGAAGTGATTGTGGGCAATATTCTCATGGCCGGTCAGAAACAGGGCGTTGCCCGTCAGGCAGCCATAAAGGCCGGTATTCCGGTAGAAGTCCCCGCCTATGGGGTGAACATGATCTGCGGAAGCGGTATGAAAGCCATTATGAATGCTTTTCAGGCCGTTGTAAGCGGCGATGAGAACCTGGTACTGGCAGGAGGTGTGGAAAATATGTCCTCTGCCGGCTTTGTGCTCCACGGAGTGCGTGAAGGGGTGAAAATGGGCAACTTCAATGCCATTGACCATATGGTATGTGATGGTCTTACCGATGCTTTCAAAGAGTATCACATGGGAGTTACAGCCGAGAACATTGCCGAACAATGCAGTATTTCCCGCGAAGCGCAGGATGAGTTTTCGCTGAAATCACAACAAAAAGCCATAAACGCTATTGACAAGGGTCTTTTCAGGGATGAAATAGTACCTGTAAATATTTCAAAGAAAAAAGAAACGGTTGTGTTCGATACCGATGAATTTCCCAACAGAAGTACAACCAGGGAAAAAATGGCGGGGTTACGTCCTGCCTTTAAGAAAGACGGAACCGTAACGGCGGGGAACTCCTCGGGAATTAACGACGGAGCTTCTTTCGTCCTGGTGGCATCTGAAAAAGCCGTAAAAGAAAATAATCTGATACCTATGGCAGAAATCATAGCCACCGCCCAGGCGGGAGTTGACCCTTCTGTTATGGGGCTCGGCCCCGTACCGGCCATCGGCAAGGTACTTCAAAAAGCCGGGATGACACTGCAGGACATAGATGTGCTTGAGCTGAACGAGGCTTTTGCCGCGCAGTCGCTTGGCGTGATCGCTCACCTGAAACAGGAACACGGGGTGGATGATAACTGGTTTGAGGACCATTGCAATGTAAACGGCGGTGCCATTGCGCTGGGCCATCCTATAGGGGCATCTGGTAACAGGATCACAGTCAGTCTTATATATGAAATGAAACGCCGTAATGCCCGTTACGGACTTGCCTCGTTATGTATTGGAGGCGGTATGGGAACGGCGGTTATCCTCAAAAAAGTATAGAAAATGGATTTTGGATTAAATAAAACAGAAGAACTCTTCAGGCAGATGATCTGCGAATTTGCCACAAGGGAGGTAAAACCCCTGGCTGCGGAGATTGACGAAGAGGAGCGTTTTCCTGAAGAGACAGTTAAAAAAATGGCGGAAACGGGCCTTATGGGTATTTCGGTACCTGTAGCCTACGGAGGAGCCGGAGGGTCCCACCTGATGTATATTATGGCTGTGGAAGAGCTTTCGCGTGTTTGCGGTACAACAGGCGTCATATTGAGTGCTCATACCTCACTATGCGTAGAGCCGATCCTTCAGTTCGGAAATGAAACCCAGAAAATGAAATACCTGCCCAAACTGGCGTCCGGCGAATGGCTGGGTGCTTTCGGTCTTACCGAGCCCAATGCGGGAACCGATGCGGCCGGTCAGCAAACCTACGCCGTGGAGAACGGAGATTCCTGGTTGTTGAACGGAACCAAGATATTTATTACAAACGCCAACTATTCAGATGTCTTTATTATCATGGCCATGACGGATAAATCACAGGGAACCAGAGGCATTTCTGCATTCATTGTGGAGGCCGGTACGCCGGGTTTCTCTATAGGGAAAAAAGAAAAGAAAATGGGCATAAGAGGGTCAGCGACCGCGGAACTGATCTTTGAAAATTGCCGTATTCCCAAAGAAAACCTTCTGGGGAAACTTGGCGCCGGTTTTAAAATAGCCATGATCACTCTGGACGGGGGCCGTATAGGTATTGCATCCCAGGCACTGGGTATTGCTCAGGGGGCTATGGATGAAACCATTCGTTATACACAGGAACGTAAACAGTTTGGAAAACCCATCTCGGCTTTCCAGAACACTCAGTTTCAGATGGCCGGCCTGGAGACGAAAGTTCAGGCGGCCCGTCTGCTGGTCTATTCCGCTTCGGTAAAAAAAGGCCTCGGGCTTCCTTACGCCAAGGATGCGGCCATGGCCAAGCTTTTTGCATCCGAAACGGCTATGGAAGTGACTACTAAGGCTGTGCAGTTCCACGGAGGATATGGCTACACCAGAGAATATCCTGTGGAACGTATGATGCGCGATGCCAAGATCACGGAGATCTATGAAGGGACATCGGAAGTGCAGAAGATGGTGATTGCCGCCTCACTATTCCCCAAAAAATAACTGAATATGAAGATTATAGTTTGCATAAAACAAGTTCCGGACACAACGGAGATTAAGATAGATCCGGTAACCGGCACACTCATACGGGAAGGTGTGCCCAGCATAATGAACCCCGATGACAAGGGCGGCCTTGAGCTTGCCCTGCGCCTGAAAGATGAGTTTGGTGCCCATATTACGGTAATTACTATGGGCCCTCCCCAGGCCGAGGCTATTCTCAGGGAAGCTTATGCCATGGGAGCCGATCGTGCCATTCTTCTTACAGACAGAAAGTTTGCAGGGGCAGACACGTTGGCCACTTCGCATGCGCTTTCGGGTGCCCTGCGTACATTGGAATATGATCTGATCATTGCAGGACGTCAGGCCATTGACGGAGACACGGCCCAGGTGGGTCCCCAGATTGCCGAACATCTGGATCTTCCCCAGGTATCGTACGTAGAAGAAGTGCAGTACAAAGCAGGTGATCCGTTCCTGCGCGTTCGCAAACAAACCGAAGAAGGATACCAGATACTCCGGGTGGCATTGCCATGCATGCTTACCGTGCTGGCCTCTGCCAATAAGGCCCGTTACATGCGTGTCAGGGGCATAGTCGAAGCCTACGGCAGGGAAATGGAGATCTGGAGTGCAGACAAGATTGATGTAGATGAAAGCAAGTTGGGTCTTAAAGGATCGCCTACCTGGGTAAACAAGGCTTTTACCAGGGGCGTCAAGCCGGCAGGCACAGTTCACGAGTTAACTTCGGAAGAAGCAGTGGATCTTATTGTTGGTAAACTGAAGGAAAAATTCATTATTTAGAGGCAATTATGGATATTACACAATATAAAGACGTCTATGTATATATAGAACAACGTGGGAGCAGGGTACAGAGCGTTGCCCTGGAATTATTGGGGAAAGCGCGGGAATTAGCAGACACACTTGGGGAAAAAGTCGTCGCTGTCTTCCCCGGCTACCACATATCGGACCAGGCAACGAATCTTTTTTCCTGGGGTGCCGATAAAGTGTTGTGCATAGATGCTCCCGAACTTGAAAACTACTTAACGGAACCTTATGCGCAGGCTGTGTTTAAGGTTATAACAACATATAAGCCATCTGTTTTCCTTATTGGTGCTACGACCATCGGACGTGATCTGGGACCAAGGCTTTCGGCCAGACTGGAAACGGGCCTTACGGCTGACTGCACAAAACTGGATATTTCTGAAGATAAACAGTTGCTTATGACACGTCCTGCCTTTGGAGGCAACCTTATGGCGACTATCATGTGTACGCAGCGTCGTCCCCAAATGAGTACCGTAAGACCGGGCGTGATGAAGAAAATGATAAAGGACCAAACACGTAAAGGAGAGGTTGAATTTGTTGATATACAATTTGATAATAAAAAAATTGAACGGGTTTGCCTCGTAGAAACACATAAAATTGATAAGGGGTTAAAGGATATTTCCGAGGCCAGAATTCTGGTTTCCGGCGGACGCGGGATAGGGAATAAAGAGAATTTTGAGAAGTTACAATCCCTTGCTGCGGTGCTTAACAATGCCGAGGTTTCCTCTTCTCGTGCCATGGTAGATGCCGGTGTGATGACACACGACAGACAGGTTGGTCAGACCGGAAAAACCGTACGTCCCGATGTCTATTTTGCGCTGGGTATATCCGGTGCCATTCAGCATCTTGCAGGCATGGAAGAATCTGAATTCATTATTGCCGTTAATAAAGATAAGTACGCTCCCATATTCCAGGTGGCAGATCTGGGTATTGTGGGCGATGCCAATAAAATTGTTCCCCTTCTTACCGAGCGGCTGGAGAATGAATTGAAGAAGTAATTAGCGGCGGTAAAATTTATTTCCTATTTTTGGCATACTTTATGTCCTTAAAGATAGATTCATTTACCTAAACTGACTATTTATGAAAGAGCATTACCTGGCTTATATCCAAAACAGCATAAAAACCTGTTGGGATAGTCCTGCATTGACCAACTATAAACGAGATTCGTATACGTATGGTCAAATGGCCCAATATGTGGCCAAATTTCATATTTATTTTGAGAAGTTACCTCTGAGCAAAGGAGACAAGATTGCTCTGTGCGGTGCAAACAGCGCTCAATGGGGGATGGCCTTTATTGCAGCTTCTTCATTTGAAGCTGTTGCTGTTCCGCTTCTTAACGATTTCCTGCCTGAGAGCGTGATGACTCTTACTGATCATTCGGAAGCAAAAGTATTGTTTGTCAATAAAGAGATCTGGAATAAGATTGATGTGGCTCACATGCCATATCTTCAGGCTGTTATCTCATTAGATGACTATTCGCTTCTTTTTGCCAGGGATAAAGCGAATGAAGCGCTTTATCTGCAGCTTGACAACCTTTTTGAAGCAAAGTATCCCGGGGGTTTTAAACCGGAACACGTTAATTATCCCACCAACAACTTTGACAACCTGGCACTGATCAATTATACCTCGGGTACTACCAGTGCTCCCAAAGGAGTTATGTTGACTTACCGGAACATCAGCTCCAACATCCAGTTTGGTCTTTGGGGAATTCCCAACGGACCGGGCGATAAACTCGTCTCAATGCTCCCCATGGCGCATATGTACGGACTGGCTTTTGAATTTCTTTATCAGCTGGCCGGTGGTACACAAATATTTTTTTTGGGCAAAGTACCTTCACCCAAAGTTTTACTCGATGCGTTATCCATTGTCCAGCCGTACCTGGTGATCACGGTGCCTCTGGTTATTGAAAAGATTTTCAAGAGCTCTGTGTTCCCGACCATCAAGAAACCCGCTATTAAATTTGTTCTTAAGACACCTGTGATGGCCAGGATAATTCATAACCAGATTCGCAAAAAACTTCTGAATGCATTCGGAGGAAAGATGCGTATGCTGGTCATTGGAGGCGCTGCGATTAATCAGGAAGTGGAAGACCTGATGAAGACAATCAGGCTGCCATATACTGTTGGTTACGGAATGACAGAATGCGGACCGCTGCTTTCTTTCGAAGATACTGACAAGTTTGTCAAGGCTTCCTGCGGCAAACCCGTACACAGGATGTCTCTCCGTGTGGATTCAGAAGATCCCGCACAGATTGTGGGAGAACTGCAGGCCAGGGGCGATAATGTGATGTTGGGCTATTACAAGAACCCAGAGGCTACTGCAGCAGCATTTACTGAAGACGGTTGGCTGCGTACCGGTGACCTGGGACTGATTGATGCCAATAATAATATATATATCAAAGGCAGAAGCAAGAACCTTATTATTGGGGCAAACGGTCAGAACATCTATCCCGAGGAAATTGAAGACAAGCTTAATAATCAGCCATTTGTAGTAGAATCCATTGTGGTGGAACGCGATAAAAAACTGGTGGCACTCGTTTTCCCCGATTATGACCGCGTTTCGCAGGAAAGTCTCGATTCCATGGGATTGGCCAAGTTAATGGAAGAAAACAGGATGCGTCTGAACATGTTGCTTCCTGTATTCAGTCGTATATCTAAAATTGAAGTGCGCCAGGAAGCTTTTGAAAAGACACCCAAGCGCAGCATCAAGAGATTCCTTTACAAATAAAGGGTCAGCGGTTTATTTCACGAATTACGCATTCAGTTTCACTGCATTGTGAAACCCGGATGCGTGATTCGTTTTGGAAGGCAGAGAAGTCCTGTTCACAAAATCTCTTACAGTCTTCTGCCGTCAGAAACCGTGCCTGGCCAGAAAAAAAATTGTCTCCGTCGCGGTTCAGCCACAGTGAATAGTGTTCAAAATGTTCAAAAAAGGGACACCATGATATATTGGCTGCAGAAAGCCCAAGGTTACCCATTACGAAATAATCTTTGCCCGAAGCAGGCCTTTCCACGGGAAACTTTTTCTCTTCCGTCAGGAGGTTATTGTTCATAATGGCGGTTGCAAGCCGGTTCATAAGTTCACCGGTTGCCGGACTGCGGTCGCTGCAGGTTATGGTAACATACAGTTTCCCATGGCAGAATTGCATATACGTAGGGATATAACACTCAGAAAGCGTCAGGCTGTCTGCACGCTGGCATTTAAAGCAATTTACGCTGTAGATGCCGAATGCGGCTTCTTCCGTTTCCATGAGATAATACTCTATCCCAAATGTTTTGTCGGAGACTGTAACGTTTTGTTCAGTCATGGTAAGAAAACCGTACTCCAGAAACAACTCGGATCCTCCGTTCATAAAACCGTACAGGCTCTGTCCGGGCCATTCCTTTTGGCTGTTAACGGTTAGTCCGGGTAATTGTCCATCTGTAAGCGGGTTAAAACTTAACAGGAGTAAAGCTAGCAGTTTCATTAGGCTTCAATCAATTCAATGGATGCTTTATCTGCAGTCCCCAGTCCGTATTCCTGAGCCATTTTTAGTTTGATAATACCTCTTTCTGAATCTTCCCTTTGTCTGCCTTCGGCAATACGGCGGCCAATGATGATATCGTGACCTATCCGGTCAACGGCAACCGGGTCGGTACCTACAAGAATTGTATTGTAACTGCAAAGGAACTGGGGATTGGCACCGGGGCCGCCGTCGTAGCAACCTCTGAGGCCGTCGGCAATATTGAGCACTACTTTATCGCGAAGCGGAGGAAAGGCACATACCTGCGCACAGGCGTGATGCCAGTGGTATTTATGCAACCGGCTGGTATTGGTTATCGATCCGAAAGCCAGGTTTTTCAGACATAAAGTGACGGCGGCACCGGCATTTTTCATTATGGGAACATTGATTATCTTATCGAGTTCCCGGGTGCATATTTTTGTGAAATAGGAATACTTGCCCTGATTGGTCATATAGGGGAGGGTATAGGCATCGTATTCTTCCTCGACATCGGCATAATAAGCCCAGTTGTTATCTATATTGTTCAGGCTTAGAAGTTTTCCGTCCTTGCCGTAAAAACTGTCATTCTCCTTGGTCTCGGTAGCTGCAATGCGTATACCGGGGTATTTTTCTTCTGTAAATCCCGACGCCGTGAGTTCTTCCTGACGTCTGTCCCAGATCACAATATTCCGGCGAGGGATCCCCGATTCTTCAAGCTGACGGATAATAGCTCCCGTAACGGCGTGCGAAGTACTTAATAATGGACCTCCAATGGGATTGACTTTGAGGCCAATCCGGTCTTGTGGAGATACAAAGTGTCTCCAGGCTTTTTTTAGCTTCTTTTCTCCGGTAAGCAAAAGCAGTCCTTTGGCCACCATGTCGTAGGCAACACTGTCAACCGGCTGGTCGTTGGAGTCGACAGACGCCTGATCCGTTATTTTCACGACTTTGCCCCTATATTTGCCGGGCATGGATGTTTCAGTCCTGGGGTATTTCAGGGCCTCATTGATGTTGGTTTCCGGGGTTTCCTGCGGTGCCAGTGATTTCATTGCACTGAGGGTTGTTCCGGTTAGAGATCCTGCGGCAATTCCGGCGCCGCTTACACCCAAAACTTTAAAAAATTTTCTTCTATCCATTGGTTTTATTTTTTATTACAGGTATTCTTTGAGAACAAACAACCGCAGTAATGCTGCCGGTACAGGTTGAACCGGCCCGATAACTCAATGGAACGCTTATATCCGTTCTGTTTCTTGAAGTTGCTCGGGAGGTATACAGGCCCCCCTGCTTCTTTTTCAATGAGCGTTCCTATATCATTAATGGCCTGAGCATTTTTATGCGGACTGACCGTCAGGGTGGTGCAAAATGCATCGAACCCGCGTTCCCGGGCTATCCGGGCCGTTTCACGCAGCCTGAGTTCAAAACACTTAAGGCATCTGGCCCCGCCTTCGGGCTCGTTTTCCAGGCCTTTTACCGCCTCGTAGAAAACTTCGGGAGTGTAATTTCCCTCTGCAAAAGATAAATCATTGGATGGTTCATGCCATTCATTCACAAGCCTTTTGGCTTCTTCTTTCCTGTGAATATATTCTTCCTGCGGAGCAATATTGGGATTATAGTAAAAAACAGTTACCCGGTATTGTTCGAACAGGCGCTCCAAGGCAGTTGTACTGCACGGACCGCAGCAGGCGTGAAGTAATAATTTTTCTTTAAAATTTGACATGGCAGTTGTGATGCAAATATAAAGGTTTTGATTGAAATTCATTACTTTTGCAGAATATAAAACCCTCTCTATGAAATATCATAATATCAGGACATTTCTTGTTGTATGTGCGGTAGCAGTTACAATGATCTCATGCAGGACATCGGTGATGAAAAATGGCTCATCCCTCTCAAAAGAGGTGATGGTTCAGACGCTTACCGTTTCCGAGTCCATGTTGCTTACAGAAAGAGAGTACGTGGGTGTTGTGGAAGAAGGAAACAATGTGCTGTTAAGTTTTACTGCCCCCGGCAAAGTTTTAAAAGTTTATGTAACTGAAGGTCAGTATGTAAAGAAAGACGCTATTCTGGCCGAGATAGATCCTTCCACGCTTGAGAACATGCATGCAACTACGCTTGCCTCACTCAAACAGGCAGAAGATGCATATGCCCGACTGACAAAATTGTACGAATCGAACAGCCTGCCTGAAATCCAGTATGTGGAAATCCAGACTAAGCTGGAACAGGCCAGGGCTGCCGAGCGCATTGCTGCCAGAGCTCTCGAAGGGTGTAAAATGATTGCCCCGCAGAGCGGGATCATAGGAAAAAAGATGATTGAGCAAGGTATGAACATTCTTCCTGATCAGCCGGTTTTCTCTCTTATGAACACTCAGGCTCCTGTGGTTAAAGTAGCCATACCGGAAAATGAAATTTCAGATACCCATATTGGTCAGAATGCAAGGATCAGGATCCAGGCGCTTAAGGGAGAAGAAGTTATGGGAAGGATTGTTGAAAAAGGCGTACAAGCGCATCCGGTTTCGCACAGCTATGAGGTCCGGATTGCACTTAATGCTACTGTGCAGGACCTTTTGCCCGGCATGGTAAGCAGGGTATATATCCAGAACCTGCCCGAGAGGAGTGCCATTGTGGTCCCCAACCATGCCATTTTACCTCTGGACTTTGGTGCGGGTTACTATGTGTGGGTTCTCGATGCGGACAATCTGGTTCATAAACGGGAGATCCGGCTGGGAGAAATTGCCACCGGAGGCATATCGGTAGAGGAAGGTCTTCATATAGGAGACAGACTGGTAGTTTCCGGCTATCATAAGATCAGTGAGAATATAAAGGTTACTGTCACAAATGAATAATAAGAAGAAGCTCGGCATTGTCGAATGGACAATGCATAATCATAAGATCGTTCTGCTTCTGGTTGCCTTGCTGGTAGGCATAGGTATATATGCCCTGCCCGAAATGCCCAAAAAAGAATATCCCGATTTTACTATCCGCAATGGTGTGGTAGTAGGTGTATACCCGGGAGCTACATCGGAGCAGGTAGAGGAGCAGCTGACCAAACCGCTCGAGAAACATATTCTCGGTTATAAGGACGTTAAGAAATCCAATACCTATTCCATGACACGGGACGGAATGGTGTATATTGTGCTAGAACTGATGGAGTCGGTAGATGATACAAAGGAGTTTTTTTCTGATCTCAGACTGAACCTTCAGACGCTTAAATCACAATTGCCTCCGGGTGTTCTGGCCCTGCTGATCATAGATGAGTTTGCAGACACCTCGGCCATTCTCATAACCCTGGAAAGTGACACCAAAACCTATCAGCAGTTGAGCGATCTGCTGGAAATCCTGGAAGACCGGCTCAGACCGCTTCCCATTGTCAGTAACCTCAGGCGTTACGGCATGCAGAAAGAAGAAATAAATATATACCTCGATAAAGACAAGCTGGCCACCTATGGAATTAATTCACAGTTGGTCATGGCACAGCTTTTTGCCGGAGGCCTGCTGACATCGGCGGGAACAGTTTCTTCCGATGTACAAGCTATCCCCGTTCACCTGAACAACTCATTTACGAGTATTCAGGAGATTCAGGATCAGGTCGTTTATTTCGATCCTTCGGGCAATATTTTGCGTGTGAAAGATATTGGCAGGGTAGTAAAAGAATATTCCAAAACATCGAGTTACATAACAAACAACGGCCGCAAATGCCTGCTTCTTTCCATGGAAATGTCAAAGGGCAACAACATTGTGGATCTGGGCCGTCAGGTAGACGTTGTGCTCAGACAATTTGAATCTGAACTTCCCCCGGATGTGAGCGTTTTCCGTATTGCAGACCAGCCACAGGTAGTAAGTACGTCTGTTTATGCTTTCCTCAGGGAAATGCTTATAGCAATTCTTGCTGTCATTGCTGTGATAATCATTATGTTGCCACTTAGAGTGGCTGCTGTGGCCGCAACATCTATTCCTATAACCATCTTTATTTCACTGGGTATAATGCATGCCTGCGGTTTTGAGATCAATACAGTGACCCTGGCTTCGTTGCTGGTAGTGTTAGGGATGGTAGTAGATGATAGTATTGTGGTGATAGACAACTATATGACTATGCTGGACAAGGGCATGAGCCGTTGGAAAGCATCTATTACTGCTGCCAAGACGTATTTCAAATCTGTTTTTTCCGCGACACTGGCCATAAGTATAACTTTCTTCCCGTTTTACTTTACATTTCCGGATAATTTTATGGAGTTCATTTTCATGGCTCCATGGACTATTTCCATCACCCTTACCATATCGTTGCTTGTATCCATGTTGTATATCCCGTATGTACAATATTTCACCATTCGGAAAGGCTTGCACCAGGTGGCAGAGAAGCAGCGTATGAAGAGCAAAAAGGGCCGGTCTATGCTGGAAATGTTCGAAGGTTTCTATGAACGGACGCTTCGTAAGGCATTCGCCCGCCCCGTTGTGGTGATCGTGAGCGTTGCTCTTATTCTTATTCTGCCGTTCTTTGTATATCCGCAGTTGCCTCACCGGTTAATGCCCATGGCAGACAGGAATCAGTTTGTTGTGGAATTCTATCTTCCGTTTGGATCTTCCCTTGAAGAAACAGGAGTCGTGTCTGACTCGCTTCGCCGGCTTATTCAAACAGACAAGCGGGTGATTTCGGTTACTTCTTTCGTTGGACAGGGATCACCCCGTTTCCAGGCTACTTACTCGCCCCAGATGCCGGGATCAAATTTTGCACAGTTCATTGTAAATACACCTTCGCCTAAAGTGACTGAAGAGCTCGTAAGAGAGTACCAGGCAAAGTACATGAATTACTTTCCCAACACGTACGTGCGTGTCAGGCGGCTCGATTACTCGCTCATGACTTCGAACGAAGTGGAAGTCAGGCTACAGGGACAGGATAAAAGCGCGCTCATGCGTTTTGCAGATACGCTAACGAGAGACTTTAGAGGGCTGCCATACATTGCCCAGGTCAGAAGCGATTTCTGGGGTATCCAGCCGGGAGTCAATATAAATGTAAACGAAACGGAGGCTGCCCGTGTGGGGATTAATCCCGGGCTTCTTTCGCTGAACCTTGCCTCACGCTACACCGGTATTCCCGTAACAAGCGTCTGGGAAGGGAAAAACGCACTGCCGGTAAATATCCGCACCGACAGGAGTCAGGATCCTCCTACGCCTGAACGGTTGGGCAATGAATACGTGCAGGGTCTTATACCCGGTGTAAGCGTTCCGCTACGGCAGGTGGCAACCATTTCTCCCGACTGGCATATTTCACAGATCGTTCGCAGAAACGGATTCCCGACACTTACACTCATGATGGATATGGAATACGGGAAAATATCATCCGATGTTTTCCATCTGGTACAGGATGTGGTGGATAAACACCCTGCGCCCGATGGAATCACCGTATCATACGGAGGCACATATACGGCCGACAAGGATTTGATGCCCGGCATACTTAAGGGAGTGGCTATTGCCATTCTTATGATCTTTCTTATTCTTCTTTTCCATTTTCAGAAAATATCCCTGGCGCTTCTTGTGTTGGCATCAACCTCTCTCAGTATTCTGGGTGCTTTCGTTGGTACCTGGATAATGGGCCTGAATTTCAGCCTGACTTCGTTTCTTGGACTGGTAAGTCTTATTGGACTTGTGGTAAGAAACGGCATTCTTATGTTCGATTATGCCGAGGAACTTCGTTCTGGAGGCATATCTGTTAAAGAAGCAGCCTTTAAAGCCGGCTGCAGGCGTATCCGTCCCATATTCCTGACTTCAGCCGCCGCCTCCATGGGTGTTATTCCCATGATCATAAGTAACGATACCTTATGGGCTCCTATGGCCACTGTGATATGCTTTGGCGTTATGACTGCCATGTTTTTTGTATCGTTCGCCCTGCCTGTTGTTTACTGGCTTATTTATCGCAAACAGGACAAGAGTATGGATATTGTTGAACCGGAAAATATATAGCCTAATGAAAAACGCTTTCTATATAAGCTTTATTTTTACATTTTTTTCTGCCGGTCTGTTGGCTCAGTCCTATTCGCTGGAAGAATGCAAAACCATGGCGACAGAAAACAATGCTGAGTTGCGTGATAAACGTATTCAGGAAGAAATCTCGGGATTGATGAAGAAACAGGCTATCAGTTATCTTTTTCCGAACGTTTCCGGAATGGGTATGATCTTTGAAGCCCGGAATCCCATTATTAATCTCGATCTTGGCATTCTCGGCAAGATGCAGTTTCTGCAGGACGGTATGATGGCCAGTGTGATGGCTGTCCAGCCGGTTTTTATGGGCGGGAAGATTATTAACTCCATAAGACTGGCGCAGGTTGGCATTCAGGCAAGTGAACTTTTTACCGTTCAAAACCGGGACGAAGTGCTTGCCCAGACCGAAGAATACTTCTGGACACTTGTTACACTTTACGAAAAAAGAAAGACCGTAGCCATCATGCAGAATGTGCTGGATTCTCTGTATAAAGATGTTCAGCAGGCACATGCAGTGGGTATCCTGGGTCAGAACGATGTGTTGAAGGTGAAGTTACAGAAAAACACACTTGCCAGTCAGAAAATTGAATTGGAAAACGGTATTTTCCTGTGCAAAATGGCTTTAGCCAGGGAAGTTGGAAAAAGGGTGGATTCACTGGATGGATTTGACATTGTTGTTCCGGAGAGTACGATTCCTGCCAATCCGCTGGATTTTTACACCGATCCGGCTTCTGCACTTGCATTACGCACTGAATACAAATTACTTGATTTGGGGGTGCAGGCTGCCCGTCTGGAAAAAAAGATAGAAACGGCCGGTTACCTTCCCCAGGCCGGAGTGGGAGCGGCTTATTATTACGAAAATTTTCTGGATAAAAACAATTGGAACGGGGCTGTTCTTGCAGCCGTGAGAGTTCCCATTTCGGATTGGGGAAGAGGACTGCATACCATAAAACAAAAGCAGCTGGCCGAGAAACGTGCCGTAATAAGACAGGAAGACGGCTATCAACAGCTTTTAATGCAGATACAACAGGCATGGGGCACTTTTGTTGAATCCTATGAGAAATTGCTTCTGGCCGATCTGTCTGTTGAAGAATCGCAGGAAAATGCCCGTCTGAATAGTGAATATTTT
The DNA here is from genome assembly GCA_002408205.1 of Bacteroidales bacterium UBA5326. Lineage (GTDB taxonomy): Bacteria > Bacteroidota > Bacteroidia > Bacteroidales > UBA932 > DMER64. Next base: position 108,971 of record DHQY01000007.1, on the reverse strand, counting down.
CATGCCGGGACGGTCAGCCTGACAGAACTGCTTGCTGCCCAGGGTTTCCTTCAGGTCAGTTATGATAACAGGACCGAAGCCTATAAAGCTTACCGGCTGGCTAAGAGCAAATACCTTCAGGTAACGGGCCGATAGACCTATTTTACTTCAAAGATGCATTCTGACCTGAACGGAGTGCCGCTCAGGCCCATTCCTTCAATAACCACACAATAGGTTCCCTTACATTCGGAAGTAAACCCTTCAAGGGTGGTAAAACGGTCTTTTTGCAGATCAACGCGGGGGTTCCAGTATAAAGTGTGTCTCCGGTCCGGAAGGCGGTTCCCCTGAGGAACGATACCCGGAAGCAGCACGTTCTGTACTCCCTGAAAATCCTGTACCCTTATGGATTGGTCCATATTGAGATTGGAAAAATTACCTTGGTATGTTTTAAAGAAAGCAATCCCAGAATAATAAATGGACCCGAAGGCATACTGGTGCGGATAGATCGTGATGCTTTCAATAAGGTTGGGGTCGTATTTATATATGGTCTCATGATTCGGAACAGGTATCCCGTCCAAAAGAATCAGCGGCGGAGTTGGGTCCTGAAGATAATACGGAACGCCCGCCGCATCTTTGATTCGGACTTGCAGTACATGTTTGTCGTCAACGGTCCTGAAACGGGCTTCCTTGATAAATTCAATCATTACCTCGGCCATGACCGGGAAGCGGGTATATTCATCCAGTTTGTATGTAATGCCTGTGTTCTGAAACAGGGGATTGAAAGACAGCCTTTCTTTTTTGTCGAGAGTGTCCAGACGAAAGGCGTGGTGTAATTGAACGCCGGTACTGCGTTTGAGAAGGCTTTCCTTCTGTGCAGGGTCGAGCGTTAAAACCGGCAGATCATTTACAGGCAATTGAGCATACGCAGGCTCCAAAACCAAATGATACACCGTTTGGCTGTATGAGGGAACATGGCTTACCAGAACACCGTCGCCGTAGAGATTAGAAGTAAAAAAACGTACATCGCCGTTTTCAGACACTCCTGCAGTATAATACTGGATATCCTGTCCGGCAATGGATATATTTGCATAAAATAAACCCGAATTTGCCACTCGGTTGTTATCCTGGTCAACTATATGACCGTAAATCACTTCTCCTGCGTAATCCGCATATTCTCCCGTTACTTCTTTCAGTCCTTCGCACGGAATGGAAGGGATATATTCCGTGATAGAAGGATTACAATAATGATTGAGCGAGTCAACGGCAAAAACCGATACGGAGGTTGAAACTGTTTCTCCCGTATGATTTTCAATGAACATTTTAAAATGGGTCCTGGGGGCATACGATTCCCTGTCTGTACTCAGGGTTATAAGCCGGGGGTTTTTCCCCGAAAGAAGCGTCCTAACAGGAGCGGTCATATCTGTCGTTCCTTCTCCGGCAACGATCACGTTATCTGAGCGAAGCGAAGTCTGCGGGTTATATACCGTGATATATCTGGCATAAAATATCTCCTTGTCTTCTGAAAGCATGTAACGTGTATAGGCGGTCAGCCGGTAGATTCCGGTGGGCAAAGTGAGGGGTAGGGCGAGATGTCCCGATCCCCGGCCCTGGGACAGCTTAATCTTTGCCTGCACAAGTGACCGGGAGAGGTTCTGTAGTTCTATATAGGCCACGGCGCTGCCATTGGATGCAGCTCCGGTATTCAGATCAAAACAGAAAGCAGAAAGCCAGACATTTTCTCCGGACAGGTAACATTCCTTATCTGTGGCGATATACATTCTTTCACGCAATATTCCCGGAGATGCGTAAGCAGCAGCAGTAATAATGAAGAAAAAGATACTTATGTGGAATTTTTTCATAGTATATGACGGGAAATAATTAATATGTGGGCCATACTTCGGGCCAGAAAGAAGGCCTTACAGGCTCGCCTCCAAAGTACCTGCAGTCTACGCAACGAGTCAGATTCCAGAAACTAACACCCATCTGTTCATCAATCATGTAGGGTGAATAGCACAAGCCCACAAGAATGGATAGATCGTATGGTCTGCTTTTTAGGGACATGATGGTGTCTTCAAGAAGAGTTTCGTAAACCTCGGGCAATTCGGTGCAATCCACAGACAAGCGTTGCCTGCCGGAATTACATACAGAAATGTAGCCAATGGCGAAAGCGTCAGGATCATTGACGCAACGGATATTTCCCCTGATTTCATTCGGTTGGGGAGAGAAAAGGTCTCCTACGTCGTTTGAATTCTTACGCATGGTCTCGAGGTATTCATAGGCCTGAGGTGTAAGTATGGTCTGTGTTACTTCAATGCTGTAGTGCTGGCTTATCCGAATGTTTTTATATGGTATTTTTCGTATGGGAAAATCTTTGACCCTGTCTTCTGACAGATTTGTTGTTTCCAGAAGAAGGATATCCGAAGCAGGTTCGCTTTTCCAGCATCGGTACATATAGGATGGCTCTTGCACCTTTACCACTTTAATACCGTTAAAATAACAATCAGACCTGATCCTGCTTACGTAATCCCAGGTTTCAATATACGTCCAGTAATAATACCGGGAGTTCTTTCCCGGATCATGTGAATTCACAAGTATCCGGAATTCCTGTGCAGTTTCGTCTTTGACATAAGACAATTCCATGGTTCCGCTTAGTGTTGCCTGTTCGAATTCAGACTCATAGGTATTTCCGTCCAGTCCGGAGTGGATGACCAGTTGGTATTCACCCGTTGGATCCGGATCTTGCGAGCTGAAATCAAATAAATATTCTCCAAATTGAGACACGGAAACAGGAGCATAGGTATTGTTTTGCCTGTCACGGACATACACATTGGCCGTTCTCTCATATTTTATATTTTTTGCGCCCGATTGAACGGAGGATATGCCGGCGCTGCGTGAAATCTGAATGGTAAATGGGCTTGTGAGCGAAATGTTGCCTTCCACCACAATATAACCCTCCCGGTCTGTCAGTGCGGCAGGTTCATAAGGTACAACACAGGAAATAAGTATTGTGCCTGTAAGAACCGTGCATGCTTTTATGATCTGTTTCTTCATCTTGTCAGGCTTAAAATTTGATGTTATATGTAATGTAAGGAATGGGACATCCGAAGATGGACAACATATACGAGTTCACGTTATTGTGGCCGTCACTCTTAAAGAAAACAGAATAAGGGTTTTTTCTTCCCGTTACGTTATATACTCCAATGGTGACGGAGCTGTGCGTGAGCAGGGTTAATTTATGTGACGGCTCAATGTTGAACGAAAGATCCATACGGAAATAATCGGGTATTCTGTGCGCGTTGCGATCTGAGTACATAAGACGCCATCCCCCGGAATAATAATAACTACCCACCGGAAGCGTGATGGGACGTCCGGTGCTGTAATCGAGGTTCATTGAAAAACTGAACCGGTGCGTAATTTTAAAATTACCTACTAATTTGACATCATGAGGTTTGTCGTAAGCTGCCGGGTACCATTGGCCGTTATTCACCGGATTTGGAACAGACGGGTCATTTTGTCTGAGAAGGGTTCTGGAATAGGTATAGGACAGCCATCCGTTCAATCTTCCCAAGCTGCGTTTCAACATCACTTCCACGCCGTAGGCCTTCCCCTGTGTTTCAATAACATCGGTCTCAATGTGATGATTCATCAGAAGTTTGGCAGAAGATGCATAGTCAAGATAGTCGCTTATATTTTTGTAATAACCCTCAATGGAACATTCGAGTGTGTTATCGAATAGATTTTTATATAATCCGGCGGCCGCCTGCCATCCCTGCTGGGGTTTAATATTGGCATCGGATAGTTTCCAAATATCGGTGGGAGAAATAATTGTGGTATTGGACAACATATGAATGTTTTGCCGCATGCTGTTGAAACCCGCTTTTAAAGAGAAAGTTGGCGTAAAGGCATAACGCACAGATAAACGCAGTTCGGGGCCATGGTAAGGTTTAATGAACTTTCCCCCGGGAGCGTTCACTGTTTCGGTTATGCTTTCCTCTGACCGGGAAACGCCCGCTTGGTACAAGTAATAATTCTTGGGTCCCAAAGCAGAGTAAAATCCGTACCTGAGTCCGAGTTCAAACGAAAGATTCGGGTTGATTTCCCAGGTATCGCTTATGTAAAGTGCTGATTCTAAAGCCTGCTCACGTTCCAGAATATCTGATTCTACAAGCGATGCTTCTCCAAAAGGAGTATAGGTCCCGGGATGAATATAATACAGAAAAGCATTGACTCCGTAATTGAGTTTGTGATGTAGTCCCAGGCGTGTTGTAAAATCGGCTTTTGCGCTTATCTGTTGCAGTTTGTAGGCCAAATCGTAAGCGTTTGAGGCCAGACTCGTATCCCGGGTACGGTAATTATATCTGTCGTAGGCGGCAGAGAGCACCATAGTCGAGTTGTCGGAAAGGATACTCCTGAATTTAACCGACGTGTTCACATTCTGGTAGGCATATGAATTTTCGTTGTTGAAAGAGAACCGGTCCCTTGAAAAGTATCCGTTGACGTATAAATGGTTATTCTCGTTGAATTTGTGTGAAATACCTGCGTTCAGGTCGTAAAAATTTGCCGAGCCGTTGTTATATCCGCTGTTTTCCGGGATCAATCCAAGTAACCAGTCTGAATAGGTAGTTCTGCCGGCCAGAATAAACGATGTTTTATCTTTCACTACAGGACCTTCCAGAGTGATCTTTGTGGTCAGAAGCCCTATACCGGCAGACCCGGTAATTTTGTTTTTATTTCCTTCCCTTGAATTGACTTCCAATACTGAGGATATTCTTCCTCCGTACCTGGCGGGAATAGAGCTTTTGTAAAGCTCCAGGCTGCTCACAATGTCGTTGTTGAACAGAGAGAACAAGCCAAACAGGTGGGCGGAGTTAAAAATGGTACCGTCATTAAAAAGTATCAGGTTCTGGTCAGATGCTCCGCCGCGCACATTAAAGCCGCCAGATGCCTCTCCCACTGATTTAACTCCGGGCAGGGTAAGTACTACCTTAATGATATCTGCCTCGCCAAATGCCATGGGAATGTGCCGTATACGGTCCGCTCTTACTTTTTCTACACCGAGCTGAACGTTGCGTACGTTTTCCATTTTTTCCGCAGAGATTACAATACCGCTCAGCGAATACACTTCTTCTGCAATGTTAATATCGAGAGAACTCTCAGAGAAAATCCTTATAAGACGGTGCGAGTCTTTGTATCCGAAACCCTGTATTATGAGGGTGGCGTAACCCCTGGGAAGGCTGAGTGAATAAAACCCGTAGGCATCGGAAATGGCGTGGTATTTCTTATCTTCTGTATAAATGCTTATTCCGGCAGAAGGTTGTGAGGTGGTCTCATCCCTTATGTACCCTGTTAAGCGGACACTGCCTTTCATTTCTGCCTGTTCGGGATTTCCGAGCGTATAAAGACGGTTTTCCGAGTCGGCAACCTGCGATCCGTTGGCTGTAATTATATCATTACCATTTTCAAAATCTGCTTTATTATCCTCTCCTGCCTTATAAAATTCTGAGGGAAGACTGGAAAGCAATCCTTGACCTTTGGTGATAGCCAGTCCGTTTTCCCCTACAGGGGATAAAAAGAACCCGGCTTCCTGAAGCGCACGGTTCAACGCAGGTATAATTTCCTCTTGCCTGGAACGTACAGAAAGTAATAGGGTATCTGTTTGATTTTTTGAATAATAAAATCTATACCCCGTCTTTTTTTCGACTACTTTAACCAGCGAATCCAGTGTGACGTATCTGAAATGATAATCCTGTCTGTCCTGGGTACGGGCGGGAATCGGAGAACCTGCAAAACATACTATACACAGGCAGGTGATAAGGAATGGCAATGGCCTCATTTTATTATTTTTTCATATTGGGCCGCGCAGGAGGTGAGTGTCTGATCCAGGTTGGCGGATTTAAACTTGAGTTCGTTTTCACTAATATGCTTTTTTAAAGGCTTCTTCTGGTCATGAAGTACCTTTAACAAAGATCCTTTTGTTTTTACCGGATGAAACATGCCATCCTGAGTGACCATATAGTAGCTGATCCTTGTCTCGAAAAGATGTGAAGAGCGCGTTTCGTTAGGATTAGCCGAGATATAATTTTTTTTTATCCGTTTAAACAGCCGTATGTGTTCTCCGCTAAAAAGTACCCGGAAGTACCCCTCTTCCGGCGTTCTGGGAAAAGCAAACCGGGTAATGTGTAAAAAAGCCATGTCACCTAAATGAAAAGATGTGACATAGGATTTAATGAGTACCGAACTGATATGATTTCCGGGTATCCGGACGTACAACTCATCCAGATGGGCGTTCAGGTTAAGCGAAAGATCTTCGTATTCTTTTCCATCGTATACAACAGTCCCGGGAAAATACTCCTCAGATTCGAGAAAGTATGTACCGTCATAGGTACTTTTATATTGCGGAGGAAGGGTCCCATTATAGAGGGGTGAGAATACATTGCTTTCCTTCATATAATTCCTGACAATAGGAGTGTAATCCTGGGCGCAGACATTCTGATTAATGATCAGAAAGAGAACAACGGGTAAAATTTTTGGAAAAGGGTTGCAAGACATGATTACTTGAAGATTATACCTCAAAAGTAAATAAAAAGGTTTTACCTTTGTAAAAATAATCCAAAACATAATCATTTTTCAAATGAAACGCATTGATTGCTTTATTCCGGCTGCAGATCTCAATCAGGTAGCTAATACTTTATCACATTTACAGCCTCTTGATATTATCCGCAATATCTTCCTTCTGGCCACCGACCGCCAGACCGATTTTTCTTCTACCGGGCTGCCGGTAATTTATACAGATAATCTGAATTCTTCAGATACTGTTGCTGCCATTGCCCGGGCTGCCTCTGCGGATTATTCTCTTATATATACAAAATATACCGGGCTTGTTCCCGGGTATTTCTCTTTGGAACGTTTTGCACGAATTGGAGATGATTCCGGTGCCGGTATGTTATATTCAGATCATTTCCAGATTATTGACGGACAACGCAGAAGAATGCCGCTTATTATGTACCAGGAAGGTGCCCTGCGGGATGATTTCAATTTTGGCTCTGTGCTTTTCTACCGTACTTCCTGTCTAAAAAAAGCGGTTGAAGAATCCAAAGCACAATATCCATATGCAGGGATGTACAACCTTCGCCTTACGGTCAGCCGTATGGCAGAATTGGTCCATATCAATGAAATTTTATATACAGAAGTAGAAACCGATACCAGAAAATCGGGGCAAAAACTTTTTGACTATGTAGATCCAAAGAACAGAGCCGTGCAGATTGATATGGAAAAAGCATGTTCTGCTCATCTGAAAGCGATAGGGGCCTATCTGGAACCGGTTTTCACACCCGTATCGTTCGATAGGGAAGCATTTGATTATGAGGCTACAATTATGATCCCCGTATTCAACAGGGAACGAACCATAGAAGAAGCCGTACTCTCGGCTCTGAGCCAGAAAACAACATTTAGATACAATGTTATTGTGGTCAATCACCACAGCAGCGACAATACGGTTTCCATTGTGAATAAGTACACAAGCGACCCCAAACTCATCCTGATTACTCCCGAAAGACGGGATCTTTTTGTAGGCGGGCTATGGAATACTGCGGCCCATCATCCCCAATGCGGCAGGTTCATCGTTCAACTCGATAGCGACGACGTTTATTCCGGTCCCGATACCCTCCAGAAAATTGTAGATGCTTTCTACGAACAGCAATGTGCCATGGTGGTGGGAACATACAGGATAACCGACTTTAGGATGGAGACCATTCCTCCCGGGGTAATTGATCACAGGGAATGGACTCCCGATAACGGCCGGAACAATGCATTACGTATTAACGGACTGGGAGCTCCCAGGGCTTTTTATACTCCCATTCTCAGGGAAGTGCTTTTGCCCAATACCAACTACGGGGAAGACTACGCTCTTGGTTTGTATTTTTCCAGAAAATACCAGATCGGCAGGATCTACGATGTACTCTACTGCTGCCGCAGGTGGGAAGGTAATTCGGATGCTGCGCTGGAAGTTGAGAAAACCAATACAAATAATCTGTATAAAGACCGCATAAGAACATGGGAAGTACAAGCCAGAAAACAATTGAGGTAGGCATATTGCTGGCAGATTCGGTTTCTTTTCAACTGGAGGGAAACTTTGGCCGGTATTCAGGATCGTATGAGGTGTCTTTGAAAGAAAATCGTCTGTTTTTTGAAGGGATGCTTTATGACACTCTCTGTTTTGACCCCGACAGCCAGGCATGTTCCTTTGTGCTGAACGATGTTGTCATTGGCATTGATTTTCACTGGGAACGTAAGGAAGACGAACGGTTTAAAGGGACTTTGCGTTTTATTCCGGAAAAAGGGAAAGTACGTGCCATTAACAGCCTATCAGTTGAAGATTATCTTATAAGCGTCATTGCTTCTGAGATGAGTGCCACGAGCACTCCGGAATACCTTAAGGCACATGCTGTTATTTCACGCAGCTGGTTGTTGTCTCAAATAGAAAAGAAGCACGATCTGCAAAAACAGGAGGCTGTCCGGTTCAACAGCGATTTGCGCACTCCTGACGAATGGATCAAATGGTGGGACAGGGAAGATCACGATTTATTTGACGTATGTGCCGACGATCATTGTCAGCGTTACCAGGGTATTACCCGTCCTTCTCTCGCCTTTGAGAGTGTTAAAAAAGCTGTGGAAGGTACACGTGGCGAGGTCCTCACTTCGGGCGGAACAATTTGTGATGCCCGTTTTTCCAAATGTTGCGGAGGTTTTATGGAAACTTTCCCCACGTCATGGGAGCCCGTTGAGTATTCCTATCTGCGGGGCAATTACGACGGAGAATCCTTTCCTGAAGACATCCCGGTACCCGATCTGACCCAACCCGTGCAGGCCGAGGTGTGGATACGAAGCGAGCCTCCGGCATTTTGTAACACGGCCGACGAAACAGTACTGTCTCAGGTGCTGAATTCATACGATCGGGAAACCAAAAGTTTCTACCGGTGGAAAGTGAAATATACCTTTGAAGAAGTGTCCGACCTGGTCAGAAGAAGGATAGGAGAGGATTTCGGACTTATTACAGACCTTATACCCGTTGAACGCGGAAAATCGGGACGCATATGCAGGCTTAAGATCGTTGGAACACACAAAGCACTGGTCATTGGAAAGGATCTGCTTATACGAAAGGCATTGTCCGAATCGCATCTCTATTCATCTGCCTTTGTTGTGGAAAAAAACAGCAAAGGTTTCACGCTCTTTGGGGCCGGTTGGGGTCACGGAGTAGGCTTCTGTCAGATAGGAGGTGCCGTCATGGCCTCGAAAGGATACCCTTATAAAGACATATTGAAACACTACTTTCCCACAGCCGGAATAGAAAAGATTTACTGATGAAAGACAAACCTGCAGCATCTGTTAATAAAAGTGCCTGGTCATGGATACCTACATTGTATTTTGCCCAGGGTCTACCCTATGTTGCCGTTATGACTATAGCGGTAATTATGTATAAACGCCTTGGACTGTCCAATACGGATATTGCTCTGTATACCAGTTGGCTCTACTTACCGTGGGTAATCAAACCTCTCTGGAGTCCCTTTGTAGATCTTATAAAAACAAAACGCTTATGGGTCGTCCTTATGCAGAGTTTTGTGGCGGTGGGGTTTGCCGGTGTGGCATTTTTCATTCCTTCTACTTTTTTTGTTAAGGCAACCCTGGCCTTTTTCTGGCTGATAGCTTTCAGTTCGGCAACACATGATATAGCCGCCGACGGTTTCTATATGCTCGCTCTCAACTCCGGAGAACAATCGTTTTTTGTTGGTATACGTAACACATTCTACCGTTTTGCCACCATCTTCGGACAGGGGATATTGGTCATGTTCGCCGGGTTTATGGAAGAAGGAAAGCTTTTCCCTTCTTTGCAAGGAAATATTCCACTGGCGTGGAGTATAAGCTTTTATTTACTTGCGGCACTTTTCATTGGCTTAACGCTGTACCACCACTTTGTGTTGCCAAGACCTGCTACGGACCGCTCCCGGGACAATGTTACCCCGCTTGGACTGCTCAAAGATTTCTTTCTCACTTTTGTCACGTTCTTTAAGAAAAAAGACCTGTGGCTTATTTTCTTTTTCATCCTGACTTACCGTCTTGGTGAGTCCCAATTGGTGAAAATTGCCTCGCCTTTTCTTTTGGATACGGCTGAATCGGGAGGTTTGAACCTGCATACGGCCACTGTCGGTATGGTATACGGCACCATTGGAGTTATTGCGTTGCTTGTGGGAGGGATCATTGGCGGTATTGCCGTTTCAAGGGACGGATTCAGAAAATGGATCATTCCCATGGCCATTGCCATAAACGTTCCCGACCTGGTGTATGTATACCTGGCAGGAGCGCAACCGCAGCAGCTCTGGATGGTTATTGCTTCTGTTGCCTTTGAGCAATTGGGTTATGGCTTTGGGTTCACCGCCTTTATGCTTTATCTTATTTATATTGCCGACGGCGAGCACAAAACGGCACATTACGCCATAGGAACAGGTTTTATGGCCCTGGGCATGATGTTGCCTGGAATGGCTGCCGGTGCCATACAGGATCTTATAGGTTATAAATGGTTCTTCATATGGGTATGCCTCTGCACGCTTCCGGGTATAGCCGCATCTGTGCTTGTCAGCAGGCGGTTGCCTGCCGATTACGGGAAAAAAGAAAATAAATGATAATTGTATGAAAAGATTATATGTCCTGTCATGTATCGTATGGCTGCTTATTCCGGTGACCGGCTGTTCTGCCGGCAACATAAACAACCAGATAGTGGAAAAGAAATCCATAACCGTTAAAACGGGCCTGGAAGTACTTAAGGAACAGCATTTTTCTTGTCTGGAAGGGAAACGTGTAGGTCTTATTACTAATCCTACCGGGGTGGACAACAATATGGTCTCCACTATTGATATTCTTTTCAATGCGCCAAATGTCAATCTGGTAGCCCTTTACGGACCTGAGCACGGCGTGCGCGGTGATATTCATGCGGGAGATCAGATTGCCACGCAGACCGATTCTCTTACCGGCCTTCCCGTATATTCTCTGTATGGAAGTACACGAAAACCTACGCCCGGGATGTTACAGGGTATAGATGTGCTGGTATACGATATTCAGGATATTGGATCGCGTTCTTTTACCTATATTTCCACTATGGGTTTGGCCATGGAAGCCTGTGCAGAACAGAATATTACATTTATTGTGCTTGACAGGCCCAATCCGCTTGGCGGACTGAAAGTGGAAGGTTGTGTGGTGGAGGACGAGTGCTTCACTTTTGTCAGTCAATACAGAATTCCTTATGTTTACGGTCTGACCTGCGGAGAGCTGGCTTTGTTGCTAAACGGCGAAAGAATGCTCGGATCGGGGGCCAGGCCGGGAGAAAGCCTGCGCTGTAAATTACAGGTAATCCCCATGGAAGGCTGGAGCCGGGATATGTTCTATGAACAGACGGGACTTCAGTGGATTGCTTCATCGCCGCATATTCCACAGGCGATCACATCGTTTTTCTATCCCATGAGCGGGATAGCCGGAGATCTGGAACAGGTATCGGTAGGTGTTGGGTATACGCTCCCGTTTCAACTGTTTGCCCCGGTGGATGGACATATTTCCGCCGAACAACTTGCTGCGAACCTGAACGCGCTCGCTTTACCCGGAATCCATTTCAGACCCATTTATTACAGACCATTTTACAGCAGGGGACAAGGCTCTGCCCTGGCAGGTGTCCAGGTGCATCTGACAGATCCGGCTGCTGCACCTCTTACCGATGTGAATTTTTATGTGATGCAGGAAATGCACAGACTGAACCCCCAAATAGGGTTCAGTCTGGATCGCATTACCAAAGTTTGCGGGAGTCCGTACATTACTGCAAAATTTGCAGAACGATATCTTTTTGAAGATATTAAAGACTACTGGTATAAAGATGCCGAATCTTTCAAAACGCTTTCGGCAAGGTATTATTTGTATTAACCTATTTCTTTTTCAGTACTATTATTGATCTGTACTGAAGTGAATTCCAGGTGTTCAACAGGGTCCGGAAATCTGCATAGGCGTCCGGACTTATGTTTTTTTCAGGGAGAGAGAGGAAACGAATGATTTTAATTTCGTTAGCCTTTTTGGAAAATGAGATTTCAAGTTTTCCGGCCCGGTTGGAGATGATCTTCTGCATTTCCTTTACCTCGGGACATACTTCTCCGTCCCATGTAACAGTATACTCATATCGTTCGGAAATAATTGCAGGCAATTCCACCGGATTTTTACGTACTGAATTTAAAGTGCCCAGCCTCCAGGCCGCAATCCCTTTGTTCGGGACAGGCAGTTCAAAAAGTACTTTTTCTGCCTCTTTTGCGGTAAGGTGTATGGTTTCTGCCTGGTCAATCACTGTTGCGATCTCATCTGAAGGCGGGGTAAGGGAAATGCCCATGAGGGAAGCGAGGCCTGTGCCGGGCCAGGTGAGTTGGGATGGATATTGCGGATAAATCTGCGGATCATGACCCGAGGAGCGAAGCAGGACATAGGCAAGCAGCATTTTCTCGGCCTGAGTGCCGTAAGCCGAACGATATATCTCACGGGGCGACCTCATCCTGTATCCTGTTTGCTGAATGGAAAGACGGGAGTTGCCCAGCTTTTTGTTTACATAATCCATCACTTCCTGTTCGGAGTTAAAAGAAGAAGCCAGGGTCCCGAGTTCGGGACAGGATTCTGCTCCTTTGAACTGCGCCCTTATATAATCAAACGGATCCGTTCCTTTCCCGTACGTATTAATAACCACTCTGGCTCCCGTCGAATAAGCCGGCATAAGGGTCTCGCCGGGGCGGGCAGGAATGTTTTTAAAAACGTAAAGGTAGATATCCTTGTTTTGCTCTTTTTGAAATTTTCTGGAAGGATTACCAAATAACGTTTCGTTTACATGCATCCCCGAAGGAACCGTGACGGTAACGCGGGCTTCGCAAACGGGAGAAAGCTCTTCCAGTGACAGGTCAAAGTCAAGTGCGGGAAGGTATCCCGGTTTGGACGTTACCGTATAATCAAGGTATATTGTGGCACCTGTCTCAAGACCTGTGTGTGTAATTACAAGTTCTTTCAGATGGTTGTATGCCGGTGCATCGGCGGCGTCACGGGGAAGCACTTCATTGAATGCGTTTTGGGGCGTTTGAATTACGTTACCGTCTGCCTGAACCGTATAGGATTTATTCACTTTGACCGACTGGTATAAAGGATCATAGACGATGAATGTTTCTCCGTAGAGATTATTAAAGGAATTGTGTGTGTGGAGATTCAGCTCTTTACAGTAGTTCATTTCTACGGAACCATTCTCAAGAACATTCCATGATATGAGGACTTTTTTGAATTCCGCTTCGGGACCGGCAAATGAGTCAATGGCAGAGAAGACGCAGAGAAGCAGGGTGATAAATATATTTCTGATCATTTTATTTCTGTTTTATTACTTTTTAACCAATACGAGCGGCTGTGCTGCAAAATCGTTGTGAGCCATAATAGCGTTGCGGAATTCAGGCCATTCGTCTGCCTCGAACACCCGTTTACCTACTTTGATATCCTGATGGATACGAACCGTCTGACCTTGAGTGATCCTGTATCCGCTGAACGAGGTAACTTGCCCGCCTTTCATTTCTTCACTTCTGTCCGGCGTCTCCAGTCTGAACCCTTTGGGAAGGGATAGCGTTTCATCCAACACTACCCGCTGGGAACAGCGAACCTTAAATCCGTACTGCTTTGTTTCCGGCGTAAGATTAAGTGCGTTGTATACACGGTTATTTCTGTATAAATTACTAAAAACAAGCGGCGTGCAGACAAGGGTGTTTTCACCTGCCACCGCATATCCGGGTATAATGAATTGTATGGTCATGCAAATGGGGCCTTTCTGATAATCCGAGGGATTTTTACCGGCATCTGCCTTTATCAGACGGGCGTTTGGAGAGACGCGCAACAACTCGGCTTCCAGGGCATTGGTGACCAAATCCCTGAATCCGGTGGTAAAGGGGCGGCGTATGGCTGCATCTGACTGGCCTTCGGCCGAGACGGTAAATTCACCGGTAAGTGTTCCGTCGGCACTCAGCCGGGATATGGCGGAAATTTTAAGGTAGTGATTGTCCGGATCGGAAACTGGGGTAATCAGCAGATCAGATCCTTCCGGAATCCCCGGCAGGTAATTTTGCTGCTGTTCGGCACTCGACCAGAGTTCCCTTGTAAAAGGCACCCAGGTAGGGTCAAGAGGAATGTATGATCCGTTTGAAAGCTTTACTACAACCACGCAATGGTTGAAATGATCCGCCGGAATGGTTTCAATACGGCTGCCGGCCATCGTCATGGCCGGGTATGCTTCAAAACCGGCCATGCGTAACATGGATATAAGCATACCTGCCTTGTCTTTACAAACCCCGCAACGGTCGGTAAAATTCATTAGGGTGTTGTGAAGGGTATAACCTTCTCCCTTACCCATAGAAATGCCTGAATAGCGTATATTGTCTCCCACCCAGTGGGTAAGCACAGAAATTTTATCCATCTCGTCCGTGAGGCCCTTAAGCAGTTCGTCTACTTTCTTCTGTGCGGCAGGGAGCGGGTCAAAGCTGCCAAAATCTTCATTTACCTTGTTGAACCAAAGCGATTTGTCCTTCCATTCGGGAGTGGATGACAGCATGAGCTTGGGAGATACGTCAAAGTGATCTACCTGGCCCTGTTCGTTTACCGGGGGCATGGCATAGGTGACAGCAAATGAATAGGTGGCGGTTTCTCCCGCAAATCTTACGGAACTGCTGCAGGTCCCGTTGAAAAATTCATATTGTAAAGATTTTTCCTTTGGAACGGTAACGTTATAGATCTTTTTCTCGGTAGGCAGATCCACCCAAAAAGGAATAATATCGTAAAACTGGCCCCTCATGGGAGGAATAAAACGTTCATCGTCCGCCGGAGAAAATGCACCGGGGTCCATAGTGAGCAGGGCATATGTGAATCCTTTTTTCTGTATTGTGTAGTCAATAACATCTCCCGGCTCGAGACGCCCTGTCCCGGCCATGATCTGGCGCGCACCCCAGTAAATAGAGCGGGCGGGTGCCGCATAATCGCAGAACAAAGCCGGATTAAGGTCGGTCTGGGAACCGTCAGGATGTATAATACGTACGTATTCGAATGCCGCAAAAGCAGTAAGAGGATCATAATCGTATTTGATTACTCTGTTGGCAAGGGCTCCTTCGGAAGAAAGGATACGGACTATCTTCCGGATTACAAAGGTGCCCGATCCGTTGTCCGAGACATTTACATGAGTACTGTCCAGAACTACCAGGGCACCGTATCCGGCTTTCACGGAATCCCAGTTTCTGGCTTGCAGTCCCGTATAAGATACGGCACAAAGCAAAAGACCGGCCATGAACGCCGGAATCGTTTTTTTTAAAAATGGTTGCATATATCTTTTTTTGGTTAAAGGAATTTTATGAAAAATACTGAACAAATATACTATAATTGTCATTAAATTCACGTTATGAAACGTTTGCTGCCTGTGATAATTCCCCTCTTGCTGCTGACCGCATGCGGCAAGGAAATACTGCCGGAACCCGAAGAGGAAGTGTATGTGCCTTCCGCGAGGATAGAAGGCAAAGTAGCTTTGGCCTATGTAACTTATTACGGACAGCGAATTCCGGACCCTTCTCTTTTAACTCACATTGCGTATGCCTTTGCAGAACTGTATGTCAGTGACGGAGCGTACCACGGGTTCCGGCTGCAGGGGAGCGAGGCCCGTTTTGCCTCGGTGGCCGCATTAAAAAATCAGTATCCTCATCTGAAAATCCTGTTGTCATTCACTCATACGGTTGCTAATGCCGACAACTCACAGGGAGGCGGCTTTTCGGTTATGGCAAAAACTGACGAGGGAAGGAAAGCGTTTGCGGAAGATTGTCTGGAATTTATCCGTACCTGGCATATCGACGGTGTGGATATAGACTGGGAATTACCCGGCATCTCGTGGAGCGGACATGCGTGCGATCCATCCTGCGATACACAGAATCACGCGTTACTCATGAAACAGTTGCGAGAAACACTGGGTAACGATTACCTGGTGACTTTTGCAGGTTATATTATGGACAAAAAAGGTACCATTGGCGGATATAAATACGTAGACCTGGCCGCAGTGGCTCCGTATGTCGATTTTGTGAATATCATGACTTACGATATGGACGAGGCCCCGCATCACCATTCGGCTTTGAACGATCCCGACTGCTACTGGGATTGTGCACGTACCATTCAGGCATACAGCGGAGCCGGATTTCCACGCAATAAAATGGTACTTGGCATTCCTTTCTACGGAAGGATTTCATACAGCGGAAGTCCTTCTGCCATTACATATAACAAGATCCTCTCACTGGATCGGAATATGTACCGGATTGATAACTGGGACAGTGAAGCTTCGGTGCCTTACGTGATAAACAGGTATACCGGGCTATATTACTGCGGCTACGACAACCCCGCGAGCATTGCAGCCAAAGGAACATGGATCCGCGGTCTGGGGATGAAAGGGATGATGTTCTGGAACTACGACGGCGACGATGCAAAAGGAACCTTGCGGAAGGCCGTATGGGAGGCGGTCATGAAACCGTCTGTTTAAGCAGTGTTCCCAAGTATGTTTTTTTTAAGTATTTTTGCAGGCAAATCTTCTGCTTGAATAATGAAACAAATTGAAACCCTTTACAAAACATATACCGGTTCACTTCCGGAATCCGTTACCGAGTTGCCTTCTTCGGGAAGCAACCGCCGTTATTTCAGACTGACAGGTAAAGACGGTTCACTCATAGGCACCAAAGGCAGCTGTATTGACGAAAATAAGGCTTTTTTGGCTATTGCAGACCATTTTGAAAAACAGGGACTGCCTGTACCACATATCTACTGTCATAGCCGTGATTTCTCATGCTATCTGCAACAGGATCTGGGTGATGCCACTCTTTTTCAGGCGGTTGAAAACGGACGTTCAAGGGGCAATTACAGCAATACAGAAAAAGAGCTTCTCTGCAGGGCTATGGCTGCTTTACCTTCCATTCAGTTTAAGGGGGCGCAGGGTCTTGATTTTAATGTTTGCTATCCGCAACCGGAATTTGATGAGCGCATGATCTCTTTTGATCTTAATTATTTCAAATATTGCTTTCTTAAAGCTACCGGTTTGGAGTTTAGTGAAATTAAACTGGAGAACGATTTCAGGGAAATGTCACGATTCCTGCTTGAAAGTGATTCCAACACTTTCCTTTACCGCGATTTCCAGGCCAGAAATGTAATGCTTGTTAATGGAGCTCCTTATTTTATTGATTTCCAGGGAGGAAGAAAGGGCCCGATCTATTATGACGTAGCTTCTTTCATATGGCAGGCAAAAGCCAATTATTCTGCCGAGCTGAAAAGCGAACTCATAAACACTTACCTTGAATCGCTAAAAAAATATATTTCCGCAGATGAAAAGAAATTCCTGAAGCATTTGCGTCATTTTGTGCTTTTCAGAACTTTACAGGTTTTGGGCGCCTATGGCTTCAGGGGCTATTTTGAAAAAAAACCGCATTTCCTGCAAAGTGTGCCCTTTGCCATAGATAATATCCGTGACCTGCTTAAGGAACCCTTTTCCGAATATCCTTACCTGACCTCGGTCCTGAAAGAACTGACCGAGATGCGCCAGTATTCGGAGATGGGGTACGATAAAAAATTACAGGTTTACGTATGCAGCTTTGCCTATAAAAAAGGTATTCCAAACGACCTGAGCGGCAACGGCGGCGGTTATGTTTTCGATTGCAGAGGCCTTGCCAATCCCGGTAAATTTGAGCATTTCAGCCATTTTACGGGAGAAGATCCCCAGGTAGTGGATTTTATGGAGAATGACGGGGGAGTGATTACTTTCCTGGAACATGCCTATGCGCTTATGGATGCTCACGTACAACGTTATATGGAGAGGAAATTTACTAATCTCATGTGTGCATTCGGCTGTACAGGCGGTCAGCACCGTTCGGTTTACTGCGCCGGTCACATGGCGGAATACATTGCCCGGAAATACGATGTGCACGTTCACCTGTACCACAGGGAACTGGAAATTGAAAAAGACCTTTGATATCTGCTATGCAGGCTTTACTATTTGCGGCCGGACTGGGAACTCGCTTAAAACCCCTTACAGATCACCTGCCAAAAGCGCTGGTTCCGGTGCGCGTGAACAATACGTACCCTGAAAGACCCATGATTGAAATCCTGCTCGATAAGATGTATTACAGCGGATTCAATCACGTTGTTATTAATGTGCATCATATGGCCGATATGATAGAGCGTTTTGCGGCAGAATACCTGGAGCGGCACAGCGATTGGCACATGAAAATCAACTTCTCGGACGAACGTGATCTGTTGCTTAACACCGGCGGAGGTATAAAAAAAGCCGGAGATCTGCTGGACAGGTCCAGGCCTTTTCTGGTACACAATGTAGATATCATCTCAAATTTGGATTTGCTCTCTTTCTTTCTGGCTCATAACCCCGCTGAATGTTTGTCAACCCTTTTGGTAAGTGAAAGAAAAACAGAAAGATACTTTTTGTTTGACAAGGGCGGACGTCTGGCAGGATGGACCAACCTGAAAACCGGTGAAGTGCGTTCTCCGTTTGCTTCACTCCGTGCAGAAGACTGTCAGCTGAAGGCTTTTGCCGGGATCCATGTGATCTCCCCGGAAATATTTGATAAAATGCAATCCTGGCCCGACGTTTTTTCTATTGTGGATTTTTATCTCAGCCAGGCAGCAGGATCTGTTATCAGAGGCTATGAAATACCCGGACTGCGCATGGTTGATATAGGAAAACCCGAATCATTACAAAATATTACCATCTGATGTACCATTTTGATAAGATTATTGACCGTCGGGGAACCGATACCGTAAAATACGGAAGACTTAAGAGTCTCTTCGGGCGCGAAGACCTGATTCCCCTATGGGTTGCCGACATGGATTTTGAAACGCCTCCTTTTATAAGGGAGGCTCTTATCCGAAGACTTGAACATCCCATATATGGTTATACAATGCCTCCCGACTCATATTGGAAATCCATAACAGACTGGCAGTATGCCCGTCACGGATGGCATGTAGAGCGCGAATGGCTTGCATACATTCCGGGGATTGTCAAAGGAATTGGACTGGCTGTGAACGTATTCACAAAACCGGGCGATTCTGTGATCATTCAGCCGCCTGTTTACCATCCTTTCCGTCTGGTCACCGAACATAACGGCAGGAAGGTGCTCAACAATCCGCTCATATGGGACGGAAAACGTTATCATATGGACTTTATTCACCTTGAATCGTTATTGAAAAATCAATATTGTCCCTTGCTGCTGCTTTCGAATCCTCACAACCCGGGAGGCTGCATATGGAGCAAAGACACATTGAACGAACTGGCCGTCCTGTGTGCGAAATACAATGTACTGGTCGTATCCGATGAAATCCACGCCGATATGGCATTATACGGAAATGAGCACAATCCGTTTGCTATGACCGGGTCCCGTGCGGCAGAGATTAGTATCACCTTTGGAGCTCCCAGTAAAACATTCAATATGGCCGGCATCGTCAGTTCATTTGCGGTTATTCCCAATCGGGCCGTTCGTGAACCGTTCTATAATTTTCTTCATGCTAATGAGCTTAGTGATACTACTTTTATGGCTACTGTTGCTACCGAGGCAGCCTTCCGCCTTGGTGAAGACTGGCGCAAAGAGATGCTCGCTTACGTGGAAGATAATATAGATTATGTTGCAACCGCAATATCGGAACGTATTCCGGCCATTAAGGTTCCCAGGCCCGATGCTTCTTTTCTGGTATGGCTGGACTGCCGCGGTTTAAAAGAATACGGAATAGACGACATACCCGGCTTTTTTACAGAAGCCGGCCTGGCATTGAATAACGGGGCTATGTTCGGTCCCGGAGGGGAAGGATTTATGCGTTTGAATGTGGGTTGTCCCAGGTCTATTCTAAAAACGGCTATTGACCGTCTGGCTGAACATTTTGAAAAGACAAGAACAAATTAGCGGTGCCCGATGTCTATGCGTTCCCATATCGCCTGGGGAATGAGTTTCCAGAAAAACGTAATGATCCCGAACCGGTAATCGATAATAACGCGTCTTCTCTTCTTCATAAGGGCATTGAATATCTTTAGGGCCACATAACCCGGATCCATTAGCAACGGATAATCCGCATGAGATAACATGGGTGTTTTTACAAAACCCGGACGGATATCGGTTATCCGAACGGGAATTTTAAGATTTCTTGCCAGCTGGGCCAGCGCGTCCAGGTATGTGATCTGGAATTTCTTAGTGGAAGAATAGGAGGGATTGAGTCCCATGCCCCTTGTGCCGGCAACAGAAGTAATAACCGCAATGTGACCCCCGCCGTGTTCTTTCATATAATTGAAAGCACATGTGATCATGTTTACGAAACCCATGGCATTCAGCTGCGTAGTATTCGTTTCTATTTCCGGGATCAGCTGCGGGTTTCTTTTCCCTGTTCCAGCACTGTGAAAGTAGATATCCATCCCGCCAAGCCTTTGTATCAGATCCAGCAGCTGTTCCGGAGCCTCGGGCCGGGTAATGTCCATGACCTGGTATTCCACCTGATCAGGGGCAGCAGACTTCATTTCTTCCAGCACAGAGGACCGTCTTCCGGCAATACCGGTTTTCCATCCCAGGGAAATGAAAATTTTGGCGAGCTCATTACCCAGACCCGAAGTGGCTCCAACAATAATGATCCGTCTCATAGTATTAGGGTTTTGGTTATTTCTTTTTCCTGAGCAGTCCGTAGCCTATTCTTTGAGTATTCCTTCTTTCGCGTATGGCCTGTAATGTTTTGAGCGTTCCTCTGGAAGGCAGGTCGTTCTTTATGGCATTTTCCAGAAATTTCCAGGCATATTCCGAAGCTATGACCGCATCTTTTACTTTGGGGAGCGAGGGATCCATAACACCCTTTTCTACCGATTGGGCAAACAGGCGGCACAGAATATCCAGGTTTTTGTCTCCGAACGGTTCTTCAATCCGCCGGGTTTGAGTCACTCCGTGTAATTCTACGGTAGCGGTGACAAAATCGTGCGTCATCCTGGCAATACCTTTTGTGCCGATGATATCGGTATATCCGTTATGTGTAAGATCTTTGGCAAGCTGACCGTAAACATGTCCCTGCGTGATGTCAAATACAATGCCGTTTTCGAAAGTTCCGTGGCATTGCAACCACCAGGGATCCACGTAGTTCCACATCCTGATTCCCTGGGCATGCCAGGTTTTGAATTCGCTTTCTGCATACCAGCGCGCAATGTCTACGTAGTGCATTCCGCAGTCGTGGAACAGCGGACCTTCGGCCCAGTGTCCTTCACCGGGAGCCAGTCCCGGGGTCATGTGGCATACGCGTACAATAGCCAGATCTCCAATTTCGCCTGAGCGAATGAACTCTTTTATAGTATTATGGTACCAGGCATTTCGCAAAGGCAGGTTCACGGTGACCATCACCGGGGATTTTTCCAGCCGGTGCAGCAGGTCCCATTCGTCTTCTATGGCCGAAGCAACCGGTTTTTCTGTTATAATATGTTTTGCGTAACGGATAGCTTTCAGCAGGTGTTCTTTCCTTGAGTCGGCAAGGGTGGCGAGCACGACAACACGGATATCTGGATCTTCAAACAGGATCTGATTATCGCTAACCAGCCGGGTAGTGTCCGGAGCCAATTGTCCGGCAATGGAAAGAGCCTCGGAATCAATGTCACAAATATAGGCGATATCCCATCTTTCATCCAGCATCATCTGCTTCAGGTACATTTCGCCCATACGACCGAAACCTATAATTCCGGCTTTGATTTTATTGCATAATGGCATAGGTAACGGATCGGTTTAAAATATTAACGAATTTATAGGTTCTTTTGAATTCCTGTAAGGTGTTATCAAGCAATTGCCCGCTCATAAGAAAAGCTTCGTCCATGGTTCGGGAGATCAAATGATGTTTCAGCTTGAAATATTCTGCATAACGGGAATCTTTGGGAAAACCGTTGGGAACTTTTTTGAGCATATCTTCTGTATCCAGGGTAAATCCCCTGGCCAGGCGTATGGCCGATTCGTATTCCGTTCCGTTTATCATTATGTCTTCACGGACGCTTTTAAGAATATGTGGTTCGGGGCAATATAAACCGCTGCTCAGGAGGTGGTTCCCAATATATTCCGAGCCCGGAGCTTCTACATGAAAATAGTAGCCGGCATATCCCGATTTTTTCCCCTTTGGACAGATATAGGCTCCCATATGGGTCTTGTACGGAGTTTTATCATTGCTGAACCGGATATCCCGGTAAATTCTGTAAGTACAATCTTTTATAGTAAGGCCAATGACGTCCGGATCGAACAGTGCAATCCCTGCGATCAATTGCTCTGTAAAGGCTTCAAATTCTTTCCTGGCAGCCAGGTACTGCGTTTTATGTGCATCAAACCATATCTTGTTATTATTTGAGCGCAATCCGGTTAAAAAATCGACAACCTGTCTCATATTTTTCTATTTTTAACAAATATTATCCAAATATAACCATTAAAATTATTCAAAATGAATAAAAGATTATTGGCTTTTGTTATCCTTCTTTTGACGGTATGTGTAGCTCCGGCACAAAATAAGGATTCCCTGGCTTTTGTAAACGGCCCGTGGAAAACCAGGATCATTCACTGGGGAGGCATTAAACTCAGGCAATGTGCCTTTACGGACAGCTCTCTGTTCCGCTCCAACCAGTTTGTCTCCATACTGGAAGTCCGTAATTCGTTTCGATTTGATATTGTGGCCGACAGCATATTGGTTCTTACGGAAGATTTTGTGGCCTATTCCGGGGCTCTTGCCGGGATTAACGGATCATTTTTTGCGTTGGACGCACCATGGAATTCAGTGGATTATCTAAGGGTGGATAACCGGGATCTTGCCCCTAACCAGATTAAGGAAAACAGACGACTGTTTCATCAGACGGCTGCTATTGCGGTTTCGAATAAAGGAAAACTGTCCGTTTACCGTGTTCCTGACTCCGACATGGAAACAGCCCCGGGAGAAGACTGGGAGAGGAGTATTGTGGCCGAAGATGTGCTTACGAGCGGACCCCTGTTGCGGTTCAAAGGGGAAAACATGCCTTTGCTTTCCTCGTCGTTCTATACTACAAGACATCCGCGGACCGCTTTAGGGATCCGGCGGGGCGGAAGAGTTTTGATGGTTGTTGTGGACGGCAGGGCTGCCAGGGCTGCAGGCATGTCGCTGGAGGAACTGCAGCAGATTTTAAAGTGGATAAGGGCATATGATGCGGTGAATCTCGATGGGGGAGGATCCTCAACTCTTTGCGTTAGAAAAAATGCAACCTTACCGGTTCAAACGGTCAATCATCCCTCGGACAATAAGCAGTTCGACGCGCTGGGAGCAAGACGTGTTGCCAATGCGATTGTAGTAAAATGATTAAAGATTGTACATTGATTCAGGGTCAATCAACTCAACCTCATTTCGTTGCAGTACTTCAATACATTTTTTCAGGTCATTTGGCCTGATGACCGTAATGGTGGCATGATTCAGGGCAAAAGAATACATATATTCGATGAATATCCCTGAGTCAGCCAGTTTCTTCAGGATCAGGGAAAGCATACCCGGTTTGTTGGGACAGCTTATGCCCAGTACATCGGTCAAACTGGCTGCAAAATTCTTTTTCTTTAGCACATCGCAGGCCTTTTGAGGGTCAGAAACAATGCCGCGCAAGATGCCGAATTCATTGTTCTCGGCAATGCAAAGGGCCGAGAAATTGATGTTTTCTTCTGCCAGAACCCGGGTGACTTCCATAAGTCGTCCCTGCCTGTTTTCCAGGAAGATGGAAAGTTGTTTTGCTACCATTTTCATATCAATTGAATTTCCGGTTGTCAATTACTCGTTTTGCCTTCCCTGTACTGCGCTCTATGCTCCTGGGTTCCGCCAGTTTTATATCAACGCCAAGTCCCAGTACATTCTGCAGTTTATCGCC
Organism: Bacteroidales bacterium UBA5326; assembly: GCA_002408205.1. Taxonomy (GTDB): domain Bacteria; phylum Bacteroidota; class Bacteroidia; order Bacteroidales; family UBA932; genus DMER64. The sequence continues at coordinate 84,997 of DHQY01000007.1, read as the reverse complement.
TATGCGTTTTTTCAGGGCCAGCATCTTGTTGATCTCATCGGAGTAAAACTCCGGTTTAACCTCCACCTTAAGCTCCATCCGGTCCGTATTGTTTATCCTGTCTACAGTGAGCAGATAATGCGGTTCAAATTCCGGCAAGTCCAGAATGACAGATTCAATCTGGGTAGGGAAAACATTAATACCTCTGATTATAAGCATATCATCGCTTCGTCCCAGGATGCGGTCCATTTTTACAAGTGTGCGCCCGCAGGAGCATTTTCCGTAGTGAAGCGAGGTGAGGTCTTTAGTGCGGTACCTGAGCAGAGGCATGCCCTCTTTTGTCAGATGCGTAAATACAAGTTCTCCTTTCTGTCCTTCGCCGAGCGGTTCCAGGGTGACCGGATCTATGATCTCGGGGTAGAAATGATCTTCGTTCAGGTGTGTCCCGTTCTGGCATTCACATTCAAAGCCAACACCGGGGCCGCTTATTTCACTCAGCCCGTAGATGTCGTAGGCTTTTATGGCCAGTTTTTCTTCAATTTCCCGGCGCATATTTTCGGTCCAGGGTTCCGCTCCAAAAGCACCTGCTCTCAGTTTGAGGCTGTCCCGGTCAATTCCCATATCTTTTATGGCGTCGGCCATAAACAGAGCATAAGAGGGAGTACAGCAAAGTACCGTTGTGCCGAAATCGTGCATCAGGTGAATTTGTTTTTCAGTATTTCCGCTCGAAAGAGGGATGACTGACGCCCCAATATTCTCGGCCCCGTAGTGGGCACCCAGACCGCCGGTGAATAATCCGTATCCGTATGCTATCTGAAAAATATCGTCTTTTGTGGCGCCGTACGCCGTAAAGCATCGGGACAGGCATTCGGTCCACAGATTGATGTCTTTACGCGTGTAACCCACTACAGTAGGTTTACCGGTAGTTCCCGAGGAACCGTGAATTCGCGTGATTTGGCTCATGGGAACGGCAAATAACCCGAAAGGATAATTGTCGCGCAGGTCTGTTTTTGTGGTAAAAGGCAGTTTGTGAATATCTTCCAGGGTTTCAATATCCTGTGGGGAAAGACCGAGTTCCTGCATTTTTTTGCGGTAGAAAGGCGTATTATGATACACATATTCTACCATTTTTCTGAGCCGGATGGTTTGGATTTTACGTAACGCACCACCATCCATACATTCGATAGATTCGTTCCAGATCATGGGTACACTATTTGATATACAAATTTAGGATATCTCAGATGTCCGGCGTAAAATCCACGATTTTGTAACATTCTGTAGCAGAAAAGCCCCATTTTGTTCCACGAACAATTAAATCGCCTTCTTTATTAAAGAAAATGACACCTTTTCCTGCCGTGATGCCGAAGTTGGGATGGTATAGGTAGGGAGCTATCCATTTACCGTCTACGTATTTGATACCGCTCGAATAGACCAGGCCGATAATTGGATTCAGTCGCTTTGATTTTTCGGGGTTGCGGAAATCCAAGGGAGGTTTTCCGTCTGTAAAATGAGAATCGGGAACCCAAATAATTCTTGCCAGATAGGTACTGTCCGTTTCTTTTTCAAAACGGCTGCGGCCCGCCTCCCGCTGTGATTCCCAGGTGTGTCCCAGTATCCGGTCCTCAAAGGTTTTCCTGTCCATATAAACCGGGTCCCTGGAATAATCGACCGGAGTGGAAAAGAATGCAATGATATTTCTAATGGCACTGCTATGCGCTGCAGATGAGTTGCCCGATTGCGGATAGGCACCGATGACGGTCATTAATAACAAAATGTACAGGCATAATCTGAATACTGTTTTCATGGCTCTTGAAAGCAATTGTCAACAGGATTAGCATAAATGCCAAGGAAAATGGAAGTCAGTATATCGTCTTCATGATCCGTCAACCGGTAGAGTTGCTGTAAACGTTCATCAAGGAAACGTAAGTCATCTGTTGTATATTTGGCAGCAAACCGTTCTGAGCCATGCAATTTGTCGTGAGCGGCAAAATTAGTTCCGTAGAGTTTGTAGCCGGAATAAATACGTTCATCTATCAGGTCTGCCAGGGCTATCAGAAAATCAGTTCCGCTCATATGTGCAAAAGGAACCAGGTCTTCTCCGGAAACAGCTTTGCAGAGGTGTATATGAACATGTCCTTTAGGCTGCATAATTCCGGTAATAATACTGTGTTCATCTTCCCCCGGGGCTTTGTTGTACTTTTTTCCGTTCCGGCTCAGGTAGACTTCTCTGGCTTTGAAAAGGTCGCAGGGCTCCAGTTCATAAGATATAGCCACCGGCACAATATGCAGGGCTTCAAAAGAAGCGACGGAGTCTTTAGACCCGCTCATGCTGAACATTTTTAGCAATCCCTTATCGGTTAAATCATTGCCGTCTTTTGTACGTCCGTTACGTTGTGCAATCCAGATGGATTCACCCTCTGTAAGTAAGTGCCGGATATATTCGGAAAGATGTATAGAATCTTTCAGAAATTTGCGCAGGTCCTCCGATTTTCGTTCCACACGGTACATTTTGTTGGATTTGCCAAGATCTACAAAAAACTGAGATTTCATGAGGTTACTCCCAAAAGAGATTTCAGCCACAGGAAAACGGTTCTCATAAATCACAAGCTGTTGAAGGAAGGAATCCAGCACAATGTCCCTGTGATTGGAAACAAAGAGCATTCCTTTGTTTGTAAGAAGATGCTCTGCTCCACTATATGTGAACTGCGTCATGGAACGTTTGATGATTTGCTGGATAATGGGGTACATTACCTGCGAATGCAGTTGCGCCGTACTTGTAATTGACCGTATCTGTTCGCGTAATACAGAAACCGGTCTTCCCGGGAAAAGCCATTCAGATACCGCAGTGAGCATGGGGTATTCTGCAATACGCTGCATTGCCGCCGGTATTTCAGAATCATAATAAGGACGTATATCGTCGAACCTGTTATCTGCCATGATTCCTTTTATCAATAAGTTTAACCGGTTTACGCATAGTATCGCGGTAAACGATACTTTTTAATTCTTCACCGGGTACTATTTCAATTTCGGGAGCTACCCGGACCTTTGCCCTGAATTTGTCTTTCAGTGCTTTACAAATATCTTCCACGGGGTCAGCCGAATTGTTAAGAGATATCTTTATAAGGACGTCATCGGTTCCGCAATCGTTGTCTGACAACTCAATAAGATAGCACTCAATGTAGGACACATTATCCAGTACATCGTACAGGGAAGGAGGATAAAGCGTTGTACCTTTGTATTTTATCATATGGTTTCTCCGACCGATGAGCGGGCTTATTCTTGCAGATTTTCTGCCGCAGGCACACGGTTCGTAATGAAAACGAGCCAGGTCTCCGGTGCGGAAACGCAGCAGAGGCATTCCTTCCACTCCCAGTGTAGTAATGACCAGTTCTCCGGCTTCTCCTTCCGGAACTACATTTCCTTCATCATCTATCAGTTCGCAAATAATGAGTTCGGGGTGATGGTGTCCGCCGCAACCGTATTTGCATTCGCAGAATGAAGTATTCATTTCCGTAGATGCGTAGGTGGAATATAGTTCTATGTTCCATTTTTCCACAATCTGTCTGCCCAACAGATTCAGCGAAAAATCCTGTTCCCTGAGGTTTTCTCCAATACAGATCGCTTTTCTGACACTCGAAGCGCGGTAGTCAATGCCGTTTTCTTCTGCATATTTTATGATCTTCAGAATAAAAGAAGGCACACATACTATGGCATTGGGTTTAATTCGGTTTATGGTGTCCCACTGTAATTCGGGTATTCCGTTGCCAACGCGGATGATACCGGCTCCCAGGCTCCTTATTCCCAGAAAATAAGCCAGACCCGCCATAAAACGCTTGTCAATAGTGGTCATCAGTTGAAAAATATCTCCCTGACCTGCACCGGCACATTCAAAAGAGATCTTTTCGTTATAGGCAAGACGGTCCAGATCTTTGTCGGTAAGGGCAAAAGTCACGGGATCGCTCAGTGTCCCCGAAGTAGTAATATAATCTATGATTTTATTACTGGAAACACATAAAAAATCCGGATTATGCGCCTGCAGATCACCTTTAGAAGTGAGAGGAATGGTCCGTAAATCTTCCAGGGTTTTGATCTTTCTGATATCGATCTTACGGGTACAGAACATATTTTGATAGAAAGGTGAACGGGCCGCGAGGTACTCAAGGGCGCCGGCAAGCCGTTCTTCCTGGTATTTCTTTATTTCTTTAAGTGAACGATATTCAATTTCCATCTTCAAAGATACTTTTTTTTGAGCCAAATACCGTATCCATCCAGCTAAAAAAAGAGTCTGTCCAGGTTTTGGCAAATTTCGTTTTGTTACCGCCGAGCCCAAAACCGTGACCGCCTTTCTTATAAAAAACAAAGTGATGTGTGATGCCGTATACATCGAGTGCGCGGTTATACCGGATACTGTTCTCACAGGGTACCACCTGATCATCTTCACAGGCAAGCAGGAAAACAGGCGGCATATCTTTGCGCACATTGTCTTCAAGGGAGAGTTGAAGTCTTAGGGAGTAGGAGTGGTTTATTCCCAGAAGGTTGTTTCTCGAACGGATGTGTGCAATATCTTCATGCATAGACACTACGGGATAGATCATGGCCACAAAAGCAGGTTTGAGCGATACGGCGGGCTCAATACCGTATTCTTCCATCAGGTTTGTGTCAAAATAAGTTCCCATCCATCCGGCCAGATGTCCTCCGGCCGAAAAGCTCATGACTCCGGTAGCTCCCTGTGCAATACCTAATTGTGATGCATTTTCGTTCACATATTGCATGACTCTTTGGATATCCTGCATCATGGATGGGTATTTATATCCGTAAGTACGCGTGCTGTAACGAAGTACAAATGCGGTATACCCTTCCTGAACCATTCTGCGTGCTACCTGGTGACCTTCGTGCTTAATGCCCAGGTGATGATAACTCCCGCCGGGACATATAATGACACCCATCCCGTTTGATTTGCCTGCGTCTGGTTTATAAACCCACATCCTTACCCGGGTATCTTTTATGCCCTTCCAGGGAATAATAACTTCCTGGGCGTAAGAGATAAGGTGAACGCAGAGAAAAATAATAATGAGGCCTGTTATTCTTCCTATCCGTATATAAGGTCGCATATTTCCTGATCTGTCATTTGTTTATAGGTAGGATCTGTCAGTTTACCATCCTTTTCCCGAAATTGCACAAAAAAATATTCTTCATTATAAAATGACAATTTAGACCGGGTATCGGGATTGCATTCCACATATATCACGCGGTTCAGGTCAAGCCCTTTGGCTTCACAGATCTGAAGTAACAGTGAACTTCCGGCATAGGTGACAGAGGTGCCCGGGTTTTCCTGGTATAACTCGGTAACCACTACAATATCTTTGCTGGCTTTTCTTACGATCTTCAATCCGCATGTGGAAAGCATATCCCATTCACCCCTGAAATCAAATTTTTCGTCGTAATATTTTTCGGGCACTCTCATAGCTTATCTTCCTATAGTTCTTACTATATCTTTTCCAAATGATTTGTTTATCAGTCTCCGGTCCCTGGGAACCCAGGTGCCGTCTTCCATTTCTCTCATCATGACCTTAATGAACAGGCGTGTCATTTTTTCTTCCTGGGATTCATCCTTATAGAACGTACTCCAGGCGTAATCGTAAAGCTCCTGCAGTTTTTCGGGAGACATATGCGCCGGCTGATAAACAACCTGTCCGGCATTGTAATTGTCCCAGTCGTGGTCGAAGATCCTTCCCTGACGCAGCAGGTCATCGTAAGCTTTTGTATGCGGGAAAGGACTCAGAACGGTAAATTCGGCAAGATCCAGGTCAATATCCAGCAGAAAATCTATGAGACGCTTAATATCATCTTCTGTCTGGTTATCAAGGCCCAGAAGGATAGTCCCTTCCACACCAATGCCGTAACTGTGGTAGCGTTTAATACGCTCCCTGATATAATCCGAGGTGTCATACACAGCCTGGTAGACATACCAGGCACCCGATTGCGCCGCAAGGTCCAGGATCTTGGGATCATCTTCAATGGTATGGCTTATCCATTTCTTTTTCAATGGGATCATCTCCCGGAATAGCTGCATTTCCCATTCCTTATTCTGTGCCAGGGAATTGTCTACAATAAACAGACGGTTGTTTTCAATGGAGGCCAATTCTTCCACTACTTTGTCCATGGGTCTTGGCCTGAAAGCCCTTCCTCCCAGGTACGATACGGCGCAGGGGTAACAACTGAACCGGCAGCCTCTAGAGGCATGGAAAAGATCTACCATTTGCACGCCTTTATGATTGTAAAGTTCTCTTTTGTACAGATCTCTCCGGGCAGGGCCCACCAATTCAATAGGGGGCAGCTTTCCCATATAATTATACACTTTTTTGAGCTCGCCTTTTTCCCAATCCTTCAACACCTGTTCCATCCGGCCTTCCGACTCGCCGAGAAAAACGGAATCGGCATAATGGATTGTATCTTCTGCGTGAAGCATGGTCGCAATACCGCCAAAGATCACTTTTTTTCCTCGTTTACGGAATTCTGAGGCGATGGCCCAACCGCGCTTCACCTGAGTGGACAACATCATGGAAATGGCCACGAGGTCACATTCTTCATCAAAATCTATGGATTCAACATTTTCATCTGTAAATGATACATCCACATGTTCCGGTAAAGAAGCTGCAAAGACCACAGGCCCGTGAGGAGGCAGATTGAACGTAGTCTGACCTCTCAATTTTTCCCAGCGGGGATAAATCAGCTTCATCTTAATAGTCTCTCTCATAATCTTATGTGTTTTGTATTTGTTTCAAAAGGGGCTCAATACCCATGATTTCCGCACAAGTCAGGACAGATCCAATGATGACACCCATAATACCATGAGCGTTAATGTTTTGTCCAGCCAGGTATAGATTGGGCACTTTGGTGCGTTGCATAATAGATATACCTCTCAGGTCGTTCTTATTTCGCATAATACCAAACATGGCTCCCTGAGGTGTTCCGGTATAATAATTATAGGTCAGGGGTGTGGATGTCCAGTAATTCTCAATATTGCATACCGTTCCCGGAAATTGTTTTTCAAGCGCAGACAGTAATTTTTCTGCCCTGATAGTCTTAAAATCTTCGTATTCCTGCCCACGGTTGCCGCAGGGAAGATCCTTCCACCTTTCCACTTCTTCCCAGCGCATATTCTCATACAATATGGCGCCGTGAGCCATCCGCTGATTTTTTTCCCTGCACAGGTGCATATAAAAGAAGTAGGGACTTTCCCAAACCGATTGACCCGGATAATGGAAAAAGTTGTAATTCATATATGGAACGGTAAGTTCCCTGAATTTTATATATACGGTAAAGTTTGAATCGGTTTGCGGAATACTTCGTACCCGTTTCCGGTAACTTTTACGAATGAGCGGCGTATCTATCATATCCATAAGCAGGGCGGGATGAATGGCCGAGATAAAATGCGATGCCGACAGGGTTTCTCCGGAACACAATGTGATCCGGCTTGCCCGATTTTGGTTGCAAATGATCTTTTCCACCCGGGCCTCAGTGATGATCTCACCGCCGGCTTCACGAACCGAAGTGCACAAAGAGCTGGCAATTCTGTCGCTTCCTCCAACAATCCGAAAAGCGCTCCGGTTATAAAAATCGGCAATGATAGCGTGGTAATAGAGCGGTGTGATGTCTTTACGGCCGCCGTACAAGGGCATAATACCGGTTAAAACGTTTCTTAAAATCTGATTATCTGTGAGTTCTATAAGATAATCATCCACTCCGGTGCTCAGTGCGTATTCATTGGTATAGTACGGGTCTTCAAAATGATTAAGGGAATACAGCGGTGAGCGTGAAGCAATCTCTCCCATGTCGCGGATATATTTCCGGATTGAGGCGCTTTCCTTTGGAAAAAAACGGGACAGGGTTTCAATGAACGGTTCGTTGCCGTTGGCAAACGGGTAGCGCTTGCCAACGAATGAAATCACATCGTATCCGTTCCGGTCCAGTTCGTTCAATTGAACCTGATCGTTCAGTGACAGGTATTTGAAGTACCTGTTCAGTGTTTCTCCTTCACGCATACTTCCAATATAATGCATGCCGGTCTCGAACTTCACTCCCTTTCTCTCAAAAGTCTGAAGGCAACCTCCCGGAACCTTGTTTTTTTCCAGGACGACTACTTTATAGCCGTTTTTCGACAGAATGGCTCCACAGGCCAGACCACCCAGTCCGCTTCCAATGATCGCTACATCATAATCATTCATTGTTCTTCATTTTATTGATAAAACAAAGATTATCAGGAACCGATACGCAATGTGAGGCCAGTTCCCTGATTAGCGGATCGGCAATATAGGCATTGATTTTTAAGTTCTTACGAACCAATGCTGCTGTAAGGGCAAACGCTCCCTGATGCCGGTCTTCTATGGTTACCTCGCCGGTCAGGGGCAGCTGTTCTGTCATTTTCCTGAAATTCCGGTTAGAGCACATAACCTTACGTGCCGTGCGTTCAACGGATCTGCCTTTATAAATGTAATTGTGGATCACTTTATTTGCAAAATAATCAACATCTTCAATTTCACCGGCTATCCTGGCATATTCTGCAATATATATTTTTCTTACAATACGGCTCTGTTCAGCCAGCGTTTTGCTAAAAAGAATGTCTTCACGTCTAAGTACGGGAAGGATCTCGACGGTCATTTGTCCCTTGCGTAACAGCAGGTCTTCCTTTGGAAGTACGTGTCCGAAGCCGTGCAGCAACACGGGAGTGATGTCAAGCCCCAGTTCCTGTGCCAGGTGAAAAGCGCCCTTGTGAAAGCGGAGGATGGAGCAATCTCTGGAACGTGTCCCCTCGGGGAAAACGGCTACAGAATAGCCTTTCTGTACCATGGACCTGATACGTGTAATCTCGAGATCCAGATTGTCTCCCACCGGAAGAAAATCGGCATAACGAATTATAAGCCCGTAAAACGGAGAGTGCCAGGTACGCCGGTTGGTGAGAATAATGATTTTCGGATGCAGCATAATGAGCGCCATCAGGTCAAGGTGAGACTGGTGATTAGCAATAATGACCGAAGGTTTGTCAAAGTCCGCTCGGTATTTGTTAATTAATCGAGTCTTAACTTCGGGAACACGAAATAATACGAAGGCAGATACCTTTGCCAGGCGTTTATGGAAAACCAGTTTGTGTTTATCTGTCCGTCCTCCCAGAGTGAGCAGGAAAAATCCCGTAAGTGTCAGATATACAGATCCAAAAATGAAAAACAAAAATGCGAATGCAGAGTAAAAAGAGTTCTTTAGCGTAAGGGGTTCTTCGCGGTATTTTCCTTTCTTGGTTGTGATCAGACGGTACAGGAAGGGCGGAACTATGTATGTTGTAACAACAACCGACAGCATGCCAATAATGGTAACTTCTGCCAGTGAACGCATGGCAGGATGACGGGCCACAATGAGTGATCCTATTCCGGTAAGCATAATTAGAGCAGAAAGGGCCACTGTGTTTTTATAGGTTCCCAGCATCTTTTTCCTGTAGGAGTATTCGTACATCATGCCTTCGGTCATAAAAATGGTGTAGTCGTCGCCCATGCCAAAAATAAAGGTCGCCAGGATGATATTGACTATGTTGAATCGTAAGCCTAAAAGCCCCATAATCCCCAGTATCCATACCCAGCTTATGGCAAGGGGAAGAAACGAAATGATACTGAGTTCAATCCTGCCAAAGGACAATGTCAGGAAAAGGAAAACAATAATACCGCAGATATAGAGTACGTAGTCAAAATCGGCAGAAAGGGCATTGACCATGATCCGTGTTATGGAACCTGAGTCAAATGCAAAGTTATTTCCGTCCTGCGCATTCAATTGCTCTTCAATAGTATGTGCCTCATCCGGGCTGATATGTAAAATGCTAAATACAAGGCTCTTGTCTTCATTGACAGATAAATAGTTACCTGCCATATTACGAATAAGCGGTTCAAAGTAATCCGTTGTACGAGCCTGATAATCGGTTTTGATTATAGTGGCAAAGGCCTCAAAAGCACCCGGCTTGAATCCCAGCTCGGAAGACGCAACATCCAGTTCATGCAGGAGCCGTTCCCTTCGAGGTTCCCAAAACGCATTCCATTGTGCGATCCGTTCTTTTTGCTTGTAAGACGAGGGAACAAAAGGCCCTATGCCTGAACGCCTGAACGTATCTGTCACGGGCTGGGACTCTTCGTAATTTCTGAGAGCCGCGTCCAGGGTAGACCCTTCCGAGACGTAATACATAATATGTTGTGATCCCTGGGTCTGGTCCAGCATTTTTCCCATCCGGGCTCGCTGTTCGGCGGTCATATAGTTTATGGATTGCAGTCCCGTATCAAATTCAGCTCCGGGGCTAAAGAACCATAAGACAACGGTTATAAGCAGTACGGCAGTCACTACAAAACGGTTTTTATCCGGTGAAGAACGGCCCAGCATCCCGAATCTAAAACCCGGTGACGATGTCTTTTCTCTGGTAATATGCGGCAGAAAAACAAGTACAAACAGGACCGTGCCAAGGAGTAACAGCGAGGCAAACAATCCAAAATTTCTCATGGCAGGGGAACTGATAAAAAGAAGACTCAGGAAAGCGCCTACCGTTGTAATATTGCCGGTTGTGAGCGGCGACACGATGTCGTTAAGCGTCTCTCTGACCGGATATCCGTCCCTTACGTGTGAAAGAAAATGAAGTGGATAATTAACGGCAATGCCCATGATAATTGAACCGGCTCCAATGGCAATGAGCGAGAATGAGTCGGTAAGAACGCCGGACAAAGAAAAAGCAATGAGTGCACCAAAACCGACCGATGCTCCAATAAGAAGAATGTCCCGCAGATTTCTGAAATATAAGATAAGTAACAGCAAAATGACCACCAGGGCTATGGATACCGAGATCATACTGTCTTTTTTTATTTGCGATGCATTGGTACGGGCAATATAAGAAGCCCCAAAAGGTACAACGGACACCTTCCCCCCGAATGATGATACAGTTTCCGTTACAGTCTCGTCCAGAGCCTCAATAAGTTTTCCGTTACCATCGGTTTCACTGGTCTGGTAAGCAGACTCAACGGTAATGACGGCTTCTTTTCCGTCTTTTGAAAAGATATAATTATCGTACAGTTCAAATTGATCGTTCAGTTTAAAACCCTGAAGTCCGGAGAGAAGTTCACCGGAAATCATCAGCGGATCTGAAGTGAATGTTCCCTGCAACACCATACCTGCCGGAGAAAGCAACATCTTTTTTACCAGCGGGAGTTGTTTGCGCAGTCCCTGAGGCGTAATGAGCGAATCGATTCTTATATAATCTGTACTGTCAAGAAAATAAACCATATTGGATGTCACGAACTGACTGATCTCCATTATCTCTGAAGGATCAATGGTAGAAGTCACGCCTTTGATATGTTCCCGGGCCGGACCCTTTTCCAGGAGTCCGCACAGGTGATCGACCGCATCCATGATAAGAGACCTGTCTACCGGAAGGGTAGTATCTCCCATGGAAACATTTATAACAATCTTATTGGCGGCGCCAATGTGGCTGTAGGCATAATGAATTCTTTCATTTTTTTTATCTGAAGGCAGAAAAGCAGAAATATCCTCTTTGAAATCAAGAAAGAAAAGACCACCAGCGCCAAGCGCACACACAACAATAAACAGCACCAGAAGTCCGTGTCTGTTACGTTTAAAGTAGTCATATATATGTGTGAAAAAAGCTACCATTTTCTGAAAAGCATTGAAGGATATCCATATAAAACAGCAGCAACACACAGGGCCGTATTCAGCAGAGAGATCCTGAAAAAATCTTTACCCTTTCTGAAATGGGTCACTCTTTCTCCTTTCGGTGCATAATAGACTTTAACCGGTACAGGGATAAGAGGGACTCCTTTCCATGCGAGCCTTACAAGTATTTCCAGTTCCGTTTCGTAGCGTGACGTAAAAAAACGCATTTTGCTCATTTTATGGAGAGGGTAGAGGCGGTATCCGGTCTGGGTGTCGTTCAGACGATGTCCCGTCTGAACTGTAAACCAGAAATTGGAAAATTTGTTCGCAAAGGAGTTTTTAGCGGGCATATTGGGCTGATTGAACTGTCTGCTGCCTATAATCAGCGCTTGGGGATTTCTGGATGAGGCTTCCATGAGCAACGGAATATCCGATGCAAAATGCTGTCCGTCAGAATCAATGGTAACAGCATACCTGAACCCTTTTTCCACAGCGTACCGGAACCCTTTTCGTAAGGCATATCCCTTTCCCCTGTTCGGAAAATATTCAATCACGTATATCCGGTCCCCGAACGATTGCAGCACTTCAGGTGTGGAATCGGACGATCCGTCGTTGACCACTACCACATGAGCGCAATAGTTTAACACTTCCAAAATGACGCCTGAAAGTGTTAACGCATTGTTATATGTGGGTATGATCACACAGTGCATATTATTTTATTTCAAATACCAGTGGATCAATGGGTTTGTTTACCACCGTATTCTTCATTCTGATAGTGGTTTTGTCTCCTGAAATTTCGCATATTACGACTTTGTCCACAATATAGTCTGGCAGTGTAAAGTGCAGGTCTATTCCCGTAAAGAATTTCCTGAGATCTCGTCCTGCAGGACTCAGGTGCACCACAATACAGCCTGCTCCTGAAGCACAGGTTACGGAAAAGTCCCTGCTGTCAGACAGGCCTGTTCCATCGAGACCCATGAGAATAATCTTGCTTATCTGCCTGAAAATACGGCTGCTGCTCTGGTCGGGAACGGGTTGACCGTCAGCTCCGGTTATCATAATGCCGTCTCCGTTTACCACAAAACCGGAACGTGCCGGAGTAAGGTATTGCCAGTGCAGTTTATCACTTTTCTGATAGAAAATTTTTCCCTTACTAGTGGCTTTCTCCGTAAGAACCGAAACCTCCCTTTCCTGTTCAAAATCACAGGAAAGAGTCATTATGCTTCTGATCTTCTGCTGCATGTCCCGCGGAATCTCCTGGGGATGATCGCCCGCAACGGGAAGCCAGGGGAACAAAAAAACAAGCATGCAAAAGACAAATACCCTTTTCATGATATTATTGTTTTACTAAGAAAAATACGCCTGCCATAATAAAAAGAACACCAATCCAGCGGGAGAGCGGGATCGTTTCATGAAAAATTAAATAAGCCGCAATCATTCCGAAAACATAGGAGATACTGGTTATGGGGTAGGCAAGGGAAAAAGGAAAATGTTTGAGGATATGCATCCACAATACCGTTGCCAGCACAAAGAATATTCCCGTGAGAACGAAATACCAGTTGGTAAGTAAATGTTTGAAATAAATCCATTTAAAACTGAACGCTTCCATCCTTCCCATGGCCAGTTTAAGGCTGACCTGTCCGGATGTCAACAGGACACATTGTAATAATGATAAAAGAATGAATCTCAGCATTTTGAAATGAATATTAGTGAGGTTTCCCTATCTTGATGATTGTTAATCAAAAGGACATTATCCGGGCTTATGTTTTTTTTCATCCGTACAGCAGCGGCATACAGTTCGTAAGCCGGTTCTGTAAATGATTCACCGAAAACGGGCTTTACCGATGGAGGAGATACCCACTCCTGACGGGGAATTCCGAGTTTTTTACACGTTGTATTTATGGCCTCTTCTATGCGTTCTTTACCGGGATTGTGGAGCAGGATAACTTCCCTGATCCGGGCCATGGACGCCGGGGTGGCCGTGTCTGATATCATAAAACTTACGGCACATTCAGAAGCAACCTTTCCCTCCCAGAATCCTATACGGTCCAACATATTGAAATAGTCGGAAGTCATTTCATCGTGTCCGCCTACCAGGGCAGAGCGGATACGTCCAAGCTGGAATTGCATAAAGGCATCGAGGAGGGCACATTCGAAAGAAACACCCAGATGCACATAGGTACTGTTATAACCGTTGCATTTGAGATAAACGGCAATATGCGAGCTGATTGTATTATGGGTGGAGTTAATGAAATGAGTGGGTTGAAGGAACGATTCCCCCTCATTTACCATAGCGGATAAAAATTTTTCCGTATTTTCTATACATCCCAGCCCTGTCCCGCAGATGATGGCATCGGGGCTGGATATACCGCTTTCACCGGCTACTGTGGCCGCCGTAGCAATGGCCCTTTTCAGAATTTTTCCCATTCTTCTGGACGATACCGGGTCTATGAACGGCTTGTAGTCTGCTTCAATGGCACGCCGAAAAGGTTCTTCGTACACAAGGGGATCCGTAAGCCATTCGTCGGAAAGCGGCTTCTGTATGGATATCTGCGCTGCAGCTTGAATATATGCGCTCATAGGGTTAGATTTTTGTAAAAATACAGGAAGTGTCATTGCCTCCAAATCCAAAGGAATTGGTGAGTACATGCTTCAACGGGCGGAGCGGTTTATTGTTCGTGACGGGTGTAAAGCTCAGATTGGCCATCTTTTCTTTGAAGTTCAGGTTTACCGGAGTAAAATTATGCAGCAGCGCCAGGATGGAAATAACTGCCTCGATACTTCCCGAGGCACTGGTTGTATGTCCGGTAAATGATTTGGTAGAAGAAACGGGTGGCACGCTGTTTTCACCGAATACTCTTATTATGGCGGTTCCCTCGCTTTCGTCGTTGTTGGGGGTTCCTGTTCCGTGCGCATTAATATAGTCGATATCCGACGGCAGGAGTCCGGCCTCGGCAAGTGCTTTCTTCATGGAAAGGAAAGCGCCTTCTCCCGTGGGTGACGAGGCGGTCTGATGGTAGGCATCACAGGCGTTTCCGCAACCAGCCAGCAAACAAAGCGGTTTAACGCCTCTTTTTTGTGCCGATTCTGCCGATTCCAGCACAAGGTATGCGGCGCCCTCTCCCAGGTTCAATCCTGCCCGGGTGTCATCAAAAGGCCGGCAGGGCTCCTTGTCAAGGATCATAAGCGTATTGAATCCGTTCAGGTGGAAACGGGTAAGACATTCGCTTCCGCCGACCACCGCAACGGAAGTACGTCCGGTGCGGATCATATCAGCTCCCGTAAGGATCGCGTTGGCCGCAGATGAACAGGCTGTGGAAAGAGTCGAAAGCATATCGAACCCGCCGTAATAATCTGCGATCATTTGCGTACAGGAACCGCAATCATGAGCCCTTATGTAGTCGTTACGCGAATTATTTGTGAGAAAGTCATTGTAGAACCTTTCGCTTTTGTCCATACCCCCGACGGTGGTCCCGGATATAAACACGGGACGTTCGGGCCGGCAGGTATTCCAACCGGCAGACTCCAGGGCTTCGCCCAGCGCAATAATTCCCATCAGGGCTGTACGAATGGTTACGGCACCTTCCGGAATACCCAGCGTAGAGCGCATTTGCGCATTGCTGAACGGCACTTCGGCGCAGGGAAGATGGGAATGAGCCGTGGCAAGATAGCGCAATGGCCCAATTCCAGGTCTGTGCGACATCAGAGCTTCCAGCGTGACAGGAAGGCCCTGGCCCAAAGCGGAAATTATACCGCATCCGGTAACAACTACTCGCTGCATAACGGAATTTATTTGGTCCGGTTGGCCTGAATAAATTCGGCCATTGTGGCCACCGATTTGAATATCTCCTTACTTTTGCCCGGATCGGTCAGCTTAATTCCGTAATTTTTTTCCATTAACACAATAAGTTCCAGGGCATCTATGGAATCGAGTCCCAGTCCTTCCACAAAAAGGGGAGCGTTTGTGTCGATATCGTCCGGGGTAGTTTCTTCCAGGTTCAACGCTTCGATGATCTGCTTTTTCAATTCTAAAATTAACTCTTCCATAATACAATCTTTAATAAATCTGATTAATATTTTTTTCAGTAAAATCCAAACCTTCTGCAGCATCTTTCTCTACCATCATCACCAGCACATCACAGGCGTCCTTAAAATATTCCGTCCATCCGCACAGCACACGCCTTATTCCTTTCCCGTCAAATGCTCCTTCTGCCGTAATAATAAGTTCCTTAGCAGAGAATCCTGAAGAAATATAGAACGATGTTTCTCCGAATATTTTGTTCCGGATGGCCACTTCGCCCGTAACAATGTTTGCAAGCGTATAAACAAACAGGGCAGGACTGGGATAATAATTACCGGGCAGTATGGTAGTCTGGTAATCCATATCGTTATCAAGGGAAGAACTGCTGTTCATAAAGACGAGTGCGGTATCGTGTTTTGGGGTCTGCGGATCTTCCCCCAGGGAGCGGAACACCATCTCGGAAGCCAGAAAACCGGCCTTGCACAATCTGTCCATCTTAAAGAACTTCGGATAACTGATCTCCAGTGTGCGATAAAGATCTGTAAGCCGGTTGTCTTTCAGACGGTAATATGAGGTAATTTTTTTCATACTTTCTTCTCAAACAACAGCACTGCATTGCAGCCTCCAAAACCCGAAAGCATTTTCAAAAAACGATTCCCGGTTGTGGGGATGCATTGTGTTATCACATTAATGTTTTCGGTTACGCCATGGATCTCATATCCCAGCGAAGGCAAAACAATTCCTTCATTCAGGGCCATAAGCGAAAGAATGCTTTCTACTACTCCCGCCGCACCCAGGGTATGTCCCAGGTAAGCCTTAAGGCTGTTTACGGGGATGGCCAAAAGACCCGAACGGCTGAGTGAAACGGCTTCCATCTGGTCGTTGTACAGAGTGGCTGTTCCATGAGCATTAATAAAGGCCAAAGAGTCCCTGCCTGTTTGCTCCAGCACTTCTTCAAGCGCCAGGTAAAGACCTTCCCCGGTTCGGGACGGACCCGAAATATGATTGGCATCGTTCCGGATAGCACCTGCCGTAAGGTACAACCCCGGCATATGATCGTTCTCCTCGTGTCTGCCATACACCATGGCGGCGCCCGCCTCGCCCAGGTTCAGTCCCTTGCGGCCGGCATCGAAAGGACGGCATCTAACGGGAGACAGCGATTGAAATGACTGAAATCCGGAAACAATGAACTCAGATAACATGTCACCTCCCACTACAACGGCATAATCGTACAGGCGGCGTTCCATAAGTCTTTTTGCAGTAATCTGGGCGCAGGAGCCGGATATGCACGCATTGGAAACAACAAAGGGTTTGTTGGGGTTATTGAAGAAATCAGATACCAGCCGGGCTGTATGCCACAGGTAGATACGCTGGGGACCGTACGGATGTACGGTCTCTCCCAAAAGTTCAACGTTGCCCTTTGTAGTGGAAATTATAAAAATAGTTCTCGGGGAAGAAGCATCTATTCCCGATTGTTTTACTGCATGAAATGCGGCACAGATCATTGCCTGTTCCAGTGGCGTATAGTCCCCGGAAATGGCTCCGGTTGAATTAAAACAACGGCTTAGTAAGGATCTGTCAATACGGGAAACGGCGCCGTCTTCTTCACGTATGCTGCTTTGTCCGCTCTTTACGGCATTGAAATTCTCCCGGGATGAGAATCCCAGCGGCGATACAATGCAATCACCCAACAATCTGATCATAACACTCCGTTCTTCTTTTTCCAGTCTGTATAAAAATCCGGCGAATACAGCACCAGCCCGTATTCTTTGTCCAGAAATACCTGGGTAGTGGACCCTGTGGCAGCCAGTATATTTTCACTGCCTTTCAGCAGCCATATTTCATATTCGAAAAGAATTTTTGCAGACTGACAGGGTACATAGGTAATATCAACCCGCGCCTGATCTCCGTAATTCAATGTATGTTTGAACGAAAACTGCATATCTACCAGCGGTGCGTAATAGCCATTGGCAAAAATGGTCAGGTAATCCAGTCCGTACTGCTTTCCAAAAATTTCCCGGGCATCTTCAAAATAAAGCACGTAGGACCCGTGCCATACAATATTCATGGAATCTACCTCGCTAAAACGAATAGAGATGTTGTTTGAAGTCTTTAATTGTCCTTTTGACTGCATATTAACCTTAAATATATTAAAAATCTCAATATCTGAGATATTCCCATAGCGGACCGCGCCTTTTTTTAGCGCGAAACCTTTCCATCATTTCCGGCGACTCATATCCGGGAAATATCCATTTTTGACCGGTGGCAAGAGCCCTTTCCTGAATAGTCCCAATATTTACGTTTTTGGATACATAATATACAGGATTTAACAAATCACTGCTTCCCGATATGAGTCCTTCTGTCAATGCAATCTCGAATAACCGGGTGCGGGGATAGATGCGCATGCCAATATAAGGAAAATAGACAGTCAGCCCCAGTTGCCGGGAACGTTCAAATGTTTGGTCCAGACTCATATCTGTTTCTCCGTAGCCACCAAGTATCATAAAATGAGCATAAAAAATGCCCAGTTTGGAAGCGTTCAGGCTTTGTTCCTGAATATCGGAAAAGCGGAAACACTTGTTGTATTTTTCGAGCACACTGTCAGAAAGGGAATCGGTGCCCCATTCAATGTGAGTCAGACCTGCTTTCTGGTATAATTCCAGGTCTTCATATGTCAGGTGATGAGGTGTGAAATAGGCTCCCCAATTCACTTTTACTTTGCTTTCAATCAAACGCGCGGCCAGTTCACGGTTGTATTCCCGGTGAATATTGAACACAGAATCGGTAAAGAAAAGATAGGTAATGCCTTTACTGTAATACAACTCTTTTATGTTTTCCACTACCAGCGAGGGCTCGAGTAAACGGACGCTGGACCCTTCAATAACGGGATAACTGCAGTAAATACAACCGAAAGGGCAGCCTCTTTTTGTCTGGATATTCAGCATGCCGCTTTTTTCAAAATAAAAATGCGCACTCTGCGGTTCTACGTTCAATGTTAGAGAAGTGATATATTGTTTGTGTTCGTTAATGATCACGTTGCCTTCCATATCCCTGAAAACCAGACCGTCTGTGCCGTAAGGACTCTCGTGCAGTTCCAGGGCGGAGATCAGGCGGCATATGCTTTCTTCGCCTTCACCCTGGATTCCCCAGTCTGGTGCCAGTTCCCTGAATAACACATCGGGATAGATGGAAAAACCCGAGCCGCCCATGAGCACAACGGCACGACTGTTCTCCCGTATGGCTTGCATTACCTTGCGGTAATGGGCTACAAAGCAGTTCTGCTCGTATATGTTTGTGTCATCTATGTTTCTGAGCGATACGCCAATATAATCGTAGTTCCCGATGCGGCAAAACAAGGCCAGGTCTGAATAGTCTCCCAGGTTGCAATCAAAGATATCGAGTTGCCAGTCCGGCATTTTTTCTCTCAGATAGGTAGCAATATAAGAAATCCCAATAGGGTATATGGGGTAGGGATTCCGAAAATTATTGGCAGAAACAAGCGCTATCTTTTTCATTATTCCCAAAAATTAAAAAAATTGAACCATTGATGAGGGTATATATCCAGAATATGTTCCAGTTGCTGCACGTATTCCCGGACCAGTTCCCCGGCAACGGCCTTTGATCCTTTAACCGCAGTACGGTCTGTTTCTACCGGCATGGCATACAGATGGTAAGTCATGTGCTTTTCTCTCATGGCAAAGAGAGCAACTATAGGAACGTTCAGCTGGGCAGCCAGGAGAAAAGCCCCCAGGGGAAACGAAGCCGTCCTTCCCAGAAACTGACAGCTGACCGATTTACTGCTGCCGAACTTCCTGTCACAGGGCATACTCACAACCTGTCCGTTATCCAGCGCTGCTTTTATGGTAAAAAGATGGGACATGTCGTCAGATACCGGGATCATTTCCACCCGGTTCCCGGAAAGGATTTTTGCCCTGTTTGCCTGTAGTATAGCTGTTTCTCCTCCAAAAACAACGGAGTGAATGCGTTTCTTTTCCTGATGCATAAGGTATCCGGCAATCTCGAAGTTTCCTGCGTGAGAACCGGCAATAACAAAACCGCCTTCAGAAGCTATCAGGTTATTGAAATATTCAACGTTTGTACTCTTTACCGTGAAATGTTGTCTGCTTCCGGAAAAAAGAAAAAACCGGTCCATCATCATTTGTCCGAACAGATAATGGTTCCGGTATATTCTTCTCAGGTTATGTTTCAGTCCCCTGTTTCTGAAATAGTCATTGATGGCTCTGTATCCTTTTCTGTTAAAAAGCATATAGAAGGGAACAACACAGGCCAGCAGGGCGTATCCGAATCTAACATCAACATGTCTGAAGAGCCATATCAATGCCTTTTGACCGAAACTGCCGCCTCCGGTAGTTCCTTTCCATTCACGCCGTTCCAAAACCATTATCAGGCATTCACTTTACTTTCAATATAATCATAAAACTGTGACAAGGTACGAATACCCGACATTTCTTCGGGTTTGATCTTGAATCCGAAATGTTGTTCTACAATCACAACAATATCTACAAAATCAAGGCTGTCAATACCAAGATCGTCTTTTAAAAGAGCTTCATCGGAGATTACCTGCGGGTCAATCTCAATCTCTTCAATAAGGAAGTTGTTTACAATCTCTTTAATTTTTGATTTTTCCATAAAAATCCGTAGTACTATATTTTTTTTAATATAAGTGCGCTGTTGGTGCCTCCAAAACCAAATGAATTGGACAGACAAATATCCATTTTTTTCTCGATTGTCGAGCTAATAATATTCAGTTTAGCCGATGCTTCGTCCGGTGTTTCAAAGTTAAGATTCGGGGCGATAAACGAATCCCGCATCATAAGCAGGGTATAAATAATCTCACTCGAGCCGGCCATCCAGCACTCGTGTCCGGTCATTCCTTTTGTAGAACTTACCGGCGTACGGTAAGGGCCAAAAATACGGTCGATGGCCATAGCTTCGTAAGTGTCCCCAATGACGGTAGAGGTAGCGTGAGCATTAATGTAATCTACTTCTGCAGGGTTTACTCCGGCATCTTTGAGAGCTCTTTCCATTGCCAGGGCGGATCCTTTTTCACAAGGCTGGGAGATATGCACCCCGTTGGAGGAGAAGCCGTATCCTGTAACCTCGGCATAGATACGGGCCCCGCGTTTTACAGCGTGTTCGTATTCTTCAATGATTACTGTAGCAGCGCCCCCGCTGGGAACCAGTCCGTCGCGTCCCGCATCGAACGGTCTGGAGGCTTTATGAGGTTCGGCAATCCGAACCGAAAAAGCGCCGAGTCCGTCAAAACTGGCCATGCTCAGTACGTTGGTTTCCTGTGCCCCGCCGCAGATGATCATGTCCTGCAATCCCTGGCGGATAAGCAAAGTACCCAGGCCAATGGAATGCGACCCGCTGGAACAGGCGGCGCTGATAGTCATGTTGATCCCTTTCAGCCTGAATATGGTAGCCAGGTTCATGGTCACCGTCGAATTCATAGACTGGAATATTGCGCCGGACCCCATAAGGGTGGTATCCTTTTTTTCCACGCAGATTTCATGCGATTCAATAACGGCCCTGCTCGAAGAATCGTTACCGTAAAGAATGCCCACTTCGTTGTTGTCCAGATATTCATCCGATATCCCGGCGTCTTTTAATGCGTCATCTGTGGCAACATAGGCATATTCCCCTTCTTCGGGCAGGCAGATACGCTGTCTCCTGGTCAGTACATTCTTAAGCTGTGGTGGTTCAAGAATGCCGGTTAAAGGGGAACGATAGCCGTATAAGGTACGGGCAGGATCAATACCTACCCCGGATTTTCCATGGTAAAGTGCCTCACTTACTTCCTGAATGCTTTTCCCTATGCAGGAATATATGCCAATGCCCGTAATTACAACTCTTCTCATATCTTATGTATAGAGTCCTCCGTTAATAGATAATACCTGTCCGGTAATATATGAGGCTTTTTCACTTGCAAAAAAAGCAACCGCAGCAGCTACTTCTTCAGGGGTTCCAAAGCGGCCGACAGGAATAATACTCTTATATTCAAGTGGGTTAATATCTTTTGTCATGTCTGTCTGAATAAAACCCGGCGCAACACAGTTGACGGTTACTTTCCTGGGCGCAACCTCCTGGGCGAGAGCCTTTGTGGCTCCAATAATACCCGCTTTGGAAGCCGAATAATTAGTTTGTCCGGGTAACCCTTTCAGCCCGGAAAGAGAGGTAATGCTAACGATCCGTCCGTACCGGTGTGTAAGCATGTTCTTAAGAACACGCCTGGTTACATAGAAAAAGCCCTGAAGGTTCGTATGCAGTACGGAATTCCATTGTTCATTCTGCATAAATACCATCAGATTATCGTTACGTATGCCTGCGTTATTCACAAGGACTGATATATATACGTCCGAATGTTCGCTTTCCCATTTTTCAAGAGCGAGGTCAACCTGTTCGTTATCAGATACATTAAAAGGAATCAGTTCGGCTGTTCCGCCCAATTCCTCTATCATATGCTTTGTCTCCTCCGCCGCCGTGCTATTGGATACATAATTGATGAGGATCGAAAAGCCGGCTTTGGCCAATTCCAGACAAACAGCCTGCCCGATACCCCTTGAACCTCCTGTCACTAAAGCGTATTTCATAATGATGTCTTTTTCCTGTTAAGATATTCAACCATCTGAGCAATAGTCTCGTATTTAGGAGTGTCCTGGACAAAAACAGGAACAAATTCCCTAATATCATCATATATTTCTTTTGTCAGGTCGGACAACCTGTCTTTGATGCCCAGGCAATCCACTGCCTGAACGATGGCCATAAAATGAATGGCCATAACCTGGAAGGCATTTTCAATAACAGTGGCGGTGATGAGGGCCGAGTTGGTCCCCATGCTCACAATGTCCTGGTTGTCGTTATTATTGGGAATGGAATGCACATAGTTGGGCATGGAAAGGGTCTGGCATTCGGCCGTAGTGGAAGTGGCGGTGAACTGGGATGCCTGGAGACCGTAATTCAGTCCGAGTACCCCCATGTTAACAAACGGAGGCAGCATGCCATTCACTTTATCGTGAAATATATAATTCATCTGTCTTTCTGCCAGCATGGTAAGACGGGTGAGTACTATCTTCATCTTATCCATTTCCAGCGAAATATAGTCGCCGTGGAAGTTTCCTCCGTGATACACGTTGCCGCTGGATACATCAATAATAGGATTGTCACAAGCGGAATTCAGTTCATCTACCAGTATCCTTTCACAAACCTGCAGGGTATCCATTACCGGACCCAGGATTTGGGGAACGCAACGCAGAGAATAAAATGGCTGGACTTTTTGTTTGAATATCTTATCGCCGTTCAGTTCTTTATTATAAAGCACCGCCGTACGTTTTTGCATATTGCGGCTGCTTTCCAGGATTTGGCTCATAATTGCGGCAACCCGGCGCTGGCCTGTCTGCCGTTTGGCTCCGTTCAGTTCACCGGCCAGAAAATCATCGTACGACGAGGCCACTTCGTTCACCAGCGCAGATGATATTATGCTCCAGTTAAGGAGTTTTTTCGCGTTTATTGCATTAATGAGACCTATGCCTGTCATGACGGAGGTTCCGTTGGTGATGCACAAACCTTCCCTGATAAACATGGAGACAGGGGAGAGATTGTTCTCTTTGAGAACACTGGCCGTATCGCGCCACTCGCCTTTATAATGTACTTTTCCTTCTCCAACAAGGGTAAGTCCCAGATGAGCGAGCTGTACCAGGTCTCCGCTGGCGCCTACACTCCCGTGGCGGGGAATGAGGGGGTATATGCCCCTGTTTATGAATTCAACGAGTAACTGCAGCACAGACAGATGAATTCCGGAATATCCCTGAACAAGGGTCCCAAGCCGGGCAATCATGGCCGCTTTTACCTGGAGATCTGATAATGGTTCTCCGGCACCTGTGGCGTGTGAGCGAATTATGTTGTATTGAAGCTCGGACAAAGTTTCGTCGCTTACCCTGTACTGGGCCATTGGTCCGAATCCCGTATTAATCCCATAAATCACCTTGCCCTGTGAAAACTCTTTTAAAAATTGGTAGGAAGACTCCACTCGTTTTTCAGCTTTGGGCGAGAGTGCAATTTTCTCATTTGTAAACAAAAGAGATTCAATCTCTTGCAGAGACAGTTCTTGATCGTAATATATCATATTAAGGCCTCAGGTTTATCTTTTTGTATCTGGCAAAGATAAATAATATTCTTTATATGCGGCCTGTGTCGGATGTTACAATAGCGATATTACGTCATTAAGCCTGATATCCGCAGACGAACTGCCAGCCATTATGCGAATCTTTCCCTTTTCTGCGACAAATGCATGTTTACCGGTATCCCAGTATGAAAGATCTTCTGCCTTAAGCAGAATGGAAACCGTCCGGCTTTCACCGGCAGGTATAAATACCCGGGCAAACCCTTTCAATTGCATGTCCGGCCTTTCCACTTTCGAGCCGGGATAATTCACGTACAACTGAACTACTTCTTCACCATCGTATTTGCCTGTGTTTTTAACCTTTATCGAGACAATTACCTGATCGGAAAACGAACGGGACGAAAAGGAAAGATCTGAATAGGTAAATTGTGTATAACTCAGACCGTAGCCGAAGGGGTAAAGAGGCTGCCCCTTAAAGTATTGGTAAGTACGTCCGTTGCGGATATTGTAATCCATAATCCGGGGCAGATCTGTAATATCGCGTACCCAGGTCTGTGTGGTGCGTCCTGCCGGATTTACCTTACCAAACAGCACATCGGCCAGACCGTTGCCTAATTCCTGTGAATTGTTGGTTAGGTGCACAATGGAAGGGATGTGCTCCTGTGACCAGTTTATCGCAAAAGGAAAACTGCTTACCAGGACAAGCACTGTATTGGGATTTGCCTGGTTTACCAGTTTGGCCAGGTCTTCCTGCTCCAGCGAGATCGCCTTGCGGTCTACGGCTTCCCGTCCGTCGCTGGGTACGGGAGAATAAAACCAGCGGGCATCGGTACCGTAAGGATGGTTTCCTATACAGACCAGTGCCACATCGGCTTTTTTGGCCGCAATCACGGCTTTATCCATGGTATTGGAAGGCTCGTAAAACACCTCGACGTCAGGACCCAGAGCGTTTTTTATCCCCTGCAGCACAGACACGGTGTAGGGTGGAGTTCCGCTGTACCAGTCCATTATGACCTCATCGGCCCGGGGACCTATCACAGCTACTTTGCGTATCTTTTTTGCATCCAGAGGCAATAAGGGTTTCTCTGAAGGCTGAACGGCAGTATTTTTCAGAAGTACCACCGATTTTGCGGTTACAAGCCTTACAAAATCTTTGACCTCCTGTTTTTCCCACGGCTTTGAGGTGTCTGTCACCCCTATCTGAACGTAAGGTTGTCTGGCGTAAGCTTCCGGTCCGTCCAGCAGCCCCAGTCTGAGAGCAACGTAGAGGTTTCCCCGGATCGCTTCATCTATTTCCATTTCGCTGAGTATACCGTTTACGATAGCCTGGTTGATCGCAAGAAAATAATCGTCCAGAAATTGGCCCACGGTGGCTTTAACCACTGCAGCGGCCCCTTCCGTTAAGGCAGGAAATGCTTTATGTGCTGTGATAAGCAGTCTTAGCGCCCCTCCGTCGGTACAAATGATGCCTTTATTTCCCCACTCTTCACGTGTGATCTCTTTCAGGATGGGATGAATGGTCATTGGAATACCGTTCCAGGCATTGTACGATGCCATGAATGCCATGGATCCGCCTTCGGTTATGCCTTTATAAAAAGGGTAAGAATAGTATTCACGGAACAGCCTCTCATCGTAATCGGACGATGTGGAATCCCGTCCGTCTTCGTTGCTGTTGGCCAGAAAATGCTTCATAAGCGAAGCGCTTTTCCAGTACCTGGGGTCTTTTCCCTGCAATCCTTTTACAAAGGCAACGGTCATTTTTGCAGTCAGGAAAGCATCTTCTCCAAAACTTTCCTCGGTGCGGCCCCATCGCGGATCCCTGGCCAGATCGGCATTCGGCGCCCGCATGACCATTCCCCCTTTGTTCAGGGCCGGATTTTGCGTGTAGTATCGCACTTCTGTGGCCTCAATATCGGCAACCTTTTCCAGCAGCCCGGGATCCCAGGTGGCTCCCAGACCATAGGCCTGCGGAAAAGTAGTTGTAGGGTAGGTGACAGGTACCCACTTGCCGTCCTTCATTTCCCTGCCGCCCCAGCCTCCGGGCCCTCCCAGGGCCATGCCGTGAAGGCCTTCGGAATGACCTGTACTGCGGATTCCAAGGCGCGGTACACCCAGATCTGTAGAGAGCAGCCGTATTTTTTCTTCCAGGGTAAGCAGATCCAAAAGATTGTCAATTCTTTCGTCGTCGGGACGGTTTATATCCTGAAAAGGATAAGGGCCGGGACGATTATTCAGTTGTGCAAAAGACGGTGTAGCCGTAAACATCATGACCGTCAGTGCCATTAAGGCAAAACAGCCTATATATCTGATATTCAAATACATAAAAATATTATATTACTTAATATACATGAAGGGTCATAAAATGCTAAATTAGCTATCTTTGTACAAATAAACTAATATGACTTATATTCCGGATTCCCAAAGATATCACAAAATGAAATACCGTCGGTGCGGCAGGAGCGGGATTCTTCTTCCATCCGTTTCCCTGGGCCTGTGGCATAATTTTGGTGATGTGGATATCTTTGACAACTTCAGGAAAATTGCCTGGAAAGCATTTGATTACGGCATTACACATTTTGATTTGGCCAATAATTACGGACCCCCTTACGGATCGGCCGAAATCAATTTGGGCAGAATCCTCAGGACCGATTTTGCCGGATATCGCGACGAGCTTATTATTTCCACCAAAGCCGGCTATGATATGTGGCCCGGACCATACGGGAACCTGGGTTCGCGCAAATATCTTTTGGCCAGTCTGGATCAAAGTCTGAAAAGGATGGGCTTGGAATACGTAGATATTTTTTATTCCCACAGACCGGACCCCGATACCCCACTGGAAGAGACAATGGGAGCGCTGGCTCGTGCGGTACACGGCGGAAAGGCTCTTTATGCGGGCATTTCCAATTATCCCCCCGAACTGGCCGGACAGGCCTTCCGGATCCTTAAGTCTACGGGGGTACCCTGTCTGATCCACCAACCTAAATACTCCATGTTCAATCGTTGGGTGGAAGACGGCCTGCTCAATCTGCTCGAAAATGAAGGGGTCGGATGCATAGCTTTTTCGCCCCTGGCGCAGGGCCTTCTTACTGACAAATACCTGAACGGCATTCCTCCAGGATCACGTGCCGGCAGACCCTCCGGAGCCCTTCAGCCCGATGCCGTAACCCCGGAGGTGCTTTCCCGCGTTTCGGCTTTGAACCGTCTGGCGGCGGAAAGAGGTCAGACACTGGCTCAGATGGCTATTGCCTGGCTCCTGAAGGATAGACGGGTTACCTCAGTACTGGTGGGCGCCAGCCGTGTAGAGCAACTGGAAGAGAACCTGAGGGCGCTGGATTCGGCACCTTTTTCGGAAGATGAATTACAACGTATACAAGACATACTTGACTGATTTATGAAAAGAATATGTACACAGATAACACGGGGTCAGCATGCCGTTGACGGAGCCGGTGTCCGGCTGCGCCGGGTGCTGGGACTGAGAACCGTAAAAGATTATGATCCGTTCCTAATGCTGGACGGCTTTGATTCGTCCGATCCCGACGATTATGTACGTGGTTTTCCCTGGCACCCGCATCGCGGGATAGAAACGGTGACTTACCTGCTGAAAGGTAAAATTGAGCACGGCGACAGTCTGGGAAACAAGGGTACGATAAACGACCTTGAATGCCAGTGGATGACAGCCGGCTCCGGAATTATTCACCAGGAAATGCCGCTGCCTTCCGAAAGTATGCTTGGATGCCAGTTGTGGGTGAACCTTCCCTCTGCGGACAAAATGACTCAGCCGGCGTATCGCGATATTGTGGAACAGGATGTTCCGGTCATTCAGGAAGAGCAGGCAATCGTCCGGGTGCTCTCGGGAACATACAATGGAACCGACGGTGCGTTCAAAGGTGATTATGTTAACGTACAGTACTTAGATATAGATCTTAATCCGGAGCATGAATGGCACTATTCCCAAACTTCCAACGATCATACGCTGTTCCTGTATTTAATAAGTGGAACACTTGCCGCCGATCAGGCGTTGGAATCGTACGAGTCAAAGGCATGTGCCATGCTCATGAGCGCCACATCCGGGAACCCTGAGTCTTATGATACGGTATCGGTTAAGGCGGGGCCGGAAGGAGCCCGCTTCTTTCTGATTGCAGCCAGGCCCCTGAGGGAATCGGTTTCCTGGGGCGGACCCATTGTGATGAACACCAAAGATGAATTGGATGTGGCGTTCAAAGAGCTTGAAAACAATACTTTTATTAAACATCCAATGCCAAGGTTCAATTGATTTTTGTTACATGAGAGGCTGTGGTTCTTATTCTTTGTCATTTTTAGGTTCCGTTTTACTGGCTTTTTTACTTTTCGGATACCAGGGGGTTATTGTGGTACTTGTCGGATATTTTTTGTTCGGGGCGTTATCGCGCCGGATGAATCCGGTTAATATGGTGAACGAAAGGGGAACCCGTGAGGATTTTATGGATTCCCTGCTCAGGCTGACGTCGGTGATCATGAAGGCCGATGGAAAGGTTATGCGATCTGAACTTCAGTATGTTCAGCAATTCATTGGCCGTTCGTTCGGAGAATCATACGTTCAGGAGGCCAGTTTGCGCCTGCGCGAATACCTGGAACAGGATGTTTCCATAGAAGAAGTTGCTGTAAATATTCGCATCAGGATGACTCCCGCCATGCGGCTTCAGTTGCTGCACTATTTGGTTGCCGTAGCTAAAGCAGATGCAGCTGTCTCGGCCCGTGAACTGGATGTACTGCGGAGAATTGCCGCTGCACTGGGCATTTCCAGGGAAAGCAGTGAATCTGTTTTTGCCATGTTCGACGGCCAGACGATTGAGGATGCATATCATATTCTTGAAATTGAGCCGGGGGCAACAGACGAAGAAGTCAGGAAAGCGTACAAAAAAATGTCCCTGAAACATCATCCGGACAAAGTGGCTTACCTGGGACCGGATATCCAGGCTGCCGCCACAGAAAAATTCAAATCCATAAATCAGGCTTACGAAAAGATTAAAGCAGCAAGAGGTTTCTGATTTGTATTGATTTTATACAGGATTGTCTAATTTTTAGACAAGTACCTCGCATAGAAAACGCAATAACTAATTTAAAATCATTATTTTACGGATTATGGCACAACCTTGGCAATAGTAATAGTCAAACTACTGACTAACACTCATTACCATGGAATCAAGAATTGAATCGACCTTTTTGTACATCGCGTACTGTTTATCACTGATGATCCTTTTGTTCTCTCTGCTCTGTGCGGTTGTTGCCCTTTGTTTTTATTTATAATTGAGACAGGGTACAACGAATGCATACGGGACTGTCAACTTCTATTTTTTCTCCTGAATCGGTAAGCAATCCGCTTTTCGGGTCAATGCGAAATATCTGGATACAACCGCCATCTTTACAGGCAACGAGCATCAGTTTGCCGTCTGGAGTTATCAGAAAATTTCTCGGATGCTTTTCAGTGGGGTGATACCCCCTTTTTTCTATGGTACCGTCCGTTTTATTCACTTTAAAAACAACTATTCCATCTCCTTTCAATCGCGTAGAAGCATACAGGTAGTTTCCGTCCGGTGAAAGATGTATATCGGCGCTGCCTCTTGCCTGGCAGGTATCTGCCTGAACGGATTGAATCTCATGCAATTTTCCACGGTTATGCTTAAAAACCGTCACATTTCCCGATAATTCATTTATCAGATATAGCATACTGCCTTCTTTGTTAAAGACCAGATGTCGCGGGCCGCTTCCGGGTGAGAGCTGTATGGCCGCCGGCCGGGTGAGACCATTTGGATGGTCGTTTTCGCAGACATAGATCCGGTCTGTTCCCAGATCGGTGGCAAAAAGGTATTTTCCGTCGGGCGAAAAAGTGACACAATGCAAATGAGGTGCTTTTTGTCTTAATGAATCGGGGCCACAGCCTTCAAAATGAAAAGTTTGTGCAGCCGGACCGACGGCGCCGTTTTTCAGGATAGGGAAAACATTTATACTTCCTCCAGAATAATCTGCTGTGACAACAAATCGGTTGCCGGGAGAAACCGACAGGTAACAGGGGTCGGCTCCTGAAGAATATTCCATGTTTATTGGTTCCAGGGTTTCATTTATCTTGGAGAACACATAGGACAAGACGGCAGAACGGTTTCCCGACTCGCTTACTGCGTACACATATTGTTCTCCGTCAGATAACGTGAGAAATGAAGGATTATCGGCCGGAGTCTCGCTTATAAGCTTGGCTTCTAGCGTTTTAGTGTTAAAATGGTACAGATAAATACCCCTGCTGTCACCTTCGGTATAGGTTCCGGCGAGCAGAATGAGTTCCTCACTTCGGGAAGAACATCCGGTGAGTTGCATCATAGCAAGAAAAAAAATAACAAATGAAGAAAAGCCCTTGTACATAGTACTTTTCTTACAAAAGTAGTTATTTATTCTTTATACAGTCCGCAACAAAATCTCCGACAAAGCTTGTACTGAACGAAGATTCACCTTTACGGGTAAGGTCTTCGGTCACCACTCCTTCTTCCAGAGCCGTTTCCACAGCCCGGCGCACGTGCATGCCTTCTTCTCCCAGCCCCAGATGTTCCAACATCATAGATGCAGAAAGAATCATGGCCATTGGGTTGGCAATATTTTTTCCTGCGGCTGAAGGATAGGAGCCGTGAATGGGTTCAAAAAGGGCGTGCTTTAAACCTATACTGGCAGAAGGCAGCATACCCAGGGAGCCACTCAGCATGCCTGCTTCGTCGGTAAGGATGTCGCCAAACAGATTCTCGGTTACCATGACGTCAAAATGTGCCGGCTGCCTTATCAGTTGCATGGCGGCGTTGTCGACGAACATGAATTCAAGGGTGACTCCGGGATAACCGACTGCCATAGACTGAGCCGCTTCCCTCCACAAGCGCGATGTTTCCAGAACGTTCGCCTTGTCAACAAGTGTAAGGAGTCCGCGTCTTTTAGCAGCCAGTTTAAAGGCTAATTCAAGTATCCGGTCCACTTCGTTACGTGTATAGACACAGGTGTCGAAAGCTCTTGTCCCGTCATGATCGCGCCCTCGGGGTTCTCCAAAATATATTCCCCCGGTAAGTTCACGCACACATACAAAATCGGTACCCCGTATGACTTCGGGTCGTAAAGGGGATCGGTCTGCCAGGGACTCGAAGAGGACCAGCGGCCTTACATTGGCAAACAGACCCAGATCGCGCCGCATTCTTAAAAGACCCTGCTCGGGCCGGATCTTTGCGGAAGGGTTGTTGTCGTAATCCGGATGGCCAATAGCTCCAAAGAGAATTGCATCGGATGCAACACAAATCTCATGGGTGGCCGGCGGGTAGGGATCTCCTTCGGACCGGATGGCACACGCTCCAATAAGAGCTTTCGTATAGCGAAATGTGTGCCCGTAGACCTGCGAAATGGCTTCGAGCCCCTTTACGGCCTGGTTCATGATCTCGGGTCCTATTCCGTCTCCGGGCAAAAGGGCTATGTTCAGTTCCCTTTTCATTATTCGTTTTCCTTTTCAAAATCTTCTATCTGATTGCCGATGCTCAGCAGGTAATCAACATCGTCGTAGCCCATAAGCAGACAGCGTTTTTTATAGGAATCGACATTAAAATACTCTGTATCGCCGTTTCCCAGTATGGTAAACGTCTGCGACTCAAGATCGACCCTGAACTGCGCCATTCCGGAATTTTCATAGATGGCAGTGAATATGCGGGCAAGAAAAGTTTCGCTGACCTTTACGGGGAGCAAACCCACATTTAACGCATTATTACGGAAAATATCGGCAAATGAACTCGAAACCACCACCCGGAATCCATAATCATAAAGCGCCCATGCGGCATGCTCGCGCGACGATCCGCACCCGAAATGGTCTCCGGTCACAAGTATGCTGCCCGAATAACGGGGATCGTTCAGCGGAAAAGATGCAATCTTGTTGTCCTGAGAGTCAAAACGCCAGTCACGGAAAAGGTTTTCGCCGAATCCTTTTCTTTCTACTGAAGTGAGAAATCTGGCCGGAATAATCTGGTCCGTATCAATATTCTGTACTTTTAGGGGAACGGCCGTAGAGATGATTGTTGAAAATTTTTGTATTGACATAAAACTAATATATCGTATTAAAAAGTATCCGGGGATCGGTAATTTTTCCCGTCAGTGCAGCTGCCGCAGCGGCAGGTACCCCTGCAAGGATGGTCTTTGCTCCGGGGCCTTGTCTGCCCTCAAAATTTCTATTGGAAGTGGACATACAATAGCAGCCCTGTGGAATCTTGTCCCGGTTCATGGCCAGGCAGGCAGAGCATCCGGGCTGACGGAGGCTGAATCCGGCAGCATCCAGAATTTGATCCAATCCCTCTTGTCTGATGAGTGCTTCCACCTTTTTTGAACCGGGGACGAGCCAGACGGTTACGTTTTCGGCTTTTTTTCTTCCCCGGACCAAACGGGCAAGCAGTCTGAAATCTTCTATGCGGCCATTGGTGCAACTGCCTATGAAAACATAGTCAATTGCTTTGCCCAGTAACGTCTCGCCGCTACGGAAGCCCATATATGCAAGGGCATCGGCGGGAGCATTGGCCGGAACTGTGCCGTTAATGTTTATTGCCATGCCCGGATTGGTACCGTAAGTGATCATTACTGGTACATCTGTGGCCTCAAAGACGTATTCCCTGTCAAATACGGCATCGGGGTCACTTTTAAGAAGACGCCATTTTTCCACGGCATAGCTGAAATCAGCAGGGGCATTTGCCGTATGCCTGAGGTATTCAAATGTGGTTTCATCGGGTGCAATCATACCGCCCCTTGCCCCACATTCAATGGCCATATTACATAAGGTCATGCGTCCGTCCATACTCAGAGAACGTACAGCTTCGCCCGCAAACTCAATAAAATGCCCGGTTCCGCCCGATGTCGAAATGCGAGAAATGATATAAAGGATCAGATCTTTTGCCCCGACACCTTTATTCAATAATCCGTTTATAGTAATGCGCATGCTCTTGGGCTTTTCCTGTATCAGGCACTGGGAGGCCAGGACCATTTCCACTTCTGAGGTCCCAACTCCAAAAGCAATGGCGCCAAAAGCGCCATGAGTGGATGTGTGGCTGTCGCCGCAAACAATGGTCATTCCCGGTTGGGTAAACCCCTGTTCCGGCCCGATAATATGCACTATACCCTGATTGGGATGCTGCATTCCAAAATAATTTATCCCGTGTTTCCGGCAATTATTTGCCAGTGTTTCTATCTGGGTGCGTGCCTTAGGGTCGTCCAGCGGAAGTTCCTGTCCTGTAGTGGGGACATTATGGTCTGCCGTGGCGGTTGTTCTCAATGGCCGGGCAACCGGTATCCCTCGTTTATCCAGGTTGGCAAAAGCCACGGGAGAGGTTACTTCATGAATATAATGCCGGTCAATAAACAATACGCAACGCCCTCCGTCTTCTGTACGGACAACGTGGCGGTCCCAGATCTTGTCAAGTAAAGTCATCGCTTTCATGATAAGGTGTCTTCTTCTGTTTTTTCACTTACATTCAAAATACGGAGGGCGTCAATGAATGCTTCCACGGCGGCCCTGACGGTATCTGTATGCGCAGCAAAACCGTGTACCAGGCGGTCGTCACATTTTACCTGTATATGAACCCTCCCCACATCGTCGCTGCCCTTTGTCATGGCCTGAATAAGAAATTCAGTGATAAGCACTTCTTCCCGAATGAGCTTTTTAATGGCTTTTACGGCCGCATCTACCGGACCGTTTCCCGTAGCGGTACTGAGTCTTTCGTGATTGTCAAACAAAAGTACTACGGTGGCGGAAGGTACCAGCGTTCCAGTGATAATCTGCAGGAACTTTAAACTAATGCTCTTTTTTCTGGCATTATCGGCATCTCCGGCCAGAGAAAGCAGGTCATAGTCGTGGATCTCTTTCTTTTTATCTGCCACTTCAAGGAACTTTGTATAGATCTCATCCAGCTCCTCTTTGCCAAAGCAATAGCCCAGCAATTCCATTCTGTGTTCCAGAGCAGCGCGTCCGCTGCGGGCAGTAAGTGCAATTACGGACTCATCTACGCCAATATCAACCGGATTAATAATCTCGTATGTGTCTCGTTTTTTGAGCACCCCGTCCTGATGAATTCCCGATGAATGGGCAAATGCATTTCTGCCAACTATGGCTTTATTGGCCTGGACAGGCATGTTCATGAGACTGGAGACAAGATGACTTGCCTTGGTAATGAGTTTTGAATTAATTTGAGTGTCAATGTTAAGTTCCCTGTGGCATCTGAGGGCCATAACCACTTCTTCGAGCGACGTATTGCCCGCGCGTTCTCCTATACCGTTGATGGTGACCTCGGCTTGTCTGGCTCCGTTAATAATGCCAGTAAGAGTATTGGCTGTAGCCATTCCCAGGTCATTGTGACAATGGGTGGAAATAATCGCTTTTTCTATCCCATGTACGTTCTCCACAAGAAATTTGATCTTTGCTCCGTATTCCTGCTGAGTGCAGTAACCGGTGGTATCGGGAATATTTACGACAGTAGCTCCGGCCTTAATTACTGCTTCAATAACACGGGCCAGGTACTCATTGTCAGCTCTGCCCGCATCCTCTGCATAGAATTCAACGTCTTCTACGAATTTTTTTGCATACCTGACGGCAAATACTGCCCGTTCAAGGATGTCCATAGGGTTCGACCTGAGTTTGTCGTAAATATGCTGGGGCGATACGCCAATCCCGGTATGAATGCGCTTATGACGGGCATAGCGCAAAGCATCGGAGGCCACATCTATATCTTTTTCTACTGCCCGGGTAAGTGCGCAAATCACCGGATGGCTTACCGCTTTGGATATTTCTATAACTGAGTTGAAATCGCCCGGACTCGAAACAGGAAATCCCGCCTCAATAATATCCACACCGAGTTCCTCGAGTAGTTGGGCAACCTGGATCTTTTCAATCGTATTGAGTTGGCATCCGGGTACCTGTTCCCCGTCGCGCAGGGTTGTGTCAAAAATATAAAGCTTTTCCATAACTGACAAAATTAGCGGTTTTCTGAATTTATCAGCTGTAGATAGCCATTTGCTTATAAAATGAAAAAAAAATCAAAAAAAAATGCCGAAATATTACATTTCGGCATTCATTTTTAATAGTTGAGAATGTATTCCTTATTTCCCTGAGTGATCGTTTTGATTTTAATTTTCAACCCTTTTACACCAACTCCAATGCATTCTCCTTCCAGTGGAAATGAGATAACATTTGTATAATTGGCGTATTCCAGATCGCCGTTTGCGTCGTGGCAGAATTCCACAACATAATAACCTTCACTGTCCATTGGGCTTTCCAGATGCTGGTCCCTTACCAGGTTGAATTTGTGCTTGTTGGTGTTCGATGCATAAATAGTGTATTGTATATTCAGGTGGCGTTGACTGCCCAGTCCGCCACCGCCCAGCCAAATAAACTGCGGCTCGACCCTGTCTGTCCCTAAAGTGTCCTTTTGAGATGAATAGACCATATCCTGAGTCGGAACCAGATTTACTTGCACTACTGTCACGTCTTTCCAGTATTGACTTTCGTTTGTCTCCGTTGTGTCTGGTTTATAGTACACGATAACTCTTTGCCCGTCTATAGGATCAAAATTAGCGATAGAGGCATGGTTTACAGGGCATAGGAGCAGGGAATCGTCCGAAATGATATAATATGGAAAGGACGTTTCTTCTTCCGGAAATTCGTAGGACTTGGTAATGGTACCCCATGTTGCTTTGGTGTTGTCCTCATTGAATAACCAGTTGTTACAGGAAGTTACAAATAACAGCAGGGCGGCCGCAGTCAGCGATGTCAGTATTTTTACAATAGACTTTACAGGTGTTTTCATATTCTTTCGTGTTTGGTTTCGGTTATATAATTGCATGTATTGCCCAAATACTGCTTCTGTGACAAAAAATATTTTCCTTTGTGCAGTATTTCTGTGAAGGTTGCATTTATTAATTGTTCCTGATTGACTGATGAAAGATACCGAATCCTGGAAAGAACTATACGAACGCTATGCAAAGCGGATGTTGCATGTGTGTATGCGCTATTCTCCCGACAGAGAGACGGCCCAGGATATGATGCACGACGGCTTCATTCAGGTATTTAAGTCGTTGGATAAATTTTCGGACAGGGGAGAAGGATCAATCAGGGCATGGATGGAACGAATTATGATCAATACCTGCCTGCAACATATCAGAAAAAGAGATTTATTGCGTGAAAGCAACACTCTTACGGAGAATCTCCCGGTTACTATTGAACATTCGGTTGATGCTGCGGTAGAACGTGTACCGGAGGAAGTGCTTCTGCGTTTTTTACAGGAATTGCCAGTGGGTTACCGTACCGTCTTTAATCTTTATGTGTTCGAGGGTTTGTCGCATAAAGACATATCCAAAACATTGGGAATACGTGAAAAAAGTTCTTCATCACAATTATACAGGGCAAAATGCCTGCTTGCTAAGCAGATAACAGAATATGAAAGAAAACAGCAGTAGTTGGACAGATCGTTTCAGGGACAGGATTGAAAACCATCAGGTGCCCATCAATACGGACGCCTCATGGGGTGTGATGCAAGCCCGGCTTAAAAGGGCTTCATCCTTCAGAATCATACGGCGTGCGTTATCAGTTGCCGCGTGTGTTATCCTTTTGCTCGGCCTGAGCCTGTTTCTTTTCAGACAGGAACACGCCGGTGTGTATAATCCAGTTTCCGTTTTTGCTATTCAGGGCCCTCAATCAGAACTGGAATTCAGGGTGGAAAAGGCCACTCGGCTGATTTCCATGCGAGCTGTTCATCAAGCTTCTCTAAAAGAACCCGACCAGATTCGGGAACCGGAGCCCGAGATTCAGGAAAAGCCAACTGTGAAGCCATCGGTTGCCGGGACCCAGCGGGAGCCTCATGCCATTACGGAAAACGAGACGTATTATGAAGAACCGTCCAGACACAGGTCACGCGGTAAGGTTTCAGTCTCTTTCGGCGGGCTGCTTGCACAAAACCGGGATAACGGCAGTATTGACAATTCAAGAAACCTGATGATGGCGGATATTGCAATGTATAATGCCAAATTATTCAATAACAGTGTAATCACTGGCCATGTACTGCAGGGTACTTCAACCGTATTGGAAATGGATTATTTCAATTATGAATATCAGTACAAAATGCCGGTTTCTTTTGGCGTTTATGTGAACAAAGAAATTACGCGCCGGATTTCCATTGAATCGGGGCTTTTTGCCACG
The DNA here is from genome assembly GCA_002408205.1 of Bacteroidales bacterium UBA5326. Classification (GTDB taxonomy): domain Bacteria; phylum Bacteroidota; class Bacteroidia; order Bacteroidales; family UBA932; genus DMER64. Next base: position 47,938 of record DHQY01000007.1, on the reverse strand, counting down.
AGGCTGGCCGCCTCTGTTTATTATCGTTCCTTCTCGGCCGAAAATTCTTATCTGACGGATCATGTACTCTGGTACCTGGGAGTGCCTCTCAAGGCTAAGTGGTCATATGTTTCGGGACGATTTTTTACTGCTTATGTATCTGCAGGAGGAGCCGTGGAAAAATGTATTCACTCCGGGTATACGGGAGGTTTCAAAGATGAAAATGATAACCTGAAGCTTTCTGACGTTCCTTTACAATGGTCCCTTAATGGCACCCTTGGTGCCCAATATAATATTATTCCACAAATAGGTATCTATATTGAGCCGGGAGTCTCTTATTATTTTAATGACGGGTCGGATATTCCAACAATAAGAAAAGAATATCAGCTGATTTTCAATTTAAATGCAGGTTTGAGGTTCACATTCTAAAAAATAAGCATATCTTTACACTTTATTTTTCAAATTTATTTTAATGAACAACGGAACCGTAAAATTTTATGACGAAACCAAAGGATTTGGTTTTATCAAAGATGCAAACTCTTCTAAAGAGTATTTCGTACACTCATCTGGTCTTATTGATCGTATCAGGGATAACGATGCAGTGACTTTTGATTTACAGGAAGGAAAAAAAGGACTGAATGCGGTAAATGTTAGACGTGCTTAGTCTATTCTTATAACATTTTGAATTTTTGTCCCGCTTAACAGCGGGATTTTTTTTTATTTTTGTCTGGTGTATGATTTATCTGATGACACAAATCAATAATCTTGACGGGCATTTCGTTGACCTGTGCCGGTCTTTTTTCCCCAATCACCGCAACGAACAGATGATGACTTACCGTTTTCCCCGTGACAGGAAATTATGTGCCGCATCGTATTTACTGCTTGTATATGCTTTACGCAACGAAGGACTGTTTACGACACTTCCCTTATTCCAATACGGAACAGGAAACGAAACGTGGCAAAACGGCAATAAACCCGTACTTGCGAATTATCCGGGTGTTCATTTCAGTATCAGCCACTGCAGCGGAGTAGCTGTATGTGCCGTATCACATAATCCTGTGGGAATAGACGTTGAAAAAGTAGAGCCATACGACGATCAATTGGCGCAGGCTATTTGCAGCCCCTCTGAATATGAATGGGTGCAGGCAGACGGTTCTGTCCGTGCGGAACGGCTTACTGAACTGTGGACCCGGAAGGAAAGTACGGTTAAATGTTCCGGGATGGGACTACAGGTAGATCCCAGGCTGATTCCATCCCTCGGATCGGCAGTGACCTCTTTTTTCACTGATAGCGATAACCTTCTTTATGCGGTTAGCCGTGCTGACGCTTTCTATACCAAACAGATCTCATAATAATTATCAAAATGGAAAATAAAACCTATCCTTTGTCTAACAGCCAGAAAGGCATGTACTATGAATGGCAGAAAGACAAAACTTTAACCAGGTACAATAACCCTTTTCTGTACGATTTTCCCGATTCCGTACAGGCAGAAAGATTGCGTGAAGCTTTTGTAAAAGTGGTAGATGCACACCCTGTTTTGAAGTTGAAGTTAAAGTTGTTAAAGGATGACGAAATCTCTCAATATTATATAGAAGACGATCCGGTTGAAATTCCAATTCTCTCCGTTCACGATCAAGAGGTAACAGACCTTGCAAAAAGAGCCATAGAGCCTTTTGATTTGCTTTCCGGAAGGCCGCTTTTCAGGATAATAATCTATAAGACAGAAAATAAGGTTTATGCATTCATAGATGTTCATCATATAATTTTTGACGGCACATCTTCTTATATTTTCATAAGAGACCTGGCTGCCGCATATTCCGGTAAACATTTGGAAAGGGAGACATATACCTGTTGTGATTTTGCACTTAAAGAAAATGAAAGGGGACATGATGAAAGGTATGAACAGGAAGAGGCATATTTCAAAAAACGTCTGTCCGGAATCTCTATGACACAGCTGCCTGTTACTTTTCATCCCGATAACGAAACAGGTGTCATTGGCATTGTATCGGACTTTGTAGACAGTGAACCGATTAATGATTTCTGTACAAGGCTTAAAATATCTCCAAACAACCTGTTTGCAGGTGCACTGGGCATTTGTCTGAACAAGTATACACGTGATAATGATATTGCTTTCTGCACTGCTCACCACGGACGAATTGAAGAAAATATCAGCAATTCTATTGGCATGTTCGTCAAAACGTTACCTGTTACCATCTCAATTTCCGCTGAAAATAAAATTGCCGCCTATCTGCAAACGATCCGTTCGGACATGAAAGAACTGTGGGAAATGCAGACTTATCCCTTTGCCGATATGGCCAGGAATCTGGGTGCATCAATGGAATTATCCTATACGTACCAAAAAGGGGTATTAGAGTATTTTGACATGGAGGGGGGACAGGTTAAGATAACCTATATACATGAATGTACCACTACAGATAAAATCAGTGTGTATATATATCAGTTTCCGAACCAATACGAAATCAGGAGTGAATACAACAGCGCCTTATATGACCGGGGATTTATCCGGACATTCACTACTGCCATTAAGACGACTGCTCTCTCAATCCTGACTTCCAATCCTGAATCCGGGGCTCTGTCTTCTGTTTCTGTTGTAACCCGGGAGATGAAAGAGAAACTGATGACACTCTCTGCCGGAAAACAGGTGCCCTGCAACATGCATGAAACCTTTATTGATCTTTTCAGGGATCATGCCCGCAACATGCCAGACCATATTGCCGTATCGGACGGGACATCCTTTCTGACGTACTCTCAGCTCGACCTGCTTTCAGATAACATGGCAGGGATACTTATTGATATGGGGGTTGGGATGAACGATTTCGTAGCCGTAATGCTTTCAAGAACGGTTCGTTTTGTTACCTGCATTCTGGCAGTTCAGAAAGCCGGTGCGGCTTATGTGCCCATGGATTCTGAATACCCTAACGACCGCCTTGAATACATGTTAGGCGATTCATGCGCCAGGTTGCTAATTACAGAGCGTGCGCTGTATGAGTCCAAAAAGAATGACGGTCGTTTTGATGTGGAAAATGTATTATTTGCTGACGACCCGGACTGCGCTTCCGGCAAGGTTCCCCATTTGCCGGTACCGGGACCCGATACCCCTGCATATATGATCTATACATCCGGTTCTACCGGCAAACCCAAAGGGGTTGTGATATCTCACAAATCGCTCAGGGCTCTTATTGCATGGAACAGGAGCGATCTGAAGATAACCAGTGACGATCGCATTTGTTGCCATGCCAGTTTCAGTTTTGATGCCTCGGTGCAGGATATGTTTCCTCCGCTTGGGCTGGGAGCTGCTGTTTATATCATTCCTTCCGAACTCAGGCAGGATATGATGGGATTGTATAAGTTCTTAACGGAAAACAATATAACGGGCGGTACTTTTAGCACTGTTTTTGGTATGGAAATGGTCAACCAGTTTGAACTTCCTTTGCGTTATGCGATGCTTGGAGGTGAGAAACTGCTGCCCTGCAAAAAAAGAAAAATCCAGATTGTTAACGGATACGGACCTACTGAATTTACTGTGTGTTCAAATTTCCATTTTGTAGATCAGAATAAACAAACCAATAATATTCCCATTGGGAGGCCCGTTCCCAATTCATGGTCCTATGTGCTTGATGCGGGAGGCCAATTGCTGCCTGCCGGCACACCGGGAGAGCTTTGTCTCTCGGGAATGCAAATAAGTGAAGGATACTGGCAAAGGGAAGAGCTCACTTCATTGAGATTTGTCCCCAATCCTTACAGTACGTGTGAGGAAAACCGGATGATGTACCGTACGGGAGACCTCGTGAAATGGAATGAAGGGGGCGATCTTGAATTTTTAGGCCGCATAGACTCCCAGATCAAGCTGAGAGGTTTCCGTATTGAATTGGGTGAGATAGAAACCATAATGTCTACCTTTGAGGGCATTCAGGGGGCTGTGGTCGATATTAAGGAGTTTAGCGGTGCCCGGCATCTTTGCGGTTACTATATAGAAAACGGGAACTGTAAAGTAGATGAGAGCAAGCTCATTGAATACCTAAAGGCTGGTTTGACAGAATATATGGTACCTACGGCTTTCATGAAAATGGATGCTTTTCCCATGACTCCTAACGGAAAGGTAAACCGGAAGTTGTTGCCGGTGCCTCATCTGGCTCCGGTGGAAATGATCCCGCCCGGTACCGAAATGGAAAAAACAATCTTCAATGCAGTATCCGGGATACTTGGCACTCAGGAATTCGGCATTACTACCAACCTGTTCTCCATTGGACTTACCTCCATTCTTGCCATTAAACTTTCGGTGGCCCTAAATAAACAACAGAACCTTCTTCTTCAGACAAAAGATATTCTAAAGCTCAAAACCATCAAACAGATGGCCGCTGTGACCCAACCCGTTGCCACACCGGAAACGATCCCTGCAAGCGCTCCGTCTGTATTACGTGAATCTTATCCGCTTACCGAGACGCAAAAAGGCGTTTACTATGATTGGGAAAAGAACAGGGATGCCCTGCAATACAATATTCCTTCTGCATTAAAGTGCCCTGGTGAAACAGATCCCCGGAAGCTTAAAGAGGCCGTAACGGCGGTACTCGATGCGCACCCGTATATCAAAACTATTCTGGCAATAGAGGCAGGTAATCTGGTTCAGAAACGCCGTGACAGTCTTATTGCCGACATAATGATCAAACAAGCCACAGAGGAAATGATGCCTGCGGTTTGTTCTCATTTTGTAAAGCCCTTCAACCTTTTCGCTGAAAACCTTTTCCGTTTTGAGATTTACAGGACCGAGGCCCATACATGGCTCCTGATGGATATGCATCATATTGTTTTTGACGGACTGTCTGTCTCGGTTTTCCTTAATGATCTCACCAGGGCTTTTAATGAAGAGCCTGTTGCACCTGAAGTATTTACCGCTTTTGATGTAGCTCTTGAAGAAGAAAAGATACTGGCTTCTGGTCGTTTTGCAGAAGCAGAAGCATACTTTGACCGGCTTATGGAGGGAACCGCTATGTCTGTATTTCCTCCTTCACCTTATGTTACAGCAGGGAGTTCCGCCGGAGAGAGCGTAGCGCATATTCCGACCGCACAGGTCAACGATTTTTGCAGGAAGTACGGGGTTACGGTTAATGCTTTTTTCCTGTCCGTTCTGTGCCAGGTCGTCCAGCGTTATACAAGAGAACCCCGGGTTGCGCTGACCATGGCCTCAGGTGGTCGTTCGGATAACCGGCTTTCCAACACATTCGGCATGTTTGTCAAGACGCTGCCAGTAGTGGCAGACTGCTCAAAGAACATGGCATTTGTGGAATTTGCCAGAAATATTCAGGAACAGACTTTCTCGACCATTGAGAACGAGATTTTTCCGTATACACGAATGGTTGAAAAATACGGTATTGTACCTCAAATCAACTACGTATATGAAGGCGGTCTGGATCTTGAGCTGGCACTGAACGGTCAGAAGGCGGAGATCAGATCGCTGGAACTCGATACGGTGAAATTTCCCTTTGGTATTGTTGTGGAACCGCATGGGAATCATTATTCAATGACTGTTCAGAGCGACCCAAAGCAGTATGCCTGCCCCGATACAGAACGGTTCTGTCATATATTTGCAGTAACTGCTTCTGCTATGGCCTCTTCACCTGAACTGCCTGCCCGGAGTTTTTCTCTGCTCGATGAACAGGACAGAAAACAAATTCTTGATTTCTCACGGGGAGAGGAACTCAATTACGAACGGCAGACCACCTTCATTGACCTTTTCCGTGAAAACGTTAAGAAGTATCCCGATCGTCCTGCCGTAAAAGATTCATTGGGAACCCTGACATACAAAGAGCTGGACAGCCGGTCTGAAGTGCTTGCCGGTGCCCTTAAAGCTTTTGGTGTAACAAAAGATACCTATGTGGCCATCATGCTTACCCGCAGAAAAGAATTTATTGTCAGCATTTTGGCCGTTCAGAAAGCGGGCGGAGCTTATGTCCCCATGGACAGCGAATATCCAAATGACAGGTTACTGTATATGCTGGAGAACAGCGAATCTAAGGTCCTTATTACAGAGCGTGCGTTGTTTGAGGCTAAACGGAACGAAGGCGATTTCCAGGTAAAAACAGTTCTTTTTGTTGACGAGTTCGATTTCTTTCAACAGATTACCGCACTGCTTCCGGCTCCGGCACCTGAAGACCTCGCCTATATGATCTATACCTCGGGATCTACCGGAAAACCTAAAGGGGTAATGATACGCCACAAATCTCTGAGGGCGTTGACAGCCTGGCATCTTCACGACTTGCAAATTACATGCAAAGACAATCATAGTGCCCATCCGAGTTTCAGTTTCGATGCCTCTGTAGATGACTTGTTCCCTCCGCTGGCCGCAGGAGCCTGTGTACACATTATTCCTTCGGGCATGCGCCAGGATATGGTTGAACTGTATAATTATATGGTGGAAAACAACATATCCGGCGGGTCTTTTAGTACTCAGTTCGGGCTCGAGATGGTCAACCAGTTTGAACTTCCTTTGCGTTTTATTATGATGGGAGGGGAGAAGATGGTTCCTGCAAAAAAGAGAAACGTTAAAATTGTAAATGGCTACGGACCAACCGAATTTACAGTTTGTTCCCATTATCATATAGTCGATCAGGAAAAAAATGAGGAAAATATCCCAATCGGGCGACCTGTCCCCAATACCTGGTCCTATGTGCTGGATGCCAATAAGGAGCTTATGCCTGTTGGACTGGCCGGAGAGTTGTGCCTGTCGGGGATACAAATTGCCAAAGGGTACTGGAAGCGTGAAGACCTCACCGCGGAGAAATTTACCGATAATCCTTATGCTACCTGCCCGGATAATGCTAAAATATACCGTACCGGCGACTTGGTAAGATGGAATGAACAGGGTGAGCTGGAATATATAGGACGTATTGATAACCAGGTCAAATTGAGGGGATTCCGTATTGAACTGGGCGAAATAGAAAGCATGATGTCAAAATTCAAAGGCATTCTTTCTGCCGTTGCAGATATAAAAGAAATTGCGGGAGCGCAGCAACTATGTGCTTACTATGTGGTTGAACCATATGGAAAAGTGGAAAGGGAAGCTCTTGTGGACTATCTTAAGTCCGGACTTACCGATTATATGGTTCCTGCCGCCTTTGTGGAAATGAAATCGTTCCCGCTTACTCCAAACGGCAAAGTGAATCGCAAAGCTCTTCCGCTTCCCCAAATAGCCCGTTCCGTTGAATACATCGCCCCGACCAGCAAACTTGAAGAGGAAATATGCCAGGTGTTCTCGGAGTTGCTCAAAGTTGAAAAAGTGGGGATTTTAGACAATTTCTTTGAGATCGGGGGAACCTCCATGTCGGCCATAAAAGCCATTATCCGAATCATTAACCTGGGACATCAGTTAAAATACGGTGACGTATTTGAGTTGAAAACACCACGGGCTATTGCTTCATTCCTCACTGAATCGGCCCAAAAACAGGAAAAAGAAAATCTGGAAGATGAGGATCTTTCCCGGTACGATTATTCAGCCATAAACAAAATTCTTGAACAAGGCCTTCCTGATCTCTGGGATGGATATGCAGACCGGAAAGTGGGAGATGTTTTGCTTACGGGGGCATCCGGATATCTTGGTATCCATTTGTTACGCGAACTGATAGACAGTGAAGAAGTGGTTATCTATTGTATGGTTCGGTCAAAAGGAGTACTTACTCCGGAAAGAAGACTAAAATCGCAACTGATGTATTACTTTTCCAATACATTCGATGATCTTTTCGGAACAAGGATCATTCCGGTTGACGGGGATATTACTAATAAAGGAACGCTCGAAAGCTTAAAGGGAATGGGGATATCTACCGTTTACAACTGTGCGGCCAGTGTGAAACACTACGCGGCAGGAAACGAGCTGGAAAAGATCAATGTGGAGGGCGTGTCCAACCTGGTTGATTTCTGCAAGTGCGACAATGCGCGACTTATTCACATCTCTACAATTAGTGTAAGTGGTGTAATGAATAAATCAGATTATCAAAATATTATTTTTGATGAATCTAAGCTATTTGTAGGTCAAAAAATTGAGAACAAATACGTTCTAAGCAAATTTAAGGCAGAGAGACTGTTACTGCAGGCAGTAACCGAAGGACTCGATGCCAAGATCATGCGTGTGGGGAATCTTATGGGACGGCATTCAGACGGTGAGTTCCAGATCAATTTCCGTAGCAATGCGTTCATTAATATGCTCAAATCCTATAAAGTGCTTCAAAAATTCCCGCTCAGCCGGCTTACCGATCCCACAGAGATGTCACCCATTGACTGTGTGGCAAAGGCTGTTTATACTTTATCCAAAACGCCACGGAATATTGTCATGCTTCATGCGTATAACCATTACCGGCTCGATATGGCCAATGTGATCTATGCAATGAAAGAGTATGGATTTAATATAGAGCTTGTTTCAGACAACGACTTCAATGAACATTTCAACCAAATGATGAACAATCCTCAAAAGAGTGAATACCTTTCCGGGTTGCTCCATTACGGGGTCAGTCCGGATACCGTTCCGGTGCCCGATGACAACAGATATACCACCTTGTTGTTATACAAACACCAGGTACGATGGCCGCTTGCAGACGATTGTTATTCCGTCAAGCTCGTAGATATGTTGGAAGGGATGGGCTTTTTTGACGAATAAGTTTTTTGCTTACACGTCAATCCGGGAACGGTTCTTGCAGTTAACTGGGTCATTATGAAAGTAGCAGTATTTAGTACCAAGTCGTACGATAAAGAATATTTAGACAAAGCAAACAGTAATCATATACACGATCTGGTTTATTTTGACTCCTCGTTACACGAAGGGACAGTGCGTCTTGCCGAGCATTTCCAGGCCGTTTGTGTTTTTGTTAACGACACTCTGAATAAAAAAGTAATTGAAAGCCTTATTGACATGAATGTTGGGCTTATTGTCCTAAGATGTGCCGGTTTCAATAACATTGATATTAAGACAGCCTGCGGCAGTAATAAAATAAAAGTATTGCGTGTGCCATCTTACTCGCCTGTTGCAGTAGCAGAGCATGCTGTCGCACTTATACTTACACTGAGCAGAAAAACGCACAAGGCATACAACAGGGTACGAGAAGGCAACTTTTCCATAGAAAGGCTTACTGGTTTTGAGTTGTCAGGCAGGACTGTGGGGGTAATTGGAACCGGCAGAATTGGGGCCTCCTTTGCCTCTATTATGAAAGGTTTCGGATCCAAAGTTATTGCTTATGACAACCATCCCGGTACGATGCTTATTGAGCAGGGTGTTACATACGGGACATTACCTGAAATCTTTGCCAATGCGGATATCATCTCGCTACACTGCCCTCTTACACCACAGACTGACCACCTAATTAACGGCCAAACTATTGGTCTGATGAAAGATGGTGTAATGATCATAAATACAAGCCGCGGAAGGCTTATTGATACTGATGCGGTCATTAAAGGCCTGAAAAAAGGTAAAATTGGCTACCTGGGCATAGATGTGTATGAACAAGAGGAAAATCTTTTTTTTAAAGACTTATCGGAAAGGGTTATTCTTGATGATAAGATACTCCGGCTCATGTCTTTTCCCAATGTACTGGTTACCGCACATCAGGCATATTTCACCGATAACGCACTCAATCAAATCGCCCGCACTACCATTGATAACCTGACTGATTTTCAGAACGGACATATTAATCCCGACAATCAAGTCTGTATTAATTTTATACGCGCATCATTATAGAGAAGTATATAGAAAAGAGGGTGACAAAAAATTACATTTTTGTCACCCTCTTAACAAGATATCTTTTTTATATGTGACTCAATTTATAGTACTTCAAAATCTATTGTTTTGAGGTCTGCGTCGTTGGAAGAAGACCCGTACATTATCTGATATTTTCCGGCACGGGGAGCCAGTTCTTCAACGGTTTCATTATAGAATTCAAAGGCTTTGGATTCCAGATCAATGGTAACAGTAGTTGTGATACCGGCAGCAATAGGTACACGTTTAAATCCTTTGAGTGATTTGATGGGTGCCGAGGGGTTGTCAAGACTCTTGACATATACCTGAACAACCTCGTCTCCATCGCAGTTGCCGCTGTTGGTAACAGGAATGGAAATACTTACACCCTTGCCTGCTTTTATCGTATTCTTTGAGAGTGTTGCATTACCATATTCGAATGTAGTATAGGAAAGACCGTAACCGAATGCATATAGAGGTTCCTCGCGGAAGTATCTGTAGGTACGTCCTTCCATGTCGTAATTTTCAAAATCGGGCAGTTGATCTGTCGATTTGTAAAATGTAACAGGCAGTCTGCCTGCGGGATTGTAATCCCCAAAGAGTACATCGGCAACTGCAATTCCTGCAGCCTGACCTCCGTACCAAGCCTGAAGCAGCGCGTTGTACTGGCTTTCAATATCCCCAAAACCCATTGCACTTCCCGAGCAGTTTACCAGGATCACCGGCTTGCCGGTTTTGTGCATCGCTTCAAGAAGCGACTTTTGCACGTCCGGAAGCTCTATTTTTGTACGGTCACCGCCACTGAATCCATCAAAAGAAACAGGCATCTCTTCGCCTTCCAGTCTTGCGGAAAGCCCGCCAACAACTACGATAGCGTCCGCATTTTGAACTTTCTGTGCAAGAGCATCAAACTCGGCAAGATTTCTTTCTGTCATGCTGAATGAAAGAAACGCAAAGCCCTGATCACCCTTGGTATAATCTATCTGAATGTTGTAAGTCTGTCCTTTGACAACCGGGAATGTTGTGGTGGGAGTGGATGACCTGAGCCACCCGAATCCTCTTGCCGGTTCTTTCTGTTCAGCTACTTTTTTCCCGTTTAAAGTAAACTTATAGGTATCGCTTGCAACCAGGGAATAGTACATATTTCCTGTGAAACCGGCCACGAATTTGCCTGTGAGACGGGCAGATATGTTTGTTTGGTTGACACTGTCAGCAAATCGATAATCCCCAAAGGTACGCATGTTGACTGTTGTGTAATAGCCCGAGTTGGCAGGAGTACCTTCGAATTTCTGATTGTTGAAAAATTCGGCATACAGGCCTTTTCCGTCGTTGATATCTGCCATATGGTCAGTAGTGAGGTATTTGTCAGCCAGCTCGCACGCCTTTTCATAGATGACTTCGGTACCCGGAACAGCCTTTCTTATAGCGTCAACTATTGAGATTGTGTTTTCTGCGGTGGGAATGCCGTTATAGTTGCCGTTATGCATGGAAACGTCGTTTGCGTTTGGACCAACTACAGCAATGGTATTGATGTTTTTGGAGAGAGGCAGTACTCCGTCATTTTTCAGAAGGACCATAGCTTCCCGTGCAGCTTTCAGGGCGAGGGCGGTATTGGAAGAGCTGCTCAGGGTGCTTTCATTGAGGTCTTTCCAGGGAATATTCTCTTCCGGATCGAACATGCCAAGTTCGATGCGTGAGCGGAGAATGCGTCTGAGAGCCACGTCAAGGTCGGCTTCGTTGATAAGACCTTTTTTCAAACTTTCAATAAGGGCTTCATAACTTGTGCCGCACTCGAGATCCGTTCCAGCAAGTACAGCGGCAGCGCTGGCCGTTGCAGCATCGGGATGAGTCTCGTGCTGACCCTTTGTGTAGAAGTTGTTTATGGCGCTGCAATCGGAAAGAACCAATGATTGATAGCCCCATTTATTGCGGAGAATGTCCTGGAGAAGCCTTTCGCTGCCACAACAGGGAACCCCTTCATACCTGTTATATGCACACATTACTTCCTGAACGTTCCCAACCTGGACAATCTCCTTGAAAGCAGGAAGATATGTTTCCCATAAATCTCTCATAGAAACTGTTACATCAAATCGGTGCCGGAGAGGTTCCGGCCCGCTATGTACCGCATAGTGCTTTACACAGGCGTGTGTTTTGAAATAATCCCTGTCATTGCCCTGCATCCCTTTTACCGTTGCAGTGCCCATCACACCGGCCAGATACGGGTCTTCACCGCTCGTCTCCTGGCCCCGGCCCCACCTCGGGTCACGGAATATATTAACATTAGGACACCAGAAGGAGAGACCCTGATGCCAAATGCCACCTGTGGCCTTTGTCTTTCCGAATTCGTTATGGTCGGTTGTGTTCCATACGGCACGTGCTTCGTCAGATACCACAGAGTAAATATCATACTGTTGCTCTGCATCGAATGTTGCAGCCAGCGCAATGGACTGGGGAAATACTGTGACGTTGTCGTAGCAGATGCCATGGCATGCCTCATTCCACCAATTGTAAGCAGGAATACCAAGACGGTCTACAGAAACTGATCCGTTCATCATGAGCCCGACTTTCTCTTCGGGAGTCAGCAGGGAGAGGAGGTTTTCAACGCGTTTTTCTACTGAAAGACGAGGGTTTCTGAAAGGATACTCGTAACTCTTGTTGTTGCAGGAAACAAGAGCCATCAGCGCAGCAGCGCAGACTATTAGATTTAAATGTTTCATTTATCAGGTGTATTAGTTAAATTAGTTGTCTTCATATTTGAATCGAATTTCTTTAAGGAGGCGGGACGGATCGTCGGTAATTAAGAATAATCCAAAATGGTCCAGAGATGATTTAGCCCTGACTTTCCTGCTCTCTCCCGGATGAAGTACATCTCCCTGATAAATATTGACGCTCGTTGCCGGGTCCGTTTCTACGGCACGAATGTGGAGATCTGAGCTGCCTCTGTTTTCAATAGTAAAATGTCCATCAAAGCGACGATTTATCAGGTTTTTCTTCAGCGCAACCAGTGAAGGGGATACTATCATATCGGGAGATAAAGTGGAAAATTCATTAAAACGATCTACGCAGATGAAGGATGTGGACAGTTCAAAAGAACACGGAACACCATTTACCCAAAAATCGATCAATCTCTTTTTGACTCCATAGCTATCCGGACTGTCAGGAATTGAAAAAGTGATTTCAACAAGTGCTGTTTTTCCGGGAGCAATCGCAGCAGGGTAGTGTACGGTCAGAAAAGAAGACTGATCACGCGGCCTTACGAGCAATTCCACTGTTTTTGAAGATGTGTTCATAAGGGAAACACTTTCAGATGCACATCCTCCAAGGGGTATGTACCCGATATTAATTTGATCTCTGTCTGCACTAACCTGATTGCTGATCTTGTAAAGAAATGGTTGGGCAATGTTTTGTCTTTCCAAAATTACATCTGCCGTCAAACTGAGTGAAACAAGATGAGTACCATCAGCAGCATAGAGATCCACATACCTTGAGACTTTTCCCAGCGCTCCGGCAGGATTGAACCTAACTATTATTTCTCCCATTTCATGGCTTTCAAAAGAATCTTGTGTAAAAATAGCACTCACGCAGCTACAACTGGGTGAAACACGCCCGAATTGTAGTGTTTTGGAAGATGTATTAACAAAATTGAATGTGTGAAATACAGAACCACCGGATTCCTTAATACGGCCAAAATCCCAGGATTCGGTATCGAACCTGAGCGAAGAAGAAACGCTCTGCCCAAAAAGTGCAGGACAGAGTAAAAGATACACCAGCATGGAATAAACGGCTTTATACACATAAACAAACATAGTATATATTTTAGCTCTATGCAATGAGATGAACTCTTTTCAGAAGAAATGGTCCGAAATTGATAAATGCCTTTCGGTAAATTTAAAGATAAAGTGTGATACATGAACTGATTCTATAATAAAATGGATGAATTGGGTAACGGCAGGGGCATCTATTGTCATATTTTTACATCATATTTCAAATTACCCGTAAAATGAAACATAGTCTCAGTACTATTCTCGTGATATTGTTTTCAGCTATTTATGCTTTTTCACAGATTCCTTCCCGGTATAATTTATCCGAAAAGACTTTTCCAAAAATCAACAAAGACAATTCAGTCACATTTACATTCTATGCTCCTTCTGCCAATGCAGTTGTACTGTCGCTCGGCAGGGATTACCTGATGACCAAAGATGAGAACGGCCTCTGGAGGGTCACGACCGACCCTCAGACCACAGGTTTTCACTATTATTCCCTTAAAGTAGGAGAACTTTCATTCACTGACCCATCTGTATATACTTTTTACGGCTGTGGACGTTATTGCAGTGCCGTAGAGGTTGCAGAGGATGAAAGGGACAGCAATTGGTATATGCCTAAGAAAAACGTGCCTCACGGTGCTGTACGTTCTTTAAGATTCTGGTCCGGTGTATGTCAGGAACACAGGCGGATGTTTGTTTATACCCCTGCAGGATACGAGCAAAACACAGATAAACGTTATCCCGTCCTCTACCTGCAACATGGTGGCGGGGAAGATGAAAGCGGCTGGATTTATCAGGGATTCGCAGACATCATTCTTGACAATCTCATTGCTGAAGGGAAAGCGGAACCAATGATCATTGTCATGAATAACGGGTACGCCGTCGTTCCGGGTAGCGACGATTCGTTCTCGGGATTCGAGAGCATGATGATCCGGGACGTTATTCCTCTTGTAGACAGTCGTTACCGGACCATTAATGATCGTGGCAGCAGAGCCGTTGCCGGTCTTTCCTGGGGAGCCAAACAAGCCTATGACCTGGGCCTGGGAAACACGAATCTTTTTTCATACGTGGGTGGGTTCAGCGGTATGATTGTAATAGGAGAGTTCAATCTGGACACACCGGGCTTCAAAGACCCGGAAAAACTGGTAAAAGCTTATAACGGTGTTTTTAAAGATTCATTAAAATTCAATACTGAGTACAAGCTTCTTTTTATCGGAACAGGAGAAGCGGAAGGAACACTTTTGAAAGATATGCACGGCATTCTTTCAGGTATCGGTATCAAAAGCACTTACTATGTATCACAAAAGACAGCACATGAGTGGCTTACCTGGAGAAGAAGCTTGTATACATTTGCGCAGAAACTTTTCAAATAAACCATTAGAAATAAAATGAAAAGCACAGGTATTATTGTTGCCGGATTGTTGGCTATAAGTATATTCTCCTCTTGCGGGCTGAAAAAACCCGTAACGATTGCCGAGCCTTTCAGTGCCTCAACCAACGTCCCCGGTCAGGAATATCCGAAAATAAACCCCGACCTGAGTGTGACCTGCCGGGTAGTTGCCCCCGAAGCTTTTTCTGTGGAACTTGACCTCTGCAACAAACTATATCCCATGGTGCAGGTAGAAAAAGGCATATGGGAAGTGACTTCGGATCCTCAGGTTCCGGGATTTCACTATTATTTTATAAATGTAGACGGAGTCAGAATATCTGACCCTTCAAGCAGGCTTTTCTATGGCTGTGGCCTAATGGCCAGCGGGATTGAAATCCCTGAGGCAGGCGTCGACTATTATCTTGAAAATAATGTGCCTCACGGAGAGGTGAGAATGCAGCGATATTGGTCAGACCTGACACAGACATGGAGAATATGTTATGTTTATACTCCTGCAGAATATGATTCAGATCCGGATAAACGTTATCCTGTGCTTTACCTTCAGCATGGTGGCGGCGAGGATGAAACAGGCTGGTCAAACCAGGGCAGGATGGACAATATTATGGATAACCTCATTGCCCGGGGACAGGCCGTCCCTATGATTGTAGTCATGGACAGAGGGTATGCTACTCTCGCCAATTCACAGGATTCAGTAACAAGTCGTAACATGTTCGATTTTACGGCTTTTGAATGGGTCGTTGTGCAAGAACTTATTCCTATGATTGACGCCGGCTACCGAACCCTTGCCGAACGCAATAAAAGAGCAATAGCCGGACTTTCGATGGGTGGATTCCAGAGCTGGAGCATAGGTCTTTCTCATAAGGATCTTTTCGCATATGTAGGTGGTTTCAGCGGATCTGGCATGGCTGCATATCCTGAAAACTATCCGGCATCTCTCAATGACCAGATGAGGCTTCTGTATGTAAGTACCGGCACCGCTGAATCTGAACAGATGTATGCAGGGGTTAAAGCATTTCACGATATGCTCGACAGCAACGGAGTAAACCACATTTATTATGAGTCCCCGGGAACTGCACACGAATGGCTCACCTGGCGCCGCTCTCTGGGCCAGTTCGCTGTATTGTTATTCAAATGATTTAAAGGAGTGTCTTATTCTTCTATCTTTAGATTCTTCACAAAAGCCGAAGGTGAAATATTAAACTGCTTCTGGAAACTGGTCGTAAAATAGGATGGAGAGGAAAATCCCACCAGATAGGCCACTTCGTTGATCCTGTATTCCTGAGTCGATAGCATTTCAGCCGCTTTTTTCAATCTGCACAGGCGAATATACTCGTTGGTATTTAACCCGGTATTCGCCTTTATTTTGCGATACAGTGTGGATTTGCTTGTGCCAAGTAATGCGGTGAGTGTATCTATACCCAGGTCCTGTTCCGCCATATACTTCATAATGGTGGCATGCAACTTATCCATGAACGCTTTCTCAATATTGTTGAAAGAAACGCTGTTGAAATGAGTCAGAGGAGAGTTCGCGAACTGCCTGTAAGCAATTTCCTTGTTTTTGAAAAGATTCGAGATATTTGCCATTAAAAGTTCAACCGCAAAAGGTTTTTCAATATACCCGTCTGCCCCGACTTCCAGGGTTTCAATGCGCGTTTCCACGCCAACGGCCGCTGTCAGAAGGATAACAGGAATATGGCTGAACTCGATATTGTTTTTGATGAAGTTACAAAGCTGACATCCATCCATTACCGGCATCATAATGTCACTGACTACAAGATCGATCTTCTGTTCCCTGATGATGTTCACACCTTCCTCGCCGTTAGAAGCAGAAAATACATTATACTCGGATGAAAGCTCTTTGGAAAGGTAGCGTCTCATCTCAGCCGCATCTTCAACAATAAGAATAGTATGTCTGCTGCTGTCCGAATCACAATCTATGCATTTTTCACCTGCTGCATCCAGGTCTTCATTATGCTGGTCCAGCAGCGAAGGCTGATCAAGAGGCAGTGTAAGAACAAATGAGTTGTAATCTTTAACTTCGGAGTCAAGAACCAGGGTGCCTTTGTGGAGATTGGCAAGCATTCTGGCGTAGGGGAGTCCCAATCCTGTACCGCTGCTCCCTTTAAGCTGGGCAGTTACTGTCCGTATCTGGTAAAACGGAGTGAAGATTTTTTCTCTTTGGTCACCTTCAATGAGGTCACCGTTGCTGGTGACACGGATAACCACATTCTGATCACTTTCAGAAACAGAAAGGGTTAATTCTATACTGTCCTTACAGTATTTGACAGCATTTGACAACAGGTTGCTGACAATCTTTTTGACTATTTCCGCAGAGCACATCATTATGACCGGCCGATCCGGAATATTGACCGTATATGATATATGTTGTTCTTTTGCAGCTTTTGCAAAGTACTCGCATGTCTTCTGTACAATAGAGCGTATATCTTCCCTAAGGAAGTGGACCGTAATCTGGTTCTTTTCCATTTTCCTTATGTCAAGAAGCTGGTTTGTGAGTTCCAAAAGCCTGTTGGTGTTTGATTTAATGGTCATAATATCCTCTTTGGATGCCTCTGTATATTCATGTTGATTAATTATTTTCTCGACAGGCATTTTTATAAGTGACAGAGGTGTGCGTATTTCGTGAGTGATGTTCGTGAAGAAATTGATTTTGGCATCGTAGATCTCTTTCTGTTTTAAAGCTTCCATCTGTTCGAGCTTGCTTGTCTCTTCAATTTTTTTCTTCTTAAACGTAAGAATTAGAAAATAGCCGGCAATTGATGCAAGAGATAGAAGATAAACAACATACGCAAATAATGACTTATAGAAGGGCGGCACGACCACAATAGAAAGGCTTTTATGTGATTCCGGTGAATCGCTGCCAATCAGTTTTACATCAAAGCGGTAACGTCCCGGTTTCATATCCGTAAAAACAACCGTATTATCAGAAGTCACTGTTTGGATAGATTTGCGTCTTCCGCTCGAGAGAATGTATTCGTATTTGGGAGCATTTATATGCGAGTAGCTCAGCGCCGAATATGTTATGGACAAATAGGCGGCGTCGGCTTGCCTGATACGGATTTTGTCGGACATAACAGCAGATTTCCCGGGAGTGTTTGCCACATGATGAGTCCCGTCCATTCCCGTATGTATCTCCTGGATATAAAGAGGGGAAGCGGTAATGTGATCCTTAAGAGAAGCCGGATTAAAAGTTATCATACCATTGGTAGTACCCAGGCAAATCTGGCCCGAGGGAAACTGATAGCAGGATCCGTAGGAAAATTGGTTGCCTACAATACCATTATTATCCAAAAAGACTTTAATCACAACTCCTGTCTGCGGATCAACTGTGGCCAGGCCTTTGGTAGTGGAAACCCACAACAACCCTTTCCGGTCCTGAGTAATAGTACAGGTAATATTGGATGGGAGACCGTTATTTCGGGTAATATGCGTAAATAAAATACTGTCTTCGAGAGACGTTCTGCATAATCCTCCGCCTTCGGTGGCCACCCATAACCGGTGTGATGTGTCTTCAAAAAAACAGGTTATATAGTTCGATTCAAGGCCATAACCCTGATTCCCGGCCTGAATGATATCAAAATTTTTCAGGCCGTCTTTACTGAAGAAGATACCGGCACCGTAGGTCCCAACCCAAACCGTGCCAAAGCTGTCCTCATACAGGGTGTGAATGAAGCGATGACCCGGACCTTCCACAAATACAAAATTATTTGTAGCCCGATCATATCGGTACAATCCGAGCGCAGTTCCAATAAGTATGGTATTTTCTTGGGTTTTGAGGATGCATACGCATTGATTAGAAGGAAGTTCTGCATGACCGCATATTTTTTCTGTGTTGAGATCAAAAAAATAGAGTCCCTTGTTGAAAGTGGCAATCCAAAGCCTGTTGCCTTCCTGAAGCAAACCGTGGATATTGAGGTTAGATGGAAACCCATTTTTGTTGGAATAGCAAATTACGCGCTTTTCACTAAAAATCAATTTGTTTAGATTTCCGTCTTCGGTGCCCACCCAAATATTGCCATTGTTATCAGGAATTATGGCATGAACAAGTTTTCCGTAAAATGTTCCTTCGGTACCTGTATAGAAGATTTGGCCAAAACTGTTTTTCTTGTTATGCCAGAGGTTCAGCCCCCCATAGAACGTTCCCAGCCAGACATTTCCTTCATTATCTTGTAACATGCTTATAACATTGGTATTACTCAACGCATATTTTACAGTATCATCAATAAGTGATGCCTCATTTTTATCATCATCATATACAACCAACCCGTCAAGCGTACCAATCCAGAACTCAGATTCCGTTCTGGGCAATAAGCAATTAATCTTGTGTCCGACATTTGTAAGATACTCACAGTCTCCGCTATGTATATTTACTTTTATAAGGTCATAGTTGTTGGTAGAAATTAAAAGGTACATATCGTTTATGGCCTTTATGTATATCGGGTACATATCGGCTGATTTTTTCCCGTTGATTGTCACGGGAAAAATTTCAAAAGAATCTGCATCAGGATTATAACAACGGATATCTCCCTGATAGGTAGTGAACCAGATACAACCGTCCCGGTCAATACATGCATGCAGGGCTGTGAAATGTCTTTCAGCAGCATAGCGTACATAGTCACCTGATTTTCTGTCTAATTTGAAGACAGCACTGGAAGCGACGAACCAGACGTTGTTATCCTTATCTACATTGATATCAAAAAATCTGTGCCCGTCCAGTTCTTTTACGCGGGTTACTTCATCGGTATAGAGATTATAGAACCCGGTTCCGTTGGCCGAGCAACACCAGAGCATACCGTCATGGTCCTCACATAGGGCAAACGTCATTCCATTAATGCAGCTGTTAAGATTTGGTTCCTCAAGAACCATGAAATTTTTACCATTGAAACGGCAGATTCCATCCTTAGTGCCGAACCAGAGGAATCCAAAGTGATCCTGGATGGAGCATGTAATAGTATTGTTGGGCATTCCGTCTTCACTCCGGTAATGCCTGAAGTAATATTGCTCAATACCAATAGCTTTAATACATATGGAAAACAGAAGACATACCGTCAGAATGAATTGTTTCATATATGAAATGACGTAAATTTTAATTTTACGAAGATACTTATACTCTTTTTAAGAAATCATCCAAATACTTTAAATATTGATTCTTATTGGGTGATAAAAAACACTTCTTCGCCCACTTTGCGTTCTGTGGGTGATTAACAAATCAATATGAACCCAATTTGAAATTATGTTCTTTGGGAGATGAATACCTTTAAAAATGAAACTTATTTAACCTCATTACTTTAATTTTAACCTATTATCTAATTTATGACAAAGCAATTGTTATATGTCGTCAAGATCGCAATGATCTTTGCCGCATGCCTGGCGGGTATAGGATCCTATGCCCAGACACGCGCAATAAGCGGAAAAGTCATCGATGCTGCCGGTGTTCCCATTGTTGGAGCATCTGTGATTGTTGTCGGTAACGATCGTATTAATACGGTTACCGATCTGGATGGAAAGTTTGTGCTGCAGGTTCCTGCACAAGCCAACTTAAACGTAACATTTATCGGTTACAAGTCGCAGGTTATTGCCATTGGCAATCAGTCTGTTTTTGAAATCACTCTGATTGAGGACACGGCAATCCTTGAAGAAGTCGTTGTTGTCGGTTACGGTGTTCAGAGAAAGAGCGACGTCACCGGAGCTGTCTCATCAGTTAAAGCCGAAGATCTTAATAACCGTTCCACATCCGATGCGGCAAGCGCATTACAGGGAAAAGCAGCCGGGGTTCATATTCTGAACTATTCTGCAGCCCCCGGATCGGGTTCACAAATTCGTGTACGCGGTTATTCGTCCAACTCTTCCGAAGGCCTCGGGCCACTTCTTATTGTTGATGGTCTTCAGGTGGATAACATTCAGTACCTGGATCCCAATATGATTGAATCCATGGAAGTTCTTAAGGACGCTGCTTCGGCAGCCATTTATGGTGCCCAGGCCGGTAATGGTGTTGTCCTGATTACCACCAAAACAGGAAGCAAAGAAAAAGGCAGGGGAAGAGTATTCTATAATTACCAGAATGTATGGAATTCTCTGGGCAAGGCCTCAGAAGTTATGAATGCTGCGCAGTATATAGACTACAAGATCGCCCAGGGTGTGCTCACACAGCAACGCCTTAATGATCTTGGATATACCGGCACGGATACCAATTGGTCCGATGAGGTTTTCACGACCAGTTTAACCAAACGTCACACCATCGGTGTTGAGGGTGGAAATGACCGCGGTCATTTTTACGTGGCTTTGAACTATGTGAACGACGACGGTATTGTTCGCGGCGATAAGGACGTATACAATCGTCTCTCGGCCCAGATCAACGCAGACTATAAAATAAAGGATTGGTTCACTGTCGGGTCAAACGCTTCCATTGAAAAATGGAAAACCAGATCGGTAAGCCAGCATAATGAGTTCGGATCGGTTATGATGGGAACGCTTACACAGGATCCTCTTACACCTGTGTATTATCCTACTTATAACGATCTTCCGCAGGATTTGAAGAATCACTACGATGCCGGTGACCGGATTCTCGGTGACGAAAACGGTTTCTATGCCGTTTCAAAGATTGTCGAGACTGACTCGGGTCACCCCTTTATTCAGAGAGACAAGGAAGATGTCGAGAATCAGGGCATTAATATCCGCGGTTCGCTCTATGCCAACCTGACTCCAATAAAAGGCCTTACCATCACATCACGTTTCGGATACCGTATAAATCAGAGTTATTACAGCCGGTATGCCGCTCCTTACTATGCCAATTCTATGGCTTACAGGACAACGTATGAACTCCAGGCTAACGCCAGCCAGGGATTTTACTACCAGTGGGAGAATTTTGCCAACTATATGTTCAGCTTCGGAAAGAACACATTCACTGTTATGGGTGGTATGTCCTATATCCAAAATAATACTTTTGCCGTAAATGCTACCGGTAGCGGTCCAAACATTCTTACCGGCTATGCTCCTAACTTCCGCTATTTGCAGTATCTGAACAACAATGCCGATACAGCAAAAAGCGTATCAGGTGCTCCCGGCGTATCTGCCAATCTGTCTTATTTTGGACGTATTCACTGGAACTATGCAGACAGGTACAACATCCAGGTTAACTTCCGTGCCGATGCTTTTGACTCATCTAAGCTTCCCTCGGATGCCCGCTGGGGATATTTCCCTTCGGTGTCTGCCGGTTGGGTGCTCACCAATGAGCCGTTCATGAAGAGCATAGGAAAGGAAACGCTCTCGTTTCTTAAAATTCGCGGATCATGGGGTGTGAATGGTAATATTGCCGTATTGAGCAATTATCCCTATGCCACGACAATTTCTTACAACTCCAGCTATTATCAGTATAACCCTGGCTCTAATGTGGTATCTTACGGCTCCAGCCCTTCAGGACTGGCCAACCCCAATCTTAAATGGGAAACTTCGGAGCAGTATGACCTGGGTCTCGATGCCCGTTTCCTCAACGATCGTCTCTCATTGGGCTTTGACTATTATGTAAAGACTACCAAAGATCTGCTTGTAAGTGTTTCTCCTGTAGCCGAAGTAGGAGTCAGCTCTTCCACTATCAATGCCGGTGAAGTTATGAATAGAGGTATTGAATTGGAACTGGGCTGGAAAGATTCCAAAGGAGATTTCCAGTATTCTATCAACGCCAACATGGCGTATCTTAAAAATGAAGTAACCTTCCTGGATCCTACCATTTCCAGAATTCAGGGTATGGCGCCTGTACAGTCCACCGACCTCTCTACTCAGTTTGAGGTAGGATACCCAATCTGGTATATGAGAGGTTACCAGTACGAAGGCGTAGATAAAGCAACCGGAAAACCTATTCTTGCAGACCTTGATGGTAGCGGAGTTATAGACGCCAATGACCAGACTATGGTCGGTTGCGGTATTCCTGATTTAACCTATGGTCTTACAGTCAATATCGCCTGGAAGGGAATTGATTTTACATTATTCGGAACCGGCACCTACGGTAACGAGATCTTTGCCGTGTCGTACCGTGGTGACCGGCCTTTGTACAACTCGCTGGAATACTTCCATAAGAATGCCTGGACAGAATCCAATACGAATGCATCTATGCCAAGTGCTATCAGTGTTGTTTCCGACTCAAAATTCTGGGGTTCAAGTGCCACGGTTTTTGACGGATCATACTTCAAAATTAAACAGATCCAGTTGGGTTACACGCTCCCACAGAAGTGGACCCAAAAGCTATTCATCAGCAATTTAAGAATCTATGCTTCGTTGGATGACTATTTCACTTTCTCCAAGTATCCCGGTATGGATCCGGAAACAGCTTCCTCCGGTAGAGCCAATTCACTCGGATTCGATAAGGGGTCATATCCTACGACAAAGAAAGCTGTGATTGGCATAAACATTTCATTCTAATTACACAACAACGATGATTATGAAAAAATATATCATTCCCATTTTGTTAGTTACCTTTTGCTTGACAGCTTGTGAAAAGTTGCTTGATATAGATCAAAAGGGCGTTATCTCAACGGAGACCTTCTATCAAACCGATGCAGATGCCGAGTCTGCTTTGGTTGCTGCCTATGAGAAAGCGATGTTAGGAATTGTCAGAAACAACGAATACATCTATTCTCCCTATAATGCTATTCTTGTCTACCCGTCCGATGATATTTATGCTGCCGGTTCCAATTATGGTGACAATGACTTTCTGGCTGCGCTCAACGAGTTCCGTGAAGATTATAATAATCAGTGCGTCAGCAATATGTATAAAGGTTTCTACAAGGCTATCTACGGAGCAAACCTTGTTATAGACAATTTTGAATACGGTACGAGCGCCATTAAGGACCGGTGCATCTCGGAAGCGAGAGTACTTCGCGCTTTCTGCCATATGATGCTGGCTATCCTTTGGGATACTCCTCCCATAGTTGACCATGTGCTTACCGGAGCAGACAGGCCCGGAAATTCTGAAAGTAAAAATGCCATCCTGCAATGGAGCGCCCAGGAGTGTATAGATGCAGCTCAATACCTTGATGAGAGACAGAGTCCGAGCGACAAAGCCGGTTGCGCAAAGATCACCAAGGGTGCTGCTTATGCCTTTGCCGGGAAAGCGCTTATGTTTGCAGGTGATTATGCAGGTGCAAAAGCTGAATTGAAAAAAGTTATCTCTTCAGGTAAGTATGCACTAGTTCCCGGAAACAGAATAGCTGAGCTTTTCCATGTAGAGGGTGACGGCAACGAAGAAAAAGTTTTCGAATTCAACCATGTGTACAATTCCAGCATCAGTACGTGGGGCGGACGTATTCAGCGTACTACCTGGATGCAGGCTAACCTTTGGAACTGGCGTTCCGACAGGCTTGGCGGAATGCCCACCAGTCTATTTGCCAGCGGCTGGGGAGGTATTTGTCCTACCGGTGAATTTGCGGAAGCTCTCATCGCTAATGACGGCATGAACTCGTTCCGCCGTAAGGCCTGGATCGCAACTTATGATGAGGTCCTTTTTGATATGCCTTACACAAGCGATCCCAACTGTCCCACACGCGAGGATAAAATAAAGGACAAATTCCGCGGCATCAATAACCCAATTGGATTATACGGACATGAAGGTTATTTCCATCTGAAACTTGTTGCTTCTTCCAGCGACATAAAAGACGGATCGTACTCAGACATTAATTTCCTGATCATGCGGTATGCAGAAGTTCTCCTGATGTATGCAGAATGCTGCGCGCAAACAAGCGATAACGACGGTCTGCAATACCTGAATATGGTTCAGCAGCGTGCCGGCTCCAAAACCATCAGTTCTTCTCTGACACTCGATGCCGTTAAGAAGGAAAAACAGTATGAAATGTGGATGGAAGGTTGTCGTTTCATTGACCTGGTACGTTGGGGCGAAGCAGCAGCCAAACTTGCAAATAACGGGGATAGCGTTCCTTCGTTCAAAGATAAATTTGCCACAGAAAACAGCGGCAGACACGAAGGTTTCGTTGACTGGTCAGATTCTGACGTCAATAAGGGTAAGGAGCACGGGTTCAAAGCAGGGAAGCATGAGCATTATCCTTTCCCATACAGCGAGTTATCTATCAATGAAAATTTAGTACAAAATCCCGGATGGTAGTTTTTGGTTTTAGTTAGGTCTTTTGATTTATTTTGTACGGGAGTGGGTCCCATCACCGGGATCCACTCTATTTATATCAGAAATACTTCTTCATAATAATTTTTACAAACACTTATATTTAATGAGATTATTAGCATTCTCCATTATCGGCATCACCTCTTTATTGCTGATTGCATGTAAACCAAACACGCGCTCCGACGTCAAAGTTTCGGAAATAATTAAAGCAGGGGAGCAGGCTCCGTATGCAGACCCAGGTCAGAAGAATTTTGGCGGCTTTCAGCGGAGAGATACGACCGGCAAAGCTCAGGCACCTCGTCCTAAATTTCAGATGCCGGAAGCCAAAACGGTACATTTTAACGATCTTATTATGAGCGATCCGTTTATATATCCCCACAAGGAAACGCAAACCTATTATCTAACCTGTTCGGGCGGATGGATGTACAAGAGCAGCGACCTCGAGATGTGGACCGGTCCTTATGCAATTATAGACATCAAGGGACTATGGCTGGAAAGAGCGGGTTTTGCAGCAGCAGCAGAAATTCACAAAATAGGAGACAAATACTATTATGCCGGTACATGGAGTGATCACAGTGAACTTATTGAACAGGTACCCAGACGATACAATGTTCCTCACAACCAGACTTATCTCCTTAGAGCAGATAATCCGGAAGGTCCCTATACATCGTTTGCCATTGAGCCCGGCTACGATTACCAGCCTCATGACTGGGACTGTATAGACGGGACCCTTTATGAGGAGAACGGAAAGATTTATATGATTTTTGTACACGAATGGACCCAGATCATAGATGGCACAATGGATTATATTGAACTCGCGCCCGATCTCAGTTATACTGTTTCTGAGAAACCGATAACCATGTTCCGTGCCACTGAGGCTCCATGGGTGACTGAAATGAACGCCAGCGGTGAAGCTACCTTTGGTCTTAAAATGCCGGGCTGGGTTACGGACGGTCCTCAGATGTTCCGCACGCAAACCGGAAAACTCGGCATGCTCTGGTCCAGCTGGGGCAAAGAAAGATATGCTCAGGGAATAGCTTATTCCGAATCCGGCACGATTGCCGGTCCCTGGGTTCAGGAAGAGGAAGCATTCATGGCTAATAATTCCGGTCACGGAATGTTGTTCAAAACATTCGAAGGCAAACTTATTTTTGTTGTACATCACGCCAGTGAAAACGGACCCAGAAAACCTCAATACTGGAATGTAGACGATTCCGGGGACAAGCTTGTCTTAGGGACCCAAATAAATATCTGATGTAATATGAAAAAATTATTTATTGTATTTCTATTAATATTTCTTGTCCATACCGGTAATGCACAGGACAGGAAATTCCATATTTTCCTGTGTTTCGGACAGTCCAATATGGAAGGAGCTGCCAGGATTGAACCCCAGGATACCGTAAATATAAGTGAACGTTTCCGTATGATGGCCGCTGTGGACGATGCGTCCCGTGGTCGAGTGAAAGGTCAATGGTACAAAGCGATTCCCCCTCTTTGCAGAGAAAAGACGGGTCTTACCCCGGTAGATTACTTTGGCCGTACGTTGCTGGAAGTACTCCCGGAAGATCATACTGTAGGTGTAATCAATGTTTCCATTGGAGGATGCCGAATTGAAGCGTTCATGAAAGACAAGATAGGTGAGTACGCCAAGACTGCTCCGGAATGGATGATCCCAATGCTTAAGGCATATGACAACGATCCGTATAAATGGCTTGTTGAACTGGCCGCAAAAGCTCAGAAAGACGGGGTTATTTCGGGAATACTCATACATCAGGGCGAATCAAATATCGGAGAAGAAGATTGGCCTCTCAAAATCAGGAGTGTTTATGAAAATCTTCTGAAAGACCTTAATCTGAAAGCAGAAGATGTTCCGCTGATTGCAGGGGAAGTCGTTAATGCTGACAGAGGAGGACGAAGCGCCTCAATGAACCTGATTATTGACAAACTTCCCGAAACCATCCCGACAGCTCATGTAGTTTCATCGAGTTGTTGTACTCAGTTTTTTGACCAGATACACTTTGATGCAGCCGGCTACCGCGATATTGGCAGACGCTATGCTGCAGTAATGCTTCCACTTATGGGATATAAAGCCCCTGTTTCACGGATGTACAATCTTCCTGTTGAATCTCCCGTTATCCATCGTTTTGGAGGCGGAGTGACATTCAATATCAGGGCCCCGCGTGCCAAATCGGTTCTTTTGTCTTCACAGTTTTTACAGGAAAACGTTTCATTAACAATGAATAAAGAGGGCATCTGGAGCATAACACAAAAGGTTGAGAATCCCGATATTTATCCTTATAATTTTATCGTAGACGGTGTAACGGTATCTGATCCTTCCAATACGGAAATATTCCCTAACGAAGGATTCAAAGCCAGCCTTCTAACCATTCCTGACGAAAAGGCATTGTACCATGTCAACGATGTTCCTCACGGACGCGTGACCTGGTGCACCTATAAATCTGACGTTCTTGGCACAAACCGTCCTTTATTGGTATATACTCCGGCCGGATACGAAACCGGGGATAAATCCTATCCTGTTTTCTATCTGATCAGCGGCACCACAGATACCGAGGAAACCTGGTTCAAAGTAGGTAAGGTCAATACGATTCTAGATAATCTTATTGCCCGGGGTCAGGCCAATCCCATGATTGTGGTAATGCCTTACGGAAATATGATGAACGGGACGCCAATGCCCTCATCGTTACAGGCAGCTGACATGTACCGGGTATTTGCAAAGGAAATGACTGAATGCATTATGCCATTTGTTGAGAAAGAATTTCGGACACTTCCGGAACGCGATAACAGGGCTATTGCCGGATTCTCCCGCGGAGGCGGTCAATCTCTTTTCACGGCTTTCTCCAATATGGATCAATTCGCCTGGGTATGCTCCTATAGCGCTTATCTTACGCCCGAAGTGATGGATATCTATTTCCCCTTCTTCACTAAATCTCCAGATGATTTCAATGCAAAAATGAAACTCATGTGGTTTGGTGTAGGATCTGAAGATTTTCTATATCAAGATGTAATAAAACACCAGCAGTATTTCGATGCCAAAGGAATCGGATATAAAAAGATAACTACAGCCGGGGGACACACCTGGATGAACGCAAGATACTATCTTTCAACCACATTGCAGTTATTATTCAAATAAAAACATATATCACACATGAAACACAAGCTTGTATTTGCGTTCTGTCTGATCCTCTCAGCTTTTGTTCCGAAAGCGCAGGCGCAGAATTTTCAGATTAACGATCTGGAGTATTTCGAGGAAAGAGGTATTAATTTACTGGTTTACAGTAATAAATATGCCGGCATGTTTTGCGATGAAAAACTTGCAGCTATTGAATTGATTCAACGGGGCGAGAGAATCAGTACCGGCGGTGGCATCCGCCTGATGAACACTCCCGAGCAATGGGATATTTTCCCGGAACTCGTCAACAGAACCGTAGATCGTACCGGGAATTCTATTGAAGTAGAGCTAAACTACAAAGAATATGATTTTACTTCCAGAGTGAAAGTTACCTCCACTGGCAAAGGTTTTATGGTGGCCGTATATCTGGACCGCCCTGTTCCGGAAAAACTTATTGGCCGGGCCGGTCTCAACTGGGAGTTTTTCCCTGCTGCATTCTTTGGCAAAACGTATATGATGGACGGCGTTCCGGGAATATTGCCAAAATATCCGGCTGACAATACTTATATGCTTCCAAGAAGCGAAAAAATTGAGCAATTCTACGGACTCTCCACGTTCGATGACAGGGGGCGCAATGAATTTATTGTTCCCCAACCGTTCTCAAAAGGGAACAAACTGGTTCTCGCTCCTGAAGACTCCGATGTTCGTGTATCTATTTCTTCCGAATCTGAAATAAACCTTTTCGACGGCAGAAATCTTGCCCAGAACGGCACTTTTGTTGTCCGGTCATATATCCCTGCCAACATGACCGGAAAAGTCCTGGAATGGTACATTGAGCCTTCATACGATGCCGGTTGGGTACGTAAACCCAATGTGGGTTTCTCACAGATTGGCTATACTCCGGCACAAAAGAAGGTAGCTGTTGTGGAACTTGACAAAAATGCAGCTCCCGTAGAGACAGCAGATATTATCCGTATTACTGACAATGGAGATGAAGTTGTGGTTTATAAAGCCCAGGTAAAACCATGGGGAATATACAACAGCAGGTACAATTATGTTACCGTTGATTTCACCGCTGTACGTGAATCCGGCCTTTATCGCATTAATTATGGCGGTTTCAGGACAAATGTATTTCCCATAAATAAGGACGTATACAAAGGTAAATGGCATGCGTCCATGGACGTATTTCTTCCGGTTCAGATGGATCATATGGAAGTAAACGAAGGGTATCGTACCTGGCACGGACGTTCTCATATGGATGACGCCCTTCAGGCTCCGGTTGATTATGAGCAGTTTGACGGTTATAGGCAGGGCCCTGAAACCAATACAAAATATAAATCATGGGAACATATCCCCGGACTGGCTGTTGGTGGCTGGTACGATGCCGGTGATTTTGATATTCAGAGCAGAACAGTCGTTTCTATGGCTTCGGATCTGATCACCTTATGGGATCTTTTCAAGCCGGAGAGAGACCAAACGTTCATTGACCAGGAAACTAAGTTTGTAGATATACATCGTCCGGACGGAAAGCCCGACGTAATTCAGCAGATCCAGCACGGTGTACTTAACATCATTGCACAGGTGGAAAACATTGGATTTGTGGCACAGGGTATAGTTCAAAGCAATATGTACCAGTATCATCACCTGGGAGATGCTTCTACAATTACAGACGGCCTTGTTTACAATCCTTCCCTGAAACCCTACCAGACAGATGGCCTTACTTCCGGTACCCGTGATGACCGTGTGGCGTTCACAGGCAACTTCAGCGCCGCCGGTACCATGTCGGCTGTTGCATCCCTTGCCTCGGCAGCCAGAGTGCTTAAACCCTATTATCCGGAGGTTGCAGAAAGAGCGCTCCTGAATGCCGTCATGCTTTGGGAAAAATATTCAGAAGACGCCGATCCTTCCAAAATAAATAATCCCATGATGAGACGGTTTGGCGGTGACGGTCGGGTTAACGCTTCCATAGAACTTTGGAGAACAACCGGAGATAAAAGCTATGTAAAATTCTTCAAAGAGGCTGTTCTCAAGCAACTTGAACCCATTGAGATGAACTTTCCCGGAGCACCCTCAGGCAAATTCTACAACCTCGGCACGGCACTGAGCATTTATCCTCTTATGGACAAAGAGTTCCAGGATAAAGTAAAAGCCGCTATTCCCGGATATGTAGAATCACTTAAGGAGACAGCTTCTATGAATCCTTACGGTGTACCCATCTCGGGCCGCGGATGGGGTGGAAATGACCAGATAATCAGATGGGCATATAATAACTACCTGGTATGGAAATACTTCCCTGATATGATTGATCCGGAACTGGTATTACAGGGTCTGAATTACATGTATGGATGCCATCCGTACTCAAATGTATCTTTTATTACCGACATAGGCGTGAATACAAAAAACGTTTCTTACGGCAATAATCGCGCCGACTACACGGTAATCCCCGGAGGGGTTATTCCCGGACTTCTGCTTCTTGCTCCGGACTATATGGAAAACAAGGATGATTATCCGTTCCTCTGGGGAGAGAATGAGTGCTGTACCAACTCAATCCCTAACTACGTGATGCTTTCACTTGCGTGCGAAGAAGTGGCGGCTGCGCTTAACAATTAAGATCGTTACTAACTCTTCAAAATACCTTTAATGAATAAAAGCATTATTAACAGGACACTTTTGACCGTGGCAATCATGTTGCTGTCTATTGCCGCCATGGCTCAGAAGAACACATTTTGTAATCCTCTGGATCTCCTGGCCGGCAACGAAAGAGCCTGCCGCGGCGGAGAGCCGGTTGTGCTGATTTACCAGGATGACTATTATCTGTTCGTTACCGGACGCCGGGGATATTGGTATTCTCCCGATTTCAGGGACTGGACCTATGTAAACTCGCCTTCTTTCCCGGGCGGCGTAATTTCTGTTATCGAGAAAGAGGGCATCCTTTATGCCTGCTCAATGAACAATAAGAACGTTTACAAATGCACGGAACCAAAAAAAGGGGAGTGGACGCTTACCGCTACGTTCGACAGCGACCGCTACGGAGATGCAAACATGTTTCTCGATGACGACGGAAGACTCTATCTCTTCTACGGATGGTCACAGATTATGCCGTTCAAGGCAGTAGAACTGGACGTCAATACTTTTAAAGAGATTGCCGGTCCCGAGGTTCTTTTCTTTGGTGATTACAAGCATCACGGCTTTGAGAACAGACGTGACGACGATGTCATCTTCTCCATTTTTAACGGGAGAAGGATTTATTATGAAGAAGAATTTCCCTGGATTGAAGGTCCCTGGGTAACCAAACACGAGGGCAAATACTATCTCCAGTATGCAGCCATTGGTCTTGAATTCCTTTCGTACTCCCATGGAGTATATGTATCTGACAGTCCCATGGGCCCTTACACATATTCCGAGCACAACCCTCTTACATTTAAAACCACCGGTTTTGCTGTAGGAGCAGGCCACGGAAGCACATTTCACGACAAGAACGGTCAACTCTGGACTATCTGCATGATCCCTGCCTGGTATGCCGGTAACGGAGGCGCAGAACTGGCCATTTATCCCACGGCCGTAGATGCCGATGGAGTGATGCATTCCAATACGGCTTACGGAGATTATCCGCAGTATTGGCCCGGGACAAAAACCGATGCGGTGGATAACAACCTCACCGGATGGCTCCTCCTTTCACAAAAGAAACGTACCGAGGTGTCTTCCACATTCGAGGACTATAAGCCTGAAAATGCAGTGGATGAAAATTTTATGACAGGCTGGTGCGCCAATACAGGCAATCCGGGTGAATACCTTACGGTTGATCTTGGAAAAGTCAGTGACATCCATGCTATCCAGTGTAATTTTGACCATATAGGAGCAACAGTTAATGTGGGACGCGGATTTGCCCCGTCTCCCGCTCCGGAACACTACCAATGCTATACTGTAGAAATATCCAATGACAATACCGGTTGGACCACTGTTATAGACAAGAGCGACAACAAACTGGATCTCAGACATGATTATACCGAGTTCAGCAAGCCGGTAAAAGGCCGGTATATAAAAATCACAAATGTGGCTACTCACGACGATGCCAAGTTTGCCGTTAAAGACCTGCGGGTATTCGGTAATCCCGATGTTGTAGCCAAAGTAAAAGTCTCGGATTTCAAGGCCGTACGCAACCAGGCGGATCGCCGTGAGGCAACGCTTCTCTGGGAACCGGTAAAAGGGGCTGACGGCTATGTGGTGCGTTACGGTATTGAGCCGGACAAGCTCTACAACAGTTATATGGTCTATGACAGGAATTCTCTTGTTATTCACAGCCTGAATACAGATCCCGAGTATTACTATGAGATTGAGGCATTCGATTCCGGTCTTGATTACTACAAGGAAATCTCCGAGATTGTGAACGGTACGGGTGCCGAGATAGAACTGACCAAGATTAAGCCGGGAGAACGCCCCACATGGGGATGGGGTGGCGCAGATGTTCCCCGCATGATGATTCATCAGGGTCAGAATGATTATGTGTTTGAAGACCTGGAACCGGGTTATAAATATACGCTAAGACATTCTTACGGTCCCGTTCTTTGGGAGGGTGAATTAACTGAGAAAGAACTTATTGGTGAAAGCACCAGGCCCACAATTACTGCCAACCTTACCGAACTCGGCACAGGTAACAGAATTACCGGGATGCTTGAGCTCCGTGTATATCCCGGAAAAGAAAAAGGTAAAATTGTGGTTACTGCCAATTACAACAGAAGAATGGTCTTTGCCTCGTCTCCCGTGGTGAATGACGATAATACCGTTACCTTCAACCTGAATGCCCCGGGAGCAAAGAGCGTCCAGATCAATGCCCAGTTTGCCGAAAAGCAAAATATGGACAAAAATCCGGATGGGATCTGGACTATTACCTTGGGACCTGTTGCTCCGGATATCTATCCTTACAGCTTTATTGTGGACGGAGTCACCATTATGGATCCGCAGAATCCTGAATGGTTCCCAAATGAAAAATTTAAAAACAGTCTTGTAGAAGTCAGAGGCAAAGAACCTCTAAACCACGAAATTACCAACGTACCTCACGGAAGCGTAGATTACACGTATTATTTTTCAAAAGCACTGGGGATGTATGCTCCGGTTGTGGTTTATACACCACCGGGCTACGATCAGTCAAAGAAAAAATATCCTGTATTCTACCTCATTAGCGGTACTACCGATACCGAAGAAACTTTTTTCAAGGTGGGTTGCGTCAACTTCATCCTGGATAACCTCATTGCACAGGGCAAAGCAAAAGATATGATCATTGTTATGCCATACGGCAATCCCGGCTATTATCTGAAAGAGCCTAAATTCATGGACTATTTTTCTAAGGATTTTATTGACGATCTAATGCCTTTTATTGAAAACAACTACCGTACAATTGCCAACCGCGACAATCGTGCCATTGCAGGTTTTTCCCGTGGCGGGGGACAGGCTCTTCGCTGCGGACTCGGCCATTTTGATAAATTTTCACATATCCTTTCCTACAGCTCATACATAGGAACCGAAGAATTTGAAAAAAATTACAAGTCCTTCTATGAGGATTCGATGAAAACCAACAATATGATAAAACTGTACTGGCTGGGGGTGGATAAAGCCGATTTCCTTTACGGCGGAGCAACCGAATACATGGAACTTATGGACAAATACGGCATTAAAACGGTAACTCTTCAGACGGAGGGTCTTCGCGGGCACACGTGGATGGCCGTCAAGCGTTTCCTTAACGAAACACTGCCTCTGCTTTTTCAATAAAGGACAATATACTAAATGGAAAAACATATGAAAAAGATATTTCTTATAGTCGCTGTTGCAGCGTGTGTATTGTTCAACAATGCATCTTTTGCCCAGAATCCGTCCCGCGCCCTCACGGGCAAACAACTGGCAGCTATGTTCCCACCGGGCGTGAAATCTCCGGAGTGCAATCCCGACGGAACCGTTACTTTTCGTTTTCAGGCCGGGAATGCTCGGCAAGTTGAACTCAACTGTCAGATGTTCGATGGCAACAAAGCCATGACAAAAGATGAAGAAGGGGTGTGGAGCATTACAGTAACTCCCCCGGCAGCTGATATATATCCATATTGCTTTGTAGTAGACGGAATACAGGTGACGGACCCAAATAATGTACATATTTTCCCTAACGAAAACTTCAAAAACAGTCTGGTAGATGTCCGCGGAGCAGTTCCTGACTTTCAGGACATGCAGGATGTCCCTCACGGGAAGATATCTTACCGTTATTATCATTCAGTGAATGTAGGTTTTGACCGGCCTTTGTGTGTCTATACGCCCGCCGGATACGATCCCAAAGGCAAAGAAAAATATCCTGTCCTGTACCTGATACACGGTATGACAGACACCTACGAAACCTGGTTCAAAGTGGGCAGGATCAATATGATCCTTGATAACCTTATAGCACAGGGCCTGGCAGAGAAAATGATAATAGTTATGCCTTATGCCAACCCGTATCCCGAGATGATGCGACGCGGCCTTGCAAAGAGCATGGATTATATGGGCACAGACCTCTTTACCAATGAGATACTTAATGAGGTTATTCCATATATGGAGACAAACTACCGGGTTCGTACAGACGCAGACGGCAGAGCCATTGCCGGCTTTTCTCTGGGGGGAAGACAGTCTCTTGCCTGTGGTCTGGGCAATCCGGGCAAATTTCACTATGTATGTGCTTTTGCACCGGCAATTTTCGGAAACGAGATGTCAACAAACTTTGATAACGGGATTTATGCAGAGCCCGAAATCATCAGGTCAAGTCTTAAACTTATGTGGCTCAGTTGCGGGACTTCCGATTTTCTTTATCAGACTTCGCTGGCACTTGATAAAGCCTTAACAGAGCGCGGAATTGAGCATAAGACCATGTTCCCCGGTGGGGGACATACCTGGATGAACTGCCGTGATTATATTACCCAGGTTGCTCAACTGCTTTTTAAATAATAAAATATGAATAGAATAGCAATTATTACATGTGTATTATCCTTCTTCGTTTCGCAGGGTTTGAATGCTCAGGAAGCCAGGATAAAAATTGATACAGACCGGAAAATAGGTCAGATAGACAAAAACCTTTACAGTAATTTTGTGGAGCATCTGGGCCGATGCGTATACGGCGGCATTTATGACCCCACATCTTCCAAGGCCGGAAAAGACGGTCTTCGTACCGATGTCCTCGAGGCAATCAGGAATCTGAATGTGGCCATTACCCGTTACCCCGGAGGAAATTTTGTTTCCAATTACCATTGGCTGGACGGTGTGGGTCCCAATCGGGTTCCGCGCATGGAACTTGCCTGGGCACGTCTGGAAACCAACGAATTCGGCACTGACGAATTCGTAGATTTTGCAAAGAAAGTCGGAACCGAGCCCTATTTTGCCGTAAACCTGGGGACCGGAACCATAGAAGAGGCTCAATCATGGGTCGAGTATTGTAATGTCAAAGAGGGTCCGTACTATGCCGAACTTCGCAAAAAGTACGGTCATACCGAGCCCTACAATATTAAATATTGGGGACTGGGTAACGAGATGGATGGCGACTGGCAAATGGGTCAGCTGACCGCCGAAGATTACGTCAAAAAAGCGAGAGAAGCCGCCAAACTCATGAGAAGCACCTCTCCGGGGATCAGCCTCGTTGCCTCGGGCTCTTCAAACTATTCACCGGGAGCCGACCCCAATCACTGGAACGCAACCATCATTTCCGGTCTTAAAGGCTACGTAGATTATATTGCTCTTCATATGTATGTTGGTAACTATCAGAACAACTACTATGATTTTCTGGCCTCGCCGCTTGTCATGGATGAACGTACCCAGGTAGTCAGGGGAATGATCCTCAGGGAGAAGCCCCGTCGTCCCATTTATATAGCCTGGGACGAATACAACGTTTGGTATCGTGCCCGGAGCGGCAATGACGTCGTGGGAACCCGTGCGCTGGAAGAACGTTACAATCTTGAAGACGCGCTGGTAATTACCGGATTTCTCAATTGTTTCGTCCGGAACGCCGATATTGTAAAGATGGCCAATATGGCCCAGCTGGTGAACGTAATAGCGCCTATTTTCACAGAAAATGATGATATGTTCATCCAGACCATCTATTATCCTCTCCAACTGTTTTCGAACAATATGAAGGGGGAATCTCTTAATGTGTTCGTAGACAGTCCTTCATACAACACTTCACCCCGTTTCTCACTGGGCGACAACGAAGTGAACGCCAATATCAAGGACGTTCCTTATCTGGATGTGACCGCCGCACTGGACGGTGACCAGTTGGTAATATGCGTTCTTAACAGGAATAAAGACACGGCCATCTCCACGGAGATCATCTGCCAGCAGGGCGCTTACACCGGTCCGGTAGAAGTCTATGAGATAAACGGTCCCGATATTAAATCCGAAAATGACTTTGGCAATACCACTGTCAAGACTGCCAGAAAGGATGATCTGAAAAAGCCGGGAGCTTCTTTCAAGTACTCATTCCCTGCCCATTCGGTTACTATGTTCAAAGGCAAAATCTATTAACAAACTAATAATAACATTACAATGAGAAAACTCACTTTGTGTTCTTTGATGGTCCTTGCTGCTGTCGGAATTACTTTGGTAAACTCGTATGCACAAGCGATCGAAGACTTCAAACCATCAAGTCTGAACCAGCCGGGAAAAGAATATCCCATGGTGAATTCGGAAGGCCGGGTTCGCGCGCAAATTTCCGCTCCGGATGCCAACTATGTAAAACTTGACATTGGCGGCGTTAAGTATGATTTAATTAAAGATGAAAACGGCGTATGGACCGGCGAATCGGCTCCGCAAGACGAAGGATTCCACTACTACCAGCTTAATATAGACGGCGCATCGGTGCCCGATCCGGGAAGCCTCTATTTTTACGGTGCAAGCCGTTGGGGCAGTGGTGTTGAAGTTCCTGCACAAGATCAGGATTTTTACGCACTAAAAAATGTGCCTCACGGGCAGATCAGGGAGGTATATTATTACTCCAAAACGAATAATGAAATGCGTCATTGTTTTATTTATACTCCGGCAGGTTATGATACCAATCTGTCCAAACGTTACCCTGTTCTTTATTTACAGCACGGCGGAGGCGAAAATGAATACGGTTGGCCGTCACAGGGCAAAACAGGGCAGATTATGGATAATTTGATCTCGGAAGGTAAAGCCAAACCATTTATTATTGTCATGGATAACGGTGCCTGGACCATGAGCGGACCACGCCAACAGCGCCCGGCTCAGGGAGAACCCTGGCCTCCGAAAAATTGGGCAGAAGGATTTATGAATACACTCATTAATGATATTATTCCAATGGTCGATGAAAATTTCCGCACATTGGCCGACGGTAAACACCGGGCCATGGCCGGTCTTTCCATGGGAGGTATGCAGACAAAGGCCATCACGCTGGCCAACCCCGGCATTTTTTCGTATGTAGGTATATTCAGCGGAGGAAGCATTTCTGTTGAAGAGGTACAAAACGCTGCGGGCTTCAGAGAGAACAACAAACTCGTATTTGTAAGCTATGGCAGCCGCGAGCTCGAAAACCGCAGACCCGGTTTTGGAGGAGATCCTAAAGAAGAAACAGAAAAACTCAAAGAATCCGGAATAAATGCATACTTTTATGTTTCGCCTGACACCGCGCACGAATGGCAGAGTTGGAGACGCGGTCTGTATCAATTTGCTCCGCTTTTATTTAATAATTAACATATATGAAAAAAATAGTTTTACTAGCCAGTGTCATTTTATTAATGACCCATTTGGGCTTTGCCCAGGAAAATGCTTCAGGAATAAAAGAAGATTTTCAACCTTCCACCTTAAACCAGCCCGGAAAAGAGTATCCGATGGTTAACTCACAAGGCTATGCCCGATTTCGCGTAGAAGCTCCCGATGCAAAAGCCGTAAGCGTTAGCTTGGGCCTGGGTGGTCGTGGAGGAACCGTGCTGGAAAAAGCAGAAGACGGCTTCTGGATGGGAACGACTGCAGGACCGCTTGATGAAGGATTCCATTATTATCACCTTACCATTGACGGCGGCGTTTTTAACGATCCTGGAACACAAAATTTTTATGGTTCAACACGTTGGGAAAGTGGTATAGAAATTCCTGCACACGATCAGGACTTTTATGCCCTCAAGAACGTTCCTCACGGAAAAGTTCAACAAGTACTTTTCTATTCTGAAAGCACCCAGTCTGTACGCCGCGCTTTTGTCTATACGCCTCCTTGTTATGGAAAAGACCAAAACAAAAAATATCCGGTTTTGTATCTGCAACATGGCTGGGGTGAAGACGAAACAGCATGGTCTGTTCAGGGACACGCCAATCTTATAATGGACAATTTAATTGCCGATGGTAAAATAGAACCGTTCCTCATAGTTATGACTTACGGGATGACCAATGAGATAAAGTTTGGCAGCGGACTTGGAAATTTTGACATTAAACAGTTCCAGACGGTACTTGTTGACGAACTGATTCCTTATATCGATAAGCATTTCAGCACCCTTGCCAATAAAGACAACCGTGCAATGGCCGGGCTTTCAATGGGCGGTATGGAAACCAAAATGATTACCCTTAACCGTCCCGAAGTATTTTCTCATTATGCTTTATTAAGCGGAGGTGTTTATGCTCCGAGCGATATAAAGGATAAATCACAGGTAAAACTAATCTTTTTAAGTTGCGGTAGCAGAGAAAATCCCGATGGAATAAAAAAGGCAACTGAAGAACTTAAAAATGCAGGATTCAATGCGGTCGGGTATATTTCTGAAAACACGGCACATGAATTCCTTTCCTGGAGAAGAAGTTTGTATCAAGTGGCTCCACTGCTTTTTAAATAGTAGTATTATATTATTACATGAAAAATCAATTATTTGTAGTATTATTTTCTCTGTGTGCCGTTGTAGTTACGGCACAGGAATTCCAAATGCCAAAAGGACCGGCAGAAGATACTTATTCCACCAGCTGGACGAACGTAAATTACGCTTCCGACAGCCTGGAAAGCCACAATTTGGATATATACTTGCCAAAAGAGCAAAAAACCGCCTATAAAGCGGTTATTATTATTTACGGCAGTGCATGGTTTGCCAACAACGCAAAGGCTATGGCTTCCGCATCCATAGGTGCCCCTCTTCTGCAAGCGGGTTTTGCTGTCATCTCTATTAATCACCGCTCCAGTATGGAGGCAATTTGGCCCGCACAGATTCAGGATGTGAAAGCAGCTATCCGCTACGTTCGCTCCAATGCTGCCAAATACAACATTGATCCGTCGTTCATTGGCATCACCGGATTCTCGTCTGGCGGACATCTTTCTGCTTTTGCCGGTGTAACAAACGGTGTAAAGACACTTACATCAGGCGACCTTACGGTAGATATTGAAGGGTCTCTGGGCAATTATCTTTCTACCGGCAGCCATGTAGATGCGGTAGTAGATTGGTTTGGCCCCGTGGATATGGCCCATATGTCAAACTGTGTGGCACCTAACGATGCGTCTACACCTGAAGCCATGCTCATAGGGAAGAAAGACCCCCGCGAAGAGCCCGATTGGGTCAAGCTCATCAGCCCAATCAACTTTGTGGACAAAGATGATCCGGAAATCCTTATCATTCATGGAGATGCAGATAATGTGGTGCCTCATTGCCAAAGCGTCAATCTTAAAAACGCATATGACAATGCCGGGGGCAAAGCTACTTTTATCTCTGTTCCCGGTGGCGGACACGGTCCCGGATGCTTTGACACGCAGTATTTCAAAAATATGACCGATTTCTTCACTGTAAAAAGCACGAAATAATTATGTTAAGAAAATTTACATTATCTGCTGTTATACTGATGCTTGGAGTAACAGTCGGCGCCCAGAACCCAATTATCCGCGACCAGTTCTCGGCCGATCCTTCTGCACTCGTGATAGGGGACAAGATTTATATTTTCCCTTCTCACGATATTCCTGCTCCGGATGATTTTCCCAGGAAAGATTGGTTCTGTATGCAGGACTATCACGTTTTTTCATCTGAGAATCTGACCGATTGGACAGACCACGGAGTGATCCTGGACCAGAAAGACGTTCCATGGGGGAACCCGAAAGGATATTCTATGTGGGCACCGGACTGTGCCGTACATAACGGGAAATATCATTTCTTTTTCCCTGATTTTATGAAGAGTGATGGCCAGGCGGGGAAGTTTAGTCCATTCCGGGTCGGAGTTGCAGTGGCTGATAAGCCAGAGGGTCCGTATACACCTCGGGAAACGCCAATTGAAGGAGTATTTGGTATTGACCCTTGTATTTTTGTGGATGACGACGGTCAGGGATACATCGTATGGCCGGCCAGGGGTATTAATATAGCCAAACTTAACGATGACTGGTCCGAATTGGCAGAAGAACCCACACCTGTAGGTAACCTTCCAAGCCCCGGACTGATTGAAGGCCCTTATCTCTTTAAAGCCAACGGAAAATACTATATGACTTTCCCGTGGGCCCGCAAGGATACCGAAGTCCTGGCCTATTCCGTGGCGGATAACATCTACGGACCTTATGAGTTTAAGGGGGTCTTCTTTGAGGAGTGGCCAAACAAATGCTGGACCAACCACCATTCCATCATCCAATTTAAGGAACAGTGGTACATCTTTTATCACCATAACGATTATTCTCCATCTTTCGACAAGAACCGTTCGGTATGTGCAGACAGCCTCTTCTTTGAATCCGACGGAAGTATCAGAATAGTTAAACCCACACTGCGTGGTATAGGAATTTCCAAGGCAACTTCCGATATTCAATTGGATCGTTATTCCGCAATCAGCGAAACCGGTGCTGCTATTGAATATCTGGACACTGCCAACTATTTTGCCGGATGGAAGACAATTTTCAGCGGCACAGAGGCTTGGGTACGTTACAACACCGTTCAATTTGACGGCAACTGCAATGGTGCGCTTCTCCGCGTTAAGGCTCCCAAAGGAGGTACACTGCTTTTACAAAACGATCAAAAGACAGTCGCCAAGGTCAAGGTTCCGGAATCGCCCGATTGGGCCGAGATTCCCGTCCGTGTTAAAGGAATAAAGAAAGGTATTAACAATCTGATTGTCAAGTCTGCAAGTGAACAGGAAATTCATGTAGACTGGATCCGGTTTACTAAATAGACCACACCATGAAGAAGATTTTGTTTTTTGCGTTATCACTGCTTCTGTTCAGTTGCAGTAAACCAAACCCTGTACTGACCATTGAAGGCGGTAAAATCCATGGTGTTATAACCGAATCACCGGGAGTGTATGTTTACCGGGGTATTCCTTATGCTGCACCACCCATCAAAGAGCTCCGGTGGAAAGCACCTCAGCCGGTTATTCCCTGGGAAGGAGTCAGGATTGCCGACACATTCGGACATCCGAGTTTCCAGGCCGCGCACTATCCGGGCGGTTATACCACAGAGTGGGGGTATGGCAAAGAATCTGCCTATAGCGAGGACTGCCTCTACCTGAATGTCTGGACAACAGCGCCTGGACAAACTGACAGGAAGCTTCCTGTAGCACTGTGGATATTTGGCGGCGGATTAAGGGAAGGGTGGGGCTCCGAGCCCGAGTTTGACGGAGAAGCCTTTGCCGGCAAAGAGGTGGTACTGGTCACTTTCAATTATCGTGTCGGCGTCTTCGGCTTCCTTACCCATCCTGAACTTGCAGCTGAAAGTCCTGAAGGGGTTTCGGGAAATTATGGGATACTTGACCAGATAGAAGCCCTCAAATGGGTAAAGAAAAACATTGCACAATTTGGAGGAGACCCCGATAATGTTATGATTTTCGGACAGAGTGCCGGAGGACGCAGCACAAAGACCCTGTGCGCTTCTCCGCTTGCCCGTGGCCTTTTCAATAAAGCGATCATTATGAGTGCGAGCGGTTTGGGTAGTATGCCTGCCTTTGCCCCTCTGACGCTTCAAGAATCAGCACAACAGACAAAGGAAGTAATGGACTGGGCTGGCCTTACGAATCTTGAAAAGATGCGTGCCGCTTCTACTGAGGTGATCTTTACGGTTGGGGGTATTTATCAGTCAGTTACCGGAAACCGTACCTGGATGTCCTCAGGGCTGATATCTCCCATCGTAGACGGATATGTTTTGAAAGAGAGCTTCGACGATGCCGCTGTAAACAATAACCTGGCAAATGTTCCCTACATGATTGGATTCACCCTCAACGATTCAGGTAATATGGCTCCCGGCATTGTGGATTTCTGCCTGAACAGGGAAGAGGCAGGGGATAATGCTTATGCATATCAGTTCGCACGTCCCCTTCCTACAGA
This sequence comes from Bacteroidales bacterium UBA5326, assembly GCA_002408205.1. Taxonomy (GTDB): domain Bacteria; phylum Bacteroidota; class Bacteroidia; order Bacteroidales; family UBA932; genus DMER64. The sequence continues at coordinate 5,523 of DHQY01000007.1, read as the reverse complement.
TGGCAGGGAAAACGTACTTAAAGGGGCATTCCACTCTTCCGATCTCTGGTATGTATTTCAATCTTTCAAAAATAGCTGGAGGCCCTGGACCGATGGTGACTGGGCTCTTTCTGAAGTGATGCTGACAGCCTGGACAAACTTTGCCAAATACGCCAATCCAAATGGCTTAAATGGAGGTGAGTGGACCCCCTGTACAAAAGATAATTCTAAATTTATGCTTTTCAAACTCAACGAAAACAGTTTAGAGCATTCAGAAATGGGAGATCCCTTACAACAATAAGTATTTATGAATAAAAAGATCTGTGCTCCCGCCATTTTTTTACTCTTTGCCGTAATGATTCCGGCAACATGTTTCGGACAGTTTTTTGGCGGCAGGAATGTCAACAGAGACAGCCTCATAAGGGTAATGGACAGCCTGAACAAAATCACGGTGGCCGACCATGCTAATATGATGAGTCAGCTGGGCATTAAGGCAGTACGTCCCGGACGTGATCCCAACTCTTCAGACCCGGCCAGTCAGCCAAACTACGATGAACTTAAAGCAAATCCGTATTGTTTCTACCCACAGGCACTTACCACTTTCAATGGAAAAAAAGTGAAAAATGCCGCAATGTGGAACAAGATAAGGCGTCCCGAACTGGTCAAAGTATTTGAAGACGAGGTTTACGGGCGTATTCCGGATAACGTTCCTGCTGTTCACTGGAAGACAATAAAAGAAGACAAAGCCAATCTGGGAGGTACTCCGGTAGTTATACGTCAGCTTCTTGGTGTGGTGGATAACTCATCGTACCCGGAAATTTCCGTTGAAATTCAGGCACAGATTATATGGCCGGACAACGGCAAAAAAAACATGCCTGTCATTCTTGAATTCTCATGGATGATGACCGATCCCCGCCATCCGTTCGGAGAAGGAAAACCCTGGCAGCAACAGGTTGTAGAACGCGGTTGGGCCGCTGCACAGATTGTCCCTGCATCTGTGCAGGCCGACGGCGGCTACGGCCTTACCAAAGGCATTATCGGACTATGCAATAAAGGAGAATACCGCAAACCTACAGACTGGGGATCGCTCAGGGCCTGGGGATGGGGAGCTTCCAAAATGATTGATTATTTCCAGACAGACGATCTGTTTGATGCCAACAGGGTGGCTGTCGAGGGGGTATCGCGTTACGGCAAGGCGGCACTTGTGGCCATGGCATTCGACGAAAGAATAGCCGCAGGCTTCATCTGTTCCTCGGGAAAAGGGGGAGCTGCCGGATGGCGCCGGAACTGCGGCGAAAGCCTCGGCAACCTCGCCTCGGACGGTGAATACCACTGGATATCCGGGAGCTTCATAAAATACGGGGCCGATCCGCTTACAGAGAATGACCTTCCCGTTGATCAGCATGAACTCATAGCGTTATGCGCCCCCCGTCCCTGTTTTATATCGGGGGGCAGCTACGAGGCCGATAAATGGGTTGACATAGCCGGTATGTTCCTGTCCGCCTCAAAAGCATCACCGGTCTATGAGCTGCTGGGCAGAAAGGGACTGAGTACAGACATTCTTCCAATAGCAGACTTTGGTCTGCTGGACGGAGACCTGGCTTACAGGCAGCATCACGGCGGACACGAAGCCGGTCCCAACTGGCCTTTCTTTTTAGATTTCTTTGCCCGTTATTTATAGAGGTTTTTCTGCGTACACAGTAATGCTGAAAATAATGTATGGATGGGCCTTGTAGGTGTTGATCTCATCTTCATCCAGGTAATTGCCTAATAAGTCATCAGGAATAATGATGGCTTTTTCTTTCTGCAGCGTAATATTGGTAAACCCGGCCTCCCTTATGATATTCAGGTACGTATCTTTCTGCAGGGCACCGGCTACGCAACCTGCATACATTTCTGCAGCGTTCATGATTTTTTCGGGCAATTCGCCTGCAAGCACAATGTCCGATATGCTGAAATGGCCTCCCGGTTTTAATATCCTGTACACTTCTCCAAAAGCCTTTTGTTTATCGGGTACCAAGTTCATAACACAATTGCTCACAACCACATCGGCCAGATTGTCTATAATGGGTATCTTTTCAATATCTCCGTAGCGGAATTCCACGTTGTGATAACCCAATTTTACGGCATTTTCACGGGCTTTTTGGATCATAGCCTCTGTGAAATCTATTCCTATGACTTTTCCGTTTTCACTCGTTTCTGCCCTTGCCACAAAGCAATCATTTCCTGCACCACTGCCCAGATCCACCACCGTATCGCCTTTTTTAATTTTGGCAAATTGCGTGGGCAATCCGCATCCCAACCCCAAATCAGCCTCTTTATTGTATCCTTGCAGCTTATCATACTCTTCGGACATAATGTTGTATACTGCCGGACTGCAACAGCCCTGACAGCAACAAGAAGCCGTATGGCTAACTGAATTCTGCAAGGCGATTTCACTGTATTTCTGCTTTACAATTTCTTTTTTTTGTTCATTTGTTTGCATAAAAACCTCCAATAATTTCTTTAATCTGTTCCAGACCTTTTCATCAATACAGTAACAGATACTGGTACCCTCCACATTGCCTTTAATAATACCTGCATTCTTTAACTCTTTCAGGTGTTGAGAAATAGTAGGCTGAGCCAGTCCTATTTCGTGAACCAGATGGTTGCAAATACAGGCTTGCTGACTAATAATGTATTGTAAAATAGCAATACGGGCAGGATGGCCCAATGCTTTTAACATAGTTGCCAGATCTTTCTGTTGCCTGGTATAAATATCTGTTCTGGTAGTACCCATTATGTATTATAATATTGCAATATTACAATAAAAAAATATTCCGTCAAAATCTACGAGGCTCCCCCGCGCATTTATTATTCAGATTTGATGCTGTCAATGGGATTGGACGAGGCGGCCCGGTAGTTTTGATAAGTAATGGTTGCCAGTGCTGTTAAAACAACCGAAAGGGTAGCAAGTATAAATACCCACCAGTACATATCAATATGATACGCAAAGCCCTTTAGCCATACATATACTCCGTAGCAAGCCAAAGGAATGGAAATAATAGCAGAGATAAGAATGATTTTAAGGATGGGTGTGCTAAAAAGTTGCAGAATCTGGGGAACAGTTGCGCCCCAGACTTTGCGGATTGCAATCTCTTTTTTCATTCTTTTAGCTTCATATATGGCCATGCCGAATACACCCACCAACGACAGGATAACTGCTATCAGCGAGAGCAGAGCAACCAATAGACCTTGTTTATGGCTCTTGGCATAAAGTTTTTTAAGCGATTGATCAAAAAAACGGACCTCAACAGGGTAGCCGGGATTCAGCTCATCGGCCACGTCGCGAATATGCCTGATTGCTGCTGAAGGATCGTCGCCGGCAACCTTCATATATGCGAAATTGCCCGGAGCCATTGACCGATAATGTTCACGTGATGCAGTCCAGAATGCAAGGGGAGTAATGGGTTTATATAGCGATTCATAATGAACGTTCCGGGCAATCCCTACAATTTCCACCGGTGTATCATTGTCGTAAATGTACGTCCCTACCAGGTCTTCAATACTTCCTATCTCATCCGCAGAGAACCACGACAGAATCTCCTTTGCTGCCGACTCATTTATAATGCACACTGGATGTGTGTTTCCGCCCAACTGGTCCGAAGGACGGAACCGGCGTCCATGGATTATTTTGATATCTAGCAATTCCGGTAACTGTGAAGAGACACCCGTCCAACTCATATAAGAATGATGGCCATTGTAGTTATAACCTATTAGCGGACGGATCATATCGGTAACAAAAGGGATCTGGCAAAATGCCACCTCTTTGATTTCCGAGAACTTAAGGAGCATTGAACGGAAATTTTCACTCTGGGAAAGAGCCGTTCCCATGCTTAGTTTTACCTCAAGGACATTATCATGATCAAAACCCATTTCGTAACGGTTAATAAACCTGTTTTGCAAGACAACAAACAGAGACCCGCAAACGAGCGCTATGGAGATGATAAATTGAAAACCTATTAGTCCTTTGCGAAGGACTCTGGACCTGGAACTTAGTGAAAAAGTACCATTCAGAGCCTTGATTGCAGGAAAAGAGGTTATATAAAAAGCGGGATAGAGACCTGACAATATACCTCCCAAAATGGCAACGGCACATGTCCATACCGGAGTTGTCCAATAGGTAGCGATATCTATCGGGTGCCCGAGGAGAGTTGTTATATAATCTTTAAACAAAAAAAGGAAGAGAAAAGCAAAAAGAAAAGCAAGAACAGAAATAACCAGCGATTCGAATAGTAAATCGCATCTTAGGGCAACGTCATTGCTGCCAAGTACTTTTCTTACGGTAACCGACTTAGCCCTAACGGGCGCCAGAGCTACCGAAAAATTTATATAATTAGCCAGTGCTATGACAACAATCATTATTGCTATCAGGAATAAAATATCTGTAAGCGTTTTGCTGCCTGTGGGAGCTGCGTCGTTACGGGCCTGAGTTCCAAAATAAAGCTCAGTAACAGGACGCAGTCTCAGTTCATTTATGCCGTGACCAAGCAGAAGATCTTTATTATTTGCGGCAAATTGCTGAATCATGGTTTCTGCAGCTTCTTTCGAGCCAAACTTTACATAGCAGTAATACCGGCAAGTGCTCCAGTCGTCCATCTCTCGACTCTTGGAGATAGGAAGGTATATAGAATTGGTAAGTCTTGAATTCTCCGGAAAATCCCGAAAAACACCACCAACGGTAAGAGGCGTGTTCCCCGAAATCGGAAGTCCGGAGACTGAAGGTAATCCCCGGAATTCAGAGGCATATATGGCTTTCCCAACGGGGTCAGCCTGACCCAACAGTGCTTTTGACGCAGATTCGGAAATTAGAATATCATACGGATTCTCCAGAGCGGCAATGGAACCGTCAATAATATCAAAACCAAACAATCTGGCATATTCGGGTGTTATCTGTTCTATTTCGTAGATGTAGGTATCTGTTTCTGTTCCGGCAGAAGTGGAAAACCCCATTTTAGACACGGCAGAATAGGCACTCTGAGTTGACAGACCGTACTGTTCAATTAATGAGGAACTGTTAAGAATGGTTTCAGCCATCGGGCGGGAAAAATTGGCATCCCAGATTCCGTCATCACGCATATTTTCCATTTGGTATATATGCTCTCTTCCGGCGATATTCCTGTCAAAACCGTATTCATAATTTTGATGGAATAAAACAACCATAAAAAAGAAGAAGGCCAGGCAAAGTCCCACTATATTAAAAACTGATGCCAGCCTGTATCTGTTAAAAATGTAAAATAGATTTCTGAGCATATACTTGAAGATATGTATATAATTTAACCATTTTTGTGCCACGGTTTTAATTACATATAAACAGGAGAGTTACGAAAATATCGATTTAGAAATTTTGTCTAAATCTTTGACTGAATGTAAAAAAATTATACATTTTTTTGCTTATCTTTAAAGAAAATCGTCTTATGAAAATCATTACTTATATTAGTGTCTAAAAAAACCGAGTACAAAACAAGGCGATATAAAGCGTTAAATTTGTACTCAAATGGAAAA
>DHQY01000009.1:411901-412076 GCA_002408205.1 Bacteroidales bacterium UBA5326 | reverse complement strand
ATTATCGTTACTTATGCCTACATCTGCTTTTCCAGACGCTCCAGAATCCCTCACGGGTTTTCCTTCTACGCCGACTGGAATGCTCCCCTACCACTTTCTCAAGTCCATAGCTTCGGCAGTGTGTTTGATGCCCGATTATTATCCACGCACAGTCGCTCGACTAGTGAGCTGTTAC
>DHQY01000009.1:411472-411690 GCA_002408205.1 Bacteroidales bacterium UBA5326 | reverse complement strand
CCTTAGCTGTTGGTCTGGGCTCTTTCCCTCTCGCTGACGGACATTAGCACCCGCCAACTCACTCCCAAGCATCATTTACCAGCATTCGGAGTTTGTCAGGATTTGATAGGCGGTGAAGCCCTCGCATCCTATCAGTAGCTCTACCTCTGGTAAACTCATTCGCTTGAGGCTGTCCCAAAAGACATTTCGGGGAGTACGAGCTATCTCCAAGTTTGATT
>DHQY01000009.1:0-411346 GCA_002408205.1 Bacteroidales bacterium UBA5326 | reverse complement strand
CCGGGTTCGATTGGAATTTCACCGCTATCCACACGTCATCCCAGCCTTTTTCAACAGACATGAGTTCGGTCCTCCATATCCTTTTACGGATACTTCAACCTGGTCAAGGGTAGATCACAAGGTTTCGCGTCTACTACTGCTAACTCTGTCGCCCTTTTCAGACTCGCTTTCGCTTCGGCTCCGTACCTGAAGTACTTAACCTCGCTAACAACAGTAACTCGTAGGCTCATTATGCAAAAGGCACGCCGTCACGGATTATATCCGCTCCGACCGCTTGTAGGCGTACGGTTTCAGGTTCTTTTTCACCCCCCTGTTCGGGGTACTTTTCACCTTTCCTTCACAGTACTGGTTCGCTATCGGTCTTCTAGTTGTATTTAGCCTTACGGGATGGTCCCCGTAGATTCAGACAGGATTCCTCGTGTCCCGCCCTACTTAGGATTCCTCTTGTTCACTGTGTCTTTACGTGTACGCGACTTTCACACCCTACGGTCTGGCTTTCCAACCAGGTTCCACTTCTTACACAGCGTCCGTCTTGAGGTCCTTCAACCCCGTTAATGCCGAAACATTCACGGTTTAGGCTATTCCCCTTTCGATCGCCACTACTCAGAGAATCGATTTTTCTTTCTTTTCCTGCAGGTACTTAGATGTTTCAGTTCCCTGCGTCTGCCCCATCTCGCGATGGTACCAGGCCTTCAACCTGGTGGGTTGTCCCATTCGGATACTGCCGGATCAACTCTCGTTTGCAAATCCCCGGCACTTTTCGCAGCTTACCACGTCCTTCTTCGCTCCTAGAAGCCTAGGCATCCTCCATACGCCCTTTGTAACTTTTTCTCGTTCTTCCGCTGATCCACCAGGCTACCTCCCGGTAACCCGCCTCGTCAGCTGATCTCGTGAATCGTAGTCCCTAATTTTACGGTCCTCAGACCTTTCTTATTACAGACTATTTCTTCTTTTTTTACCTCTATTATCTCTCTTTAATACTTCAATGAACTGCCGTTATTTCTCAAACGGGCTGCAAAGGTAACGACTTTTCCATAATTCGCAAATTTTTGTGAATCTTTTTTCGCTAATTTTACAATCCGTTTTTTACGAAATGCAATAAACATGGAAAAAATCCTTGATAAATTTTTACGTTATGTATCGTACGATACAGCATCAGATCCCGACTCTCCCACACAACCGAGTACCCAAAAACAGCTAACCTTACTCAATGTATTACTGGAAGAATTAAAAGCCATGGGCATCAATGACGCCACACTGGATCAATACGGTTATGTCATGGCTACCATACCATCCAATACAGACAAAGAAATCCCGCCAATCGGGTTTATTGCGCACGTAGACACTTCGCCGGATGCCTCTGGCGCGGGTGTCTGTCCACAGATTATATCTTCGTACGACGGGAGCCCTATTGTGTTGAATGCCTCGGCAAATCTCGTAATGAATCCCGCCGATTTCCCCGAATTAGCAGATTACGAGGGAAATACACTTATTACTACAGATGGCACAACTTTATTGGGGGCAGACGACAAGGCCGGAATTGCCGCTATCATGAGCGCCGCCGAGTACCTTATGGAAAACCCAAAAATTAAACACGGAACTGTCAAAATTGCTTTTACACCCGACGAGGAGATTGGAAGGGGAGTGGACAAATTTGATGTGGAACGTTTTGGTGCAAAATATGCGTATACATTTGACGGAGGACAGCTGGGGGAATTGGAATATGAAAATTTTAATGCAGCCATGGCACGGATCGAAATCCGTGGACGCAACATTCATCCCGGGTATGCCAAGAATAAAATGCTTAATGCCCTGCTTATTGGTATGGAACTAAATTTCATGCTTCCGGTTGACCGACGGCCCGAACTCACGCAGGGATACGAAGGATTTTTCCATATCACTTCTTTCCGGGGTACTGTTGAGAACGCAAGTCTACAATATATAATAAGAGACCATTCTTTTGAAAAGTTCAAGGAGATGAAGAAACTGCTGGAGGAGATCGTTGTTTTTTTGAACTTGAAATACGGAGCTGGTTGCGTTCATCTGGAGATACAGGATCAGTATTATAACATGTGTAAACAGATTGAACCTCATTTTCATATAGTGGAAAAGGCTCTAAATGCTATTAAAGCAGCCGGCATCACCCCAGTCGTACATCCTATACGGGGAGGGACAGACGGAGCCCGCCTGTCATTCATGAATCTTCCCTGCCCCAATATTTTTACCGGAGGACATAATTTTCATGGTAAAATGGAATATATCCCACTGGAAAGCATGCAGAAAGCTTCTGAAGTGGTCCTGCGGATAATAGAGGAATATACAAAGACGTGACCTCTTTACCTCAATATCAGATACACGAGCAGGTCGGCAAAGGTACGCACGCCCCAGTCTGCGTGAGTACCCTCTCCGCATTTAAGGATCACGTAGGCTCCTCTTTCAGAAAATTCGAGTGCGGCATAAACGGCCGATTCAATGGGAACGTACATATCTTCCGTAGAATGGTATAGATAGACGGGCATTCGGGGAGTCCAGCCGTCAACGGCCGAGTTCATATCCAGCACAGGCTGCAGCTTGCGAAATTCGGCATTGCGTTCTTCTATGGGCTTAAAGAAGTCGGGATGCATGTAGTTCCTCATATCTTCTCCAATGAGAGCTACCAGTCCGCTTGCATTCCTGGTCCTGTCGTACCATTCTTCACAATGATCTGCCAGTTCCCCCCTGAAGATCTGGTGATAATCGAGTTCCAGCTTATAATAATGATTCAGAGATAAAATAATACCCGGTAATAAAGGATAGGTGCAGACGGGATGGAGTGCAAAGCCCTCGAAAGTCTCGTTCATATCATAGGCTCCTCCGCCGGCCACTACGCGTTCTACTTTAATCTCATCCGAATGATGCTCCTGGTAATATTTTGCAACAGCTAACGCCACGCCTCCGCCGTACGAATACCCGGAAATAATTGTCCGCCGGGGAACAGTATAACCTAAAGTAAGCATATATTCGGCAGCCGCTTTCCTGAAATCGTAAGTAACACGCCCCAGATTCTCCGTCATCATAAACGGGTGCGGCATTTCCTTAGTATTGCCAAACTTACCGTATCCAATCATATCGGGGACAAAAACAGCATAACCAAATAATACGGGAATTCCTTCCATAACGGGGATTTCTTCCGAAGACCCTCCGTCCTTATTCATATGGGCAATACCTGACATCTCCACAACACCCTTTATTTTACAATCGAGCGGATAATAAATGGTACCGTCTGCCACTACGGAATTTCCCAACGGGTCTACTGTTTTGTAGGTAATCACTACAGCACGGAATTTTTCGCTGGCAGCGAACAGTTCAATTTTTGACGTAATTTCGGGATAATCTTCTGCACCAAAAGATTCGAAAATTTCCTCCATGGTCATATCTACCGTTTTGTTTTCAGCCACAAAATACCGGGGATCCAACACTGCGGCATCCTGTACAGGATTACAAGACACAACAAATAATGAGAGAAACGTGCATAAGGATAATATTTTTTTCATGAGCGTACAATAAATAAACATTCAAATTTAGACAAAAAGGACTTCATTTCGTATCTTTGAACCACACGAACCATAATAAAGTATTTAAAATGGAAATTACACAGGAACTGGCCGGCTATTCAGCAAAAGGAGAGGCCATTGTATGTTATACCCTTACTAACAGCAAGGGCGCTTATGTCAAACTAAGCAATCTGGGAGCCAATATCACCGGGCTGGGTGTTCCGGACAGGAACGGAATCATTAAGGATGTTGTCCCCGGATATGCCGATATCAAGCAGTACTTTCAGGACCCTCCCTATTTCGGTAAATCGGTGGGGCGTTTTGCCAACCGCATAGCCAAAGGCCGTTTCACCCTGGAAGGAAAAGAATACAGACTGGCCGTTAACAATGGCGAAAATCACCTCCACGGCGGGCCCCAGTCTATGTGTGTCCAACTTTGGGTAAGCAGGGTTGAAGAGGGGGGCGAGGCCGTTTCGTTTGCTTACCTGAGTCCGGATGGCGAAGAAAACTATCCCGGCAACGTGCAGGTAACCGTTACCTACCGCTGGAGCGAAGAAAACCGGCTATATGTAGATTTGAAAGCCATTACGGATAAAGCCACCATCGTTAACCTTACAAATCATACGTATTTTAATCTTGCCGGAGAAGGGAGCGGCTCCATTCTTGATCATATTCTGCAACTGAATGCTCAAAAGTATCTTCCTGTAGATCCAACCTGTATTCCGCTGGGAGACCCTGCTCCGGTAGAGGGAACCCCGTTTGATTTCAGAACACCCAAACCCATAGGGCAGGACATTGCCACGGATAACGAACAACTTGCCATAGGTCACGGATACGACCATTGCTGGTGCCTCCCCTCAACAGACGGAAAAATGCAGCTCGCTGCTACGCTTTCAGATCCGGTTTCGGGAAGATGCCTGACCTTAGAAACGACCCAGCCCGGGATCCAGATATATACAGGCAACTGGCTGGACGGCAACGGTAACGACAAAAACGGGAATCCGCACAAAAACCGCTATGCAGTTGCGCTGGAATGTCAGAATTATCCGGACAGCCCCAATCATGCTTCCTATCCGGAATGCATCCTGAAGCCGGGATCACTTTATCATCAAAAGATCATATATTCTTTTGGAGTTATTTAATTTGCTGCGGGCAAATAATCCACAAGGACGGCCCGGCAGGGTGAGCCTTCCAGTCCTCCGAATTTAAGGGGCAGGGCAATTACATAGTAGTTACCTTCCGGGACGTCTTTAAGGATAAGTCCTTCGAGAATAACAATGTCTTTTTCCATCAATAGTTTATGCACCTCGGCAACCTGACCTGCATGACCTACACTTTGGCTTTCTGTCCCCACAAGCACCACACTGCTACCGGCAAGAGCTTTGGCGGCCCTGACCGTAAGCCATCCTCTGCCTTTGAAAAGAAGTCGTTTAGGCCCAAGGCTCAGAAGGGGTTGAAGATATTCCTCATCGACAGGTCCGTTTATAGCCAGAACAATACAGGGACCCACGCAGGAATCCAGATCAATCCGGTCTGCCGTTTTGCCGTTTTCCAGGTAATGAGAAGGAGCATCAATATGGGTGCCGTTATGCAGGCACATAGATACAGATGACAGGTTATATGGAGCTCCCTCGTCTATACGACATAGCGGAAAAGCGGCCGGAACGGGGTCTCCTTTATAAACAGCGCCGCTGAATATTTCCTGTGAAATATCGTATATTCGCATATTCTTTATTCCGAAAAGGATTGCAATGTACAAAATATTACCGATCTATGATACGATTTATTTCATTACTGACCGTTCTGATCTGTTCTGCGTTTGTCCGGACTGCTGCCCAACCGCAGGTTATAGCCCACAGAGGGTTCTGGACTAAAGATAATTCCGTCCAAAACTCCCGCAATTCAGTACAAAATGCCATTGAAGCAAAATGCTGGGGTGCCGAGATTGACGTTTACCTTACCACAGATGGTAAAGTGGTCCTTTTTCACGACCCGGAACTTAACGGGAAACGTATAGACAACAGCACGTATGCCGGGCTAAAAGATTTTCGGCTTGCCAATGGAGAAACCCTCCCGTTACTTGAAGAGATACTAAATCTGAAGGAACTGGGCCATCCGACCAAACTGATCATAGAAATAAAAGCTCATGATACGCCGGAGAAAGAGACGGCTGCCGTAAAAAAAGTGTTGGACCTGGTCAACGGGGCCGGAATGCAGCAGGCTGTCGAATACATCAGTTTCTCGGATCACATCTGTGAAACACTCATTGCACTGGAACCCCGTGCCAGAGTCTCCAATCTGTCCGGGAAACTCAATCCCGCGGAATTAAAGGAGAAAGGCTATTCCGGTCTCGATTACCACATGAATGTGCTCCGGGATCATCCGCAGTGGATAGCCCTGGCAAAGGAACTGGGCTTAACCGTTAACGTATGGACAGTAGACAATGAGGAAGACCTTCATTATTTTACCGCGGCTGAGGTTGACTGCATAACAACCAACTATCCTCTTTTCCGGCTGCAGGAACCCTGGATTGACCCGGAGATGAACGAGATAAACCGTCTTCCCATGCATTCTTCGTACTTTGCCTACGAAACTTTAGATCTGGCCATGCGAGGAGACCGCCGGGAATCGGCCCGGTATAAGAATTTGAAAGGTATCTGGAAATTTGCGTGGGCCACCGATGAGTGGACCCGTCATACCGATTTTTACAAACCGGAGTACAACGACAAATCATGGGCCACGATCCCTGTGCCCGGACTTTGGGAACTGAACGGGTTTGGAGATCCATTGTATGTTAACAGCGGTTATGCATGGTACAACCAGTTTAGATCCAATCCTCCTTTTGTGCCCACAGAAAACAACAGAGTGGGATCGTACAGGCATACTTTTTCCGTGCCTGAAAATTGGAAAGACAAACAGGTTATCATTCATTTTGGGTCCGTAACTTCTAATATGACTTTGTGGGTAAACGGTATGATGGTGGGGTATTCCGAGGACAGTAAACTCGAAGCCGAGTTTAACATCACTCCCTACCTGAAGGACGGGGAAAACCTGTTGGCCATGCAGATCTACCGCTGGTGTGACGGTTCGTACCTTGAAGACCAGGATTTTTGGCGCCTGACGGGGATTTGCCGTGATGTGTACCTGTATGCCCGCGAGAAAGTGCATATCAGGGATTTTGTTTTGAACGCCACCCCCGACAAAAATTATAAGAACGGAACGCTCGACATTTCCCTTGACCTGAACAGCAAGGCTACTACGCATAAAGTATTGGCTCAACTCCTGGACGGGGAAGGAAAACAACTCCTGAAAACAGAATTGTTGGAACAAAAGCCCGGCCAATACGGGGCGAGGCTAAAAGTAAACGGCATCAAATGCTGGTCTGCCGAAGTTCCCAATCTTTACAAACTCATACTGATACTTTCAGATAACGGCAAGGAAACCGAGCTCATTCCCTGGCAGGTGGGATTTCGCACCTCGGAGATCCGTAACGGCCAATTACTGGTAAACGATCAACCTATTCTGATTAAAGGAGCTAACCGCCACGAGATGGACCCGGCAACCGGGTATCAGGTATCCAGGGAACGCATGATACAGGATATTCTTCTGATGAAGCAATTTAATATAAACGCCGTTCGCACCTGCCATTATCCCGACACACCCCTGTGGTATGAACTGTGCGATCAATACGGTATTTATATTGTTGACGAAGCGAATATTGAATCTCACGGCATGGGATACGGAGAACACACCCTGGCCATCCGGGAAGATTATACAAAAGCCCATATGCAGCGGGTGCAACGGATGTATCAACGGGACAAAAACCATTCCTGTATTATCATCTGGTCGCTGGGAAATGAAGCCGGAGACGGAGAAAACTTCACTAAGGCTCACGACTGGCTCAAAGACGCAGACACCCAGCATCGGCCCATACAATACGAAAGAGCGCAGAACAGAGATATCTCGCATATTTTCTGCCCTATGTATATGGGATACGAAAGAGCCGAACAATATGTAACCAATAATCCGTCCAAGCCGCTTATTCAGTGTGAATATGCACACGCCATGGGAAATTCTATGGGAGGATTCAATACCTACTGGAATCTGATCCGCAAATACCCTCATTACCAGGGTGGTTTTATCTGGGATTTTGTAGATCAGGCACTTCACCTGCGCAGACCCGACGGGAGGTACGTCTTTGCCTACGGAGGAGATTATAATAAATATGATGCCTCGGATTTCAATTTCAACTGTAACGGTCTGTTCAGTCCCGACCGGGTTCCCAATCCGCATACATACGAGGTAGGATATTATTATCAGAACATCTGGGCTACCGATGCCCGTGTCACTGAAGGCCGGATTCATGTGTTTAACGAATATTTTTTCCGCGATCTTTCCAATTTCATGCTTGATTGGGAACTGCTGGCAGACGGAATTACAGTTATGAAAGGAACTGTTCCGCAACTAAATGCAGCTCCTCAGCAGAAAATAACGGTTCCTCTGGGTTATACCGCAGCCGATCTTGCTGCTTATGAAAACAGCGAATTATTTCTGAACGTCCGTTTTTCAACCAAAAAACAAGAAGGCCCCGTTCCGGCAGGTACTGTGCTTGCCCGGGCACAAATTCCCGCCGGGAAGCCTGCGGCACAATCGGCCCGGGTAAACGAAACCCAAACCGTATTATGTATTATTAAAGATAACGACATCAATTACCTGATGGCAGATGCCGGTCCTCTTCATGTCGAGTTTGGCAAACAGGACGGATTCATAACCCGGCTTGTATTTGACGGCCGCTCACAACTTCTGGAAGGCAGCCTTATCCGCCCCAATTTCTGGCGTGCTCCCACCGACAATGACTTTGGAGCTAATCTGCAAAACCGGTTCAGGGCCTGGCTGTCTCCGCATATGATCTTCAAAGGTTTTGAAATAAAAGATAACACCATTAAAGCTACGTATGACATGCCCGACCTGAAAGCCTCGCTTTTCATGACCTATATACTGGATGCAGACCAAGGCGTTACCATTACACAGGAACTTAAAACGCATGCTTCAGGAGAAGAGGCGGCCGGGATATCTCCCATGTTCCGTTTTGGGATCCGTCTGACCCTTCCCCGTCAATATGACCGGCTTACTTACTACGGCAGAGGTCCCGCTGAAAATTACGCAGACCGTAAAGACGCTTCTTTTATTGGTCTCTACAGCCAAAGTGTTACCGAACAATTTTATCCTTACATCAGACCTCAGGAGACCGGGACCAAATCCGATATCCGCTGGTGGGAAGTGACCGATCCGGCAGGACAGGGACTGCGCATCACATCACCGCAACTGTTCTCGGCCTCAGCCCTTCACTATGCTTTGGAAACGCTCGATGAAGGTCCATGGAAACGCAACCGTCATTCCCGGGACCTCAATCCCGAGTCTTTCACAGAATGCTGTATTGACGCCCGTCAGATGGGACTGGGATGCATCAATTCATGGGGAGCCATGCCCGAAAATGCACATATGCTGCCATACGGGAACTATTCTTTTACCGTTACCCTGGGACCGCGAATCATGAACTAAAAAACCATACTATATGAAAAAAACATCAGTCATAACTTTGATATCGGGAATACTTATGTCTATATTCCTGGCGGGGGTTCCTTTATCCCTCGAGGCAAAAGTGAAGATCCACAGTATTTCATCTCCGGACGGCAGGCTTGAGCTGCAAATCGTAACTCAGACCGAAATTTCATTCTGCCTGCTCCATGAGGGATCTAAGATCGTTTCGAGCGTCCCTCTGTCCCTGACACTTCAGGACGGCCGGGTGTTGGGCCCAGGTGCAAAACTGGTCTCTGCCAGGAAAACTACCGTCTCGGAAACCATACCCTCTCCTTTATACAGGAAATCCGAAATAAAAACACAATACAACCAGATTGATTTTTTTTTCAGTAACGGATGGGGCCTCCAATTCCGCCTTTACGATCAGGGAGCCGCTTACCGCTTTTATACAAACATAAAAGAAGATATTTCCATTCTGGAAGAAACGGCCGGTTATTTGTTCGAGAAAGATTACGCATGCTATGTCCCCTACAGCCGCGGCGAAGAAAATCCTTTTCAAAATTCTTTCGAGAATGTTTACACGGTAACGCCTTTAAGCGGAATCGACCCCGAACGGCTGGCCTTTCTGCCTCTTTTGGTCTGTCTTGACAAAGGACACAGAATGGCCCTTACCGAGTCGGACCTTGAATCTTATCCGGGCATGTACCTGCGTGGCGAAAAATCCGCTCAGGCATTTGCGCTAAAAGGCGTATTCGCTCCCGTTCCCTCGGAAACAAAGGTACATCCCTACCGGGGTCAGGTAATGCCGGTAGCCTATTCAAACGTTCTGGCCCATGCCAAAGGAACCCGAACTTATCCATGGCGTATTATGGCCTTTGCTCAAAAGGACACCGACCTGCCTGTTAACGATATGGTATTCGCCCTTGGCGCTCCCTGCCGTATTGACAATACCGGCTGGATCAGGCCCGGAAAAGTGGCCTGGGACTGGTGGAATAACTGGGGTATTACCGGAGTGGACTTTCCCGTTGGTATCAATACCCAGACATACAAGTATTTCATTGACTTTGCTGCCGCCAACGGCCTCGAATACGTAGTTCTCGATGAAGGTTGGTCTCCCCCCGCCGGCGGCGATATTCTTAAGACGATTCCCGGGATAGATCTGAAAGAACTGGCGACCTATGCCCGCAGCAAAAATGTGGATCTTATTCTCTGGTGTGTTGCCTATGTCCTTGACAAGAACCTGGAAGAAGCCTGTCGTTTTTATTCAGAAATGGGCTTTAAAGGGTTCAAGGTCGACTTTATGGACCGGGACGATCAGGCTGTAGTGGATATGAACTATCGTATTGCAGCCATGGCCGCCAAATACCATATGCTGGTGGATTTTCACGGGATGTACAAACCTACCGGGTTTAACAGGACGTATCCGAATGTTATCAATTTCGAAGGCATTTTCGGACTGGAACAGTCCAAATGGAGCCCGGAAGACATGGTCTCATTTGATGTTACGTTCCCATATATCCGCATGATGGCCGGGCCTGTAGATTACACTCAGGGCGGCATGCGTAACGCCATCAAAGCCGACTTTTTTCCGGTTTACAACAATCCTATGGCTGCCGGAACACGCGCACATCAGGTGGCCACGTACGTAGTGTTTGACAGTCCCCTGGTCATGCTCTGCGATAATCCTACCGCGTATATGAAAGAACAGGAAACCACTTCGTACATTGCGGGAATCCCAACCGTATGGGACGAAACACGTATCGTAGATGGGAAAATAGGCGAATACATCGTATCAGTCCGCCGCAACGGAGACAACTGGTATGCAGGAGCCCTTACCAACTGGACGCCCCGTACCGTTACGCTCGATCTGTCTTTCCTGGAACCCGGACGTACCTATAAGGCCCGGATATTCCGCGATGGAGTAAACGCTCACAGACACGCTACAGATTACAAAATTGAAGAAAGGGAAGTCACCGGTAAAGATGTTCTTACTCTTCCCCTAAGCCCGGGAGGAGGTTTTGCGATATGCTTTTAAGCCGGTCATAATCGGGCTGGTTGTAGATCTTTGACTCTCTGGCTCCGGCGCCCTCTGCTATCAGGGTTGAGGGCGATTCGGAGTTGTTGATCAACAGCCACCGGTCACAAAGAGGCATATAAATGGTAAACAAATTCTTTATGCCCGACCAGTACCGTCTGCGGATCACATTTTCGGGAATGGAGTGTCCGCCGGCCAGTACACGGTTCTGTACCCTTTCTATGGCCAATTCCGGACTGTTCAGCCAGAAATAAACCAACTGAATCATATAACCTTTCTTTTTGGTCTTTTCAATCAGATTGGCATACGAACGTACAGCCAGTGTGGTTTCGAACGCAAAATCGTTTTTAGACTCGGTAAGGGTTCTTATCCGTTTGAGCATGACACGTCCGGCATCTATGGCGGCGTGAGAAAGATCAAAGGGAGCAATGCCTCTTGCAATCTCGTCAGAATTGACAAAATTCCGGCATTGCAACATTTCTGACAAGATGGTATAAGAGGCGGTTGTTTTTCCGGCCCCGTTACAGCCACTTATTACATACATGGTGGGCATAATGCAAATGTACACGAAAATCCTTTACCTTTGTTTATATGCGAAGAAAAATCCCCAACAGAGAACTCAAACGGCTTACGCCGGAACAATTCCTTCACAGTAAGCGTCTTCCGGTAGTTCTGGTACTCGACAACGTCCGCAGCCAACACAATATCGGATCGGCCTTTCGCACTTCAGACGCCTTTGCTCTGGAACATATGTGCCTTTGCGGTATTACGGCCTGTCCGCCTTCGGCCGAGATTCATAAATCGGCTCTTGGCGCCGAGGATACCATGGAATGGACGTATTTCCCGGACACCATGGACGCGGTGCGGTTACTGAAAACCAAAGGATATTTTGTTATTGCGGTTGAACAGGCCGAGGAAGCCTTGCGGCTCGATGCCTATGTGCCCCGTGAAGGCCAAAAAGTTGCACTTGTTTTTGGGAATGAGGTAAAAGGCGTTCAGCAGCAAGTGGTTGACGCATGTGACGCATGTATTGAAATCCCACAGTACGGCACCAAACACTCACTGAATGTTTCGGTGTCCGTTGGAGTGGTCCTGTGGCATTTTGTTTTAAGGCTCAGGGGATAACACCGACACCTTACCTGCCCAGCAAAGTCTGGTAGATCTCTACCGTCGCACGGGATTTATTCAGGGTGTAGAAATGCAGCCCGGGCGCTCCCATCATGAGCAGATCTCGGCATTGTTTAATGGCAAAATCCATTCCGGCCTTATATACGGCTTTCGGATCATTTTTATATACTTCCAACTGCTCTGCAAAAAATGACGGGATACTGGTATTGGATAGTTTGACAAAACGTTCCAGTTGTGAATAATGGGTCAGGGGAATGATTCCCGGAATAATGCGGCAGCTTATGCCTGCTTCCCGGGCCCGGCGCACAAAATCAAAATAATGAGCATTATCAAAGAAAAATTGCGTTACCAGGAAATCGCAGCCGGCATCTACTTTTTCTTTTAAGTGCCTGATATCGGCAAAAGCATGAGGAGCTTCCGGGTGCACTTCGGGATAACATCCCGCGCCAATACAACAATCAGCGAAATGCTCGCGGGCGAAGGCCACCAGTTCCGAGGCATGGCCAAAACCGTCTTTGGCAGGTATATAGGCACCACCCGAATCTTTCTGAAGATCTCCCCTGAGGAGCATAAAATTCTGCAGGCCTCTCGATCGTAATTCCGAAAGATCTTTCAGCGCCCGGTCCCTGGAAGTATTGACACAGGTATAATGAGCCACCGTATTAATGCCCACTTTGTTCTTAAGATAGTCCACCAGCTCGAACGTACGGTTCTGGTTAGACCCTCCCGCACCATAAGTCACAGAAACAAATGAAGGGCTTAGCCTCATCAGCTGACCGACATTAATACCAAAATCGACTGCCGATATCTCGTCCCTGGGAGGATAAAATTCAAAAGAGTACGTTTTTACCGATTCCCGGAAAATGTCCGTGAGTTTCATTTCTGCCAAAATTTTATTTATGTACTGAAAAATAGCGTGCCCCGTGGTGCCCAAGGTACATACCGCAAAGCGAAGCCCCCGGTTCTATCATACAGGAGGAGGTCAACCGCACGCCAAGCGATTCTGCAGCTTCCAGAATAGCCATCACTTCCTTTTTGAGAGAGTGGTCGGGACAGGAAGGATATCCGAACGCCGGGCGTATGCCACGAATCCCTCCGCCGGGAGCCGGCATAAATACCCTGTGCAGGTATTCACTGCAAGCCTCAGCCATACGGTCCAAAAGCGATTTCAAGAGCAAAGACCTGTATATATCGCCTTCTTCGTTAAACACGTCTACCTGTTTTTCAATGAATTCAGAAGATGCAGTAATTACAAATAATCCCGCGTAACCGGGTTTATGACCGTGTTCTGCCTGCACCACAAAATCGCTCAGACACAAATTGGGTTGATTGTCTTCGCGTCGCAGCAGATCTCTTTCCATAGGCAGATCAAGGATCATATTCCTCAACGAATCATCCGCATAAAAAAGAATATGATCTTCAGAAGTTGAAGAAACAGGCCAGAACCCGGCTACGGCACGGGCAAAGGCCACGTCTCCGTATTTCCCGGCAATCAGTTCGTCAAGCAAAGCGCCGGCATCGGCAAGTAATTCCCCGGATTGTTTAGAAAAGCCCTCTTTTTCGCTGGCTTTGGAATTCATTTCCCAGGCACTCAGGAAAGCGGTCCAATTGATGAGCGGCCGCAACAAGGCAAACGGTATTTTCATTTCACGTTTTCCTGTAAAGGGGGGAACGAAATCATCCGTAGTGTCGGGTTTTTCGTCATCAACCCATTTATTGGCCCTGGCTTCCGCAACAGATAATAACTGACGGTTGCTGTTCTTCAATTCATAGGCCCTGCGCAGTTTTTCCTGTGAGGCCCTTACTTCCTTTACAAAAGCATCCCTGACTAAAGAATCTTTTGAAAAATATCGGGACAGATATGTGATATTTCTTGCGGCATCGGCACAATGCAATACCAGACCATTGTATTCGGGAGCAATCCTAAGGGCCGTGAATTCTTCCGAGGTGGTGGCTCCTCCAATGAGAAGCGGGACAGTCAGTCCGGCCTGCCGCATGGCACGTGCCACAACTACCATCTCTTCCAGCGAAGGAGTTATCAGTCCGCTCAAACCCACAAACTGCGCCTTATGCTCCAGGGCAGCTTCTACCACCCGGTGAGTGGGGACCATAACACCCAGGTCAATAATACAGTAATGGTTGCATTCCATTACCACGGCAACCAGATTTTTGCCAATATCGTGTACATCGCCTTTCACAGTGGCTATGATACCGCAAATGGCTTCCCGTGCATTGCCCCTGGCAAGTGCTTTTTCTTTTTCTGCCTGCATCCTGGGCTGCAGCAGGGCAACAGCACGTTTCATCACCCTGGCGGTCCTGACTACCTGAGGGAGGAACATCTTCCCTTCTCCGAACAGTTTTCCCACCCTGGTCATTCCTTCCATAAGGGGCCCTTCCACGATATCGAGCCCCGAGGCAGCACCGGTTTCAGCCAGGTCTTCGCCCAGGTACTTTTCAATCCCGTGCATCAATGCATAGGTAAGCCGTTCGGAGGGAGTTCCCGAGCGCCACGCTTCACCGGTCATTTCGGCCCCGGGTTTATTATCCGTTCCGGCAGCTATTCGGGATGCCACTTCCACCAGGCGGGTGGTTGCCTCTTCGTCGGAATCCAGTACTGCATCTTCCACTGCTTTTCGCAACTCCGGCGCGATGTCGTCATAGGCAGGTTGCGCACCTGGTTTGATAATAGCCATATCGAGCCCGGCCGCAATGGCGTGATACAGGAAGACAGTGTGCATAGCTTCCCTCACCGTATCGTTACCACGGAATGCAAACGACAGGTTGCTCACCCCGCCGCTTACCAGCGCACCGGGTAAATTATTTTTAATATACCGTACCGTCTCAATAAAATCCACTGCAAATCCGCGATGTTCCTGCATGCCCGTGGCAATGGTCAGAATATTGGGATCGAACAGTATATCTGTCGGGTTGAATCCGGCTTCGCGGATAAGAATTTCGTATGCACGGGCACAAATGGCTTTCCTCCGCTCCAGCGTGGTTGCCTGTCCTTCTTCGTCAAAAGCCATAACTACCACGGCCGCTCCGTAATGTTTTATTAACTGCGCTTTCCTCAGGAATTCGTCTTTTCCTTCTTTCAGACTTATAGAGTTCACAATGGATTTTCCCTGGACACACTGCAACCCGGCTTCAAGGGCTTCCCAACGCGAAGAATCTATCATAACCGGCACCCGGGCAATAGCCGGATCCGAACCCAGGAGCAGCAGGAATTCGCGCATGGCAACGGGAGCATCCAGCATAGGGTCGTCCATGTTCACGTCAATAATATGTGCCCCGTCGTCAACCATACGGCGGGCAATGTCCAGTGCTTCGCCGTAATTTTTTTCTTTAATAAGGCGGGCAAATTTACGGCTTCCGGCCACATTCGTACGCTCGCCCACGTTCAGAAAACGGATGGGATCCAGGACCCTCAGAGGTTCCAGTCCGCTGAAAGACGGCACTGACCACTTGTTGGGTACAGCCAGCGGAATTTTTCTTACAGGGGCTTCCAGCGAACGGACCATACGGGCAATGGCCGCAATATGATCCGGGGTAGTCCCGCAGCAACCTCCAATAATGTTCACCAAACCTTCCTCAACAAAGGGACGCACGGTCCGGGCCATTATCTCCGGAGTCTGTGTATACTTCCCGAACATATCCGGGAGACCGGCATTAGGATGAGCACTTACAAATAATGGGGCATCGACAAACGTCCGGATGAAGGGCAGCATGGCATCGGCGCCGAAAGAGCAGTTCAGCCCAATGCTGAAAAGGTTGGCATGACGCACCGACACCAGGAAAGCATCCAGGGTTTGTCCGGACAGGATCCGGCCTCCGGCGTCAGCCACCGTGGCGGACAACATGACAGGAATGTCCGGGGCTTCGCGGGTAATGGCAAACAGTGCGGCTTTCGCATTTATGGTATCAAATACCGTTTCTACCAGAAAAAGATCAGTTCCCCCGTCTCTTAAACCGCGCACCTGTTGGGCATAAGCCTCCACAAGCGTATTAAAATCGACAGCCCGTAAACCGGGGTTATTGACGTCTGGTGATAACGAAGCCGATTTATTTGTGGGACCAATGGAACCTGCCACCAAACGGGCGCCGGCGGCCCTGGCAAGAGCCACGGCAGTACGGTTCATCTGGTATACCTTGTCTTCCGTTCCATATTCCTGTTGGGAAATAGTGTTGGCGTTAAACGTGTTTGTAGTTATAATATCTGCCCCCGCCTGCACATATGCTTCATGAATTGTCTGAATTAAAGCGGGCTGGGTAAGCACCAACAGATCGTTGTTCCCATCCGCTCCGGAAGGAAAAGAGGGGCTATAGCGCTGAATCATAGTGCCCATAGCCCCGTCAAGAATAAGAACCCGTTCAGATAAAAGCTTTCCGGGCAGACTATTTAGCCAATTCACTTATCTTTTGAAATAAAGCATCAACCTCTTTAATCAGATCTTCTTTAATTGCCTTGAAATAAGGTTTTACAGGATTGTCCTGAATGTTGTTAATTCTGTCAAACATTCTGTCTCTCAATTCAACAGCCTGGTTTATTACGGCTATTACTTCATCTTCGTTCTTATCGGGATTGATGTAAATAAAGGTGCAGCAGTCAGAAATCACTTCATCAACTAAATAATCTACATCTTTTTTAAGTGTTCTTAAATTGTTAGGCATATTTATATTTTTTGTTAAAATTAATTACAAGGGTTCAACGCCAATTCCGGGCTTGTCTTCCAGGGTTATCCTGCCTTCCACTACTTTCATACCCGTAAAACAGTCATTGGCAATAAGCCAGTTACCGTCCAGATCGGCCCAGTGTAGCTGGGACGCGAATTGTGCAGCGGCAGAAATGGCCACGGAAGTCTCGGTCATACAACCCATCATTATTTTCATGTTCAGGGCCCTGGCTAAAGAGACCATTTCGCGGGCTTCGCGCATACCTGTGCACTTCATGAGCTTGATGTTAATCCCGTCGTAAGCTCCTTTGAGTTTCATGATATCTGAAAGACGCTGGCAGGCTTCATCGGCAATGACAGGCAGCGGACTGCGGTCATGCAGCCAGGCCTGATCGTCGAGCAGCAGTTTGGGCATAGGCTGTTCAATCATCTCAATTCCCCTCCCGGCAAGCCATTCGATCATTTTTAACGCATGGCTCTTGTCTTTCCATCCCTGGTTGGCATCTATAACAATGGGAAGATCTGTAATCTCACGAATGGTATTGATCATGGTCTTGTCGTTCTCTTCCGAATTGCCCAGTTTTACTTTTATAAGATTGTACTCAAGACATTCGCGGGTTTTTTTACGAACTTCTTCTTTATCTATAGATCCGTCGGGGGCATACGCCAGTCCTACCGTTACCGAAGTGCTGGGAAGATTATGATTGCTCCATCCCCAGATCTTCCACCAGGGCTGTCCCATAATTCTTCCGCAAAGGTCATGCAGTGCAATGTCAACAGCACATTTGGCGGCCGTATTATTGGTACAGATACTGTCTACGTAGGTAAGGATCTCCTCCATCTGGAAAGGCGAACTAAAACGGCCAAGATCCACTTTTTTCAGAAATTCAATAACAGAGGCCGTCGTTTCTCCCAGGTAAGGAGGCATGGAAGCCTCGCCGTAGCCGGTATAGCCGTTCCAGGTTATACGGGTAAGCACAATAGGCGTTGTAGAACGTGAAAAATTGGCTATAGTGAAAACATGTTTCATTTTGGCCTCGAACGGCTCGAAAGTCAATTCCATTTTTCCGGAAGCCGGTTTTTTTTGTTGTCCCTGCATGCCTTTGGCAAAGAGTTGTGCCGGACTGGTAACGGCAGCTGTAGCCGCCAATACAGCAGAAGTCTTTAAAAAATTACGTCTTGAACAGTTCATTTTATTTCGTTTAACGTTGCCTATTCTATCCCGTACCAGGGATGTTTCTTAATGGAAACCACCTGCTTTCCGTCATCAATATGGTTCAGTATCCGCACAGCCTTTAGCAGCCGCGGAGATCCTTCGTAATAGATATCGCTTTCGGGATCGAGGGAATTAATACGCACATAGCCGGCCGAATGAATAAAACGGGCATCGCCAATGTAAATCCCCACGTGTGAAATGCTTTCTTTTTTTTCAGGAGTGGCTTTGCGGCCAAAAAATATAAGGTCCCCCATCTGCAAATGTTGCCAACCCTCCGATATGTCTGCCGGTTCTCCCATACGGGCCTGTTGTGAAGCATCGCGCAACAGAATAATCCCGTTCAGATAAAATGTAGTTTTGACCAAACCGCTACAGTCCATTGCTTTTACTGAAGTGCCGGCCCATTGATACGGGAATCCAAGGAACTGCATGGCAGTGGAAATGATCTCTTCTGGCATGGGATTGCGCGAAGCTAGCCAGGAATCAAGGGGCTGAGCATCGAATTTTGACACACAGGCCGTTTTGCCGTTGGGGAGTTTTACCCGGTACCAGGCGGGAGTCTGGCCTTCCAACTCCACAATGTTTCCCCATACTCCGTCCGAAACAACCTGCGCTCCGGGCAAGGCCTCTTCCCTGAATAAGGCATAGTGTTTATTAATGATCACTTTGGGTGCGGCCATCCAGCTTTCATAGGCCTCTTTATCCATTTCTTGTACGCTCTTTGAAGTAAGCCATGCCACGTATCCTTCCGGAGTGACAACACGGGTCCATCCCCCTTTGGTCTCAAGTATCCGGAGAGGCATTCCCATAATGGTCTGTGTCGCCGATTCAGATGCATAATCCGGCTGGTACCTGAGGTTGGCTACAGAAAGTGCAGTAATTCCGTATGTGGCGGATCCCAGTGAGGGATCAGGCAATACAATTATACTGTCAGTAAGGGTTATTTCCTGTGATTTTGCCGCCGCAACAAGAGCCGGGCCGGTTTCTTTCTCTGTTGTCACCCCTTTGGCCACAAAAGTGCGTGAGCCGCGGGATTTTTCAAAGGTGACTTCATACACTTTTTCCCGCCGGTCGGGGGCCAAAGCTGTCTTCATATTGCCGGAAATGACTTCCAGCTGTTCAAGCGTTTTACCGGAGTTACAGCCTGTAAGTGTCCAGATAAACGTGAACGCAAAAAGAGAATAAATCAACTTTTTCATATCCTGCAAATTTACGTGAAATCTTTGATATGACAAACCATTCAATTTGTCCTATCTTTGTCGGATGCAACGCTACAGATCTTTCACAGGTTATTTTATCCGCAAATACGGTACACGCCTGCAAAAGGTGGTGATAGACGCCGGTTTTTCCTGTCCAAACCGGGACGGGACGGTGGGTGCCGGTGGTTGCACGTATTGTGATAACCGGGCTTTCCATCCCGGATACAGCACTCCGGACAAAAGCATCACACAGCAGATAGACGAAGGCATAGAATTTCACCGCGTCAGATATCGTCGCGCAGGAGGTTATCTTGCTTATTTTCAACCATTCAGCAACACACATGCACCCCTGGAACGCTTAAAGGAAATATACCGTCCTGCGTTGGAAGACCCGCGGATAGCCGGCATTGTTGTGGGCACCAGGCCCGACTGTATGGATAACCAAAAACTGGATTATTTTGCCCGTCTCTCCCAAGAAAAAATAGTAATGCTGGAATACGGGGTTGAATCGTGTTATAACAAAACGCTCCGCCGTATTAACCGGGGCCACACATGGGAACAGGCCAGGGATATGATCATCCGGACCGCGGAGAGAGGGCTTCATACCGGAATCCACATAATCTTTGGTCTCCCGGGCGAGACACGTGTACAGATGCTGGAACAGGCGCAGATCCTGTCCGGCTTGCCCGTTACAAGCCTCAAACTGCATCAACTGCAGATTGTAAAAGGGACTGCCATAGAAAAAGAATTCGCCTCACAGCCCGGTGATTTTGTAACTTTTTCGCTAAACGAATATATAGACTTTGTTATCGACTTTCTGGAACTTCTGAATCCCGAAATATATGTCGAACGGATTGTGGGAGAAGTACCTCCGAGGTTTGTAAACAACTGTCCCTGGGGACTTATCCGGAATGTAGAAATTCTCAGATTGCTGGATGTCCGTCTTGAGGAACGGGACACGTTCCAGGGAGCCCGGTATATTGGTCGAGAAAAGGAGCAAGCTCCTCCAGGTTGTTAACTGTTTTTAGAAGGTTCCGGTATTCTGCGCGCATAAATCCTTTGGATACCATCACATCCAGCTGTTTTATAAGAAAATCATAAAACCCGTTCAGGTTAAGCAGGATAACAGGTTTTTCCATTTTGCCGAGCTGCTTGAGTACGAGGGCATTAAACAACTCATCCAATGTGCCGTAACTTCCCGGGAAAGCCAGAATAGCATCACCATCTTCTATCAGGTGTTTTTTTCTGTCTTCTATAGTATTCACCAGCATCAGCCGTGTTAAGCGGGTATGTGCAATTTTTCTTTCTTCTATTACAGAAGGAATAACACCTTCTGCCACACCTCCGTTGGCCAGGACGCTGTCGGCCAACATTCCCATGATGCCAATACGCGTCCCTCCGTATAACAGTCCAATACCCCGCACAGCCAGCATATGGCCCAGTTCCCTGGCTTTTTCGTGCAATGACTCATCGGTCCCGGACGAGGATCCGCAAAAAACAGTGATCTTACGCATATATCTTATCCACAATTACGGCAATAGCCCCGTCACCTGTCACATTACATGCCGTTCCAAAGCTGTCCATGGCAATATATAAGGCCACCATAAGGCCAATGGCCTCGGTCCCGAACCCGAGCACAGACTGCAATACCCCAATAGCAGCCATTATGGCACCGCCGGGAACACCGGGGGCTGCTACCATAGTGATACCCAGTAGAAATATGAATCCGGTAAACTGGGCTAAAGAATAGGGAACGTTGAGCATGATCATCACGGCCATGGCGCATGCGGTGATCTTAAGCATACTTCCGGCCAGATGGACCGTGGCACAGAGAGGAATCACAGATCCTGCCACCTTTGGAGTCACTCCGCATTTTACAGCCTGTTGCAGGGTCACGGGAATGGTAGCGGCCGACGATTGCGTTCCCAATGCCGTAACATAGGCCGTCAGCATGGTTTTAAGCAGTTTAAACGGATTTTGGCGGCCAACGGCACCGGCAATAAAAAACTGGACAAGCAACAGAATAATCGTGAGCACGAAAATAAGCAGTATGATTTTCAGAAATACGCCAAGCACCTGTGCTACCTGCCCCTCATAGGTCATTTTTAAAAAAATGCCGAAAATAAAGACGGGCAACAGAGGAATGATTACTCCGGAAATGGTCTTGTTTACTATTTCCCGGAAATCAAACAGGGTATTTTTGAGGGTTTCCTGTCCCGGGATGAGCGTAAGGCCGATTCCCAGCATAAAAGCAAAAACAAGAGCGGACATCACTCCAAAAAGCGGAGGTAAAGGCAGGATAAAGAACGGGACAACGCCTGTAGCCTGGGTATTGCCGGCAAGAAGTCCCGATGCCTCGGCCGATACATTTTCCAATAAAAAAGGATATACGGCGTCGCAGGAGAAATAGGCAAGAAAACCGCTGAACAGTGTAGATGCGTAAGCGATCAGCAGCGTGACAGCCAGCATTTTTCCGGCTCCCCTGCCCAGCTCGGCTATACCGGGTGCAACAAGCCCCAGGATAATAAGCGGAACCACAAAATCAAGAAAACTGCCAAACAGCGAATTAAATGTGAGAAAAATACGCACCGCCCATTCCGGGAAAAAAAGACCGCATAAAATACCTGAAACAATGGCGATTCCCACCCTGGCCAATAACCCGACCTTTACTTTTTTCATAGGTACAAAGGTAATAAAATGTATATTTGTAAGATAAAATCTTTAGTCATGAAAGCGTCTTACAACCGTATCGTTATTGAGGGACTCACCTTTGACGATGTATTGCTGCTCCCCGCCGCATCGGATGTGCTCCCCAGAGATGTTGAGCTAAGCACCCGGTTTTCAAGGCATATTCCATTGAGCGCACCCATCGTTTCCTCTGCCATGGACACGGTTACCGATTCGACCCTGGCCATTGCCATAGCAAGGGAAGGCGGTATTGGCGTCATACACAAAAACATGTCCATTGAGCAGCAAATGGAGCATGTGCGTAAGGTAAAACGCTCCGAAAACGGAATGATTCTCGACCCCATTGTAATCCGCCCTGACGCCATGGTGGGTGACGCCATTAAACTTATGACGGAAAACCATATTGGCGGGATACCGGTCATTGACGAAAAACACCGGCTTACAGGCATTGTGACCAACAGGGACCTTCGCTTTGTAGAAGCAATGAACACGCCCATTTATGAGGTCATGACAAAAGAGAACCTTATCACGGTCCGTGACGGGGCCGATCTGCCTACGGCTACCAACCTGCTCAAGATACATAAGATTGAAAAACTGCCCGTGGTAGACAAAAACAACAGGCTTATCGGGCTGTTTACCTATAAGGACATTACAAAAATAAAAGACAATCCAAGAGCAAGTAAGGATTCCAAAGGCCGTCTCCGCGCAGCGGCCGCTGTGGGCGTTACCTCAGACACCCTCGGGAATATAGAAAGACTTGTCTCGGTAGATATCGATGCCGTTGTCATTGACACGGCCCACGGTCATTCTTCCCGCGTATTACAAACCCTCCGGAAAGCGAAAGAAGCATTCCCCGAACTTGATATTGTGGCGGGAAACGTTGCCACCGGAGCCGGAGCCAAAGCCCTTGTGGAACATGGGGCCGACGCCATTAAGGTGGGAATAGGGCCCGGATCCATCTGTACCACCCGGGTCGTGGCCGGAGTGGGCGTTCCGCAACTTACGGCCATCATGCAGGCATACGAAGCCATCAAAGGGACTGGAGTGACCCTCATTGCCGATGGCGGAATACGCTATTCCGGAGATATTGTCAAGGCACTGGCGGCAGGAGCCGACACCGTTATGGCCGGATCATTATTTGCGGGTGTGGAAGAATCCCCGGGTGAAACCATTATCCTGAACGGCCGGAAATTTAAAAGTTACCGGGGCATGGGATCGCTCGAGGCCATGCAGCAGGGATCGAAGGACCGTTACTTTCAGGACACCGAAGAAGAAATTAAAAAACTGGTTCCCGAGGGTATTGTCGCACAGGTGCCTTATAAAGGAACTCTGGGCGAAGTATTCTATCAGCTGGTGGGAGGCCTTCGCGCCGGAATGGGATACTGTGGCACCCCGGACATTGCAGCACTTAAAAAAGCCGGATTTGTGCGTATCACTTCTGCAGGGGTAACTGAAAACCATCCCCACGACGTGACCATCACCAGAGAAGCACCCAATTATTCCAGATAAACACAGGATACCGCCATGAAACAGAAAAATGCCGAATCATTTCTTAAAATAGCAGCTGTCGCCTTATTATGTCTTACGCTCTTTTCTTCGTGCAATCAGTTAAGGCGTTGGTTTGGCAACGAGCCGGAACGACTGGCTCAGATAGACAAAAACATTCTTTATAGAAAAGATGTGGAAAGCCTTATTCCCGGGGAGCTCTCCGCAGTTGACTCCGTTAACGCAGCCAACCATTACATTGACCTTTGGGCTATTGACAATCTGTTGCTCAGAAAGGCTGAACAGGAACTTTCGGGCGATGAAAAAAATGTAGACCAGGAACTGGCCGATTACCGGAAATCATTACTGGTGTTCCGATATCAGAAAAAATACGTGGAAGAACGAATAGACACGGTTATCTCCGGGGAAGAGGCCGCCGCTTATTACGAAGCCAACAAAGCCCTGTTTATCCTGGACGATCCGCTCTGTAAAGCACGCTTTATAAAGATGGGACGTCAGTCCCCTTATCTTCCCATTATTAAGACCATATACCGGTCCAACGGCATGGAAGATGTTGCACAGTTGGAACGTCTTTGCGAAAGCTCGGCAGAAGTATACAAAACCTACTCAAACGCCTGGATTGGAGTATCGGAATTGGCACAAGATTTGCCTTTGGGAAAGGACGAAGTAAGAAACGCCCTCAGACCCGACGGATACATTGAAACCACAGACAGCCTGTACACCTACCTGGTGAGCGTATATGAATTTATTCCGGCAGGCCACCCCGCCCCACTGGAATATAAAGAAAGCAACATTAAACAAATCATACTGAGCAAACGCAAACAGTCACTGCTGAAAGATCTGGAAACAGAAGTTCTGAAAGAAGGATGGAACCGGCAGATGATCAAAATCTACAATAAGAATGAGGACTAAAATACTACCGTTGACCGCACTGCTGCTTTTGGCCACTACCGGCGTTTTTGCACAAAAATATCAAAACGGACTGGTCGATAAGGTGATCGCACTGGTTGGCAACGAGATGATCCAGCTTTCTACCATTGAAGAAGAGGTACAGATGCAGATGATGCAGGGTGTCATTACAGACAAGAACATCCGTTGTGAAATCCTGGAAAGCATGCTGGTTTCCAAATTGATGTTAAACCAGGCCAGGCTGGACAGTCTTACGGTTAACGAGGAATACGTTGAGCTGGAATTGGAAAGCCGTCTTCAGGATATCAAAACCCGACTGGGAGGAGAGAAGGCTACCGAAGATTATTTCCACAAACCCATTTTTAAGCTAAAACAGGAGTGGCGCGAGATGTACCGGGAACGAAGCCTCACTCAGGATATGCAGTCAAA
Organism: Bacteroidales bacterium UBA5326; assembly: GCA_002408205.1. Classification (GTDB taxonomy): domain Bacteria; phylum Bacteroidota; class Bacteroidia; order Bacteroidales; family UBA932; genus DMER64. The sequence continues at coordinate 386,489 of DHQY01000009.1, read as the reverse complement.
TATCACTTCGGGAGTTACTCAGCTTACCCCAAAAGATGTGGAAGATTTTTATAAACACACGCCCAAAGACAGCCTGCCAATTATTTCCACACAGTATGAGATCCGGCAGATTGTGCTCTATCCACCCAAAGACGAAGCCGTTCTCATGGTAAAAGAACGTCTGCTTGAATTCCGTGAACGCATTATCAACGGAGAAAAATTCAGCACACTGGCTGCTCTTTATTCACAGGACCCCTATTCTGCCCGCAAGGGCGGAGAACTGGGAATGGCTGCCAAACAAATGTACTGGCCGGCATTTGGAGATGCCGCCATTATCCTGAAACCGGGACAGGTATCACAGATTGTGGAAACCCCCGACGGTTTTCACATCATCCAGATGATTGAACGTGAGGGTGATATGTTCAACGCTCGTCATATACTGCTTAAACCCGATGTGCTGAATTCTGACCGCGCGAGCTGTCTGAACCGGCTGGACAGCATTGCCAACGCCATTAGAAAAGACAGCCTCACTTTTGAAGAGGCAGTTATTAGATATTCGCAGGATGTGGCATCACGCATGAATGGGGGCCGCGTGGCAGAACAACAATCAGGTTCCCAGCGTTTTGATAAAGATCAATTGAAGGCCAGCGATTACAACATGCTCAAAAACCTGAAAGAAGGTGAAATTTCTACTGCCTTTGAAAGCCGCGATAACGAAGGAAGAGAGGGAAACGTGGTTTACAAGATCATTCAGCTCGAGAAAATCATTCCTTCTCATAATGCCAACCTGAAAGATGATTATAACGTCATTCAGAATATGGCCAACAATAAACAAATGCTCGATGCCATAGAAAATTTTATCAGGGAAAAGCAACGGATCACCTACATTCGTATTGACCCTTTGTTCAGAGATTGTACCTTTAAGCGTGACGGCTGGATCAAATGAGAAAAAGGCGCCTGTTCTTCTTTATTTTTCTTCTGCTTTCGGGCTTTGAAGTCTATGCCCAGAGAGAAGAGGATAAAGTACATCTGCTTAGTGCAGAGCTGGCGGAATTTTATGAGTATTTTGGGGTAAAATACAGGCGGGTGATAGGCCCGGCCCGCTTTCTTCACAACAACACGTTTATCCTGTGCGATACCGCCCTGTGGAATACTACCACCAACGAGATAGACGCAATCGGGCACGTGGAAGTCATTCAGAAAGGCACCCGGCTCACAGGCGAAACCATCCATTACATTGGCGATATTAACGTAGCCGAAGTCAGAGGCCGTGTTGTAGAACTAATTGACAAGGATCAGAACAGACTGCGTACACAACATCTCAATTTCAATACCAAAGACAGTATCGGGTACTTTTTTAATGGCGGCAGCATGGTAGATAACGAGGGTACCATTCTGGAAAGTCGCCGTGGATATTATTATTCTAAAGAGAAATTATTCAGTTTTTACGAACATGTAGAGATGGGCACCGACACCGTTCGTATAAAAGCCGACTCCCTCTATTATCATTCTGACATCAATCTGGCCGAGTTCTGGGGAAACGTCCAGGGATGGCACACAGACGGATTCCTTACGGCAGAAGAAGGAACATATGACCGTGAAAACGAGATTTTTAATTTTATACGTAATGTCTATATTCAGACCGACGAGCAGGAAGTCTGGACCGATGACGTGACTTACGACCGCAATAAAAATACGGCGCGGTTAATCAAGAACATCCAGATTAAAGACACCACGCAACAGGCCATCATACTGGGAGACCGACTCGATTACCGGAAAGAACCCGTCTGGGCCGAGGTAACCGAAAACCCCGTTTTTGCAGCTTACGAAATCGATAAAAAATCCGGCAGCCGGGACACATTGTTTGTTAGGGCCGATACCCTTCGCTTTTTTTCAGCCAAATACGGAACCATAGATTCACTGGAGCTTGCCCGGGCCCTGGCGCGGCAGGAAATACCGGATTGGAGTAAATCGTCTGAACAGACTTCTGCGACAGATACACTTACAGAAGCAACCAAAGATTCCGTAGCCATACCACCTGTCCCCGATTCTCTTACGCTGGCCCGGCGGGAACGGCTGGAAAACTATCTGAAAGATACCCGTAAAGCTTCGGACAGCCTTTACAGAGCCGATTCCCTGTCAGTCGCAGATCATTTGAATTCTGTGGACAGCCTGTTTCTGGCCGGCACCACCCAACTGAATGACAGCTTGTTCATTAATACAGAAGCCCGTTTCCTTTATGCTTACAAAAACGTCAGGGCCTTCCGGCAGGACATGCAGGCCATATGCGACTCCATGGTATATAACAGTATAGATTCCATGCTGCGCCAATACGGGAGGCCAGTACTCTGGAATGAAGAAAACCAGATAGTTGCCGACAGCATACAATTCAGGTTCAGCCGGGATTCGCTCTACCGGGTAGATTTTATGTCCGGATCATTTCTCATCTCCCAGGAAGACAGCCTTTTCTTTCACCAGATAAAAGGAGACGAGATGACGGCTCATATCAAAAATAACGACATCTACCGGTTTGATGTGCTGGGTAATGTTAAGGCGTTATTCTATATTCCCGAAGACAGTATTATTACGTCGCTTAATATAAAGGAGGCATCAGAAATGAACGTCCTCCTGAATAACCGGAGAGCAGAACGGATCACCTACAAGAAATCTATAAAAAGCGATATGATACCGCTTTTTGACCTCAAAAAGGATCAGGAACGATTAAGTGATTTTAACTGGCGTTCTGCCGACAGACCTAAGGATAGGTATGCGATCACCAACCGTATCCTGTTCACAAAGCCGCCCCGTCCCTTTGACACGTACAGAGAACCCGTATTCCCTTATACCCTCAAATATTTTCCCAAAGTGGTAGAGATACCGCCCACTTTGCGTAGCGGGGTTACCACAGATGCTGTTAAAGAATTGCTGTCACGTGAACGGGAAAACAATATAAATCCTTTCACTCCTCCCGAAACGTTTCAGGAAAGACACTTTGTACCGTCACAACAAGGCCGGGAGCCCAATCCGATACCTAAAGATGTCCAACGTCCCACACGGACACTCCGGAAAAAACTCTATTGAATCAAATAATTGAATAAAGCCAGGGTATGTCCGGCATTGGAAAAATCCACTTTATGGGCCCGGCAGTAATCAATTATATCATTTTTCTTTCCAGGAAACAGTTTTAAAAAATTTTTTCGGGTTGCCATGTACAATTTTGTACCATCGTACAACATGCCGTCGTGCCTGATAACATAAGGAATATTCTTCAGACTCTTCAGATAGGTTGTTCCACCGGCATCTCCAAAATTAACAATTGAACTCATTTCAGAAATGGCCGCCGTATTGTTCACAGTGCCGTAGGCGCCTACTTTTTGCGGTTGTTCAAAATGAAGTATTGACCTGATGCCGAAAGCCACTTTATCTGTCTCATTAAGGATACGGACATAGGCCTTGTCAAAACGCATATAATAATCTTTCCCAATGGAAACCATATTAATGAGGTCCTGATCTTTAAGCACAAGCGTATCGCCTTTTATGTCACGAAAATGCAGGGTGGATCCTATCAGGTAAAGATTCAGCTCACCTTCTGCGAAGGTGTTGTCGTTGAACATAATCGTTCCTTTCTGGAATTCAGGATACATGTAAACGACGTCTTCAGACAAGACGGACGCCATGTCCGTGCCAATAGCAGCCTGTATAATACCCCTCTGACTTTTTTGAGCCGAAAGGGCAACAGGCAACGTTCCCATGATACATATCAGGGAAGCAATTGCAAGAACTTTATTTTTCATATTACCAGCTATATAAGGGCAACCCGCCCATAAGTTCTTTGACCCGTTTTTTAACTTTCTCTATAACAGCCGGATTATCTATATTGCTTAACACCTCGTCTATCAACGCCACAATAGAATCCATATCGTGTTCCTTCAGCCCTCTGGTGGTCACGGCCGGAGTACCGACCCTGATACCGGATGTCTGGAAGGGAGAGCGAGAATCGAAAGGTACCATATTTTTGTTAACGGTTATATCTGCCGTTACCAGTGTTTTTTCAGCTACTTTGCCTGTGAGATCGGGGAACTTCGAACGGAGGTCTATTAACAGCAGGTGATTGTCGGTTCCGCCGGAAATAATGCTGTAATTACGCTTGGTGAATGCCACGGCAAGAGCCTGGGCGTTCTTTTTGACCTGATTCTGATATTCTCTGAATTCCGGTTGCAGTGCCTCAAAGAAGGCAACGGCTTTTGCTGCGATCACATGTTCCAGCGGACCGCCCTGTATTCCGGGGAAGATGCTGGAATTAATAACAGCGGACATTTTTTTGACTTCACCTTTAGACGTGGTTATTCCCCAGGGATTATCAAAATCTTTACCTATGAGAATGATCCCACCTCTGGGACCGCGCAGTGTTTTATGCGTGGTGGAAGTCACTATATGCGCGTATTTTAACGGATTTTCCAACAGTCCGGCAGCAATCAGCCCGGCCGGATGCGCCATGTCAACCATAAAAATGGCACCCACCTTATCTGCTATGGAACGCATACGCTGGTAATCCCATTCTCTTGAATAGGCCGAGGCGCCGCCCACTATCATTTTTGGCATACATTCCAGTGCCAGTTTCTCCATTTCTTCATAATCCACTGTACCGTTTTCCGGGTTCAGATGATAAGCAACCGGATTATACAGAATACCGGACATATTTACGGGCGATCCGTGAGTAAGGTGACCTCCGTGAGCCAGATCGAGGCCCATGAAAGTATCGCCGGGTTGCAGGCAGGCCATAAAAACGGCCATATTGGCCTGTGCCCCTGAATGAGGCTGCACGTTAGCATACTCAGCTCCAAAAAGTTCACATATGCGGTCTATACACAACTGCTCAGATTTATCCACCACCTCACAGCCGCCATAATAACGCGCCCCGGGGTATCCTTCGGCATATTTATTGGTAAGTACAGATCCCATGGCACTCAACACCTGCGGGCTCACAAAATTTTCAGAAGCAATGAGTTCTATCCCGTTTATCTGACGTGATTCCTCTTTTCTGATAAGATCGAAAATGGCAATATCCTGTTTCATAATAAAAGAAATGATTTCAAAGGTACAAAAAAAACCCGGACATATCCGGGTTTCTCTTTTCTCTTAAATACTAATTATTCTTCACCAGCCACCTCAACTTTTACGGTAGCGGTAATGTCACGATAAATTTTGACAATGGCTTCGTACACTCCAACTTCTTTTAAAGAATCGGTATTGGCAAAAGTGATATTGCGGCGGTCTATTTCAATTCCCTGGGCGGCCAGCGCTTCGGCAACCTGGATATTGTTAACGGAACCAAACACCTTTCCGTTCTTACTTACCTTGGTAAGTACCTTTACCTGGGCTAAATTCAGTTTTGCAGCCAAAGCCTGGGCATCCTGCCGGATTTTGGCTTCCTTGTGAGCCCGCTGACGAATGTTTTCTGCATGCATCTTCTTGGCAGAAGGAGTTGCCATAATGGCCATTCCCTGGGGAATAAGATAATTTGTGGCGTATCCGTTTTTAACGTTTACCACGTCATCTTTATGACCAAGGTTTATTACATCCTGTTTCAAAATAACTTCCATTGGTATCTCCTCCTTATTTTAGTAAATCCGTAACATAAGGCAGCAATGCCAGGTGACGGGCCCTTTTTACAGCCTGAGCCACTTTACGCTGAAATTTCAGGGAAGTTCCGGTAAGTCTGCGGGGCAGAATTTTACCCTGTTCATTCAGGAAACGTTTCAGGAATTCGGCGTCTTTGTAATCAACATACTTGATACCGGCTTTTTTAAAGCGACAGTATTTTTTCTTTTTTACCTCTACTGTGGGAGGGTTCAAAAAACGGATTTCATTAGGTGTTGCCATAGTTTATTCCTCCTCATCAATAATTTCGGGGTCAATCTCAACGTCGGGCACTCGTTTGGGTGTTTCCTTTACAGGAACCGCACTTTCTTTGGGTGCACCTTTTTTCTTTTCGGCATAGGCAATGGCATGTTTATCCATAGCAAAAGTCAGGTACCGGATCACGCGTTCGTCCCGATGATACTGAAGTTCCAGTTTGGCTACAAAATCGGGTTCTGCTTTAAATCCTATCAAATGATAAAAACCTGTGGTTTTTTTCTGGATGGAGTAGGCCAGTTTCCTGAGCCCCCAATCCTCTTCGTAAACAATTTCGCCCTGATTGTCAACAATCAGATCGCGAAATTTGGCAACCGCTTCCTTCATCTGGGTCTCAGACAAAACGGGAGTTAAAATGAAAACGGTTTCGTACTGTTTTAACATAATGATATTTAATTAAAATTTTTAAGGGCTGCAAAGATAAGCATTTCCTTAAGTCCGGCAAATTTTTATTCAATATTCTTTAACGTTTCCACCAGTAAATCCCAGAATTTCTGTACGGAAGGCACATAACACCTTTCGTCGGGTGAATGGGGAGAACGCAGGGTCGGTCCAAACGAGATCATATCCCATGACGGATATATTCCGCCAAGAATGCCGCATTCCAGCCCGGCGTGAATGGCTTTGACCGCCGCTTCTTTTCCATACATTTCCTTATAGACCCCGAGCATAGTCTTCAGGATGGGAGAATCCATATCGGGTTTCCAGCCCGGGTAAGCGCCCGAGAAAGATGCTTTTGCCCCGGCGTTTTCAAAGCAACAGGACAATGCTGTCCCCATATCTTCTTTTGCAGTATCTACAAGACTTCTGAGCAGGCAGTGTACCGTAATTCTGCCGTTCTTTGCACTCACAATGGCAAGGTTGGAAGACGTTTCCACCAGGCCGGGCATAGATGCACTCATTCCCCATACTCCGTTGGGAGCGGCATATATGGCACGTACCGCTTTAAGTATGACACAGGCAGGCATCACGGTCTCTGGAGCATTGCACGAGGCAAGGGTTACCTCCAGGCCAGGATCTACACTGCCCAGTTCAGCCTTTACGACAGCTGTTACGCCATCTATTTCTTTTTTTACCGCATCGTACTTATCTTTGGAAAAACAGATCACCGCCTCGGCCTCTCTGGGAATGGCGTTCCTCAGGTTACCGCCTTCTATCGATGCTATACGCACCGTATTCTTTTGAATAAGAGGCAGCAGGATCCGCATCATAATTTTGTTGGCGTTGCCTCTGCCCAGGTTGATGTCCATACCGGAATGGCCTCCTTTCAGACCGGTCAGGTTAACATGCCAGGCCTGCATTCCGCCGGGAAGCGGCTCGGGTGTGTACTCCATTTCAAAAGAGCCGTCCTCACCTCCGGCACAACCCACATACAATTCGCCTTCATCCTCGGAATCCATATTTAAAAGTACGGAGCCTTTAAGCAAGCCGGGTTGCAAACCCCGGGCACCGGTCATCCCGGTTTCCTCATCGGTTGTGATGAGCACTTCCACCGGTCCGTGTGTTAGGTCTTTCGCCTCCAGAACGGCCATGGCAGCCGCAATGCCCATTCCGTTGTCAGCTCCAAGGGTAGTTCCGGTAGCATAAACCCAGTCCCCTTCAATCCGGGGTTTTATGGGGTCTTTTTCAAAATCGTGAACCGTAGCATTGTTTTTCTGAGGAACCATATCCATATGTGCCTGGAGAATAACGCCTTTTCTATTTTCCATTCCGGGTGTAGCCGGTTTTCGGATAATCACGTTCCCTGTCTGGTCCGCAATAGTTTCCAGACCCAGACTTTTACCGTAGGATACAAGAAATGCACGTATTTTGTCTTCTTTTTTGGAAGGACGGGGTATTTGCGTAATAGAATAAAAATGCTTCCATACCCTTTCGGGTTTAAGATTTAAGATATCCATAACAATTTATTTTAGTTAATAATAAAATTCAATACCTGACCTCTCTGGTAAATGGGAGTACGGGCCTGCAACAGCTCCTGCTGGCCGTCCAGAAGACGCAGCAACATTATAACGGGCTGACGGTAAAACACACGGGTTCCCGATCTTGCAGCCTGTTCATTGGCCCTGACCTGTACAGGAATGTTCCCTTCAATAAGCGACATGTCGAGCACAATGGGACGGCCGCTTACATTTTCTGCCGGTAACAGGCCATCCTTCTCGGAAATACGAAAAACAATATATTTGGTCTTTTCGGCATCGGGAACTACATCTGCGGCCAGATGGCTTTTCCCCGTTACGGTTACCCCTATGAAAAGTTTCATGTATTCTTCCTCCATGCGACGCATCTCCTCAAGCGCCGAACCCATAGCCTCGCCGGAAAAAATAACATCGGTATCGCCGGTAATAATGGCCATCCTTTTATTGCGCAGTTGAAAAATTTTCCTGGCAGCTTCTTCCGCCCGTTCTTCAAGTGTTTTTTCCACCAGCTGACTCTGCTGTACCGGAACGGGAGTAATGGTAGTGCCCTGCACCTCGGATCGGTACAATGTCGTTTGTTCCTGCTTGATGTTTGCAATAAGACCCGCATCGGTTACCTCCGGCTCACCGGACATGGAGGGGAAACGCCATTTTGTTTCCGTTCCGCTACGACTGTCGGCCAGCATTACCAATCCCTGGGAGGTTAACTGCAGGAACCAGGGAGAAACATTCTTTGAAGAAACATCCGCTACATACATTTGGTGCGGATCTGCCTCGAGCATGGGAGTCATCTCTATATGAGTCAACCGGTATGATGTCGTATTCTCCTGAGGTACATCTATACCCAGAAATTTTCTCGCATACCGGGCATAAGGCCCGGCAGTAAATTGAGTATACTGCGCCTGGGCAACTATCCGTACGCAGGTCCTGGGAAGGGAATAAACCACGGCTCCCTGGGGGATCTCCTGCATATCAACAGCCTGTTGTGCCTGAACAGGCATCCAGAGGCTGAGTGTTAACAATAAAATAATCAGTTTTTTCATGCGATTAATATTTTTTATCGGGGCGTCTTTTCCAGCGCTTGTGGCTCCACAACCACAACGGAGGATTACGCTGAATGTCTTTTTCCAGTAATGAAGCATATTTGAGGGAAACAAATTCGTCCGGCGCCAGGGAGGCATCGCCGCATACAGGCGTCAGGCGAAATTCGTAGCAACCCTTCCCCGCGGGATGCATGGCGCCGTAGAATACTGCAAATCCGTAATGCCGGGCCAGTATGGCCGGACCTTCAATCAGATAAGCGGGCTGATGAAGAAAAACAGCCGAATGGTGCTTGCCCCGCGGACCGGGACACTGATCGGCAATCATAAAATACAGGAACGGTTTGTCCAGGTGTGTACCAACGTGCCGGACAAGTTGCCGGCTTTCAATGATATGCCAGCCCGAAGGGTATTTGCTCCGCAAAACATACATAAGTTTGTTAAACGACCTGGAATTGATCTTTTGGTATGCAATTCCAGCTTGTCTGAGCGGGTATCCTCCAACGGGACCGAATCCGGGGCACGTAAAAGCACGGAGAAATTCCCAGTTCCCGTAATGGCCCAGGAGGACAATGGCGCTTTTACCTTTCGCATAAACATCTTCCAGCATTTTGGCATCGGGAAAGCTGAATCTTTTCAGTACCTGCTTTTCAGACGCGCTTAGTAACCATACTCCCTCGGCGCAAAGATGTCCGAGGTGAGCGTAGTATTCAGAACAGATCTGCCGTATTTCGTGGTATTGCTTTTCAGGGAATGAACGCGCCAGGTTGGTCAGGATCACGGTCCTGCGATAGCCGAGAAGCTTCATGGGCCATACAAACAGAAATCCGGCAAGGGCATACAGAACGTTCAGCGGAAGCAGGCTTATCAGATACAGCAGCAAGTATATGAATACAAATACAATCTGCGAAAATATGGCCTTCATAGTCAAGCAAAGTTATCAAAATTATTGTATTTTTGCCGGGTATAAACTAAAAATAACTATCCACTATGTTTAAAGGACAACCCAAAGGATTGATTGCTGCCGCGTTAGCAAATATGGGCGAGCGCTTTGGTTTTTATACCATGATGGCAATCCTCTCTCTCTTTCTGTCGGCAAAATTTGGACTGGACGAGACCAAGACAGGCCTTATCTATTCAATTTTTTACGCACTGATCTATGTCTTAGCCCTGGTCGGGGGATTAATTGCTGACAGAACAAAGAATTATAAAGGCACCATTCTTACCGGTCTGGTTATGATGGCTGTCGGTTATCTTGCCATTGGCATCCCCACTCCTACTCCTGTTCCCAATTTGGCTCTTTATCTGACAATCACCTGTTTCGGACTGCTCATTATTGCTTTGGGAAACGGCTTGTTCAAAGGGAACCTGCAAGCAGTCGTAGGACAGTTATATGACAATCCCCAATATGCCGCAAAACGGGATACCGGATTCCAGATTTTTTACATGTTCATAAACATAGGCGGATTTTTTGCCCCGTTTTTTGCCATTGGTGTCAGGAACTGGTGGCTTCAGTCACACAGTCTGATGTACAATTCGGAACTCCCCGCTCTTTGTCACGGGTTCCGTGCCGGCTCATTATCCGAACAGGCAATGGCAAAATTCCAGGTTGCAGCCGATGCCGCATCGGGGACTCCAGTCAGTGACCTGGCTTCATTTGCAGACAACTACCTGAATGTATTCAATACCGGATTCCACTACGCATTCTTTGTGGCCATCGTAGCTATGGTTATTTCTCTGATCGTTTTCCTGTCCACTAAAAAAAGGCTACCGGATCCCAATAAGAAAACAGCTGCCTCACAAGGAGGCCAGTCCGTTACTAAAATGGAAGTAAAAGAAATCAAACAGCGTCTTTATGCGCTTTTTGCCGTATTTGCCGTAGTTATTTTCTTCTGGTTTTCCTTCCATCAGAACGGACTTACACTTACATTCTTTGCCCGGGATTACACAGATCTGAGCATGATTAACATAGATCTTGGGTTTACTAAGATCATTGGAGCAGAAATATTCCAGTCTATTAATCCCATGTTTGTTGTAATCCTTACGCCTGTTATAATGGCTCTTTTTGGATGGTTACATAAAAAAGGAAAAGAACCTTCCACTCCCAGAAAGATCGCAATAGGGATGGGTATTGCCGCCCTGGCTTATGTGGTTATGTCTGTTGCATCCCATTCGCTTCCTCCTTTCAAGGAAGTTACCGATGCCGGCGGCCTTGATCAGGCTCAGAAAATGACACCTTTTCTTCTCATTGGAGTTTACTTTATTCTGACTACCGCAGAATTGTTTATCAGTCCGCTGGGTCTTTCTTTTGTTTCCAAAGTAGCCCCGCCACACATGCAGGGAATCATGCAGGGTTGCTGGCTTGGAGCCACTGCTGTAGGCAACCAGCTATTGTTCCTGGGTGGCCTGATGTATAAAAATATACCCATTTGGGCTACCTGGGGTGTATTTGTATTGGCCTGCCTCATATCCATGTTTACCATGCTGGCAATGGTCAAATGGTTGGAACGCGTAGCAAAATAACATTTTGCATCTGAACAGATCCGCCGGCCTGTATGCTGCCATAGCCATCATTTGCTGGTCAACGGTAGCCACTGCCTTTAAATGGGCTCTTGCAGGAATGACCCCTGCCCGGTTGCTGTTCATTTCCACCCTTACAGCCTTACTTGCGTTATTCCTCCTGCTTCGTGCAGGAGGAAAACGCAAAATTTTTTCCTCTGTTTCTTCCAGAGACTGGAAAAGAGCGGCTTTTCTTGGTTTTATTAACCCATTCCTGTATTATCTGATCCTTTTCCAGGCATACAATGTATTGCCCGCACAGGTGGCCCAGGCGTTAAACATGATCTGGCCGCTTATTCTGGTGCTTCTTTCCATTCCCATACTGGGTCAGAAAATCCGTTGGTTCAGCATGGTGGCTATGCTTATCAGTTTTTCAGGAGCGCTTTTGATAGCTACACAGGGAACCTTTTTTTCAGGACAGGGAGTTCAGATAAAAAATCCCGTCGGAGTGGTTTTGGCAGCTTTGAGCGCTTTTTTGTGGGCACTGTATTTTTTGTTGAATATGAAAAACAACCTGCCGGACGATCTTTCGCTTTTTCTTAATTTTTTATTTGCCAGCATATATATATCCCTTTTCGAAGGCATTTCGTGGCTTACCGGCGAATCAGCCCCCGGTGTCGCCGGATCGGAGCCCGGACTAAAGAGTATCCTTTCGGCTGTGTATGTGGGGCTTTTTGAAATGGCCATTCCTTTCGTCATCTGGCTCAAGGCGTTAAAACTGGCGAGGAATACGGCCGTTGTAAGTTCGCTCATTTACATATTCCCCTTCCTTTCACTGCTCCTCATTCATTTTATTCTGGGAGAACCGGTATACCCGACCACTCTTTGGGGGCTCGTTCTTATTATTGGGGGGGTATTGCTTTCAAGAATAAAAGAAAAAAACGCTAAAAGCACAATGTAAAGGTCGTCTTAGCCGTTGTGTTGGATGTGAGTTTAAGACTTGCTTTGTGCAGCCGCATGATCTGACGTGAGAGACTCAGCCCTATGCCCGAACCGTTTTCTTTTGTTGTAAAGAAAGGCACAAACATATTCTGTACTATTTCCTGAGGAATACCCCCGGCGTTGTCCGACACCTCAATAAGGATCTCCTGTGCCTCATTCGTATAGGCATGCAGCGAAAGTAACGGCACATAGTCTTCCACTGTATGGCGGTTTCCTGCCAGTGTATGTTCAATGGCCTGTAATGCATTCTTTATCAGATTTGAGACAACCTGACCTAACAGATCTTCATCGCCGTAAAGCAGCAATTCCGGATTGTCAATAGAAACGGAAGTCCGTACAAGTTGGTTGACCGAGCCGTCAAGAGCTCTGATCCCCAGCCGGATCTGACGTTCCAGAAAAGGTTTGATATAGAACGGATGTTTCTCCGGCATGGGAATACGGGTAAGCCGCCGGTATGCATCTACAAAGGAAATCAGGCTTTTTGCCGTGGTCCTGATGACTTCAAGACCCTGAGTGATCTCTTCATTGCCCCCTTCATTGATGGTTATGAGCGTTTCACTTAACGAAGTAATGGGAGTTATCGAGTTCATAATCTCATGCGTAAGAACACGTATGAGCCTGCTCCAGGACTCAATTTCTTTTTCATCCAGGGAAGAGTTGATGTCGTTGGCAGCAATAATACGCAGTGTACGGTCTCCGGCAACAAAAGAAGAGACGGATATCACAAGAGTTACGGTCCCCCGTTCATTGGTAAAAGATTGCTGAAAACGGGAACCGGGTTGCGCGTCGCGGAATGCGACAACCAGTTCTCGGTCAATTACTCTTAACTGGTCTACATGTGTAAATGTGGATAACCCCAGTAAATGCAATGCATGATTGTTTGTCTGGTAAACCATACCTCTCTCGTCGAGCACAATAATAGCGGTGTCCACGCAGTTCATTATAAGCTCGTAATACTTTTCGCGTTCAATGGCGTCAATTTTTGCCTTTCCCAGAATATCCTTTATCCGGTTCAAAGAGGCATTAAGCATTCGATCTGAATTATTTCTAAAATCTTCCCTGAAACGGAAAGTAAAATCATTATTTTCCAGTGCATTGAACATAAAAGCTGTTTTCCTGCGGGCACTCAGAAAGAGTTTGAAAGCAAAAGAAAACAGCATAATCAGAACAAAACCGGCCAGGAAAACAAATACGTACTGTCCGATAAAGAGCAGCCAGGTAAATACGCCGGATACAACCGCAAGCAGAATTACAGTAATTATAAAAGAGGTCGTTTCACCGCGTTTCATAAGCACGAGGCATTACAGGCCGTATTTTCTGAGCTTGTTATATAATGTCTGACGGGTAATCCCCAGCTGTCCCGCCACTGCAGACATGTTTCCCCTGTGAATTTCAAGGGCTTGCCGGATCAACTCACACTCCATCTGTTCCAGTGTCTGCTGCGTCGAAGAGGGGACAGGCCGGGCATTTCCCGCCCCGAGCACAGGCATATCGGGTTCATCCGATTCTGCCATGATAACGGCTTTTTCAATGGTATGCTGCAATTCACGTATATTCCCGGGCCAGGAGTACTCTTTCAGACACGAAACAGCCGCCGGTGAAAGATGCATATTTCCTTTGTGATACCTGGCGGCATACTTTTCAAGGAACCTCTCCGCCAGGGGAACAATATCTTCTTTACGTTCACACAGGGGAGGCAACTCAAGATGAATGGTGTTTATACGATATAGTAAATCTTCCCTGAACGTACCCTGTCTGACCATTTCATTCAGGTCCCGGTTAGTGGCACAGACCAGGCGAAAATCCGTTCTGACGGGCATATTGCCACCCACCCTGACTACCTGGTATGTCTGCAATACGGTCAGTAACTTCGATTGCAGATGCAGGGGCAAATTGCCTATCTCATCCAGGAACAAAGTACCTTTGTGGGCCACCTCAAATTTTCCTGCGCGATCTGCTTTGGCGTCGGTAAAAGCCCCTTTGACATGACCGAATAACTCGCTTTCAAACAACGTTTCGGTTATGGCTCCCATGTCCACAGGCACCATAATCTCCTGGCTTCTTAAACTTCTGCGGTGGATTTCCATGGCCAACAGCTCTTTGCCTGTGCCGTTCTGCCCGGTGATCAGTATGGTCGCGTCGGTTCCGGCAACCTTGTTCACGGCGTCTTCCAGCTTTTTCATAACCGCCGACTGACCCCAGAACATCCTCTGGCCAGCGTCCACAAGTTCTCTTTTAATCTCCTTCAGCTGCCGCATCTCCTTGCGGGTTTTCCTAAGGTTATAGGCATTCTGTACAGATGCCACAAGCTTGTCGTTGTCCCAGGGTTTTACTACAAAATCGGCTGCTCCCTCTTTAATACCTTTCACGGCCAGATCAATATCTCCATATGCGGTAAAAAGGACCACCTGAATGGTCGGGTCCGTTTCTTTGATCCGGGCAAGCCAGTATATACCTTCATTTCCCGAGTTAATCCCCGAGGTAAAATTCATGTCGAGCAACACTACGTCAACCTGATTTTCACGTAATGCATTATGGATTTGATTGGGAGAGGAAATGGTAAGTACTTTGGCAAAATACCTGGCAAGCAACATGGATACTGCTGTTAATATACCTTTGTTGTCATCAACAACAAGAATTACACCTTCTTTTGCCATAGTGCAAAGATATCGTATTTTCTTATAAATTTGAAGTATGAAACGTCATTTTCCCTTTGTGCCCGTGTTGTTCCTCCTGGCCTCCTTATCCTGTACAAATAATACAGACCGGCTGACGCAGGACAATATATGGTCCCGCCGCCTTGTTACTATGCTGGGTTCCGTTCAGGATGAATACATCAAACTTACTCATCCGGAAACCGAAGTGCTTTTGCTGGATAATGTACCTGATCTTCTCGTCTCCCTGAAAGCCGGCCAGTGTGAGGGCGCCGTCCTGACTTACGAAACGGCAGGGGAAGTCATAAAACAGGACAATTCAATTCAACTGCTCCTCCCTGACCTCTTTGAAGACAGTGTAGGGTTTGCTTTTGCAGATGACTCACTTTTAACCCGTTTCAATGTTTTCCTGAAAGAGATAAGAGAAGACGGCACGCTCCGCCAAATTTCTGATAAATGGCTGGAACAGGGAGACGCTGCCCCTGCCGAACCGGTAGAATTTGAACGAAACGCCAGGATTCTTGTTGTTGGCACCGCAGCCATGATCGTGCCTTTTACTTTTCTGCGCGATCAGATCAACTGCGGGCTGGATATCGATATCGTAAATATGTTTTGTGCCCGCAACGGACTGCGGCCTGAATACAGGAATCTGCCGTTTGCTTCGCTTATAGCTTCACTTGCGGCCAAAAAAGTGGATCTGCTGGCCAGTTGTATTACCATAACGGAGGAACGGGCCAACCAGGTTAAGTTTTCCGTTCCTTATTACGTATCCAAATCGGGTATTTATATTTTGAACGATCAGGCTTCTGCGCTCTCAGTAGAAAATCTTAATGATGCGGATAAAAAGATTGGAGTACTTATTGCCACCTGGCAGGAATTGTACCTTAGAAAACATTTTCCTAAAGCACAGATCATTCCCCTGACCAATACGCCCGATCTGCTGAGCCTGTTACGATCGGGGGGCTGTCACGCACTTTTCCTTGCACAACCCGTTTGTATGTACATGATGGAAGAATCTTCAGACATTGCCTATCTGGATGAATATACCGCTCAAACTGAAGTATCTGTCGGATTCAGGCTCAATGAAACCGTACTGAAGGATCAATTCAATGAATTCCTCAAAGAGATCAGCTCAAACGGAATACACCGGCAAATGACTGAGCGCTGGCTTGAAAGGACAGACGGAACCATGCCGGATATTCCCGAGGCCGGCGAAGGGGCAGGTGTACTGCGTATTGGCACAACATGTATGGACGTGCCGTTTTCTTTTTACCAGGAGGGAACGCCTGCCGGATTCGACATTGAATTATCCCGTCGTTTTGCCGCCTATATCGGGAAAAAGCCCGAGTTTGTCATCTCCGACTTCGGAGGTATGCTGGCTTCCATGTCTGCCGGGAAACTCGATATGATGGCTAATTACATTATGCGGACCGAAGAGCGTAGTAAAAATTATTCTTTTTCCGATACGTACCTGAAAACGTATTCTTCCATGATCGTATCACGGGATCTCTCCTTTACAAATGATACGGCGATTGAAGGTCCCGGATTTTTAAAAAAAATAAAAGAAAGTTTCTTCCGTAATATTATTTTCGATAAAAGATACTTGTTATTATGGAAGGGTCTTCTGCTGACTCTGCTTATTGCTGTGAGTTCCGCACTGGCAGGAACGCTGGCCGGCGGACTCATATGTTTCATGCGAATGAGTAAAAATCCCCTGATGAAAGGGTTTGCCGGTTTTTATATTGGACTCTTCCGGGGTATTCCGCAGGTTGTGATGCTTATGTTAATGTTTTACGTGGTATTCTCTTCCAGCTCTCTGAGCGGGATCGCTGTATCTGTAATCACTTTTTCCATGATATTCGGAGCTTATACCTCGGAGATGTTTCGCGCTTCCATCGGTTCGGTTCCCAAAGGACAGACAGAAGCGGGTATCGCGCTTGGTTTCAGCAAAGTGCAGACATTCATGAATATTGTGCTGCCTCAGGCTCTACGTCACGTATTCCCCGTGTACAAAGGAGAATTCATTGCATTGGTCAAACTCACATCCATTGTCGGATACATTGCCGTTCAGGACCTGACAAAAGCAGGGGATATCATCAGAAGCCGCACTTTCGATGCCTTTTTCCCTCTTATCGTTATTTCCGTCGTTTACTTTCTGCTTGCCTGGGGCCTTTCCAGATTGCTTGAATTGTCTATTCCCACCAGCATCCGGCAGGATTTACAATCAAAATAAAGACGAAACCGTTTATTGCGGGTTTTAAGATACAGAGGTTCCTGTAAAAGAACTGTCTTTGAGCCGTTCTTCCGGGGACAGGCACCAAGTTCATATTTTATACAATATTTGCAGGTCATCAGCGGGGTTCCCTCCGCAGGCAGAGAATCGGCCGATAACATGCCCGGATATTTGTCCGGATCTATTAATGAGATCAGCCTGCCGGCATCGATCACCGGACGCACATACCTTTCGTATACCTTATCTTCCAGCAGGCTCACGGCCGACCTGCGCAGGCCGGCAATAGCAGAAACCGGGGTAAACCAGGGAAAATCATCGGGGATGAACCGGATGTTCCCGGCACGGTAACAGGTCCCTCCCAGCTTAGATAAAGTATCTGTTAACGTATGTCTGACCTGAATAAGATCTTTTGCAGGCTGCAAAGGAATCTGTACCGTAACTTCCGCCCGGACAGGCACTTCTCCCTCATGAGCTTCGCGGTTCAAAACAAGATGCAACCCCTTTCCGTTATCCAGTGCTTCAAGGGTAATATCAAGCCGGAGGTTTCTCCCGGCGGTTTTTCCCTTCAATTGTTGCTCAAAAGCATAATCGAGGTTCCGGAAAAGCTCCGTCCCCGGCTGCCATATCTTTCCTTGTTTAAAGACCCTCATTCCCTTTGCAATATCCACGCGAAACCCTTCGAAAGTGCCATCGGGTGAAATATAACAGAGACCGTCCCCGTTATGGAGCCCTCCTTCTTTTTTTAAGCGGTCCGCAGGAACAATCTCAAAACCGTCCGGATAAATCCGGCCAATCCGGCCGATATACTCTCCGGTTGACTTTGGTGTATACCACTGGGCAACCGGCTTGTCCATATGACCGTGTACCGTCAGGTAGTCTGTTTTGTCACGATGAAATGTCTTTTCGGGATTTGGAATAAAAAAGAAGGTACACGAGCCGGACGAAGACTTATTGCCCGTAATCCGGTCGAGTTTCTGACGGTAATACGCCGTTATATTCTTTACATAATCCACGTCTTTGAGCCGCCCTTCTATCTTAAACGAATCTATCCCGGCATCAATCATCTCTTTCAGGTAAGAGGAACGGTCCATATCTTTAAGTGAGAGTAAGTGACGATCACGCATGAGCGTCCGGCCTTGTGAATCTTCCAGATCGTAAGGCAGACGGCAATATTGGGCACACTCTCCTCTGTTGGCACTGCGTCCGCAATCTGCCTGGCTTATATAGCAGCGACCACTGTAACTAACACAAAGGGCGCCGTGCACAAATGATTCTAAAGAGACGGATGTCTGTTCTCTTATTTCACTCATTTCCTCAATATTAAGTTCTCTGGCCAAGACTACTCTTTCAAAGCCGTCCCTTTCCCTTTGCAGTACCTGTTCCGGGGACGAATTATCCATCTGTGTACTGGCATGCAGTGGAATCGGAGGCATTATTCCCTCGCGGCGCAGATACATAAGGCGTATATCCTGAATAATGAGTGCATCGGCACCCATTTGGTATAATGTATGTGACAAGCGCACCGCATCTTCTAATTCACTGTCTTTCAAAAGTGTATTAAGCGTTATAAAGACCTTTACGTCGTACAGGTGAGCGTATCTGATAACACATGCTATATCTTCGGGCAAGTTGCCCGCAGCTGCCCTGGCTCCGTAACGCGAAGCCCCCATATAAACGGCATCTGCACCGTGATTGACGGCAGCTATGGCACATTCCTTGTTCTTTGCAGGGGCAAGCAATTCTATCCTTCGTATCATGTCGCGAATATAAGAAAAACACTTACATTTGTTTTATGTTGCCTAAGGTTGCCATAGTGATCCTTAACTGGAACGGTAAACATTTTCTGGAACGGTTTCTCCAGCTCCTGATTAACAGAACACCTGAAGAATACGCACAGATTATTGTAGCCGATAACGGATCTACAGACGGATCTGTTGAATACCTGCACCACCATTTCCCTGGTCTGCGGCTGATAGTATTTCCGGAGAACAACGGTTATACCGGCGGGTACAACCGGGCACTCGGCCAGATTGAAGCACCATATTATGTGTTACTGAATTCAGATGTTGAGGTTCTGGAAGGATGGCTCCCGCCTCTTGTCCGGGCCATGGACAATCACCCGGAAATTGGAGTTTGTATGCCCAGAATCCTTTCCTGGACAAAACCATCTCATTTTGAATATGCCGGCGCTTGCGGGGGATTTATAGACCGGTACGGATTCCCTTTTTGCCGCGGGAGGATTCTCTCTCATATTGAGGAAGATAAAGGACAATACAATAATCCAATACCTGTATTCTGGGCAAGCGGGACCTGTATGATGGTCAGGTCAGAGCTATTTCACCGGTTAGGCGGACTGGACAATGCGTTCTTTGCCCATATGGAAGAAATCGATTTTTGCTGGCGTGTCCAATGGGCCGGCTCCCAGGTATGGGTGATACCGGAATCAGCGATCCTTCACGTGGGCGGAGGCACCCTCCCGAACAATTCTCCAAGAAAACTTTTTCTCAACTACAGGAACAACCTGTACATGCTTTATAAAAATCTTCCCAATCGTAAACTGGTGCCGCTTTTCATACTGCGATTTTTTCTGGACTACATGACGGCCGTAGCTTATTTCATTCAGGGAAAAAGCTCGTTCTCAATATCGGTTTTCAAGGCTCACAGGGCCTTCTTGAAAGGATACAGGCAACTGACCCGGGTCCCCTCGCACGATCAGCACAAAATGCCTCGCGGTATTTACAAAGGAAGCATTGTCTTTAGATTTTTCCTTTCTTTCAGACGGCCGGTATTCAGCACACTTCGCTGGAAATAATCTTTGTCAGACGAATCCCGTTAGATCCTTTTATCAGCGTAGTTGTATGCCTGAGCGGATGCTTTTTAAGGTGCCCTATCAATGCTTCCACATTGGGGAAGCACAGTCCGGGGGCTCTCATTTGCTCAGCTGCTTTTGTAAACCAGGGTCCAACCCAGAAAATCTGTTGTACAGGCATGTCCCGGACATATTCAACAATTTTAAGGTGTTCCTGCAGACTGACATCACCTAATTCTCTCATATCACCAAGAATCAGGCATTTATTAGTTGCTCCGAGTTTTTTGAAATCATCCAGCGAAGCGGCCATACTGGCGGGATTCGCGTTGTACGCATCCACCACAAGTGCATTATAAGGCGTTTCCATCCATTGTGACCGGTTATTGCTTGGCTTGTAGGCAGCAATAGCGGCAGCCGCTTTTTCCCTTTCCACACCAAACATCTCTCCAAAGGCCAGCGCAGCAAGTACATTATTCACATTTAAACTGCCTATAAGCTGGGTTTGAATTCCGGGATAACCATCAATCTTCAGGAAAAGGGCACCCTTCTCCGTCCCGGTTTTCACCTTTTGGGTCTTTGCACCATACGGATACAACAGATCCTGGGGAGCATTGCGTGCGCGGAGCATTCCTACGAGAACGGGATCGTCTTGATTATATACTACATGGCCTTTATGTGTCAGAAGAAAATCATAAAGAGCCCCTTTACAGGCCATCACTCCTTCCAGGTTTCCGAACCCCTCAAGATGCGCTTTACCAATATTAGTGATCAGGCCGGCAACCGGTCTTACAATAGCCGTCAGCTCTTCTATTTCACCCGGATGGCTTGCCCCCATTTCAAAAAGACCTATCTGGGTTTCCCGGGTCATTTGAAGAATGCTCAACGGCACGCCAATATGGTTATTAAGATTACCCTGCGTGGCCGTAACCCGGTATTTCGCAGCCAAAACGGCATAAATCAGTTCCTTTGTTGTGGTTTTTCCGTTAGAGCCTGTGAGTCCGATAACGGGAATTTTCATGGAACACCGGTGTAAAAATGCCAGTTCCTGAAGGGCCTTAAGAACGTCCGGAACATTCACGAACTGCGGATGCACAAGTCCCTGCCTGTCTACCACCGAATAAGCGGCTCCTTTTTCAAGTGCTTCTAATGCAAAATCGTTTGCGTCAAAAGTATCCCCCTTAAGGGCAAAAAACAAACACCCTTTTTCTATTTTTCTTGTATCGGTACAAACCGTTGGATGTTTCTGAAATAACGAGTACATAGTACGAAGTTAGCAAAAATTACTTCCTTTGTATCCGAATTTGTACTCCTCAAATGAAATCTTACGAAGAACTAAAAGAGACCGCCGATTTTATTTGCGAATATGCAACTCTTCTAATGGGATCGGGGGTGCACACCTCCAGGGTAACCCGTAATTCCGTCAGACTGGCAGAGGCGCTGGAAGTTAAGGCAGAACTTACCCTTTTTCAGACCTCAATCATCCTGACAATAAAAGATAAAAGCGGTCGTCTGGATTACAGTGAAACCATAAACGTGCCGCAGCTTCCTGTCAATTTTGAGATCAATTCAGATCTCAGTGCGCTGAGCTGGGAAGCCTTTGACAATCATCTTACCCTTTCCGAGGTAAAAGAAAAATACGCCCGTCTTATTGCCAGACCGGCAATAAATAAATGGCTGGTAAGAATTCTTATAAGCCTGGGGAATGCTTCTTTTTGTAAATTGTTCGGCGGAAACTGGATAGCCATGGTAATGGTCTTCGCAGCTACTTTTGCCGGGATAATTCTGAAACAGGAAATGCTCCACAGAAAGGTGAATGCTTACATTACCAATATCGCTTCTGCATTCGCTGCCTCGCTTATTGCCTCGGCCACCCTGCTTCTCGATGCTGTCAATGCCGAGGTGGCCATTGGTACCAGTATTTTGTTCCTTATCCCCGGGGTTCCGCTCCTGAACGGAATAATAGATATCGTGGAGGGACACACGCTTACGGGATTTTCCAGGCTCACAAATGCCCTGCTGCTTATACTTTGCCTTTCGGTAGGCCTGTCTTTTACAATCCTCCTTTTTAGAGATTATATACAATGGATTGGATAGACATATTAAGCGACGGGTTCTTTGCGGCAATTGCCGCTATCGGATTTGGTGTTATCTCCCGCCCCCCTCTGCGGGCATTGCCTTCCATTGCTCTGCTTTCGGCTATAGGACATGCCATCCGGTTTTGCCTGATGAAATACGTTCAGCTCGATATTGCCACCTCGTCTTTTTTCGGTTCGCTTGTGATTGGGCTGGGCAGTCTTTACCTGGGTGGTAAACAGAAATGTCCTAATACTGTTCTTTTTATTCCGGCTCTTTTGCCCATGATCCCGGGAATGTATGCATACAGAACGGTATTCTCCCTGCTGAGCTTCCTGAATAACCTGTCCGATCTGGCCCTGAGAAGTGAATATATGATGAGTATGTTCTATAATGGAATCATTACCTGCAGTGTGGTTTTCATGCTGGCGGCAGGAGCTTCGGTTCCGATTTTTCTTTTTTCCGCAAAATCCTACTCACTAACACGGCCCGGGAGATCCTGACTGCCTGTGGACCCGAAACCGCCTGTACCTCTTTCGGTGGCATCCAGCACCTCTGCCTCTTCCCATTCTACCCTGGTAAACGCAGCCACGATCATCTGGGCTATCCGTTCTCCCGGTTCAATAGTAACCGGTTCACCGGACATATTTACAAGAATAATTTTCACCTCCCCGCGGTAATCGGCATCTATGGTGCCCGGACTGTTCAATACTCCAATGCCCTTTTTACTGGCCATTCCGCTGCGGGGACGTATCTGGGCCTCATAGCCCGGAGGCAATGCGATGGATATCCCCGTGGGAACAAGAACCCTCTCAAGGGGTTTGATAATCAATTCCGAGTCTACATTCGCCCGCATATCCATTCCGGCCGATAACAGGGTAGCATAAGACGGAAGAGGGTATGGTGAATGATTTACAATTTTTACCTTCATATCTGCAAAGGTACATAAAATAAAAAACCGTAACTTTGTGCTCCTTTGCAAAACAGATAGTATTCAAAATCTATTGTTATATGAAACACAAAATTCTTATCCTTTTTTTTATGAGCGCTATTATTTTCGGATCATGCCAAAACAACCGGAAATCCAAAGTATCCGATGAGTCCGGCCAGCCGGCTGTTCCAGAGGCCCAAACACCCGCCCTGGCATTCGATCCGGCATCTCTTCCCGAGGAGCCTGTTTTTGAATTGAAAACCTCAGAAGGCACCATGGTGATCAAACTATACAAAGACACGCCCCAACACCGGGATAACTTTGTGAAACTCGCCTCGGAACGTTATTATGATAACATTCTTTTCCACAGGGTGATCAAAGGCTTTATGATCCAGTGCGGCGACCCCCAATCCCGTGGTGCGGAGCCCAATGTACGTCTTGGATCTGGTGGACCCGGCTACACCGTGCCTGCCGAATTTGTGGCCACTCTTAAGCATAAAAAAGGGGCCATTGCCGCTGCACGCACAGGTGATAACGTAAATCCCCAGAAAGCTTCATCGGGCTCCCAGTTCTATATTGTTCAGAATGAAGAAACCTGCCGCCAACTCGATGGCAGTTACACTGTTTTCGGGGAAGTGATCCGGGGAGTCGAGATTATTGACAAGATTGCCGCGACCCCGACGGGAGCTGCAGACCGTCCGGTAAAAGATATCCGTATAATAAGCCTGCTACCCGTACAGACTGAATAATCAATGCGTATCGTTTAGTGAGAAGCGTCATATACCGAATACCTCTTTTGCTGCTGCTTTTCGGCCTCATAGCCTGTGAAAAACAGCAAGTTCCAATCATTACCCCAAAACCGGGAACCGTATCGCTTTCGTTAAGTTGCCAGGGCGCAACAGTTATCGATTTCGAAACGGGCACGGAACTCTATGGAATGAGTTCATCCTATCCCATGGTACCGGCCAGCATGACCAAGGTGATGACCATGTATATCGTTTTTGACCGCATTGATAAAGGATTCCTTACACTCAACACAAAGATACCCGTCAGCGAATACGCTGCCATGCGTTCCGTTAACCCCGGAGAATCAAACGTACCGCTCAACGAAACGGAAACATACTCCATAGATGAGCTCATCGCCGCCCTGTGTGTGGTATCGGGCAATGCCTGCGCCGTTGCACTGGGAGAATTTCTTTCCGGCGGAACGGAATCCGATTTTGCAGGAATTATGAATCATTACGCAGATTCTTTACAATTAACGGCTCATTATACCGATGCATCGGGGCTGTCAGACGGGAATTCCGTTTCTCCCAAATCCATGGCGCTTCTGACAAGGGATTTTATACGGCGATTCCCCGTGATTCTCACCTATACTTCCATGACCGGTCTGAATTTCAGGGGAGTGAACTACTCCGCCACCAACGGACTATTGCCTGGAAAATCCTATGCCTATAATGGATGTGACGGATTTAAAACCGGGTATACCAATGCAGCCGGATTATGTATTACCGCAACGGCACAATTGGGCGGAAAACGGGTCATAGCCGTAGTAATGAAAGCTCCCACCTCGGTACTTCGTTACCGTGATGCGGCCACTCTTATGGATTATGGCTTAACTACACTGTTGAATCAATAGTATTCAGGGATTCATCCAGTCTGTAAACCGGCAGTCGAGAATGCGCCTTATGGCGTCCGAGGCTTCTTTGGCCGCCGTATGGACTCCGAACTCCATACATTTGGCATAGGCATTCAATGCATCGCCCCATCGTTCCGCGCTACGATACAACCCGCCCAGCTTATACCAGGCCCTCTGTTCGCGCTTTCCTTCCTCAGTAGCAACAAACTCCTCGAGCTCTTCAATAGTGTTAAGATAATCTATTCTTTCCATATGCTTTTTTCTCCCGCAATAAAATTACACAATCCCTGAAAATCCCATAAAAGCCATAGCAAGGATGCCGGCTGTGATCAACGCGATAGGAACGCCCCTGAAGGGCTTGGGAACGCCCTGAAGATCCATCTGCTCCCTCATGCCGGCAAAAATAATCAGAGCCACGGCAAAACCCACGGCCATTGAGGCAGTATACACAACGGCCTGAGGCAGGTTAAGCATTGCCGGCGTTCCTCCAAAAGTAAATTCTTTGGTAACCACTAAAATAGCAACCCCCAAAACAGCACAGTTGGTTGTGATGAGCGGAAGAAAAATACCCAGGGCCTGATAAAGGGCGGGAGAAATCTTCTTCAGAATGATCTCTACCATTTGAACCAAAGCGGCAATAACAAGAATAAAGGTAACCGTCTGCATAAATTCAATATGGAGCGGCACCAGAAGGTATTGTTGTGCAAGATAGGTCATAAGCGTGGCCAATGTCATAACAAAGACAACGGCGGCGCCCATTCCCATGGCAGTGGACACTTTATTGGAAACACCCAAAAAGGGACATATCCCCAGGAATTGTGTTAAAACAATATTGTTAACAAAAACGGCAGAAATGATAATGATTACGTATTCCATATGCTATGCCTTTTTTGATTTGAATTTATTGAACAGTACCATAAGGTAGCCCAGTGCAATGAAAGCACCGGGTGCCAGAATAAAGATCAGCATCCCGTCACCGGCTATGATTTTATGCCCAAAGAAAGATCCCGAGCCCAATAATTCACGCACGGCCCCAAGCACAGTCAGAGAAAGGGTAAATCCCAATCCGATTCCCAGCCCGTCAAGGAATGAATCAAAAACGGAATTTTTGCTGGCATAAGCCTCAGCCCTGCCCAGCACAATGCAGTTTACCACAATAAGCGGAATGAAAAGGCCCAGCGTTTCGTACAACGCAGGCACGTAAGCCTGCATCACCAGCTGCACAACAGTCACAAATACGGCAATGACCACAACATATGCAGGGATACGGACTTTTTCAGGGATCATGCGTGCCATGGACGATATTACCATATTGGAAAGCATCAGCACAAAGGTAGTGGCCAGCCCCATGCCCATACCATTCATGGCAGAAGTGGTAGTTCCCAGAGTGGGACACATTCCCAGAACCAGAACGAACGTGGGGTTTTCTTTAATTATACCCTTCAGGATAAGTTTTATTTTATTCATGGTTCCCTCCTTTTTCCTTTGCATCCATAAAGGCTGTATAGGCAATATCCAGCACATCACAGAATGCACGCGAACTAATAGTCGCCGCGGTAATGGCATCCACATCGCCGCCGTCCTTCCTCACAGACAAAGAGAAAGTGGCTGGGTTTTTACCTTCGAACTGGGTGCTGAAAGAACTTTTGCGCGGATCGAGCTTATCGCCGAGACCGGGTGTCTCGGAATGTGAAATGATGGCCGTTCTGAAGATGGTCCCGTCAGGCAGGAATCCGACCATTACTTTTACAGGACCGCCGAATCCTTTGGAAGACACAGCCTCTACCGCCGAACCCACATATTGTCCTTCCGCTGTGGCCGGATAGATTGTTACCTTTTTCCCGCTTACCTCCCATTCATAAGATTCTTCGGCCGGCCTGTTATCGAAGGACGGCAACACCTGAGCAATGGCATTGTTCACCTTTGCCTGCTGCGCGGCTGCAATGGGCTCGAAAGTCAGCAGGTATGCTCCGCCCATTACGGCAGATCCTCCAAAGCAAATTAGCAGCAGGGTAAGAAGCATATTTTTGAAATTTGATTCTTTAGCCACGGCTCACCTCCTTTTTATATGCTTTAGGCTTGAAATACGTATTTAAAAGCGGAACAATGGCATTCATAAACAAAATCGCAAAGGAGACCCCTTCCGGATACGAACCAAAAACCCTGATAAGAATTGTGATCACGCCAATTCCCACGCCATATATAACCATTCCTGCGGCAGACATGGGCGATGTAACATAATCGGTAGCCATAAAAACAGCACCAAAAAGCAATCCGCCGGAAAGCAATTGAAGTACCGGATCTGCATAATGCAGCGGATCGGTCAGCCAGAGCACACCGGAGAAGATAAAAGCAGACAAAATCACGGAAACCGGAATATGCGGACGTATAACCTTTCTTGCCAACAGGTAAACCAACCCGGCCAGAATTGCCAGGGCCGAAGCCTCGCCCAGCGATCCCCCTATCTTGCCAAACAACATTTCAAGATAAGAAAAATCGTGCAATTCACTTATCTGTTCCATTGTCATGCCACTGGCCAGTCCTTCTTTTATTATACCTAATGGTGTCGCGCCCGATACGGCATCGGCCGTTTTATAACCGAAACTGAAAAAACCGTTCTTCACAGTCCAGTTTGTCATTTGTACGGGAAATGAAATCAGCAGAAAAACACGTCCCACAAGAGCCGGGTTAAACAAATTATGGCCCAGCCCGCCAAATGTCATTTTTGCCACACCAATTGCGATAACAGCCCCAATCAGCACCATCCACCACGGAGAGGAAGCCGGCAGGTTAAGTGCAAGGATCACGCCCGTCACCACGGCCGAGAGATCCCCCAGCGTAGTTTTCCGGCGCATGAGAAAACGTGTAATCAAGAATTCAACAGACACACAGGTGGCAACAGATACAGACAATACCAGGAGCGCCTCCAATCCGGCAAAAGAAATACTCACCAGGACCGAAGGAATAAGGGCTATGATCACATCACGCATCAGTCGCCTGGTGGAATCCTTACTGTGAAGATGTGGAGCAGGAGAAATAAGTAATTGATCCATAAGTTATTTACGTTTATTCTTCAACGATGCGTTCTTTGCGATCCTCAACTGGTCCAGCAACGGAATATAAGCCGGACAGGAATAAAGACAGCACCCGCATTCAATGCAATCAAAGATTCTGTTTTCATCCATTTCCTCTACCCGTGAAGCCATAGCCAACCGGTAAAGCAGGTACGGCTCCAGCCCCATGGGACAGGCCTGTGCGCATTTTCCGCAGCGAATACAATTTTGTTCTTCCTTTCTGCGAGCCTGTTTATCTGTAAGAAGCAGGAGCGCCGAGGTACTTTTCATTACCGGTCCTGCGGGCTCGGATACCGGTTTGCCCATCATCGGACCGCCGTTTACAATTTTGGTAAAAGCCGGGATAAGTTTTCCCTCGTGATCCATAGCACCCGAGGCAATCAAGAATTCCTGAACAGGGGTCCCAACCCTAAACCGGTAATTTTTCTGGATTGTCGGATCCTGAGAAGTGACCGTCAGAATATTTGATATCAGGGGTTTATTTTTCTGGACCGCTTCATATACTGCAAAAGCGGTTCCTACGTTCTGCACGACAGCACCCGTACTAATTGGGAGGGCGAAAGAAGGCACCCTGCGTTTCAGCACAGCATCTATCAGCTGTTTTTCACCTCCCTGCGGGTAACGTCTCTTCAGTGGTACAACCGTCCAACCCAGGTAATTTTCCACCAATTGTTGCATATAGCGGATGGCTTTAGGCTTATTATCTTCAATACCAATAATACCCCGCACGTCACCCAGTGCCCTGCGCATAAGTTCTCCTCCAATAAGAACCTCCTGTCCGTGCTCAATCATCAGCCGGTAATCCGAGGTGAGATAAGGCTCACATTCCGTGCCGTTGAGAATAAGGTATTCGGCTTTTGACCCCGGAGGAGGGGAAAGTTTTACATGGGTGGGAAACGCAGCACCACCCAATCCAACAACGCCGGCAGCGGCAATTTTTGTTATTGTTTCGGCAGGAGACACCGTTATCTCATTTTTAATATCGGGACTGCGGTCAATCCCGGGCAGCCACTCATCTCCCGTAACATCAATAACCACGGTTAGGACTTTCTTCCCGAGAAAATCGGGATAAAGGGCCACGTCCGCCACGGTGCCGCTAACGGATGAATGCACCCAGGCAGAAATAAATCCCCCCGGTTCTGCTATTGTCTGACCCACCTTTACAGTATCTCCTTTAGTCACAATAGGTTTGGCAGGAGCTCCCAGATGCTGGTTCATTGAAATAAAGACCCGCTTGGGGATAGGGAATTCCTCAACAGCCTGGTTCATGGAAAATTTGCTGTCATCGGGATGGATCCCCCCTACGGAAAACGTTCTACTCATTTTGTATAGATTCTTTTTTTAATGGGAAATTGACCTCCAGAATACAGTGGACGGGACACACCTCAACGCATTTACGGCACAAACGGCACTTGTTGAAGTCAATATATGCCAGATTATCCGTAACGGCAATGGCTTCGAAAGGACATGCCTTAACACATAATTTACACCCAATACAGCCGGCAGAACATACTTTGCGGGTATCAGCGCCCTTGTCCCTGCTGGCACAGGCCACGTAGACACGTCTGTTCTTGGGTCCTTTGGGCCGTAACTCCAAAATATTTTTTGGACACGCTTTTACACAGGCTCCGCAAGAAGTGCATTTTTCTTCATTAATGCCCGGAAGACCGGTCACCGGATCCATTTTTATAGCATCAAATGCACAGGCAACTACACAATCGCCCAGACCCAGACAGCCATACGAACAACCTGTGTCACTGCCGTACACGCTATCCATAACTTTACAGCTTTTGCTGCCGTCATAGATGTTTACGCGCGTACGCTTGTCACAGGATCCGCCGCATCGAAGCACAGCCACCATGGGCGCCTGCTCAGACGCCTGCTTGCCCAGAACGATCGCCACCTGTTGCATAACGGCGTTCCCTCCGACAGGGCAAAAGCACTTCTCCAGTGTTTCTGAGTTAACACATAATTCCGCGAAATTACGGCAACCGGCAGATCCGCAGGCACCGCAATTGGCACCGGGCAAAACAGCCACAACCTGATCAATCCGGGGGTCTTCAGTAACTTTAAATCTTTGAGCTACGAAATAAAGCACTACAGCCAATATTGCGCCTAAAAGACTAAGGGTCAATATTGTGTAAAGTAAAATAGAAGTCATTATGGATGCTATCTTTAAACAAATATAGAACAAAATAATAGATTGTTATCCCCGTTATTACCAGAATTCCCGTTAGCCATTCGGGGGCACCCAGCCAGACGCAAAGACCTGTGACAAGTCCCAAAAGCAGGCAGGGAACAACCATCGCCAGCCATACAGCCCTGAATCCCATACGGGTACGCATAACAATATATACTTCCTGTCCTACATAAGGATCCCATCCCGACGGTTTTTTAAGCCGGGTAATTTCCTTACGCTTTTTTTCGCTCATTGAACAGAAGCCTTTTGCATGGCATCCGGCACAGGCAGATTCGCTGATAATATCGGCCTTCAAAGGGTCAATACAGGTAATAATGCCTCTGTGTCTGATCTCCGAATGACTGCCCATGTACTATTTAATTTTGCTGGTCAAAGGAAAACGAAGATTTTCGTAAGTGCCCAGACGCCCGGTAACACGCCCAATAACCACGGGCGATTCAAGATATAAAGGAATACGGTTGCGGTCGTCGCTTAACCAGAACAACATATCTTCCTTGCCGTCAAACACAACTCCTGCAACAGTCTGGGCTGCAAATTTAAGACATCTGAACGTCCCCGCACCGGGGATCTTTATTTCTGATTTTCCTTCGTACCTGAGATATAGCTCAAAGATTTCCTCGTCAATGGCAAAAGATATGGGATATATATCGCCGGGCTTCATAGAAGAAAAATCCATCGTGCGGAGAAAATAGACAAGAGACATGAAATCAAAAGTACAAATACGGCCGGGAAGTAAAGTGTCCTGAACCGATCCGTCTTTTCGTACTATCTTTGCTTCAATTGTATAATCGGGCCGGTAGTTATAGTAATTCTGTATGCTGTATTTTCCTTCGTGAATGTCACGCATGAAATAGTAAGGCCTTATATTTATTTTACTAAACCGACTTTCGTAATAGTCATCTACTTTAAAGAAGGTATTAAAGAATCTGGCTGTCTGGATACGGGCCCGTGCGGTGAACTGCGGCTGCGATCCGTTTATTCCGTCGGACAGACTGAGGGTAATAGTCCCAACATCGGTATTGACAACACCCCATTTGTAGCTGGCCACAATGGTCAGTTTTTCTCCGGCGTGAAAAGGAAGTTCAGATGGAGAAATATTCCTGACATCCAGACACTGCTTAGGATCATCCTGCGCGGTGCAGATCCCCGGATACAAAAGAGAGATCAGAAAAATAACCTTTATTTTAGAAAGCATTGAAATTATCGTTCAATTCGTTCATGTCATTCATACGTGATGAATAGGTGGTTGATTCATCCTGAGAGAACTCGGGTTCGCCTCCTTCGTTGATATCCAGGAAACGGATCTCCTCGCTGCGGAACTGCATCTGGAAATCACCCACGGCGCCGTTCCGGTGCTTGGCAAGGATCACTTCTGCAATCCCTTCCAGGGAGCGCCCATTTTCATCTTCCTTAATACCGTAATATTCCGGGCGGAAAAGGAATATAACGATATCGGCGTCCTGCTCAATAGCGCCCGATTCGCGCAAGTCACTTAACTGCGGACGACGGCTTCCACCGCGGGTTTCGGCCGAGCGGTTCATTTGTGATAAAGCAATAATGGGAACATTCAGCTCTTTGGCAATAGCTTTGAGTGAACGCGAAATGGCAGCCACTTCCTGCTCGCGCATGCCCCTGAGTTCAGGGGGACCGGACATAAGCTGCATATAGTCTATTATAATCAGTTTGACTCCTTTACCGGAAACGAGTCTCCTGGCCTTGGCACGAAATTCAAAAATGGAAAGAGACGGGGTATCGTCAATATACAGAGGAGCCTTGGTCAGGTTAATGATACGCTGGTTCAGCTGTTCCCATTCAAAACTTTTTAACTTCTTTCCTCCCCGGATTTTTTCAGAAGACAAGCCGGTTTCGCTTACCAACAATCGTTTTACCAGCTGGGCATCGGGCATTTCAAGTGAGAAAAAGGCAACCGGTATATGGTGTGTTACTGTCATATTACGTGCCATTGTGAGAACAAAGGCTGTTTTTCCCATGGAAGGACGAGCCGCAATAACTATAAGGTCTGCTTTCTGCCAGCCGAGGGTTTTCCGGTCCAGAGAAGTAAAACCGGATGGAAGTCCGCTCAGACCGTCCTCGCGCGACTGCACGTCGGCCAACTCGTCCAGAACTTCCCCAAGGATACTGTGCACGGGCCTTGTATCCCGCCTCAGGTTCATCTCCCCGAGATCGAAAAGTTTTTGTTGCGAAGCATTCAACAGTTCATCGGCCGGAATGGTGTCGTCAAAAGCATCGCGCAGAATGCCGTAAGAGGTGGAAATCAATTCGCGCTGTATAAATTTTTGAGTCAACACCTTGGCATGATATTCAAGGTGAGAGGCGGCGGCGACTCTCATAGTAAGCTGACTCAGATAATAAGGACCTCCTACATTATCCAGTTCGTCTTCTTTTTTCAGCTCTTCGGCTACCGTGTATAAGTCCACAGGATCGTGCCGCGAAACAAGAGCCATGATGGCGGCAAATATTTTACGATTGCTTTCTTTATAAAAGAATTCCGGCTTTACCGTCCCCACAATATCAAGAGAAGCATTCGGTTCCAGCAGCAGCGCTCCCAAAACAGCTTCCTCCATATCGAGGGCCTGTGGAGGCACTTTACCTATATCCAGGCCGACCATTTCTACCTGGGCATTGTCTTTAGCCTTTGAATTCTGATTATAGGCTACACGTTTTGCCATATAAACTCCTTTTTATTTCAACCTGTCAAGCGCATTGAGCACCTTCCGGCAGGTATATTCCAGTTCCTGCATACTAATGCATAACGGGGGTGATATTCTGAAAGCCGTGTCACAATATAGAAACCAGTCGGAAAGAACCCCTTCTTCCAGCAGCAGGCTTATCATCTGCTGCAACGAATCGGCAGAGCCCAGCTCAACAGCCAGCAAAAGACCTTCGCCCCTGATCTCTTTCACCCGGGGATGTGCCCCTATCACCTGCCGCACATAAGATGCCTTCTCTCCGGCCTGTTCTATCCACGGTTCCTGCAACAATACTTTCAAAGAAGCTAACCCGGCGGCACAACAGACCGGATGTCCCCCAAACGTGGTAATATGTCCCAACACCGGATTGTTTTGCCATGCATTCATCAACTCAGGGTTACAGGCAAGGGCTCCGAGTGGCATTCCGCCTCCCAGAGCCTTGGCCAGTGTGACAATATCCGGCACCACACCATATTTTTCCATGGCAAACAAGGTGCCCAGGCGTCCGAATCCGGTTTGAACCTCGTCAAATATAAGCAAAGTTCCCGTATCTGTACACCGTTTTCTTAGCGCCGGAAGAAATCCCGGGGCAGGTGTTATCACTCCTGCTTCTGCCTGCAAAGGCTCGGCGATTACACAGGCGAAAGTACCGTCAATCTTATTCAGGTCCTTAAAACTATTAAATTCCAGCGCAGTGATACCGGGTAAAAGAGGCCGGAAAGCCTGTCTGAAGTCTTCGTTCCCCATTATACTGAGCGCTCCGTGCGTACTGCCGTGATAGGCATTGCTGAAACAGGCAATATGACCCCGGCCTGTCACGCGTTTAGCCAGTTTCAATGCTGCTTCATTGGCCTCGGAACCGGAATTCACAAAATATACAGAAGACATCCCTCCGGGCAGATTTTCGGCCAGAAGAGAAGCCAGTTGCACCTGGGGACGCTGAATTATTTCTCCGTATACCATCAGATGGGTATAGGCATCGGCCTGCTCCTTAATGGCACGGATGACTTCAGGTCTGGCGTGGCCTACGTTACTCACAGAAACGCCCGAGATCAGGTCTACATATTGTTTCCCGCCGGGAGAAAGAAGAAACACCCCCTCCGCTTTCTGTATTTCAATACCTAATGGAGAGGGGGAGGTTTGCCCTACATGGGCAAAAAATTGTTCCCGTATGGTGGGTTTATTCTTCAAATGCCGAATCTACCAAAATTCTGCCACAATATTCACAAACAATGATTTTTTTGCTCATCTGGATATCCAGTTGACGCTGAGGAGGAATTTTGTTAAAACAGCCGCCGCAGGCATCGCGTTTGACGGTAACAACAGCCAATCCGTTGCGGGCATTGCTTCTTACCTTGTGGTAAGCAGAAAGAATGCGGGCATCTATCTGGCTTTGGATCTGATCCACTTTCTTTAGCAGCTCCTCTTCTTCCTTTGAAGTCTCCAGAACAATATTATCCAGTTCTTTCTTCTTCATTTCAAGGTCTTTCTTACGCTCTTCCAGCCGTTCTTTTGTGCTTTCCAATGAATCTTTCCTGTCTTTTAAAAGCAATGAAAATTCACGAATGTATTTTTCTGCCAGTTCGGCATCGAGTTTCTGGTTCTCAATCTCTTTAGATATGGAATCAAACTCACGACTGTTTTTTACATTTGTCTGCTGGGCCTCATACTTCGCAACCATGGTACGGGAGTTATCGGCATCAATCCTGCGAAAAGCAATATCTTTTTCAATATCGCGTATCTCCCTCTGGAAATTTTCTATCCTGGTTCCCAGTCCTTTTATATCGTCTTCCAGATCCTGTACTTCAAGAGGAAGTTCTCCTCTCAGAAGATGAATTCTGTCTATCTGGGAATCAGTCGCCTGCAAGTGATAAAGAAGACGGAGCTTTTCTTCCATTGACAAACCGCCTTCCAAATCCGCTTTTTGTAATGCGGTAAATGATCCGGCTTCTGTTGCTGCGGTTTTTGTCGTTTTCTTTGCCATAATAATTATTTGATTTTTAATATATTCGGATGGGATTTGTGTTTTTGTGGGCAATGCGGACGGCAAAGGTAGGGAATTTTTTTCTAAGCACATTGTTAAAATATGTCAACACACCCACTTCAGATTCATAATGACCTATATCTATGAGCATCATATGTGGTTCTACATCAAAATACTGATGATAGGAAAAATCGCCGCTAATATAAACCTGGGCTCCGCTTTCCAGCGCACGGGAAATAAGCGAACCTCCGCTGCCCCCGCACACAGCCACCCTCCGTACAGAGGAGATGAATGGTTCCGAACCTTTAAAATGTGAAATAGAAAAAACACTTTTTATCCATTCAAAAAAATGTACGGTATTCACTTCCTGTTGCGTATCACCCACCAGACCCATTCCGCAGGGTACGCCCCGGTGCGTTTCACCTTCACCGGCCAGAATAGACAGATTCTGAAGCCCGAGGGCTTCCGCCATAGCTCCGCTGACCCCGTCCATAACCTTATCTGCATTCGTGTGCACGCTGTAAATCACCATATGGTTGCGTAATGCAGCCGCTATGGTACGTTCTGTGGGAGTGACATCGCAAAGCTGTTTAATTCCTTTGAAAATAAGGGGATGATGGGAAATAATCATATTGGCACCGGCTTCAAGGGCTTCATCAATAATGGCCTCAGTACAGTCCAGGCATATGAGAACCCCGCTGACCGGGGTATCGGGACGGCCAATACAAAGCCCCGAATTATCCCATTCCTCCTGTAATGTGCCGGGAGCCCATTCCTCCATGGCCGATATGACATCCAGTGCCGTCATCATCAGATCATCTCCTTAATTTCCAGCAGCTGTTTTTTTATATTGTTGAGCGATGCAATGATATCCACCGTTTTATCTTCGCCTTCCTTGTTATCGCGCATGCGTTTTCCGGCTCCTTCCAGCGTCATGCCGCGTTCCTTGACCAAATGGTGGATTATCTTAAAGTTTGCTAGATCGTCTGCGGTAAACAAACGGTTCCCCTTTTTGTTCCTGGCAGGTTTGATAAAATCGCTGAACGTTGTGGACCAGAACCTGACCAACGAGGTGTTCTCGCCAAGTATTTCGGCCACCTCTCCTATTGTGTAGTACATCTTATCCATAACTTTTAATCTAAAGATTGACCTGTATTATAGGCCGTCAGCATGATCTGACGGTATTCTTTGGGCATGACATCCATAAAAAAATAGTGAACCGGATCCCTTACCAAACTGTCTTGATGCACCTCATAATGAAGGTGAGGCATAAAGGACATACCGGAAGATCCCACTCGTGCAATAACCATACCCCGGGTAACCTGCTGCCCCTGACGCACAAATAATTCGCTCAGGTGAGCATACAGAGTGGAAAAACCGCTTTCTCCGTGCACTATTTCAACCACATTTCCCTGCCCACGTGGCGACCTGGACACTTTGGACACATACCCGTCCGCTGTAGCAACAACATCCGTACCGAATCCCACCAAAAAATCCATTCCATTATGTTCCATAGGAATTTTATAAAACGGATGTACCCTTTGGCCTATTGTTGCCCCAATAGCTTCCATTGAAGGACTACGGAGTGGGAACCGGGCGGGAATATACTTCAGATGGTCTTTATTATCGTAGACTGTATTGCCGGCAAGATACAGGGCACGTGTAACCGTCGCGGCTTTTTGTTCCAGTCCGCTCAGGATGGAATCGGTGTGAACGGCCAGTCCAAACGACATAGTGTTCAAAAGATTTCTGTAATGAGAAATATCCGTCTCGGACTCCGACAGATCTACCGGCGCCGAATGCATTACCGTTCCGTAAATACTTTTATCTCTGGTTTCCAGCTCTCCCAGCACTTTATCCAGATCGTTCATCTCCTTGCTCAGACGCTCATACTCGGAATTCATCAGTTCAGTTTCCCTGACCATATTCCGTTCGGCGGGAGAAAGAATAAACATTCCAAAAAGCAGATAATAAACCACTGCCAAGCCAAGACTGCCCAGAAAGAACCATAAAGCTTTACGCAGCAATCCTTTTATTGTCGCACGCGTCCTGGTGAATTCCAACCGCTCTTCGTTGAATTGATAACGGCTCATTGTTCCGGAATTAATGGCGACCGCCTGAGATCACAGCGTAGTAATCGTCCGTTGCAATGTTATTGTTGAAATAATTATACGGATTAACAGGGCGGCCCATATAAATGACTTCATAATGCAAATGATAGCCGGTAGACTTGCCGGTAGACCCTAGAAGCCCTATCCGTTCCCCGCGTTTCACCACCTGGCCTTCATAAACAAGTGCCTGATTCAGATGCGCATAACGGGTTTTGTATCCGAATCCGTGATCCAGAATTATGTAGCGGCCGTAACCGTTATATTCATATTTTATGGCTTCTACGCGTCCGTCTCCCGTAGCATAGACAGGAGAATTGGGCGCACCAGTAAGATCAACACCCTCATGCATACGAATATCTCCGTATACGGGATCTTTCCTGTATCCGAATGCTCCAGACCACCTGAAATTTTTAGTATCCTCAGGTAAGGGAAGGATGGAAGGGATGCACATAGCCACTTCTCCCATCTGACCTGCTATTCGTTCGACGTCATCAAAAGAACGTGATTGTATATAAGTCTTTTTGAATATTTTATCAAATTCAAGTGCCGTATTTTTCAGTAAATCCGAATTATCGGAATAATTCAGGTAACTGTAACGGTCTGCCCCGCCAAAACCGGCATCCCGTATCTCCTGCGGTATCTGCTCCATACCAAAAATATTGCGGTAGATATTATTATCCCTGACCTGCAGATTTTCCAGTCTTCTTTCCGATTGGGCAATTTGTTTGTTCAATAATTCCAGGTTGGAGCGAGCCTCGGTATACTCGCGTTCCAGGCGTGCAGCCCGGGGAGTTTTAAGCTGGAAACATTCCGTATAGATAAGATAATACAGGAAAGCCACTACCAGGCTTACGGGAAGCAGAACAAGTGCGCGCACCAGATAATAGCGAAGCGTTGGTTTATGAAGTTCATAAGCCAGCGTTTGCGGGTTATATTTGTATTTCCTTTTGGGAGCCATTTACAGTTATTAACTGTTTTATCAACACGCAAAGATAAAAAAATTTACAAAAAACGGTATATTTGCGCCTTAATATTTAGAATATGACCTCGAAGGAAATACGACAGACCTTTTTGAACTTCTTTGAAAAGAAAGGACATGCCATTGTGCCGTCCTCCCCTATGGTGGTAAAGAACGACCCCACGCTTATGTTCACCAACGCGGGAATGAATCAGTTCAAAGACTGGTTTCTGGGGAACGAACCGGCGGCATACAGCCGGGTGGCAGATACTCAAAAATGTCTTCGGGTGAGCGGCAAACATAACGATCTTGAAGAAGTGGGACACGACACTTACCACCACACCATGTTCGAGATGCTTGGTAACTGGAGTTTCGGGGATTATTTCAAGAAAGAGGCTATTGCCTGGGCGTGGGAGCTGTTGCGTGACGGGTTTAAGCTCGATGCAGACCGTTTGTATGCCAGCGTTTTTGAAGGTTCTGCTGAGGATGGAGTTGCGCCCGATGACGAGGCACGATCCTATTGGCAGGAGGTCCTTCCCGATGATCATATTATTCCCGGAAATAAAAAAGATAATTTTTGGGAAATGGGCGATACCGGTCCGTGCGGTCCCTGTAGCGAGATACACGTCGATCTGCGCTCCCCCGGAGACCGTGCAACAGTACCCGGAGCTTCACTGGTAAATCAAGGTCATCCGCTGGTAGTTGAGATCTGGAACCTGGTATTTATTCAATATAACCGGAAAGCCGACGGATCGCTCGAGCAGCTGCCTCAAAAGCACGTCGACACCGGAATGGGATTGGAACGGCTCTGCATGGCCGTACAGGGTAAATACAGCAATTACGACACTGATGTCTTCCAGAACCTGATCTGCGCCATTGAAAAAATTGGAGGTCATACATACGGGCAGGACAAGAATGCAGACGTAGCCATGCGCGTGATAGCCGACCACCTGAGGGCTATCTGTTTCTCTATTGCCGACGGACAACTCCCTTCGAATGTAAAAGCCGGATACGTTATCCGCAGGATCCTTCGCAGGGCAGTGCGTTACGGATATACGTTCCTGGGGTTTGACAAACCATTCCTTTGCCGGCTGGTTCCCGCTCTTATAGAAGAGATGGGTCAGGCATTCCCGGAACTCGGACAACAGAAGCAACTGATTGAAAATGTAATCCGCCAGGAAGAAGAAGCGTTCCTCAGGGCTCTTGAGAAAGGAATCACTCTGTTTGAATATTTCACAAAAGACAAAACCCTTAAGGAATTCAGCGGCAAAGACGCATTTCTTCTTTACGACACGTACGGGTTCCCTCTGGACCTGACCATTCTGATGGCCAGGGAAAAAGGCCTTTCCGTGAATACGGCCGAATTCGACGAAGAATTGTCGGCTCAAAAGGAACGTGCCAGACAGGCTACCAAAACCAAAGAAGGAGACTGGGTGGAACTCAGGCCTTTCATTCAACCTGTTTTCCTGGGTTACGAAACCACAGAAGCCTATGCCCGGATCATGCGTTACCGTAAAGTAAAAACCAAAACCAGGGAATACTATCAGATCGTTTTGGATCAGACGCCCTTTTACGCCGAGAGCGGAGGCCAGACCGGCGATACGGGAATACTCGAAAATACCCAGGAAGAAAAGATTGTCATCACAAACACCATTAAGGAAAACAACCTTATTCTGCATATTGCCGGGGAGATTCCTGCCAATCCCGAGACTGAGTTCCATGCACAGGTAGACGCAGAACGCCGCCAGGCAATTGCGAACAACCATACAGCCACCCATCTGCTGCATTACGCACTCAGACAGTTATTGGGAAACCACATTGAACAAAAGGGCTCTCATGTTTCGGCGGACGGACTTCGTTTTGACTTTTCCCACTTCGAAAAAGTTGAACCTCAGATGCTCCGTCAGACGGAAAGATTGGTAAATGAGCTTATCAGGAAGAATATACGACAGGACACCCTTATTGACACGCCCATTGAAGAAGCGCATAAGATGGGCGCAATGGCTCTTTTTGGCGAAAAATACGGAGACAAAGTCCGTGTGGTAAAATTTGGCGATTCGGTTGAACTGTGCGGAGGGACACATACTTCTGCCACCGGGAATATCGGGTATTTCAAGATTGTGAGCGAAGGAGCCATCGCAGCCGGAGTGCGCAGGATAGAGGCTATTACCGGGAAAGCCGTGGAAGAGCGGATAGAAATCATGGAAGACACCCTGCAGAACGCCCGGGCTCTTTTAAACGATCACCCGGACCTGGTCGCCTCGCTGCAGAGACTGCTGCGGGAAAACGAAGCCCTAAGCAAAGAAATGGAACAAAACATGCGTGAACGCGCCGTTACCCTAAAGACTTCATTGTGGGAGAAAAGAAAAGACCTGAACGGCATTCAATTTGTATCACTCAGAGGTACATTTCTTCCCGAGATGGTAAAAGACCTGGCATTCATGTTCAGAAACGAAGGATACGATCATACTGTTTTTGCAGCTGCCTATGAAGCCAACGGCAAACCCAACCTCACACTCATGATCTCCCAGGATCTGGCAGATGCGGGCATGAATGCCGGTACAATAATCCGCCAGGCTGCCAGACATATACAGGGAGGCGGAGGAGGTCAGAACTTCTTTGCCACTGCCGGCGGAAAGGATCCGGACGGACTGCAGGCCGCTATGGACGAAATGACACAAGCCGTAAAAAACATATAAAAATCCCTGCCGGTGAAAATATTTGATCGTTTTCTTGTCCGTTCTTTTATTGGACCTCTTTTCCTCACCATTTTCATTGTTCTCTTTGTACTGGTGATGCAATTTCTGTGGGTCTATATAGATGAACTGGTGGGAAAGGGTCTGGGTCTTACGGTGATCCTTGAATTTCTTTTCTGGGGAACCTGTACGGTTATCCCCATGGCATTACCCCTGGCTACCCTGCTGGCCTCCATTATGACCATGGGAAACCTGGGTGAGAATAATGAATTGCTGGCCATGAAAGCAGCCGGTATACCGCTGCAACGCATCATGCGCCCGCTCATAATTCTTTCATTTTTTCTATCTGTCGGTGCTTTTTTTGCATCCAACAATCTTATGCCGTTGGCATATAAAAATATTTTTGCCCTCCGTGACGACATATCCAGGACAAAAGACGAAATCCGGATCCCAACAGGCATCTTCTATAACGGTATAGAAAACTATACCCTGAGAGTGGGCCGGCGAGACCAGGAGTCGGATATGTTGTATAACGTTATGGTTTATAATCATAGCGCGAGAAGAGGCAACAACAGCATCACCCTGGCCGACTCAGGCGCTCTGCGACTAACAGAAGATAAAAAAAATGTGGTATTTACTCTTTTCAGCGGAGAGACATACGAAGAAGGCGAAAGAAAAACCGTTTCAGACACTACGTTCCCCATTCAGCGTATTCAATTCGAGAAACAGGAAATTATCATTGAA
This sequence comes from Bacteroidales bacterium UBA5326, assembly GCA_002408205.1. GTDB lineage: Bacteria > Bacteroidota > Bacteroidia > Bacteroidales > UBA932 > DMER64. The sequence goes on along the minus strand of DHQY01000009.1, from coordinate 345,320 downwards.
CTGAATAATTATGCATTCCAGCGAAGGGACGGAGACCGTTTCAGCAGCGATGTTATGGCCCAGAATCTTACCAGCCTGTCTCACAGAAGGGATTCCCTCGATTCGCTCTACTCAGCGTCTCGGGCACAGTTTCTGGCCCGGCTGCTCATCTCGGGAGGTATGTCATATGCTTACCAGCTGGACACCTCGCAGCATCACTCTTTTACCGCAGAATTTCCCCTGGACGAATTACCTCACCATGATGAACCCGGTCAGATGGCAGATCTGCTGAGCCGTACAACAGGGAAAATAGACCAGATGGCAAACCAGGTGGATTCTTATATCATAGAAGACATACAACTCCATTTACCTTTACGCAGAACCAAGATTGAATGGTACCGAAAATTTACGGTAGCCTTTGCCTGTTTTATATTCTTTTTTATTGGCGCGCCCCTGGGAGCCATAATCCGAAAAGGAGGGCTGGGTACCCCTGTAATCGTTTCCATGTTCTTTTTTGTCATTTACTACGTAATAGACATTTCGGGTAAAAAACTGGCTACAGACGGTGCCGTATCGGCCGCTACGGGCACGCTCATATCTGCTCTGATACTCCTGCCAATGGGCGTTTTTCTCACATGGAAAGCCACAACGGATTCCACTCTTTTCAATAAAGATGCGTACCTTATACTCGTAAAGAAGATCAGGGACAGGCTCCCCAAACGCCATGGAAAAAACAATATCAAAGCCTAGCATAGTCTTTATGGGAACGCCCGGATTTGCCGCCGGGATTCTTACGTATCTTATAGAAAAGGGATACGATATCCGGGGCGTGGTGACCGTTCCCGATAAGCCTTCGGGAAGGGGTCTTTCGTTTCAGCCGTCTGCCGTCAAAGAAGTGGCGCTTAAGGCCGGGCTTCCCCTGCTGCAACCTGCTTTGCTAAAAGATCCCATATTCCTGGAACAACTTGCCGCATGGCACGCCGATATTTTTGTTGTTGTCGCCTTCCGTATGCTTCCTTCCGTTGTCTGGGAAATGCCGAAGCTGGGATGTTTTAACCTGCATGCTTCCCTTTTGCCCGACTACCGGGGTGCCGCTCCACTGAACCATGTGCTTATTAACGGTGAACATGAGACGGGCATTACCACATTTTTAATTGATAAACAAATAGATACCGGATTAATTCTGCTACAGGATAAGACCCGTATTGTTCCCGCCGATAATGCCGGTTCACTACACGACCGACTTATGGAAATGGGGGGTCCGCTGGTCGCACGTACCATTGACGGATTATGGGCTGGCACGCTCAAAGGAATTTCCCAGCCAGACACTCTGGCAGAAAAATTAAATCCGGCACCAAAGATTTATAGAGAAACATGCCTGATACACTGGAACAGGGAAGCAACTCAGATCGTTAATCTGATCAGGGGCCTTAGTCCCGTTCCGTGTGCCTTTGGCATGCTCCAAAAAGACAATTCAGTTACCGAAATAAAAATATACGATGCCCGCGCTGAACACGACCGGCACATTCTCCCTCCCGGAGAAATTGTAACGGACGGGAAAAAAATATTCAAGGTGGCCTGCAGTGACGGATACATACATTTAAACGAAGTTCGCGCTCCCGGCAGAAAAAAACTGGATATCGCTTCTTTCCTTGCCGGATTCCGCGATCCCGGGAACGCCCGTTTTATTTAAAAATATGGAAAAAACAGTCATCCTGGCCAACGGAGCATATCCCGTTCATCCCTATCCGGCGGGTTTACTCCATAAAGCGGAGGTACTTGTTTGTACCGACGGAGCTGTTGTCTCCCTTAAAGACCGTGAGCCCACATGGATTGTCGGCGACATGGATTCCATACCTCTTCATCTGAAGAAAAAGTATGCTTCCCGTCTGGTGTGCGATCGCTGCCAGGAAACGAACGACCTTACGAAAGCGGTCTGCTTCTGTCTTTCCAAAGGCATACGTCGCCTGACTATTCTCGGAGGCACCGGGAAAAGAGAAGACCATACACTGGGCAATATATCCTTATTGGGGACCTATGCTCAAATGCTGGATGAAGTCTGCATGGTAACAGATAATGGGATCTTTCACGCCTTGCCTCGGACAGAACCCAATGATGAAAAATTTTCCTGTGCAACGCTTAACTGCAGGCCGGGAGAACCCGTTTCGTTCTTTGCAACTCGCCCCGGCCTCCGCCTGCGGGCAGCAGGAGTCAAATATCCTGTTGAAGAAGTGATTTTCGATCAGATGTGGAAAGCCACTTTGAACGAATGTATCTCCGACAGGCTTGTATTGTCGTTTTCACACGGACCATTGCTGGTATATTTTACCTTACCGGCAATCCCGGACATTCCGGTAAAATGACCGTTTTCCGGCTGGCCGCATAAGAGCCGAACAATCCCAGTGCGCCTCCGCTAATATTCCCGCTGACATTACCCCGGGGGCCCGAAAATAAAGGGAATTGCTGGCTTTTCTCTGTCTTGGCTTCAAGCAGGTACTCGTAATACTCCTTGCTCAGGGTCTGTAATTCTACTGTCAGAGTATCGCCCACATACAAATCAAAGGTTTGACCGTTATCCCAGGTAAGTGCATCGGTAATAATCCAGTCAGATACGGGGAAATATACGTATTTCCCATCCTGAGAATAAGAGTTGAGTGTATGCACATAATAGCGGAGAATCCGGTTACTGTACACAACATCATTAATTGAGAGACTGGCTCCGTAATAATCGGGACCAGTGGTGTCCTGAAAACCCAGGATCAAAACAAAAGGAATATCTTTAACTGAAGACGGGAGAACCGATTCGAGTAATAGCGTTTCGAGTTTATGCAAAACGGGAACCGTTGTGGAAGCCGAGTAATATTCCTGAACGCCGTCTTTGTCAAAATCTATCCAGACCTCCAGCTTATAGGTTTCACCTTCTACTGCGGCAAATTGATCGCCCAGTGCATAGATGCCCGGAGCGTCATGAGCAAGTTCCTGTCCGTTAATACACACACGGTCAGCATCTATGTTAGAGGGAAGCTCCTGCCCGAAATACGGAACAGTTGCCGATATTTCTATTACCTGGTATCCGGGCACGGTAGAAAGGGTGCCTGTAATCACCAGGCGTGGTTCCATACTATCACTCTGAAGGTCCAAAACATCCGTACAGGATCCGGAAAGCAGGATTATCAGAAGAACTGTTGTATAATTAATTATTCGTGTTGCTTTCATACGTTAAAAACTAAAATTCCATGACACAGAAGGAACGATACCAAAAAGATAAGTCATTTCCAGGTATTGTTCTCCGGTCGTTTTCATCCGGTAATTAACAGCCCAGGGATTTTTTCGTCCGTACAGGTTATAAACCGAGATATTCAATGAATTCTGCCACTTCCGTCCGGGTTTCCCCAGCTGGATAAGTACCGAGAGATCCATCCGGTGATAATCGGGCATACGGTAAGAATTGCGTGCAGTATAAACAGGTATGAGTTCATTAAAAAACCAGTAGCGACCTTCTGCAAGGGTAAGGGGCTGTCCTGTGGAATAAATCCAGTTCATGGAAACCTGTATCCGTTTAGACAGATCATACGAAGCCACCAAACTGATGTTATGAGGCCGGTCCGAGGGAGCCCGGTAAGATTTCCCGTCGTTTACACCGGGGACTGTACGGAAAGCCCGGGAATAGGTATAGCTTATCCATCCGTAATAACGACCGCCGTTCTTCCTGATCAGAAATTCGGCTCCATAACTTCTGCCCGTGCCAAAGCGGAGCTCTGTTTCAATTTTGTCATAGAGTAGCAAATTGGGATGTTCTTTAAAATCAAGCACATTGTCCAGGTATTTATAAAACAGTTCCGCTGAGAACTCCCATTGTCCGTCAAATAAATTACTAAAAACTCCGGTGGAGAACTGTTGTGAAGATTGCGGTTTGACCGAAGGACTCGACGGAATCCAGATTTCAAGAGGAGAACCCGCCGAGGAGAAAGACAACAGATGAACATACTGCAGAGTCCTGGCATACGCCAGTTTTAAGGAGATATCGGGAGAAACCAAAACAGACAAACCCAACCGAGGTTCCCAGCCGTATTGATGATAGAAGAATTTGCCGCGCGGAATCTCGACACCCTCTTCATTAATCAGCTCATAGTTCTCATCCACTTCGTACAAAATTGTCGGCCCTACATTGTCAAACCTTGTAAAGCGAAGACCGTACCTCAACTGCAATACCTGGTTGAATAATTTATGTTCGTTGGAAAAATACAACACATTCACCAGGCTTTGCCGCGGAGACATAGAAATATCCTGTTCCACTGTTGCTCCGCTTTTTAGTGCTGCAGATCCAATAGCCGTACCGGGAACAAACCATTGAAAATTTGAGGTAAATCCAAAATCTACCTGATTCAGTTTGTCGGGAATGAAAGAAAAATCGACCCTCATTCCTGCATCCTTAATGTTGGAAACCCAGTTTAAATCAAGCTGCTCTGTACTGCCGGCGAAATCATAGGCATAATAGGTATAAGTGGCATGCGTTTTTAGATAAAGCCTGGGTGATATAGTATGATTCCAGTTAAGAGCGGCCATGCTATTGCCAAATGTAACACCCATTTTAGAAATGGCAAACCGGTCCATCCCGTTGTACAGCGTCAGGTTAATGTAATTGTTGTCGTTAACTTTCCACCTGAGCCGGCCGTTCAGATCATAAAAATGAATGGTGGCATCTCTGACCACTTCTTGTTTGGCCAGAGGGAGGAAGAGGTCTGCATACGTTCTCCTGCCAGCCACCAGATAAGTAAGGTTGTCTGTGCCAATCCTGCCCTGAACAGATAATTTACTTGATATCAGGCCCACTCCCCCGTTAACCGCAAAACCGGGCGATCCGTCGGCGGGTTCCACATCGAGCAGAGAGGATAAACGCCCGCCGAAACGGGCCGGAATATCACCCTTATAGAGGGTCATATTTCCAACGGCATCGTTGTTGAAGATCGAGAAAAAGCCAAGCATATGCGAAACATTATACAAGGTGGCATTGTCAAAGAGTATCATGTTCTGGTCGGGACTACCGCCACGAACAATAAACCCGCTGCTGCCTTCAGAAGCAGCCTGCACACCGGGTAGCATCTGGATTACCTTTATCAGGTCTACTTCGCCGAATAAAGTGGGAACCCTTTGCACCATACGGGCGTCAATTCGTTCAACGCTCATCTCGGGCTTTCTTAAGCGCATTTCGGGGCTTTCAGCAAAAACGGTCACACTCTGCAGTGTATATGACAGAGGCGTAAGAAAAAAGACAGTTTCGAAGTCTTCCTCCGCCTTCATTTGAAATTGATCCGGCTTATATCCTATATACGACACTTCAATCAAATGATCTCCCCCTGGCAGAACCAACTGAAAAACACCCCTGTCGTTGGCCAGCGTCCAGGTATTACCATTGTCCATTATACGGACAACAGCACCCTGCAATGGTTCGCCGGTTACGCCATCGAGGACTTTTCCCGACAGATGATATAAATTTTGAGCAGATACAGAAAGGCTCAAAAAAAGAAAAGAAACAATGGAAACAAACTTCATTTTACCATAAATAATAACTAAATAAGGAGAACCCAGGGTCCTCCTTAATCTTTCCGACTCCTCGCCAGGCTGACGATGGTCTTTCTGTTAAAGTTCAATACTGGGGCGGAATTTCACAACTTTTTTTGCTTTAATCTTAATGGAAGCCCCTGTACGAGGATTTCTCCCTGTCCTTGCACCTCTCTGCCCAACAACAAATGAGCCAAAACCTACTAAGGTAACCCTGTTTCCAGCTTTAAGAGCTTTTGCGGTAGCGCCCAGAAAGGCATCCAACGCTTTTTTTGAATCAACTTTTGAGAGTCCCGATTCAGCGGCCATGGCGGCGATAAGATCTGCTTTGTTCATGATATTAAATATTAGGTTAAATGAATGTTGACTCCATACTGCTACAAATATAATATCATTTTCTCAAGATTCCAATAGCCTTAAGCATTTCATCTTGTTGTTTTTTAATATTTAAGACAAATTTGGCGTGTTCTTCTGATCCCGGAAAACGTGGTTTATGAGCAAGAGATTTTACTAGTCGCTCCATCTTGCCGGCTATCTCTATCGACTTATCGTCAAAAAAGGCATCCAGAAAACGGAACCAGATGTAGTCAATTGTCTCCTGAGAAGGGTGACAACGGTCAGGTGCATAAAACCGGTAATCCCGTAGTTCATCCAACAGAATCTCATAGGAAGGGAAATAGGAAACAGCCGGGAAACGTTGCTGCAGCTCGGTTATGGCCAGAAGAAGCGAAGCTTTGCTCACCTGGTTGCCGTGTGCCCCATCGGCCAGATGGCGTATGGGACTGACGGTAAATATCCACTGTTTCCGGGGATACCGTTCTAAGAACGGAGAGAAAGCATCGGCAATTTGCATTGGATTAAGCATGGTCCTTTTAAAATATTCAGCGGGCATTTTATGGCAATTGGCTACCACCTGACCTTCGAGTGTGAAAACCCATGCCGTTCCAAATGTAATAATTATGACATCGGCTGTTGAAAAGAATTCAGAGGCACTTGTCAGGGCCCTGTTAGCGCTTTCAAGGAAAGAAAGGGGATCAGGCCCGGAGAATGAGGAATGATGAGCATAAGTACCGTATCCGTCGGCGGGAAATGCCACCACATCGCCGGGCTGAAAAAGCTTCCGGGTTTCCATACGTTCCAGAGCCTGGCAGATAGAGGCGGGATTGAACAAAACGCCAAAAGGATCGGGCGCAACCAGGAATTCAAGGGCCCTCATTCTGGCGGAAATTTCGGCAGAAAAACACGAACCGGCAAAAAGAAAACGTGTGCGGTAAGAAAACCGCTCAACTGTGAATTCCGCTGCCACTTTTGTTTGCCATTCCATAATTACAAAGTTAGCATTTTGTTTATCTTTGTGCATTGACTCAAAAACTTATCTAAGTGAAACGAATCCTATTTCTAACTCTGTGCCTGACACTAAGTGTAATTAGCCTCCGGGCTCAGGAAGATTCCATTGCGATAACACAGCCCGTTGCAAGCCAGATTGTTGAACAAAACACCCCGGACCAGGCCGCTGTGCATCCGTATTCAGGGATACTTAGTGAACGTCAGATAGTGTTTAATTTTAAATCTATTCTCCGCGGGCTGAGCGGCATCATTGCCTTGCTGTTCATTGCCTGGGTATTCAGTTCGAACAAGAGAAAGATCAAATGGGGAACGGTTGGCATAGCCCTGGGACTTCAGCTGCTCATTGCTTTGGGTATCTTATCCGTCCCGGCCGTTCAAACGGTTTTTGAAATATTCGGCAAAATGTTCGTCAAGGTACTGGACTGGACAAAAGCCGGTTCGGATTTTCTTTTTGGACCGTTGCTGGATCAGAATAAGATCGGATATGTTTTTGCGTTCCAGATCCTGCCCACCATTATCTTTTTCTCAGCATTAACATCTTTGTTGTTTTATTGGGGGGTTATTCAGAAAGTCGTATGGCTCATGGCCTGGGTATTCACCAAACTGATGAACCTCTCAGGAGCAGAAAGCCTTTCTACTGCAGGAAATATTTTCCTCGGACAAACCGAGGCCCCGTTGCTTGTTAAAGCCTATGTGCCCAAGATGACCAAATCCGAGATCATGCTTGTTATGACGGCAGGAATGAGCACAATGGCAGGAGGCGTACTGGCCGCTTACATTGGGATGCTCGGCGGGGGAGATCCGTTGATGACCGTAGCTTTTGCAAAACACTTGCTCTCAGCCTCCGTTATGGCTGCTCCCGGCGCCATAGCCCTTTCTAAGATATTAGTACCCCAGACAGAACAAATAGACAACACTGTATCGGTTACAAAGGAAAAGATGGGCAAAAACACCCTCGATGCCATTTCAAACGGCACCACCGACGGCCTCAAGCTGGCTGCCAATGTTGGAGCCATGTTACTGGTCTTTTATGCACTTATTGCCGGATGTAATTATATTTTTGGGAAAGTAGGCGACTGGACTCATTTTAATGATCTTATCGCAAACTGGACGAACGGAACCTACGACAGGTTGTCCCTTCAATGTATTCTTTCCTACGTATTCGCCCCTGTTATCTGGCTTACCGGAGTAAACGGGGAAGACCTCGCCCTTGTAGGACGCTTACTGGGAGAAAAACTCATTATGACAGAATTCGTGGGCTACAGCAGCCTGGCAGAAATGATACAAAACGGTGTGTTTGTGCACACCAAATCGGTTGTGATTGCCACCTACGTATTATGCGGATTTGCCAATTTTGCCTCTGTCGGCATACAGATCGGAGGCATCGGCGGAATGGCACCCAACCAGAAACCGCTACTCGCAAAATACGGATTCCGTGCCCTGTTGGGCGCCACCCTCGCCGGCCTTATGTCCGCCTCGATGATTGGAATGTTCTTGGAATGAATTTGTTACTCCCGGAATAAAATTTTCTCCCGCAGATGCAGGAGCATGTCATCGACCATGGCATCGAGGTCCCATTCAGGTTGCCAGCCCCATTCCCTTCTGGCACAGGAATCGTCCATATAATTGGGCCAACTGTCGGCAATAGCCGCTTTTACGGGGTCAACCCGGTAAGTCATCTGAAAACCGGCTATACGGCGACGAATGGCCTCATAGATTTCGTTAGGATTGAAACTCATTGATGCGATATTGAAACTGTTCCTGTGCTCCAGACGGGCAGGATCGGCTTCAATAAGTTTTGTGCAGGCCTCAAGGGCATCGGGCATATACATCATGTCCATATAAGCCGTCTGAGGCAGAGGGCAGACATAGGGTTCTCCTTTGACGGCCGCATAAAATATTTCTACGGCGTAATCGGTGGTACCTCCGCCGGGTAATGTTTTATAGGAAATAATTCCGGGAAATCTCACGCTTCGTGTGTCTACTCCAAAATGAGTATGATAGTAGTCCGAGAGAAGTTCACCGGTCACTTTACAGATACCATATATCGTGTTGGGTCTCATTACGGTATCCTGAGGAGTCCCGTTGGCCGGCGTATTTTTTCCAAATGCGCCTATTGAGCTGGGTGTAAAAACTCCGCACCGGAATTCCCTTCCCAATTCCAGGGAATTAAATAATGCGCCCATATTGATGCTCCAGGCAGCTTGAGGGTTCTTTTCACCGGTTGCCGAAAGGACCGCTACAAGATTGAATATCCAGTCGGGTCTGTACTTGGCAACCAATGCTGCATAGGCTTCTTTATCGAGCGCATTCAGGCATTCGGTGCGGGCCATATGCGTTAATTTGTCGCACACCTCCGGGCGCAACTCGGCCGCTATTATGCGGTCGTCTCCGTACGTTTTTTGTAGGTGAGGGATCAACTCGGTCCCTATTTGTCCTCCTGCACCTACTACTAGAATTGTTTTACTCATTTTTTGTTACTGTTTGGGTTCTTTTTTTTTATTTTGGAGCCACCTTGTAAAGGAAGAAGGCAATAAAAGCATATAAAATATTCGGAAGCCACAAGGCTATGGCCGGGGGAAGGGCATCGGCATGTACAAACATTTCAGAAAATCTGAGGAATAAGATGTACGAAAAGCTCAGGGCAATCCCTATACCAATATTCAGGCCTATTCCGCCCCTGCGTTTACGGGAAGACAGAGCCACTCCCATCAGGGTGAGTATGAAAGACGAAAAAGGAATCGCCAGCCGGGAATTTTTCTGGATGAGTGCGAATTTTATGTTGGCATCACCCCTTAATCTCAACACGTCTATAAACCGGTTCAATTCACGAAGATTGAACTGTTCCACCGATTCTTTCCTCCGGGTAAGGTCCGCACTGGTAATACCCACAAGGGTATCTAGTTGTCTTCCCCATGACACCACTTCCGATGAGTCTGAAAAGCGGCGAATATTATATTCATTCAACTGCCATCGGCCGGTCAGAGAGTCCCATCTGGCCGTTTCTGCAGATAATTTTGAGATCAGCTGGTTCCCGCGGAATGTCTCGAGAGTGAACCGTATGGCTGTATTGTTCCAGGTATTGTAGGATTCCATATAAACATACGTGTCGGGCTCAATCTGGTAATGAATATTACGGTTGTATTCCGTCCTGGTTTTCAGGTACTGTTCCTCAAAGGCAAGTCTTTGTTTGTTGGCCGGAGGAATGACAAACCAGTTAAGCGCCAGCGACAGGAGAGCAATGAACAGTGCCGAAAGAATATAGGGATACATTATGCGGCTAAAACTGATCCCTCCGCTCAGCATGGCAATGATCTCACTGTGAGAAGCCAGTTTGGAAGTAAAAAAGATTACAGAAATAAACACAAACAGAGGCGAGAACATATTCATGAAATACGGGATGAAATTCAAATAATAATCGAATACTACCGCTTTCAGTGGTGCTTCTTTATCTACAAAATCATCTATCTTCTCGCTTATGTCAAAAATGATGACAATCCCAATAATTATAAGAATGGTAAAAAAGAAAGTACCCAGGAATTTCCGGATTATGTACCGGTCCAGAATCGTAATGCCAAAATTATATGGGCGACGCACTTTTGCCATTATTCAACTTATTATAATCTCACCGCCAAACGCTTCACTATCTGGTCTTTCCATGATAAAAAATCACCCTGAATAATATGTTCTCTGGCCGTTTTCACCAAATGCAAATAAAAAGCCAGATTGTGCATGCTGGCAAGCTGAGCTCCCAGCATCTCACCGGCCACAAATAAATGACGCAAATAAGCTCTGGAATAAACCGCATCGACAAATGAAGTTCCCTGCGGATCAATTGGAGAGAAATCATCGGCCCATTTCAGATTCTTTATATTAATAATACCCTCCCATGTGAATAGCATGCCGTTCCGGCCATTTCGTGTAGGCATAACGCAATCGAACATATCAATGCCTCTTGCTATACCTTCCAGAATATTTACCGGGGTCCCAACACCCATAAGGTAACGTGGCTTATCTTTAGGAAGGATGGGGTGTACCGTTTCGACCATTTGATACATCACTTCGGTAGGCTCTCCCACCGAAAGTCCGCCTATAGCGTACCCCTGGGCATTAAGGCCCGAAGCATGCTCGGCCGCCCTTACCCTGAGCTCGGGATATACACATCCCTGCACAATAGGGAAAAAAGACTGTGAATAGCCATATAGCCCTTCTGTCCGGCAAAAATGCTCCATTCCCCTTTCCAGCCATTGCCTGGTAAGGTCAAGTGATTGCTTCGCATATTCATAAGGGGCATCACCGGGAGTGCATTCATCAAGGGCCATAACAATATCTGCACCGATAATTCGTTGTATGTCTACCACGTTTTCCGGAGAAAAAAAATGACTCGACCCGTCTATATGGGAACGGAAAGTACATCCTTCCGCCGAAAGTTTCCGGTTTGCAGCCAGAGAAAAAACCTGATAGCCTCCGCTGTCAGTCAGGACGGGCCCCTCCCATCCGCAAAAAGCATGAATACCCCCGGCTTTCTTAAGTATTTCGGTCCCGGGTCTTAAATAGAGATGATATGTGTTTGCCAGAATGATCTGAGCTTTAACATCCTCGGAAAGATCCCTGTGTAATAATCCTTTCACGGTGGCCAAAGTGCCAACAGGCATAAAGATAGGCGTCTGAATACTGCCGTGATCTGTCTCTACTGTTCCTGCACGCGCGGCACTTTCGGGGTCGTTTGCTTCTATAGTGAAATTCATCCGGCAAAGATAGGTCTTCCTTGAATAAAAAAATTATTCCCGGAATAAAAATTTTATTCCGGGAATAATCATGCGGATAATCCGAATTATTCAGCAGCAGGCGTTTCGGCCGGGGCTTCAGTAACGGGAGCTTTGGCTGTAGCTTTGGCACGGCTTCTGCGGGTGGTCTTTTTCACTTCCTTCTTGGCAGATCCTGCCAGTGCAAGTTCGTTGAAGTCCACCAATTCTATCATAGCCATATCGGCGGCATCACCGGCACGGAATCCTATTTTCAGGATACGTGTATAACCTCCGGGACGGGTACCGATCTTCGGGGCCACTACGCGAAACAATTCATTGACGGCATCTTTGTCTTTAAGGTAAGCAAATACCGTACGGCGTGAATGGGTTGTATCTTCTTTTGACTTGGTAATCAACGGTTCCACATAAACGCGAAGCGCTTTTGCTTTTGCTTCGGTGGTCTCCATACGTTTATGCAGTATCAGGGACGATGCCATATTGGCCAACAGAGCCTTCCTGTGCCCGGTTTTACGTCCCAAGTGATTAATTGTCCTTCTGTGTCTCATGTTTTTTTACTTTTTTTTCAATGTTGTACTTGGTAACGTCAATTCCAAACGAGAGATCGAGACGATCCATAAGCATATCTATTTCTGTCAGCGATTTCTTCCCGAAATTACGGAATTTCATGAGTTCATGACGTGGAATAGAAACCAGATCTGCAAAAGTTTCAATCTCGGCTGCTTTAAGACAATTCAGAGCACGGACAGAAAGTTCCATGTCCGAAAGCTTGGTGAGCAGCAGCTGACGCATACGCAATGATTCTTCATCCAGGTCTGAGCTAACCGATTCCTGAGGAAGTTCAAGGCTGATCCTTTCATCTGAGAACAGCATAAAGTGATGGATCAGGATCTTTGCAGCTTCTTTCAGGGCATCCTTAGGGTGTACGGACCCGTCTGTAGTCACTTCTATATTCAGTTTTTCGTAGTCGGTTTTCTGTTCAACACGCCAGTTTTCTACGGAATACTTCACATTTTTAATGGGAGTATATATAGCATCCATCGCTATTATGCCAAAAGGAGCATTCTCAACACGATTCTCTTCTGCAGGAACATAACCGCGACCTTTTCCAATATGAAATTCCATGGTCAACGACACGGAAGGATCCATCGTGCAAATTACAAAATCCGAGTTAAGCACTTTAAAGGAAGACAGCTGTTTGGAAATGTCTTCGGCAATAAAATGTTCCTTCCCTTTGACAGTTACTTTAACGGTTTCTTCTTCTACACCGTCAATCATTCTTTTGAAACGAACCTGTTTCAGGTTAAGAATAATATCAACAACGTTTTCTATAACGCCTGGGATGGTTGCAAACTCATGTTCAACACCGTCTATCTTGACAGATGTCAGAGCATATCCTTCAAGTGAGGACAGTAAGATCCTTCTGAGTGCGTTCCCTACAGTAATGCCGTATCCGGGTTCCAAAGGACGGAACTCGAAACGCCCGAATGTGTCGGAGCATTCATGCATTATTACTTTATCGGGTTTTTGAAATGCTAATATTGCCATTGTAGAAATTTAAATATTACTTGGAGTACAACTCCACAATTAATTGCTCATTGATGGTTTCGGGTATTTCGGTACGATCCGGGTAATTCAGGAATTTTCCGGCCACAGAGGCGGCATCCCATTCAATCCATGGATATTTACTGGAAGAACGTGAAATATTTTCCTGAATAACTTCCAGGTTTTTGGAACGTTCTCTGACAGCTATTACTGTACCGGGTTTCACAAGGGCCGAGGGTATATTGCAAACCGCTCCGTCTATAGTGATATGATTATGGGAAACCAATTGACGCGCAGCCGGTCTTGTGGGAGCAATACCCATACGGAAAACAATATTGTCCAAACGGCTTTCCAGCAACAGAAGGAGGTTTTCGCCCTTACGACCTTTCATAGTAGAAGCTTTTTCAAAAAGATTATGGAATTGGCGTTCCAGAATGCCGTAAGTATATTTTACTTTCTGTTTTTCTTTCAATTGTGTGCCATACTCAGAAGTTTTTTTACGCTTTTTGGTCATCCCGTGTTGTCCCGGAGGATGATTTTTGCGTTCAAAACTTTTGTCGGGACCATAAATCGGCTCGCCGAATTTACGGGCTATTTTAGTCTTTGGGCCTGTATATCTTGCCATGTTCTTAGTTTTTTAGTGATAAACAATTATACCCTGCGGCGTCCTTTAGGACGGCATCCATTATGAGGAAGAGGGGTAACATCAACTATCTCGGTAACTTCGATACCGGCTCCGTGAATGGTCCGGATAGCGGATTCGCGACCAGATCCAGGTCCTTTTACATATGCTTTTACCTTGCGAAGTCCCATGTCATACGCAACTTTTGCGCAATCTGCAGCAGCAGTCTGAGCGGCATAGGGAGTGTTCTTTTTGGAACCGCGAAAGCCCATTTTACCGGCAGATGACCAGCTGATCACCTGACCTTCGCTGTTTGCCAGGGTCACAATTACATTGTTGAATGTGGAAGAAATGTGTGCTTGTCCGTAAGCATCCACTTTAACGACTTTCTTCTTAGCTGTCGTATTTGTTTTCTTTGCCATAATCTCAGATACTATTTAGTTGCTTTCTTCTTGTTAGCTACCGTTTTCTTGCGGCCCTTGCGGGTACGGGCATTGTTTTTGGTAGTCTGTCCGCGAACGGGTAATCCGAGACGATGACGGATACCTCTATAACAACCAATATCCATCAGTCGTTTGATATTCATCTGTACAGAAGAGCGGAGTTCTCCTTCAATTTTATACTCTTCGGAAATAAGGGAACGAATGGCGGCAATCTGGTCATCGTTCCAGTCTTTCACCTTCGTGTCATAGTCTATGCCCGCTTTGGTCAGAATTGCCTGGGCGGAACTGCGACCAATTCCGTAGATATAGGTTAACCCTATTTCTCCGCGTTTGTTGTTAGGTAAGTCAACACCGGCTATACGTGCCATAATTTATAATACTTTTTGTTTTTTTACTGATTTTTAACCTTGGCGCATTTTAAACTTGGGGTTCTTTTTGCATATAACATACAAACGACCTTTACGTCTTACGATTTTACAATCTTCACTGCGCTTTTTAACGGATGCTTTTACTTTCATTGTTGTAAGTGTTATAGGCTAATTATTTATACCTAAAGGAAATCCGCCCCTTTGTCAGATCATAGGGAGACATCTCCACCCGAACCCTGTCTCCGGGAAGAATGCGGATGTAGTGCATTCTCATTTTCCCGGAAATATGCGCAATAATTACATGTCCGTTATCCAATTCCACTCTGAACATGGCGTTGGATAAGGCCTCAATTATTACACCTTCTTTTTCGATTGCAGATTGTTTGGGCATTTTGTTTAGTCCTTATTAATCTAATTTTTAAATAGTTTTGCCCTCGATGAAGGCAAAGGTAGACAAGATTTCCGCTTGTTGCTTCCGAATTACAACGGTTAACTCATAATGGGCTGAATTTTTATTGTCTGCCGTTCTGAGAGTCCAACCGTCACGTTCCAGATATACGCCGCAACCACCCTGATTGATCATAGGTTCAATGCATATTACCATACCTTCTTCCAGGTGTTTCCCCTGTCCCGGTCTGCCGTAATTAGGCACATCGGGTGATTCATGAAGGTTGCTTCCTATACCGTGACCTACCATCTCCCTGACTACGGAGAAGCCCCTGGCCTCCACATAGTTTTGGACAGCTGCCCCAATATCGCCGATACGATTACCGGCTACAGCTTTCTCTATTCCTTTGTACAAAGACTCACGGGTTGTCTGCATAAGATGTTCAGCCGCTTGAGAAACCTGACCTACACCAAAAGTGTAGGCAGAATCCCCAAAATAACCCTTATACTTCGTACCGCAGTCAACGGACACGATATCTCCTTCTTTCAAACGGTAATCACCGGGAAACCCGTGAACTACCACCGAATTGACAGAAATACACAAGGAATAAGGAAATCCGTTGTACCCAAGAAAAGCCGGGACGGCACCGTGATCTCTGATAAAGGTTTCGGCCAGGGCATCCAGTTCAAGGGTAGTAACCCCGGGAACAATATGCCTGCCCACCTCGGCCAGAGTTTTGGAAACCAGCATCCCGTTCTCGCGCATAAGCGCGATCTCTTCTTCGGTTTTGATTTTATTCATTATAAAAAGAACTTTATCTATATTCCGGAGCGTCCTTTCAGACGGCCGGTCTTCATTAATCCGTCGTAGTGACGCATTAATAAGTGGCTCTCGATCTGTTGTAACGTATCGAGAACAACTCCTACCAGGATCAGTAACGAAGTTCCTCCGTAGAACGAAGCAAACTGGTTGCTAATTCCAAGCATCTGGGCAAAAACAGGCAAAATTGCTACAATACCCAGGAAGATAGCGCCCGGAAGGGTAATACGGGACATAACACTGTCTATATATTCGGCGGTTTTCTTTCCGGGTTTCACTCCGGGAATAAAACCTCCGTTTTTCTTCATGTCTTCCGCCATGTTAGTGGGGTTGACAGTAACCGCTGTGTAAAAATAGGTAAAGGCAACCACAAGAATGAAGAAAACAAAATTATACCAAAAACCCTGCATATTGCTCATAACCGCAGCAAATCCGCGGGTAGCATCAAAGCTTGCGAATATCATGGGAAAGAGCATCAGTGCCTGGGCAAAGATAATAGGCATAACACCGGCCGCATTGATCTTCAAAGGAATGTACTGACGTACTCCACCGTACTGTTTGTTCCCGACAATGCGCTTGGCATATTGTACCGGAATTTTGCGGACACCCTGTACCAATGCAATAGAGGCAATGAAAATGAAGAACAATATCACCAATTCCACTATCAGCATAAGAATTCCGCCAGTGGACTGTGTGGCGCGATCCGAAGCCTCGGCAAAAAATGCAAAAGGCAACCTGGCAACGATACCCACCATAATGATCAGGGAAATACCATTTCCCAGACCGCGGTCGGTGATACGTTCACCGAGCCACATAATGAACATGGTTCCGCCAATAAGCACAATGGTGGCAAACAGATTGAAAGAAAATCCGCTGAGCAGGAATGCCGTTTCGGGAAGCTGCGCATGCAGGTTCGTGAGGTAAGCAGGGCCCTGCAGTGCAAGGATCACGATGGTCAGGTAACGGGTCCACTGGTTCATTTTCCGGCGTCCGCTTTCACCTTCGCGCTGCATCCGCTGAAAATAAGGGATCATAATACCCAGAAGCTGAATAACGATGGATGCCGAGATATATGGCATCACTCCGAGAGCAAAAATGGAAGCATTTCCAAAAGCACCTCCGGAGAACATATTCAACAAACCAACCAATCCTCCGGAAGCTTGCGTCTGCAGGTTGGCCAACTGCATGGGATCTATACCGGGCAGTACAACAAAACTTCCCAGTCTATAGATTAAAATAAGCACCACGGTGTACCCGATCCGCTTACGCAGTTCTTCAATCTTGAAGATGTTTTTAATGGTTTCTAAAAATTTTTTCATTCGTCAGGCTTGTTCTGGGTTATTCAATAACTGTAACCGTCCCTTCTTTTGCTTCAATAACTTGTTTTGCTGTCTGGGAAAAACCATGTGCAGAAACATTGAGCTTAGCAGAAAGCTCCCCTTTCCCTAATATTTTGACCAAATCATTCTTGGATACAAGCCCTGCGTTTTTGAGGACTTCAATATTGATATCGGTCAGGCCGGTTTTTTCATACAACGACTGTAAAGTAGAAATATTGATGGCCTTATACTCCACGCGGTTGATATTTTTGAACCCGAATTTGGGTAAACGGCGTTGCATAGGCATCTGACCGCCTTCAAACCCGAATTTACGGGAATACCCCGAGCGAGACTGAGCTCCTTTTTGACCACGTGTAGAGGTTCCGCCTTTTCCTGATCCTTGGCCGCGTCCTATACGTTTTCTTTTGGAAACTGACCCTTCTGCGGGTTTTAAATTAGATAAATTCATTATGTTTCCTCCTGATTTACTTTACTTCTTCTACATTAACTAAATGACGCACCTTTTCCACCATACCTCTTACTATAGGGGTATCTTCCCTTTCAACAGAATGATTGATCCTGAGAATTCCCAGAGAAGCCAGGGTGCCCATCTGACGCTTGGTTGCAGAGTTCTTACTTTTAACCTGGGTGATTTTCCAAATTGCCATAGTCTTTCCTCCTTATCCTTTAAATACTTTTTCCATTCTGATACCGCGTACACCGGCAACCTGGTATGCATCGCGCATTTCCAGCAGCGCATGAACGGTAGCCTTAACCAAATTGTGAGGATTTGATGAACCTTTGGATTTGGCCAAAACGTCATGAACTCCCACAGATTCAAAAACGGCACGCATAGCACCGCCGGCGATCACACCCGATCCGGGGGATGCGGGCTTCATAAATACCTTTGCCCCGCCGAATTTGGCTTCCATTTCGTGAGGAATGGTTTCTTTGCTCAGGGGAATACGATATAAATTCTTTTTAGCATCCTCAATACCCTTTGATATGGCTGAGGTAACTTCTCCGGCCTTTCCCAGACCGTAACCGACAACGCCTTTCTCATCGCCTACAACAACAATGGCTGCGAAACTGAAGTGACGTCCACCTTTTGTGACTTTTGTAACACGTTGGATAGCTACCAGACGGTCTTTCAACTCAAGGTCGGTTGCTTTTACTTTTTTTACTTTAATACTTGCCATAAGGTATTAGAATTTAAGACCACCTTCTCTGGCGGCGTCTGCTAAACTTTTAACTCTTCCATGATACAGATATCCTCCGCGGTCAAAAGCAACCATAGAGATACCTTTTGCCAGTGCACGTTCAGCGGCCAGTTTTCCTACGAGCTTCGATTGCTCAACATGGTTCTTGCCTTTAATAAGCTCCGACAGGGATGTATCCTTTGAAGAAGCCTGAACCAAAGTAACACCGGCTATGTCATCAATAATCTGAACGTATATCTGTTTATTACTCCGGTAAACGGCCAACCTGGGGCGTTCGGGAGTTCCGGAAATCCGCTTGCGGATACGGTATTGAATCCGTTGTCTTCTTGCTTGTTTTGTTAAAGCCATAATTTCATCTCCTACTATTTAGCTCCGGCCGATTTTCCGGCTTTACGACGAAGTTGTTCACCTACAAATTTGATACCCTTGCCTTTATAAGGCTCAGGAGCACGCAGAGAGCGGATCTTGGCTGCTACGGTACCCAATAACTGTTTGTCATAGCTGGTTAGGGTCAATACCGGGTTTGCACCTTTTTTCACCACTTCTGCAGTAGCTTTTACTTCATTCGGCAACATGAAATGGATATCGTGAGAATAACCCAGGTTAAATTCCAGAACCTGTCCTTTTACTTCAACGCGGTAACCCACGCCTACCAATTCCTGCTTAATGGTATAGCCCGTGGAAACACCAACCACCATATTGTGTATCAGAGCACGGTATAGACCATGCAGAGATCTGTGGCGGGGCTGATCGGTAGGACGTTCCAGTTTAAGCTCGGTTCCCTCTACTGATACCTTAATATCCGGGTCAACTTTTTGTTTAAGTTCACCGAGAGGGCCTTTAACCGTAACCACATTGTCTGAGCCTATTTTAACGCTCACACCTTTGGGCAGGTTTACAGGGAGTTTTCCTATTCGTGACATATTGTATAATTATTTTAGTATACGTAACACATAATCTCACCGCCAACGTTCAGGTCTTTAGCCTCTTTGTCGGTGATAATGCCTTTTGATGTTGATATGATTGCAATGCCAAGACCATTCAGCACCCTGGGCATTTCGGAAACACCCGAATAACGGCGTAAACCGGGACTGGAAACGCGGATCAGCTTTTTAATAGCCGGACGTTTGGTCTCGGGATGGTATTTTAATGCAATTTTAATTGTGTTGGAAGGTTGACCTTCAACTACCTTGTAGCTGAGAATATAACCTTTTTCGTGTAAAATCCGGGTGAGCTCGATTTTAACCTTTGATGCGGGAACTTCCACTATTTTATGGCCGGCGGCTACCGCATTACGAATCCTTGTCAGAAAATCTGCTATTGGATCAGTCATAGTTGTTTGTTTTAGTTTGTTACTCGGCAATAAATTGCCCGATATCCAATAAATAATATGTATGGGACCCCTTCCCGGGGGCCTGTGTTTCTACCAGCTGGCCTTGCGGACACCGGGGATCAAACCGTTACTTGCCATTTCACGAAACTGAATACGCGAAATGCCGAACTCACGCATATAACCCTTTGGTCTGCCTGTGATAGAGCAGCGATTATGTTTGCGTACGGGGCTGGCATTTCTGGGCAATTTAGCCAGACCTTCCCAGTCACCTGCTTCTTTCAGCGTTTTTCTTTTTTCAGCGTATTTGGCGCATAATTTGGCACGTTTGATCTCGCGCGCTTTCATTGATTCTTTTGCCATGTATTATCCTTTTTTAATGTTTTTAAAAGGTATACCGAATTCACGAAGTAATGCGTAGGCTTCTTCATCTTTCTCTGTAGAAGTCACGAAAGTAATCTCCATTCCCAGGATTTTAGTAATCTTATCTATATCAATTTCCGGGAAAATGATCTGTTCTTTGATACCCAGCGTATAATTGCCTCTTCCGTCAAACTTTTCGGTAACGCCCTTAAAATCACGGATACGGGGTAATGCAATGGATATAAGACGATCCAGGAATTCGTACATTTTGGCGGAACGTAAAGTGACTTTTACTCCAATGGGCATTCCCTTGCGGAGTTTAAAATTTGAAATGTCTTTACGTGAAGTGGTCGCAACAGCTTTCTGACCGCTAATGGTAGTAAGTTCGTTTTGTGCAACTTCAATCAGTTTTTTGTCTCCGGTAGCAGATCCGACTCCTTCGTTCACCACAATTTTCTCTAGTTTGGGTACCTGCATAATGGATGTGAATCCAAATTCCTTAAACAGTTTGGGAACGATTTCTTCCTTATACTTCTTCTGAAGTGTAGGCACATAGCCTTTCAAAACCACGGGTGCCTGTTCTTGTTTTTTAACTGCTTTTGCCATTATTTGATCTCCTCTCCCGATTTTTTAGCGTAACGAACCAGTTTTCCCTTGTCGTTCAGACGACGCCCAATACGTGCGGGGCCGCCTTTTGAGGGGTCAACAACCTGAATATTGGAGATATGAATAGCAGCTTCCTGCTTGATAATACCTCCCTGGGGATTTTTGGCAGAAGGTTTGGTGTGCTTGCTTACCATCTTGATACCTTCAACAATGGCTCGCTGTTCATTGGGCATCACCTCCAGAACCCGTCCCGTTTTTCCTTTATCTTCTCCGGTATTTACAAATACCGTGTCGCCTTTCTTAATGTGTAATTTTGTACTCATAAGTCAATCTATAATACCTCGGGGGCGAGAGATACAATCTTCATATAATTATCCCTTAGCTCACGGGCTACCGGACCGAATATGCGTGTTCCGCGCAATTCTCCGGCGTTGTTAAGCAATACGCAAGCATTGTCATCAAAACGAATATACGATCCGTCGGGACGACGTATTTCTTTTTTTGTTCTGACTACCACCGCCTTGGATACCGAGCCTTTTTTGGCATCACCGCCGCCGGGGATAGCGCTTTTGACCGCAACTACAATAGTGTCGCCAATACGCGCATAACGGCGTTTGGTGCCGCCTAAAACGCGAATGCAAAGCACTTCCTTTGCACCACTGTTGTCGGCCACTAATAAACGTGATTCTTGCTGTATCATGGCTATTTCACTTTTTCAACGATTTCTAATAATCTCCAGCATTTGGTTTTACTCAAAGGCCGGGTTTCCATAATGCGTACAGTATCACCCTCGCTGCATTCGTTGTTCTCATCGTGAGCAACAAACTTGGTGGTCTTATTTACGAATTTACCGTAAACGGGGTGTTTAACTTTGCGTTTTACTGCAACAACAATGGACTTATCCATTTTATTGCTAACCACCATCCCTGTTCTTTCTTTTCTAAGATTTCTTTCCATGAATCAATTTTTATAGATTCTGTTTAGCTCTGGTTTCACTTAACACAGTGAGCATACGTGCAATATTGCGACGTGCCTTTTTTATTTGTGACAAATCATCTACGGGAGAGATGGCGTGATTCATTTTAAGACGAAGCAAGTTGGCTTTTTCCGCCTCAATACGATCGCTTAAATCTTTAACAGATAACTCGCGTATTTCAGGTGCTTTCATGTTTCTAAAACTAATTTTGTTCTACATAATCCCTACGCACCACAAATTTTGTGCTTATGGGCAATTTTTGGGCACCCAATCTGAGGGCTTCCTTGGCCACTTCCATGGGAACGCCTTCTAATTCAATCAGGAGCCTGCCCGGAGTAATGGGGCAGACAAAACCTTCCGGAGCACCTTTACCTTTACCCATACGCACTTCTGCGGGTTTTTTGGTAAAAGGCTTATCCGGGAATACACGGATCCATATCTGTCCTTCACGTTTCATATAACGTGTAACGGCCTGACGCGCAGCCTCAATCTGATGACCGGTCAACCAGCAGGACTCCATAGTCTTAATCCCGAAAGACCCGAATGCTAATTGGTTCCCCCTCTGGGCAATCCCTTTCATACGGCCTTTTTGTTGCCTTCTGAATTTGGTTTTTTTAGGTTGTAACATTGTTTTCTTTTAACGTTTAACGATAACGTAATATGTTGTTTGTTGCTTCGGTGCTAATTTGGAGGGCTAGCCAAGTAACCCATTGTTCCACAATCCATTAGGCTAATTCTTCCTATAAATTGCGGGTTGCAAAGATAGAACTTAATTTCTGATTTACAAAAATTTATAAACAAAAGACCCCTAAAATTGTTGGAAACTTTCAGCATACTTCCCTACTTCTTCCATAACCCGCAAAACATTGTCACCCCACAATTTCCGGATTTCGTCCCGGGAATAACCCTCAAGCAGCAAAGCGCGGGTGATGGCCTTCATTTTCCCCATGTCTTCACACCCGTTTACACCCCCGCCGCCGTCAAAGTCGCTTCCTATGCCCACATGATCTATGCCTACAAGCGCAACAACATAATTGATATGCTCAATTAAGTGATCAAGACCAACCTCGGACTTCGGCTGCGTGGAAAGAAAGTACCGGCCTATAGATATCTGTATGAGCCCGCCCCGGGAGGCAATGGCAGTCATTTCCTCGTCCGTGAGGTTTCTGGGGATGGACTTCAGGTTGTACACGCCTGAATGGCTAGCCATTACAGGCGTTTCACTTATTCTTACTGCCAGCAGGCAGGCAAGACGCGAAGCATGAGACACATCTACTATTATACCCAGACGGTTCATTTCCTGTATTACCCGGCATCCGAATCCGGACAGGCCTCCGTGTTCCGTAATGGAATCCGTCGCGGCATCGGCCAGTTCATTGTTTCCGTTATGAGTAAGCCCTATCATCCTTACACCCATATTATAATAATGCGCCACAAGACGCAGCTCGTTTCCCAGGCAATAAGCGTTTTCGATAGACATGATAAGCGCGGCTTTACCCTGCGCCTTTAACGCCTTTATTTCACTGGCAGACAATGCTATACCGCCCAGTGCGGCGTTTTCGGCTGCATAGCGTTGCAGGCCCGTTAACATACTGTCTGCGCGTTCCTTCGCCCTGATATGATCCTCTTCTGTGCGAGGGCCCTGTGCCTGGTATGCGGCAAAAAAAGCGGCATCGAGCCGGCCTTTTTTCATCAGTTCAAAGGAAACCTGCCCCTTCTTTACTGTAGTCTTCTCTTCCGGAAAAGCATACTTCATGGCAAAATCGTTGTGAGTGTCAATGGAAATTATGCTGTCATGAAGAGCATTTACCTGTTTATCAAGAGAGTCTGGTTGTTGGCCCAATGCGGTCAGATAAAAGAATAAAAGAAGAATTTTCATATTGTAAAGGTAAAATCTATCCGCAATATTTTTATTACATTTGTAAGATTAATGCCACTTTTGGGCTTATTATGAAGCATATTTTCATTATTTTATTTTTCCTGCTGAGCGCGTTGCCTGCATCGGGACAAAAAGTATCTAAATATCGGTTACTATTGCACTGGTATCCCCAGGCACAGTTTGCCGGTTATTATTATGCACAGGCTAAAGGCTTTTATAAAGATGCGGGACTGGACATAGACATACAATACAGTACTGTAAGCCAAACCTCAACGGATAAGATCAAAACGGGCGATTTCGATTTTGCAATCATGTGGTTATCGACCGCCACCCAGCTTCGTTCCCAAAAAGTTGCCATCCAGCATATTGCACAGACAAACCAGACTTCCGCGTTGATGCTGATAAGTAAAAAGGGTACGGGCACGGACCGGCTGGAAGAATTCCAGGGGAAAAAACTGGGCGTATGGAGTGGAGATTTTGAACTGCAACCCCTGAGCCTGCTTCAGCGTAATAACATAGAAATGAAGCTGATTCGCATTAATAATTCCATAAACCTTTTCCTGCGCGGAGGGATAGACGTGTGTACTGCAATGTGGTATAATGAATACAACCAGTTGCTTACCTCGGGACTTAAAGAAAATGAACTTAATGTTTTTCGCATGAGCGATTATGGGATGAATTTCCCCGAAGACGGCATATATGCCAATGAAAAACTCGTATGGAACCGTCCCAAGGTTTGTCAGAAGTTTGTGGAGGCTTCCATAAAGGGCTGGCTTGCGGCGTTTGAAGACGTGGAGGGAACATTGGACATTCTGGCAAAAGCCTGCGGCGATGCCGGAGTGGCTTTCAGCCGCTCACACCAGCGTTGGATGCTGCAATGCTTCAGGGAACTTCTGCTGAATCCCAAGACCAAGACTATTAATACCACCTTGTCCCGTAATGCTTACAGCTTTGTGGGCAGTGTGCTGCTGGAGCGAAAATTTATCACAATAATTCCTCCGTATGAAGAATTCATCATTACGCTTTAGAAGTATCTCTTCTAAGATTGCCTGGTACGTATTTGCGGGTACCGCACTCATTCTGATGCTCATTTTGGGATTGAACTACAATTCCTCCAAGAAACACATGACCAGTGTCATCCTGGAAAAAGCACAATATCAGGCCGGTGAATACGCCGAGCGTATCAACCAGATCTTTTATTCGGCACAACGCATACCTACAGTGATCGCATCGCAGCTGAACCAGTTTCCGGAACTCTCCCTCCTGGATATCGGGCTTATGCTTAAATCTATGCTCGAAGAAAATCCCGATATATTTGGAGCGACGGTGGCATTTGAACCGGGTGTATACAGAGGATTATCCCATGGGGCTCCTTATGCTTTCAGGGACGGCGACTCCGTTAAAACCACTTTCCTGTTTGACGGCGGAGACAATTATTTCATGGAGGACTGGTATATGATACCGGCACAAATGGAAGAGCCTTTCTGGTCTGATCCTTATTACGAAACTTCCACCGGCAATAAAGAAGTATTGATGATCACTTATTCCGTACCGTTCTTTTATGAGAAGGACGGCAATAAACGGGTGGCAGGGATTACCACGGTAGACATCTCTCTGGACTGGATAAACCGGCTGATGGAAAGTACCGCAGTATATAAGACCGGATACGGTTTTCTTGTTACAGATACCGGACGGTACGTCTATCATCCCAATCCGGCCATGCGTATGAACGAAACCGTGTTTTCCGCTTTGGAGAACTGGCGTGAAGAAGACAGTCTCAGCCGTCGGATGAGTCGGCATTTTAACCCCGATGAACAACAGGAGGTTTACCGAAAAATGCTGGCCGGGGAAAGCGGCATATTCATGAATTCCTTCATGTTTTCGGACCGGAATCAAAGAGCCTGGTTCGCTTACGCACCTATAAAAGCGAACGGATGGTCTCTGGCTCTCATCTATCCCCGCCGCGAAGCGCTGGAAGAACTTATCAGCCTCAACAGCATCCTGCTTTTTGTGGGAATCTTCTCTCTTTTTGTCCTGTTCGGTTTTGTGTTTATTGTGACCAAAGCTCTTACATTGCCTGTCATCAGACTCACGCGTTACACCAGGGAGGTTTCAGAAAGCGGCAATTACCGGCAGGATGTACCTCAGATAGATTCCCGCGACGAGATTGGAGATCTGGCCAATTCGTTTGCGAAGATGATGAAAGAGATTGACGAGGCACAAACCACACTGGAAGACAGGGTAAAAGAACGCACAGCACAATTGGTCGAGACGCAGGAGCAACTTATCCAGTCCGAAAAAATGGCCTCGCTGGGTCAGCTTACTGCCGGTGTCGCCCATGAGATAAAGAACCCGCTAAACTTTATTAATAATTTCTCCGAACTGTCCATCGATCTGGCCAAAGAACTGAGCGAAATCCTCGAACCCGTAAATCTGAACGAAGACGAGCGCGCAGACGTTCAGGATATCCTCAGGGATCTCACCCTGAATGCTTCCAAGATCCTTGAACACGGGAAACGGGCAGATAGCATTGTCAAAGGGATGTTACTCCACTCCCGGGGAAAGAGCGGAGAATTCCAGCCTACAGATATCAATAATATGCTTAACGAAGACATTGCCCTGGGATATCACGGTATGAGAGCCCAGGACAATTCCTTTAATATTACTATAGAAGAAGACCTGGACAAAACGCTGCCCCAGATAAGTGTTGTTCCCCAGGACCTTAGCCGGGTTTTTCTCAACCTTATCAATAACGCCTGTTATTCCGTGAAAGACGCCGCTCCGGCTAAGCCTTCCGGCTGGGTTCCGGTCCTTCGCGTGACCAGCCGTCTGGTAAATAACACCTTGGAAGTCCGTATCCGCGACAACGGGAAAGGTATTGCAGAAGAAAACCTAAAAAAAATATTCGAACCCTTTTTCACTACCAAGCCCGCCGGGAAGGGGACCGGGCTCGGACTTTCGCTTAGTTACGACATTGTGGTAAAAACCCACAACGGCCAGATCAGAGCGGAATCCATCCAGGGAGAATACGCCGAATTTATTGTAACAATTCCTATAAAACAGTAACAAAATAATGGCTTCTGAAAAGATTTTGGTCGTAGACGACGAAACCGATCTGCAGTTCGTAATTAATCAAAAATTCCGCAGACAGATCAGAAACGGACAATATGAATTCCACTTTGCATTCAATGGGCTTGAGGCGCTTGCCAAGCTCATCGAAGTGCCTGACATTTCAATCATACTGAGCGATATAAACATGCCCGAGATGGACGGACTTACGCTTCTTAGCAAAGTAAGGGAGTTGAAAAACCCGCTTCTTAAAACGGTTATATGTTCTGCATACGGAGATATGGAAAACATCCGTACAGCCATGAACCGGGGCGCCTTTGACTTTGTTACCAAACCGGTAGACTTTGGGGATCTTGAAGTTACCATAGAAAAAACCATTCAGGAGCTGGACGTACTGCGTGAAGGACTGGCTTACCACGACAAACTCCTTTCCATTGAACACGACCTGATGGTGGCCCGGGAAATCCAGCGGGCCATTCTGCCCAAACACATTCCGGACCTGAATTGGGCCGACATATACGGATCTATGGATGCTGCCAAACAGATTGGTGGCGATTTTTATGATTTTTTCCTCATAGACGATCACCGGCTGGGTTTTGTGATAGGCGACGTATCCGGGAAAGGTATCCCCGCCGCCATTTTTATGGCGGTAAGCCGTACCCTCATTCGCGCTACCGGACTCAAAGGAATGAGTCCGGTTGAGTGCATGAACTATGTAAACCACCTGCTTTGCACAGAGAGCGTGAACTCCATGTTTGTAACGGTCTTTTACGGCATTATTGACCTGGAATCCGGCACGCTCAATTACGTAAACGCGGGACATAATCCGCCCATTCTGATCAGTTCCGGTGGAAAACACGAAGTTTTCCCACTTACGAATAACATTGTGCTGGGTGTTTGCGATGGACGTGAATTCAAATCCCAAACCATACCCTTTATAAAAAACGACACCATCGTTTTGTATACAGACGGCATAACCGAAGCACTGAACGCCAGATTGGAAGAATACGGGTTCAACACCCTTCAGGACCTGTTAAAGACCACTGTTACCGGCAATGATATGTCCTCGCGTGACATCTGCAAAGCCATTACAGAGGATGTGGCCCGTTTTACCGAAGGGGAAGAACAAAGCGACGACATTACCGTCCTCATCATCAGAAGAACCTAACCTTTGATTTACGATTTTTGACCTTCTATGACCCTGCAACTGGAAAACAAGCTATCGGAACTGGACCGGCTTCTTGACTCGGCAGAAGCCTTCCTGGACAGCCACGGCGTGCCTCTTCCCATGCAGTATAAGATCAAGCTCGCCCTGGACGAAATGTTCAGTAACATTGTTCTTTACGGGTACAAACCGGGCGATCCTCCGGATACGATACTTGTAGCTATGACCTTATTGGGCAACACGTTCTCGGCCATCCTGAACGACGGCGGCATCCCTTTTAACCCGTTGGAAAAGGAGAATGCAAATATTGACCTCCCCGTAGAGGAACGTCCCATCGGAGGCCTGGGGATCCATCTTGTAAAAAAAATCAGCCACGACCTGCATTATGAGCGACGGGAAAACCGGAACGTTTTTTGCTTCTGCATAGAGGTAACATGAAAAAGACTATATTCCTGATAGTATTATTATCTGTGTCTTTCGCCGCGTTGCCCCTTTCCGGACAGCAACCCGAAAGAAAGGAAAAACCAGTGATGGGGTATATCATTGAGAACGGAGATACGCTGTATGTTGGTAATCTGAAACCTGTTTACGTATACAATCGTCCTAAAAAGAACAAAAACGACAAGGCATGGCGGGAGTACTACCGGACCGTGCACAATTTTGCCAAGGCGTATCCCTACGCATTACAGGCAAAAGCCCGGATAGACCGGACTGACAGTATTCTGGCCTCGACACATTTTACCCGTAAACAAAGGGAAAAGTACCTGCAGCAAGTGGAAAAGGAACTTTTTGCAGAATTCGAGGCACCGCTCCGAAAGCTCACCTTTAACCAGGGACGCATTCTGCTCAGGCTTATCGATCGGGAACTCGGGCAGACAACTTTCTACATTGTTAAAGATTACAGGGGAGGCCTGACGGCTTCGTTCTGGCAGGGTGTAGCCAGACTTTTTGGAGCCGACATGAGGAAGCCTTACGATAAATACGGCGAAGACAAAGTATTGGAAGAATTAGTCCAGATGTACCACGACGGGCGCTTCTATTACCTCTACTTTTCCCTCTTCGGCGCCCCCAAAGATCCCAACATCAGCCCTTACGGAACCCGAAGAGCCAACTGACACCCAATCTCCCAGGACAATAAGCTCTCCCCCTTTGGGCAGGCGGCACCTGGCCGGTGAATGAATATGCCCGATAATGCAATAATCCACCGGATATGGATATTGTGCAGCATACCGGAACGACGGTTCTTCTTCTCCTTTATATTCGTAACGTATGCCTTTTGAAAGTCTGTTATGCCGGGACCATTCGCTGGCAATGGAAAAAGCCCACCTGGGATGTATGGCGCGAAACAACAGATTGGGAAAACGGGCACGGAAAATTTTCTGAAGTACACGGTAACCCGGTTTTACGCGTCCCATAAGATCTCCGTGTGCCAGGAGAAAATGTTTCCCGTCCAGTTCTATGTACAACTCATCCCGGTGTACGATCAGACCAATCTCATTTTCCAGGAACCCGAACGTCCAGCAGTCATGGTTCCCTGCAAAAAAATGAACGGGGATTCCTCTGTCTGTCAGACGGGCCAGCGCTCCCAGAACCCGTGTATAGCCGCGGGGTATGACATATTTGTATTCATACCAGAAATCAAAAAGATCTCCCAACAGAAAAACGCCCCCCGTTCCGGGTCCCAGGCTGTCCAGAAAAGCGACCAGACGACGTTCCCTCCCCTGCGGATCACCTACCTGAAGTCCCAGGTGCACATCCGATAAAAAATAATACCTGCTCATTTAAAAAGCGGAACTATCAGGCAGGCTGCCCCTGCAAGCAAACAATATAACGCGAACCAGGTAAATTTAACCCTGCGTACAATAGCGATCATGAACCGGCAGGCAAAAAGGCCTGCAACAAAAGCAGTAGTAAAACCTATAAGCAGCGAAGTCAAAGACAATCCGGACACAGCGGGCGAAAAGCCGCCATCGAGGATCTCAAGGAAAGCTTCTCCCAGAACAGGCACCAGAACCATCATAAAAGAAAAGGGAGCCACTTTATCTTTGTAGTTGCCCATGCAAAGCCCGGTAGCAATGGTGGCTCCGGAACGGGAAAGTCCCGGCACAACAGCGCATGCCTGGGCAATGCCAATAACGAAAGCATCGCGATAACCAATGGGATGTGCCTTGTCACTCCGACGGGTAGTCATCCATTGGGCCAGAATAAGAAGTAATGAGGTCAGAATGAGCATGAATCCCACAAATGTGATTCCGCCTGAGAAAAGAGCTTCCACTTTATCTTTGAAAAAAAGACCCACCACCAGAACAGGGATCATGGATACAAGTATCCTCAACGCCAACAGCGAATGGGGCGTTCTGCGAAAACGGACAGAATCCGAGACCATGTTCCAGAGTGATTTACGGAACACCACAATAGTGCTGAGAACCGTAGCGGCATGCACTACAATCTCGAAAGTGGCATCCTGGGTTTCAATACCAAAGAATTCTTTGGCTATCAATAAATGTCCACTGCTGCTTACTGGAAGAAATTCGGTCAGTCCCTGCAGCAGCCCTAATAAAAACGCTTCAAACCCGGTCATCTGTATGTTATTTTTTGATCACCCGCATTATGGCAATGACTTCAAAAATAAATCCCCCGCAAATTAAAATGGGAGACAACACCATACGTCTGAAACTGAAAAGGGCCTGGCCGTTAAAAACGTCAGGATCTGCAGATCTGCCCCCGGAGAGAAGTATAAAACCCAGAGCCACAATACCAAGTCCAATAATCAAAAGGAAGACGTTCTTACGCGGAAGAGCAAAACTATCCTCTTTGTTGTCTGTATATGGATTATTTTTTTTCATAGTATTATATAGTTGATTGATCAATAATAGAAAGCCGATGTGTCAAGCCTGACCACTTTATTAACCACAAAGAAAGTGGAAATCCGGCACAGCATAATGCCTGTAATTACAATACAGGCCAGCACGGCAAGAAATAAGTGAGGCGATACAAGCATCAAAATTCCGGAAAATTCTTTCTGGACCAGGTAAAGCAGCCCCATTAACAGTAGTATGGCTATAAGCGAGGAAATCAGGCCCTGTATGAAAGCCTGAATCATAAAAGGTTTCCTTATAAAACTCCTGGTAGCACCTACGAGCCTCATGGTGTAGATGGTAAAACGACGGGAATATACGGAAAGTCTTATGGTATTATGTATAAGAACAAATGAAATGAACAGAAGTACCGCAATCACAGCTGCCAGCACAATTCCTATTCGTCTGAGGTTGTTATTAATAGCACTTACCAGAGGCGCCTCATAGGAGACTTCCTGCACAAAAGGGAATTTCATGAGGCTGGTCTGCATAACGGCAATGCTGTCGGTCTGCACATAATCTGCCTTCAGTTTCAATTCAATGGAAGCGGGTAACGGATTATAGTCAAAGACATCCAGAAAATCAGTTCCTAACAGTTCGGCCATCTCTCCGGCACCCTGTTCGCGGGATATGTAAGAAATACCGCGGACTGCGTCCCTGACGTGACCCGCCGCCATTACCTGTCTCATAAGTAACGTTGAATCTGCATCTTTCACGTCTTGTTTTAAAACTACCGCCACATGAATGTGTTCCTTGAAATAGTCAGATACGGACTTTGCATTTATCGCTAACAGACCTGTTATACCCATAAGAAGCAACACCAGCGATATGCTTATAACCGAGGACAGGTAGGAATGAACAAGTTGCTGATTTATAATATTTTTATCTTGTTGTGCCATATACCGGATTTCAAAGATAAATAAAGTATTAAGAATTTTTGCTACCTTTGTATGAAATTAACGGATATAGCATAAAATGACCGAGGCCAAACGAATCCTTTTTGTGAGTTCAGAAATATACCCTTTTCTGCCTCAGTCGGAAATGGCATTTGTCAGTCGCTATCTTCCTCAGGCTATCCAGGAATCCGGCGGGGAGATCCGCTCATTTATGCCCAGGTACGGATGCATTAACGAACGCAGGAATCAACTGCACGAAGTGATCCGTCTTTCAGGGATGAATATTATCATAAGAGAGATTGACCGGCCACTCATCATTAAGGTGGCCTCCATTTCCACAGCCCGGATGCAGGTCTATTTCATAGATAACGAAGATTATTTCCACAGAAAATTCATTTACAGAGACCAGGACGATACATTTTTTCCTGATAATGACGAGCGGGGCATATTTTTTGCGAGAGGCGTACTTGAAACGGTAAAGAAGCTCCGGTGGAAGCCAGACATCGTACACTGTCACGGATGGTTAAGTCATCTTCTGCCATTGTACCTGAAAAAAGCTTACCGCGACGATCCCTTGTTTACCAATGCCAAGGTAGTATTATCACTTTACAATGACCTTACTGCCGAAACTTTTAATGAACAAATGCGCTCAAAGGTCCTTATGCCCGGTGTAAAAGCCAAAGACACGGAAGTTCTTGAAAAACCCGATGCCGTCAGCCTGGCTAAACTGGGCATACAATACGCCAACGGAGTGGTTCTGGCTCATCCGGCCGTGAGTCCCGAGCTTGCCGAATTTGCCAGGAATCACAACATCCCCGTTCTTCCGTACGTTAATCCACAAGACCCTGAAAGCACATACATAGCAGATTACAACCAATTCTACGATCTAATCTTGGAAACCACATGACAGTCAGGGCCAGTCGCTTACTTCTTTCAGGATCTATAACTTTTCTTTTCCTCTCCGCTTGTGTACCTGTAGATAACCGGATGGGACAGGATTTTATTCCCACAAACCAGATCCTGAGCATAAACACACGGGAATTCCAGGCACCCATGATCACTTGCCTGGCTGACAGTATGTATATGGCCTCGCCTTCTTACGTTGGTTTTGGAGCCATTCATTCTCCATGGTTCGGAACCACCGTGGTGGGTGGTTTGGTACAATATGCACCTTATTCACTCGAAGAGGATTACGGACAGGATCCGGTCGTACAGAGTCTATTTATGGATATTCCCATGAGTGAATTTATGGTATTTGACCAGGACGAGCGATACATTCCGCAGAATGTTTTTGTATATAAGATCACCAAAGATTTAGATAATCTGGAAGTGTACAGTTCTTCTTTCAATGAATCGTGTTACGATCCCATTCCCGTAAGCAAATCGGGGACCCTTTTCCTGGGGCGGGACACCCTCAGAATAGAATTTACCGATTCATTTGCCTATGAGCTGTTGCAGGCCGACTCTTCCGAAAGGGACAGCAGTGCGGCTTTTACCAGACGCTACAAAGGACTGTATTTCACAACCGAAACGATGCCGGGAGTGGAAAACGGCGGAAGGATCAACTACATGGACCTTTCAAGTGCATACATGTATCTGAAATACAAAGTAGGTGACGCAGACAGCCTGCTGACTTATTATATGAATACCACCTACGGGATATCTTATAATACCGCCAAACACCAGTCAGAAGCCCTGATCTCGGACCAGCCTTCTAAATATATTTACTACGAAGGGCTCTCGGGAGTAAAACCCTGCCTGGATATGCCTGCACTAATAAAGGAAATAGAAGATTGGGGACTGGCGCAGAATCCTCCCGTACCCCGTAACCGGATACTTATTTCCAGAGCCGAGCTTGTATTACCCATAGAAGCACCTCAAAACGAAGATTACACCCTGGCAGATCTGGCGCCCGCCAGCCTGTACCCGTGCAAAAAAGCAGTAAATGATACGCTAACGTATTATACGGTACTGGGAGATATTTACAACGACAATCCCGGGGGTACTTTAAATCGCACCAAATGGGAATACAGTTTTGAAATCACCTCTCATCTCCAGGCAATGCTTAAACAGACAGAGCCTTGTACTCAAAAAGACAATCTCTGGATTATGTCCACCATTAAGTCGGAAAGCTCTTCGTCCAGCAGCTACTATTATTATTCATACTCCTCCGGAACAACCACCAATTACTATGTTGACAACTATTCTTACAAAAATGTTGTTCTGAACGGGAATCTGTCTTCCAGGCCGCCTTATGTGCGAATTACCTACGCTGTACTGTTGGAGTAAGAAAAAATTTTATACCTTTGCACCCCCAATCAAGACTTCGTAGCTCAGTTGGTAGAGCAATTGACTCTTAATCAATGGGTCGAGGGTTCGAGCCCCTCCGAGGTCACTTAAGAAGGCCGACTAAAAAATGATTTTTAGCCGGCTTCTTTCATTTTTTTACAGGCTCCAGGCGAAGCAAGGTCTGTAGCAACCTCCTCTCGCTGGTGAGCAAATCTTTCGCCTTGTCCCTATATTGTGGCCTTTGACACATTACATCGAAAATATTCAGACAATTTGGGGCAAGCGTTGGAACTTATTATGAATTTGAATAGCGTGCAAAAAGAGTGCAAAGCGTGCAAAACAAAAAGATGCCTATGAAATCCCTACCAACCATTTAGTTGCAGGAATGAGTTGTATAATATGCCCATTCCTTTCCATTTCCTCGTCTTCATCAAAATTGATGAGTAACAGATTTTCGCATTTGAATTTTTCAGCCGCCACCCCAAATTCTCTGTGGAGAAGCTTCCTTCTCTCTCTGAAACAAAAGCGACATCCACGTCATAAACCTTTTCATTGCGAACGCGTTCCCTACTCTTATACGAGAATTTAGGAACACCCAGCAACAGATACGCTTCTTTTAAATGGGAGTAATAGTTTTCGGCAGTATGATCTGAAATGCCAAATAATCTGGATATTTCTGATGCGATGAACTCTTGACAGAAATTATCAGAAAGATAGGCTGCAAGCCTTCTTAAAACTTCCACATGCCTAATACGGAATCGGTAAAACACTATAGATTTATTGTATATTTAATCTTTAAAACATTTACAAAATGAGACACAAGATTTACGGTCTGTTTTTTCTGACTGTTCTTTTATGCGCTTTCGCCATACCCTCTAAGGCTCAACAACTTGTTAATCTTTCACCGGCCGATTTTCTGGCCGGGATCAACGCCACACCCAATGCTCAGATTATTGATTTACGTACACCGGAAGACTATATGTACAAACACATTCCCGGCGCTGTTAACATTGAACCGGCCTCGTTCGATTTTATCCCCGACGTGAAGGACCAGATGTGCTTTTCCGATACATTATTCATCTATTGTCGTGTAGGAAAAACCAATACGGTAGCTCAATTGCTTTTTGATAACGGATATAGTGTCGTCTATAGCCTGAAAGGCGGTTCTGTGGCCTGGGAGGAATACGAAGCAAAATTACAACGGCAAAAGAGAAAGTCCCCTACCTTGTAACTCCCCTGTTAAATTCTCTGAGCCATGCCTGACGCGAAGCTTCCTGTTCCGCGTCTTTTTTTGTATGCCCTTCGCCACGCCCCAGAACATGTCCGTCTACGAGGGCCTCGGCAATGAAAAGAGATGGCTCCCCGGATTGTGACGAACCCATCTCGACCCTGAAACTCAGCGGCCGCCCCTTTTTTTGGCATCGTTCCACCATCCGGGATTTATAATCGGTCTCGGTACATTCGAGTTCGCCCCAGTCTACCTGCTCCAGCAAATGATTCCTGAGCACTTCACGGCACCTGCGAAACCCGATATCCAGATAGATCGCCCCAACAAGAGCTTCGAACATATTTCCGCCAATATTGCGCGAAACAGCATCCTTGCCCCTGACTTCAATCCAGTCGCAAAGCCCGGTGCTTTCTGCAATCTTGTTGAGTGATTCCCGACTGACTATACGCGAACGCATCTGGGTCAGATACCCTTCATCGTGCCGGGGATAACGTATATAAACAGCCTCACCCGCAACGAGACCCAGGACCGCATCACCAAGAAATTCCAGACGTTCATTGGAATCCTCCGTCTCTTTCGCGGCCGACCGGTGTCTGAATGCCTTTTTATATAAATCAATATTTTTTGGACGAAAACCCAAAGACATATAAAGAGCCCTGCTCAGGTCCTTGTCTTTGGAATTATTTTCCGCTACGCGGAGACGCATTGGTCAGATTTTTTTAATAAGAAGGCTCGAGTTGTGACCTCCAAAGCCGAATGTATTGGAGAGGGCTACTTTTACCGGCCTGTACTGAGCTTCATTAAAAGTAAAGTTCAATCTATAGTCAATTTCGGGGTCCTCCTCTTTGAAATTGATTGTAGGAGGAATTACCTGACGCTCCAGCGCACACACGCAAGCCAGGATCTCAATGGCACCCGTTGCTCCCAGGGCGTGTCCGGTCATGGATTTGGTGGAACTGATATTCATTTTATATGCATGATCCCCAAACAGATCCTTAACAGCCTTAACCTCCACAATATCACCCAGCGGAGTAGAGGTTCCGTGAGTATTAACGTAGTCCACATCCCGGGGTTGCAGCCCGGCTTCCTCAATGGCCAGTGCCATAACCCGGCGAGCCCCGTCCCCGTTGGGATGAGGAGCCGTAATATGGTAGGCATCACCTGTAAGCCCGGCGCCGCCAACCTCGGCATAAATTTTGGCACCGCGCGCTTTTGCGTGGTTATATTCTTCGAAGATGAGGATACCAGCCCCTTCCCCCATAACAAACCCGTCACGCGTCCGGTCAAAAGGACGGGAAGCGGTTTTGTATTCTTCGTTGTTGGTAGATATGGCCTTGGCAGAATTAAACCCGCCAATACTTGGAATGGTTATGGGAGCTTCCGAACCTCCGGTAATCATGACATCGGCCTTCCCCAGCCGAATCATGGCAAAAGCATCGCTCATTGCATGATTCGAAGTGGAACAGGCAGAAACAGTAGCATAGTTAGGCCCGCGAAAACCATATTTAATTGAGATCATTCCGGCAGCAATGTCCGGGATCATCATTGGCACTAAAAAAGGACTAAAGCGAGGCTCATAACCGCCATCACAATAGTCCTTGATTTCTTTAAAAAGGGTTTCCACCCCACCAATCCCGGATCCAACAATAACGCCCGCACGATCTTTGTCCAGCGCATCGAGGTCCAGATGACTGTCCCTGATGGCTTCGTCAGACGCGACAAGAGCATATTGGGTAAACAGATCATTTCTCCGGGATTCTTTTTTATCCAGTCCGAATTTTTCCGGGCTGTAACCTTTAATTTCACACGCAAAGCGCGTTTTGAACAAAGAGGCGTCAAACCGGGTGATCCAATCGGCGCCGGATTTGCCGGCGACCAGATTGTCGAAATATTCCGGTATGTTGTTTCCTATAGGATTGATTGTCCCTATTCCGGTAATAACTACCCGCTTCAACTCCATTGTTGTCAACTGTGAAATTATTCGGCTTTTACGTTTTCTTCAATGTATTTAATGGCGTCGCCTACAGTTGAAATTTTTTCGGCTGCTTCATCGGGAATATTAATTCCAAATGCTTCTTCAAATTCCATAATCAATTCTACGGTATCCAAAGAATCCGCACCCAGGTCATTTGTAAAGTTAGCAGTGGGGGTAACTTCATTCTCATCTGCACCCAATTTATCCACGATGATTTGCTTAACTTTTTCAGTAATGTTAACTGCCATAATTCAGTGATTAGTTAATTAATGTATTATTAATTTTCCTGGTGTATTCAAAAACCACCAGCCTACAAAGTAAAGCAAATTATTTGAAATCCCGACAACAAATTCTTATCTACCTGGAAACCAACCAGGTCCCGGACACATCGAGGGTCATTCCAAGGACAGTTCCCTGTCCCGTAAGCGTTCCGGTGATCCTTGAATAATCTGCCGAAAAAGTCCCCTGGAACACAGCTGTAATATTCTTGCCGGTTATCCCCTCGTAAGTGATGGAACCTATTGTTACCCGAAACTTGACAGTCCGGTCGTCCAGGTATGTAATCTGACCCGGATATCCTCTGACGGTAATATTGGTTTCATCTTCTATGGTCATGGTCATTGATCCGGTTTTTGTAATAATGCCGACAGACAGGGTGGCGGTCCCGGACCATTGAGTTCCGTGTAAAAAAGCCATATTTCCGGCTTGGGTAATGGGAAAGGATAATTTTTCGTTAGCAGAATTAGCCAGGCTGACAACAGCCGTCCGGGTCCCTCCGGAGTTTTCCTGAATATATAATTTATTCACAAGTATTGCATCTGACGCAGCTCCCGATACCTTCCCGGGGATACACCAAGGCTTATCACAAGTCACATCCCAGGGAAGTGTGCTGAGAAATTGAAATTCTATGGTTTGATCGCCTTCACGCGGAAGATTTGTTTCATCAGGAGGCATAATGCTGAAAGCATGTTGTGAGAGAACTACTCTTGTTCCTGCGCTGTCTGCAACAAACAGGACCGATGAAGTTCTGTAGGCCGTACTGTTTTGTGGGACAGACAGGGTTACGTACGTATCCTGGTTGCCCTTCCCGGAAAAAGGAGAAACAGAATACCAGCCGTCTTCCGCCATGGTATGCCAGTCTATATTTGACGAGACTTTTACCGTTGCCGAGCCGCCCAGGGAAGGAAAGACAAG
The DNA here is from genome assembly GCA_002408205.1 of Bacteroidales bacterium UBA5326. Lineage (GTDB taxonomy): Bacteria > Bacteroidota > Bacteroidia > Bacteroidales > UBA932 > DMER64. The sequence goes on along the minus strand of DHQY01000009.1, from coordinate 307,114 downwards.
CCCGTCGGTATCCACGTTTATGGTACCCCGACCGGAAAGCTGATGAATAACAACCGTCAGGGACTTCTCTCCCGACACAATGTTCAGGTAAAAAAGCCTGTTACTTCCCGAATCATTTTGCGGAACAGTAAAATAAACCGTTTGCAGCCATGAGGATCCGTTGCCCGATTGGGGTGTCACCGACGGGGCCGGCAACGGGTCATCGTTCTCCAATTGAGCAGAAACAACAACATGCCAGTCTGCTGTTGCATAAAAGGCAAACCCATATGAACCGGAAGACGAGGAGAGGTTGAAAACCAGATCGGAGAGATTGTAAGGTCTCAGGCTATTCGGGGTCTCCTGGGTTTCCCTGGAACAATTATTAAACAGAAGAAAGCAGCATCCAAAAAGAACCAGTTTACTGATAAATTTATTCTTCATAATATTTATCTGCTTTACTGCAGGTTAAAATGGCCCCATTGCGGAAAATCAAAGATAATAATATTTCATCTATAGAAATAACATTTAATTTTTGTTTCTTTGTTCAACGAAATCTGCCGGTTCCTGTCCCGGTGTTCCGGGACGTCGGATTAAAAGGGAATCCCGTGTAAAACGAGAGCTATCCCCGTAGCTGTGAGTCCTTTACATGTTTGAGCAAATCACACCACTGTCTGCAGCGCAGACGGGAAGGTTGCATCAAACGGACAAGCCAGAAGACCTGCCTGCAGAGGGTGTTTCGTAGCTTTCGGGTGAAAGGCGAAGAGAACGTTTCCCTCTTGCCCCATAAAGCGTTTGTTATATTATTATTAATAATACGAGGTATGAAACTGCACGAATACCAGGGAAAAGAATTATTACAAAATGAGGGCGTTGAAATTCCGGAAAGCAGGGTTGCTTATTTCCCGGAAGAAGCTTGGATGGTATCCATGAATATTGGCTATCCCGTTATGTTAAAAGCACAGGTGCTGACAGGGGGCAGGGGAAAATCCGGCGGCGTAAAAAAATGCCGGTCGGCAGAGGAGGTCCGGCAATACAGTCGTCAAATGTTCGGATCTGTACTTACAACGCATCAAAGCGGAAAAAACGGATTGAAAGTACGTAAAATACTGGTGGAGAAAGCCGTGGATTACGAAAAGGAATTCTATCTCTCTTTTGTTATAGACCGTAATACGGCCACCATTGCACTTATTATTTCTAAACAGGGCGGCATGGAAATAGAAAATCTTTCCGCCACACATCCCGAATCGGTAAAAAAAATACTTATCAATCCCTTTACGGGTTTTCTTCCTTTTCATGCCCGGACAGTGGCCGCTTTTCTGGATCTTTGGCCTAAAACGGCCGAGATATTTAATCTTCTGGGCAAATTATACCGGATTTTTGTAACCAAAGAGTGTACTCTATTGGAAGTAAATCCGTTGGTTTTGACCAATGCCGGATCGCTTATCCCACTGGATATAAAAATAGACATAGACGATAACGCCCTTATCCGGCAAAAAGAGATCCTGCGTTACAGGGATTTGTCCGAATTCAACGAAGACGAAGTTGAGGCAAGATTTTACGGTCTGAATTTCATTAAACTGGACGGAAATATAGGTTGCATGGTCAACGGGGCAGGATTGGCCATGGCCACTATGGATTTTATCAAACAGGCAGGCGGCGCTCCTGCGAATTTTCTTGATGTGGGAGGAGTGGCTACGCCCGAAACCATAAGCCGAGGTTTTGAAATCCTCTCCAGGGACGGATCGCTGAAAGCCATATTTGTGAACATATTCGGAGGTATTGTTCGCTGCGACAAAGTTGCCGACGGTATAATTGACGCGACAACCCGGCATCACATCTCCCTGCCGGTAATCATTCGCCTTTCCGGATCGAATGTAGAAGAAGGTTTAAAAACCCTTAAAGCATCCCGGAAGAACTTTCATCTGGTCACAGACGTTGAACAAGCCAGAGACATTATTAACACATTAGTAAATAACTGAATACACAGACAGAGATCATGTCAGCAGGAATCAATGAATCTACTCGGGTAGTCGTACAGGGGATCACGGGCAGGGAAGGCAGCTTTCATACCCGGCAATGTATCCTTTCGGGCACTAACATAGTAGCCGGAGTATCTCCCGGTAAAGGCGGAGAAAAATTTGACGGGAATATTCCGGTTTATAACACTGTTAGCCAGGCAGTAGAAGAGGATCGGGCTAATACGGCGCTTGTCTTTGTGCCGGCCGTATATGCCGGGGATGCCATACTCGAATCGGTATTTGCCGGTATTAAAACCGTCGTTTGCATTACAGAAGGAATTCCCTTTCATGCCATGTTAAAAGTAAAACGGATTGCCAATACCTTTAACACATTGCTCATTGGGCCAAACTGCCCGGGCATTATCGTTCCGGGGACAGGGAAGCTGGGGATTATGCCTACACAGATCTTTAGTAAAGGCCACGTGGGAATGATATCCCGGAGCGGCACATTGCTTTATGAAGCAGCCGATCAGGTATGCAGGAACGGTCTGGGCATATCTACCGCTGTAGGAATAGGCGGTGATCCTATTATTGGCTCGGATTTTATTTACTGGCTGGAGCAATTTGAGCAAGACCCCAATACTCACGCAATTGTTATGATTGGAGAAATAGGCGGAGACATGGAAGAACGCGCGGCCTCTTATGCCAAAGCACACATTTCCAAACCTGTCTTTGCCTTTATAGCCGGCAGGTCGGCTCCCGAAGGAAAAAGGATGGGGCATGCAGGAGCTATTATCACAGGATCTGCGGGCACCGTGACCTCGAAAGAAACCGCTTTTGAACAGGCCAACATAATGGTTATCAGGAACCTTGCGCTTATTGGCCAAACCGTTTCAGAAAATTTGTCTTTAAAATGAATTCCGATAGTACATACATTATAAAACGTGACGGCACCCGAGAATCGTTTTCAATTGATAAAATTAAAAACGCTATTTCCAAGGCGTTCCTCTCAGTAGACAGTTTTGCCACCGCAGATATACTCATACGGGTATTATCACGAGTACACATCCGCAACGGAATCTCCGTGGAAGAGATCCAGAATCAGGTAGAAAATGCCCTGATGGCGGAAAAATATTATAAAGTCGCCAAAGCATTCATCCTTTACCGCCAGCAACACTATGAGGATCGTGAAATAAGAGACAAAGTCAGGTACCTGGTGGACTATTTTCAGGCAGAAAATCCCGCATCGGGCAGCAAATACGACTCAAATGCCAACGTAGAAAACAAAAACATAGCCACGCTCATAGGCGAACTCCCAAAACCCGGATTTATCCGTCTGAACCGCCGTTTGCTTACAGACCGGCTTAAAGATATGTACGGGCAGGAAACCGCAGACAAATACCTCGATCTCCTGACTCATCATTTCATATATAAAAATGACGAGACATGCATGGCCAATTACTGCGCCAGCATTACCATGTATCCCTGGCTAATTGGCGGTACCAGAACCATTGGAGGCAACTCCACCCCTCCCGGCAATCTCAAATCATTTTGCGGGGGCTTCATCAATATGGTCTTCATTGTATCGAGTATGTTAAGCGGAGCCTGCGCCACCCCGGAATTCCTTATGTACCTGAATTATTTTATTAGCGGTGAATACGGACGTGATTACTACCTGCATGCGGACCAAATTGTCGATCTTTCGGCCCGGCAACGAAGTATAGACAAAGTTATTACCGATTGCTTTGAACAAATTGTTTATTCAATAAATCAGCCAACCGGCGCACGGAATTTTCAGGCCGTTTTCTGGAATATCTCTTACTACGACAAATACTATTTCCAAAGCCTTTTTGAGCACTTTGTGTTTCCGGACGGAAGCGCTCCGGACTGGGACTCATTGAGCTGGCTTCAAAAACGATTCATGCAATGGTTTAATAAAGAAAGAACGCGTTCCGTACTCACTTTTCCCGTAGAAACCATGGCCCTTCTTACAAAAAACGGAGATGCAGCCGACAGCGAGTACGGTGATTTCACTGCTCAAATGTATGCCCGGGGCCATTCGTTCTTTACCTATATGAGCGACAGCGCAGACTCCCTGAGCAGCTGCTGCCGTCTTCGCAATGAGATACAGGACAACGGGTTCAGTTATACACTCGGAGCCGGGGGTGTTTCCACCGGGTCCAAAAGCGTCCTGACTATTAACCTCAACCGGTGTATTCAGCATGCCGTAACCCGGGGAATCCCGTATATGGTCTTTCTTAAAGATGTAGTAGACCTGACGCATAAAGTGCAATTGGCTTACAATGAAAACCTAAAAGAACTGCAGGCAAAAAAAATGCTGCCGCTTTTCGATGCCGGATACATTAACATCAACCGCCAGTACCTGACCATTGGGGTCAACGGGCTGGTAGAAGCAGCCGAGTTCCTTCACATACCCATCAACGACAATCCTGCTTACAGTTCTTTTGTCCAGGAAGTATTGGGCCTCATAGAACAACATAACAAAAAATACCGGACTCCTTCGGTCATGTTCAACTGTGAAATGATTCCGGCAGAAAACGTGGGCATTAAACACGCCAAATGGGACCGGGAGGACGGATACGTAGTTCCGCGGGACTGTTATAACAGCTACTTCTTTGCAGTAGAAGACGAATCGCTGAATATTCTGGACAAATTCCGTCTGCACGGGAAAAAATACATTGAGCACCTTACCGGAGGCTCGGCTCTTCATATAAATCTTGCCGAACACCTGTCCCCTGGGCAATACCGGCAATTACTGAGAGTTGCGGCACAAGAGGGCTGTAATTACTTTACCTACAATATCCCCAATACCGTATGCAACGATTGCGGCCATATAGATAAAAGGTATCTCGGAGAATGTCCGGCCTGTCACAGCACTAACGTCGATTACCTTACCCGTGTTATAGGATACATGAAACGTATAAGCAATTTCTCCAAAGGACGGCAGCAGGAAGCCGCCAGGCGCGTCTATAACAAGGTAACGGAATATGCTTAAATACACCGGCTTTGATATAGTGTTTCAGGAGATCCCGGACGAGGTGACTTTGGCCGTCAATATTTCTAACTGTCCCCACCGGTGCCCGGGTTGTCACAGTCCTTACCTTTGGGAAGATACCGGCGAGCCACTCACGACCGCAGTGCTGGCAGACTGGCTGACCCATTACGGCAGGGAAATCACCTGCATTTGTTTTATGGGCGGAGACGCTTCTCCGGACGAGGTGGCCGGGTTGGCCCGGTATCTCGGCACACAGCTTGTCGCCCCTGTGAAAACGGGCTGGTACTCCGGCCGGAGCTCCATCCCCGAAGGGTTTTCAACAGAATGGTTCCATTATATAAAACTCGGGCCTTACCTTCAGGAAAAAGGTCCGCTCAGCTCGCCCGGGACCAATCAGCGTTTATACCGCAGGCTGACAGTCCCGGCAAAATTTCTGCCGGGTCCCGCCTGCCGGGCAGCTGCCGCACAGGATCCTATCGGTTTAAGCCCCGAAATATGGGAAGATATTACCGGCCAGATGCACCGGCAGGCCCCATATATTCTGTCTTGCTAAAAGCCAGGATGGGATAAAAAACAATAGGCAGAAGCAAAAGACCAATGGTGAAATCCGCTTTCTTACCAAAGCTTTTTGCAAGCAGGTTTGTGCCCCAAATGTAGAAGATGAGGTTAACAAACGGAATGCACAGAAGCAACAGCCACCACCAGGATTTCCCTATGATCTGGAGCAACACAAGGAGATTGTAAACAGGAACGAGAAGCGCCCAGCCGGGTTTTCCGGCCTTAGTGAAGAGGGTCCATCCGGCAACAATCATCAATCCGGCAACAATCCACTGTGTAGTGAACATAATGGCAAAACAGATGAAAATCCAGCCCAGTTCGGGAGCACCTAAAGCGCCAAAGTCACAGGAGCCGAAATCAAAGGCTCCCCAGTCACAAAGAAAACAATCCATAATACTGCTTTATTAAATGATAAATTAAAAGGAGCATAACGGGGACGTTGGCGAAAGGTACAAAATATATTCATTCAATGGATTCTGTAATTTCATTACGGATGTGAGAACACAAACTGGTAATTCCAGGCATTCTCCGGTGTGTCAGCGTTCCCTGCTGCGTCATGGGAGGTCAGGATCACCTTCATCTTTTTATCAGTTATTTCCAGCACCTTCCAGGAGGTCCCTATAATATAACTGATAGGACCTTCCAGGGTGATCACCGCCGGATTCTCATCCGAAATAATTCCAATTTTGCCACTTACATCATTTCCGTTCATAGACCAGAAACCTTCACTCACAATACCCAGGGCCGTAGTAACCTGATATCTTTTTCCCGGACGTGAAAATTTGAAAGACTCAGAGTGATCGGTGGCCTGATAAGCCCACTTCCCGTTTGAATCTTTTATATAAACCGAATCCCTGACCCAGGGTTTTTGTGAAGTTAACAATCCGTACACATTTTCTCTGAAGGTCACCTTAAGCGTATGATCTGACGATATCTTAGGCAGCGGATAATAAGGTTGGTTGGGGGAAACAAATTCCACCCGACCGTCTATCCACAAGCTGTCTACATCACAGCCCCAGTTGGGAACAAACTCAAAATACAGAGATACTCCTTCATTAACTTTTACCGTCTTTGTTTTGCCCAGAAAAAGGAAATGGCGCCCGTTCATATAAACACTCCCTTTGGGTCCTGCTTCAACCACAACGGTATATTGCCGGAGCGAGGTTTTATTTCCCTTTTGACATCCTTGAAAAAAAATCACACACCCCAAAAAAGTCACGCACCCCAGAATCAAAATGCAATGCAGCAAAGTCAGAATCCTTTTCATCTCTACACTGTTTTAAATATTTGATTTACAAATATATGAAAAGGCTCAGGTATCATTATCGCAAAATAGTCCAAAAAAATGAAAGAAAGGTCCCCAGAAGCGGTCTGGTGCGCAAAATCCAGACGCAGATAGATTGGATCTGTTCCTGCTCCTATTCAAAGCAAGGGTCAAAATTTATTTAATTGCAAATAGCTAACATTCTGCCACTTGACTCTTTTCCTTGTTTGACCCTTGATGTTATGCTCGCCGGAAACTCAATGAATACGTGAGGGCCAAATCAAGGGTCAAATGCTAGCTTGGCCTATATAGCTGAATAATAGATGCTTGTTATTTTACGTTGTTTGACCCTTGACGTTTGGATAACCGGAAGTTAAGTGAATCTCTCCCACAAGCTATTCAGAAGGGAAACGCCTCCCATTGGCTGTGCCAATGGGTCCTTCCCTCCGCGGGCGCGAGGTTTCCCTTTTCTGAATATCTTGTGACGTTCTTTATGAAGCGGTGCAAGTTGCGCACCAGACGCGGTCTGGGGATTTATTTTTCCACATCTGCCAATACGCTTATACTGATTCCTATTGGTACCGTTTCCCATTTCCCCTGACTCGTTTTTCTGAAATATGTCTTTTCTCCAAACCCCGCACAAAAATACAACAATCCTTCACCCAAATCTTTAACATGTTCGAGGGTAATAAGGAAATTACCGTCAACAATTATATTTTTTGATTGCAAATCAAGTTGAATTTCATCTTTAACAGCCGATCCCGGCATTGTTATGTATACAGGTTCTTTGAGCATATTGACAAAAGTCCTTTTACCCTGAACCTTATAAATGTTTAATCTATAAAAAATCGTATCATACGTACAAGTGGCAATATGTATATTTATTTTTTTTATCAAGGCAGATTTTTTGACCTTCATGAGTATACCGCATTCATATCCTAACAGATTATGCTCAAATCCGGCATTCATTTTTTTGAATTTTGTAGTAACACCCAACGTACGTGTTTTAAATTTTCTTGGTGTAATTTTCAATTCCGAAAGTTCATAGGTTTTTTCTTTCAGCGGCACCACCATCATTGAATCGATCATTATATCCGCTATTTTAATACTGCACGAATTATAACCTATCCTGGAAAACAAGAGTGAATCACATGAAAAACAGGGGTCTACAGAAAGATGAAAACGGCCATTTACATCGGTTACTGTTCCTACATTTTTCCCCGCAATTCCAATATTTACAAAATCAACAGGCTGTTTATCCTCTGCGTTAATTACAGTTCCTGATATATTCTGAGCCAATACGGCATGAACATTAGGGATAAAGACAAGAAGGAGGAGGCGTATTAATCGTGGCATAATCTTATGTATTCTGGCAGTCCCATCTTTTACAAAACAAAGGCCACGAAGAAGATTTTTACAAAAAAATCCCTCACAGCGCTGCAGCTGTAAGGGATTCGTTCTGTTATCCGACGTGTATCGTCCGGCGGGCAGGGACCCCGGGCAAGGTCTCGGCTTATTATTTCTTGCCGGTTTTTTCCACGGCTATTTGCCGGCTTCTTCCACGGCTACGGCTACCGCTACGGTTGCTCCAACCATGGGATTGTTACCCATACCCAGGAAGCCCATCATTTCTACGTGGGCAGGTACAGAAGAGGACCCGGCAAACTGGGCGTCTGAGTGCATACGGCCCATAGTATCGGTCATGCCGTACGAGGCGGGGCCTGCCGCCATATTGTCGGGGGGCAGGGTACGCCCTGTTCCGCCACCCGAGGCAACGGAAAAAAATTTCTTACCCTGTTCAATACATTCTTTTTTGTAGGTCCCGGCCACCGGGTGCTGGAAACGGGTTGGATTGGTAGAGTTGCCGGTAATGGAAACATCTACTCCCTCGTGATGCATAATGGCAACGCCTTCGCGAACATCATCGGCTCCGAAACAGCGCACTTTTGCCCGATCGCCCGCAGAATAAGGAGTTTCGCTGACAATGGTCAGTTGTCCCGTATAATAATCGAACGAGGTCTGTACGTAAGTAAATCCGTTGATGCGCGAGATGATCATGGCTGCATCCTTGCCCAGGCCGTTGAGGATCACGCGCAGAGGTTCTTTACGCACCTTGTTGGCAGATTTGGCAATGCCAATGGCACCCTCGGCAGCGGCAAACGATTCGTGACCGGCCAGGAATGCAAAGCATTTGGTGTTTTCACGCAACAGCATGGCTGCAAGATTTCCATGGCCGAGGCCAACTTTCCGGTCTTCGGCAACCGATCCGGGAATACAGAAGGCCTGAAGAGCAATTCCTATTGCCTCGGCGGCATCGGCTGCTTTGTGCGCTCCTTTTTTGAAGGCAATGGCCGCGCCCATCACATAAGCCCATGCAGCATTCTCAAATGCAATAGGCTGAATTTCTTTACACATTTTATAGGGATCTATGCCTTTTGCTTCGCAGATAGCCTTGCATTCGGCTAAATCTTTGATCCCATATTCTTTTAACGCGGCATTGATCTTATCAATCCTGCGTTCATAACTTTCAAATAATGCCATAATGTGGATGTTTATTGTTGACGTGGGTCGATATAGGATTTAGCGTCGGCAAACCGGCCGTATGAACCGGTAGCCTTTTTAAGGGCTTCGTTGGCATCCATACCTTTTTTAATCATGTCCATTAATTTGCCCAGATGAACAAATTCATAACCGATGACTTCGCCCTGTTCGTCAAGGCCCAGTCGTGAACAGTAACCTTCGGCCATCTCGAGATAACGCACTCCTTTAGCCTTGGTCCCGTACATAGTCCCAACCTGTGAACGCAGGCCCTTGCCGAGGTCTTCCAACCCGGCGCCTATGGGCAGTCCGCCTTCGGAGAAAGCACTTTGCGTACGACCGTATACAATCTGCAGGAAAAGCTCCCGCATGGCGGTATTGATGGCATCACATACAAGGTCTGTATTCAAAGCTTCCAGCAACGTTTTTCCGGGCAGGATCTCAGCTGCCATGGCGGCCGAGTGAGTCATACCGGAACAACCCAGGGTTTCTACAAGAGCCTCTTCAATAATACCGTCTTTCACGTTCAGAGTAAGTTTGCAGGCTCCCTGCTGGGGGGCGCACCAGCCCACACCGTGAGTAAGGCCCGAAATATCTGAAATCTGTTTGGCTTTCACCCACTTTCCTTCTTCGGGAATGGGGGCCGGTCCGTGATTTGGACCTTTCTTAACAACACACATTTGTTGTACTTCGTGTGAATAGATCATATTTTCTCCTAATATTTAAACAAGTGGCAAAGGTAATGGTTTTTCTATAACAAAAACGTCGCACTTTCTGTAAAGTACGACGTCCAGGGGAAAAATCCGAACAGATCTACCTGGTAATAACGGTAGAAATAACCATGGTCAGATCAAGAGACTGGCTCTGTCCGCCCTGCTCTATTACAAGCTGTCCGGAAACGTTTTGCTTGCCTTTCGTTTCAATCACCCAGCCGGAAACGGCATCTACAATGTTGGTGGCTTCGCCGCCGCCGGCAATATTTTCCATACGCTGCGGACCTTCGGGTTTTTTGGCGTTAGGATTGGACATTAACACCATTTTGGCCATCAGAGTAACCTTATTGTCAGCATAATTATCTACGCGATACTGTGTAGTAATAATGGCACCCAATTCATCACTCGGGGTGTCATCTGTCCATACGGAAGGCACTTTCAGGTCTTTATCGGGAAATTTGGTCAGACCGGCCTGTGCTACATTCTTGAGAGTGGATTCGCTGAACAGCGCCTTAAGTTGTGTCATGGTTGTTTCGCGTTTACGCTTGGCATACTGCGTTGCCAGCGTTTCGTCTGCACGGGTAAAGAAAGCGGTATCCAGAGGCATCATTTCCACCACTTCGCCCTGGCGGGAAATCACCAGTCTGAAAGGTTTTTCCGTGATAGTTTTAATGGCCTGGGATACGACATCTTCTCCTTCCGAGTCAAAATTCTGGCTCTGACCCTGGGCTGAGGTGTTCACGGTAAAACGGGTCAGTCTGGTTTCCATAAGATAACCTTTCTCGACTTCCTCTACCAATGTCAGGACCGCTCCAATCTTCTGTTCTGTATGAGTGGTCATATCACCCATCGCCGGAACCTTAATAGTCATATCCTGAATAACTTCCATATTCACAGGATACTCCGTCCCTGCAACAGGTTTGAATTCCAATCTAAAAGTTTGCGCCTGCAAGGCTACTGCTGCAAATATAAAGAGCAGTGAAAAAATACGTTTCATAAGTTTGTTGTTGAAGTGTCTGTGATAAATGTTGATGCGCAAATTTACACGAATTAATCATAAAATAGATAAAATGCGCTAATTTTGAAGCATAAAAATCCTTGCAGATGAACAGAACAACCCTTATCCTAATGATCATTTCAGGCGCTTTAGCTTGCGGTAGTTGCCATGACAACGCCCAAGACACAGGTCCCATTATTCAAAAAAATACGGTAACTCTTTCCGGTGATCTTCTGGATCCCATGGTCCTGAACAGTTTCGGACGCGTATCGGATCCGCAGGTGTCCCCCGACGGAACAAAGATCCTTTACGGAGTCAGCTATACCTCCGTAGAACAAAACAAGAGCAACCGCGAATTGTTTGTTATGGATCTGAACGGACAAAACAACCGGCAGATCACCCGTTCCTCTAAAAGCGAGAGCAATGCCCGCTGGCTTGACAACAACACCATTCTTTTCCTTTCCGGCGGAAAGCTTTGGAAAATGGATGCCACCGGCTCCGAAGCAGAAGAAATCAAAGGTACGGACCGCCCTGTTTCCGAGTTCTCGCTTTCTCCTAAAAGAGACCGTATATTGTTTATTTCCAACGTGAAAAGCGGCGTCAAACCGACCGACCGTTATCCCGACCTGGACAAAGCCTCGGGACGAATCATCAACGACCTCATGTACCGTCACTGGGATTGTTTTGTTGAGGAAATCCCCCACTCTTTCCTGGCCTCGTTCAACGGAAAGTCCCTGGACAACGTCACCGATATTCTGGAAGGCCTTCCTTACGACCTCCCCACGCTGCCCTTCGGAGGTATTGGGGAACTCTGCTGGAGCCCCGACGGAACCAAAATCGCTTATTCATGCCGGAAGCTCACCGGCGTAGCATATGCAGTATCCACCAACACAGATATTTACCTGTACGATGTGGCCACCGGCGCTGAAGAAAACCTGAGCACAGGGATGATGGGGTACGATACAGCCCCTGTTTTCTCGCCGTGCGGAAAATACCTGGTATGGTGCAGCATGGAACGCGACGGCTACGAAGCAGATAAAAACCGCCTGATGCTTTACTCATTTGAAGACAAAAGCATTAAGGATCTTACTGCAAACTTTAAATACAATATCTCCAGCGCCTCGTGGAAAACCGGCGGGGATGGTCTTTACATAACCTCGTGTGCCGAGGGAATCACCCATGTTTTTGAGGTGAATCCCCAAAACGGGTCTTTCCGCCAGATCACTACCGGCCGGTACGACTGTGATCCCGTTCAACAGGTGATTGGCCCGAACGGTGTAGAACAACTGATTGGCTCGTATATGTCTTTATCCATGCCCGCCGAGCTGGTGTCCATTAACCCCGTTAGCGGAGAATACACCCAGCTTTCCTTCGAGAACAAACATATCCTGGATCAGCTGACCATGGGAGAAGTAGAGGAAAGATGGATCACCACTACCGACAAAAAGAAAATGCTTACATGGGTTATTTACCCGCCGCATTTCGATCCGTCCCGTAAATACCCCATGGTCCTCTTTTGCGCCGGCGGTCCCCAGTCTGCCCTTTCCCAAAGCTGGTCTTACCGATGGTGCCACCAGCTGATAGCCGCCAACGATTATATAGTCATCTTACCTAACCGCCGGGGCACAACAGCTTTTGGCCAGGAATGGTGCGAACAGATAAGCGGCGATTATGCCGGACAAAATATGCAGGATTACCTGACGGCCGTAGACCATATGAAACGCGAACCTTTTGTGGACGGAAAACACGTGGGCGCCGTGGGTGCCAGTTATGGCGGGTATTCTATCTTCTACCTGGCCGGCCATCACGAAGGACGTTTTGCCGCATTTATTGCTCATGCCGGGATCTTCAATACGGAACACATGTATATGGAAACCGAGGAAGTCTGGTTCCCGCACTGGGATAACGGCGGAGCCCCCTGGGACGACAATCCGGTAGCCAGAGACCATTATGCCAAATCGCCGCACAAGAGCGTGCAAAATTGGGATACACCCATTCTGATTACCCACGGGGAACTGGACTACCGGGTTCCCGTAGACCAGGCCATGGCCGCATTCAACGCCGCTAAACTCAATGGAGTTCCCGCAGAAATGCTGCTCTTCCCCGATGAAAATCACTGGATCCTCAAACCGCAGAATAACGTACTCTGGAACAGGGTTTTCTTTGAATTTCTGGACAAATATCTGAAATAGGTATTTTCAGGACAAAATTGGATTTTTCTTTTTTAACGATTCACTTCAAAAAGTGTGTCGTAGGTTTGTTTCATATTCATTTAATCAATTATTATGGAACATTCAATCAACAAAGTGGAGTTACTGGGACGCGTTGGGGCCGATCCCAGGACAGGACAGACCGAGGACGGACGCAAAGTCATTAATTTCAGCCTGGCTACCGGTGAAGTGCTAAAGACCTCCTCCGGAGAACTGAGGGAAGAAACCACCTGGCACCGGATTGTAGCCTGGGAAGGAAAAGAGCTTACCGTGACTGATTTCGAAAAGGTGAAAAAAGGAAGCCGGCTTGCCGTGACCGGCCGCATTCGGACCAATACGTACGAAAAAGACGGACAACAGCGCTATACCCAGGAGATCATTGCCCAGACATTGAAGAACGCATAAATGAGTTAAAAAATCTGTACATTTGCAGACATAGATAATGTACAGTCATGCAGAGAGATTTTTACCTCCATAACACGCTTTCCCGTCAAAAAGAAAAATTCGAACCTCTTGTACCCGGCCACGTAGGGCTTTATGTCTGCGGCCCTACCGTATATGGCGACCCGCACCTGGGACATGCCCGTCCGGGAATTACTTACGATGTACTGGTGCGTCTGTTCAGGCATCTGGGATATAAGGTACGTTATGTCAGGAACATTACCGATGTGGGACATCTCGAGAACGATGCCGACTCGGGGGAAGACAAGATTGCGCGCAAGGCCCGCCTGGAACAGCTCGAGCCCATGGAAGTGGTACAATATTACACCATACGCTACCACCAGGCCATGGCAAAACTCAATACCCTGCCCCCCAGCATCGAACCCAGAGCCTCGGGACATATCCTGGAACAGATAGCCCTGGTACAGCAGATCCTTGACTCCGGACTGGCCTATGAAATTAACGGTTCTGTCTATTTTGACGTCAAAGCGTATAACAAACAACACAACTACGGGATACTTTCCGGACGCGTGCTGGAAGACCTTCAGGCGAACACAAGGGAACTGGACGGACAGGAAGATAAACACTCTCCCCATGATTTTGCCTTGTGGAAAAAAGCCTCGCCCGAGCATATCATGCACTGGCCTTCCCCCTGGAGCGAAGGATTCCCGGGCTGGCACCTGGAATGCTCGGCCATGAGTTCCAAATACCTGGGCCAGGTATTCGATATCCACGGGGGAGGTATGGACCTGTTGTTCCCGCACCACGAATGCGAACTGGCTCAGAACACCGTAACGCGTGGCGAAGGCAGTGTGCGTTACTGGATGCACAATAACCTGATCACTATTAACGGTCAAAAAATGGGCAAATCGCTGGGCAATTTTATCACGCTGGAAGAATTGTTCAACGGGACGCACAAACTGTTGTCGCAGGCCTTTGATCCCATGACCATACGGTTTTTCATTCTGCAGGCGCATTACAGGGGTCCGCTCGATTTCAGCAACGAGGCCCTGCTGGCCGCCGATAAAGGCTTGAAACGGCTGCTGCAGGCCCGGAAAACACTCTTGAAAATTGCCGTAAATGCCTCTACGCAAGCCGCATCCAAAGAACTGACCGAGCTTCAGGAGTCCATCTACACGGCGCTTTGCGACGACCTGAATACGCCCATTGCCCTGGCACGCCTGTTCGAAGCAGTAACCTGGATCAATTCGGCGGCCGATAAAAACACAGTCATTTCGCCGGCAGATAAAAAACTGCTGGAAGACATTTTTGATAACCTGGTAGAGGGGATTCTGGGATTACAGGATTCCGCCCTTCAGGATAACGCCCCGCTTATAGACGGGCTCATGCAGATGATCCTCGAATTCAGGGCCAAGGCTAAAGCCCAAAAAGAGTGGGCCGTATCTGATAACATCCGTAATATGCTCAACGCGCTGGGCGTAACCATCAAAGACACAAAAGACGGAACCGAGTGGAGTATTTAGCATACTCTCGTATGTGAGGATTTGCAGAAGTTCTGCAACGCCGCAATTGGGTTCGTACTCGGAGTTTTTGTCCCAAAACGGGACTAAGTGCAAGGCGCAGGTTTTCTGCAAGACCGGAGCATACTCTCGTATGTGAGGATTTGCAGAAGTTCTGCAACGCAGCAATTGGGTTCGTTTTGGGACAAAAAAAGGAGGGATATCGTCGCCTTCCGATATCCCTCCTATGAATTGCGCGAACCAAGATGGAGTGTTTTTTTGTTTGCATGAAAAAATTCCTCGCGCGTCCACATCTTTATTCGGTAATAAGTCAAATTGTGTTCCAAATCACATATTCGGGAGAATATTTTTACCAAACTACTGATAATCCAACAAATAATAATCAAAAAATCTCATTCCCGGGGAACAGACCATCCGGAGCCGCGTAAATAATCCCCAATGTTGTGGAATTTTTCCACAACAAAAAATGCCACTCATCCCGTTTCCCAATTTACACAGGATTTTTATTACCTTAGTCGTATGAAACCAGATACAGGCTTCCGGATAAAAGTAGTGGTCAGTTATGTGCTGCTTGTGGCCCTTACGGCAGGCACCGGATGGTACGTGTATAAGCGCGTTTATCCCTTTCTCTTCCAGACAGATGACCGCAAGGAAGAAATACTGGAACGCAGCCTGCTCATAAGCAATACTATATCGCTGTTGTACGAGGCCGAATGGCTCGGCACCCGGTTTATTCAGGACCCCAGATCGGAAAACTACGACCTGTACAAAGAAGCCCTGGACCGGGTGGCCCTTATGCTCGATTCGCTGGCCCAGGTAACCTCCATGCAGCGTCAGCTGTTGATCCTGGACCAGATAGACAGCCTGCTGCTATACCGCGACGTAAATATTCAGGACATTGCCAAACAACAGCGCGAACTCAGCCGGCGCACTAATAAGGAGGTCGAAAGAAAGGTAGACCGGGTACTTACCCCTCTTCCCACTATAACGCAGTCTGCCCGGATGGCCGAGGTGGTTTCAAAACCCGCTCCCCCGGTTACCATTCGTGAGGAGATTATTTACGACACCATCACAACAGCCGTTAAACAGCCCCGGCGCACTTTTTTTGAACGGCTGAGCAATGCGTTCTCGCCGTCCAAAACGCAGGACAGTATTGTTGAGATCAAACAGATTCGGCGGACCATCACCGATTCGCTGGTTCGGGTGATCCCCGGCACACCTCTGGCTGTGGCACAAAAGGAGCCAAACAAAGACACGGTGGTTCAGGCGGTCATGAAGGTATTGGACGACGTGGAGGCGCAGCGTCAGAAACAGCTCCGTTCCATTTCGCTACAGCTTGAACTGCTTATTGAAACGGACCGGGCACTCAACCAGCAAATTAACATACTGTTGGAAGAACTGAACAAAGAGTGGCTAAACACTACGCTTTCCGCATTGGAAACCAGGCGATCTTCCCTGGCACAGGCCGGCAATTCGCTATCCATACTGGGAGCCATCGCCCTGTTTATCATTCTGCTTTCCACCATTCTTATTTTCGTGGACCTTAACAAAAGCCGCCGGTACAGAAGAGCACTCGAAATAGCCAGGATCCGGGCCGAAGAACTCATGAACAGCCGGGAAAAACTGCTGCTTACCGTGACTCATGATATAAAAGCCCCGTTAAGCGCCATAATCGGCTACCTGGATCTGCTCCGTCAGCCTTCAGGGAAAAGCACAGACCAGCAACTCCGTGAATACCTCGATCCCATGACTCACTCGGCCGAACACGTTATGGAACTTCTGGGAAACCTGCTGGAATATTACCGGCTGGAAGCCAAAAAGACGCAGTTGAACCCCTCGGCCACGCCACTTAACAGGCTGTTCCGCGAAGCCATTGCTGTTTTTGAACCAACGGCGCGAAAGAAGGGCGTCTACCTAAACCTGCAGTCAGACGTTACGCCCGGTCAATGCGTAGTGACCGATGCCATGCGCTTGCGACAAATTGTGATGAACCTGTTGTCCAACGCGGTCAAGTTCACGGAGAAAGGCCATATTGACCTGACCGTATCGCTGGACAATAACAGCCTGTTCTTCTGTGTGTACGATACCGGGACGGGTATCTCCGCCGAAGCCCAGCAACATATTTTTGAAGAATTCACACGGGTGGAGCAGCCCAGGAACCCGGGAAAAGAAGGCGTGGGCCTGGGACTCTCTATTGTCAAGCGGCTGACAGACCTTTTTGGAGGCAGGATTACGGTAAAACAGAACGAGGAGGGAGGCAGCAGTTTTTGCGTTTCGCTGCCGGTAGAACTCTCGGACCAGGCGGCCCAGGAACCGGCCGGGACAGATTATGATATACCTATGTTATATAGTGCGGGAAATCCGTTGCGTGTTCTGGTTGTGGACGACGAGCCGGGACAGGTCTCCCTCTCGGCCGAAATGCTCAGACGAAACGGCCACCTGGTGGCCACCGCCGGAAATGCCGCAAAGGCTCTCTCGATGCTGGAAAGGATTAAGGTAGATGTGGTACTCACAGACATCCAGATGCCTAACGGGGACGGGTTCCATTTACTTAAACAAATAAAGGAAAAGGGAGAAATTCCGGTTATTGCCGTTACCGCCAACAGCTTATATACCAACCGGGATTATCTGGAAAGGGGTTTTACGGCCCATTTATCCAAGCCTTTTGTATCTGCCCAATTAAACAAAGTATTGAATAACATCAAATCATCCGTTTCGTACGAAGGATTCTGTCTTACGGAACTGGGAAAGATGGTGGACTGGGACCTCGAGGCCGTATCGCAGGTAATGAATGTATTTTATTCTTCGGCCAGAGACAGCCTGGCCGTCATGCAGGAAGCCTTCGACAAGGGAGATCACGAACGGGTGAGTGTGGTCGCACATAAAATGCTGCCCATGTTCCGCCAACTGCAGTCCCCCCTGGCTGCGGAACTCGGAGTGCTGGAACGCAGCCGCAGTACCGAAACGGAAAAAACAATCAAAGTGCTTACAGAAGGAGCCGCCTTACTCGAGGTTATAAAGCTTCATTTTATTATATAACGTCTTTCTGTCCACTCCCAGCAGCCGGGCCGCCTTGGTGCGGTTGTTGCGCGTACGCACGAGCGCTTCTGCAATCATCTGACGTTCATGTTGTTCCTTTAGCGTCTGAACGGCCTGGGGTTCAGGCATCCAGCGGAGCGTCTGCATTTCCTCGGGAAGATCTGCCGGTGTGATTTTCGGTCCCGGCGCCAGCAGGACGGTCCGCTTAACCACATTCCGCAATTCACGCAGGTTACCCCGCCACGTATAAGACATGAGCAATTGCTCGGCCTGCTGGGTAAATCCCTCTATATGCTTGTTCATCTGCCGGTTGGCGTATTCTAAAAAATGATTGGCGAACAACAGGATATCCGCTCCCCGGTCCTGCAGCCTGGGCATATGCAGCTGAAACTCATTAATCCGGTGGTAAAGGTCCTCACGGAACCGACCCTGCGCAATGGACTGGGTCAGATCTACGTTGGTGGCCGTTATAATACGGATATTCACCTCTACGGTACGGGAACTGCCCACCGGCTTAATGACTCCCTCCTGGAGCGCCCGGAGCAGTTGCATCTGAACGTCCGGGGAAAGGTTGCCGATCTCGTCCAGGAAGAGCGTACCTCCGTCGGCCATTTCAAACGCCCCTTTTTTATCGTTAATGGCCGAGGTAAAGGACCCCTTCAGGTGTCCGAACAACTCGCTCGATGCCAGATCCTTTGGAATGGCCCCGCAGTCTACTGCCACAAAGGGACCGTTCCGGCGGGGACTGTTCTGATGGATATGGTTGGCCACATATTCCTTGCCCGTACCGCTGTCTCCCGAGATAAGCACCGAGAGCAGTGTGGGAGCCACCAACATGATATAATCGTATACTTTTTGTGAAGCCGGACTGTCCCCTTTAATAAAAGGTATGCGTTCATGCACCCTGTCTTTGCTCCGGAGTACTTCCTCTATTTTCTGTTTGAGCAACAACGGGTCCACCGGTTTTTCAAGGTAATCCAGAGCACCCAGCTTCATTGCCTGAACGGCGGTCTGGATATCGGCATAGCCCGTCATGATAAACACGGCACTGTCGGGCGATGTTTCTTTTATCCATTTCAGGAGCGAGAGCCCGTCGGTATCGGGGAGGCGAAGGTCGGAGAGCACAATGTCATATACCTGAGCCTGAAGTGCTTTCATAGCTTCTCCCCCGGAAAGAACTCCGTCTGCTTTAAATCCGCTTTTTGCCAGCCACGTTTTCAGCAACACGTTAAAAGCGGCATCATCTTCAATGACCAGAATTTTAACCATAGTGCAAATGTATAAAAATTTGTATCTTTGAGCATAAAATCCAAAAGCGCGACATGCCATGGGCCGTCTATCCGTCATAAAAGGACTACTGACCATCACATTACTGGGACACTGCCTGGTAACGTTGGGACAGCAGACCTCATCGGCCTCACAGACACTCACCAATTTACCGGCCGGCGCTATCATTGAGATACCCCTTACCCTCAACAAGGATATGGATCTGAGTTTCGGGTCCGTTGTTCCCGGGAACACGCCCGGCACGGTTATTATTTATGCGAGTGCCTCTGCCTCGCGTACAAGTACCGGCGGCGTATCGGTTCTTTCCCAGGACACCTTCAACGCAGCCTGTTTTTCTATTACCGGCACCGCCGGCACCTCTTATTCTATCAGTCTGCCCAATTCTGTCACTCTTTCCGGGCCGGGATCCAACACCATGACTGTAAACAATTTTACTGATAACTCGTCGGAAACGCTTAATAGCAGCGGCGCAGGCACTTTTTATGTGGGAGCCACCTTGCACATTGGAGCTCAACAAACTAAAGGTTCGTATTCCGGAAGTTTTAACGTATCTGTTAATTACTGATTTTTATTCCCATTCCCCTTTCCGTTCTTTCATCAATAGATGTAAGAACCTGTTATGTTGAAAAATTTCGGCTTTTTGTTGAAAAATCTTGCATGGCTTTATTCGCGAGGTACCTTTGCGTCACTTTTAAAAAGCTATAAAAATTTATCTATATGAAAACAACGTTCAATTTAAAGTTTCTGACCATTTCAATTATTTTTCTTGGGTTTGCCGCTGTTGCAAACGCTCAGAATACCGCAACGGCAACCGCATCGGCTACAGTAGTTGAAGGCAGCAGTGTCAGAAAAGACAAGGACCTGAATTTTGGAAGTTTAATAAAAGGGAACACAGAGGGGTCTGTACATATTGCACCTAACGGTCAGATGACTTACTCGGGAATTACCGCCCCTTCGGGGTCCAGCAACACTCCCCAGGCAGCTCAGTTTACAGTACTGGGAACAGCCGGCGCCAGCTTCTCTATTTCCACTCCCTCTTCATTTACTCTGACAAACACCAACGGGACCGGAACCATGACGGTTTCCGGTATCGACATAACCAACTGGAACAACACAATTGGGTCAGGCGGAGAAACCACATTTAACGTAGGCGGCTGGCTTACAGTTCCTGCCAATCCCAATGTGGGACTATATCAAAATACATCGGATTTCGTAATTACCATACAATTTTAATTAACAGGGATTCGTAGAAAAAAACACGACCTTGGTAGATATGAACAACCAATCTGTTGAAAACACTTTTAAAACAAGAATCACACAAATACTTTTGCACCGCGTTTCCAAAACAGTTCAAAATTAAGTAGACAAAAAAAAACAAACAAACAAATAAATAACATTCATTATGAAAACAAATCGCATTCTCAAACTGATCACTTTATCTGCTGCCATCTTCGGATTCGCAGCTACCTCTTTCGCCCAATATAACAATCAGAGCACAGCCACTAGTAATGCTTCTGCAACTATTATCAAGCCTCTTGGTATTGAACTAGTTGATGGAAGTGCTTTGCGCTTTGGTAACATCGTAACCTCTGCTACCGCTGCCGGTACTGTTGTAGTCGCTCCTGGTGCAACCACAGCTACATATACTGGCGGAGCTCAGGCATTTACTGGAGCCGCTGCTGCAGGCACAAGATCTGCTGCTAACTTTACTGTTACCGGTGAACCGGGTTATACATATGCTATTACCCTCCCTGCTGATGAAACTATAACAATATCCAATGGAACTCAAACAATGGAGGTTGACACATTCAAAAGCACCCCCGGCACAACTGGTACTTTATCTGAATCTGGATCACAAGATCTTAGTGTAGGAGCTACTTTACATCTTGTCGCCAATCAGGCTTCTGGCCAATATACTGGCAACTTTAATGTTACTGTTGCTTATAACTAAAATATATCACAACTTTAGGAAAGAATCTTGATACGTATTCGAGATTCTTTCTTTGTTATAATATATTATAGTAATGAACATAAATCTTCGCTTTGGACATCCCGGTTCGTATGATTACGAAACCATTTTAGACCAGTTCTCGGGTACAAAAATTAACACCCTTAGGACCTCAAGCATACCTTTGGTCCAATTCTGGAAAGAAACTGAAGGGAATCTAAAAACACTTTTAGAAAGTTTAAATCTGTCGGGACAAAATATAACATTATGTTTTGAATATCCTACCAGGCCTCTTGCAGGCAGAGGGAAGTCTTCCATGACCGATTTAATGATTATCGGACAAGGTTTTAAAATTGCCCTTGAAGCCAAATTTACAGAATATGCCAAAAACTCCAAGCCGGAAACTATTGCTAAATGGATAAAAAAAGGAGACGATTCAAACAATCGGCAGCTTGTACTCAGTTCATGGACTAAATTAATCGAGCCCTTTTCCAGGGGACTGAATAACAAATCCATAATGAATATCAGCTATCAGTTTTTCCACCGGACTGCTTCAGCCTGCTACGACACAAATAATGCGTTTGTAGTTTACCAGGTTTTTTATGATAAGGCAACTGATTCCTATCGTGATAACTTTAAGAAACAGATAACTGAATATGTAAAGATCATAAACCCGGAAAGCAATTTGAAATTCTTCCTGTGGGAGATTGAAGCTGACCAGAAAATTATGAACGTCGAGGAAAGTCCTTTTGAAGAAATGAAGATCAAACCCTTATATGAATTCGGGAAATCGTCGCTGACTGAAATAGTACCTGGTAACTAATCAGATTAATTAGCTATGACCGAGTTTGACAGTGCTCAGTTCTTTGTTCAAGTCTTCATCTTGTCCAATTAATTGCCGAACAAGCCGAAAGACCATCGTACAAGGGTTATGCTTGTGAAAACATAAATCTTTATATTCCTGACATTTTGTTTCTGCCCATTTTAATGCCAGCTCTTGTGAACCACAGGTCGTCATGATGGAGTAGTTCTCAGGATCATTTTTGACGTAGATATACTTGTTTTTCTGTCTATATTTTCCCCTTCGCATACTATAAGAATTCTACAAACAACTTGTCTGGGTTTCCTTTTTGCGTTTGCTTCTTTTACCGAAAAAGAGCTGTTAGTACTATACAAGTTGTAATCTCTCCGAGCCTATAAGGCCAATCCGGGCTTTTATTGATAAAAGACTGAATTGTGGTCCGGGCTGTGGGCAACATCATTACCTTCTGCCAGATCATGCTTAAAAAATTTATTAAATCTTTTCTAAAAGATTTGTTTTAATTAATTCATAAGCTTTTTCACTATCATACTTTTCATCTACTCTCAGTAATGAAACCGTATCAGCCAAAAACTCCCTGTCTTTCATTTTCAGTTCCATGTTTTGCAGATACTGTTTTTGAGTGGGAGGATTGTCGACCACAAATTTCATATACTCGTGATAACAGGTGATAACCTGTTCAATGTTCAGATTTGACATGGTAAGGGCTTTATATAAATCATACAAATCGCGCCCTTTTCTACGTTGATACAAGGCACGAACTTTTGTACCAATCATTTCTTCAAGATGGTAGGTAGAGATGTTGCATGAACCTTTGAACCAGCTTGTATTTACACTGAAATCTTTTGTTGTATATCCTAAAACAGAGAAATGTTCACGGCAGTTGATTTCGATTTTTAACCTCAACGGAACGGGCGTTACATTCTCGGAATTAAACCGATAAACCAACGTGTTATTGTTGGCCTTTTGTTTTACGGTAGGTTCTCCCAAAAATGACATGCACGAACGTAATTGCTCAATAATATCCTTGATAGGGCCAGCTTTTTTTTGTACCAAGTCTATATCTTCGGAATACCGGGGTTGTGGCTGTAAGTATAACTTGTGCAAGGCTGTTCCGCCTCTAAAAACCAGGTTTTGTGCCAGAAATTCATTAGAGAAGATTTCAACAAGGGAACGACATATTACCAAATCCTGTTCAATTTGTTCATCGGTTATCCATGGAACAACATTACTCCATGCTTTTATTTCGCTGGCAGGTGTCATTCGTCAATTTCAATTTCGGTGTTAATAATTACCTTCCATCGGTTATCAGTAGGAAAGCCTGTTTTTTCTAATCCCGCTTTTAATGGTTGCCTGAAAAACCCTTTTTTTATGTTCAGAGATTCGATATAAAGTTTTTCGGCCAATAATTTTTGTCCCAGCACAATATCTAAAATATATCCAAGGCGTTGTATCGTAGGGGTTGTAAGCACATTTATCAACTCTCCGGTAATTCGTTCCGGTTTCATAACTTCTGTAAGTTCATTTAGAACTGATGCCGCCCGATTAATACCTCCAATACGGTTGTCGTAATAAATTAAATCGGCAGCTGTTAATTCCGGATTTGACACGTTTGCATAACCAAATTCAGTTTTTCTTTTTTCCAATAGGCTTTCAGGAATATTCTTCTTGGTTATATAGTTAATTTTCAAACCCTTCTTTTTCGTAGTAGTTTGTCTAATGTCAGTTACTACAAAGAATTCCTGAGGTTGCTGGTGTGCAGCACCATGTAACGCTGCAGCACTTAAAAGTCCAACATAATATGGTTTACCAACAAATTGCATTAAATTATCTATAAATAGCAGTGGTGGCAACACACCTCTGGATGTATATTCTGGTGGAACTATAAGGTAGAACCCTTTATAAACAGATAAGATACGACCTTTATTGGATAAACGGTCTAATGCACGTTTTACAGCTGATTCTGATAAATTGGGAAAATCGGCTCGAACCTGGACCAGGCTAAATACATACTTTCCCCATGATTGCTGCTTTTCAACCCAACTCAATAAGTAGTTATTATTTCTTGTTGCTTCCAACTGGAGTATATTTTCAGTAAATGTACCAAAAAAAGGTACTAATAATGAATTTTTACTCATTTTATTTTCATTACTTTTCGTTAAACAATAAACCCCAATATTTAGGGCTTTTGATATTAAAAGGTAATGGTTTTGAATATTGACAGTATAACAGATGGGATTTATGTGCGCCACTTTCCCAAATGAATTTGTAAATATTACATTAACAAGGACTTGCATTTTACTGCCTGAATTTGGCGCACATAGATCCCATCTATAACGGCCACGTAGATACGCGAACCTTTAGTTTCCAGAATCAGTGGAACACATGCGGCCATTTTATGTAACGCATTTACCAGATTGGGCTTCCCTCTGGAATTTACTCCATAGATAGCTAATGTTTTTAGTATATTGTAGGAAAAGACTTTAGCCACTTACTCTTCGGGCTTTTGTTGGCAAAAAGCCCCGTATATAGTAGAAAATTTTCATTTCGTTTCATTTTTAACTTGGTTACAGTACCGCAGCAACTTTACGTATTTGGGCAAGGCGGTCAAGAACAGATTTATCTTTTTTAGCCACCTGTAAATTGTAATCGGCTTGCATACCTACAAGCATATATGCCGGTACCCCTAAGGCGGCTTCCATATACAGTGCAAAATCGGTCGTTACCGGACGTTTGCCATTCAATATTTCGTTAAATGCCGTATATGGTAACCCTAATGCTTCGCAACCGCCTTTTGTGATAAATGGCGGTACTCCAATTCATCTTTTAATAGTTCGCCCGGGTGATAGGGACGGAACGATTCTAATTCGCCTGCTGTTATTTTCGCCATAATACTTCCATTTATAATGATTCGTAATATCTTTTAATTCACAAATATAGTGAATTAGTACTTACAATTTTTGCAATAATCACTATTGGCCCCTATCTTTGAATTCCCCAAAAATGGAATTTGGGGCAAAAATATAAGTTCGATCAAACAAATCCGGGATTTTGTTGACAGAAAACCACCGTATATAGAAAATTTGCAGATGTTCGGAACTTTGGCCGTATTTTTGGTGAAATAAAAAATAATATACCTTTGTACAGACAATTACTCCTCATGAAAAAGAAAATTCTCATATCACTCGCCCTGGTTTCGGTGATAACCGGATTTTCTGCGCTGCAGGTGCGTGCCCAGGGCGTCAATCAGGCCAGTGTCACGGCACACGCCTCGGCGGAAGTAATTGAAGCCATCACGGCTACCGAGGTGGCCATTATGAACTTTGGCCGTTTTTTCCCCGAAACGAACGGCGGAGAGATAAGGCTTACCCCGGACGGGATTCGGACTACCTCGGGCAACGTAACCCTGAGCGGGGGCAGTTATAACCAGGCCATTTTCCATATTACCGGACATTTCGAAGCTACCATTACCATTGCCCTTCCTTCCGGGACGGCTTATCTGACCAATCTGACCAATGGAAAAACCATGGAAGTAACCGAATGGGAAGCGAACCCCAGCCTGGATTCCGGGACCGGCGTGCTGAAGGACGGTAAACTAACACTGAACGTGGGCGCCACACTTAAAGTGGGAAGTATGAACGATAACCCCGTAGGTCTTTATTCGGGGACCTATGCCATAACTGTCTCCTATAATTGATTTTTCATATCCTGAAGTGCATGTAATGCATTTTTATTTATATTTGTATCTTGACAAAAGATATTCATTTCAACACTTTAGGCCATGTGTAAATCTAAATTCATTGCCTCGCTGGGCGGGCTGCTGCTCTTTTCAATATTTTTCACTCCTTCTCTGCTGGCCCAGGGGGATTTACTGGTTACACCACGCCGGGTGGTCTTTTCTGGTTCACAGCGGGTTGTGGAATTGAACCTGGCCAATACCGGGCAGGATACGGCACAATACAATGTGTCAATTATCCAGTACCGGATGACCGAAGAAGGAGCCTTCGAAGAAATTACCGAACCCGATCCGGGACAATTCTTTGCCGACAAAAACCTCCGTTTTTTCCCGCGTATTGTAACGCTGGCTCCCAACGAGGCTCAAACCGTTAAAATGCAGGTCATCAACCAGGACCGCCTGGCTCCGGGGGAATACCGGTCCCATGTATATTTCAGGGCAGTTCCCAAAGAAACTGCTTTGGGCTTTGAAAATCAGAACCAGGACACGACCTCATTGAGCGTACGTTTGATCCCCATTTTCGGGATTACCATTCCCGTGATCATACAGGTGGGCGAATCCGACACCGAAGTATCACTTTCTGATCTTTCCGTAGAAGCCGTGAACGATACCACCAACCGCCTGCATATGACCTTTAACCGCACCGGCAATATGTCGGTCTACGGAGACCTGAAAGTAATCCATATTGCTCCCGACGGCTCAGAAACCAATGTGGGAACCGTTAACGGAATTGCCGTATACACTCCGAATGCTCTGAGGAAATTCCGCTTTGACCTGGACCGCACCAAAAACGTCAATTATAAATCCGGCAAAATCAGAATCACCTATTCTGCCCAGTCAGATGTCGCTCCAAAAACATTTGCCACTGCCGAATTGAACTTATAACCGCCCTACGGGCTACTCTGTATGAATAGGAAGGGATTATGCTGTCTTTTTTTGCTGGTAGTACTTATTGCCGTATCATCCCGTGTTTACGGACAGTATGATTCTGATAAAGGCAAGCGCTCGCTGGATTTTGATCTTTCCCGTGCCCAGCTTTTTTTCGGCACTCTGTTACCCTACAGTACCCAGAGCGCCACAGTCCACATGCAGGTAACCTCTCCGGGTCCGCCTCCTTCTATAAATTATACACAATCGGGAAATATTCTCTGGCAATATAACCAGGCCACCGTGGCAGAAATACGGGTCAAATCCAGTAGAGGAAATAACATAAATTTATTTTCCATTTCCATCCCCCAAAAAAACATTAACCTCACTTCCGGAAGTGCTTACCTTCAACTTAAACTGGACAATCCCGTACCGGACCATTTTTCCTCTCTGAAAAAAACATACCAATCCTTTTATGTAGGCGGAGAATTGTCGGTAAATAACACTAAGCCGGGGGGAACCTATACGGGCTATTATAACGTAGTCTTCAATTACTACTAAAATTTTTATTTAAGTTTTAGGCCGGTTCGACTGACGAACCGGCCTTTTTATTGACGGGTGTTGAAAAAAACGTAATTTTATCTTATATTTATAAGGTTATTCTAACCTATTTTTACTCACTATAATATGAAACAAATTCTATTGACAACACTGGCTTTCCTGTTTGCCTCCACAGCCTTTGCACAGGTTGCGGATTCCACGGGAAAGGGGCAGATCCGTTATAATCAATACGGAGTGCCTGTTAACCGTACACCCTTGTTTTCCGAAGAACGCAACGGTGTCCTGGTATTTGAATCCAAAAACGAGGACTACAAGATCTGGTTCGACAGCCGCGTTCAGGTAGACGGGGCCGCTTTCTTTGGAGAAAACGAAGATTACGACCCTATCGGTAATGGTGTTTCCATACGCCGGGCACGGTTTGCCGTCAAAGGCCAGGTCACAAAAGACTGGTACGGCGAGGTTGACCTCGATTTTGCAAACGGCATTCTGGAACTAAAAGATGCTTACCTCATGTACAGCGGTGTTAAAAACCTGGAATTCCAGGCCGGTAACTTTAAGGAAACATTCTCGATGGAGGCGACAACCACCTCGCGTTACCTGCCGTTTATGGAACGGCCTATGGTGGTACAGACATTCGCCCCGTCCCGCCATATAGGTGCCCAGGTAAAAACCAATCTTAACTGGTTTATGGCCGCCGCCGGTGTATTTTTTCAGGCCGTGGAAGACGCCGAGGTCCGGACTAACGTAGAAGATAACAACAAAGATTACGGCCGCGGCGCAGGTTATTCGGTAACCGCCAAAATGGTTGCCATGCCTTTTTATGAAGATACCCACAAAGGGTTACACATTGGACTGGCCGGTTCCTATCGCTTACCCAAATCCGATATGGCCACCAGCGAATTTGGCGGTGTCCGCTACAGCACACGTACGGCCACTTCTATTAACCGCAAAAAATACCTCGACACCGATGTTATTAGGGACGTACACCACGATCTGCTTTACGGAGCCGAGCTGGCCGGTTACTTTGGAGGATTACGCATGCAGGGTGAATACATAGGTAATATAACCTATCTGAATAACCCGGTGGCTACCGTTTCCGGCGAAACTTCCCGGTTGAACTTTAGCGGATGGTACGCTCAGGCAGGTTACCTTCTGTTTGGAGGACAACAACGTTATAATACCCACGATGGTGAATTTACCCAGCCCTCGCGCGGACGCGGCTGGGGCGACCTGGAGCTCCTGTTCCGTTACGATTATCTGAATCTGAATTGCGCCCCCGTTTACGGCGGCTCCGGACAGAACTATTCAGTAGGTTTGAATTACTATGTAAACAACAATGTTAAGATCATGCTCGATTACATGTACTCAGACCATGACCGTTATGCAAACGGTAAAGGGAAACTGCTGGTGGGTCACGATGCTTCGGGAGCCCCAACAAAGGACTATACAAAAGTTGTGGAAGCCCCGGGAAAAGCCGGCGTTGACTATCATACCCTGTCGGTCCGTTTTGAAATTGACTTTTAACCTTCAAAAAAGACACATCTATGAAAAAGATACTTTTTGCCGCGCTTTTTCTGATTGCAGGTTTTTCGACCTCCTGCGTCAAGGACGACCTGTACGACGGGCCTGCATCTATTTCCAATCTGAAATTCAGCCCAGAAGCCGTTACGCCTAAGGACGCCGTCACTGTTTCGGCCACTATCACCGACCTGCGCAGCGTCACATCGGCCGTTTTGAAATATTCCGTAAGCGGAGGCGCAGCCCAGTCTGTGAATATGACCGCATCGGGCAGTGTGTATTCCGGCGTGATTCCCGCCCAGCCCGACAAGGCCGTGGTTACATTCCATGTAGAAGCCGTAAATGAAAAAGGATATACCGCCAAATCGGCCGATAAATCCTATACCGTGGCTGCCGTGGTGGTGGATTATTCGGGCCTTATCCTGAACGAACTGAACGGGAACAGTAAATTTATTGAGTTATACAATAAAGGCTCTAAGGATATTCCGCTGGAAGGGGTATATATCTGTAAAGACAGTGAAAATGATGCTCCGGTTTGGGTGTGCGACGACCGCACGCTTGCCCCGGGTCAATTCCTGCTGCTCTATAGCGAAGACGTTCAGGCAGATTATCCGGCTCATCCGGCAGCCCTCATCTTCCACAGCGGGCTCTCGGCCAAGAAGAATGTAAGGATCCAGCTGTTCAATCCGGCAGGAAGCAGCATTGACGATTTCAATCTCACTGCCATTGCTAAAACCGCTACGGCATCTTACAGCCGCAACGCAGACGGAAAATGGGCGCACGCAACAGCTACACCGGGCGCCGCTAACCGGGAAAGTACAGATTACGTAGCAGGTCTACAATAACAATTTATCAGTAACGATTTATGTCAAAAGAAAAAATGGAGATAGGCGCTATCTCCAAGCCAAGATTTGAGTTCCGTTCCTTTGGGCAGTGTTTTGACGGGGCGCACCGGCGCATGGCCCGGCTTTCAGTCCCTGTTCCGGAAAAAGTATGGGAACGTTCCAGCGACGAGGTGTATATCATATCGGCAGCTAACGATATTAACAATACCAAGATCCGCGACGGTAAAATGGATATCAAAACCTATGTTCAAACCGTCAACGGACTGGAACAATGGAACCCGCTCATGAAGGGCGAGTTTCCCATTTCCGCCCGGGTGCTTAAAGAGGAAGTTTTTCCCGCCTTTATGGTAGAGATGCCGGAACTGACCAAAGAAACCTATACGTACGACGAGTTTATAGAAATGGTCCGGAACCATCCGCTCCTGGCTGCCGTGCGCGTGCACAAACAACGTTTCGGCTATATGGTAAACGACACCATCTGCGAAGTGGGCAATGTCCTCATAAACGGAGCCAAAGTGGTGACCATCAACTCGGAATCTACCGAGATTGAAGACATCCTAAAGACCGTTAAAGAGGTAGGACTGGAAGGAGTGGAAAACATTAACTACCTTCAGGCCATCAAGCGCGTTATTGGAATGATTCCCAAACCTTTGGCAAACGAATGATATGGCACAGGAAATTGAACGCAAATTTTTGGTAACCGGTCCTTATAAGCCGTTAGCCGTTAAGGCCACCCGCATTACCCAGGGATACCTGAGCTCTGTCCCGGAAAGGACCGTACGCGTGCGGGTAAAAGGAGATCAAGGCTTTATCACAGTAAAAGGCATTGGTAATAAAAGCGGCGCCAGCCGGTTTGAATGGGAAAAAGAGATTCCCGCAGAGGAAGTCCTTTCGCTCCTGGAACTCTGCGAACCGGGAGTCATTGATAAGACCCGTTACCTGGTAAAAGCGGGGCCCCACACATTTGAAGTAGACGAGTTCTACGGCGATAACGAGGGCCTTACCGTAGCCGAGATTGAACTGGGGTCAGAAGCCGAGGCTTTTGAGAAACCCTCCTGGCTGGGAGCCGAAGTAACCGGCGATACCCGCTATTATAACTCTATGTTAATGAAGAATCCTTTTAAAAACTGGAAGTGATATGGCATTCGATCCGCTGGATATGAGTAACTACAAGATTGAGAAGCTCCCTAAAATGCAGAAGTCGGGCTTTGAACGATGGATGTCCATTTTGGGAGGCCCTCTCTCTGTTGTAATGTTTGTGCTTATCTATTGGTTCTCAGACATTTCTTTCCTGAACAATATTTCTTCGGAAGGCTTGTCTGCCACAGCCCTGCAGCGTTTGCAGGCGCTGGGGGCGGACGGGTTCTCCCGGATAAATTATGCTATGCTGGCCATTTTTGTGGCCGCAATCATTTTATGGATCACCGAAGCTATTCCCAATTATCTGACTTCCCTTTTGGTGATCCTGTCCATTGTGCTCACGGGAGTGACCACAGAAAATACCGCTTTTGCGCAATTGGGACACCCGGTCATGTGGCTGAACATCCTGTCGTTCATTCTGGCCAGCATGCTGGTTAAAACACAGGTAGCCAAGCGTTTTGCGCTTTGGTTTGTGCTACGGTTCGGTAAAAATTCCTTTGGGGTGATGATCAGTTTTATTGTCATCAACCTGGTTTTATCTGCCTTCATCTCGGCCACTACGGCCAAGGCCGCCATTTTGCTCCCCATATTTATGGTGGTGGCAGCCATATACGGTGCCACGGGGGGTGAAAACAGGAATAACTTTGGGCGCAACCTCGTATTGCAGAATTTGTTCCAGATTAACATGGGGGCCAACGGGTTCCTGACGGGATCGGGGGCCACGCTGCTGGCCGGTTCGCTCATTGCCGGGGCCATGGGGCAGAATTCATTCGGATATACCCAGTGGCTGGTACCGGCATTGCCCATGAGCATACTGCTTATACTTATCGGCTGGTTTGTGGGAACCCGCCTTATATTCCGCCTGAAACCCGAGGAAAAGAAGCCCCGTATTGAGGGCGGAATGGAAAGGCTGCGCCAGGAACTGCACAGCCTGGGGCCTATGAAAACCGAAGAATACAAAGCCGTGGCCATTTTCGTCTGCGTTCTGGGTCTGTGGGCCACCGAGACACTGCACGGCATCAGCCCCACCTCGGTAGCCTTTATCGGGGCCGTTGTAGCGCTCATCCCCAAATTTGGTGTGGTCAGATGGAACGACGTAGACATTCCCTGGCACCTCCTGCTCTTCTCGGCCGGGGCATACACTCTGGGGGCCGGACTCGATGCTTCGGGACTCCCAGGGACCCTCGTGGCCCAGGCCTTTTCGGCCATTGGAATAACCGAACATACTCCGTTCTGGGTGCTTTACCTGCTCCTTACCGGCACCATGCTGTTCAGCGCCATGCTGTTCCAGTCCAAGACCATGCAGACGCTTATTTTCGTGCCCATAGCCATAAGCGTGGCCCAACAGTTCGGATACCCCGTTATGTCGCTGGCTTTTCCCGTAGCCATGCTGGTAGGACACGTTTATGTTCTGCCCTTTAATTCCAAACCTGCGGCGCTGTTGTACACCACCAACCATTACAGTTGGAGCGA
The DNA here is from genome assembly GCA_002408205.1 of Bacteroidales bacterium UBA5326. Lineage (GTDB taxonomy): Bacteria > Bacteroidota > Bacteroidia > Bacteroidales > UBA932 > DMER64. The sequence goes on along the minus strand of DHQY01000009.1, from coordinate 274,725 downwards.
CACGTTTAAATACGGTATTACTATGATGGTCATCAGCTGGATTGTTATCATCATTTGGGGCGAGACCGTTTTGCGTTGGCTGGGATATACAAACGGCGTCTTTTTTTAACAGATAGCCTATGGTTGAAATTCAGTATAAGATCCACGATGAATTTGCCGTTGAGTTTAAACAACGGTTTCTTGTGCGCCGTAAAGTACAGAAGAACCTCTTTGCGGTAAATACATGGTTTTTCGTGCCCAACAGTCTGGATATCAACCCGCAGACCTATGGAAAAGATCAATTCTACCGCGACGTGAAATCCAACGTACGGATGATTACTCCCGTTTATATTTTACGGGACCTCTCGGTAGAAAACGCGGTTCCTTTCCGTTTCCTCGAACAGGCATTCCGCGACGTGGCCTCGTCACCCCTGCGGAAAAATGCCGCCGAATACATTTATCAGATAAAAATGGTCTCGGCCATCATTAAAAGCGCCTTAAGAGACCATGCCAAAATGATCATCAGGGGACAGACGCCCTCCGACACGGCGTTACTTTGTTCTCAGTACGCAGACTCGGTAAAGGCCATTTTAGAGCACTACCGTAATCTAAAAAACATCATTACCGTACCTACCGTTCCCGACGAACTGCAAGATCATTTTCGTTTTGGAGACGAGGCGCTCAGCCAGATGGTGGTGCTTTATGCGCTCCGGATATTGAAATACCTGAAAGGGAAAGGCCGATATCCCCAGGAAGAGAAGCGAATTCACGATTTTGTAATTGGTGAATACGCCTATAAAAGACAAGTGGGTTATAATGTACTGGAACCCGGGGACCGGGAAAATAACCGGAACCTGGTGTTCAGGTACGGCCTGCTTAAGAAATACATAGAAAGCGACCTTTTTGTGACATTGAACAAAAAGCGTGACGGGGTGGCTATTGAACAGATTTATTATAGTATAGCCGCCGGGGTGGCCATGATCTTTGCTACCGTGGTAGCCTTTGCCTTTCAACGCCGTTTTGGTAGCTTTTCCATTCCTTTGTTCGTTGCCTTGGTTGTCAGTTACATGCTAAAAGACCGGATAAAGGAGCTCATGCGTTATTACTTTGCCTACAAACGTAAAAGCAAGTATTTCGACCACAAGGCGGTTGTCCGCATTAAGGACGAGGAGATAGGCTGGATAAAAGAAGGAATGGACTTCATTTCGTCCGACAAAATCCCGGGGGAAGTTATGGACCTTCGCAACAAAGACAGCATCCTGAGTTCCGAGTATTCCATTCTGGACGAAAAGATCATCCTTTATAGAAAAATGGTGAATATAGACAGCCGGAAACTGGCAGAAAACAACATCTATCACATAAGCGGCATCAACGACATAGTTCGCTTTCACGTTAATCGTTTTACCCAGAAAATGGATAATCCGGAAATCCCCCTGCTCAAAATAAACGAAGAATCGGGCGATCTGCTGACCATTAACTGCGCCAAGACATACTTCCTGCACATTGTTATGCAGGTTCAGTCAGAAGGAAAATCTTCCTTCCACGCCTATAAAGTAATCGTTTCCCGTAACGGGATTCAGGGCATTTTATTCCAGGAATAATTTTTTAAACAAGGCATCGGGTTCGGGGGCACGGCCCCGGAAACGGCGGTACAGCACGTCTGCCTCTTCCATGCCGCCCCGGGACAGAATGCAGTCTCTAAAGCGTGAGGCCACTTCTTTGTTAAAAACACCTTGTTCCCGGAACAGGGAGAAAGCGTCTGCTTCCAGAACCTCCGCCCATTTATAAGAATAATAGCCGGCGCTGTATCCTCCGGCAAAAATATGGGAAAAACCGGGAGCAGAGCCAGTTCCGGGAACCTGCGGAAGGACCGCAGAAGCAGCCAGAACAGCCTGTTCATAGACTATAGGATCCTGGCCGGGAACCTGAGTAATGTCGTGCCATGCCATATCCAGAAGCCCAAACTGCAACTGGCGCACCTGGTTATAGCCGGCCAGATAATTTCTGGCAGCCACTATCCGGTCTATCCATTCCTGCGGCAGCGGGTCCGACGTCAAATAATGCCTGGCGAAGGACTGAAGGAATTCCGGTTCATAAGCCCAGTTTTCCATTATCTGTGACGGCAATTCTACAAAGTCGCGGGCCACATTGGTCCCGGTAAGCGAAGCATAGGCACCCTCTGTCAGTATACCGTGAAGGCAATGACCGAATTCATGCAGGAGGGTCGTGACTTCACTGAAAGTAAGCAACGACGGGGTATTCTCTGTAGGCTTAGTAAAATTGGTAACCAGTGAAACGAGCGGACGAACTTCTCTTCCTTCAGACACAGACTGGTCCCGGTATGTGGTCATCCACGCTCCGCCGCGTTTGCTTTCACGTGGAAAATAATCGGTATACAATAAAGCCATAAACCGGCCATCCTGTTCTGTTACTTCATACACCCGGACATCGGGATGATATACAGGCACATTTGTTACCGGATTAAACCGCAGGCCGTATAAGCGCGTTGCCAGTCCCAATACGGCATCAACAACCGATTCGAGCCTGAAGTAAGGTTTAAGCGCTTCTTCATTCAGGGAGAATTTCTCTTCCCGGTATTTTTCAGACCAATAAGAAAAGTCCCAGGGCATTAATGCTTCTGTGAACCCTTTTATTTCTGCAAAATGCCGGATAGCTACTATCTCTTTCTTCGCATAAGGCAACGACCTGCTTATCAGATTGTTCAGGAAATCATTCACTGCCTGTGGCGTTTTGGCCATACGGGGTTCCAGCGCATAGTCAGAATATTTATCATAACCCAGCAATTGGGCAGACTCAATACGCAACCGGGCTATTTCTATCATAATCTGTCGGTTGTCAAATTCTTCCATGCACCGGCTATTGTATGCTTTCCATATCTCTTCCTTCAATTCGCGGCATGTACTGTATTTAAGAAAAGCGCTGTAAGAGGGATAATCGAGCGTAAATACCCATCCGTGTCTGTTTCGGGCGTTCGCCTCGGAAGCAGCCATTTCGCGTACAAATTCAGGCAGGCCGTCAAGACGGGCCGGATCTGTTATAAGTAACAAATAGGCATTGGTAGCTGCCAGCAGATTCTGAGAAAATTTGAGGGAAGCAACAGCCAGCTGTTCCTGAACAGCCCCGTATTTCTTCTTGTCTTCTGCAGATAAATTAGCTCCGTTTCGTGAAAATGATTTATAGGTTTCTGTAAGGAGCCTTAACTGTGAGGGATTGAGATCCAGACTGTCGCGCCGTTCATATACCGTTTTGATCTTGTTGAACAAGCCCTCGTTGAGCGTAATATATAGCTGATATTCCGTAAATAAGGGCGAAAGATCCCGGGCAAGTTCCTGCATTTGACCGGAAGTGCATGCTTCGTTCAGGTTGGAGAAGATCTGCGCAATCCGTTTTACCTCTTCACCGGAAAACTCCAATGCTTCTACTGTGTTACAGAACCCGGGTTCGCCGGGATCGTTCACAATGGCATCTACCTGTGCTTTTCCCGTGCTTATAGCAGACAAAAGAGCCGGTTTGTAATGTTCGAGCTTAATAGTTGTAAAAGCCGGGGCTCCATAAGGCAGCCCCGGCGGGGTCAATAAAGGATTATCAATAGAATTCACGGTTATAAATCGCAGGTCAGTATATCTCCGCTTAGCATCAGCAAAGATATCTCACAAATTTTAATATTGTATTCAACCGTCGATAAACGTTCTTCAGATTGTAACAAACTCAGCTGGGCTTCCCTGAGTTCTATCCCGGATAATTCCCTAAGCCGGTAACGCTCCATGGCTATCTCAAAATTGCTCCTGGCCACACCCAGATTACTCTTTTCTATGTTCCACATTTCCAGGTTATTTTGATAAGCCATCCAGAGGCTGGCAAGATCGGCCTTCAGCGAGTTTTCTATCTGTGCCTGCCGTAATTGGCTGTTTTCAATATCGAGTCGGGCATTCATTTGTTCCCTGCGCCGGTTACCGGCGTCGAACAAAGTAAAGCCCATACTGGCACCCAGAGACGGTCCCAATTGGTTGTTATCCTTATAGGTACCGTTTGTATACCAGTAATTTCGGTAGCCATAACCGGCATTAATTTTTAAATAGGGATAATTCCTGCTTTGAACGCGTTGGAGATCGAGTTCAGAAACGGTCTGATCGCTCATGGCAATAAGCAAAGAAGTATTGTTGGTCAATGCACGGTCCCATAATTTATCCCTATCCAGTAAGGCATTAAAAATGATGGCCGAATCGGCAGGTACGGTTTTTCTTTCTATATCGTCCAGGGCGAGTAGCCTGTTCAGGTTGATCACAGATTTTCTCACCAGTTCGGTCTGGGCAAGGTAATCAGATGTGTCTGCATTGAAATCGACCTGCGCCTGTTGGTAATCGAGCCCCGAGGCAGCCCCGATATGGAAACTTTCCTGCACAATTCGCAGTCTTTCTCTGGATAATGTTACGGACCGGTACAGGTTGCGCAGCCGTATTCTCTGACGAATCAGGTGAAAATATTCCGAAGTAACGGCAGCCACAAAGTCCTCGAGGGTCAGCCTCATATCCAGTTCGCCCTGTAACTTGAGCTCCTGCAGTTTCCGGTAATTTGCCCTTATGCCGAATCCGTCGAACAGAGTCCAGTTCACATCCAGACCCGCCTGTATATTATTATTTAATGAGGCGCTTTTTGTCTGAGTTCCGTCGGGGTAGTTGTATGTATTTGAGTAATTTGTTCCTCCGTAAGAAGCACTCAGACCCACTGTGGGGAGCTGGCCGGCGTTTCCCCTGGTAGCGTTATTTTTCGCCACTTTTTCCAGGTTTCGCATTATACGCACCGAGTAATTGTTTTGAAGACCGGTCTCTATACAATCCTCAAGCGAGACAGGATACAGAGCCTGCCCCTCAACCTGCTGCCCGTGCAGCGGCGCGGCGGTTCCAATAACCGCCGCGGCGGCAGCCAATACTAACCTAATATGTATCGTCCTCATAAAACCTCCCTGTGAATAATTTTTTTGCTTCTGTCGGTTGCAATATACCCATATACAGCGGGCACAACAAACAATGTCATAAATGTGGCAAACACCAATCCGCCCACAACAGCCACTCCCATGGTAATACGCCCGTTCGCACCTTCTCCCGAGGCAAATACAAGCGGGATAAGGCCAAGTACGGTAGAAATACTGGTCATTAACACCGGCCGCAACCTTTGTACGGCAGCGGCAGCAACAGCTTCCATCTTGGGAATCCCCGCGTTCTGCTTCTGATTGGCGAATTCTACGATAAGGATCCCGTTTTTGGCCACAAGCCCAATAAGCATGATCAATCCTATCTGGCTGAAAATATTCATAGTCTGTCCCGTCCAGCTCATCAGAGCCAGTCCGCCTGCCAGGGCCAAAGGAACAGTGATCATAACAATTACTGGATCCTTAAAGCTTTCGAATTGTGCGGCTAAAACCAGAAAAATCAGCACAAGGGCCAGCATCATGGCAAACATCAGGCTCGATGAGCTTTCACGGAATTCCTTGGACTCACCCGCCAGAGCGGTACGGAAACTATCATCAAGGACTTTTTTGGCTATCCGGTCCATCTCGTCCAATCCGTCTCCGATAGTATACCCTTCATTCAACCCGGAAGATACGGTGGCCGAAACAAAACGGTTATATCTGTATAGTTGTGGCGGCGCCACGTCTTCATTGAGTGTAACCAGATTATCCAGTTGGATCATATCTCCTCCCGAACTGCGTATAAACAACGATTTCAGGTCAAGCGGCGTATTTCGTTGCTGCCTGTTGATCTCACCCAGTATCTGGTACTGCTTACCGTTCATGTAAAAGTAGCCCATACGCTGCCCGCTTAATGCATACTGGAGCGTCTGGGCAATATTCAGGGTACTCACACCCATGGAAGTTGCCTTGTCCCTGTCAATAACAATACGTGTTTCGGGTTTGGTAAATTTCAGGTTTACATCGGCCATGCGAAGAATCGGGCTATTGTCCACTTCTTCCATAAAGGCGGGCAAAACTTCCTGTAATTTTGCTAAAGTGGGTGCCTGCAAAACATATTGAACCGGCATACCGCCTCGGCTTCCGCCAAAAGTGGAAGTTTGCTGAACAAAAACACGGGCCTGCGTTTCGCGGGCCATCCTCCGGGTTACGAGTTCGGCAATTTCCATCTGACTCCGTTCCCTTTCTGAAATATTCGGCAATAAAACCGAGACAAAACCGTTGCCTGTGGAGGATCGGGAAGTGATAGCCCTTTTTTCGAATGTGATAGAATCTGTAATATCGGCAATCCGGTCGGTTACGTCTCTTATATATTCAAACGTACTGCCTTCCTGCCCGGTAACCCGTACTGTAAATTGTGAACGGTCTTCCATGGGAGATAATTCGGAAGGGATCTTTGCCCAGAAATAGGCAATGGATCCAAACAATACCAGCATAATGGGAATAGTGAGCCATTTGGTTTTTAAAAACCGGCCCAAGCCCCTGGCATACCCGCCAATCATCCGTTCGAAAAAAGGTTCCGTCCTTGTATATATCCAGTTTTTATGTTCCCGCCTCTTGAGAATCTTGGTTGCGAGCATAGGCGTAAAGGTAAGAGCCACTATAGAGGATATGCCCACCGACCCGGCAATCACAATACTGAATTCCTTGAATAAACGGCCCGTCATTCCCTCCATGAACACAATAGGGAGGAAAACCGCAATAAGTGTTATAGTTGTGGAAATAACGGCAAAAAAGATTTCTTTGGAACCTTCAATACCCGCCTCTCTGGGTGACATGCCCCTTTCAATACGGATATAGATGTTCTCGGTAACCACAATGGCGTCGTCCACCACCAACCCCACTGACAAAACCACCGCCAGCATGGAAAGTACGTTAATGGAAAACCCGGCCAGGTACATGACAAAAAACGCCCCAATAAGCGAAACGGGAATTACCACAACCGGTACCAGCGTCACGCGCCAGTCGCGCAGGAACACAAAAATAATGAATACTACCAGAAGAAAGGCAATAAAAATGGTATCCCGCACTTCTTTAATGGATGCCCTGATATATTGTGTGTTATCATATAAAACATCTACCGACACATCTTCCGGAAGATCTTTTTTTAATTGTTCCACACGTTGTATGGCCTCGTCGGCAATCATAATATGATTGGCCCCGGGTTGAGGTACAATCACGACCACAACCATAGGCACTCCGTCTTTTCTGAAAGCACTTCGGGTATCTTCGGGGCCAAGTTCGGCGCGGCCAATATCCTGGAAACGTACAATCTGGCTCCCGTTCTTTTTGATGATCACATTGTTGAATTCGTAAGGAGTGGACATAAGTCCCAGTGTTCGGATGGAGAGTTCAATCTTGTCTCCCTCAATCCGGCCCGAAGGCAGCTCAACGTTTTCTTTGTCTATGGCATTTTTGACATCCATGGGAGTTACGCCGTACCCGGCCATTTTGTCGGGGTCAAGCCAAAGGCGCATGGAATAACGCTTCTCACCCCAAATGCTTACACCGCTTACATCCTGAATGGTCTGTAACCGTTCTTTGACGGTAAGATCGGCAATTTCGCTGACCTCCATCAGAGACCGTGTGTCACTGCGCACACTTATCTGCATTATGGGCGTGGCATCGGCATCGGCTTTAGATACGGTTGGCGGGTCGCAATCACGCGGAAGGAACCGCTGCGCCCTGGAGACCTTGTCACGCACGTCGTTGGCTGCTGTCTCCATGTCTACACTCAGCTCAAATTCCACCGTAATGCGGGAACTTCCCTGACTGCTCACGCTGCTCAGGGAGCGGATGCCCGGGATCCCGTTAATGTTCTGTTCCAGGGGCTCCGTAATCTGGTTCATGATCACATCGGCATTGGCGCCCGGATAGCTTACATTTACGGTTATTATGGGTTGATCCACGCTGGGAAATTCCCTCGTCCCGAGAAAAGTGTAGCCAAGAATCCCAAAAATGGTAATGATGAGCACCACCACGGTGGCAAGTACAGGTCTTTTTATACTAAGTTCGGAAATATTCATAACTGAACTCCTCCTATTGCAGACGGTCAATTACCACATTAAGACCGTCGCGCAACTGCATTACCCCCGAAATAATGAGCGTATCACCCGCAGACAATCCGGTAAGTGCCTGGACACGGCTTTCGGTCCGTAACCCGGTAGTGATCTCTATTGGCCGGGCCTGGCCTCCCTTATATAAATAGATAATATTCTTTCCCATTTCAGGAATAATCGCCTCGGAGGGTACAGAAATGGCATCTTTTATTTCCTGTCGGTTAATAGACACCGAGATGTAACGCCCGGGCATCAGTTTTCCTTCTGCATTGGAATACAGGGCACGGACGTTCAGCGTGCGGGTTTCCTTACTTATGCCGGATTCCAGGGCATATACTTTAGCATTGTATGTACGTTCCCTGCCGTCATCGCCTGTCAGGCTGAACTGAATGGTCATGCCCTTTTCTATTTCAGAAGCGTACGTTTCGGGAACCGAGAAATCTATTTTCAATTGTGAAACCTGGGCCAGCGTAGCAATTTTCGTGTTAGGCGAAGCAAAAGCGCCTTCACTCAGCTGGCGCAACCCGATAATTCCGTCGAACGGAGCCTTCAGCTCTGTCTGATCTATCTGTGCCTGAACCAGATCGATATCTGCAAGCAGTTTGTTATAATCAGTAAGTACAGATTCGTAGGTTTCCTGGCTAACGGCATCCCGCTCCAGCAAAGTTTGCTGCCGGTACACACGGTCCTGGGCCAGCTTTACCTGGGCTTCCAGTTTTTTAAGCTGCGCCTGTAGCGGAGCATCGTTAATTTTGGCAAGTAACGTACCTTTCCGCACATATTCTCCCTCCCTGAAATAAACAGCTACCACTTTTCCGGAAGTCTCAAACATAAGATTTACTTCCTCCGCCGGCAGGATATCACCTGTAGTAATGGTTTTATCCGACATGACGTGAGGTTTGATTATTTCTGCGTTCACATTCAACACCCGCCCGCGGGACACCGGGCTTCCAACGACCGGTATTTCATCTCCGGTCTGCATTTTTTTTCTGATGGAAGGGAAAAAGATTATGCCGCACACTACTACTCCCAGAACGACAAAAACAACCCATCTGATACGTTTGGACATATAATTGTTATAAAATATAAGTTTTCCAATGATAAAAACGACGAATATTTTGACATTCTCTACTTAGTAAGGTTTAAAAGGGTTTTCATGTATTTTTGTAAAAACAAAACAATATGGCAACTACAGATTGGAAGAACCTCGGATTCAAGTACAGCAAGCCGCACGCAGTGGTATCTGCAAACTATAAGAACGGAAAATGGTCTGCTTTATCTTTGCAGACGCAGGACACCATTGAATTAAGCGTCATGGCTCCCTGTCTGCATTATGGACTGGAAGTTTTTGAGGGGCTTAAAGCATTCCGTTCCAAAGATGGAAAGATTGGCATATTCAGGCCGCAGGAAAATGCTGCCCGGATGCAAAGATCGGCCGGATATTGCGGAATGCAGGCTCCGGATACCGATTTATTTGTTAATGCCGTTAAATTAGCCGTCAAAGAAAACAGCAGCCTGGTACCACCCTATGAATCGGGAGCCAGTTTGTATATCCGGCCTGTTTTGCTGGCTTCGAACCCTCAGATAGGTCTGCACGTAGCCACAGAATTTCTGTTTTTTGTTGTAGTAATGCCGGTTGGAGCGTATGGCAACAACAGCCTGAATACACTTAAAGGGTATATTGACCGCGATCACGACCGTGCCGCTCCGCGTGGAACGGGCATGTATAAAGTGGGTGGCAATTATGCCTCTGTCATGCGCTGGTCCAACGAAGCACTTGCCAAAGATTATCAGATTGTCTTGTATACCGACCCCAGAGAACAAAAATACATAGATGAATTTGCAACCTCTAATTTCTTTGCAGTCCGGGATAATTCGTATATAACTCCGGTCTCGGGGAGCATCCTGCCCTCCATCACCAATAAAACGCTTTGCGAGCTGGCGGCAGACATGGGTCTATCGGTTGAAAAACGTCCTATTCTTGTAGAAGAATTGGCCACTTTCCAGGAAGTGGGAGCCTGCGGTACAGCCGTTGTTCTGAGCCCCATAGGAAGGATTGACGACCCCGGTACGGGTAAAAGCTATACCTTCGGGAACGGCTCTGCCGGTCCGGTTTCAGAAAAATTATATAAAAAGCTTACAGGGATTCAATGGGGTAACGAGCCGGATACCTACGGATGGATGGAGTCGGTGTAACCGCAGGACGGAATCTGAGCAGCAATATTCCATAAGTAATAGCAGATCCGACTGAATAGGTTATCATCAGGAAGGCTAAAATATTTTTTCTGATTTCCGGAAGCAAGACCGGAGTAAAGAATAGCAGGGAAAGGGCCATTACGCCTAAGGCAATTCTGGACAGATATAGTCCATGCTTACGGGAACTAACTCTGTAATATCTCAACATGGTTATATGCTGGGATAAAGAAAAACTAAGCAATGCCAACGCTCCAAAAAGGATCACGCAATGTTCCAGTGAAGTTCTGAATACCAGAATAGTCATGGCTCCGGCCAGGCAAAACAGCGAATGGGACATATACAATAAGACTAACTTTTTGTCTTTTACATCAGATGTAGTGAATTTTGACCACGTCATAATGCCGGCCTGTCCCAATGCTATAAGAAAAAGTGCAAAAAGAATAAGAAAAACAGAGGGCCGTGCCGTAATTAGCAATACCCCGATGGGTAACCCTATAATTGCTCCTGCCAGGTTATAGAAAAGGAGCCTTCTATTAAGGATAGACATGAATGGCGGACATTAAACGTTAAGCAAATGTACTAATAATTTTCTTACGCGGTATCCTCCAGACAATAAAATATGAAAAAAACATATTGAACGCATACAGGAAACATAGTGCCGCAACAATAATTCTCCTGAACTCCGGTCCGAACGGTGAAAAAAGAACAAACAGAATGGCGCAGGTGGCCGCCAATACCGAAACAAATAAAGACAGGATATAGGCCATGGTCTTCTGGCGCATACGTTTCATGAGCATTATAATAATATGGACCGATGTGCCGGAAAAAACACCCCAGGCTCCTATTTTTATGATATACAACACCATTTTTTCTTTAAACAAAAGAATGAGCACTGCTACCACAAGAGCGGCAAAACCGAAAGCCATGAACAAAGGCAGGGGGTTTTTATCAACTTTTTGACTGGTGCGGTAAATAGCCCATAACAGAAAGCAGGCCTGCCCCCCTAACAGAAAAACAAAAGAAAGCAGCAATACAGACACAGATCCACTGGTCAACAAAAGGATCAATCCGGCCAAAAGGCCCATGATACCGCCAAAAAGATTTAGATTAAATTTAGATTTCTCCAGGATATTCACAAGGCAATTTTTGAACGTAACGTCCTGCAAAGGTATAATTATTTATTAATAATCAATGACAAACCGCCCACCTGCATGCTTTGTCCATTGTACCGGACAGTAACCAGAGAAGATTTTCCCATGCTTTCACCCTGAATGCATACACAATGCGAAACATCGTATCCGTGACGAAAAAGGTAAAAGGCCAATGACGCATTAGAGGTGCCGGTGGCCGCTTCTTCGGGAATGCCATAGAGCGGAGCAAAATTCCGGCAATAAATCTTTCCCCGGAACATTTCCGGGACATAAAACACATGAAACCCCACTACTCCGTATAATTGGGACAGTGCCGATATCATTTCAAAGTGCGGTTCAAGGGTATCGAGTTGTTCTTTGCTATCTGCCGGGAGCAGAATATCGGACAGTCCCGTACAGATTATTTCCGGAGTAAAGCGGAGAGATGGTTCAAGACCAAATGCCCGGTAAAAATCCAGGCTTTCCCGGGAAGAAAAAAAACGTACTGTAAGGGAAGGAACCATTTCCATGAATATTTCCTCTCCGATCCACGCCACCCTGACCGTTCCAGCATTTGTTATGGCCGAGGCTGAAAGCCCATCCGAAATACCAAGGCTTCTCAATACCTCAAAGGCGGCCAGCGTGGCATGTCCGCAAAAATCCACTTCATCAACCGGTGTGAAATAGCGCAGCCTGTACGTTGCAGGCCCACCCGCAAGAACAAAAACAGTTTCTGAGTATCCGAGCCGGGCCGCCAGTCGGGCCATATAAATATCGGATGGAAAAGTCACGGAATCTTGCAGCCAGACCACGCCCGCCCTGTTTCCCGTAGTACCCGGAAACCCGTCGCGCGCCGGGTCGGCAAAAACATCTGCAACCATGAATTTCATAGTCTAAAAATAAGTATATTTGTGCAATAACATTTTATAAAACCCGTTATGGAAGCAAAAAAGATCGCCGTTATAGTCGGAAGCCTCAGGAAGGAATCCTATAACAGAAAATTGGCCGGTGTGTTGTTTTCCGTTGTCCCGGAAACATTGAAGCTCGAATTTGTTGAAATAGGATCTTTGCCTCTCTACAACGAAGACCTGGACATCAATCCGCCCGCGGAATGGCAGGATTTCAGAAATAAGATGAAAACATTCCAGGGAACCATTTTTGTAACACCCGAATACAACCGTTCAATTCCCGCTGCCCTTAAGAACGCGGTGGATGTCGGGTCCAGACCTTATATGGAGAACGTATGGAGCGGGATGCCCGCAGCCATTCTCAGCGCCTCACCCGGTGCCACGGGAGGTTTTGGGGCGACGCATCATTTAAGACAAATCCTTGTATGCGTGAACATGGCGGTTATGCCTCAGCCGGAAATGTATATTGGGAAAGTACATGGTCTTTTTGATGAAAAAGGGACACTTACCAGTGAAAATACCCGGAAGCTGCTGAAAGATTTTTTGATCGCCTTTGAAACCTGGACCGGAAGAAACGGTAAATAAAAATATGGTTAATCATCCGCTGCTTACAGATCCGGACACATTCCCGTCAAATGATGTGCTGGCCGTTGCGCTCGGAAAAAGTTTTAACGCTTTCGAGCAGTTCATAGATCGTGTTACCAATACAGATTTTAACCTGGATATGCAGTGGAATTATTATAAAGACGGCAAATCCTGGTTATGCAAAACAACCGGCAATAAAAAGACTGTTTTCTGGTTGTCGGTATGGGACGGTTATTTTAAGACTAGTTTTTACTTTACCGAAAAGACCGCTCCCGGAATCCAGCACCTGGATATCGCCAGGGGGTTAAAGGATGACATCCGGGAAAGCCGGGCTATAGGTAAATTGATCCCGTTGATCATTGACATCCGGGACAAAGAGCAGTTAGGCGATCTCTACACGGTTATCCGATACAAGATAGCTTTGAAATGATTTGTCACCTCAGACTGGCTTTACTGAAAATATGCCCGGGAATTTCCTGATTGAAAATAATGGAAATGACCCGGAATTCCGTACCCTTACCTTCCTTAAGCATGTCTTTATATACCATTGTCCTGGGAAACCAGCGGTTCTGGATACGCTCCACGTCGGTCAGGTCAGTTCTTTTGAGTAATTGTCCGCTTCTGGCATACATTTCCTGGCGCAAAGGCACGAACCGTTCTTCGTCTATCCAGGCTTTTTGACGATAATAAGCCACGTCGTTCACTTTGGCGGTCATTTCAATCACCAGCACATTACGCCCCCCCAGCGTATCCTTTCCGGTTATCCGGGCCGTATAAATCTCGGAGAGTTTACGGTCGTCCATCATATCTTCATAGGACAGATCTGAGCCCATAACCGATTGCCTGAGCATATGCCCCGATATCTGTATGGTACGGTCTGCAGCCGGTGTATAAATCCACAACTGATCTTCCAGCTTAAGCATTTTGGTCCCGGCCTCCGAGGCCGGAGAAAGGTATTCGGTAAAGGAACGCTTATCTCCCTGGCTCCACCCCTTTGAGGTTATAGTCCGGCTGGTACGCCGACCATGTATAGTCATGCTGGATTCCACTATCCGGGTGCCGGAAGAAAGATTACGGTCTACCCGTTCCAAAACGTCTTCTGCCGTCAGTGCCTGTTGGGCAAAAACAGGCTGTGTACAGACAGGCAACAGGCACATTATAAAACCGTAAATAACTATTCGAATATTCATGTATTTCATTGCTATTATTTTTTTATACTTCCAATTCATTGAACAGCCGGGCCGTTTCACGCCTGTATATCCCGGCGCCGGCCAATGCATTGCCCAGCAGCATGGAAAACACACCCGGGATAAATCCTATATAATAAACCACTGGGGTGATGGCAGGACGAATGACCGACGGCATGAGTATGGTGGCGTTTTGCATATAGCCCGACATATCAAACCCTTTTACATTCAAAGCATAGACAAGGGCCACTCCCGCCGCGGTACCGGCCAGCGAGCCGATACATCCTATCATAACCGCCTCCCAAAGCAGTGAGCGGTAAATGTGTCCTTTATCCTCCCCTAACGCAATACGTACGCCAAATTCGGTATATCGCCTTAATCCGCCCAACAGGCCTGCATTCCACAACACAATAGCCATAGCCGCCACAAAGATAAAGATAAGCATGGCGCTTATGGCTTTGGAGTAGTCAACCAGCTCGGCCATCCCCGACTGTTCCTTTAATGTTAACATCACCGGTTCAAACATTTTTTCCTCGTCCGGGGCAAACTCTTTTATATCTGCATTAAACCGGCTTTGAACGGCCACAGCCATTTTATGATCGTAATAGCTGACCGGCAGATAACCCAGAATCTCCCCGGCGGCATCGTCCATGCAAAACGCACTCCGGGCATCACGAATATCAAGTATTACAGCTCCCCGGTCTAATCCGGCGGAACCAAACTTAAGGGTCCCCGATACTATATAATTCGTAAATGAGAAACCTCCCTCCATTGTCGTTCCAAATAGTGTGAACGAGTCGCCGGGTTTGACATCAAAACGACTGGCGAGTTCCTCGGATATAAGGCATTCTCTGGATTGCGAAGGCATGGCCCCACGTACAATAGCTCCCGGCAGATTAAAACGGGAGGGCTCTTTAGTGTTTGCGGATAACAGATCAATGGCCCAGCCGGCTACCGGTCCCTGACCCCTGGTGAGTCCCTCACGGTCGGGAAAATCGGCCAGGGCTCCAAAGCGAATCCGGGCTACCCAGTCCATATCGGGCCAACGATTTTTAAGCTGCTCCGTTATACGGCCGGCTCCGAGGATAGCCAGATCGTTGGGAATCTGATCTGCCTCGGCGGCATAAGCGCGCGTCATTACTTTAACATCGCCAGTATTAAAGTTGGAACTCATCTCAATGGAATCGCCCATTGCCCCCGTGACCCAACTGTAAAGGAAAACGGTAAGCAGGGCTCCGATTGCCACAACAAAAACGGGAACCAGACTTCGGCCCCTGTCGTGCAATATGCCTTTTAATAGAAATTTTTTCATATCAGCTTCCCTTTTAAAGCTTCTGTGGGTCTCATTTTCGCAATTTTTCGTGCAGGCAGGTAACTTACCACCAAGGAAGAAATGACTACCAGTAATACCGAAGTCAGGATGAGTCCCATGCTGTATATTGGTATAATTTTATCAGACACGGCCAGCCCGGCCTGGTCTGTCATCTGCGGCATGGGAATTCCCGTATGCTGTAGCCATTTTAGCAACGGTATGCCCCAGACGCAGCCCAGAGCAATAGCCAGCAGGGAATGCATTGTTCCTTCTATGGTAAAAATAAACATTACTTTCAGCCGGGTCATACCCAGGGCTATATAGGTGCCAATCTCTTTCTGCCTGCGGAAAACGGAAAGGACCTGCGTATCAAAAACAGCCAGCAGGGCAATGCCCAGTAACAGTACGGATATGACCACCGAGCTGCTTCTTTTGGCTTTTATCACGTCCTCAATTTCCTGTAACAGCATTTCCCGGTCTTCATACCGCCAGCCTTCCAAAAGGGTTCCCGGCCGGGGCATACTGTGTGACTCTGTTACCCAGGGGCCTAAAATGATCATTGTAGATTCACCGTACAGACCGGTCATATTACGAAGTGCTTCCAGCGGGATCCATACCTGTCCCGCGTCAACGGCAGGCACTGTAGTCCGGAATATCCCGGCAATGAACACCTCCCTGGCATCGAAAGTGCCGTTTACATCCCTCCAGCGCACAATCATTTTGTCTCCTTCGTTCAGTTGGCAGGCACCGGCCATCCGGTGTCCGATTATGGCGGGGATTGTCTCTTCGCCGGCTTGCGGAGGCAAAGAATCCAACAGACGGGAAGGAAGCAACAGCACGTTTTGTCTGGGATCAATTCCCCTGAGCATCACATTTATCAAACGTCCGTTTGGGTAAGCCGAGGCTTGAGTTATAAGAACCGGTACGGCATTGCCGGTTTGGATTTCAGAAGCAAAAAGACTGCCGGACAGGCCGTGCGCATCTGCCAGTGTATAAGGGTCGTATGGGTCGTAAAGCGGATGGGTCATCCGACCGTATCCGGTTTCCCAGGCCGTGGTATCGGTACGCGCCTGTATATTCCAGCCGTCCAGTAACCCGTTGAAAAACACGATTACCACAAAAGCAATGGACAGTACCGCAACGTTCAGCCAGGTCCTGCGTCCGGCCCCAATCAGGTTTTTGAAAGCAATTTTAAACGACCACATCGCGTTCGACCTCCCCGTCTTTAAGGTATATGATCCGGTCCAGATACTGCATTACTTTCTCGTCGTGAGTAGAGAAAATGAATGTAGTGCCTAAGTCCCGGTTCAGTTGTTTCATGGTCTGTACAATACGGTGCGAATTTTTTGAATCGAGGTTGGCCGAGGGCTCATCGGCAAGGACCAGCCGGGGCCTTTTTACCATGGCCCTTGCAATGGCCACCCGCTGGCATTCTCCTCCGGAAAGAGCGGCCGGTCTGGAATGTACCTTGTCTGTCAAACCTACCCAATCCAGGGCTTCCATAACCTGCCGTTTGCGCTCGTTGGGGGACATCTTTTGCAAAAGCAGGGCAAATTCCACGTTGTCATATACATCGTAAACAGGTAACAAATTATACGTCTGGAAAATAAACCCTATGCCGTAGTTTCTGAGCAATGCGGCTTCTTTGTGCGACAAATCGTTGATACGTTTACCCAGAACGTCGGCCGTACCCTCCGTAGGGACATCAAGGGAACCGATAATGTTCAGGAGCGTTGTTTTACCGGATCCGCTCGGCCCTGCCAATCCGGCAAACTCCCCGCCGGCAAAAGACAGATCAATACGGCTGAGCGCGGTAAATTCCGTTTTACCGGAGGGGAATCGTTTATAGACCCCGTTGAGTTTAACAATTTCCTTATTTTCCATAAATTATTGATTGATATCATTTTGATTGGTGGCTCAGGACATACATAAGCCTGAACCCCGTCCCCTTCATTGACGATTTACTGTTTCCAATGACAGATAGTACGGAATCGCGCGGGTTGGCAAACGCCATTAAATACAAATCTCCTGTCCGAAACGTATGTTTCCACTGCAGAAAATTATACATGTTTTGTCCTTTCCAGTCGTAATAAAACATATAACTCACATTATCCGAGATCCCCAGGGGATAACTCACCCAAAAAGCGGACAAATGTACCGGGGCATTCAATTCAAAGGGCTTCCGGTCGCAGGAAACCACCAGATGTTCTATCGTAACACCCAACCCGTTGCCCAGTCCAAATGTATAATCGGCTCCGACGGTCAGAAACTCCTGATTGGTAAACTGGCCCATATCGGCACGTTTGTTTATCCAGGCGGCCTCCATCCAGAGGCCCACTTCATAGTCCAGCCTCAGGTCCAGCCCGTATCTGTTTTCAAAGATCCCTAACGTATCTGTTTTTCTCCGGTGAAAGGTGAACGCCATGTCTCCTGTTCCCGCCGGAACCTGTATCCTGCCTCCGAATTCAGGCGTTTTACTGTCCGACGTACCTATATCCCAGGGTCTGGGTGCTTTATTGCCCATTAGACCCCATATCCATATATTGATGTTGTTTGCTGCATAATACCTGCCCAATACGCTCCAAACGCCCTCTGTCAGTTGCAGCGGATCCCTGGGGTCCATGGAATCGAACCACATGAGGGGGCGTAACATCATGGCTGACCCAAAATTTATTTTTTGAAGCCCCATCCGCACCTCGGCACGGTTTGTAGAGATACGCATCCAACCGCGGTACAGGCGCGCGGCTGCCTCTATACCTGCTTTATCTGTCCGGTTACCGAACCATGCATTGGTATATATATTGGCAGCCACCTCGGCATCGACACGCCAGAGAGAAGGTTCGCCGCTGCACCGGACCTCCAGATTTAATTGAGGTATATACCTGGCTCCTGCCAGACCCTGTGAAGACCAGCCTGTCCAGGCGCTTAGCTGCCCCTTATAGCGCAACTCATCCTCTCCGTTCTCTTGTGCGGCTATGGGCTGGGCCCGGCCGGACAGGAAGAACAGCATTGTTGTCAGGAACATCCTGCAGAATATCCCGAAGAGATCAATTCTTTTCATGGTTTTCTCTTTCGGCCATTCCGTAAGCCAGCAAACGGGTCATCTCAACCACCATTTCCCCGGCATTTCCGTATAAACTCACCAAACGCGGATCGTTCATTAATTCAACCATTTTAAAACTTATGGCCACCAGCATCTGGGGCTTGAAATCCTTTCTGAAAAAACCATTGTTCTGGGCTTTTCTCAGGTCATCTACCATCCCGGTCCAGATGCGGGTACTCATTTGAGTTATGTACTGTTGTAATTCGGACCCGGAATCGAGGTATACATCCTGTATAAATTCCCGGCTTATTTCGTGTGTTCCCTCCATTTTAAGACGGATAAGGGTTTCCATTTTTTTATCCGCCGGACCTTCTGCGGCAATGATCTCACGGAATTGTTTTACGCCTTCGCCGGCGGCATAGTCCATCACTTTTTTAGCCAGTTCTGTCTTATTATCAAAATACCGGTAAAACGTCATTTTACTCACTCCTGCACGGGAACATATTTCTTCTACAGAGACTTTTTTAAAGCCGTATTTCCAGAAAAGTTCTTTCCCTGCGATTAACAGCTTCTGTTCCGTTTTCTGTCTCAAATTCATGATAAACAATGTTACTATAAAATAAATATATTACAATAATAGTAATTATTTACAAATATAGTAACATTTCTTATTTGTGTATGTTTTTTCACTTATATTTAAATAGAAATCTATCTATGAAAACAAAAAAACGTATAAAGACGGGGATCCCCGACCCCCTGACCCTGGCCCTGGGCCTTACCCTGATAACCATGATACTGGCCCTCATCTTTGGATCCGGAACCGCGTCTGTTTTACAACGGACAACAGATATTCTTTCTTTCTGGGCCATGGGATTATGGGATTTACTGGCCTTTTCCATGCAGATGGTCCTTATTCTGCTGCTGGGATATATGCTGGCGCTTTCTCCCGTATTGGACCGTTTATCTTCCCGGCTGACCGTTCTGAGCCGTAATCCGGTACGGGGCACAGTGCTGCTGACCGTTCTTGCCATTCTGTTGGGATTGCTAAACTGGGGACTTGCGCTGGTCTTCTGCGCGGTTTTGGTAAAAAAGATCGCCGACAGCGCACACAAAGCCGGTCACACCGTAAATTATCCTCTTTTGGGAGCCTCGGCTTACGTCTGTATGATGGTATGGCATGGCGGACTTTCGGGTTCGGCTCCGTTGTCTGTGGCCGGCCCCGGACACTTTTTAGCAGAAGAAACCGGTATAATTCCTGTTTCCGACACTATTTTTTCGCCCATGAACCTTACCGCCGCCGCCCTGTTGCTGATCTGTCTGCCTCTGGCCGCGGGATTCTTTGCACGCAGGACCCCCAAAGCAAACACTGTCGAAACAGATAAAGTACTGCATTACAAGTCTGTACCGCATTCCGTCTGGCGGCCCACCCTGCTGACCGTTTTAGGGATATTGCTGCTTGCCGGGTTTATCATTCATTCCATTAACGAAGGAAACAGCGGCCTGGGTTTAAATGAAGTAAACCTCGTACTATTTGCTCTTGTTCTGATTGTTTTTTCCGATACCGGATCTCTGTCTTCTGCCGCTTCGGAAGCCATTGGCAGTACAGCCGGAATAATCATTCAGTTCCCTCTCTACGCAGGTATCATGGGCATCATGAAATATTCCGGATTATTGGTTGTTATGACTGGTTGGTTCGTAGACATTTCAACGGTAAGGACCCTGCCTTTGTTCTCGTTTCTGAGCGCCGGACTGGTCAATCTTTTTGTGCCCAGCGGAGGAGGGCAATGGGCCGTACAGGGACCTGTGATTATACGTGCTGCCGGTGAAATAGGAGCAAGTCACGCCAAAGAAGTAATGGCTCTTGCTTACGGAGACCAGCTTACCAATATGCTTCAACCCTTCTGGGCACTCCCTTTGTTGGGAATAACCGGCCTGAAAGCACACCAGATCCTGCGCTATTCGGTGCGCTTCATGCTCATTGGTCTGATTATTTTCAGCCTTGTGCTCCTGGTTTTATGACAGCTGTCTGTCAAAAACCCAGTTCGTGTTGAATAGGGATAAGTGCATTGAGCGCCAGAACGGCAAACTCGTCCAAAGAAAGGCCAATGACCTCGCACTCCATAATGTTTTCCCGGTGCACCGAGGCTGCAAACAATTTTTCCTTCATCCGTTTGGTAACCGATTTGGGTTTTACGCTTGATATTTTTTTGTCGGGGTAAACCAGTGCTACGGCAAAGATGAGGCCGGTAATGGTTTCTCCGGCCGCGAGGGAATGCTGGAAAACCGTAGAACGCTTCCGGCCCGGAGTAGCTTTTTCGTTATGCAGAAGCACCGCATCGGCAGCCTCGGGGGGCAATCCCTCGGCTTTTAACAATGCGGCTCCCTCGGGACCGTGCCTCAACGGATCGGCCTGGGTGTCCTCCACGTCTATATCGTGCAGCAGCCCGGCCAGACCCCACACGTCTTCATCTGCTTCAAAACGGCGTGCCAACGCTCTCATAACAGCCTCAGAGGCGAGTGAATGAGCAATCATTTTCGGGTTTTTGATATGCCCGTGCAATAAATCCAGGTAGTATTCACGACTTTTCATAATACAAAAATAATATTTTTATATAATTAAGTACCCGTTCGGGTGTTAATATAATAATATTCTTATATTTGTACCCGAAAGGGTATAGAATATGAATAATCTACCATTAAATGAGTATGTGAAATCTAAACGCAAAGCACTTGGATTATCACGGGAAGAGTTGGCGCGAAAAGCGGGTGTAGGTCTTCGTTTCCTGCGTGAACTGGAACAGGGGAAAGAAACCCTGAAAATGGATAAAGTAAACCAGGTTTTATACCTGTTTGGGATGCAACTCGGTGCTTTACCCATGGACCGAACTAATCTGATAGAGCCATGAAACAAGCAAGAGTTTTTAATGACGATATATTTGCTGGTGTTTTGACAGAAGATGAGAATGGCTATACATTCGTGTATGATGCTGATTATTTGGCCGGAGAAAAAGCAGAACCCATCAGTTTAACTTTGCCCTTAACAGATAAGCCTTATATAAGCAATATACTACATCCTTTCTTTGACGGACTGATCCCCGAAGGGTGGTTACTGGATATTGCTGAAAGGAATTGGAAAATAAACAATAGGGATAGAATGTCTTTACTGCTTGCCTGTTGCAAAGATTGCATTGGGGCAGTGAGTGTTCAACCTTTTTAATCGCAAGTCGTATGCAAAGATGTTTATATTGTTATCAACCTCTTGAAGAAGGCCTGTCAGATTATCATCCTCGATGTTCAAAGAAATTGTATGGAACCGCCACGCCACCTGTGCTTCCATACAATAAGTCAGACATCGCATCCCTGGCTTTAAGGGTTATCCGCTCACAAATAACGATTACAGGGGTACAACCGAAACTATCTGCCGATATAGAGAAGGAGAAAAACGGAGGAACGCGTTTTACGATTGTCGGCTTTTGGGGAAAATATATTTTAAAACCTCAAACAGAGCAATATGCCAATCTTCCTGAAAATGAAGATTTAACAATGCATCTGGCAGATTTGGCAAAGATAAAAACCGTGCCTCATGCTTTAATACATTTTAAGGATGGTTCATTAGCTTACATCACAAAGCGAATCGACCGGAATAAGAAAGGCAATAAAATTCCAATGGAAGATATGTGCCAATTGACAGAAAGGCTGACAGAGCATAAATATAAAGGGTCTTATGAACAGATAGCCAAAAAGATATTAGAGTATTCAGCTTACCCGTTACTGGATTTGATTAATTACTTTGAAGTTTTATTATTCTCATATCTGACTGGAAATGCAGATATGCATCTGAAAAATTTTTCTCTTTGCAAAGTTGCGAATGAATACACATTTGCCCCCGCTTACGACTTGTTATCTACGAAATTAATCATTCCTGAAGATAATGAAGAACTGGCACTAACCTTAAATGGTAAAAAACGGAAGTTGAAAATAAGTGATTTCGATTATCTTATAAAGAACTTCAGGGTAGATGAAAAGACCATTAACAATGTCTATGAGAAATTCAGGAAAGTATTGCCTCAATGGTATGACTTTATAGATGTATCTTTCTTGCCTGAACAAATGAAAGTAGCATATAAACAGCTTATTCAATCCAGGTCGGCAATATTAAACACATAAAAGATTCGCCTGTCCGGAATCTTTTCTTATTAATCCTTTGCGAAATTTGCAGCAATGATGCAAGGTCAATGAATGAAAAAATAGTTTTAGCCGTTTCAACTCATGCTAAGTGGGGAGCGATCTTGTTACCGATATTAGTGGAAGAACAGGCTTCGGGTGAGTTGCTAATTCTCGAAATAGCCCAAAAATCGTTTTCCGAACTTCCGAATCTGGCCGAATCTATCTGTGAAATTATATCTCTTACTGAAAGATATGCAGATTCGGCGCTAATGAAAAATTACTCAAAAGAAAAAACTGTCCGGGAATTCTATGCTTCTGTAACAGAAAACACCATTGAAAATTACATCCGGCCTCTCATTGAACGCTGTCATCAGAAAATTGTCCGGCTCCTGATTGAATCGGGAATTCCTATGTATGATAGAACCAATAGCAAAAACAGGGTGTTCCGTCAGTCAGATCAAATACTGATGCCAGGTCAGGCTTCGTCCGTGATATTCACTTTTGAGAAAGACGAAAAATCATTCCGATATTTTTTACAAATCGATGGAGAACAGGGACTTATTGACTTGTATGCCCGAAATTGTACCGTTCTGTGTCGGGAACCGGCTATTATTGTCTCAAACAAAAAATTGTGCTGGTTTAAAGACATTGATGTCAAAAAACTGATGCCTTTTTTCAGCAAGAAAGCCATTATAATACCGCTTACTTCAGAAAGAACGTATATGAAAACGTTTGTCCGGAATTGTGTCAGGAATTTCCAGGTAAACGTTTCCGGTCTTGATGTCAGGCAAATTCAACCAATAAAAGAAGCCTTTATTTCTCTGGAAAACGACTGGAATTTACGGCCAACTCTCATGGCAAGCCTTGGTTATGAAGGGAAAAAATACCCGTTGGACCATATAAATCAAAAAATCGTACTAACAGAAGATCATGACCAGCAGGTAAGTTTGCGCTGGTTTTATCCAGATAAGATATGGGAAAAACAGCTAACCGATCTATTGACCGGCAATGGCCTTCGGCAAACAGGCCCCAATTCTTTTACGCTGCCCGAAAACTCAAGTCGGAGTCCGGAGGAAGAGAAGTACGAATTGATGGATTGGCTGCGAGTCCACAAAGAGGTAACTACCACCTTCCATTTCTCCCAAAAGCTGGATAACCGGAGTTATTATTTAGGGGAAATTTCCATTACCTCAACCCTACAGGCAAAACAAGATTGGTTTGACCTGCATTGTCTGGTTGTTTTCGACAATTTTCAGATTCCGTTCAACCGGTTCCGACATTATATTCTTGAAAACATCCGGGAATATGTGTTACCAGACGGAACCATCGCAATTCTCCCCAATGAATGGTTTACCCGGTATTACGAACTGATGTTTTTTAGTAAAGATAATCGGGACAGTATGATTTTGAAGAAAAATCAATACCGGATTGCTGAACCATTAGGTCACAGTGTGCTTTTTCCGACCGCCCAAAATGGTGATTTTACCATACCTCCCGTTGCCTTACGAACTGAATTGCGTAATTATCAGTTAACCGGATTTCAATGGCTGGTCTGGCTCTTCCGTCAGGGTTTTGGTGGTTGTCTGGCCGATGACATGGGGCTTGGAAAAACAGTCCAGGCCATAGCCCTGCTTGCATACATAGAGCAGGAAAAAGAAAGTCGGCAACTTTCTTTATTTGAGCCTGTGGACAAAAAGGACCAGACGCTGTCTGCAAGGCTGCCGTCTCTTGTGGTCATGCCCACTTCTCTGCTATATAATTGGCAACATGAATTTCGCAAATTTGCTCCAGGCCTGAGCGTATATACCTATTCCGGGGCAAAACGCTTGAAAAGCAAAGATATTGAATCGGTTTTTCGTCGTTATTCAGTGATTCTTACCACTTACGGGGTTCTGCGCAACGACATTGAATGGCTCGGAAACTGTAATTTTCATCATTTGATTCTGGACGAAAGCCAATACGTAAAGAATCCGGATTCACAAACCTATGAGGCAGCCAGACAAATTCAGGCGTTGTACACCATTGCCCTCACCGGGACACCGGTTGAAAACTCACTGACCGATTTGTGGGCACAATTCAACCTGCTCAATGAAAATATGCTTGGAAACTACTCTTCTTTCCGAAACGCTTACCTGAATCCGATTGCCAAAGACGATAAAGAAAAAGAACGGGCATTGCTCCACATAATTCATCCCTTCCTGCTGCGCAGAACCAAACAGGAAGTAGCCCCGGATTTGCCTCCTTTACTGGAGGAGACCGTTTACTGCGACATGAGCCCCGCGCAAAAAAGATGCTACACAGAAGAAAAAAACGCTTTGCGAAGCAGTTTGCTGGACGAAAAAGTATGGGAAAATCCCGGGCAGCTATCTTTGCTAACCCTGCAAGGATTGACTCGTCTCCGCCTCCTGGCCAACCATCCGGTATTAGCGCATCCGGATTACAAAGAAGATTCCGGAAAATTTGAACAAGTCGTGATGCGTTTGGAAACTTTGCGGGCAGAAGGACACAAAGTGTTGATCTTTTCATCCTATGTGCGTCACCTGAAACTTTTGGCTAACTTTCTGGATAAGGAAAGCCAGTCTTATGCCTGGCTCACCGGATCTACCCCGGCTTTGGATCGGGAAAAGGAAATAACCCGTTTTACAAACAACGCAGATGTCAACTGTTTTCTTATTTCGCTTAAAGCGGGAGGTGTTGGATTAAATTTGACAGCTGCCGATTATGTTTTTTTACTCGACCCCTGGTGGAACCCTGCCTCAGAAATGCAAGCCCTCAGCAGATCGCACCGGATAGGTCAGGATAAGAAGGTTATCGTTTACCGGTTTATTTCATCTGAAACCATCGAAGAAAAAATCCGTTATTTACAAGAAAGCAAATCCAGACTGGCCAGCACGTTTGTTCGTTCCGGGAACCCGTTGGCCGATCTTAGCCGCGAGGAGCTCGGTCGGTTGATTGAATAAATAAACCCTCTCCACCAACAGAAAAGCACCTACAGAATATCGCTGTAAGTGCCTGATTTTCTGTGTAGCGAGGACGAGAATTGAACTCGTGACCTCATGATTATGAATCATGCGCTCTAACCAACTGAGCTACCTCGCCGCTACGGAGCTGCAAAAGTAAGAATTATTTTTTAACACACAAATTCATTTAGCCGGCTTCAGTCGCGGGCAATTTGTTGCAGCAGGCAGCTCGCCCAGACGGCAATGCCTTCTTTCCTCCCCACGAAACCAAGCTGTTCGGAAGTAGTGGCTTTTACGGATATCCGGTCCTCCGGTACGCCAATCACCGAGGCCAGGCAGGTGCGCATCTGCGGGATACAGGCGGCAATTTTCGGAGCCTGAAGACAGACTGTACAATCTGCATTAACCAGTTCGTAGCCTGCTTCCTTTATCAACGAACAGGTGCGACTCAGCAGGATCTTGCTGTCGATGTTTTTGAATTCAGCCGATGTATCGGGAAAATGGGTGCCAATGTCACCCAATGCCAGAGCTCCCAACATGGCATCGCACAACGCATGGATCAGACAATCACCGTCTGAGTGAGCCACACAGCCCACCTGCGATTCAATATGAATTCCACCCAGCATGAAAGGTATACCGGGAGCCAGACGATGTACGTCGTACCCGTGTCCTATGCGTACCTGAACACTCATACTGCAAAAATAACGTTTTTTCTGTATCTTTGTAAGTTATGACAAGAATAGCCGTTTTTGCATCGGGAGGAGGCACCAACGCCGAGAATCTGATAAAGAACCTGCAGAAGGGAAAGGTTTGCATTGTGCTGTCCGACAGGCAAAATGCCTATGTACTGGAACGCGCGAAAAAACTGAACGTTCCCACGGTCACTTTTACCAGAAAAGAATTAGAAGCCGGAGGACCGGATAACCGGATCGGCAACATTCTTAAAGAATATAATATTGAGTTGATTATTCTGGCGGGTTTCCTGCTGAAGATTCCGGCAGAGATGATCGCCCGTTTTCCGGGCCGCATTATCAATATCCATCCGGCACTTTTACCCGCATTCGGAGGGAAGGGCCTGTACGGACACCACGTGCATAAAGCCGTGCTGGAAGCCGGAGAAAAAAAATCGGGCATAACCGTTCACCTGGTAGACGAACAATACGATCACGGAAAACACTTGTTTCAGGCCCATTGTACTGTAGATGAAAACGAAACACCCGAGACCCTAGCCGGAAAGATCCATTTGCTGGAACAGGCACACTTCCCGGCGGTGGTAGATGAATATATTGTTAAGCATTTGGAGCGCGTATGATCAAAGTCGAACATTTGTCCAAGAAATTCGGCGACCTGGAGGTTCTTAAAGATGTCAATGCCGAGATAAAAAAAGGAGAAATTATTTCCATTATCGGCCCCTCAGGAACAGGGAAAAGCACATTCCTCCGATGCCTTAACCTGCTGGACCCGCCTACCGGCGGTCACATCTATATAAACGGCCAGGAGATAACAGCACCTGGAGCCAACGTAAACCTGCTCCGACAAAAAATGGGCATGGTATTCCAGGATTTTAACCTCTTTGCCCACCTGAACATTCTGGATAACCTGACGCTGGCACCCGTTAAATTGCTGGGTAAAACCAGGGCTGAGGCAGAAGAAAGAGGGCGCGAACTGTTGCACCTTGTTGGGCTGGCCGCCAAGGAGAAGGCCTTCCCCTCAGAATTGTCCGGAGGACAAAAACAGCGGGTGGCCATAGCACGTTGCCTGGCCATGGATCCGGCTATTATTTTATTTGACGAGCCCACCTCGGCGCTCGATCCCACCATGGTGAGCGAAGTGCTTGGGGTTATTCGGCGCCTGGCCCAGACCGGTCTGACAATGGCCATTGTCACGCATGAAATGCAGTTTGCCAAAGATGTTTCAACCCGTATTTTCTTTATGAACGACGGGATTATCTACGAAGAAGGCACTCCCGACCAGGTGTTTAATCATCCGCAGAAAGACGCTACCCGCGCTTTCATTAACCGTATACGCAGCCTGGAGTACACCATTGCCGATTACGACCATTACGACATGTTTGAACTGGGCACCGCGGTATCTCTGTTTTGTGAAAAGCATTTTCTGGATAAAAAGCAAAAAGATGCCGTTTTGCACCTGATTGAAGAAACACTCCAGTTAAGTTTCGGCGGCAGAACAGAAAAGGAAACAACCGCCCGGCGTGATCTTGTCCGGGACGAAGGAGGTATTCTGCTGACCGTCTCATATTCGGAAAAAACAAACCAGATTATAACCCGGCTCACAGGTGCCGCCTCTTTGGGTACCATTTTTAACGAAGAGGCAGATCCCGACGGTCTGGGCGTTATGATCATTAACGGTCTTACCAAAGGAGAAGCTCAGGAGCGCAGGGAAAACGGCAGGATCATTTTTGAATTACCTATTTAACAGTAACATTTATGGCTTTTCGTATATCATTTTTCAAAACACAACCGCACAGGGTTTTTACGTATAAACCGCGTTTCTGGAACCCTCAAAAAGAAGAGTTCGAAGCTCGCGTCAGAAACGCACGCGAAAAATATCAGGGTACAAAGGAAGAAGACGGGAAACAGACCTACGTACCCGGGGCAAGCATAAGAGGTTCATTTTCAAAGCATTATCAGGTCTCAAGGCGATATCCTGCCCGTCAGAAGCTGATACGTGCAGTAATTATCATCGCTATTGTCATTATTCTGATTATGGCTTTCTACCTGACCGATGCTTATTCGCGCATTTTGAGCCTCATGCAGTAATGATACATGTTCTCCCACCGCATATAGCCAGCCAGATAGCTGCCGGAGAAGTGGTGCAGCGTCCCGCTTCGGTAGTAAAGGAATTGTTGGAAAACGCGGTCGACTCGGGGGCGGACCGGATTGATCTCGTCCTTGCCGATGCCGGTTCTACGCTTATGCAGGTTGTGGACAACGGCTGCGGGATGAGTTCCGAAGATGCGTTGCTGGCTTTTGAACGCCACGCCACTTCCAAGATACATGACATTGAAGATTTGCAGCGGGTCAATACATTCGGATTCAGAGGGGAAGCCCTGGCGTCCATTGCATCTGTTGCGCATGTCCGTCTTCGTACAAGAAGAAACGAAGATGAAACGGGAACAGAGATCACCATTGCCGGTTCGGCCGTTACTTCACAGGAAGAAGCCGCCTGTACTGCCGGATCTGATTTCAGTGTCCGGAACCTGTTTTTTAATGTACCGGCCCGCAGGAAATTTCTGAAATCCGAAAATGCCGAGTTCAGACATATACTTGAAGAATTCCACCGCGTGGCGCTGTGCCATCCCGAAATCACTTTTACGCTTACTCACAACGACAAACAGATGTACCTGCTGCCTGCATGCGACAGTCTCAGAAGCCGTATTGGCGCCACATTGGGTAAAGATATCGGGAATCAGCTGGTGGACATTAATGTAAATACGTCGCTCATCCGGATTGGGGGGTACGTAGGGAGGCCTCAGGATGCCCGGAAGACCGGCGGGAATCAGTATTTCTTTGTGAATCACCGTTTTTTTCGCAGTTCTTACCTGCACAAGGCGTTAATGAGTGCTTATGAAAAGCTGCTGCCGGAAGGGCGCCTCCCGTCGTATTTCATTTACTTTGAAACAGACCCCGGTTCTATTGATGTAAACATCCATCCGGCCAAAACCGAGGTAAAGTTCCAGGACGAGCAGGTTCTTTTTCGGATGCTGCAGGCCGTGGTCCGCGAAGCGCTCGGTAAATTTGCACTTGCGCCCAGTATAGACTTTGACCTGGAAGGTATGCAGCACGATATTCCCGTTCCGTTACACGGAGGACAATACGTACCTCCTCCCAGGCCCGATTACGACCCGCTTTTCAATCCGTTTTTCGGAGATAGCAACAATGCTGCGGCACCGGTCCGGGAACTTCCCGACGTTTCGGTTTTGGAAGAACAGGGCGGTTCGTACCGCCAGGTGCCGATACTGCAGGTCCGGAACAAATACCTGGTCACTTCCGTTGCCTCGGGACTTCTTGTGGTCCATAAACGGCGGGCTTGGGAACGTATTTTTTACGAAGAACTGCTGCCGCTGTTCGGGGACAGGGCCCTGTCCGTGCATAAACTGCTCTTTCCCGTGGCACTAAACTTGCAGCCTCCAGAGGCTATATTTATTAAAGAGAATAGCCAAAGGCTGTTGCGACTGGGATTTGAAACGGACGAAAACGGTTTTGTTACGGGTGTTCCGGCCGATCACCCCACCGACAGAACTTCTGTCCGGACATCTTTGGAAGAGATCATGGAATGGCTTGAACAAGGGATCCCCGACGGTCAGGAAAACTTCCGTATAGCTGCCATATTGGCACGAAGGAAAGCCTGTTCCAATGAGAATCACCCTGTTTTTGAGTACCAGTCCGTCATTGACCGGCTGTTCTCCTGTAAAGAACCCAACTACACACCTTTCGGGAAACCTTGTATGACTATTGTTCCGGAAGACCAGATTGATAAATTTTTTGTTTAGACTATGTATTCTCCTTATAACCGGGGCGGGTTTTTCGCCAGTATCCCGTTGGTGATCAAAAATATAATCATCATAAACGTTCTGATGCTTTTGCTGACCATGATCAGCAAAGGATTCATGATAGAGCATTTTGCCCTTTTTTATCCGGCCTCGCCGTTTTTTAAACCTTACCAGATTATCACACATATTTTCATGCACGGGAATTTCGGGCACCTGTTATTCAACATGTATGCCCTGTGGATGTTTGGTACCGTGCTGGAACAGATATGGGGCCCCAAACGTTTCTTCCTGTATTATATGGTCACCGGACTTGGTGCCGCCGCCATGCATATGGGCGTTCAATGGATCGAAGCCAGTTCGCTGGTAAGCACCATCAATGAAGGGGGCGCAGCCGCCACCATGGCCGTAGAGAAATACCGCCAGCTGATGGGAACTCCTACGGTAGGAGCCTCCGGAGCCGTTTACGGGATTCTGCTGGCCTACGGCATGCTTTTTCCGAACAACCAGCTCAGACTTATGTTTACCCCTTTTGCCCTGAAAGCTAAATACTTTGTAATCATTTTTGCCGTTATTGAACTCGTTCTGGGTTTAATTGGCGGCGGGAATATCGCCCACTTCGCCCACCTGGGCGGTATGGTGTTCGGATTTATTCTGGTCCGTTTCTGGAAGAGTAAAAACAGACTATATTATTAGCGGACATATGAAACAAAACGAAAACATACTTCCCTTTGCAGAAGAGGCCGTTAAAGTGTTACGCGGCGGGGGCGTTATCCTTTACCCCACCGATACCATCTGGGGCCTGGGGTGCGATGCCTGTAATCCCTCGGCCGTAGAAAAGATCACTGTTCTGAAAAACCGCCCGGCAACAAAGAATTATATTGTTTTGGTTTCGGACCTATATATGTTGGGACACTATGTTGAACAAATACCCGAAATCGCAGAACAATTACTTGAAGTGGCAGACAAACCCCTGACCATTATCTATCCCGGGGGAATCAACCTGGCTCCCGATGTATGCTCCCCTGACGGCAGCGTAGCCATCCGCATACCCAGCCAGGCATTCTGCCAGTCGGTGATCCGGAGGCTGCGCAGGCCTATTCTCTCTACCTCGGCCAATCTCAGCGGAGAAAAAGCACCGGCCCGATATTCCGGTATTGACCTGCAAATCATTAAACAGGCGGACTGGAGTGCACCGTCCTTCCTCGAAGCAGGTGCCACGGGGAAAGCCTCGTCAATCATAAAACTGGGGACCGGCGGGGAAGTTGAAATTATAAGACCCTGACCATCATGAATAAACACAGGCTCGCCCTTCAGATCCGATTTAACGACATAGACATGCTCGGCCACGTAAATAATGTAATGTTCGGGCACTACTGCGACGCCGGCCGTTATGGATTTATGCGGGATATTATGCCCCACAACATGGATTTCATGAACGACCATAAAGTATTGATTCTGGTTCATACGGAATTCGATTTTATGGTACCCTGTTTTATTACAGACCAATTATTTGTGGAAACAACTCTGGAAAAAACAGGAGAGAAAAGCGTGCATCTGATCCAGGAAATAGTAGATGACAAAGGTCTCGTAAGGGTGCGTTCGCGGAGTGTTATGTCCACATACGATAAAAAAACCGGCAAATCTTTCCCTGTTCCTAAAGAGTGGATACCTTAAGAGTGTTTACCCAAACAATTATGCATCTATTTTATAACCAGCACATTGAGCTTCCTATTCATACGCTTGACCCGGAAGAAAGCCGGCATTGCGTCCGAGTGCTCAGGCTGCAGGAAAATGACCCGGTAAAACTGACTGACGGCAAAGGTACCATGTACTCGGGCCGTATCCTCCATCCGGATCCATACGCTTGTCGTATTGCCATTACGGAACGTTCAGACTCGTACGGCACCCGTCCCTACCGGCTGCATATGGTTGTTGCTCCCACAAAAAATATGGAACGATTCGAATGGTTTGTAGAAAAAGCCACTGAGGCAGGAGTTGACGATATTTCACCGCTTATTTGCGAACGCTCGGAAAGACGAACCTGCAAAACTGACCGGGCTGAACGCATTGCCATATCCGCCCTTAAGCAATGCAAAAGAGCTCAGCTGCCCCGGATACATGAATCCGTACTTTTCTCCGATTATATAAATGAGACTTCAGGAATCAGGGCGGCCAAAGCAATTGCCTGTTGCTGGACCGACAGGCCGAGGGTACCTCTTTATGAATGGATGAAGTCTTCGGGGGAAAACGACCTCATTGTGCTTATTGGCCCCGAAGGAGATTTTTCACCGGAGGAAATTGACCTGGCCCTGACCGGCGGTTATGTTCCGGTGGATCTGGGTCCGTCTGTCCTGAGAACAGAAACGGCAGCGCTGAGTGTCGTTTTTTGCGCTTCCTTCGCATTGGGCCTTTTTGGAGAAACTTGCCAATAAATAGCATATATTTGTAGAAAACTATTCTACAAATGTCTTCCTTACTTTCTGCCAAACGTTACGTGGCACTCGACGTGTTACGTGGAATGACTGTAGCCGGCATGATATTGGTAAACAACCCGGGAAGCTGGAGCAATATATTTGCTCCGCTGCGCCACGCCCCCTGGATTGGCTGTACTCCCACCGATCTGGTGTTTCCATTTTTTCTCTTTGTCGTAGGATCCGCCCTGGCTTTCTCGTTCAAGGGCTTTTCAAAACTATACAAACGGGCTGCCCTTATCTTTCTTACCGGACTGTTGCTCAATGCGTTTCCTTTCTATCCTCCTTTTCCGGATCATAACCTTTCTTTCTGGCAAAACCTTGCGGATTATTACGGACATTTAAGAATATTTGGCGTATTGCAACGTATTGCATTGTCTTATGCCCTGGCCGGAACGCTTGTACTGTGGCTCAAAAAACCGCGCAGGATATGCATCGCGCTGGGCGTTCTGCTGTTGTCACACTGGGCTGCTCTTTATTTCTTTGGCGGAACGGATCCCTATTCAAAAGAAACAAATATTGCCGGCATTATTGACTTGTGGCTCCTGGGCGACAACCATATTTATCATGGCTACGGTCTTCCTTTCGATCCCGAAGGCCTTTTGGGTATGATCACCGGGGCCGGAACGGTGCTGATGGGGTACCTGGCCGGCCACTGTATTCGCACCTCAACGGGAAAAACAGAAGCCGCTGCCAATCTGTATACGTACGGGCTGGCAAGCCTGGGTGCGGGAATGGTGTGGAGCATTGTCCTTCCCATTAGTAAAGCACTTTGGACTTCCTCATACGTGTTATATGCGGGCGGATGGACGTTGGTTATGCTGGGCTTCTTTGTCTATCTTATTGATATACGGGGAAAAGAAAAATGGTTTTATCCGTTTAAGGCGCTGGGGCGGAATCCCCTGTTCGCTTTTGTTATGGCAGGGGTGCTTACCAAGACTCTGGGCAGAGTAATTCACTGGAACACGCCGGACGGCACCACGACCAATGTTCTCGGCTGGTTTTACAACAATGTTTGCGCCGCCGTTTTCGGTAACAACGAACTGGGATCTCTTGCCTTTGCCGTTATTTATGTGCTCCTGTTTACCCTCATGGCCGTTGCTTTATATAAGAAGAACATAATCATCAAACTATAATTAATAACCAAACCTTTATCCTTATATGAATAGAATCCTTGTTACACTGGGCCTGCTGTTGTTATGCCTGCCTGTAAGTTACGCCCAGCCGCAACGCGAAGCAGCCCGCCCAAAGGCAAATTATGAACTGGCCGCAAGATTTTCCAAAAAGAAAGTCAATAAAATGGTGTTCTCCACCGATGTTCGCCCCACGTGGTTCAAAGCATCGGATCTTTTCTGGTACGAATATGAAGGCCCGGAAGGAAAAAAATGGTACGTAGTCAATCCCCCTCAGGGCTTAAAGAAAGAATTGTTTGACAACAATCAGCTGGCCGCCGAACTGACTAAAATCACCAAAGACCCCTTTGACGCTTTGCACTTACCCATTAAAGAACTGAAACTTAAAGACGACCGCACGTTCACGTTCAATGTCACAGGCTCAGAAATGGTAGAGAAAAAAAGCAAGGGAGATGCCGGAAAGAATGAAGAAGGAAAGAAAAACGGGAAAGAAAAGCGCGTTTTTTTCTTTGAATACGATTGGAACACACGTAAACTGACCTGGCTTGAGAACGAGGAAAAGAAAGAGCCGGTTCCCTCGTGGGCCAATATCTCGCCGAATAAAGAATACGTGGTGTTCTCACGAAACTTTGATCTGTACTGGATGGATTGGGAAAATTTTGAAAAAGCCCGTAAGGACGATAAGGATTCCACCATTGTGGAGCACAGGCTGACGGCCACAGGCACCAGGGATTTCAGCTTTGGCAGCGGATCGGAAGATTTCTATGCAGACTCTACCGAACTGAATAAACGTACAGGAGTATGGGGGCTTCTCTGGAGTCCCGATTCCAAACATTTTGTAATCATTCGCTCCGATGAAACAAAGGTTAAAGATCTGTTTGTGGTAGATGTACTGGCCGAGCCCAGGCCCAAACTGGAACGTTATAAATACGAAATGCCGGGAGAAAAAGACGTTCCCCAGTTGTCTGTCGTGGTCTTCAACATGGAAGACAAAACATGGCGCACTATTCCCTCCGAAGCATTTAAGGACCAGTCCCTTTCCCTGGCCTGGAAACCGACCCTGAAACGCACTTTTTCCGATGAATACCGATCAAGCGAATGGCTTGGCGACAACAATCGGTTTTACCTTTACCGGACCAGCCGTGATCTCAAACGCATAGACCTGTGTAAAGTGCTTCTGGACAAAGACACTACCCTGACCGTTATAGAAGAGCGCTTGAATACCTATGTGGAAACCAGACCTTTGTATCTGGCCAATAACGGGCAGGAACTTATCCATTGGTCTGAAAGGACAGGTTGGGGACATCTTTATCTATACAACCAGGACGGCACCCTCAAGAACGCCATTACCTCGGGGCCCTGGCATGTGGAACAAATACTGGGAGTGGACGATGCTACGCGTACTGTATTTTTCTCGGCCTGTGGGCGTGAACCGGGAGAAGATCCGTATTTCGAACATATCTACCGGGCCAAACTTGACGGTAGCGAAGTTCGTCTGCTGACCCCCGGAGATTATCATCAGGCTGCCAATTTTTGTGATAACAATAAATATTTTGTGCTTAATTATTCCAGGGTGGATGAAGCTCCCAGGACAGACTTGTACGATCAGAACGGACGCAAGATCATGTCACTCGAGACGGCAGATCTCAGCCTGCTTACAGATGCCGGTTATAAATTCCCCGAGCGTTTTACCGTTAAAGCCGCCGACGGCATAACCAATCTTTACGGGGTTATGTATAAACCGTTTGATTTTGATCCGTCACGAAAATATCCCATCATCACCTACGTTTACCCCGGACCGCAGGTAGAAGGCCCCGGACAATCCTGGAGCAAATCCATGAACCGCCTGGACCGCCTGGCTCAGTTGGGGTTTGTTGTGATTTCGGTAGGAAACAGGGGTGGACACCCCAACCGTTCCAAATGGTATCATAACTTCGGCTACGGTAATTTAAGGGATTACGGTCTTGAAGACCAGAAATATGCCATTGAACAACTTGCTGCCCGCTACAATTACATAGATGCCGGCCGGGTAGGTATTCACGGCCATTCCGGAGGGGGATTCATGTCCACTGCCGCAATTCTTCAATATCCCGATTTTTTCAAGGTGGCCGTCTCTTGCGCCGGTAATCATGAAAACAACATATACAACCGCTGGTGGAGTGAAAAACACCACGGTGTCCTGGAAGAAATAACTTCAAAAGGAGACACGACCTTTACCTACAGTATTGGGAAAAACTCACAACTGGCAAATAACCTGAGCGGCCGTCTGCTCCTGATCCACGGAGACATTGACAATAATGTACATCCCGGAAATACCCTGCGCGTAGCCAATGCCCTTATCAGGGCCAACAAACGGTTCGATATGCTTATTCTACCCGGGCAACGTCACGGTTTTGGCGACATGGATGAATATTTCTTCTGGCGTATGGGAGATTATTTTGCCCGTTATTTACTGGGAGATTATGAAAACACAGTAGATATCCCGCAAATGAATAACGATTAAGCCGGAAATTTGTGCCGGATGAGTTTGTCTGCGCCAACCAGCAGAACAATCCCCAGTAACAGGGCCAGCACATACCAGATCTGAACGGGCCACACGGAAATTTCCATTGTGGCCTTTTCAATAGCCGGTAATGGTAACCCGGTAAAAAACCCGGACACCATTTCACCCATCCGGGCCACAATCTGACGAAAAGTGTCCGACACCGCTTCTGACAAGGAAACGGCCGTACGCTCTATCCAACTGAAAAGAGACAGGTAGGTTTCCCCGGAATAAAAACAGGAAAATACAAACAGACCGGCAAATGCCGAGATGCCGGTTATCCAGGCCCAAATCCGGAATCTCTTGCGGGATACAGCCTGTTTGTCCAGCATTTCAATGATATTCCCACGTAAAGAAGGCATGCCGGATGCTTCCATTGTCCGCTGTTTCCTTCCATGTGCAAAAAATTGTTCTTCAATCGTTTTCATTATACCGGTCTTTAAGAAACAGTCATTTCCGTTTGTAATTTCTGGCGGATCCTGTGAATACGAACTTTCGCATTGGCTACGGTCATACCGCTTATGTATGCAACCTCTTCCATCTTCAATTCCTTATAATAGTACAACTCTATGAGCAATCGCTCCGAAGGCGGCAAATCGTCCACAAGTTGTCTCAGTTTTTCAAATTGTGCTTCCCGTTCCGGGTCGGGATCCTCCTCCCAGGCGTCCTGAGTATGTTTTATTTCCGTTTCATAGGTACCTTTATTCCGACTTCCGGACCGGGTTTTTCTGACATTGCTTATGGCTGTATTGAAGGCGATCCGGTACAACCAGGTGGCGAACGAAGAAGCTCCCCTAAAAGTGTGAAGCTGCTGGTACGCTTTAAGAAACACATCCTGCAAAATTTCCATGGCATCATCGGAATTATTGCAGACACGTCTTACCAGTACAAATATAAGGCTCTGGTATTTATCCACCAACACGCCGTATGCACGGGTGTCTCCTTTTAATGCCTTTTCTATGTATAATTTATCTTCCAACGGATATCAGGCGCGCTGTGTTTCTTTCGTAACTTTGACGCAAATCATGTCTCCGGGTTACATGTGTAACCAAAAGAAAGGTCTGGCGTCAAAGAAACGAGTTATTAAATGTTTAACGTTCTAAAATTACAAAAAAATGGATTTAACACCTGTATTGATTGTCGCTACAATCTTTTATTTTATTTACGCCATCTGGGATCGTATTGCCACACGCAAAGAACGCGTTAAATTGCTCGAAAGCATAGCCACCATGGATCCCGAAACACTAGCCACGTTAAAGAACATTAATCCCTCCTGGGAAGTAATGGTCAAAAAAGATCCCAAAGGCATTCTGCGCCCTGCATGCCTCCTTATTGGCCTGGGACTTGGTCTGATGGTTGTCTGGATGGGTCTTACCTACTGGCTCCCCTATAACGGAGCGGACTGCTTTGATGGCACCTACGGCTTTATTAACAGCTTCCTCATGCTGGCTACCCCGTTATTCTTTGGCGGACTCGGGCTTTTGGTAGCCTACCTGGTTGAACGCAGGCAAAAATAAAAGGTTTTTTCTACCTTTGCGGCATGTCAAAGCTGCTGGACATTAAAGACTTTTTGGCAAAGTCGCTCGAATCGCCTGTCATTGACGTAAGAACGCCCGCGGAATATGCTCAGGGTCATATTCCGCGGGCTGTCAATTTGCCGTTATTCACCAACGAGGAAAGAGCACTGGTAGGCACATTGTATGTTCAGCAAGGACGCAGGAACGCCGTATTAAAAGGATTGGAACTGGTGGGACCGAGGCTGGAAGCAATGGCCCGTGCGGGACTTGATCTAACAGAAAACGAGCTGCTTGTTCATTGCTGGAGAGGCGGTATGCGTTCCGGGGCGGTCGCCTGGCTTATGGAACAAACAGGGATTCGTTGTTTTACCCTGGAAAAAGGATACAAAGCTTATCGTTCTCTGGTTCTTGATTTTTTTAATCACATTCCACACCGGATAATCATTTTGGGAGGCCTTACCGGCAGCGGAAAAACAGAGCGACTCCTTCAAATGCAGTCAGAAGGAGAACAAGTGATAGACCTGGAAGGCCTGGCCAACCATAAAGGATCTGCCTTTGGCGGGCTGGGCATGCCGCCTCAGCCCAGTACAGAACATTTCGAAAACCTTTTGTTCCAAGCATTTTCGCAGCTGGATCCTCTTTGTCCCGTATGGGTTGAAGATGAGAGCCGGAATGTGGGAAAATGCTCCATCCCCAAGGGATTATGGGAAAGAATGCAACAAGCAGAATTTCATCTGCTCGAGACCCCGACAGAGATCAGGATTGAGCGTCTCATGCAGGAATACGCCGGGTTCATGCCCTCATTACTCAGTGAATCTATACTTAAAATAGAAAAACGCATTGGTTACGACAAGTGCCATCAGGCGCTGGAGGCCTGTCATCACGGGGACCTTCGGACGGCCCTGGGCATTTGTCTGGCTTATTACGACAAATCATATAGATTCCAGATTGAAACAAGATTGAAATCAAATAAATAATAATGAATAAAAAATTCACCCTTGTGCTGAACCGGTACGGAATGGGGAATGCCCCCGAAGAACTTGCACTGACACTTATCACTAATTACCTGAACCTTTTGATTGCAAATGACATTATACCTTCTTTTATCTGTTGTTACGCAGAAGGAGTCAAACTCTGCTGCAACGGATCACCTGTCATTGATCCATTAAGACAATTAGAAGCAAAGGGGGTACATATTTTGGTATGCAAAACCTGCCTTAACTATCTGAAAATTACAGAAGCATTGTCTGCCGGAACGGCGGCAACCATGCAGGACATTGTTGATGTACAAACCAAAAGCGATAAAGTAATTACCTTGTAAATGTCCATGGAATCCATTCGGCTTACACAATTCAGCCCGGGAGCCGGGTGCGGATGCAAAATAGCCCCCAAAGAACTGGAGGAAATCCTGCACGGAAGCCTCCTGCATACCCAGACCTGTGTTTCGCAGTCGTTCCCTTCACTATTGGTAGGGCACGAATCTAAAGACGATGCGGCAGTATTCGACATTGGCAACGGACGGGCCGTGATCAGTACAACCGATTTTTTTACTCCCATTGTGGACGATCCGTTTGATTTCGGAAGGATTGCTGCGACCAATGCCATATCGGATATCTATGCCATGGGAGGACGTCCCCTTATGGCTATTTCTATCCTGGGGTGGCCCCTGGACAAATTGCCGTCAAGTGTGGCGGCAGAAGTCGTAGCCGGAGCGCGGACAGTTTGTTCTCATGCCGGCATTCCGCTGGCTGGAGGTCACAGCATTAACAGCGCCGACCCTATCTTTGGACTGGCGGTCACAGGCATTATTAACTCATCCAGGATAAAGCGCAATAACAGCGTACGAAAGGGCGACAGGTTATACCTGACCAAGCCTCTGGGCATAGGTCTCATTAGTACCGGAATCAAAATCGGACAGGCAACCCGGGAACACTGCGAAGAAGCCATGAGACTTATGACCAAATTGAACGATCTGGGGCAGGAACTGGCTCTGATGAGAGGCGTCCATGCCATGACAGATGTTACAGGATTCGGTCTGCTGGGCCATTGTCTGGAAATGGTTGACGGGAGTCCCTTTACCGCAAGACTTCGGGTAGATGACATTCCCTTTATTGCCGGTATTGAGCAATACATCCGTTCCGGATGCATTCCCGGGGGTACCCACCGGAATTATGCCAGCTACGGACATCGTATGGCATATTCAGCGGAAGATAATACGGTTACCGTGGGCATTCCTTCGGGCGGAGCCCTTCCGGACGAGATCAAATTCCTGTTGTGTGATCCCCAGACAAGTGGCGGTTTGCTGGTAGCAGCCAGCCCCCAGGCCTGCGGTCAGGTAGAAGCCCTCTGCCAGACAACCTGCATAGGGGAAATCCTTTAGATCTTTTCTTTGATATAACGAAAGAAAAATGTATCTTTACGACCAAATATGGTCGAGAAAAATGTATAGAGAGAATATTAAAAATCTGATTAACTGGAAAATAAGCGAAAACAGAAAGCCGCTTATTGTTTTAGGTGCACGACAAGTAGGCAAAACCTGGTTAATCCAAGAATTTGGCAGACAGGAATACAAACAAACTGTGTATGTCAATTTTGAGAAAATGAAGGTTGTGAGAAATCTTTTTGAAGAAGATTTTGATATACAACGGATTTTAACTTCTCTTTCGGTTTTCGCCAAATCGGCAATTACGCCTGACAATACATTAATTGTTTTTGACGAAATTCAAGCAGCTACAGGCGGGCTTACCATGTTGAAATATTTTTGTGAAGATGCCCCACAATATCACGTTATCGCTGCCGGATCTCTTCTGGGAATGAGTTTACACCAAAACATATCTTTTCCGGTTGGAAAGGTTGATTTTCTATATTTGAATCCTTTGTCATTCCTGGAATTTCTTATAGCTCTCGGTGAGGAACGTCTGGCAGAGATGCTCGATAATCCCGATTGGAAAATAGTTACTTTATTCAAAGACAAATTATTAAATTATTTGCGATATTATCTTTTTATAGGTGGAATGCCGGAAGTGGTTTCACATTTTGTTACTCACAGGGACTTCCGTATTGTCAGAAATATTCAAAGACAAATTCTGACAACTTACAAACAGGATTTTTCAAAGCATGCACCTAAAGATATTGTGCCGCGAATCAATATGGTCTGGAAATCAATACCTTCGCAGCTGGCAAAAGAAAACAAAAAATTTATATACGGTGTACTAAAAGAAGGAGGACGGGCAAAAGAATTTGAATTGGCAATTCAATGGTTACTCGATTGCGGGCTGTTGCATCAGTGTTTCCGCATTTCAAAACCCGATATGCCGCTTTCTGCCTACCAGGATCTGGCTGCTTTTAAACTATATCATAACGATGTTGGACTACTCGGAGCAATGGCAAAACTTCCGCTGAAAACCATTCTTGATGGAAATGCTATTTTTGAGGAATTCAAGGGCGCTTTAACCGAGAATTTTGTTTTGCAACAACTTATATTGAATGAAGAAAATGACATCTTCTACTGGACAAATGACAACAGCACAGCAGAGGTAGATTTTGTAATTCAGAACGAGGAAGAGATAATTCCAATAGAAGTAAAATCGGGAACAAATCTCAGATCGGTCAGTTTTAGGTTTTTCTGCGATAAATACAAGCCTGGCAAGGCA
Source organism: Bacteroidales bacterium UBA5326 (assembly GCA_002408205.1). Classification (GTDB taxonomy): domain Bacteria; phylum Bacteroidota; class Bacteroidia; order Bacteroidales; family UBA932; genus DMER64. The sequence continues at coordinate 233,380 of DHQY01000009.1, read as the reverse complement.
ATTCGAACATCCCTGTCCGACTATAAAGAGGAGGGCTGGATGACAAACTTGCCTCTTTACGCAATAAATTCAATATAGACTTAGACTTCAGACTTTAAAATTATTCTCCTCTCCCCCGTCGGCAGCACGTCCAGCTGCAAACGCACAGTGTCTTCCGGCAGCAGAGGCTCCACCAGCTCGGGCCATTCAATAAGGCAAAGGACCCCGGGCGCGTAGAAATATTCTTCGCAACCCATATCTGCGGCTTCTTCCAGTTTGTTTATCCGGTAGAAATCAAAATGATAAATGGGCGTTTTATCGGTAGACAGGTATTCATTAACCAGTGTAAAAGTAGGACTGTTTACCATGTCCTCGGCTCCCAGTACGGCACATAATTTTTTAATGAATGTGGTTTTCCCGGCTCCCATCTGACCGTAAAAAGCTACCACCCCGTGCCGGCCTGTATGGTCCAGTACCTGTCTGGCCGCCTTTTCTATTTGTTCAAGAGTAAAAATCAATTCCATGACGCAAATATATGGAAACAATCATTCAACGGTACTGAATAGCTTCTGCCAGGTGACAGGTGTCTATTGTTTCGGAGGCTTCCAGGTCGGCAATAGTTCGGGCAATCCGCAGGATCCGGTGGTGAGCGCGTGCAGAAAGCTGCAGCCGTTGCAGAGCGTGTTTCAGAAAGGCGGTGGTCTGCGGTCCCAGGGCGCAGAATACCTGGAGCTTCCACACCGGGATCTGTGCATTGCAGTAAACCCCCTGGAGCCGACTGAACCGTTCTGTCTGAAGTTTCCGCGCAGCGATAACCCGTTCCGCTATCTGCGCCGAGGTTTCTCCCTGAAAAGCAGCCTGTCCGGTGCCGGATGCCGTATTCGGGCCACCGGGTATCAGATCTTCTACTTCAACGGGCTTAACTTGCAGTTGTATATCAATTCGGTCCAATAAGGGGCCGGACACACGGTTCCGGTAATGCTGTATTTGATATTCGTTACAGACACAAGGTTTGCTGGGATGTCCCAGAAATCCGCAGGGACATAAGTTTCTGGAAGCCACAAGCATAAATTTAGCCGGATATGTGACTTTATAGCGTACGCGGGACAGCTGGATATATCCGTCTTCCAGCGGCTGACGCAAAACCTCCAGTGCGCTCCTTGAAAACTCGGGAAGCTCATCCAGATAAAGTACTCCGTTATGTGCCAGAGAGATCTCTCCGGGGAGCGCGCCGGCACCTCCGCCGGTAAGTGAAATAACCGAAGCCGTATGATGAGGCGCCCTAAACGGACGCCGGACCATAAGACTTCCTTCTCCGGCCGGGATACCTGCCACAGAATAAATACGGGTAGTTTCCATGGCCTCGTCCATGGAAAGAGGAGGTAAAATCCCGGGGATACATCTGGCCATGAAGGTCTTGCCTGCACCCGGAGGGCCCGATAGCAGTACGTTATGTGATCCGGCGGCCGCCACTTCCAAAGCCCTCTTTGCCTGTTCCTGTCCCCGTACGAGAGCGAAATCCGGTACTTCACGCAAACTCCCGGTAGTGCTTTTGTTTTCCAACAGGCAGGGGGAGACAGGGTCCCCCCGCCCGTTCAAAATATCCAGAACCCCGGAAAGGTGGTCAGCTCCAAAAATGTGAATACCCTCTGCGACAGCCGCTTCCCCGGCCGAGCAGGCAGGAAAAATACAAGCGTCAAACCCACAGGCGCGGGCATGAAGCGCAATGGACAAAGCTCCCCGGACCGGTCTGAGCGATCCGTCAAGCGCCAGTTCACCCATGCAAACAAAATGTTCCAGGGCCGAAGCTTCTATTTGCCCCGAAGCCGCCAATATGCCCAGGGCCAGCGGCAGGTCGTACGCAGATCCTTCTTTCCTGATATCGGCCGGGGCCATATTGATCACAATGCGTTTACCCGGGACTTTGAGTCCCACAGACTGCACTGCCGTTGAGATCCGTTGCTGCGATTCGCGAACGGCACTGTCGGGTAACCCTACGAGAAAAAAATTAATACCGGGGGAAACATCCACCTCAATAGTAACGGTAATGGCGTCAATACCATATACCGCACTTCCATACGTCCTCACCAACATAACACAAGCAAATCATTTACGTGCCCGAATGCACGTGCCTTATACAACCGCCTCAAATCCCTCCGGAGGAACGCATATCAGAACAAGCCGTGCAGGCGTGCATCTATCTTGTCTATGACAACGCTCAAATCTTCCGGATTCTCCTCCACCTGAAGGTGATCTACTTCCAAAATTAATTTGGGACCTTCGTATTTTTCAATCCAGGCCTCGTATCTTTCATTCAGGCCTTTCAGATAATCCAGTCTTATGGAACTCTCATATTCCCGCCCGCGCTTCTGTATCCTGCTCACCAATGTGGGTACCGAAGCCCTCAGGTAAACAACCAGATCCGGAGCCGGGATAAGAGAGATCATCAGTTCATATAACTTAATATAGTTATCAAAATCTCTTGTGGACATAAGTCCCATGGAATGCAGATTGGTGGCGAAAATACAGGCGTCTTCATAAATAGTACGGTCCTGTATAACCGTCTGTCCGGTCTTGCTTATCTCTACAATTCCCGCCAGCCGGCGGTTAAGGAAGAAAACCTGGAGGTTGAATGACCATCTGTTCATGTCCTCATAGAAATCAGCCAGGTAAGGGTTATCAACCACTTCCTCGTACCGGGGGACCCATCCGTAATGTTTTGATAGTAAACGGGTGAGAGTCGTTTTCCCGCTTCCAATATTTCCTGCAACGGCTATATGCATGACTGATAATTTTTCTTTAGCAAATATATGCAAAAAGTGCCCTAAAAACAATTAACAGGTAATTAACAAAAATTGTTGTTGTGTGGCAATATTTTCCTAACTTTGCATATAACCCTGATAGATAGAGACTATTACATAATCTAAATAACCATGAAGAAAATTTTTAACGTTCTCATCCTGAGCACACTGTGCTTTGTTGCCGCCTCCTGTGCAACATCAAGGATTCCTGCCGATTATTCCGGGATTGTTTGTGGAGAACCTGTATTTGATGTTCAACAAAACGGTACCGTAAAAATTTCTTTCTGTGTGGAAGTACCTGCCAATTATTTTGAAAAACGCATTACTTTCTGCATCATGCCCTCAATTCTTTACGCCAACGGCGACGTGAAGGAACTTCCTTACTATACCGTTCAGGGATATGGCGTTGTTGATACAAATTACCCGGTAGTGGACTGGTCCGTACCCCAGGTAATTTGCTACAGCACCACCGTACCTTACCACGATGGTCTGGCAACAGCCACTCTTCAATCACGTGCGTGGACCTATAACTGTCTGAGCAAAGAAGAAATGGTTCTGCCGCTGTGCAGCTGGCCTGTTGTAGTTCCGTTGTCTCCCGTTCTTCCTGTTTACATGGCACACGTGGCTTCCGAATCTGATGTCCGTGCCACCCTCCGGGGTAAAGTATACTTCCCGGTAAACGGATTTACTGTAACAAAAGCTATTGCTGGACAACCGGAAATTACCCGCACGCTCAATTCACTCAAACAATTGACAGATCGCGATGACTTTGTGATTACCCAGATAGATGTGCAGGGGAACGCTTCTCCCGAAGGGATGGCTCGTATAAACGATCCTCTTGCAAAAAAACGTGCTGAAAACACACGCAACTTCTTTGAAAAAGCGCTGAAAGAACAAGGTTATCAAAAAGATATTCCTGCCGGTGCATGGACTGTCTCCAGCACATCCGGTCTCGGTTTCTGGAATGAATTCTATACTTCCATAAAAGAATCCAACATAAGCAATAAAGACCAACTGGCCGAAAAATTCCTCAGGCTGTCGTCAGATCCCGTAGAAGCTGAAAAGCAAATCCGTTCAGAGATTGCAAGTAACCAGGAAGTAAAGAACGTTATGATGCCTCTGCTCCGTTATGGTGCCGTGGTAGTAAACTTCCAGCCTATTGCCCTTACATCTTCAGAGATTCTTGCTATTGCAGACAATCATCCTGAATACTTAACACCTAACGATATCATTGGTGCTGCTTCGGAAATGGCTCCCGACAAGGCTATTGCACTCTATAAAAGATCTCTTGAACGCTATCCCGATGCTGTAGAATTGTATATAAACATGGCATATAACTTCATCCAGATTAACGAGCTGGAGAATGCAGAAAAGATTCTTGAAGACGGAGCTATTGTAGCCGACGATCAGAAGGAAAAAGATATGATTCAGCTGCAACGCGCTTGCGTATTCATGAAGAAAGGCATGTATGATAAGGCTTCGGCCGCTCTCGATGCCGTTAGTGACAACAACGCTACAAAATATTACCGCGGAGTACTCGCTATTTACAACGGCCAGAATGCACAGGCAGCCAAACTCCTTGCTGAAGCCAGAGATATCAATTATGCCATTGCCCTGATGAATCAGAACCAGGTTAAAGATGCCCTCAAGACCCTTGAAGGACTCAATCAGGAAGATGCTTATGTACTGTATTGCTCCGGAGTATGCTATGCACGCCTGAACGAAACAGCTAAGGCTAACGATTACAAAGCCAAAGCTTTCCAGGCAGATCCTTCGCTCAGGCAATATGACGATGCAGTTCATCACGGAATGAAATAATAATCAAACCAAAATAGTTTTCAGCCTCCTTTCTCCGCTGAAAGGAGGCTGATTTTATGACATGCAAGACTCCCTCATACAAAAAGGACAGAGAAAACAGCTAATTCAGGAGCTGGCCGGAAAATATGCGTTTCCCCGGAATATTCTCAATGCCATGGAAAAAGTTCCGCGCCATTTATTTGTTGAAAAAGGGCTGGAACACCTGGCCTACAAAGACCGTCCGCTTCCTATTGCCGCCAAACAAACTATTTCTCAACCTTTTACGGTGGCCATGCAAACCTGTTTACTGGAATGCCGCAAATGGGACAAAGTGCTTGAAATAGGCACGGGATGCGGTTATCAGGCAGCCATTCTTTTAGCCTTGGGATATAAGATCTATTCCATTGAACGCATTAAAGAACTTCATATACTGGCTCAAAAAAATCTGATAGCAGCGGGATTCGGCACTTCAGGCCTGATCTTTGGAGACGGTTTTGCCGGGTTGCCTCTGTTTGCTCCGTTTCATGGCATTCTGATTGCATGTGGTGCACCTGACATCCCCAAGGGGCTGCTGCAGCAACTAGCCGTGAACGGCCGTATGGTAGTCCCTGTAGGTGAAGAAAACCAGCGGATGCTCAGGATCACAAGAATTAATGAGAACGAGTTCCGTACAGAAGATTTCGGGTCATACCAGTTTGTCCCGATGTTGGAGGGAACACAGTAAAGAGAACGAATTATGGAAATCAAGTCATTTTATTTCAACGATCTTAGAACTTGTTGTTATATCCTCTGGGATCATACCAACGAGTGTATAATAGTGGATCCCGGATGCTATACTCAATCGGAGGAAAAACGTCTTGCACAGTTCATAGAAGATCATGGATTGACCCCAAAACTTATAGCCAACACCCATTGTCATTTTGACCACATTATGGGTCTCGAATTTATGCTAAAGACGTATCATATTCCTTTCCTGGCGCATAAACTGGAAGAATCTAACCTAAAACGTGCGGAAGCCTATTCGTCATTCTTTGGGCTTAATATTCCGCAGCCCGATGCATTTATTACACCCATAGACCACCTGGACGTAATCCGCTTTGGAGAGTCTGAGATACAGGTCTTCCATACGCCGGGACACAGCCCGGGAGGCTTGTGTTTTTATATACCGTCCCGGAATTGGTTGTTAAGCGGTGATACCCTGTTTGCCGGAAGTATCGGACGAACAGACCTGCCCGGAGGAAATTATGATCAGTTGTCAGAATCGCTTGAGCGGATCATTAAGCCGCTGCCTCTAGAAACAGTAGTATATCCGGGGCACGGACCATCTACCACGCTTACAGAAGAGTGGCACCAGAACCCCTACCTGCAACATTTGTAAAACCTGTCATGGCCCGGAGTAATATATGTATAGAAGGCGCAAGGGTTAACAACCTGAGAAATATAAGCCTGCAGATCCCTCGCAATTCCCTGTGTGTTATCACCGGATTAAGCGGGAGTGGCAAGTCTTCTCTGGCGTTTGATACATTGTATGCAGAAGGGCAGCGACGCTATCTGGAAACACTCTCTTCCTACGCCCGCCAGTACCTGGGAACCCTGCAACGACCCGACGTGGATTATATTTCGGGGCTCAGTCCTATTATTGCCATTGAACAGAAAACAACGGCCCGTAATCCGCGTTCCACAGTAGGCACCATAACGGAAATATATGATTTTCTGCGTTTATTGTATGCCAGGGCATCGGTTGCCTATTCTCCGGCAACCGGAAAGCCTATGATCCGTTATTCCGCCGAACAGATGGTTTCTCTCATTGGAGAACAGTTCAGTGGGAAAAAATGTATCCTGCTGGCTCCGATTGTTAAGGGACGCAAAGGCCACTATAAAGAGTTGCTCGAGCAGATTCTGAAAAAAGGGTTTTTGCAGGTCCGCATTGACGGCGAACTTACAGACATAACTCATAACATGGTTCTCGACCGGTATAAAAACCATTTTATAGAGATTGTCATTGACAAGCTTATACCCCCGGACGGAACCGGAGAGGGAGATAAATCCGGAATCAGCCGGCTGCGGGAGTCAATAAATACAGCGCTTTATCACGGGAAAGATACTTTTTCCGTACTGGAGACCGAGACAGGAAACATTTCTCATTACAGCAAACACCTGATGTGTCCCGAGAGCGGCCTTTCACTCCCCGAGCCGGCTCCGTTCACTTTTTCTTTTAACTCGCCTCTGGGAGCCTGTCCCAAATGTAAGGGGTTGGGCTACGTAACACGGATAGACCTGAACAAGATTATCCCCGATCCCACGCTTTCCGTTGCCCAGGGAGGCCTGGCGCCTTTCGGCAAGTTACGTGAGAATCAGATCTTCCGCCTGTTGGAAGGTGTAGCCAGAAAGTTTGGTTTTTCCTTACATTCGCCCATAGAGGAAATACCCGAAGAAGCTATGGACGTTCTGCTTTACGGAAGCGAAAGCCTCGTTTATGTCACATCAAGCGCAGGAAGCACATATGCCGTGACTTTCCCCGGACTGATAAACAGTATGGAACAATCCGACGAAGATACGCAGGACAGCATGACATCCAAAGAACAGTACCTGGAAGAGGTGGAGTGTCCGCTTTGCCATGGAACCCGCCTTAAGGAAAGTTCCCTCTATTTCAGGGTTGACGGAAAACACATTGCCCACCTGTGTACCATGGACATTCAGGCTCTTTCCGACTGGTTCGAAGGACTTGAAACCCGGCTTTCTTCCCGTCAGAATTTAATTGCCGGAGACATTCTCAAAGAGATCAGGGACAGGTTGCGATTCCTCACAGACGTGGGGTTGTCCTATTTATCCCTTGGCAGAGCCACCCGCACCCTGAGCGGCGGGGAAAGTCAGCGAATAAGGCTGGCAACGCAGATTGGCTCGGCACTGGTGAATGTACTGTATATCCTGGATGAACCGAGCATAGGATTACACCAAAGGGATAACCGCCGCCTGATTAAAGCCCTCGAAAAATTGCGCGATTCCGGAAACTCGGTAATCGTAGTGGAACACGACGAAGAAACTATCCGGAGCGCTGACTGGCTTGTAGACCTCGGCCCGGGCGCCGGGCGAAAAGGAGGAGAATTGCTTTATTCCGGACCTATAAAAGAATTCTTGGAAAAACCCTCCAAAAGTCTTACCTGGCAATACCTGACAGGCAAAAAGAAGATCCCCGTTCCCGCCGAACGCAGAAAGGGGAATGGCAAAGTATTGACAATTTGCGGGGCAACAGGCAATAACCTTAAAGACATAAATGTAAGTTTCCCTCTGGGTTGTTTTATTTGTATTACCGGGGTAAGCGGGAGCGGTAAATCGACGCTTATTAACGAAACCCTGCTCCCAATCCTTTCACATAAATGCTACCACACAAAAAAACAGCCGCTTCCTTTCAGATCAATATCGGGGATCTCCTATATTGACAAAGTAATTGAAGTGGACCAGTCTCCTATTGGAAAAACGCCCCGCAGCAATCCCGCCACCTATACGAACGTGTTTGCAGACATCCGCAAATTGTTTGAAACATCGGCCGATGCTAAAACCCGTGGATTCAAGGCATCCCGTTTTTCTTTCAATGTTAAGGGGGGACGTTGCGAAGAATGCCGGGGAGCCGGGCTGCAAACCATTGAAATGAATTTTCTCCCCAACGTACACGTTCCCTGCCCCGTGTGCCAGGGTAAACGGTACAAAAGCGATACGCTGGCCGTACGATACAAAGGGAAGAACATTTATGAGGTCCTTGATATGACCATAAACCAGGCTGTAGAATTCTTCGAACACGTTCCTTCCATACTGCAAAAGATCAAAACGCTGCAGGAAGTCGGACTCGGGTATGTCAAGCTTGGGCAGCCTTCCACCACCCTGAGCGGAGGAGAATGCCAGCGTGTAAAGCTGGCCGGGGAGCTGTCGCGCCATTCTACCGGAAAAACCTTTTACATTCTTGACGAGCCCACCACCGGACTTCATTTTGAAGACGTGAACGTTTTGCTGGGGATACTCCACAGACTGGCCGATAAAGGCAATACGGTCGTTGTCATTGAACATCATCCCGATATCATAAAATCGTCCGATTACGTCATTGACCTTGGACCGGAGGGAGGTAAAGACGGTGGTAATGTAGTAGGGTACGGCACCCCGGAAGAGCTGGCAAAAAATTTGCATTCTTACACGGGACAACTACTTAATGAATGGCTTAACCATCAACAATAGATGAAGACTTTATATGAATTAAACGTTCAGCAGAACGGCAAAGACGCTCCCCGATATCTGGCCGCTCTGGTGGACAACCGGCTTAAGAGTCTCGATTTTGAATTATTTAATCCGCATGATATCCGGTTTGTTGACTATACACATCCCGACGGACGGAGAACATATGTTCGCTCCTTATCTTTTCTGCTCCAGCGTGCCGTTAGGAATGTATTCCCGGAAGCCCGGCTGCGCATTTCGTTTTCGGTGACCAATTCCCTGTATTGCAACCTTGAATTTCCCGACGGACGTCAGGAAACCGACGAAGATATGGCCATTCTGGAAGCTGCCATGTTACAAATGGTCGCTGCCAACCTGCCTTTTACCAGAGAAAAAATCAGGATGGAACAGGCAAAAGATCTATTTCGCGAAAACGGATTTACACAAAAAGCTTTGCTTCAGGAAACACGCGGTCATTTTTTCACTTCGGTTTATTATCTGAAAGGATATGCCGACACCTTCTACGGGCCGCTTGTCCCCTCTACGGGGTACCTAAAGGTGTTCCATCTGGTGCGTTTTCACAACGGTTTTTTACTTCAATATCCTCAACCGGATAGCCCCGACCAGGTAGACATACCGCCAAAACTGCACAAATTGGCCGATGTCTTTGAAGAATATATGCAATGGGGTAATATTATGGGGGTAAAAGACATTGGAAGCCTTAACAGGAAGATTCAACACGAAGAAGTCAAAGACCTCATCCTCACTGGGGAGGCTTTCCATGAAAGACGTTATGCGGCCATTGCAGATGCCATTTTGGCCAAACGCGAGAACGTGAAGTTGGTGCTGATAGCCGGTCCGTCCAGCAGTGGCAAAACAACAACATCCAAACGCATTGCCACCCAGCTGAAGATTATGGGCATGAAGCCCGTTGTGCTGGAAATGGACAATTACTTTGTAAACCGCGAAGATACGCCGCGTGATGCAGAAGGAAAATACGATTATGAAAGCCTTAAAGCCATGGACGTCCCGTTCCTCAACCGGCAACTTAAGAAGTTGTTGAACGGTGAGACCGTAGAGATCCCTGTATTTGACTTCGTAAAAGGACAACGCACTTTTATAGGAAAGAAACTGACTTTGGGGGAAAATGAGATCCTTATCATGGAAGGGATCCATGCCCTCAATCCTGGCGTTACCCGGGACGTTCCGGCAAAGAATAAATATAAGATTTATGCATCGGCCCTGACTTCACTGTCTATGGACGAAAACAACCGTATATCCACCACAGACACCCGGATGATAAGAAGAATGGTCAGGGACGCACAGTTCAGGGGAACGTCGGCAGAAGAAACCATATTACGCTGGCCAAGCATCAGTTACGGTGAACGTCAGAATATTTTTCCTTTTCAGGAAGAAGCAGATGTCATGTTTAACTCGGCTCTTCCCTATGAGCTGGCCGTTCTGAAATCCCATGCCGAGCCGTTACTGCACCGCATTACCCCAATATCGGCTGCTTATCCCGAAGCCATAAGGCTTATGAATTTTTTGAGTTATTTCACACCTATACATCCGAAGGAAGAACAGTACATTCCGTATATTTCCGTAATCAGGGAGTTTATCGGCACCACTCGGCTGGGTTGAGCGGGGTACTCTTGTGTAATAGCTGAAAATAGGATATTCCTTCGCCTAAAGGTGACAGAGCTCCCAATTTTTGCCCAGTAGTGACTTTATCTCCTTCTTTCACAACCACGTCCACCATATGGCAATAAATGGTGTTATACTCGCCATGACTCACTAATATACGGATAAGGTAACTATCCCGCTTATCCATCCAGACGCTTGCAACCACCCCGTTAAAAACGGATTTTACATCGGCTCCCTGACTGCCCGAAAGTGTTACTCCTTTATTATCGAATCGGAAGCCCCACTTTGGGTCAATAATAAGGCCAAAACGCTCCAAAACAACTGCACCTTCCAAAGGCCACGGCAAAAGTCCTTTGTTTTTGGCAAAGTCAGCAGAAAGAATCCTGTCTGCCTTTATGGCCGCCTCGTCTTTGACGGCATCTTTTTTCTCCAGGGCAGCCAAAGCTTTTTTAATCTCCTGGCTGAGTTTGTCCTGTTCCTGGCGGCGTTTTTTTAGTTCCGCCTTCAATTGTTTATCGTTCTGCTGTAATTTTTTTATGTTCTTGTCAAGGCTGCGTTGCTCGGCCTGCATCCGGTCTACCTCGGCCTGCCTTTTTTCCCTGGCCTTTAACCTTTCGTTCTGGAGTTCCTTTAAACTGGCTTCCTCAAGGGCCAGTTGCGCTTCTGTTTCCTTTATGCGTTTCACGTGATCCCGGATGAAGTCACTGTAATTTTTAAAATACCTCCACCGCCTGTAAGCCTGTCCGCTGCTTTCGCTGGAAAGCATATGCATAAGCCACATTTTTTTGTCTCTGTGCCTGTACGCCTGTTGCAACAGGTTATCATAAGCTCCCGTTAATTCATCCCGTTGTTGTCCCAGGCGGACTATTTCTGCATTTTTTTTCTGAATATCTGTATTTAGTAAAGTAATCTCGCCATCCAGCCCTTTAATCAACTCCTGCCGGTTACCAATAAGCCGCTGGGACATTCTGTATTTATTCAGTTGCCCCTTTATATCATCTGAGGAAAGAGCTATTCGCTGTTGCAGTCTGGCGATTTCGGCCTGAAGCTCTGAACTCTTATGTCTCATATCATCTATCGTCTGTGCAAAAACCGACACAGTGGCGATGAATAAGCAACACATCAGCAGCAGGCCGCGTTTCATCTTATTGTTCTTTTGCCTTATTGATCCTGATTTTTGACTCTATTTCTTCCCTGGGTTCCAGAGCAAAGGCCTGTTGCCAGTATACTATGGCCATCTGGGGTTCATTCAGCGCGTTTAAAACATCTCCGTAGTGATTTAGGATTTCGGCACTTTCTTTTCCGCCGTAAGCTACTGCCTGTCTTAAAATATCACGGGCTTCTGCCGTGCGGCCCAACAAATGAAGTATCCACCCGTAAGTGTCCAGGTAGGTGGAATTATTTGGTTCCTTCTCAATGGTTTTTTTACTCATATTGAGCGCCTTTTCAAGATCCCTGTCCTGGATGCAAAGAAAATAGGCATAATTGTTCAGAACCGGCACATTCAATGGATCAAGCTTCAGTACCTCGTCATAGGCCTGGAAAGATTTCTGGCTGTTCCCGATTTCATGGTAAAGATCGCCCAAAAGCGCAAGGGTCTGGATTCGGTTGGCCTTATCTTCCTTTTTCAATAACAACAAGATATTCTCAAAACAATCTATTGCCCCGGAGACATCTCCTGTTTGCCACAGGGACAGCCCGTGCATACTGCTGAAATCCACATTACCGGGGAACTTTTTGAGAGCAGCAGACGAATAGGCGGACAATGTATCCCATTCTTTCAGATAATAAAACACAGCCAGGGTCTGATACCAGGCGCTATAGTTATCGGAGTAGTAAGTAATATTATCCGAAACCACTTCCATGGCCTTCTTTGGTCTTTGAGTCTGAATAAGGTATCCGGCATACATATAAGCTAATGTAGTGTCTTTAGGATGTGCCTCTCTCGTACTAAGGAACATGGTATCTACCTGCGGCTGAAAAGTGGTAACAAAACCTCTGCTGTCTATGAGCTGTTTCAGGTATTCGTTCTTCATCTGAACATCTACATCGGGATACGCCAGGAAAGGGTTAATGTGTTCAAAAAACAGATCGAACTGGCGCTTCATACGGTACACCTCGGCTTCACCAAAAAGAGCCGGCATGAATGTAGGATCCATTTCCAGTGAGCGCTGGTAACAGATCATTGCTTCCTCAATAAGGTTCCCTCCGGCATAGTAATCTCCCATGACACACAGGACGCGGGGGGTCGGATTCTCTGCTGTATATTGTTTCAGCAATTCAATGGCTTCTTCCGGCTGATCCTTCACAATAAAGTTAAACCGCAATAAAACACCGGACTCCGTTTTGCCTTCACGTTGTTCCAGCGTGTCGAGCAGCGAAAGTGCTTTTGGGTTCTGTTTGTCGTTTATATACAGATTGATCATATCGTAGAGCAACTCATTCTTGTGAGGGAAGGTTCCCCTTAAAGATTCATAGAACGTTTCGGCCTTCCGGATGTCGTTTTCTATGACAGCGTTTTTCGCTGCCTGAAGCCTGTACCAGTAATTTTGAGGCTGCAAGCGGATGGCTTTTTGCAGATATTCATCTGATTCTTCCTTGTTTTCTCTGAAAAAGGCCAACCTGCTCAAATAAAAAAAAGCGGCATCATTATCCCTGTCCCTGGTTATAACTCGTTTAAAACAATCTTCTGCATATAGTGCGTCTCCCAGGTAATATGCTTTAAGTCCCTGGTGAAAAAAAAGTCCGGCTTCTTCAGAAGCAAGCTCTTTCCTGTAGGCACAGGAAGATAACGTCAATAGTGCTACAATGACAAATAGGATCCTCTTCATATGGCAAATTTACCACAATTCGTTCAATTCAATTATTTATTTTACTTTTGCTCAAGCCTGTACTATTTTTCTTAAACCAATGCAACATTCCGGCTCTAAATTTCATCTTACAAAAGACATACCGGAAAGTACGCTTGTTGCTGCCTGTGTTAAAAAAAACCCGGCAGCTCAATGTGCTTTATATGAGCGTCTTTACGCAAAAATGCTGGCGGTTTGTACGCGATATGTCGGGAGCCGGGAAACCGCGCGGGATTTGGTTCAGGATGGTTTTGTCGTATTATTCGATAAAATAGGGATGTATGCCGGAACGGGTTCTTTTGAAGGTTGGGCGCGAAAGATTTTTGTTAACATTTCACTCTCCTATTTACGGAAGAATGACGTGTTGCGTTATAGTGAGCAGGTTGACGTGACGGCGGGCAAAACTACGATATCGGGAAATATAATAGAAAGTATTTCGGCGCGGGATATTATGGATTGCATAGAAGAGATGCCTACCGGGTTTCGTACGATTTTCAATATGTACGCCGTGGAGGGCTATGCCCATCACGAAATTGCGGAAATGCTGAACATCAGTGAAAGTACTTCGCGTTCCCAGTACTCCAGGGCAAGAAACTGGCTACAGAATAAACTGGATAAACATAGGTGATGAAAAAGGCTATATTATACCTGATAATAATCTCCGGAACACTGTGTTCGTGCAGGGATGTATTGCCGTTTATGCCTTCGGGATCCACTTCCGATTCTCTCTCATCACGGCAATATCCTTATGCAATCTTTATTGTGGAAGGTATTGTAACCGATTCGCTAACAGAAGAGCCTATTAAGGATCTCTCTGTTCTTCTAAGAATGGAAGATCCGGTAACCACCAATGAGACAGGATTCTATTGTGCCAATACCATAGCGTTTCCCATTTCCCAGGAGTTCCGCATGATTATAAATGCTCCGGGAGAAAGATACAACGTTTCCTATCCTTCAGATACACAATATATTCATTTTGTATTGCCTACATTTGATTTAACCAGAGAAGAAGTCAGAGAATTCGGACCATTATTTTTCGGACGTGCTTATCTTTCAATTAACAAACCATTAGTGCCACTTAATTATGAGTGAAGACGCATTTGATAAACTTATAAAGGAGAAGGTTTATAATTTCTCCGACCCGGAAGAAAAAGGGGACTGGGAAGCCCTCTCGGCCCGAATGGCAAAGCATGCGGCCATGAGACGGAAGAAAATGATCTGGTACACTTCTGCTGCGGCCTGTCTGTTGCTGTTACTTACACTTTTAACGCCTGTGCTTCACCGGAGCCCTGTACCTCAACCTGGTGCCATAGCAATTATTCCGCCCATTTTGCCAGATCTTAATCAACCCGATCCCATGGATATCCGTACCTCCAAAGTACCTCGGATTTCTGAAGTAATATTTATGCCTTCCCGGAAAAAAATGGCAGCAACACTTTCACAAAACACGGAAGAAAGTCAGGTGCCGGTCCCATCTGCCATTCAGCCAGAAACCCCTCAACAGGAAGATAATCCTGTATTTGCAGAGGTAAAACCGGCTCCGCAGGAAAAAACGGATAACCGCAGTTCCTTTATTATGCCCGATCTCCCTGCCAGAAAACAGCTGAATAATAAATGGATTACTGCGGCAAATTTCTCCTATCAGGGAGCCATAAACGGCAATTACCTTTTTACTCCATCTACATACACATCACAGTGGGAAACACCTCTGAGCCTTGCCGGCAGCGACTTGTCAAATCTGGGAATCCCGGATTACCTGGCCAATCAGTTTTCGGAAGATGATGTGAACGTGATCTCCACCCATTTTTCAACCCCTTTGTCTGCCGGTATTAATGTTCAGAAAGAGTTCAACCGGTGGCTTTCTGTGGGGGCTTCACTTACATACACACTTTTACGAGGCGAATACCAGGTCCATACGGCAGATAAATCATATATTGTGGACCAAAACACCCATTATATTGGCATTCCGGTAGGCATTTATTTTCATGCCGTGAATAACAGGTACCTGTCTGTTTACGTTGTTGGCGGAGGCGCCGTTGATAAAGCGGTTTCTGATGAATACATCTGCCAGCTTAATAATGTGAGCACCCGCCAGAGTCAGGCAGTCAAAGGGGTACAATGGTCTGTGTTTGGGGGTCTGGGTATAGAATATAAATGTTCCGAACTTATTGGTATTTATCTTGAACCCACCGTATCCCATTATTTCGATAACGACCAGCCCAAGAGTATAAGAACCATTCAGCCTACCCAGTTTAAAATGGAGTTGGGCATCCGTTTCAGGATCTGACCTGCTGTAACATTTTAGCCATTTCGGAAGCAAAGACAAAATCGTTCAATTCTTTGTTGCCGGTTTGAAATATATCTCCTGGAGGACCTTCCCATGCTTTTTCACCCTTATATATAAACACGACCTTTTCCCCAATGGCCATTACCGAATTCATATCATGCGTGTTAATGATGGTAGTCATGTGGAATTCATGTGTAATGTCACTTATAAGCCGGTCTATCAATATGGCCGTCTGAGGGTCCAGTCCGGAATTGGGTTCATCGCAGAAAAGATATTTCGGGTTCATAACTATGGCCCGTGCGATTCCCACCCTTTTTTGCATACCGCCGCTCAATTCAGAAGGATACTTGTTTTCCACCCCGTACAGATTGACTCGGTTAAGACAATAAGCCACTCTTTCCCGCTTTTCTGCTGCCGTCCATCCGGTAAAAAAATCGAGTGGAAAACGTACGTTTTCTTCTACTGTGGCAAAATCAAACAATGCGGCACCCTGAAAAAGCATGCCCGTCTGCTTGTGGATGACTTTTCGCGCTTGATCGTTCAACGCGCTGAATACTATATCGTCATACAGGATCCGACCCGAATCTATTCCATGAAGACCCGCTATTGCTTTTAGCAGGACGGTCTTGCCCGAACCGCTCGCTCCAATGATCAGGTTGGTTTTTCCTTCTTCAAAGGTGACAGATACATCTTTAAGAACATTCTCCTCTCCAAAGGATTTGTTGATTTTCTCGACAAATATCATCAGTTGAGCAATAACTGGGTTAACATCAGGTCTGCAATAAGTATGAGCAGGCAGCTGGCAACAATAGAACGGGTGCTGGCTCTGCCGACTTCCAGAGAACTGTCTTTTGGTTTATATCCGTATGAGGCTGCTACAGATACCATAATAAAGCTAAACACTACCATTTTAGAAATGGCATACACAACGTAGAACCCGTTAAAAGCAAAACGCAGCCCGGTTGTGTATTGGCTTAGGGTAATCATGCCGGTCAGTGCCACTATAAGCCACCCGCCTATTATCCCAACCATAAAGCTGAATAACATCAGAACGGGGTTGAACACGCAGGCAGCTGCAATTTTGGGAAGGATCAGGTAGTTGGCGGAGTTAATCCCCATCATCTCCATGGCGTCTATCTGTTCTGTAAGGCGCATGGTTCCTATTTCGGACGATATATTGGACCCCACCTTTCCGGCCAGAATGAGGGCCACCATGGTACAGGAGAATTCAAGGATCATGCTTTCTCTCACCATGTAACCGACGTACATTTTGGGAATAAACGGGTTCTCGATATTATAGGAAGTTTGAATGACAAGCACTGCGCCTATGGCCAGGGAGATAATCCCTATAAGGCTTACCGAGGAGAGTCCCAGTTTTTCGGTTTCTGCAATATACTGCTTCCAGAAAATACTCCATTTTTCGGGTTTTCTGAAAACCCGTTTCATGAGCAACACATACTGACCCGTCTGCAGCAATAGATTCCTTATCATTGGGCAAAGATAGTAAATAGTTGCCTTTTACGGGCCTCCGGCATAGGCGGTTTCATTCCTGGATGTGCCGTTCGCATAACGGGATTGAGGTAGAGCAGAGAACTGTCACGAAGCAGTATCCGGACCCTCACATACGTATCTTGAGGCTGCAATTTATATATTATGGGAAGATCCTTGTCAGGCTCTGCCGTATTTTCAGATACAGTGGACAATATTATCCCGTCCTGGCCAATAAATGTATATTCAAGGGCTTCCCCTGTGAGCAAAACACACAGACTGTCACCCCGGACAATGCAGGATTGAAGAACTGGAAGGGAATCGAGGCCACGGCGTTTTTCAGGGACCATTGAACGGGCCGCACGCCGGGTCACCTCCAAGCCATAAGCAGTTCCGTTTTTGAGGGCATCGTAGATATGCTGCGGTTTTAGCTGTCCCGAACGTACATAGATCATAGTAAGGTCGCGGGCAATATCGGTAGGTTTAAACACATTGTGAGCGTCATCCCCGGCAATCATCATGACCGGTTTTCCTGAAGAAAGAGCCACGTCCCAGAGATCTTCCGATTTCCAGAAATCATTCAAAACTTCAATCAGATCATACCCGGTCAGTTGTTGCATATTCCGTACAGAGTATCCGCCCATCCACCCCGGATGGTTAAGGACAACCAATTCGGATCTTTCTTTCAGAATATTAATAATATGTTGTTTCTGAGACCGTGTCTGGGGAATAATCACGTCGCAGCCATAGACTTTCCTGGCTCCGAGGCATCCCTGGTGGGTCTTCATGATATTGAAACCGTGTTCATAGACCGGAATAAAAACAGCACAAGGGGTAGCCGTAATGTGTTGGTAATCTGATATGCCAATAATATCATAGCCGAGCGAATCGTATTTTGCCATGATGTCAGACACCGTATTTTTGCTCCCGTTGGTCATTTTCCCCCAGGCATTGGAATGCGCATGAAAATTTGTCCGCAGCCATTTCCCTTCACCCCGGGTAAGTCCCTCATAGGGATTATACCAAAAAACCCCATTAAACGGAACGGCTTCTGAAGGCAGGTAGAAAGGCATGAGGCGGAACAGGGTCCAGCCGGCCAACAGCAGCAATACCAGCACTGCGACACCTCTTCTTCTTTGTTTCTTTGTCATTCTGCAAAGGTAATTTAAAATCCATACCTTTGCGGCATGAATAAGACCAGACAATTTTTTGCCGGCAGAAGAGGTCAGTGGACAAGGCTCAAAAACGCTTTCCCCCGGGGATCCTCCCGGGATATACTTTGGATCCACTGTGCCTCTCTCGGAGAATTCGAACAGGGCAGACCGGTCATGGAAGCATTGCGGGTACAATACCCCGGGTCCGGTATTTTATTGACGTTTTTTTCGCCATCGGGATATGAGGTACGGAAAAATTATAAGGGAGCCGATTATGTTTTTTATCTTCCGCTTGACAGTCCGTGGAACGCAGCCCGCTTCCTGAATGTTGTCAAACCGGCGGCCGCCCTGTTTGTCAAATACGAATACTGGTATTTTTACCTTACTGCTCTCAGGCGCAGACATATTCCCACCTATCTTTTTTCTGCCATTTTCCGTCCCCAACAGCCGTTTTTTAAATGGTACGGGATGTTCCACCGGCATATGCTTACATGTTACACCCGGATTTTTGTACAGGATAACTCATCCGCCGATTTACTGCAAAAGAATATTAAGCTGCCATTGCCCGTTACGGTAGCCGGGGACACCCGCTTTGACAGGGTGGTAGCAATAACCAAAGGAGACAATACGCCTGCATGGATTATTGAACGCATGGCCACCCCGTTGTTGGTCGCCGGCAGTACCTGGCCCGAAGACGAAGATATGCTGGCCCGGCTTCTGGAAGAAATTCCTCATTTTCAACTAATACTGGCCCCACACGAAATACATGCGGCACATCTGACCGGGATATCCGCACTGTTTGAAAAATGGAATCCCGAATTTTATTCCGCTCCTCAGAAAGGAAGCTGTTCCCGTGTTTTGGTTATTGATTGCATGGGGTTGCTTTCCTCGCTGTACCGTCACGCTACGCTATGCTACATAGGAGGCGGGTTCAATCCCTCGGGTATTCATAATACACTGGAAGCGGCTGTTCACGGAAAACCGGTACTTTTTGGCCCGAACTATAAAAAATTCAGGGAAGCGGCAGAGCTGACAGAGATAGGAGCCGCCAGATCATATACAGAATATGCCGGGCTGTTATCCCATTTCCGGAACTGGCTGGACAACCCGGAAAGTATGCAGGACTCGGGGAGAAAAGCTGCCGCCTATGTCAGATCGCGCACCGGAGCTACGTCAATAATTCTTGAAACGTTGGCTGACCAGGTGCGGTAGTTGTGTCTGCGTCGGGAGCAGAATAGACAAAGGGAAACTCCTTATGAATAGCAATGCGTCTGGAAATCAGCGCATATTCTCCCATAATCATAAGCGTGACTCTTTTCTCGCCCGTAAATTCTTCATTTATCCGGTCGCACCATTCAAGCAGCTTATCTGTCTCTTCCTTTGTCCATGTGTACACGGCGAATTTTACATAACCGGCTCCCTCGGCAAAAGCTTCACGGGCCTGGCGGGATAGTTGCTCCACGCAGGGCACTGTCTGTTGCGTATGTGCAAAATAATGACAGGAATATACTGTCCTGACGCCCCACTCTTCTGCCAAAGAGGCGAGTTCCATGCGATAATCCGAGGGTGCTTCCATAGGAACGTCCACCCATCCGACCTGCCATGGGATGATTTCTCTGAAGAGGGCGAGCGGTTGTTCCCTCTGACCGGTCCACGACCAGGTGAGCATGATTTTATGTTCTTTTCCCATACAACGCATGCGTAGCGCCACAAGGGTAACCGGCGACATATCTTCCATCAGGTCCAGACGCAACTCTACCCAGGGAGCGCGGGTTAACCAACCGGCGAGCAGATTGTTCCACCCTTTTCCAATACTTACACCCGGATTTTTCATTATAAACCAAATGAGTCAACAGGTTCCTTTACTATCATGTATTGACCTATCCGTCTGAGCAACACAAGCCATATATAATTCGTCTGACGCTTTTTGTCATGTAGAATATATGGCAGTAGCCTGTTCTCTGGATACGGATACTCCGTTTCCAGACCGCAGCGGGCCAGTACCTTTTCCAATCTTTCACATTCGGCTTTTTCAAGCAAGCCCTTTCTTACTGCAAGTCTCGAAGCCATTACCATGCCTTTGGAAACCACCTGACCGTGTGAAAGGGACGGTTCTTCGGCAGCCATGGCGTGTCCAAAAGTATGTCCGAAATTCAGTGCCCTGCGTTCTCCCTGTTCATACAGATCCTTTTCCACGATATCCATTTTAATCTGCTGTGAGTCCCTGACCAGCCGGTCTAACGTAGCATCGGGCAATTCTGCGGGATCATATCCGGCTACTTCTTCTTCGATAAACCTAAAATACGGTTCAGAGACTATGGCCCCGTGTTTGACACACTCGGCCAAACCACACCGGAATTCACGCAGAGGCAACGATCTGAGCAGGTCCGGATCGCAAAAGATCCAGGCAGGTTGCACAATGCAGCCCAGAATATTCTTGTAGGATCCGAAATGTATGCCGTTCTTACCGCCCAGTGCGGCGTCCACTTGTGCAATAAGCGTAGTGGGAACAAATCCGAACGAAATTCCCCTCATATAGATAGAGGCCAAAAAACCTGCAAAGTCACAAACAGTACCTCCGCCGATGCCGACTAAAAACCAGGAACGGTCTACAGCTGCGTTCATAAAACGATCTACCACCCGAGCTACGGCATCCCATTGTTTAAGTGTTTCGCCGCCTTCGAGCCCAATGGACAGGTCGGCGGGCAATCCGGTTTTTTTTACCCATTCAGAAACCGCCTTATCATACAGAACAACCACCTGTTTTCCTTCCGGCAACAAGTCAGCAAGTTCTTTCAAATTACGGCTGAAACATATTCTGCTCATCGGCGCATAACCTCCTCTTGTCTCTTAATTGACAGTTGATGTATTGCTTTGTAAATTTCTTCAATAAATGCGGTATCCAATCCTTTAGAAGCAGCCAGGTCACGCGTATGTTGAGACACGGTATTCCAGCGTTCTATCTGCACTATTCCAATACCTCCTTTTTTCTTAACCTCACCTATCTGATCTACCAGACACATCCGCTGTGCCAGGATATCTACCAGGTCTTCATCGAGGACATCTATCCGGGCGCGTAATGCATCCAAAAGTATCTTTTCTTCCGAGCGGATGTCTTCAGAAGGGGCAGATCGCCTCCATTGCAACCGGTGCATAAGACCGGCAAATGCATTGGGATCCAGTTGTTGTCTGGCATCACACAAAGCTTCACACGGCATATGATGCACCTCAAGCATGAGCCCGTCAAAATTCAAGTCCAGAGCTCTTTGGGCCAGATCGGGTATATAGGCCGTATCGCCCGACAAATGAGACGGGTCGCACAATAAAGGCACTTCGGGCATATTTACCTTAAACTCAATAGGTACACGCCATAGAGGCGCATTACGCAGCTGCCCCACATGATAATCACTGAAGCCGCGATGAATGGCATATACATGCTTAATTCCCACCCGGCGTACCCGTTCCACAGCACCAATCCAGAGTCCCAGATCGGGGTTAATGGGGTTCTTAACAAAAACATGCATGTCCGAGCCATCCAGCGCCCTGGCAATTTCCTCCACCAGGAAAGGATTTGCGGTAGTGCGGGTCCCAATCCAGACGGCCTGAAGACCGGCCTCTCTCACCAGTTCCACGTGGCGGGCCGAGGCTACCTCGGTACACACCGGGATGTTATAATCGTCCTGAACAGCCCTGAGCCAGGGAAGTCCATCCTGCCCCACGCCCTCGAACCCCCCGGGCATTGTTCGCGGTTTCCATATACCCGATCTGAAGAACGATATTCCCTCTCCTCCTGCAGAGGCAGGCATACGGAAAGGCGCCAGCTGCTGTGCTGCCGCTTTTACCTGCTGTTCCGTTTCGGCACTGCAGGGTCCTGCTATTATAATTGGACTGTGCATCATTCCGGGTCCTGTATTCTTTGTCTTATTTCCTGTTTGACAGCTTTCCATCTGGGAATATCAATTTTTGGCCCCACAACTTCCACCACCCTGGCCGCAATCATAGATCCTATATCTCCGCATTTTTGGAGCGAAAGACCCAGTGAATGAGCGTAAAGAAATCCCGAAGCATACAAATCACCAGCACCGGTGGCATCTATTGATATGCCCGGCCAGGCATTTACCCGGTAAAAATCATTACCGCTCCTGATCATCGAGCCGGCTTTACCAATCTTGACCACAGCCACGTCACATATCAGGGCAATCTCATCCAATGCCTCACGGGGTTCTTTTCCTGTAAAAGACAACGATTCAGCTTCATTTGCAAATACAATATTCACATAATTTTCTACAATATCGTGCAAAAAAGCCTCGTTGCTCTCCACTACGTTATAACTGGCCAGATCTATAGAGATGATCATTCCTTCCGCGCGGGCCAGTTGTACGGCTTTTCTCACCAGATGTTGATTCTGTACCAGATAGCCTTCTATATGGAAATAATCGTATCCTTTGAACATTTCGGGAGTAAGATCATCCGGAACCAGTTCAAGGGCGGCTCCAAGGTAAACGGCAAAAGTTCTGTCGGCATCGGGTTCGGTGACAAAGACCATGGCTCTTCCGGAAGAATGTGTTCCCTTTAGAAGAAATGACCTGATGCCGTTGCGGTGCTGATCTGCATAGAAAAGAGACCCCAGTTCATCGTCTCCGACCTTCCCAATAAACCCCGAGGGCATGCCCAGGACGGCGGTGCCTGTAATTGTATTAGCGGCCGATCCTCCGGCGACATACTGGACTCCAATTGGTTTTAGACTGGTCCATATTTTTTCGGCTGTCTGGGCGTCTACGTGCTGCATACTGCCGTGAGGCAGGTGGAAACGCTCCAGCAACGAATCATCGGGCAATAAGGCCAGAATGTCCGTGAGGGCATTCCCGATACCTAATATAGATTTCATGAATGATCAACTTAAAATGTAAAAATAGTCAAAAATTCCGAATACGCTTTTTTTGTACCTTTGTATGATTATGAACTGGAAAAAACTCTTGCGTATTGTACTATTTGCCGCATTGGCCCTTGTGCTGCTTTATTTTTCTTTCAGGGGAATTAAATGGAACGATTTTGTAGCAGGCCTGAAAACAGCGAATTACTTCTGGATCTTTATGTCTATTGTGGTAGGGGCTATCTCGTTTTACGTCCGTGCGGCACGCTGGAGAATAATGCTTCTGGGATTTGGCAAACCGGTTAAAAGGCTGGATACATTCGACGGTGTAGGCATGGCCTACCTGACGAATTTTGCCCTGCCCCGGGCCGGGGAAATTGCCCGGTGTGGTGTGATCGCAGGACGCACCGGTCTGGGATTCGATAAGGTAATCGGGTCTGTGGTGGCCGAGCGCTCTTTTGATGTACTTTGCCTTTTAGTTATAACCGTTGCAGTAGCCATACTCAGGATAGATGTATTCGGAAACTTTATGATTACCCAAATCTGGGAACCTTTCATTCATTCCCTGGGCGGCTCCACCTGGCTGGCCATTGTTCTGTGTCTGGGCCTGCCCGCACTGCTTATCCTGCTCGTATACTTTTTCCGCGCCCCTCTTTTAAAATTAAATATAACCCATAAGATCCTCGGTTTTCTGAAAGGTATCTGGAAAGGATTAGTCGACAGTATAAAGATGCCCCGCAAGGGATACTTCTTTTTTTTGACCGCGCTTATGTGGTTCCTTTATGTATGTACCAGTTATTGTACCATTCTGGCGACGCCCCTGAGAGATCAGTTTGATTTCACCGACGCCCTGTTTCTTATGGTAGTGGGGAGTTTTGGATGGGTAGTCCCTGTTCAGGGCGGTATAGGCGCCTTCCATTTTATATTAAGCCTGGCACTGGTTGCCGTGTACGGACTTACCCAGACAAGCGGTATGGTTTTTGCCACCATCAGCCACGAATCACAGGCCGTAACTATGCTGATGACAGGTTTGTTCGCAGTTATTCACCTTAGTATTGCCAGAAAAAAAAATAAAACAAAACCGGAAATCCAATGAAAAAGTATCTGAATCTGCTGCTGCTTTCCTTTATTGCCTGCCTGTTTGCCACGCAACAAGCCAAAGCACAGTATTACGGTGATTATGATTATATCACCTACAGCAAACACGAGGTCTTCGTACAATACGGAGCGCCTACTTTCCAGGAGCTCAGCACCCAGATCAGGCATACGTCTCTTGTTGCCCGGGACGGGAATACATATGAACCTTCGCGTTTCGGCTATACCGGAGTTTTCGCTCTCGGTTATAATTATTATCGGTCTCCTTACGTAAGTTTTGGAGGATACCTGGGGCTTAGTGCCGCCATGCTTGAAATGTCAAAAAAAGGCACCTCCAATCCGGTGTTTCGCAGCACAGTGCTCAGCATTACCGGTCTGATAACGGGGAACTGGGTCTATTTCCGCAGCGGACTGTGGGAAATGTCCGCTCAGGCAGCCGTAGGTATGACCAGATGGATTGACGATCAGGAAATGATGCAGGAAATGTCAAAAGACGTATCTGCCGACACCGCCCGCTGGCGTTTCGCATATCATTTAAGCCCGTTACATGTACGCTGGGGAGGCACCCTGGGTGTTTTTGCAGACCTGGGCTGGGGATATAAGGGAGTCGTCAACGCGGGAATGTCTGTAAAATTCTAAAAGATCTGCTTACATAAAGCGGCCATGCCGCTTATTTTTTCTACCTCAATGTTGCCGGGTAAAGATTTGGGTATGTTGTACCCCGAGACGAAAATCTTTTCAAAGCCCAGCTTAGCCGCCTCGGCCACGCGTCGTTCCAAATACGGTACCGGCCTGATCTCTCCGCTTAATCCCACTTCTGCGGCAAAGCACCAACGCGGTGAAACCACCAGATCGAAAGTGGAAGAAAGAATGGCTACCGCCACAGCCAGGTCCACAGCCGGATCCGACACCTTTAAACCGCCTGCCATATTCAGAAAAACATCCTTTACAGACAATTTAAACCCGGCGCGCTTTTCCAGTACGGCCAACAACATATTCATGCGACGGATATCAAATCCTGTGGCCGACCGTTGTGGTGTACCGTAAGCAGCTGTACTCACGAGTGCTTGTGTTTCTATGAGGAACGGTCTGGTTCCGTCTAGCATGGCCGCCACCGCAATACCACTCAGATTCTGGTCGTGCATGGGAATAAGCATTTCGGAAGGATTGGTCACCTCTCTGAGCCCGTTTTGAGTCATTTCATATATGGCCAGTTCCGCCGTGGAGCCAAAACGGTTTTTGATACTGCGGATCATCCGGTAGGCATACCGGTTGTCGCCCTCGAACTGCAGCACTACATCCACAATATGCTCCAACACTTTGGGTCCCGCAATGTTTCCTTCTTTAGTAATATGTCCCACAAGGAGAACAGGGGTGTTCGTTTCCTTGGCGTATTTTAAAAGTCTTGCGGCGCATTCCCGAACCTGTGTCACACTACCCGGAGAAGATTCAACGGTCTGTGAATAAACGGTCTGTATAGAATCAATTATCAGAAGATGAGGCTTAATCTCTCCGGCATGTACAAGGATATGGTCCAGGGACGTCTCACACAGCACAATACAGTTGCCGTTTTCTTCCAGGTTTTTATCCCCGGGAGACAGCCGTTCGGCACGCAGCTTGATCTGCCGCGCCGATTCTTCGCCCGATACATATAGTGTGTTCAAACCCGGATTGTTCAGGGGGATCTGCAGACTCAGTGTTGATTTACCAATGCCCGGCTCGCCTCCTATCAATACCAGGGACCCTTTCACAAGGCCTCCTCCCAGCACTCTGTCCATTTCGCCGTTATTAAGCGAGAGACGTTCCTGTTCTTCCAGCCTGATTTCTCCAAAACGTAACGGGGTTGCGTTACGCGCCGGAAGGTTCTCTTTTTCGTTTCCGGAAATAATCTCTTCTACGTATGTATTCCACTGTCCGCACGAAGGACAACGTCCCAGCCATTTTGGAGACTCGGCACCGCAATGCTGGCAGAACCAGGCCCTTTTTACCTTACTCATAATACAAAGATAAATTTTTATATCTTTACTTTATGAAAAAACGTTTAATGATTCTTCTTCTCCTGCTGCCTTCTCTGCTGATGGCGCAGGACTTTGCCGCCTATGCCCGAAAAGTGGCAAAAGACTGGAATATTGTTGGTTCTGCGCTTGCCGTTATTAAAGACGATAAAATGGTCATGGCAGAAGGATTTGGCGAAAGATTTAAAGGAAGCGGACGGGCTGTGGATGCAAACACTGTGTTTCAAATTGGGTCGGTAACCAAGTCTTTTACAGCTACTTTAATGGCTATGATGGTAGAAGACAGCCTGGTCAGATGGGAAGACCCGATAAAAATGTATCTGCTCGAATTTGAAATGTTCGATCCCTGGCTTACCGATAACCTGCAGGTACGCGACCTGTTTCTTCACCGGACGGGCCTTCCCTCGCAGGGCGGAACATATATTCCCTGCCTGGGTTACGACAGAGATGATGTCTTTGACATGATAAAATATATGCCGTTAGCCACCAGTCCAAGAACTACCTATGCATATAACAACATCATATTCCTGGTCGCACAGAGGATCATTGAATCGGTTACCGGAAAAAGCTGGGAAGAAAACCTGCAGGAGCGGATTTTTGACCCTCTGGGCATGACCCGCACCTTCGTTAATGAATCGGGATTCACAAGTGCTGCAGAAGGAAATACGCCTCATGAAACGGTATACCGGGACGGTACCATCCGCACCAATCCCATGGAAGGAGAAGAACAGGCCTTGCACTGGCTGACGGCTATCGGCCCTGCCGGCAGTATTAGCTCCACGGTTACAGATATGATACAGTGGAGCCGGTTTCACCTCTCGAATGGCACCCTGGACGGAAAAACGCTTCTGCAACCCTCTTCCATGGAATACCTGCACAAAGGACAACTCATCACATCGCAAAACCATACCAAGACCACTGTGTACGCACCCTGTTGGTTTATTGAGCAGAATAATCAATACAGGGTATATTTCCACACCGGGACCACATGGGGTTTCACCGCATTATGTGCTTTTGTGCCCGAGTTGAACCTGGGAATGATGTGGCTGAGTAACTGCGAACCCCCTTCCGATCCGCGTTATGCCATAATGCGCCACATTATTGACCATTACATGAACTTGCCTTATACAGACTACAGTGAGGAATATCTGAAAAAATACCTGGAAGAAAATAAAAATGAGGCAGATAAAGAAGCGGCTGCCAAAGCTTCTGAGGTAAAAGAGACATCGGCTCCATACGGACAATACGTGGGTAAATACCGTCACGAATGCCTGGGCGAAGCGTTCATTACTCTGGAAGAAGGCGACCTGTATATCACTCTGGGGCCGGAAAGCTGGCCCAATCGCAAACACAAACTAACTCATATAAATGCCCATTGTTTTGGATTTCGTTCGGGAGGTGCCGGGTTCAAACTGAAATTCCTTATGGAAGGAGATGTGATTACGTTCGATCTCGACCTTGGCGAAAACGAAAATATGGGTCTCTGGAGGGCATCAAAATGAAAAGAATACTTATCCTGTCACTTCTGGTTACGCTGGTTTCCATTTCTTCCGGCGCCCAGGAAAAAATGCCTGTCATAGGGCTTTCCGCAACTTATGAAACGGGAGAATGCAATGTCCCAAACACCTATATCCTGGCGGTTCAGCGAGCCGGCGGCATTCCTGTCATATTGCCGGTAACGGACAATCCCCAGGTTATTCAGCGTATGATAGAATCTATTGATGGACTCATTCTTACCGGCGGAGAAGATATTGATCCTTTGAAATGGTTCGGAGAAGAACCTGTTCCGGCTATGGGCGGAATTGTACCTGTCCGGGACTTTTTTGATATTCACCTGGTGAGGGCCGCTGTGGCCCGGGGCATTCCGGTGCTGGGAATCTGCCGGGGCGAACAGGTAATAAATGTGGCTTTCGGAGGCACTTTGTATCAAGACATTCCTTCACAGGCCAAGAGCAAAAACCCGGTTAAACACCGCCAAAGCGCGCCTCGTGAGTACGGCACACATTCTATTTCCATAAAAAAAGACAGCCGTCTGTATGAAATCCTTGGCGCCGACGTGGCCGGGTCCGGAAAACTGAGGGTAAATTCATATCACCACCAGGCTGTGAAAGACGTAGCTCCGGGTTTTGTGGTGTCTGCTTACGCTAAAGACGGAATAGTTGAGGCCATCGAAATGAAAAACGATCCCCATGTGATAGGGGTGCAATTTCATCCCGAAGGCCTCATATCGGCCGGAGACGACACGTTCCTGCCTTTATTCCTGAACCTTGTTAAAGCTTCCCGTTAAGGAAATCTTCATAGGCGGAAAGATCAAGCAACCCGTGTCCCGAAAGGTTAAAAAGAATAACTTTTTCTTCTCCCGATTCTTTGGCTTTCAAAGCCTCCCTTATTGTTGCGGCAATAGCGTGAGTAGATTCGGGAGCAGGTATTATACCTTCGCATTGGGCAAATAATTCACCCACCTGGAAACATTCGTGCTGATCAATATCGATGGCACGTATGATCTTGTCTTTCAGCAACTGGCTCATAATAGCTCCCGCTCCGTGATAACGCAATCCCCCGGCATGAATGGCAGCCGGTTCGTAATCGCATCCTAAGGTGTACATGGGAATAAGCGGAGTCATGCCAGCCGTATCGCCGTAATCATAGCGGAATTCGCCCTTTGTGAGTTTTGGGCATCCGGTGCTTTCGGCGGCAATGAAATCGAATTTCTTTTTTCCGGCCAGCTGGTGACGCAGGAACGGCAGGCTAAGTCCTCCAAAATTGGATCCACCTCCAAAACATCCGATAATGGTGTCGGGATAGTCTTGAGCCATCTCAAACTGGCGTTCCGCCTCCAATCCAATAATTGTTTGATGCAGCATGACCAAATTCAGTACACTTCCCAGCGTATAGCGCGTATCGGGCTGGCTTACGGCTCTCTCGCAGGCTTCAGAAATGGCCATTCCCAAAGAGCCCGGTGTATTGGGATGCTCGGCCAGGAATTTGCGTCCGGCTTCGGTGGTATTACTCGGAGAAGGGGTTACCTTACCTCCGTATGTTTGCATCACAATTTTTCTATGAGGTTTTTGATCATAGCTTAAGCGAACCATAAACACCTCTATATCAAGGCCAAAGTGTTTTGCGGCAATACTAATGGCAGAACCCCACTGTCCGGCTCCCGTTTCTGTTGTCAGGTGTTTAATACCTTCTATCTTATTATAATAGGCTTGCGGAAGAGCCGAATTCAATTTATGAGATCCGACCGGCGATACGCTTTCGTTCTTGAAATAGATACGGGCAGGTGTATCAAGTGCTTTTTCCAGCCCGCTGGCACGTACCAGCGGAGACGGACGGTATATCTGATAAAGTGTTCTGACTTCTTCCGGGATCTCTATCCATCGCTCTTTTGAGAATTCCTGTTCAATAAGGCCTTTGGCAAATATAGGCTCCAGCTCGGATGGCTTCAAAGGCTCTTTAGTTACGGGATTCAACATGGGTTGCAAAGCAGGGAGATCGGCAAGCACATTATACCATGCCATAGGGATCTCGTGATCTGGGAGAACAAATTTTTTGGTTGTTTTCATAATATTGATGTTTTTTTATTTGGGTTGGGCACAAAAAAACCCTCTTGCGCGTGCAAGAGGGCAGATTAAGTTAATGATGATGTTATCTATGCTATGCCACAGATGCGACGCGGGAAATTTCTTTTCCGGGCCACCACCATCTGTTGATCATAGAATTTCTTTCCATATTGTAGAACAAAAATAAGTAAAAATATCTTACGTACTACCGGGTAGCCTCAATAAATCTTGGTTTATCACAAAAATCTTTATGCACCGATATATTATTGTATCCGTCCCGTATAAGCAGGTTCTTAATTTGAATACTGTATGACTCATTGATTTCCAGCCACATTCGCCCGGTTTTCCTAAGCAGGCGCATCCCAATTTGTGAAAGGGCCCTGTAAAAACAGAGCGGATCGTCGTCTGAAACAAACAGAGCCATATAAGGTTCATAATGCAATACCCTCTCTTTCATCAGCACTTTTTCTTTTTCCGTAACATAAGGCGGATTGCTAATGAGCAGGTCAAGAGATCCCGGGACGATTCCTGCTGCGAAAGCATCTTCTACTGCCCTGGCGACGCAGGTGATATCGGTATAAAAGAAAGTAACCTCCGCATTATTGACCGCTGCATTCTCAGAGGCTGTCTCCAATGCGACGGTACTCAGGTCACACGCAAATACCTCGTTTTGCGGATTACCGGATTTTAAAGCCACTGCCAGACACCCGCTCCCTGTACACGCATCGAGAATACGACCTCTGCAATCCGATGCCAGACGCAATAAGTTTTCTGTTTCGGGTCTGGGAATCAAAACCCCGGGGTTCACAGAGATCAGACAATCTCCAAATTCCACAACACCGGTTACGTACTGGAGGGGAACACCTTCAGACAGCAAAGTAACCGCCTTTTCCAGGGCGGTACTAACCTGCGGGGAAAAGACATGATCTTCTTCTGTGTGGTACCAATAAGGCGGAATATCGGCAATATGCCTTAACAGGGTATGGATCACAAAGCGCAGCTCGGGCTGTTCGTATACCTTTCCTAACCGCTCCCCGGCAATCGTTTTAAGATCTTTTATGTTCATTTATTGCAGAGCAGATGAGTTCATCAAGGAAATCTCCTATAGTCATACCGGCTGCTTCTATTTGCTGAGGAACAAGGCTCTTTTTAGTCATCCCGGGGATTGTATTCACTTCCAAAAAGTAAATATCTTCTCCATGGACAATGTAATCTATCCGGACAACCCCTTTGCACAAGAGATAATCGTAAATACAGGAAGACAATTCCCTTATTTTATCTGCCAAAGCGACGGGAATGTCAGCCGGGGTTACCTCGGCGGAAGCTCCCTGGTATTTTGCCTCGTAATTGAAAAATCCGCAATGAGAATGAGGAATGATTTCTGTAACGGGTAGCAGGAATTCTCTCCGCGCCGTTTTCATAATACCGTTAGTAAACTCACGTCCTTTTATATATTGTTCTATCAGCACTGAGTTGTCTTCGCGGAAAGCAGCCTCAATAGCAGAAGACAGGTCTTCTATCCGGTCTACGCGCGACACTCCGAAGCTCGACCCGGCAGCATTGGGTTTGACAAACCAGGGCATCGGCCCCAGTTTTTTATGTGCCAGATCTGTCCATTCGGTATCCTTATTATTTAAGGTAAGCCTGACCTCGGGAGCCATCTTTACCCCGGCTTGACGCAAAAATGATTTGCAGGCAAATTTATCGAAAGTAAGTAAAGCAACCCTTGCCGGACAAGCTGTATGAGGAATGTTGAGCATCTCCAGGTAAGAAGTAAAGATCCCGTTTTCCCCCGGGGTGCCGTGTATCATAACCAGTACCGCATCAAAACAGATCTTTTTTTCCCGGTACCACAATGAGAAATCGTTTTTGTCAATTTCTGCCGGTGGTACGTCTGCTTCATTAACAGCCTGCAGAGTCCAGGAATTGCCCCGGATATTTATTTCATATACGGTATATTTATCTTTGGAAAGATGTGATGCCATATTTTTCCCGCTAAGACGGGAAATCTCTCTCTCGGAGGAGTCGCCTCCGTAAACCAACGCAATATTCATTATTAATTAAAAAAGCCTTCGTCCTTTTGTCCCGAATATCCGGTATCTTCGTCCGATCCGTCGCAATTGAGCGATATGTCAAAACCGGAAGGCATGGTGAATGTGTCGTATTCAGAAAAACCCAGAGAAGGATCGTTCATTATTTTTTTCATAAAAATACCCCAGATAGGTAACGCCATATTGGATCCGCCACCCAGTGCCAGCGATTCAAAATGCACCTGACGGTCCTCGGCCCCGACCCACACACCGGCCGTCAGTTTGGGTGTTATGCCCATAAACCAGCCGTCGGCCTGATCGTTTGTCGTACCCGTTTTACCTGCAATAGCCCCGTGTGGCAGGTATAAGGCTCTGATTCTTATGGCAGTTCCTTCATTGACCACTCCCTGCAGCAGGTTTATCATCAGAAAAGCCGTTTTCTCACCTATGGCTTCTCTCTTGCGCGGAGTAAAAGTGCCCAACAGGTTGCCGCTGCTGTCCTCAATACGGGACACCAGGAACGGTTCTACGTGCACACCCTTGTTTGCAAAAGTGTTATAGGCTCCCACCATCTCAAAAAGGCGAAGATCGGCCGGGCCGAGGCAAAGAGACACCACGGGATCGAGATGGCTCTTTATTCCAAGTTTGTGGCACATGGCCACCATAGCTTCGGGGCCGAACTGTTTCATAAGGTAGGCCGAGATGTTATTGCTGCTCTTTGTCAAACCCCATTTTAAGGTGACCTGCCGTCCAATCCATTCAGGCTTGTCTGTACTTTCGGGTGTCCAGGTGGTATCGGGCAAAATAAAAGTCTGTGGTACATTCATTACGTAATCGCATGGCGTAAAGCCTTCCTGCATAGCCAGGGAATAAAGGAACGGTTTTATTGTTGACCCCACCTGTCTGCGGCCCTGGCGCGCATTGTCGTATTTGAAATAACGATAATTGGGTCCGCCCACATAGGCCTTTACATAGCCGGTCTCGGGTTCCATAGCCATAAGCGCACCCCGCATAAACGATTTGTAATGCAAAATGGAATCCCTGGGAGAAAGGACCGTGTCCGTCGCATACGTACCGGATTTGCCCTTCCAGGAGAAAACCCGCATGGGCACCTTAGTCTCGAAAGCATTGGAGATTTCCTTTTCATCGGCTCCTTCTGCAGCCATATTTTTGTACCGGTCGCTCCAGCGCATAGCCTGCCTGAGAATGGATCCACGAAGGTTATCCGGCACATCGTTGGAAAAAGGTTTGTTTCGTTTATTACGCAATTCCCTGTCAAAAGTAGGCTGCAAATAGGTCCCCAAATGCTCTTCCACTGCCTGCTGGGCATACAGCTGCATACGGGCATTGATAGTAGTATATATCTTAAGACCATCCCGGTCCAGATCGTACATGGTGCCGTCCGGCTTCAGGTTCTTATGCAGCCATCCGTACAGGGGATCGTTCGTCCACAGGTCAAAGTCCTCTTCATAATCTTCTCTATAGGTATAATTTCTGGGATTCGGCTCCCGTGCGCTCATAACCCTGCGTAACATATCCCTGAAATAGGGAGCAAGACCGGCATTATGATCCTGTGTCGTATAGTTGAGCACAATGGGAAGCGTTTTAAGAGAATCGGCCTCATGAGAAGAAAGAAAATCATATTTCTTCATTTGGGATATGACGTGGTTCCGCCGTGCCAGTGATGATTCATAATTAATTACCGGATTAAAGCGTGTGGGTTTGTTCACCATACCTACCAGAGTGGCCGCCTCTTCTATGTTCAGTTGCGAAGGGTGTTTATCAAAAAACGTATAGGAAGCGGTACGTATCCCAAAAGCATTACTTCCAAAAAAAACGGAATTAAGATACATTGTAAGAATCTCTTCCTTTGTATAGTTTCGCTCTATCTTGACAGCCGTTATCCATTCTTTCATTTTGGTCACTACCATTTTAACGGCATTGGCTCCCGGGAAACTATACGAAACCGTGTCGCGGGGATATAGCGTCTTGGCCAATTGCTGGGTTAAAGTGCTTCCTCCGCCTCCCGAACGGCGTTGCCCCATGAGAATAGATTTTACGGCTACGCGGGCTAACGCGCGAAAATCAATCCCCGAATGTCTGTAAAAACGGATGTCTTCCGTGGCCAGAACCGCATTTTCCAATGATTTCGGCAGGTCTTCATATTGAACATAGGAACGGTTTTCTATGTGAAATGTAGCTATTACTACACCGTCTTCTGAAATGAGTTCGGTAGCCAGGTTGTTTTTGGGGTTTTCAAGAACCCTGAACGAGGGGACGTCTGCAAATGCACCCACAAGAAATAGCATTAGGAAACCTATTCCAACAAGAGCCAACACAATTATCCACAACCATTTGCAAATTTTTGTCTTTATGTTTTCCTTCATAAGAAATTCTTATAGCCGTGCAAAATTACGTATAAATATTTGGAATTTACCTTACTTTATGTCTTACTTTGTAACGTGTGGAAAAAGAATTTGTATGGATAAAAATTTAGTTATTGTCGAGTCTCCCGCAAAAGCAAAAACGATTGGGAAGGTTCTTGGAGAAGGGTTCTCGGTTAAATCCTGTTTTGGCCATATCCGCGATCTGTCCAAGAAGAAACTGGGCATAGACCACGAAAAAGGCTTCACGCCCGAGTACATTGTGGAACCGGATAAGAAAGAACTGGTCAGAGAGTTGACTAAATCGGCAAAGGAAGCTTCAATGGTGTGGCTGGCTTCCGATGACGACCGTGAAGGGGAGGCTATTGCATGGCATTTAAAAGAAACGCTTAACATACCCGATGGTAAAACCAGACGAATTGCTTTTCACGAAATAACAAAAGACGCCGTCCTTAACGCTATTGAGAATCCGAGAGAAATCAATATGAACCTGGTTATGGCGCAGCAGGCACGCCGCGTACTGGACCGTATAGTCGGCTACGAAGTATCTCCCATTCTGTGGAGAAAAGTAAAACCGAGGCTTTCGGCCGGCCGGGTACAATCCGTGGCTCTGCGTCTGGTTGTCGAGAGAGAAAGAGAAATAATGGCCTTCAAATCTTCCGGTTATTATAAGGTAGAAGGTCTCTTTCATCCCGCATCGCGGGAAAAAGAAGTTTTCAAAGCCGAGCTTGATACCCGTTTTTCCTCGGCCCGGGAGGCCGCTGCTTTTTTAAACGATTGTATTGGGAGCAGGTATTCAGTGGCCGGGGTAGAATTCAAGACCGGGCACAAAAGTCCGGCTCCTCCTTTTACTACTTCTACTCTGCAGCAGGAAGCGTCCCGGAAACTTGGATTTTCTGTGGGACAGACTATGACAATAGCACAACGTTTATATGAATCGGGGCTCATCACCTATATGCGTACCGACTCTGTACAGCTCTCCAAACTCGCTTTGGGCACAGCCAAAAAGGTCATTAAAGATACTTTCGGGGCCGAATATTGTAAAACAAGACAATATGCGACAAAAAGCAAGGGTGCCCAAGAGGCACACGAGGCCATACGACCTACTTTTATTGAAAATACTTCCATTGAAGGAACGGCGGCTGAACGCAAACTCTATGACCTGGTATGGAAACGTACTGTTGCCTCACAAATGGCAGATGCCGAGGTTGATAAAACCCAGGTACAAATTGCAGTCAGCAACTCTTCTCATCGTTTTATTGCCAACGGAGAGGTCATTACTTTTGACGGGTTCCTGAAAGTCTACATGGAATCTACCGACGATGAGCCGGAAAAAAACAACGAAAACGGAAGGGAAGGCGCTATTCCCCGGCTGCAGGTTAATGATCTCCTGAATCCCGGCATGATAAAAGCCACCCAACGCTACTCGCAGCATCCACCAAGATATACCGAAGCCAGTCTGGTTAAGAAACTGGAAGAACTGGGCATTGGCCGTCCGTCTACTTACGCTCCTACAATTTCCACCATACTAAAGCGTCAGTATGTTGAAAAAGTTGACAGACAGGCTATTAAACGCCCTTATATTCAAATGGTGCTTTCGGGTGACAAGGTTACCGAAAAAGAACTTTCAGAAAATTACGGAGAAGAACGTGGCAAATTGACGCCCACAGACATAGGCATCCTGGTAAATGATTTTCTTTCTGCCCAGTTCGCCTCTATTGTGGATTACGGGTTCACAGCCAAGATAGAAGAAGATTTTGACAAAATAGCTTCGGGAGCTCTGGTCTGGAATATCATGCTCGATAATTTTTATAAACCGTTTCGTCAGACACTTGACAAAGCACTGGAAACAGCCCGTCCCAATAACGGAGAGCGTTCCCTGGGCAACGATCCCGCTACCGGCAAACCCGTTCATGTACGCCTGGGACGTTTTGGCCCCATGGCACAGATAGGAGACAACGACGATCCCGAAAAACGTTTTGCCAGTCTGCGTAAGGGGCAGTTGCTTGCTTCCATTACCCTGGAAGAGGCGCTCAAACTGTTTGAACTTCCACGGGAAGCAGGACATTATAAAGACCTTCCCGTGACGGTTTCCATAGGACGCTTTGGACCTTTTATTAAATGGAACGGGAAATTCGTATCTTTGGGTAAAGAAGACGATCCTTACACAGTAACGCCGGAACGTATTGCCGAGCTGATAGAAAACGCCCAGGTTAAAGAATCCCAGAAACATATCCTGGCTTTTCCCGATGACAATATTTTTGTACTGAAAGGACGTTTCGGCCCGTATATCAATTTTAACAAGAAAAATTACAGGATCCCCAAAGGAATGAAGCCCGAGGATCTTACGCTGGAAGACTGCAGGAAGATTATTGAGAAACATGACTGACAATCACTTTCCCCTGGAAACGCTTCATGCCGAGGCCATTTCGCCGGATATGCCAGAATGTACGGCCATCTTGGTTGTCCGCGGACCTCAGCCCGGGGTTATGTACGAGCTTGGCCGGCTTTTCCCTCAGGACCAAAAACGGATCTTTTATGTGGAAGATCCGGTACAAAACAAACTGTTATCCATTATTTCCGCTGCACACATAATGCACATTCCCTGCATTATCCTGAGCGGAGAGGATTGTCCTCCTCCGGAAGGTTTTTTTGAATTTGGCAACGGCCATGCGAGCCTGATTTCGCAAGGTTCTGGAGAAGACGGTTTTGTTTCACATTTCACCGGTTCAAAAACCCTGCAGCATTTTGCATGGCTCGGGTTTCAAAACTACCTGGCAGATAATGCTACGTTGGAAACCATCGGGACACGTTTTTTTGAATCGCTTCGCCTGGGAGAATTCAGAAATAATCCCCGCTCCGCGGAACCATTGTTGCGCGATGCCTCTGTTCATTTTGTAGACCTGAAGGCAGTCCGCCATTCAGATGCCCCGGACGGATTGGGGATGTCGCCCAACGGACTGTATGCAGAAGAGATCTGCACATTGGGCAGATACATTGGACTTTCTACCCGGTTCCGTCTTTCAGTTATATATGGTTATCCCTCATCGGCAAACAATAACTCGCTTGTATCCAAGCTGGTGGCCCAGGTCATCTGGCATATAACCGAAGGCCTAGCCGTTTCTTTTCCTGAATATCCCGAGAAAGACCCTTCGCGTTTTCAAAGAAAGGTGGTACAACTGGGAGATGGAGGACAGGAGATGGTTTTTCTTCAATCCAGACAAAGCGGGAGATGGTGGATTGAGGTTCCAAATTTAAAGGAACTTTCTTCACCCATGCTTATTTCTTGTTCCATAGACGATTACAAGACCGCCTGCCGTGGAGAAATCCCTCTGAAATGGTTGTTTTTCTATCAGAAGTCTAATAATTTTTCATAACTTTACAGGCCAAACGAAAAATTATTATGTCAAAGTATCAAATTGATGCCACCGACCAGAAAATATTAGCCTTTCTGGTTAAAAACGCACGTATGCCCTTCCTGGAAATCGCGCGGGAATGCGGAGTATCCGGAGCCGCAATTCACCAACGTGTTAAAAAAATGGAAAGCCTGGGGATTATTACAGGCTCCCGTTTGCTGGTCAAGCCTCAGACCCTGGGTCTGAGCGTTTGCGCATTTGTAGGAATGCAACTGGCACAAGCCAACCAATATCCCACGGTTATAGAAGCCCTGAAAAATATTTCAGAGGTTGTCGAGTGCCACTTTGTTACGGGTAAATATGCTTTATTACTTAAACTGTATTGCAGAGACCACGACCATCTTATGGAAGTGCTTATAGACATTATCCGCAATATTCCATCGGTTATCCAGACAGAAACATTAATATCTTTAGATCAGGCTATTGAACGCCAGGTGTGGGTTAAGCAATGACAAACAATCTTAGAAACATCCGTATCCGACAGGCCCTTATTTCCGTTTACCACAAAGAAGGCCTGGCTCCAATTGTTGCCGTTCTTTCACAGCTAGGGGTCCGCATCCTGTCTACCGGAGGAAGTCTCTCCTACATCCGGGAACTGGGCGTTGACGCTTCCTCTGTAGAAGACCTTACAGGTTACCCATCCATATTGGGGGGGCGCGTAAAAACCCTTCATCCCAAAGTATTTGGAGGCATACTTGCGCGTCGTGAAGTGCCTTCGGATCAAAAGGAATTAGAACAGTGGGATATTGAACCCATAGACATGGTCATAGTAGATCTGTATCCTTTTGAAGATACCGTGGCCTCCATGGCTCCTCAGGCAGAGATCATTGAGAAAATTGACATAGGCGGCATTTCTTTAATCAGGGCAGCCGCAAAGAATTACAAAGACGTTCTGATAGTCCCCTGCCGCACACTCTATCCTGAAGTGTTATCCCTGCTCCAGGAACAGGGCGGCCATACAACCCTGAGCGACCGTAAATATTTTGCAGCCCAGGCCTTCAAGATCAGTTCCCATTACGACACGGCTATTTTTAACTATTTTAACCAGGAAGCAAACCTTCCCGTATTTAAGACAAGTCTGTTGGACTCTCCTCTAAGGCTCCGTTACGGCGAGAATCCGCATCAGCATGCCATGTATTTCGGGGAAAAGGACTCTCTTCCCAGGCAATTGCACGGAAAAGAAATTTCGTACAACAATCTGCTGGATATTGAATCGGCTATCAAACTGATCCATGATTTTACTGACCCAACGGTGGCGATTATTAAACATAACAACGCCTGCGGTTGTGCCTCACGGGAAGACCTTACACAGGCCTGGCATTGTGCGCTGCAAGCAGATCCTCTTAGCGCCTTTGGAGGAATAATTATTGTTAACCGGGAAATTCAACCGGAAACAGCCGAAGAGATTAACAAGCTGTTTTTTGAAGTAATTATTGCCCCTTCGTATTGCCCCGGAGCTCTTGAACTTCTTAAGAGCAGGAAAAACAGGATCATTCTCCAGTATGACAAAGATGCTGCGCTTCCTGCGCAGGAGTTTCGTTCCCTGATGAACGGAGTTGTGGTACAAGACCGTGACACAGCCGTGGAGAATCTGTCGTCTTTTACACAGGTCAGTCATAAAACTCCCGAGAAGAACCAGCTGGCCGATCTCGTCTTTGCCAACAAACTGGTTAAACACACTAAATCGAATGCCATTGTACTTGTTAAAGACCAGATGCTCCTGGCCAGCGGCATGGGTCAGACCTCACGGGTCGATGCCCTTAAGCACGCAATAGACAAAGCAGGTACGTTCGGATTGTCTTTACAAAACGCCGTTATGGCATCCGATGCTTTTTTCCCCTTCCCCGACTGCGTAGAGATAGCAGACAAGGCCGGTATTACGGCTGTAATTCACCCCGGAGGTTCCATTAACGACCAAAAAAGTATTGATTATTGTAACTCGCATAATATGGCAATGATCTGCACAGGCATTCGCCATTTCAAACATTAAATCGCTTATGGCTTTTTCATTCCTAACACAAAAAATCGCTATTGACCTTGGGACGGCCAATACTATTATAATTCACAATGACAAGATTGTTGTGGACGAACCCTCTATTGTTGCCATAGATCTTAATACCGGAAAACCCCTTGCCATTGGAAAAACCGCACGTATGATGCAGGGAAAGACCCACGAAAACATTAAAACCATAAGGCCGCTGCGGGACGGTGTCATTGCAGACTTTAATGCATGTGAACAAATGGTACGGGGAATGATCAAAATGATCAATCCACAGAACAAATTCCTCATCCCCAGCCTGCGTATGGTCGTGTGCATACCTTCCGGAAGTACTGAAGTGGAAATACGTGCCGTACGAGACTCCTCCGAACATGCAGGCGGCCGGGATGTATACCTGATTTACGAACCTATGGCAGCAGCCCTGGGGATTGGGATAGATGTTACGGCCCCCGAGGGGAATATGGTGGTGGACATTGGCGGCGGTACTACCGAAATTGCGGTAATTGCCCTTGGAGGGATCGTATGCAATCAAAGCATACGGGTAGCCGGAGACGTTTTTACCGCAGAGATACAACAATATATGCGCCATCAACATAATATCAAAATTGGGGAACGTACCGCAGAGGATATTAAAATCTGCGTAGGATCTGCTCTTTCCGAACTCGATAATCCGCCCGAACCCATGCTGGTACGCGGCCCAAACCTGATGACGGCCCTCCCTGTAGAAGTAGCCGTTACCTCACAGGAAATTGCCCATTGTCTGGACAAATCGCTGGTTAAGATAGAAACGGCCGTATTGTCTGTACTTGAACAGACACCACCTGAGCTGTATTCAGACATTGTTCAGCGGGGCATATTCCTGACCGGCGGCGGCGCCTTATTACGCGGAGTGGATAAAAGGTTACAGGATAAGATCAACATACCTTTCCATATTTCGGAAGGGCCTCTGCATTCGGTAGCACGCGGAACCGGAATAGCATTAAAGAACATTGGTAAATTTCCTTTCCTGCTTAGATAAAAAGGGGCGACAGATATGTTCGGCATTTCTCCGTTCCTGCGCAAACTGTTGGTGTTTCTGCTATATCTTGTACTGCAGGCGAGTGCATTGGTGTTGTTGATAAACAACAGTTATTTTCAACAGAATGCCATGATGCGGATCGTGCGTAACTCCCAGTTATATTTTTGGGAAAAGCGTTCGGACTGGCGCTCTTTCCTGAATCTGAAAAAAACGAACGATGCGCTGAATGCCGAGAACTCCCGTTTATTGAACGAACTGGCTAAATTTTACCAGTTACAGGACGAGTGGAAGGCCAAAGACACTATCCTGCCGGCGGTATCTGATTCTTTTTCATTTATTCCGGCCGTCGTATTAAACAATTCGGTTACCCGCCAGCAAAATTTTCTGATCATAAATAAGGGCCTGGCAGACGGTGTAACACCGGATCTGGGCGTGATCAGCAATACAGGGATCGTGGGGATTGTATCAAATGTAACTGAACACTACGCCGTGGTTATTTCGCTACTTAACACAGAACAACGGTTAACTGCATTATTGTCCGGAAGCCAGGTATTTGGGACACTTCGCTGGGACGGTTCGGATTATAGCAAGGTCAGGCTGACAGAGATACCGCGACATATCCCCGTAGCCATTGGCGACACGGTAATAAGCAGTGATTTTTCTGTTCTTTTCCCGCCAAGGATCCCAATTGGGACTGTTAGTTCTTTCAGCACTAAGAAAGGGACGTTTCTGGATCTGGAAGTAGATCTGTTCCTCGATTTTAAGACGCTTCGTTATGTAAATGTGGTAACGCACTCGGGGGTAAAAGAAATAAAAGAGCTATGAACGATACGTTAAAATATTTTTTGCGGTTTCTGCTCTTTCTGGCCGTGCAGCTTGTGTTCTTCAACTCGCTTAATCTGGGGACCTACTTATTTCCGGCGCCATATATTCTGTTTCTGCTACTTTTCCCGTGTCTCTATTCAGTTGCCTGGCTTCTTATCTGGGCTTTTGCCTTTGGTTTGTGTCTTGATGTCTTTGGAGGCGGGGTTCTTGGATTGCATACCTCCGCGTTGCTGATACTGGCTTTGTTTCGCTATGGACTACTAAGGCTGGTGTCTGTAAAAGGCGATTTGGACAACCTTTCCGTACCGGGTTTTATAACGTTCGGGTTTGGACGGTATTTCGTATTTGTTTTACTGAGTGTGCTGGTGCATCATATTGTCTATTTCTCACTGGAAAGTTTCAGCTTTTTTCATTTCTGGCAGGTTTTTTTACGCATTGCCGGAAGCACTTTACTGAATGTTTTCCTGGTTCTGTTGTTTGAGAGAGTCTTTTATGCCGGAAGGAGGTAACCGATGGAACAACGCACAAGACAAAAACACGTGATCCTGGCCTGTTTTGTCCTATGTGGGCTTATTCTCACCGGCCGTCTGTTCTTCCTTCAGATTATCAATGATGAATATAAGATTACCGCATCTAACAACGTACTGCGTTATGAGATCATTTATCCCGCCCGCGGGCTTATACTGGACAGGAATGGCAGCATTATTGTTGGCAATCAGACCGCATACGATATTATGATCACGCCAAAGGAACTGGCCTCATTCGACACTACCGACTTTTGTAAT
Source organism: Bacteroidales bacterium UBA5326 (assembly GCA_002408205.1). Taxonomy (GTDB): domain Bacteria; phylum Bacteroidota; class Bacteroidia; order Bacteroidales; family UBA932; genus DMER64. The sequence continues at coordinate 191,175 of DHQY01000009.1, read as the reverse complement.
ATTTTTAACCTCTCCAGAGATAAAATGGAATCGCTGCTGGGCGATGTCGACAAACGAAGAAACAGCATCGGGTATCAAAGTGTAATCTTTCTCCGGCAAGTCTCTAACGAACAGTATACCCGATTTTTGGAAAAAAGTTACAAATTCCCCGGATTCTCAGTTCAGAGCAAAAGCATACGAAATTATCCGACCCCTCTGTGCGGCAACCTGCTGGGCTATATCATTGAAGCAGACCCCAATTTTCTTGAAAAGAATCCGGGATACAAACCCGGCGACTATATTGGTAAAACAGGTATTGAGGAAATGTACGAACCCTTCCTGAAAGGAGAAAAAGGATATTCCATATACCTGCGCGATGTACATAACCGCATTAAATCATCTTATGAAAACGGGGAATACGATAGGACAGCCATACCCGGCAAAGATCTGATCTCTACAATTGATGCAGAGCTGCAGGCTTTCGGAGAGCAGCTCATGCAAAATAAGGTCGGTTGTGTTGTCGCCCTGGAACCATCAACAGGAGAAGTGCTTACCCTCATTACCTCAACGGGCCTTGCCGCCGAATACCTCAGTAATTTCAGCTCATACTATACGCAGGTCATTGCAGATCCGTTGAAACCCATGTTCAACCGTGCCATCATGTCTGCCTATCCTCCCGGATCGGTATTCAAGCTGGTTAACGGACTCATTGGCCAGCAGGAAGGTGTGTTGACTCCCGAAACAAGATATAATTGCCAAATGGGCTATCACGTAGGCAATCTTACCGTAGGCTGCCATGCACACCCATCCCCCATAAATTTGCAGCAGTCTGTTATGATGTCCTGCAATGCTTATTATTGTAATGTTTTCCGGAGTATTCTTGATAACCCGGTCTACGCCAATATAGGCGAAGCATTCAATTCCTGGAGAAGGTATGTGGAAAGTTTCGGATTTGGTACGCGTCTTGGAATAGACCTGCCGGGAGAATTAGCCGGGACTTTACCTACAACCGGTCTTTACGACAGGGTTCACGGCAAGAACAGGTGGAAATCCCTTACAGTTATTTCACTTTCAATCGGGCAAGGGGAAATTGGGGCGACTCCGCTGCAACTGGCTAATATGGCAGCTATTATGGCCAACAGGGGTCATTTCTATACCCCTCACGTAATCAAGGAAATAATTGACGATTCCACGTTTATCCCAAAAGTGGAACGACACGAAGTGATGGTTGATCCCGGATATTTCCCGGTTATGGTAGAGGGAATGTATCAGGCTGTAAACGCGCCGCCTGGGTCCGGCGGAACCGCCACGATTGCCCGCATTCCGGGTATTGAGTTGTGCGGGAAAACCGGTACTGCGCAAAATCCCCACGGACGCGACAACTCTGTCTTTGTTTGTTTCGCTCCGCGAGAAAACCCGAAAATTGCCGTTGCCGTATATGTGGAACAGGGTGGTTTCGGAGCTACTCAGGCAGCCCCAATTGCTTCGCTGATGGTTGAAAAATACCTCACAGACAGTATAAGTACGTCCAGAAACTGGTTGTTCGAACGGGTTTTGGAACAGGATCTTTTGCATCATCATATGCCATGAGAAGAGAAACAGGCTTTTTCAGACAATTAGACTGGTGGACCATAGCTATTTATATGGTCCTGGTTCTGATTGGCTGGATTAGTATTTTTGCGTCTGTTTACGATCCGGAACATAACCGTATTATCGATACCACCCAGCGATACGGCATGCAGATGATCTGGATATTCGGCGCCTGGTTCCTTGCCATAGCTGTGTTATTGATCCCATCACGCACCTATCTTCTTTTTTCCGGCGTCTTCTATATCCTGGGTATATTGATTTTACTGGCCGTACTGGTACTGGGAGTGGAACGCAACGGCTCACAATCGTGGCTGGTCCTTGGCCCGGTTCATTTTCAGCCGGCCGAAATGGCTAAAGTCTTTGTCGCTCTTGCACTGGCCGGGCTAATGAGCCGGCCGCAGTTCAGGCTCCGGTCTCTGAAAGGCGTACTGGAAGTCACAGCCATCATTCTTATTCCGGCAATGCTTATCGTAATGGAGAAAGAAACAGGGCTGGCACTTGTCCTGTCCTGTTTCCTGCTGGTGCTTTATCGTGAGGGTCTGCCCGGATGGGTCCTTGTGTCGGGCCTGTTGGCTATTATTCTTTTCTTATTGTCAATTATATGGAGTACGCTGGCCGTATTATGGCTTGTATTCGGCATATGCTTTGCGGTATTTTTGCTGCTGGCGTATAAAAAGATACCCGTTTTTCTGGCTGCCGGGCTATTCATTGGACTGTATTTCTTAACTCCTTATATATTTAATTTATTTTCTCTGGACTTATACTCCTATATTAAACCTTATCAGTGGTTCCTGGTCCTGAGTGCTCCCTTTTTTCTGGCCGGCTTTATCGTTGCTTTCAAAAAACGGCTGCAGTACCTGAAAATGATCCTGCTCGGCTTTATCTGTGCCGTAGCCTTTACATTTTCTGTGGGATATATATTCAATAATATCCTGCAACCCCACCACAGGGCACGTATAGAAAACTTGTTGGGCATAGAAAAAGACATTTACGGCGCCGGATACAATGTATATCAGTCTAAAGTCGCCATCGGGTCCGGAGGTTTTATCGGGAAAGGGTTCTTGCAGGGCACACAAACCAAATACAATTTTGTACCGGAACAAAGTACAGATTTCATTTTTTGTACCATTGGGGAGGAGTGGGGTTTCGTGGGAGCGACCCTGGTCATATTGTTATATTTAGTCTTGCTCTTCCGTATTATATCCATAGCGGAACGTCAGCGTCATTCCTTCGGACGAATTTACGGCTACGGGGTAGCCGCCTGTTTCTTTTTTCATGTCTTTATTAACATAGGCATGACCTTAGGAATACTTCCCGTGATAGGGATACCTTTGCCTTTTATCAGCTACGGAGGTTCCTCATTATGGACTTTTACATTACTTTTGTTCATCCTTTTAAAAATGGACGCATCGAGAAAAAACTAACACCCAGATCCTATGGCACAATCATTTTCAGAAAGACATAACGGCCCCAGAGCGGGACAAATACAGGAAATGCTCGCCAAAATAGGTGTTCCGGATATGGAAACACTTATTGAGCAAACCATTCCGTCCGACATCAGACTTAAAAAACCGTTGGTCCTTGACGCCCCGTTGAGCGAGCATCAACTGCTTGCCCATATGAAAAAACTGGCGTTAAAAAATAAAACTTTCAGATCTCTTATTGGAATGGGATACTACGGCACCGCGCCGTTACCCGTAATCCTGCGTAATATTTTTGAGAATCCCGGATGGTATACTTCCTACACCCCTTATCAGGCAGAAATTTCCCAGGGTCGGCTCCAGGCGCTTTTTAACTTTCAGACAATGATCTGCAGTCTTACCGGCTTTGCTCTGGCCAACAGCTCACTGCTTGATGAAGCCACCGCAGCCGGAGAAGCTATGCGCATGATGTACGAGTTGCGCTCCAGAGCTTTTGTGAAAGAAGGCCGAAATGTTATATTGGCAGATGAAAACATCTTTCCTCAAACTCTGGCGGTCATGGCCACCAGGGCAAAAGGGCTGGGCATCGAGATTGTTAAGGCTCCTCTTGATTGTAATGCGCTACAGGTTATGGAATCCTGCGAAACCCGCCTGTACGGCATCATAGTTCAATATCCGGGGGCCGATGGTCGCATTTGCGATTATACTCAACTCTGCCGGGTTGCTCACGAGAAGGGTATTCTGGTTACTGCTGTATGTGATCTGCTGGCTCTGGCGGTTCTGAAAGAACCCGCGTCGTGGGGTGCAGATATTGCCGTTGGAAGCGCACAGCGGTTTGGTCTGCCCGTTGGCTTTGGGGGACCCACCGCAGGTTATATGGCCTGTCACGACACGTTTAAAAGAAATATGCCGGGGCGTATAGTCGGTAAATCGGTCGATCGGTTGGGAAACGAGGCTTACCGCCTTGCTCTGCAGACAAGAGAACAGCATATTAAGCGCGAAAAGGCCACTTCCAATATTTGCACATCCACGGCACTTATGGCCACAATGGCTGGAATGTATGCATTGTATCACGGGAGTGAGGGCATAAAGGAGATTGCCCGCAACGGTCAGAAATATGCTCACGTAACTGCCGACGCACTCAAAGCGGCCGGATACAGCCTGAAACATGAATATTTTTTCGACACCATAGAGATCACCGGCGTTGACGCCCAACAAATCCGTACCAAAGCCCTTACCAGTGAAATCAACTTCTATTATCCCACTCCTGAAAGTGTCAGAATGACTTTCGATGAACTGTCTTCCTGCAGCGAAGTAAAGACCGTATTGGAAATTTTTGGTGTCCCTGTAACCGAATGTCCGGGAGAATCTGCTACTCCGGGATTCATGGAAAGGACGTCTCCGGTTCTTGAAGCACCTCTTTTCAACACTTACCACTCAGAAACAGATATGATGCGCTATATTAAAACCCTTGAGAACAGGGATATTTCCCTGGCGCATTCTATGATCCCTCTGGGATCCTGTACCATGAAACTGAACGCAGCCGTAGAAATGATGCCTTTAAGCTGGCAGGAATGGAATTCCATTCATCCTTTTGTTCCCCAATCACAGGCCGGAGGATATCTGGAACTGATTCACGATTTGGAAAAAGACCTGTCTGTTATCACCGGCTTTGACGCCTGCTCTCTCCAGCCCAATTCGGGAGCGGCCGGCGAATACGCAGGGCTTACGGTTGTCCGCGCTTTCCAGCAGGCTACAGGACAGGGGCACAGAAACATTGCAATAATACCTTCTTCGGCCCATGGAACCAATCCGGCCAGTGCCGCCATGGCCGGTCTCGAGATCGTTGGCGTGGGCTGCGATGAAAACGGGAACATAAACGTGGATGAACTTCGCGAAAAAGCATCGGCACATAAAGACCACCTTTCATGTATCATGATCACCTATCCATCCACCCATGGCGTCTTTGAGGTGAAGATAAAGGAAATATGTCGAATCATTCACGAAAACGGCGGGCTGGTCTATATGGACGGAGCTAATATGAACGCCCAGGTAGGCCTGACCCATCCGGGTTACATTGGAGCTGATATTTGCCACCTGAACCTTCACAAGACTTTTGCCATGCCTCACGGCGGAGGCGGCCCGGGCGTCGGCCCAATATGCTGTACAGCCGCCCTGGCTCCTTATTTGCCCGGACACCCCATGCTGGAAGATAACAAGAAGAATACAGTAGCCGCTGCTCCTTACGGGTTCCCTTTGCTCCTGCCCATTACGTATGCCTACATAAAACTACTAGGCGAAGAAGGTTTGCGTAAAGCAACGGAATATGCCATTCTAAACGCCAACTATCTTTCCCACATTCTGGCGCCCAGACTGAATACACTGTATAAAGGAGCTTCGGGACGGGTGGCACACGAATGTATCATAGATTTGCAGCATTTTGGTAAAAAATATGGGGTGGACGCTACCGATGTGGCCAAACGTCTGATGGATTACGGATTCCACGCCCCCACTCTTTCTTTTCCGGTACACGAAACGTTAATGGTAGAGCCTACCGAAAGTGAGCCGATGGAAGAGATTATCCGTTTTGCCGAGGCATTGCTAAATATTTTAGATGAATGTGAGGGACTGGCCTCCGGTGACACAAAATACGGAACAGCCGAAGACAACCCGCTTAAAAACGCTCCCCACACGGCACCTGAAGTGTGCGCCAACGAATGGACCCATCCATACGGGCGTCAACTGGCTGCCTATCCCCTGCCCTGGATAAGTTCCCATAAATTTTGGCCTTATGTAACCAGGGTAGACAATGGTTTCGGAGACAGAAACCTGGTATGTGCCTGCACTATTCAATAATTTTAACTAACACAGCACAACGATGATTACACCACTTTCAACTCCCGGACAATGGTATCTCGATTTTCTGAATAACGGATTCTGGTCCGCTCTGCAGTCTGCAGGATTTTCCTGGTGGATGCTGCTTATTCCCCTGGCTATCCTTGCCGGCATCATTTATGTTGCCGTAGCAGTTCCTTTCCCCGGGGATAATTAAGATTACATCCGCGCCATCCTGTCTGTTTCGCGACGCTGGTCGTTTTGTTTAATGGTTTCACGCTTGTCGTATTCGCGTTTGCCCCTGGCAAGCGCGATGACAAGTTTGGCATATCCGTTGTCCGAGATAAACATACGGACCGTCACAATAGTGTATCCTTTTTCACGGGTCATCCGGAAAAGTTTATTCAGCTCATGCCGTGTCAGGAGCAGTTTTCTGTCGCGCCTGGGATCATGCCTGTTGAATGAACCCCACCAATAATCCGCAATGTTCATATTTTTCACGTATAGCTCTTTACCTGAAAAATAACAATACGAATCCACCAGTGATACTTTCCCTGCACGGATCGATTTGATCTCCGTTCCGGTCAGGACAATACCCGCCGTATACGTGTCTATGAACTCATATTCAAACGACGCGCGTTTATTTTTAATGACAACCTGAGATTTAGCTTTGGGCATAATGGCGCAAATTTAGTAAATTTGTTCTCCTTACAAATGAATTATGAAAATCCTTGCATTCATATCTTTTGCCCTGTGCCTTTCCCCGGTCCTCATGGCTCAGCAGGCCCCGGAACTGCAATATGCACGGGCACAAAACTATAAACTGCTGGGGCAGGGCGTCGCAGTTACCTTACAGGGTGACACTTCGGATCGCGTTCCCGGTATGGCTTATGCCCGGTTGCCTTTGGCCAGCCGTTCCCGATTCCGGCCTGAATTATGGTCTCTGGGGATGAATTCAGCCGGGCTTTCTGTCCGGTTTTGTTCAAACAGCCCGGTAATCGGCGTACGGTGGGAACCTCTTAACCAGTTTGCGATGAACCACATGAGCGCCACGGGGGTAAGGGGGCTCGACCTGTATATCCTGGACGGGAAAGAATGGAGGTATGCCGGATCGGCCCAACCACAAAACAAGGCTGCCTGCCGCGCCGTGATTATTTCCGGAATGGACACGCTTTTCAGGGAATATATGTTAAACCTGCCTTTGTACGACGGTTTAAAATCGCTGGAGATAGGCATTGAGCAAGGCGCAGATATATCCATGCCACAGATTGATCTTCCCCGGACAGACCGTCCAATCGTTTTTTACGGCACCAGTATAACACAAGGCGGATGTGCCTCCCGTCCGGGAATGGCTTACCCGGCAATTATTGGCAGAAAATTACAAAGACAGACAATTAATCTTGGATTCAGCGGCAATGCACGTATGGATGCTTCCGTTGGCGAACTGCTGATTTCAATAGACGCCGGAATCTACTTCATTGACTGCCTTGCCAATTGTACGGCAGATCTGGTTCGGGCCAGGGGTTACTCATTCATCAAAGCCCTTTTGGATGCCAAACCGGAAATTCCCGTTATCATGGTTTCACATCAGCTGGAACCTAAGGCGCGTTTCAGCAGACCCCTGGAAAATAACCTTAAAGAAATCAATCGGTTATGGGAAGAAATATACCAAAGGCTGTTAGCAGAAGGATACAATCAATTGCGTTTTGTTCCGGCCGATAACCTCACGGGGCACGACGGTGAAAGTACCGTGGACGGAGCTCACCTGACCGATCTCGGATTTTTGAGGATAGCGGAAGAACTTATACGCTATTGTAATCAATAGGTCCCTTTTGTGGTAGACAGGGGCGGCTGTTTATCCGAACGCTTCTCTTCGGGAGCCTTTCTCATGGCCGGGTTCCCGCGCATGATACTGTATAACAGGAGCACAGCCCCGGTGAAGATAAATGGAATGCTCAGGATTTGGCCCATATTGAGCGTCATATTTTCTTCAAAGGCCACCTGGGGCTCTTTAATATATTCAATAAAGAAACGGGCGGCAAACAAAACCATCAGGAACAGCCCAAAGAGCGTTCCTTCCCTGAGTTTTGGCAACCGTTTCCTGTACAGGGTAATTAACAATACAAACAACAACAGATAGGCCAGCGCCTCGTACAATTGGGTGGGATGCTTGGGAACCAGCTCGCCGTTACGCATAAACACAAAACCCCAGGGAAGATCGGTCGGATTGCCGTAGATCTCGGAATTCATAAGATTACCAAACCGGATAAAAGCTCCTGCCATGGCCACAGTAATTCCCAGACGGTCCATAATCCACAGGAAACTGAATCCGTTCTTTCTGCCGTAATGATGCGCGAACCACCACATGGCCAGTAAAATTGCCAGGGCCCCTCCGTGAGAAGCAAGACCTCCTTCCCAGACATACAAGATCTTAAGCGGATGAGCCAGGTAATATTCCGGCTCATAGAACAGACAGTGACCCAGCCTGGCTCCAACGAGTGTACCAATGATAAGTGTGTACAGCAAAGGATCCAGCAGGGAGGCAGGTACACCTTCACGCCTGAAAAAGTATTTGAAATAAAGATAGCCTATGGTAAAGGCAACAATGAAGCAAAGGCTGTAATACCGGATTTCTACGGGCCCGATAGAGAAGATAACGGGGTCAACATTCCAATAGATGGCTAAAGGACTCATCTTTATTATTTTTAGTTTATAAATTAAGTCTGGAAAAAACACTCAATGGCAATCGTTTTCCAAAAGTATCTTCCAGATACAATTCTCCAAAAGTATATGCACCGCCCGCAGGAAATGCCTGCCTGGCCAGGGTATCGGCAAGTAAAGCCGAATAACCGTTTGAATACAGGTTCAACACCATAAAGGAATCTGCAGGAGCCAGCAATTTGGCGCATTCCACCAATAATGAGAACAGACAGTCATCCAGCTTCCAGCGTTCTCCTTCGGGTCCGTGTCCGTAGGCAGGCGGATCGAGGATTATTCCCCTGTAGGTATTTCCTCTGCGTACCTCACGCTTAACGAATTTGAACGCATCTTCGAGGATCCAGCGGATTCCGGACATCCCGCTTAATTCCATATTTTCACGGCTCCATGTTAGCACCTGACGTACGGCATCCAGGTGTACCACTTCGGCTCCGGCAGCTCTGGCAGCCAGCGAGGCACCTCCCGTATAGGCAAACAGGTTCAGTACATTGGCTTTCCCTTGCAGTCTGGCGGAATTCTCGTAAATATAGTCCCAATTGGGAGCCTGCTCCGGAAAGATACCTACGTGTTTAAATGCGGTAAGGCCCAATCGCATTTTGAAAAGTTTTCCATAAGAAATAACCCATTGATCGGGAACTTTTTTTAACTTTTCCCAGGTACCGCTGTCTTCCTTTCCGGCCCTCCCAAAACCGGCTCCGGGAACAAAACGTATATGGGCACGGTGCAGCCATTCATCATTTGGCATTGACTTGGCCCAAAACGCTTTAGGTTCAGGTCTGATAAGCAAATAGGGACCAAACCGCTCCAGCTTTTCACCTTCGCCGCAATCAATTAGTTGGTAATCATTCCACAAACCGGGACTTAACAGTTGCATCTGGTAAAGATATATAAAAAATGTATCTTTGCGGTACTAATATTGGAAGACATGCAAAACATCAGTACCTACAATTTTACAGGAAAACGCGCCATTGTACGCGTCGATTTCAATGTGCCGCTGAATGCACAATTTGAAGTAACGGACAATACCCGTATACGTGCCGCCATCCCCACCCTCAAAAAAGTACTTGACGGCGGCGGTGCGCTGGTTATAATGTCCCATCTGGGACGACCTAAAAAATCGGAAGATAAGTACTCTCTCCGCCACATCATTCCGGAAGTAGAAAAACTATTGGGAACCAAAGTGCTTTTTGCCCCCGACTGTATGGGTAAGCAGGCCGCTGAAATGGCAGCCGCCCTGAAATCCGGACAAGTTCTTTTACTTGAAAACCTGCGTTTTTATGCCGAGGAAGAGGGTAAACCCCGTGGTCTGGCAGAAGATGCCTCCGAAGAAGAGAAGAAAGCAGCCAAAACAGTTGTAAAAGAAAGCCAGAAAAAATTCACCCGCACCCTGGCTTCCTATGCCGATTGCTATATCAATGACGCTTTTGGAACCGCTCACCGGGCCCACGCCTCCACCACACTCATAGCCGCTTATTTTCCTAATGACAAGATGTTCGGCTACGTAATGGAAGGTGAGATCAAAGCCATTGATAAAGTGTTACTGGCGCCGGAACATCCGCTGACCGCCATTCTGGGAGGAGCCAAAGTTTCCAGTAAGATTGCTATTATTGAACATTTACTGGATAAAGTAGACAATATGATCATAGGCGGTGGCATGAGTTTCACTTTTGTGAAGGCGCAGGGAGGAAAAATAGGGAATTCCCTTTGTGAAGATGATCAGTTACAGCTCGCCCTGGATATTATGGAAAAGGCTAAAGCCAAAGGTGTCAAGATTTATATTTCGGAAGATGTGATTGCCGGCGATGCTTTTGACAACAATGCCAACGAACAAACTTGTGACGTAGACGCTATTCCCGACGGATGGCTGGGAATGGACGCCGGAGCGAAAGCCCTGGAAACCTGGAAAAATGTTATTATGAACTCCCGCACCATCTTATGGAACGGCCCGGTAGGAGTATTTGAAATGCCCAAATTTGCCAAAGGTACACTGGCCCTGGTTGAATTTGTAGCTAAAGCCACACAACAGGGGGCCTTCTCGCTGGTGGGCGGCGGAGATTCCGTTGCTGCCGTCACGCAAATGGGTTATGCAGACAAAGTCAGCTATGTTTCCACAGGTGGCGGTGCCATGCTGGAATATCTGGAAGGCATTGAACTTCCTGGCATTAAAGCCATCCGTGAATAGATCTGTTTTTGTTGTAAAAGTAAAACGCCCCGTGATCCGGGGCGTTTCTTTTAATTATACGGTCATAATCTCTTTTTCCTTGACCGACAGAATTTCTTCCACTTTTTTGGAATAGACATCCAGTTCCTTTTGGATAAGGGCTTCTGTATCCTTAACCACATCTTCTGAAAGTCCCTCTTTCTGGTATTTTTTCAAAAGGTCCACTCCGTCGCGCCGGGCGTTACGCAGACTTATCCGGGCGGTTTCCCCTTCGTTTTTTGCCTTTTTGACGAGATCTTTTCTGCGCTCTTCCGTTAATGGCGGCACCTGGATCCTGATAGTCTCCCCATTATTTTGAGGTGTAAACCCAAGGTTCGCAGCCATTATGGCTTTTTCAATCTGCTGGATGAGCGATTTCTCCCAGGGTTGAATGATCATGGTGCGGGCATCGGGGACGGTAATACTGGCTACCTGGGCCAGGGGAGTAGGCGTCCCGTAATATTCTATACTGATTCCCGAAAAAATTGAAGGGTTCGCTTTCCCAACACGATACGTGGCGAGCTCATTATCGAGATACTCGACCGCTTTGGACATTTTATCCTTAACCTGTTCCAAAACTTTTTTTGCGTCGCTGATTTCCATAGTATATATATTATTTAATTATCGTTCCAACCGGCTCACCGTTAATTACCCGCAGCATATTTCCGTGTGTATTCATATTGAATACCACAATAGGCATTCTGTTTTCACGGCAGAGGGTAAAAGCGGTTAAATCCATGATTTTAAGATTTTTCTGCAATGCCTCGTCATAGGAAAGCGCGGTATAACGCACCGCCTGCGGATCTTTTTCGGGATCAGCCGTGTATACTCCGTCCACCCGGGTACCTTTCAATACGGCATCGGCGCCCAATTCAATAGCACGTAAGGCCGAGGCAGAATCGGTGGTAAAAAAGGGATTCCCGGTTCCACCGGCCAAAAGGGTTACCACGCCTTTTTCCAAATGGGAAAGTACGGCATCGCGTTTATAGTAGTTGGCAAATGCAAGCATAGGAGTTGCTGTATATACTTCTGCCTGCAGGTTCATGTCGCGCAGGGCGTCTGCCAGCGCAATACTGTTAATGACAGTAGCCAGCATACCCATCTGATCTCCGTGAACACGTTCATAACCTTCCCCAACGCCTTTCAAACCACGGAAAATATTCCCGCCGCCTATCACAACAGCCACCTGGACACCGTCTTTTACCACCGGACAGATCTCCTGAGCAAAAGCACTCAGGACCCCGGCATCCAGACCCTGACCATCCGGCCCGCCCAGACTTTCACCGCTTAACTTGAGTACAACCCTTTTATACTTCATCGCAAAATCTTTGGATTCAGACAAAGATAAACAAAATCCGTGTATCTTTGTTATATACCTACACTGTGCAGCATGATAACTTCTGTAGTTAAAAAAGTAATAATGAGCCTGAGCGGGCTATTTCTTATTCTGTTCCTGACCGTGCATATGACGGCCAATTTTACCATTCTCTGGGGAGAAGAAATCTTTACTGCGGTCACTGACTTTATGGGCAATAATCCGCTGATTAAAATGATCGTTCCCGTTCTGGCAGCAGGTTTTATTATACATATTTTCTACGCTTTCTATCTTTCACTTAAAAACCTGAAGGCCAGGGGCGAAGTAAAATACAAATCGGTCAACAGAACAGCGGGATTATGGATTGATCATTGGGCTTCGCGCAATATGCTCATTTTGGGGATAATAATCCTCGGAGTACTGGGGATACATCTGTCTCATTTCTGGGTGAATATGCAATGGCAGGATTTCATGGGCAGGGAACCTCAGAACGGATACCTGCTGGTAACCCGTGAATTGGGAACTCCGTGGATTGCAGTCTGCTACCTGATATGGTTTGCCGCCCTTTGGCTGCATATCAACCACGGCTTCTGGTCTGCTTTCCACAGCATTGGACTGAGCACATCAAAAATACTGCCTGCTTTGCGGGTAATTTCTCTCGCTTATTCAAGCATTCTGTGCCTTGGTTTTACAGTCGTGGTAATTTATTGCCTGTTCTTCTGAACAGATCAGTCTTCCATCCTGCGGAAATGATACTGAATATGCTGGGAAATACGCATTATATCTCTGCGCAATCCGGTAACAAGCAGGGGATTGTCTGAATAGTCAATGACAATTTTATCTTCAAAAACGCGAAAAATCCTGGTAATAATGCGTTTTGATTTGAATACCAGTTTGTTGTCGTTATCCGATACCAACACATAGCCCATATCAGTAACCATGCCTGTTACAACTTCTTTATCCTTATCAAAAGAACGGTTCATGTGCACTTCGCGTTTGCCAAATCCAATGAAGGGATACACAGCAGAGAAAGCGACAATAAGAATAATCATATTCTTCAGATTATTCCCGGACTCAGGCAGGAGAAATTCACGAAATGACACGGAATGATCGCTTGTAAAATAAACGATCGCCAGCATTATAAGAATAAGAACTGAATAAAAAACAATGAATTTTACTACTCTTACCAGATATTTTCCAACGTTAAACGCATTCATTTTATTATGATTTACCTATATGGAACAAATGTAGGCGTTTTTTACTACTTTTGTGTTAATATAGCATAAATAATCAACAATATGGAAAAGAATCTCAAAACCGTCGTCATTATTCTGGGAGCTGTTGCAATCCTGCTCCTGGGAGCTCTTGCCTGGATCTGGTTTGACCGTAGCTCCATGGTCAAAGAACTTACCATGGAAAAACAGGAACTTACCGACCAAATGGTTCAACTGCGTGCAGAATACGATTCATTAAGCACCACAAATGATACGTTAAATGCACGGTTAACAGAGGAACGTGAAAAAATCGATCTGCTGATCGAGCGTATTAACAAAACCGAAGCCACAAACCGGGCCAGCATTCGTCAATACGAAAAAGAACTGGGGACCCTGCGCAGCATTATGCGTAGCTACATTCACCAGATAGATTCGCTCAACACGCTTAATATTGCGTTAAGGGAAGATGCTTCACAGGCGCGGGAAGAAGCCTCCAAGGCCACACAACAATACGAAGAACTCCGCACCACCACAGACACCTATGCCAAACAGGTTGAAATTGGTTCCCAAATAAAAGGGAGAAATTTTGTAATGGCCGGTATAACAGAAAGCGGAAAAGAATCTGAACGTTCCAGCCGTATTGAGAAACTGAAATTCTGTGGCAGCCTCATTGAAAATTCCATCGCACCAAAAGGTCCCAGGAATATTTACCTGCGCATAAAAGGTCCTGACGGAATCCTGCTTACCAATCCTGACCAGGGTGTATTCAATGCCGCCGGAGAACAGCTTATATACTCTGCCGTTCGCGAGATTGATTATCAGGGAGATGAAGTGGAATTCTGCATCTATTTCTCCGGTGTCACTTTCAGCAAAGGTGTTTATACGGCAGAAGTCTATACAACAGACGGTAAAATAGGTGCCGCCGACCTGCTCCTGCGTTGATATACGTACACATACCTTTTTGCAGGAGGTTCTGCTCCTATTGTAATTTCTACTCCAGCATCCAAACCGGCAAAATGCCTCTGCTACTGGAGGCTGTTCGTAACGAATGGACACTGGAAAAAGAAAACTGGCTGACAGTATGGCGCGGTGAACCCGGGTTCCCGCACCATACTGTTTATTTTGGTGGGGGTACGCCAAGTCTTTGCCCTGCATCAGCACTTGTTGATCTCTGTTCCATTTTCTGTTCAGACCTGGCTGTTTGCGGCCTGGAGACGGACGAAATCACTGTGGAAGCCAACCCGTCCGATCTTACGGCAGAATATTGCCGAACATTGTTAACCGGCGGTATTAACAGGCTGAGCATTGGAATCCAGTCTTTTTACGATCCTATCCTGCAAGAGATGCGCCGCCGGCATTCTGCACAGGAAGCCCTGGATTCGTTCTACACAGCCCGTATGGCCGGTTTTAGTAATATTAGTATAGACCTGATCTTTGGATTCCCAAATCTCACCCTCAGTATTTGGGAAGACACCCTGCACCGGGCGCTCCATTTAAAGCCGGAACATATCTCTGCCTATCAGTTAAGTCTCGAACCGGGCTTAGCCTGGGCAGAAAAACAAAAAATGCTTCCTGAAGAAGACTGTGCAGCACAATATGCCATGCTCCAAAAAATCCTGCAGGAAAACGGTTACGTGCAATATGAAATATCCAGTTTTTCCTTACCCGGCGCAGAAGCCCGTCACAACAGCGCATACTGGCAACGAATACCTTACCTGGGCCTGGGCCCGTCTGCTCATTCGTTTAACGGTCACGACAGGTACTGGAACAAGGCCGATATTAACCACTATATTACAGGCATCTCGGGCAAAAAGCCGGTTCGCAGTTACGACCGGCTCTCTCCATACGACGTGTTTAATGAATTAATTATGTTAGGGCTAAGAACTGCAAAAGGAATGGATTTACAGGCGTTTCGGGAGAAGGCCGGTGACCGGAACCATACCCGGCTTCTGGAACAGGCAACACCTTTTTTGCAATTGGGGAAATTAAAAAAAGAAGGAGACCGCCTGGCGATACCCCTTCATAATCTTTTTACGGCAGATTCTATTATCCGGGATTGTCTGCTGCTTCCTGAATAGCCTTATAGGTCTCTTCACCAAAACAATGGATCAGGGGTTCGCGTAAAAACTCAAAAACACGAAGCTTCAGCTGTTCCCCTTTCCCGCAGGCAGCCTGACACAAATGCCATTCATGATAGTTCAGTGCAATAGTATTGTTGGCCAGTTTCTGGACACGAACAGGATACAGCCAGCACGATATGGGTTTGCGAAAAGAGGTCTCCCCTTTACTCCAGGCTCTTTCTATGGCGCAACAGCAGATCCCGTTTTCAAAAAAAGCATAGGCACATTCTTTCCCGTCAATGAGCGGTGTCACACTATCACCTTCACAGTCGGTAACCCAGGCACCCAGTTTTTCAATTGACCGGATACCGTTTTTTTGCATATAAGGAGCATACGTAGGCCACTCCTGCTCAAGAAGAGTGCATTCTTCTGCGGTCAACGGGGCTCCGCTATCTCCTTCTACGCAGCAAATGCCTTTGCATGCAGACAGATCGCAGCAAAAGCATTCGGAAAGAACCTGACCTGAAACAATAAGACTATCTCCCAGTTTATTCACAAAGTAGTCGTCTGAACGGTGTCCTGTACGGTCTCTGCGGGTTGAACGGGAAGAGTCTCAGGCGCATATGGATCGAGTTTAAGATCTTCTCCGTATTTGTTCTTCAAATCCTGTACAAAAAGTGTAATGGCTGTCATGGCTTTGCTCAGTTCTACTGTAGCATCGAGCGAAATTTTTGCATCCTGCAGAAATCCCATCATTTTTACAGATTGAGCGGTCAAAAAAACATTATGTTCATACCACATTTGTACGTAATCGTGGTCCAGTTGAACAAGCTTGGTCTGTTTGGCAGCGGAAAGGGAATCGAAAGCCACCTGGCGGAAAGCCTCTGCTTTCTTATTCATGGTAACGCATTGAACAGCCAGTTCATTGACATTGGCTTGTGTTTCGGTAATAAATTCTTTAATTGCTACATTCTCTTTCAAGGGAGGAGTGAGGGTAAGATCCAGCTTGGGAGCCTCTGTTTTTGAAGTACAGGATAAGGTGAGAACCAGCAGGGTGATAAAAAACAATGTTCTTTTCATAGTCCAGAAATTAATGTTTGCAAAGGTAATAAAAAAACCGCCCTGTATAGGACGGTTTCATTCATACTATTCAATTATTGCTAGAAACGGAATCCGATCTTTAGTTGCGGGAAGGCAAAGAATTTAAACTGCATTTCATATGCATTGTATTCCTGCCCGTCTGCATACATCCGGATAGCCGCATAAGTATAATTGAAAGGGCGTACCTCAAGAGCAATGTTCATGCCCGGCAGAAAGTTATATTCTACCCCGGCCGTAATTGCTCCGGAAATTGCGTATGCTTCGCCTGCACGATTATCCAATGCATAGAGTTCAATGGGATCCAGATCGCCTTCTTCCACAGGAATTTCAATTCCGGTGTAAGGCAGGTAAGCCTGAATTCTTGCGTGTTGGAAACCGCCGAGAACGCCAATGTAAGGGAATAAGCGTCCGTTACAGTTGTTGAAGTAATAGTCTGCGCCAACATTTACCAGGTATTTATTGGTCAGCCGGCCCTCAACCCACTGTACGCCTCCCTGGTTAAGTACATAACCGGAAGATTCTAAAACACTTTCATCCATTACAACGCCCTCAATGTAGTCACGCTCCGGGGTAACGTCAATTTGCATAGCAAACATGGCGTTCAGCGCAAAGCGGTTGGTCACGAAGTATTTCCCCTGGATACCCGCAATATTGGCAACTGAATTGTTGTTCAGACTGCCCATCTGCAGGTACTTACCCGGTCCCGCAACAGTCGGGTCCAGACCTAATTCTGAACTCGGCATGTAATCGGGCAACAGGTAATTGAGGTTTTCTGTCTCGAAGAACAGACCACTTCCCAACACCGCCGACACTTGAAACTGTCCCGCACGTGGAGCATACATCGCACTTCCAGAGCGTTCCGCCGGTTGCGCCCCTAAAGACGCAACCGTAAGAACAGCTATTAGAAATATGCTAAGTTTTTTAACCATTATAAGCAATTCTTATTATTCGATGGAAGCAACAAGGGCAGCTCTCTGAGCTTCAAGTACTGCCAGTACATCGTACAGGTTTTCAATTTCAAGAAGGACAACATCAATTTCAGCTGCATATCTTGCGGATTGATCGGCAATGAAATTCCTTACGAATGATCTGTATTGTTGATAGAAATTATTGTAATCGGGACGGTGGCGACCCAGTTCGGCATCTGCCATGGCAGGCCAGAAGTCCGAGCTGCCAACGTATAATCCGTAACCGGCTTCCCAGTTAGCAATAATGGTGTCGATTTCCGTCATTTCCTGTTTAGCAGCAAGCAGATCCTGCTCGGCAGCTTCCAGAATTTCGGTAAGACCAACAATAGCTTCGTCACTGGAGGTATGGGCATCCTTGGCTTCTGTGATCAGACCAACATACTCGTTAATCCAGATCTGGAGCTGAGGCAGATAGGCATTTACAATATAGTTGTATTCGGCAAATTTAGTCATATATTGGCTCATGAGATCCTGCCATGCCTGATACTTACCTAAGTAAATAACATTGAAGCTTTCGTATGCCTCTTCCAAAGTAGCCTGCAAAGCAGCATAGTCCCCGTTTACAACGTGGTTATAAGCAGCTTCGAATGCATCAAGAATTCTTTGTTGTTTAAGAGCATAGAAGTAGTGTCCCTTTCCGTGTGTATCGGTTGCATAGTACCACAGAAGCATATCACCAACCCAGTCACTCGTTTCTGCACCGCAATATTCTCCGGCACCCTTCAGAGCAGCGTAAGATACGTACAGGTCGCAGTCTTCACCAAAGTAGGTAACATCCATTTCCAGAGAAGGATAATAGGTGGTATGATCTTCTATTCTGAAATAGAATTCATTGACGTCAACAGGAGTTACGTCGGGATAGGTAGGAGGAGTGTAGAAAGTGGGAGATACATTGATGCTCTTAATATGAGCCGGGTTTCTTTCGTCCAGTACAAAGTCAGGCGGGTTGTTGGTCTTATATGTCCAGCTCCAAACGCGATCGTAAGGATCGAACATAAGGGTTTCCAGTGTG
Organism: Bacteroidales bacterium UBA5326; assembly: GCA_002408205.1. Classification (GTDB taxonomy): domain Bacteria; phylum Bacteroidota; class Bacteroidia; order Bacteroidales; family UBA932; genus DMER64. The sequence continues at coordinate 172,762 of DHQY01000009.1, read as the reverse complement.
CCAAGTCTTGTAACAGCATTCTTCCATGCCAGTTCGGCTTTGTTATCGTATGCGGGCCAGTTAAGTATTTCGGCATAGGTCTCTCCATCAACTACGTCGGGAACACCGGGAACGGTAACAGTACCGGGTTTAACGGAGCTGAAGAAGTCATTCAGAACCTGCAGACCGGCATCGGTATAAGGAGCAGGATTGATTGTAAAGATAGTACCAAAGCCTTCGAGTCCGGCTTCAAGGGTTCTGTTTTCGAATAACCAATAGAGGAACAGCCAGGTATGCCAGTCACGTTCGGTAAGGGCGGTAATGTCCTTGCCGGCTTCTTCTGTATAGATGCTGCGCATCACTTCATTATCCTGAGGTCTGAGTTCGTTGTCAACAGCCGTTTTGGTGAAAGAACAAGCGGTGGCAATGTCCCAGAAAGCAGGATATCCCTTTGAATGGGTCCCGTCCATAATGCTCTTAAGTTCGGTAACAATATCATTCATAGCATCTACGGTAGCCATGTAAACCAGGAAGGATTCCAAAGCGTTCAGTAAAGCAGTATTTCCGCCAACAATGAAGTTCAGCAGGTTGGTAGCATTGAAATAGATACCACCCAATACTTCTGACAATTGTCCGTTTCCGAAATAATTATTTAACACACCGTCAACCAGCGTGCCGTCAAGGCCTTCCATATAGAGGTCAATCAACTCTTCGGCTCTTAAGTAATCCCATTTGTAAGCTTTGAAGTTATTGGTATAGGTAGCCAACGCGGCAATATAGGAATCGTAAGAGGTTTTCCAGGCAGTGTAAAGAGATCCGGTTCCCAGTTTCGTTCCTGCATACTTGGTCTGCCATTCGGTCCAGTTGTCCTTGTAAGCCTTAGCAGCATCGTTAGCGTTCTTTTGGTAGGCAGCGCGGGTAACGGCTACGTCTTCAACGCCCTGACCTTCAAACTGAGCCCTGGTGTCTTCAATAACTTCAATATCGCGAGCTAACGTATTGAGCATGCCGGGAAGTGATTTGTTTGCGACTTTGTAAACGCCACTTTTCACGTGAATGTACATGTCGTCAACGGGATCGCTCCATGCGGTAGTAGAGAAGCTATAGGAAGGATCGGTAAAGGCAGCATAAGCAGCGGCTATAACCTCGGCATCGAGGTCAATCATTTCTTTCTTCAGTTGCAGCTGGGCCAGTTCCTGTTCGGCGGCGGTAGCCTGCCATTCGTTGATCTGTGCCTGAAGACCGGCAATGAAAGCATCAAAGTCACCGTGGTATTCTTCATACATTGCGGTATAAGCGGCAACCAGGCCTTCCAGGTATTCAATCTGGCAGGTCAGTCTTCTCTTTTCCTGTTGCAGTTGAAGAATTACACCTTCAGTAGCTTCGGGATAAGTAACATTTACATAATAGTCATAAGCGGCATAAGCAACGTTCAGGTCAACCTGAGCTTCAGCAATATCCCTCATAACACCCTGAATCTGGAACACAATGGCGTTCAGGCTGTCAATGAGCTCTTCTGCCAGTTGGGCAGCATGTTCGCGCTTCCAGGCTTCGAAATCGGCAAGAGCTTCTTCGTATGCCTGTTGTGCTTTAACCATTTCTGTCTGCATCATCTGGATAGCCAGTTGATAACCCTGAATGGAAGCCTGTACCTGGGCTTCAAGTTCCTGAAGTTGAAGTTCCAGTTCCTGAACCTTGAGATCCCATTCTTCTTTCATGATCTCGGTTTCGGCTCTTTCACGTTCAGCTTTAGCCTTAACCAGGTCCGCATAAGCCAGGTCAATCTGGGCTTGTGCTTTAACGCGTTCAGCTTCTGCTAATTTAAGGGTAGCCTGAGCCTGGATCAAAGCAGCATTGGCTGCCTCTACCTGTACTTTGGCCCTTACAAGCTCGGCGTTTGCAGTAAGCAAGGCTGCTTTTGCATTACGCATGGCTTCTATGCCGGTACTAGGCTCATTTTTAATACAGCCTACGGCGAGTACACCCAGTAACAGAAAGGCTGCACTCCATTTCAAAAATTTTTTCATGCATTAAAATTTTTAAGTTAAACAAAAAGAATTAAAAGTTATTAAATATCACTTGAAGTCGCACAGTATATTTACAAGACCTATTTATGGTATATAATTATTGCAAAGTTATACGATTATTTGAAACCGCAAAACTTTTTTTGTTCAAAACTTGTTGGAAACTCTTACGGCAGATACAATTCATTGGACCCTTTCTGCTCCTGCATGTTCTCGGCAAATTTCCAATCCCCGAAGTGAGGATGTGCCACTACTTCGGCCGGAATGGTATCGTTAAGAAGATTATTCTTAATAATAAAGGTAGTAAGGTTCTTTAATCCGGTCCCGTATTCTTTGGGTATATTGTATCCGAATACCAGGTAGTTGGTAATGGAGCAATTCTCCAAATCCAGTGTCTCCAGGTTGTTCAGGTTTTTCCACGACTTGGGAAGCCATCCGCTCAGTCCGCTGTTACTCGAGAGGTCTATGGACTCAACATAGGTCAGATCGGACAGGGGATCGTTCTGAGAAAGACCGTCTCCAATGGCTCCGCTCAAACGGGCATCGGATAATAAGAGTTTTTTAACATGTCGCGCTCCATTCCGTATAGCTGTCTCGGCTTCGAGCGTAACACCCGGCCAGGATGTGACCGGAAGTTGAAGGTTCCAGAGATAAGCATCCCTCCAATTGCCTCCGTCTGTATTATGATAAAACCGCACCAGGGCCAGACTGTCTTTTTGGGCAATGCGTGCGCCTTTCTGGGTTACGGTAAAGCTCTTGTACACCTGCTGTGTTGTCACGTCTCGGACATAGAGAGTGGCTGCACGCGAACTGAGTGACGGGACGGGCGAAACAGCAAACGAATAGGTACTTGTCCTGTCCTCGGTCACTTTCCCGGCCAATGTGATCCACGAAGGGGATCCTACTATATAATAATCTGTATTGACATTTGAATTTACAGTCAGCGAGAAGGTATCTCCTTCGTTGCTCAGCGGCTGGGACGTGGAAATCTCGGCGTTCACATACGGTGTCTCGCCTTTTTGATTGATCACCATGGACGATTTGAGCGAGCCGCTTACCCTTATCAGTTCTATTTTGGAAGAACGGGCGGCGGTTTGTGTATTGGCCAACACACTGAACGTAACTGTTTTTTTAATATCGGATACAGGTGTAATGGTCATGGATCCCACCCACGAAGGCTGTGAATTGATAGTCCACTCGATATTGGATTCAACATCCATGGAACAGGTTCCGCCGGCCGCCTGGACATCAAGTGTGTCGGGAGTAATGGTTATGAAAGCCGAGGCTCCGCTTTGTCTTATGATCCTTGTATAAACTTTTGCCGGTGTTTCCTGTGTAGTAATAATAAGCAGGGCTATTCGTTCGGCAATGGCCTGGTTGGGTTGTACCGACAACACCACAGTACTGGTATGCAAGCCTTTCGTTTCCACAACCGAGAGCCAGGTCTGAGAAACGGTGGCCTTCCATTCTATATTTGAAGTAACGGGAACATTAAGCAAACCACCCGCAGCAGTCGCCTTGGGCATATTTTCCTGATCGGGCAGGATCACTTTACTTTCACCGGCCAGCTGGTTTACGGTAACCATTTTTGAATAAGTACCATTTTTCTGTTTAATCTTAAAAGTGGTAGATCTGGGTTCCACGTCCTGGTTAGCGGTAATACTGAAATTCAGCTTCCCGGTAACGGGAGTGATTTGTGTGACCCAGTCTGCTGTTGCCGTGGCATCTACCTCCCAATCGAAATTAGCCTCAACGTTCAATGTATAAGGTCCGCCGGCGGCGGGAACGTCATTGAGCACCTGCGGGGTAATGGTGGCCGAGGCTGCGGCACCTTCCTGCGAAACCGTTACAACGGCGGGTTGAAGGGAAGGATAGTCGGTAGCTCTGATAGTGATTTTCGCCTCCCGGGGTTCTACCCGTGCATTCGTGTCAAGCACAAAAAGGCAGGCAGATGTTTCCATCAGGCGGGTTCCCGTAAAATGGAGCCACGAGGCCGAAGAAGTGGCCTGCCAGGAAATATTGGAAGTAACGTTCACGCTGTACTCTCCCCCGCTGTACGGAGCAGAAACCGTTTCCTTATCTACCTGTACGGCCGGAGCCTCACCGCTTTGAACAATGGTCAGGAGAGCCGACAGCGTTCCGTTCTTTTGTTTGAACTCCACCCGTCCGGTTCTTTCCTGCAATGTGGTATTGGGACTTACGTTCAATACATAGCGTTTACCGATTATGGTATGCGTTTCAATATAAGAGATCCAGCTGACCTCGGAAGTAATGGTCAGTTCCAGATTGGTTGTCACCCCAACCGACACGGTATCGCCAGACGCCCTGACACTTTTCTGCGTGGCATCAAGAGAAAGTGTCGGGGCCTCTCCAGCCTGGGTAACGGTTATTTCACGGCGCGTCTGTTCACCCACAATAAAAAAGGAAGTTTGCCTGGACTCAAGACTGGTGTTTGCCGAAACGGTCACAGATATACTTTTATCTCCGTATCCTTTTAACGGGTTAATATTTATCCAGGTATCGGCCATTTCTATTGTCCAGAGAAAATTGGAGGAAATATCAAAAGATTTGGTTTCGGTACCGGATGTAAAATCAACTTTAGTATATGGAGTAACCAGAACTTCGTCATTCTTTGTAATACAGCCGCTCAACAGGAAGGAAAGTCCTATGAATGCTGCTAATCGTATGGTACGTGACATAAGTTATAAAAATTTAAAATTCCAAATGGGGGTGCAATTTACGGATTTTTTGAATAAGACGCTTCTGTCGGGTAATTTGTTGCACCGCTGAGTTCAACGGTAAATGAATTTCCAAACTCAAGGATCTGTCTGACAAAATCGCGGATTATGGCGCTGTCTGTCTGTTGCAGCAGCGGTTCATAGCCGGTCATAAAATCCCGCCCGCTTTGACTGTACCGGATGAGCGTATGGCAATGGAACTCAGGTTTAGGGAGATTTTCCCGGTATTCTACCAGTAATGCCTTTTTTGCTTTGCCCAGCTGTTCTTCCGTAGGACCGTAAGCAGCCAGATTGGTCAGAACCTGATCGAATTGATGCCTGTTGTAAGCGGCGTCGGATGCAGGAACTGCAAAACCTGTGTAAAAATAATAGTGTCCGCGGGGACGGAATTCCAGAGATGTTTCTACCCAGGCCGAATGATCTGTAGCATCTGCAACAAGGCGTTCCAGTAAACGCAGAAGGACGTGTTGCTCCAGTGTATAGGGGCACGGTCCCGAATAAACCCTGGCGAATTTACTTTCTCCGGCCGGATTGGGAAAAGGGATTATACTTTCATGTATTCCTCGGCGGACACCTTCGCTGCGGGGAAAAGTCTGCCGGGGACGTATTTCTTTATTGGGCATGCCGGCCAGATACCGCCCGGCATATAATTCCAGTGAATCGAGAGAAATATCTCCGGTACAGATAAAATCAAACCCTCCCGGAACGGATGGCATTCCCGGGTTGCGCCTGTCGTATAGCAGGGCACCGAGGGAATCGAGCAAAATGGTACGGGACAATTCCCTGGCCGATTCCATTTGTTGTTCCCGTTCTTTCCAAAAAGCCGTAATGCGGGAGGGATCGTCCAGTAACTCATATACCTGACGTGATGATGCTTTTAGAAAAGATTCGAGATACACCGGGGAGGTCTCACCCGTAAGCACAAGGCCTCCTGGGGTCATACTCCAGTCGAGAGGTCCGTTGCCTTTGCGAAAGACCTCACGGGGAATAAAAGGCATCAGGAACTCTGGCGCCCTTTCTACTGCAGCAAAGCAGACTTTTCCGCGTGATAATGTATCGGGACGTATGTATAAAAGAGACCCTCCCGAAAGCTGCCATATGGAAACGCCCTGCCCGTCGGGAGACACCCTTCGCTCTACCCTGCCCGACGGAACAGGGTGTGCCGGTTCCGTAACAGGCTCATTTTCTTTGATTTTTCCAATAGTTGTACTGTGACGGGCCTGTTCCAGAAGCACCCTGAGACTGTCTGTGTCAATTCTTTTTTCCACCCGGTTCCGCTCCAGACTATCCAGCTGCAGCCTGAGTTCAATGTCCAGTACCCTGGCGGTCAATTCTGTCAGCTCGGTATCGTTATATGGAAAAAGCATTGCGGAGATGCGTCCGGTAAGCCGATCCCGTTCTTCCATTAATTCTCCGGGGAGAAACAGTACGGGTTTCAGGAGACTGTCGGCCGAGGTAACCGCCTGTCTGATTTCAGGGACAGGCGACGCACCGTACAATATACCTTTAATAAAACGATTGGCATGATATTCAGAAACGTATGGAACCATTTCTTTTATAAACCGGTATTTCCACTCTGCAGAAGGCATGGGGAACCCGCCAAAGAATTGTTCAATACATTGATTTATATAGTATTCATGCGTACGTGAATTTCTGTTCAGATAGTCCCATTCGGCTTTCCTGAGGTAGGCCCGGGCGGCCAGCAGGAATTCTTCCCGGGTAATCCCTTCCCTGGCCATTTGAATACACATTCCGGCCAGATCACAGAATATTTCGCCTTCTCTTCCCGGCAAAGCCGTTGATTCCCAAACAAAACCATCGGACAGGTCTGCTCCTGCCGGGGGAGAAAGACGGCCTCTGGCCGTGTACAAAAGGACGTAACGTAAAAAATCCATAACATAATACTCGCTTCCGTTACGCTGTTCACGTGAAAGAGACGGCAGCGGATACCTGATCCCCACTACCGGAAATCCGTTCTGCAGAAAAGGAGGAAGCGGCCGGGCAGTAAAGAGACGTGCGGCAATAGCCGAATCTATACTCCGGGGAACATCCTGCGCTTTTAAAACATCCACCGAGGCAGGCAGTTCACTCAACATCCTGTTTAGCACCCGTTCCGTGGAGTCGGGATTAACCGGTCCTACAACAATAATACCCTGAAGATGCGGGCGGTACTGATTCGGGGCCGTAATCCGCTGTTCCCGGAGCGCATTGGCAATCATCACAAGACCGTTGCGAACCTCAGATTCAGAAGCATTTAATACCTGATGGAAGAACGGGCGGGTATTGGGTTTCTGTACCAAAACAAAATGAAGGTGATCTCCCGGAAGGTTGTTATACCTGATATAATAAGTCAGTCCGTTCGAAAGAGTTCCGGTGCGAAAAAGAGGATCGACAGGAACCGGAGAACCGGAGGTTGCAGATACAGTGCAAATATTCGAACAAATGAAAAAAACGGCCGTCAATAAAAAACGATACTTCATAGGGCACATTTTATACTATCTGCAATTGCAAAGGTATAAAAAAACATTTACCTTTGTGTTTCTATGGAAATCGTTAACAATCATATATAAACTTAATCCAGATGAACAAAATCAAAACTCTATTTGCCACAGCAATCTTATTGGTAATCTCACTCGGTACCGCACAGGCGCAAGATATTAACGCAGCCATTGAGGCCTACAACAATGGTGCCACTGCAGCACAAGAAGGAAATTATCCCGTTGCTTTGGAAAATCTGACACGTGCCCTTGAACTGGCAACGGCATTGGGAGAAGAGGGCGTTTCGGTTGTCACCGACTGCAAAAATCTCATTCCCCAGCTTTACTTTCGTCAGGCTAAAGAACTGGCTGCCGCAAAAAACAGCGCCGAAGCTCTTTCGGTTTTGGAAAAAGCAACCAAAACCGCTCAGGAATATAACGATGAGACCGGAATTGTTACCGAGGCCAGGGATGTTGCTTCTAAAATTTATAATATCATGGCAAGCGATGCATTCAATGCAAAAGATTTTGCCGCAGCGCTTGAAAACTATAAGAAGGTACTGGATTTCGATCCTCAGAACGGAGCGGCTTATCTGCGCATTGGTCAGGCTTCTGCCAATTTAGGGAAAGAAGACGATGCGTTAGCTGCTTTTGAGAAAGCCAAAGAGTTCGGGCAGGAAGATAATGCCCGTAAGCTGTTGGGATCTATCTTTTTGAAGCGTGCTGTGAGCGCGCAGAAATCTAAAGATTGGGCCGGCACTTACGAAGCCGCTCAGAAAGCGGCAGATGAAACCGATAACGTTCAGGCCTATAAACTTATCGGCCTAGCCGCCATTGAGCTTAAAAAATACCCGGAAGCCCTTAAGGCCTGGGAAAAAGTGGTGGCCGACAATCCTTCCGCCAAAGACATCAACAACTCATTTTACCGTATGGCTGTTGTTTATGAAGGTCTTGGAGATAAAGCCAGTGCATGCACCTATTATCACAAAATCCTGAATGACCCCAATTTTAAATCCATTGCCGAATATAAAATTAAAACGGAATTGAAGTGCGAATAGACAGATTGTCTCACGCCATATTATTTTGTGGAGAAGAGGGCTCCGGTGCTTTACCGTTAGCCCTTTCTCTTGCTCAATACCTCCACTGCACCAATAAAAACACGGTAGATCAGACACCGTGCGGTATCTGCCCGGCCTGTGCAAAAACAACAAAACTTATTCATCCCGACATTCATTTTGCCGTTCCCGTTAACAAACCCAAAGGAATGACGGGCTCCAGGCCACCGGTCACGGATGACTTTATTGAACTTTGGCGGGAAGCCTGCCTTAATAATCCGGGGCTTACCGAACAGGACTGGTACAATATGCTGGATATTGAGAATAAGCAGGGAACAATAAGTGTAGCCGAAGCAGAAGCGATGCTCAGAAAACTTCAGTTCAAACCTTTTGAAAGTTCGGTAAAGGTTATGATCATCTGGCTACCGGAACGGATGAACCTTCCTGCGGGCAATAAACTGTTAAAGATCCTGGAAGAACCGCCTGCCGGGACTTATTTTTTTCTTGTAAGCGAACATCCGTACCTTTTGCTCCCTACCATCCGCAGCCGGTGCATGAATATTCCGGTGCCCCCGGGCCATCTTAAAGCGCCTGATAAAGAGAGTATCCGGGACATAGAAGAGCTTTTGGATTTGTGTCTTGCGGGAAAAGCTTCCCTTGTGCTGGACTGGGCCGAAGATATGGCCGTCAGAAGCCGGGAATACCAGAAAAATTTTGTCAATCAGTCCTTACGTCTGCTTCGTGAATATTTTATGATCTCTTTAGATCTGCCGGATCAGGTAAGGCTGGACCGGGAGCAACAGATCGTTGCAACGCCACGGATTGCACACATGAACAGTGATTTTTTCCCGAAAGCCTACGAGCAGTTAAATGCTATCCCCGAGCAAATAGAACGTAATGTAAACGCCCGTCCGCTGTTTTGTTCCCTTGCTTTCTTCTTTTTCGTATCTTTGCAAAAGTAGATTATTGATCAGATGGAAGATTCAACATTACAATGGGACTGTTCCCGGGGCTGTACCGTAGAACGGATTCCGCAGGGAGACCTCAATTGCAAGATGATATACAGTTGTTGCAAACTGGCTACTTTCGACTGGCTTGAAGGTTTTCCCCCCGGTAAATATTCCGATATCTTCGAAATCCGTTTCAAAAATACCCATAAGGGATATTTCCGCAACACCTCGGGACTACAGCTGGCCGTTGGGGATATTGTTGCCGTTGAAGCGACCACCGGACACGACATAGGTATCATTAATCTGGACGGATCTGCCGTGGCCAAACAAATGGTCAGAAGACATATTAACCCGGAGACCTACGAATTCAAAAAAATCTACCGCAAAGCCAAACTCCTTGATATGGAAAAATGGCAGGAGGCTATTGCCAGGGAACATCATGTTATGATCCGTTCCCGGCAGATTGCTGCCGATGAAGGACTTCAAATGAAGATTGGCGATGTGGAATTTCAGGGTGACGGATCCAAAGCCATTTTTTATTATATTGCAGATGAGCGCGTTGATTTCCGTCGGCTAATCAAGTTATTTGCCTCCGAATTCGCCATTAGAATAGAGATGCGTCAATTCGGGGCCAGACAGGAAGCCGGTCTGATTGGGGGACTGGGTGTTTGCGGCCAGGAGTTGTGTTGCAGCCGCTGGATGGCCGATTTCAATTCAATTACGACCCAGGCGGCCAGGATTCAGGATCTTTCCCTGAATCCTCAGAAACTGGCCGGACAGTGTTCCAAACTTAAATGCTGCATTAATTTTGAAACGGCTGTCTACATGGATGCCCACAAAGAAATGCCCACTGTCAACCATCCTATTGAGACTGAAGACGGACCTGTTTATCTTGTAAAGACCGACGTTCTTAAAGGGATCATGTGGTTCAGTTACGATCCGCACAGCATGACTAACATGCAGCCGGTAGATGTTCAAAATGTAAAGGAAATGCTGGCTGCCAATAAAAAAGGTGAAAAGGTCCCCTCTCTGCTGACACGACCCAACAACAATCATGAAGATAACGGATTCAAATCGGCCGCCGGAGAAGACAGCATTACCCGTTTTGACAAACAAGCCAAAAACAAACGCAAGAAACCGGGACGAAAAAACAATGGTCAGCCTCAGCAAAAATAGAAGTATCTGTGTTTTCCTTTTATTCTTTTTGTTGCCAGCCCTAAATGCCTGCTCTCTGCCTGATTCCTATCAGGAGCAATCCTTTCTGCCCGCGGGGGGATGGGAAAAAGCACGACCTGTTGAACTGACGCTTACGCCCAGAGATTCCGCCATATGGCGTTTACTGCTGGACTTACGCCTGACCCGGGATTATAACTACCAATATTTATCATTAAAAATCCAAACCGCCTTCCTCTCCGATACATTCTGGCTTCCGCTCGCCGGATCGTCCGTCATTTCTTCGGGACTTTACAACGATTACCGTTTTGTTCTCCGTGATTCGCTGGTGATGCATCCGGGAGATCCCGTCCAATGGCGGTTATTCCACAATATGCCACGGAGCCTTCTGGAAGGAGTGACCTCCGCAGGTTTGCTTATAGAAAAAATATCTGATTGATACATGGGAAAAGATAAGCTTCGCAGATTTGAAGAAAATAAAAATTTCCACAACCTCTATCAACCTTCTTTTGATGAGATCTTTCATCGGGATTATGAACTGAAAGGGCGCTGGGGAGAGCATGTATTCGGCAACAATCATCCTATTGTCCTGGAATTGGGTTGCGGAAAGGGAGAATATACACTGGCCCTGGCCGCACTGCATGAGGACATGAATTTTCTTGGCATGGATATAAAAGGAGCCCGGTTATGGCGCGGAGCCAGAACGGCTCTTGAAGAACATCGTTCCAACGTTGCATTTGTCCGCGGACGTATAGAGTTTATTGAAAGTTTTTTTGGCCCGGGAGAAGTCTCGGAGATTTGGATCACATTCCCCGATCCTCAGCCCAAGAGAGAAAACAAAAGACTAACGGCCCCTCCCTTTTTGAACAAATACAAGGCCTTCCTGAAGCCGGAAGCAGTCATTCATCTGAAAACGGACAGCCGGGAATTATTTGATTACACTAAAGAGGTGGTACAGCAACGGGAAGATATGAGAATCCTGGAGGCAATCCCGGATATATATCGAAGCGGAGAAGTGCCCGCCCATGAGATTCTTTCTGTAAGAACCTATTATGAAAGCCATTTTCTGGCACAGGGGAAAGCTATAACGTATCTGAAATTTGCAGTAGACAATCCCGCCATTCAGACGGAGGCAGCCGGTTGATCAACTCATCGGCTTTATCTGTATGTTGCATGCAGATCCGGTGAGCGTATTCCATCCCATTATAGGTATCAACAAATTGAATAATCTGCTGCAGGGCCAGATTGCTTCCCGCTACCGTCTGTCTTATCCATTCGGCAACCAATGGCCTGTTTTTTTTGTCTCCTGCCTGTTCCAGGGCCCCCAGCAGCGGAAGGGTAATTTTAGATTCAGAGATGTCTATATAAGCCGGTTTCCCCGAACTGATCTCGGGCCGGTAATCCAGCATGTCGTCCCTTATCTGGAAGGCCATACCCATATGATATGCAATCTGCTCAATAACGGGAACAGCTTGCCGGGCAGCCTCTTTCTCCGGGACAGAAAGCGCCCCGGAAACCATGGCGGCCTTGAAAAGTGAAACCGTCTTGGCAGCACATATATTATAGTATTCTTCGCAATTTATGTCGAGCGTCTGAGCCTTCTCCATCTGGTACAATTCACCTTCGCTCAAGCCCCTTATTGCTTCTGCATATAACGGCAGCAAATCCCTTCCTTTATAATCGAGTAATAGCTGAAAAGCCCTTGCAAACCAGAAATCACCGAGCAGGATGGATGCCTGTGCTCCAAAAAGTTTTTGTACACTCCATCCTCCACGACGCGTGTCGGCGTTGTCTGCCACGTCATCATGAAGTAACGAGGCCGTATGGAGCATCTCGGCCACAGCTGCCACGGCATGCGTCAGAGGGCCCGGAGTTCCGCAAACATAGGCAGAAAGAATAGCTAAAACAGGCCGCAACTGCTTCCCCGGTCTGTTGAGCAAGTAAGCGTTAATGGTAGATATAAGAGTATAGGAAGAAGATAAAGCTGTCTTGAAAAGGTTTTCAAAAGCCTCCCAGTGAGGGAGCAAAGACAGCTTTATCTTATTGAAATCATGCATTGGCTAGAAAAGGAACGCAACAGAGAGTTCAAATCCTCTCATGTTGGCGTCGTCGAGTTTCCAATTGTCCGAATCTATATGAATGGACCCGTTATCGGCCAGCTTACCGAAGCTCCAGCTGTATTTGCCCGATATCTGCAATTTCCAGATCTCAAGTCCGGCACCCAGGCTTAACCCGTAATCGAACCGGTTGAGATCGTCCCACTCCACCCGATCCAGAAATTCTCCTTTTGAGATGGCATATCTTACATAAGGAGCAGCGAATACATACGGACGCAGGAAAAGGATATTGATACCCCACTGCACATTAATGGGAACATCCAGATAATCTATACGGAAATGGTATGATTCAGAACCCACTTCCCCGAAAACATCGGTACGCATACGGCTGTAAAGGATTTCTGGCTGGAACGACAGTCCCACAAGGGGTATCCTGTATTGAGCGCCAATTCCGGCATGAAAACCGGTCTGTGAATTCCAGGATTGTTCCAGATTGTTGATCTTAATATCTTCCAGTTTATTAAAATTCAATCCGGCCTTGACCACAAAACTACTTTGAGCATTAACGGTCAGACTCATGCACAAAAGGAGCGCCAGCGAGAACAAGATTTTTTTCATAACATTTAATTTAATAAAGAGTTAAGTTTTTCAACAATGGTCTGCTTGTTGGTGGCACCTACAATTTTGTGCACCAATTCGCCATTTTTGAAAAAAAGCAGGGTTGGGATGCTGCGTATCATATATTTGGCAGGAGTTTCCGAAGAAGAATCCACATCGCATTTACATACGAGAACCTTTCCTTCGAATTCCTGAGAAACTTCATCCACAACAGGGGCTATCTGACGACAGGGACCGCACCATGTAGCCCAAAAATCCACTAATACGGGAATGGGTGATTTTAAAACCACCGAACTGAAGTTCGCATCTGTTACTATTTGGCTCATAATAAATTAAATATTAATTATAGTTTTATCTTTATGTAAAAATAAGAAAACATTTTCAATGGTGCAAAACAGCCAGTCCCCCTGCAGATGTTTCCTTATATAAAGATGGCAGATCGTGCCCCGTCTGTTTCATTACCTGGATAACATTGTCGAAGCTCACCCTGTGTGTCCCATCGGACAATAACGCATACATATTGGCATCTATGGCCCGGGTGGCCGCAAAGGCGTTTCTTTCAATACAGGGGATCTGGACCAAGCCACAAACCGGATCGCACGTAAGACCCAGAAAATGTTCCATTCCCATGCTTGCAGCATATTCTACCTGGGCAATACTGCCTCCAAAAAGCTGTACCCCTGCGGCAGCGGCCATGGAGCAGGCAGAGCCCACTTCTCCCTGGCATCCCACCTCGGCACCCGAAATAGAGGCATTCGTTTTTATCAGGTTCCCTACCAGGCCGGCCGTTGCCAGGGCTCTGATGATGCGCTTATCTGAAAAGTAATAACAAGTTTTATCGAGATACATGACGGCAGGTATCACGCCGCAGCTCCCGCAGGTGGGAGCCGTGACAATTAATCCTCCGGCAGCATTTTCTTCGGCAACTGCAAGGGCATAGGAAAATGCAAGCGCCCGTCGCTGCATGGACCCTTTATATCCCTGGGCCTTCGTATTAAAAGATGTGGCTCTCCGCGCCAGATGAAGAGGACCCGGCAGGACGCCTTCGTTTTCAAGCCCTCTCTGAATGGCTTGCTGCATAGTATCCCATACTGTGGCCAGATAATCCCATATATCGCGGTCTTCGTATTGGGCAACGTATTCCCAGAAATGAATGCCGTTACTCTTGCAATAATCCAGGATGGCAGCCATATTTCTGAGAGGATAAATAACATGCCTGTTGTTCCGTACGCCGGTATCGGAAATATCGCCTCCTCCAATACTGAAGGTCAGCCATCGATCCAATTCGTTGCCCCGGTTGTCATAAGCCGCGAATTCCATCCCATTGGGATGAGGTCGGGGAATAACATCTGTATTCCATATGATCTCTACAGGTCTGGGTTCAAAGGCCGAAATAATAGCCAGATCTGTAAGGTGACCTTTTCCTGTAGCTGCCAGGCTACCATATAATGTTACAATAAAACGTTCCGCTTCACGATTTTTCTCTCCGAAAACCAACGCCGCTTTCCTCGGACCCATTGTATGTGAACTTGAAGGCCCGTGGCCGATCTTAAATATTTCTTTAATACTCTCCATGCGACAAAGATACGCCATCGCAAAAGAAATTTCTCATATTTTATTAAAAATTCAGTACCTTGCTATACAAGGTATCAAAAATTTTATATATCTTTGCGGCGTAAAATTCTAACAAGAAACAAATACTAAAAAAACCAATACAAATGAAGAAAGTAGTAAATGTCGGAATCGGAGGCAGCAGCTTTGTAATTGAAGAAGATGCCTACCAAAAGCTTGATCTGTATCTGGAGCGTTTCCGTAGTGAAATGGATACCCGGGAGGCTTCAGAGGTAATGGAAGACGTTGAACAACGCATTGCCGAACTTTTTTATGAATATACAAAAGGGAAAAGCGAGGTAGTCACTATTGCCATTGTTGAACGTGTTATTTTACAATTGGGGTACCCAAATGATTCTGCGGAAGAAAACGAATCTGGCAAAAAAACACGTCGCCATTCGGCTACTGCGGACGGGTACGAAAAATACGACGGTGTAGGTCAGAGACCGCGCAGACGTTTTTACCGCGACCCCGACGACTCCATGATAGGTGGTGTCTGCAGCGGTCTGGCAGCTTATTTTGATATAGACACCGTTCTCATGCGCGTAATTGCCGTTGTCGCCTTATTCCTTGGCAGTGCAGGGTTCTGGATCTATGTTATATTATGGATTGCCGTTCCCAAGGCACGTACGGCTTCTGAAAAACTGGAAATGCGCGGGTTACCCGTCACTGCGGAAAACCTGCGCAGGTATGGCGGACGCCGTTAATTCCATCAATATATTATTAATCAAATTTTGAGATCATGAACGAGAATAATACAGATAACATTAAGTCGCAGATGCGAAAAGGCGTTTTGGAGTATTGCATTCTGAGCGTGCTTAACAAGAGCGACGCTTACGCCTCTGAACTGATTGGTAAGCTTAAAGATGCCAGGATCATCGTGGTGGAAGGAACACTGTATCCTCTTTTGACAAGACAAAAGAATCAGGGTTTGTTAACCTACCGGTGGGAAGAATCTCCCCAGGGACCTCCCAGAAAATACTATACCCTCACCGACAAAGGGCGTGAGGTTTTACAGGATATGGATAAAGCCTGGACAGAAATTGTTGAAACACTTGAACTCTTACGAAAATGAATAAAGTAATAAAAGTCAGTATCAATAAAATACCTTTCACGCTGGCCGAAGATGCATACAGCGTTTTGAAAGTGTATCTCGATCACCTGCGTCGTTATTATTCGGGAGAGGATGGAGGAACCGAGATCATGGACGGGATAGAAGAACGCATTGCCGAGCTTTTATCCGAACGGACCGAAATGGGAAACAAAGTAGTCTCCAAGGCCAACGTAGATGAAGTGCTGGAGATCATGGGAACACCCGAGGTCATTGAAGATATTTCGGACGAAACAGCCAGCCGTTCTTATGATTTTACGGCAGATACCAAGAGAATCCCCAAAAGGCTTTACCGCGACACAGAACACCGTGTAATAGGCGGAGTCTGTTCCGGGCTTGCCGCTTATCTCAATATTGACACAATTCTTGTAAGGGTGCTTCTTATTGCTCTTGTCCTGGGTTCTTCGGCCTTTAAGTACGCCATGTTTAACGATCATTTACATAATATCACCTTTAGCCTTTCCGGACTGTTGGTGCTGGTTTATATTTTCATGTGGATTATAGTTCCGGCTGCCCGAAGTGTGGAAGACAGATATGCCATGAGAGGTGAGCCCCTGTCTGCCAGGGAAGTGCAGAATAACAGACGCAGAAGAAGGCCATATCGTTATGAATATGAACGTAAAAACACCGCAGTGGACAGATCGGGCGGCAACAGGTTTTGGTACGTTATCGGGAGGATTTTTGCCATTCTGATTGGAGGATTTTTCCTCCTGGTGAGCACTTCTGTACTTATTGGACTTGTTGTGGCTTTCTTTGCCGGCGGATATGCTTTGAGTGCCGTACCTACTTCATTCCTTGACCTGATCGCATTCAGCGGGAATCCTGTCTTGTTCAAGGTTTTCATACTAATGATAATTTGTCTGCCACTGATTGGCCTGATTTACCTTGGCTGTGTATTGCTGTTTAATATCAGGGGACACAAATGGCTGGGTGTAAGCATGATCATCTTATGGATTGCTTCCATATTAGGCCTGATTGCTGTGAGTGCCCACGGTCTTAACAATTTCCGCCGTACTGCAGAATTTAACGAAACCATTGATCTGGCGTTTACCTCAGATACCCTTTATATTGAACTTAAAGCGGACCGCGAATTCCCCCACGAAAACTATCTTCTGGAAGCAGACGAATCGCACTACCGCCTGGGCTGGATTGAAGGCAAACGTAAAGACCTAAGTGTTACCGCATTTCCGGGCGTTACCATTGTCCGTCAGTCCAACGAAGAAACCCCTTATGTCCGGATCAGATCTCAGGCATTCGGCCGCTCGGAACGGGTTGCTGAAATCTCGGCAGAAGAGAGCAAGCCTGTTCTCAGCCAGGAAGGCAATGTGCTGTCTGTTCATGCTTTTACGGCAACAGAAGAACATCCCTGGAAAGGGAATCTGAGTAAAATCAGACTCTATGTACCTCACGATATGACAGTCATTGTCCGCGATCCGGTACAGCACGAATTTGGAGTATCGCCAAGAAAAGAAGTAAAGATCTTTAAAGATTTTGACTTCTGATCACTGCCCTGTTACGTGTAGCTGCCTGCCAACTTTAATAAAAGCATCTACACACTTATCCAGTTGAACAGGCTCGTGTCCCGCAGAAATCTGAACGCGGATACGGGCCTGACCTTTTGGTACTACCGGATAATAGAACCCTGTTACGTAAATACCTTCCTGTTGGAGAAGGGCGGCAAAATCCTGTGATAAACGGGCATCGTACAGCATAACGGCACAAATGGCACTTTGTGACGGTTTGATATCAAAACCGGCTTCCCGCATCCGTTCAATGAAGTATTTGGTATTTGAGTGCAGTTTGTCCTGTAATGTATTATCTCTGCTTAATAATTTGAAAGCCGCCGTTCCCGCAGCAGCCACCATGGGAGGTATGGAATTGGAGAAAAGATATGGGCGGGAACGCTGTCTAAGCATATCTATGATCTCCTTTTTGCCGGTAGTAAAACCTCCTACTGCTCCTCCAAAAGCTTTGCCCAGCGTGCCGGTAAGAATCTCTACCCGGCCCCGCAGATTGAAAAGCTCCGTGGTTCCCCGTCCGGTTCGCCCTACTACACCAGCAGAGTGCGATTCGTCAACCATAACCATGGCATCGTACTTACGGGCCAGTTCACAAATCCTGTCTACAGGAGCCACATTGCCGTCCATAGAGAACACGCCGTCGGTGACAACAATACGGAAACGCTGTTCCTGTGCCTGTTGAAGGCATGTTTCCAATTCGCTCATATCTGCGTTCGCATAACGGTAACGCTTTGCCTTGCACAGTCTGACCCCGTCAATAATGGATGCATGGTTGAGCGCGTCTGAAATGATGGCATCCTCTTCGGAAAGGAGCGGTTCAAAAACGCCTCCGTTGGCATCAAAACACGAGGCATAAAGGATAGTGTCTTCGGTCCCGAAAAATTCAGCGATGGTTTGTTCCAGTTCTTTGTGCAGGTCTTGTGTCCCGCAAATAAAACGGACGCTCGACATACCGTAGCCGCGCCGGTCCAGGGCTTCTTTTGCGGCCGAAATAAGTTCCAGGTTATTGGAAAGTCCCAGATAATTATTCGCGCAAAAATTGAGCACATCCTGATGACCCACCTGAATAGCCGCTTTTTGTGGTGAAGTAATAATACGTTCGTTTTTGTATAAACCGGCTTCCTGAATGCCGGCCAGTTCTTCTTTAAGGTATTTTTGAAAATTAGTATACATAGCCTGTTTTTTTAGCCGCCCAAAATTACAAAAAAAACCGCCCCGGTAAACCCGGGACGGTCATATGATAGCTATTCTGTCTTTTATTCTACGGGAGTCACAGGCTCAGGTGCGCTGCCTTCTGCAGGAAATTGTGGAAGGCCGGTGGGTTGTTGTGTTTGTTCTATCCGTTGTTCAAGATCTGAATTCTTTTTGTTTCTTCCGGTAGAGATAAAAGTAGTTCCCAATAAACAAAGAACCAGAATGGCGATGGCAAGCGTCCAGGTTGCTTTTTCCAGAAAATCAGCTGTCTGACGTACGCCAAAAGTATTGTTACCGGTAGCAAAATTTGCTGCCAGACCGCCCCCTTTGGAGTTTTGCACCAACACGACAAGTGTCAACAAAATGCTTGCGATGACTATAAGAATGGCAGTAGCTGTATACATGGTCTTTATTGATTTATTTTTAATTTTATTTCTTGGGCAAGGGCCGCAAAGTAAGCGCTTTTTTTCGGATATAACAAAATTAGTTTGCTGTAACAGGCTATGGCTAACTTATAATAGCCCTGTTCGGCATAAATCCGGGCAAGGGTTTCTGTTACAAATTCATCATCCACTAAAGTAGGAGGGGTTTCCTGCTCCCGTGTATCCACATCGTCGCCCGTCCGTCTGAGCACCTGCGTAAAGCGGGGTTTTTCACTGATAAACCGGTCAATGGGCGCCGAAACATCAAGTGAAACAGTATCCATCTCGGCCTTCCCGAAATAATCGGCCCCCACCATGAAGACGCGGGGTTGTGTGTCTTCCAGCACGATCTCCTTCAGGGGATCCATGTGTGTAGAAACGGGCTCCTGCTCAGGCGCCGGGGTTTCATCTTTTTCAATATCCTTCGTCAGGTCGAGTGTGAAAAAATCTTCGTCACCCAATGCCAGTTGTTGCTTTTTTGCTTCTTCCAGGATATTAAACAACTGTGACCTTGAATAGACATACGCGGCCGTTCTCTCAGATTCCGACAAATAAGCCTCTCCGCCCAGGCCGCATAACGATTTGAACAGAAGTAAGCGGGCCAGTGAAAACCAGGGATGCTGACGTACTGTCTCCTGAAGAATGTAACCGCGGGAGGCCAGATCGGAAGGCCCGGCATTTATATACGTTTCATAAAATGAATTGGCATCCATTGTTCGTTCCCGTTTCTTTATTACCAGTTGGCCAATGTGGCATTAAATATCTCTTCCACGATTTTTTCCAGAATGGTATCCACGAGGACAGCCTCAGCGGCGTCAAAGGATATGGTTGAATCGTAATCTTCAAAACCCGAAAAATTCTTTTCAAAATTTTCTTTTGGGTTAAGAGTATTTTCAAACCGAATTTTAACCGTTACGGTCAACCGGTTCTTGGAAGCTACTTCATCTGCCGTTACGGCAATTGGAGCAATGGAGTATCCTGTAATTTCTCCTTCAACAGCATAGTCTCCTTCTTCGGAAATAACAGACAGTCTGGTTAATTTGGTGTATTTGTCCTTGAGGCCCTCTGTCATAAGGTTGCTCAGAGAAGGGTTTATGCGCTCGGCCCTGTTCTCAATATACCCGACACTTATAGTTTCTGCCGCGGGATCTATGGTAGTCGCGGAAAAAGAATACCACCAGCAACGCGTACAGCAGAGAACGGTTAGCAACATAAATCCGGCGTAAAGGACATATCTTCCTTTTTTCATCTTATTCAATTTGGTATTCTTTTATTTTCCTGTACAAAGTCCGTTCCGCAATACCCAATTCACTGGCAGTGGATTTCCGGTGTCCATTATGTTTTTTCAACGCCTTCATAATAAGTTCTCTTTCGAGTGAATCCAGCGAATAATCCTGAGCCGGAACATCAACGGGCGTGTCCATGGGAAGAATCTCCCCTTCGGTAACATCATCCTCTTCCGGTTCCATGGGACGAGGCTGCGGTACAGCTGTATGAGGCAGGATTTTACCCGCACCGGCCGGTGGACAGGGAGCCACGTTGTCCATAAGCTCCACTTTTTTTCGAAGTTCATCTACCTCGGAACGGAGTTGGAACAGAACTTTATACAGGATGTCCCGTTCGGTGAGGTAGTCTTCGTTTTGTGACGATTGCGTGTTAAACACCACCGGAAGATGCATGGGACTGTCCTGGGGTAGGTAATGTTGTAACGTCTGATCGTTCACAAGACGGTTATGTTCCAGAATACTAAGCTGTTCTGCCACATTCTTTAACTGGCGTACATTCCCGGGCCACCGATAGTGTTCCAGTAAGGAACGGGCCGGATCTGTTAGTCTGATTACGGGCATTTTGTATTTTTCTGCAAAATCGGCTGCGAATTTTCTAAACAGGAGATGAATGTCCTGAGGGCGTTCTCTCAGGGGAGGAATGACTATGGGAACTGTATTTAAACGGTAATAGAGATCTTCTCTGAACTTTCCGGCCTTTATGGCATGAGGCAGATTAATGTTTGTAGCAGTAATAACCCGCACATCGGTCTTCTGTACCTTGGACGATCCTACCCTTATGAATTCACCGGCTTCCAACACACGCAGAAGACGCACCTGGGTAGAAAGAGGCAGTTCCGCCACCTCGTCAAGAAAAAGGGTCCCGCCGTTGGCAACTTCGAAGTATCCCATACGGTCTTCGTGGGCACCGGTAAATGACCCTTTCTGATGTCCGAACAATTCGGAATCGATGGTCCCTTCAGGAATAGCTCCGCAATTCACGGCAAAATAATTGCCATGTTTCCGTGCGCTGTTGGCATGAATAATCTTGGGAATGAACTCCTTTCCCACTCCGCTCTCGCCGGTTACCAATACCGAGAGATCTGTTGCGGCTACCTGTGCCGCGACATCGAGAGCCCTGTCAAGCAGCGGACTGGTCCCGATAATCTCAAAACGTTGTTTAATTGACGTAATATCCATCTTTGCAAAGATACAATTTTTGTACTACATTTGTAAGATAATAACAGTGCGTTACATTAGTAAGATATTCTGTACACCTATATTAATTAAAAAATTAACTATGAAAAAATCTTTATTCCGCGTTTTAAGTATAGCCACCCTGGGTGTCGTACTTATGGCCTGCAGCAATCCCAAAGATATGGTCAAATACGCAGATGATGTAGAAAAGACCTGCAACCCGGCTGTGCTGGAAGTTGTTGCCGACAAAATTGACGTTACCTATACGCTTAAATTCCCCGAAGGTTATTTCCATCCGAAAGCCATTCTGGAAGTTACCCCTGTCCTGGTATACGAAGGAGGTGAAGTTGCCGCTCCCGTATTGAAACTCCAGGGAGAGAAAGTTCTGGATAACTACAATGTAATCCCCCTGGCAGGGAAAGATATCCAGCATCAGGTACAATTCGGCTACGTAGAAGGCATGGCCAAATCGCATCTTGAACTCCGCAGTGCGGTAATCTATAAGGACAACGTATGGGATATCCCTGTTGCCTATAAAATTGCCGACGGAGCCAATATTACTTATAAATGGGTAGAACTGGAAGGCGTCCCCGTGCTGATGAAGGACAACTACCAAAAGGTTATTGCGGAAGCTCAGGAAACCGCTATCATGTATGCCAAAAACTCAGCCCAGGTTCGTTCCAAAGAGCTTACCAAAGCAGAGATCAAAGAATTTCAGGATTTCCTTAAAAAACTGCCTGCAGACGAAAGAAGGACTCTTACCGGCACAGAAATCCTGGCTTATGCTTCGCCTGAAGGCCCCGTTGACTTCAATGAGAAATTGTCTAGCAACCGTATGAAGAGCGCTCAGAAAGCCTACGACAAGATCACCAAAAAAATCAAACCCGATGCACCCCTGAGTACCTCTACTTTTGGTGAAGACTGGGAAGGATTCAAGGAACTGGTTGGTAAGACCAACCTTGGAGACAAAGATCTTATCCTGCGTGTTTTATCGATGTATTCAGACCCTGTTGTCCGCGAACGTGAAATAAGAAACATGTCTGCTGTATACAAAACTCTGGAAGAAAAAGTACTCCCGGAACTTCGAAGAGCCCGTCTTGTTGCCAACATTGAATTCACCAATTATTCAGACGAAGAACTCATTGAGATGGCTTCAGGCAACATAGATGCTTTAGACGAAGAAGCGCTGCTCTATGCCGCTACCCTTGTTAAGGACAAAGACACCAAAATCAGCCTGTACAAGCAAGCTGCCGAAAAATACAACTCTGCAAGAGGGTTCAATAATCTGGCCGTAGCTTACCTTTCTGCCAATAAGGTGAACGAGGCTGCTGCCGCTTTGGCTAAATGCGATGCCAAAGATCCTGTCGTTGCCAACAACCTGGGTGTTATTGAAATGCGTAAAGGAAATTTCGATAAGGCCGCACAATATTTTGCTCAATCGGGATGTGACCAGGCTAAGTACAATTCCGGCGCCATTGACATCCTTAACGGGAAATACAAAGATGCTCTTGTCAAACTAAATGGCCAGAAACATATGAACGCCTGCCTGGCTCAGTTGCTGAACGGGAATCTCGATAAAGCGGAAGAAGCACTTTCTGAATGTACCTGTATGAAAACCACATACGTGAAAGCAGTAATTGCCGCACGCAAGGGACAGGCTTCGAAAGTAAATGAACTTATGGAAAAGATCAATAAAGTTCCTGCTCTGGCCGCTAAAGCAGCAAAGGATATTGAATTTGCAAAATACCGCTAATCATACCTAACCATATTTATTAAAAGACGCTTTCAGTTTGAAAGCGTCTTTTTTTTGGATATTAAAATATATCGGCTACCTTTGTATCGTCTTCCGATATATCGCCAGACGTAATATAAAAGAATATGAATCCACAAGACAATATCGTACTGACAGAAGCTGTTTTCTATACATTGCTGGCGTTGTACAGTCCGCTTCACGGATATGGCATTATGCAGGAAACGGGAAAAATGAGTGGCGGAAGGCTCAGACTTTCTGCCGGAACGCTATACGGAGCCATCTCGTCCATGCTTGAAAAAGGATGGATCAGGGCGCTGCCGGGCGAAGAGGAAAGCCGCCGTAAAGAATATGTTATAACGGATCTGGGCAAATGCATAGCCCGCACCGAATTGACACGGCTCCGGGAATTGGTGGAAAACGGCACAAAAATCATTGAATAAAAACAAACATATCACATCATGACAAAAACGGTAAGAAAACTATTCTTTCTTTGGGAATATGAAAAGGAAGAAGAATGGATCAATCAAATGGCGCGCGAAGGCTGGATGCTCATCCGCACAGGGTTCAGAAAGTATGTATTCGAAAAAGGAACTCCGGAAGAATATACATACAGGGTAGAGCTATTGGACAAGGGCATGAATTCAAAAGAAAGCAATTCATATCTGATTTTCCTAAAAGACACCGGAATTGAACTTGTTGGAGAATGTAACAACTGGGTATACCTGCGCTGTAAAACAGCAGAATGCCGATTCGATCCGGGTGACAGGCCTTTATATAATTTGACCCATCTGCTCAAATTACAGGAGTTCTTCAATACACTGCGTAATCTGTTCGTAACCTGCATTGCCGCGTGTATTGTGGGCATACTTATCCTGGAACATTTCGCTCCCAATCCGGTTGTTGACTTCTCAAAAGGTTTTTGCACAGGATTCAGCATGACCATGGCTTTTGCCATACTCCTTGCTACACCTTTTTTTAGACGTATTAACAACAAAGTCAAAGTGGCAATAAAAGAAATGTATACTCGCGAATAATATCAATCGAGCTTTAATACAGCCATAAAAGCTGACTGGGGAACTTCCACATTGCCTATCTGGCGCATGCGGCGTTTCCCCTTCTTCTGCTTTTCAAGGAGTTTCCGCTTTCGGGTAATATCGCCTCCGTAACATTTTGCCGTAACGTCCTTGCGAACAGCCTTAACCGTTTCGCGTGCAATAATCTTGGCTCCTATTGCGGCCTGAATGGCAATGTCGAATTGTTGCCGCGGAATAAGTTCTTTCAGTTTTTCACACATTTTGCGGCCGAAATCGTAAGAATGATCCCTGTGGATAAGGCTCGAAAGGGCATCGACCGGTTCTCCGTTAAGAAGAATATCCAGCTTTACAAGATCGGCTTTCTCATACCCGGCCAGATGATAATCAAATGATGCATAGCCTCGTGAGACACTTTTTAGTTTGTCGTAAAAATCAAAGACAATCTCGGCAAGAGGCATTTTGAAAGTCAGCTCCACCCGGTCCGAGGTAAGAAAATGCTGGTTCTCAAGGACTCCTCTCTTGTCCAGACAAAGCTTCATAATAGGACCGAAATAATCGGCCTTGGAGATCACCTGCGCTTTGATGTAAGGTTCTTCAATTTCATCTATGAGCGTCAGGGCCGGCAGACCTGAAGGATTGTGTACATCGGTTATTTCACCCTGGGTAGTATAGACTTTATATGATACATTGGGAACTGTTGTGATAACATCGGCATCGAACTCACGGAAAAGCCGTTCCTGTACGATTTCCATATGGAGCAATCCAAGGAACCCGCAACGAAAGCCGAACCCGAGAGCCAGAGAAGACTCAGGCTCGAATGTAAGCGAGGCATCATTCAACCGGAGTTTTTCCAAAGCGGAGCGAAGGTCTTCGTAGCCGTCGGTATCGACAGGGTACAAACCGGCAAATACCATGGGCTTAACCTCTTCGAACCCGGCAATTGCCTGGCGGCAGGGTACGGCCACATGTGTTATGGTATCTCCCACCTTGACTTCAGAAACCGTTTTGATACCGGAAATGATATAACCCACATCGCCGGTACCAATTTCCTGACGGGGATACATCTTCATCCGCAGGATACCAACCTCGTCGGCATCGTATTCTTTTCCGGTATTAAAGAATTTAACTTTATCCCCCTGCCTGATTACACCGTTCACCACTTTGAAATAGGCAATAATGCCGCGGAATGAGTTAAATATTGAATCAAATATCAGGGCTTGCAAAGGAGCATCTGAGTTTCCGGTTGGAGGTGGTATTCGTTCCACGATGGCCTCAAGAACCTCGGCGACTCCTTCTCCGGTCCGGGCACTTGTCAGTAACACTTCCCCGGGCTTACATCCCAGCAAATCGACCACCTGGTCACGAACCACATCGACCATAGCAGCATCCATATCTATTTTATTGAGAATAGGTATGATCTCGAGGTTATGCGAGATAGCAAGATATAGATTGGATATAGTCTGAGCCTGAACCCCCTGAGTGGCATCCACCACCAGAAGCGCTCCTTCACACGAGGCTATGGCACGGGAAACTTCATATGAAAAATCCACATGGCCCGGAGTATCCAGAAGATTGAGTACATATTGCTGGCCGTTATGGGTATAATCGAGTTGA
This sequence comes from Bacteroidales bacterium UBA5326, assembly GCA_002408205.1. GTDB lineage: Bacteria > Bacteroidota > Bacteroidia > Bacteroidales > UBA932 > DMER64. The sequence goes on along the minus strand of DHQY01000009.1, from coordinate 146,970 downwards.
ATGGCATGGGATTTAATTGTAATGCCCTTCTCTCTCTCGAGGTCCATGCTATCCAGCACCTGAGCTTCCATGTCGCGCTGTTCCAGCGTATGAGTCAACTCCAGCAGCCGGTCTGCCAGCGTGCTTTTACCGTGGTCAATATGGGCTATTATACAAAAATTCCTAATGTGCTTCATAAGTGGCGCAAAGGTAATTATTTTTTTATCTTTGCCTGTTAATCAAAATCAACAAAGAATTATGCAACAAGCTCCTTATTCGGTCCCGGATTATGCTTCTCAAATCCGGCGTGACATTATTCGGATGGTGACCTCCGCAACAAGCGGTCACCCGGGGGGATCTCTCAGCAGTACCGATTTCATGACCGTACTGTATGCAGAATGCCTGAAACAGACTCCCGGCCAATGGTCCAGAGACGGACGAAATATGGATATGTTTTTCTTATCCATTGGACATATTTCCCCCTTATTTTACAGTCTGTTGGCACGCATGGGGTATTTCCCGGTGTCAGAACTGGCTACTTTTCGGAAATTGGGGTCGAGGTTGCAGGGACACCCGAGTGTGGAAAACGGTCTGCCGGGTATACACGTGGCCAGCGGATCGCTGGGCCAGGGTTTGTCCGTTGCCTGCGGCGCGGCTCTCAGCAAACAAATTGACGGAGATAATCATAAAGTATATGTATTGCTCGGAGACGGCGAAAGTGAAGAAGGACAGGTCTGGGAAGCTGCCATGTTTGCAGCCCATCACAAGATCAATAACCTCATTGCTATGACCGACTGGAACAGGCAGCAAATTGACGGTCCTGTAGAAAAGATTGGGGGTGTGGGAGACCTGTGTGCCAAGTGGAAAGCCTTCGGATGGCGGGTGATTACTTGTGACGGACATCATTACGATGAGATCCGGCAGGCTTATGCCAAAGCAAACGAGCCACAGGAAGGCCCGGTTATGATATTGATGCATACTAATATGGGACAAGGTGTTGACTTCATGTTCGACTCCCATAAGTGGCATGGGAAAGCACCTTCTGCCGAACAGGAAAAACAGGCCCTGGCTCAACTTAAAGAAACAATTGGAGATTATTAAAAGCATTTTTCTATGACAAATACTGGAAATAAAGACACCCGTTCCGGATTCGGAGCCGGTTTATACGAGATAGGAAAAAAGGACCCACGGGTAGTGGCTCTCTGTGCAGACCTTATAGGGTCCCTGAAGATGGAAGCTTTTGCCGAAGCCTTTCCTCAAAGGTTCTTTCAATGCGGCATTGCCGAGGCCAACATGATGGGGACCGCTGCCGGTCTGGCGGTAACCGGGAAAATCCCCTTTGTGGGAACATTTGCCGAATTCGCCACCGGTCGTGTATATGATCAGGTACGGCAATCTATATGTTATTCGCAAACCAACGTGAAGATTGCTGCTTCGCATGCGGGCATCACACTGGGAGAGGACGGTGCGACCCACCAGACTATGGAAGACATTGCGCTTATGCGTGCCATGCCGCATATGACAGTCATTAATCCCTGCGACTACAATCAGACCCGGTTGGCCACAATGGCAGCTGCAGAATGGAAAGGACCTGTTTATCTGCGTTTCGGGCGCCCTTCGGTGCCTAATTTTACCCCGGCTGACGGGCCGTATGAAATTGGGAAAGCCTGGTTGATGGAGCCGGGTGAGGATGTGACCATTCTGGCTACCGGTCACCTGGTATGGGAAGCCCTCGAGGCCGTAAAAATTCTCGGCGCTAAAGGAATTAAAGCCGAGCTGATAAATATTCACACCATTAAACCCCTGGATATGCAAGCCATTATTGACTCGGCCCGTAAGACAGGAGCTGTGGTCACCGCAGAAGAACATCTGGTGGCCGGAGGCCTGGGAGAGCTGGTTGCCGGGGTACTGGCCAGGCATTGTCCTGTTCCAATGAGGATGGTAGCCATGGAAGATGGATTCGGGCAGAGCGGCACACCCGCAGAACTGATGAATGTGTACGGACTTAATGCGGCCAATATTGTAGCAAAAGTTTGTGAACTCAGATAAAGAGTTACAGGAATGGTGTGAAAGCGGACAATATCAGCGCGCTTTCGGGCAGATGGTACAACAGTACGGTCAGCGTCTTTATTGGCATATCAGGAAAATGGTCATCGTTCACGAAGATGCCGATGATCTGCTCCAGAATACGCTCATGAAGGCCTGGACAGGACTGCCTACATTCCGCTGGGAATCACAAATTTTTACATGGCTGTACCGGATTGCCACCAACGAAGTTCTGACCTTTTTGAAAAAGAACAAGTCCCTTAAAAATTTTCCACTGGAAGAGCGGCTTAATTCAGAAGCCGTCCTCTTTGACGGAGATGCCATGCAACGTGCTCTACAAAAAGCAATCCTGCAGCTACCTCACAAACAGAGGCTTGTTTTTAACATGCGTTATTTCGATGAGATAAAATACGAAGATATGTCCACCATACTGGGAACCTCGGTGGGAGCCCTCAAAGCCTCCTATCATCACGCAGCACAAAAGGTTGAGCAGTCATTAAAAGCGATGCTGCTTTAAACCTTAAGCATTGATAACTATCTAAAAGACGTTATGAGTAAAGACATGTTAAATGATCCGCATTTGAAACAGAATCCCTATACCGTACCTGAGGATTATTTCCGGATGGTAACGGAAGAGTGGCAAATGGAATCGGCCGTGGCACCAACAGTCGAACCGGAACATCCGCGCCTTTCCCTAAGATCACTGTTTCAGTTTGCTGCTTCTTTTGCCCTGCTTTTTGGTATTGGATATGCCCTGTTTATGCTTACCGGAAGAAACAGGGCGGACTCGCAGCAGACGGAAGAATACTCTTTGTTTTCCGAACTGTCGGAGCTGGGATTGTCCCACCAGACCGTATCTTCATTCTTTATTACCGATATGGACGAATTCCGTGAACCGGCTCCGGAAACTGACCTCGACCTGGATGAGCTCATTGAATACATGAATTATCCCGGAATGGATATAGAATCTTTACAAATTGACAACGAATAATCAAAGCCATGAACCGTACAGTTATTGCCCTATTGTTGATGTGCCTGTTACCTTTTGGATTACAGGCGCAGGAGAAGAATCTCCAGCGAAAGACAGATCAGGAACGACAGGCGGAAAGAGAGACCATCCAGGCCCAGAAGGTTGCTTTCATTACACAGGAAACAGGCCTTACAACAGATGAAGCAGAAAAATTCTGGCCTCTTTATAATGAGATGGAGAAAAAAATAAATGACATCTCACACCTTAGAGGCCGTTCCAAAAAGAATATGTATAAGGCACTTGCACCGGAATCGGTGAACAAATCATCTTTGAACAAAGACCTGGGAACATACCTGAATACCTTTAAAGACGAAAATCAGGTAAGGGCCGAATACCATATCAGATTTCTTAAGGTGTTGTCAACCGAAAAAGTAGCCCGGTTTTATCTGGCCGAAGAACATTTCAGTAATAAATTATTCCGTGAATACATAGAACAAAAGATTTCGGAAAGAGCGGAAGAGAAATGAGCCGGCCGGCTTAAGCCCAAAGATAAAAATCCTTAACCAGCTGGATATATACGGGATTGTATTCCGCACCCGTTTCATTGTAAATAAACAGGGCGTCTTCTCCCTGTTTTTCTTTTGCCCTGCCCAGGCTAAGCAGGACCCTGAAAGCAGGCTTTCCTTTATGAGAATAAACATTGGTGCGACGGTTCAAATACAGTGGAAAAGGTTTGGCCAAAGCCGCCATTTCCAGAAAAGATTCTGCCTGATCGGCCGGGAGAATAACCGCGAATTGACCTGACGAACCGAGCAGGGCGGCCGCGCGCCTGAGAAGCGCTCCGTGGGGAAGGCTCCCGGAATGACTGTGTCGGGCGTTGGTCCTGCGGGCATCGGGTGTTTTAAGAGAATCCAGGAAGAAAGGCGGATTAGACACAATCAGGTCATAGGGATGCTCGGCCTCGAAGTTTCTGAAATCGGAACAATATACAGCTATGCGGCTGCTCCAGGGTGAAGAGACCGCATTTTCTGCTGCCTCCTCAACCGAGGGCAAATCTATGTCCAACGCATCTATCGTGGCCTCGGGGAATCGTTGAGCCATCATCAATGCCACTATTCCACAACCGGTCCCTACATCTAAAATACGCAAGGAAGCGTCTGCGCCGTAGAGACCGGCCCAGGCCCCAAGTAATACGCCGTCTGTATTTACAGGCATCGCAGAACGCTCGTGGTTCAGAGAAAATTGTTTAAAACAAAATGGTCCCATTACGGATCGATAAATAAACCGTCGCGCATGGTCAGGCTGCGGTCGCTTAACCGGGCCAGCGACTGATCGTGCGTGACTATGATTATTGTCTGACCATAAGTGTCCCTTAAACGGAAAAAAAGTTGGTGAAGCTCGTTTTTGTTATGGGAATCGAGATTCCCGGAAGGTTCATCTGCCAGGAGAACCGCCGGACGGTTTATGAGGGCACGTGCAACAGCAACACGCTGTTGTTCTCCACCACTCAACTCGGACGGTTTATGATCCATCCTGTGTACAAGTCCTAGAAATTCAAGAAGTTCCCTGGCATGTTCCTTAACCTGGTCCACGGGATCTTTGGCAATAAACCCGGGAATGCAGACGTTCTCAAGTGCGGTAAATTCAGGAAGCAAATGATGGAACTGGAATACGAAGCCAATCTGCCTGTTCCTGAATTCGGCCAGTTTGTCTTTTTTTAATTCAAAGACCGGAGTACCGCCAATCCATACCTGACCGGAGTCCGGCCGGGACAAAGTACCCAGGATCTGAAGAAAAGTGGTTTTTCCAGCTCCGCTGGCACCTGTTACAGAAACCACTTCGGCAGGTGCCACCAGAAGGGATATGCCCTTGAGGACCTGCACGCTGCCGAACGATTTGGTTATGTAGTCCGCTTTAATCATCGGCGGAAATAGTATTATTCGTCTTTTTCCTCTTCTTCGTATTCTTTCAGGAGTTTTTCCTGAACATCCGAAGGAACCTGCGCGTATTCAAGGAAATTCATGGTGAAACTTGCCCGTCCGGAAGTCAGGGAGCTCAGCGTGGTTGAATATTTATTCAATTCGGCCAAGGGCACTCTTGCTTTCAGGATCTGGAAACCTTTCTCACTGCTCATTCCTTCAATAAGGGCTCTGCGGTTTTGAAGGTCACTCATGACATCTCCCATACAGTCGGACGGAACCATTACCTCGACTATGTATATAGGTTCCATGATCTTGGGCCCGGCTTTTTTGAACGCGTCTTTAAAAGCATTCCTGCCGGCCAGCTTAAACGAGATCTCGTTGGAGTCAACCGGGTGCATTTTTCCGTCATAGATATAGCATTTTATATCACGGGCGTAAGATCCTGTAAGGGGTCCCTCTTCCATTTTCTCCATAACCCCTTTCAGAATGGCAGGCATAAAGCGGGCGTCAATGGAACCGCCTACGATACAGTTGTGGTAAATGAGCTTGCCGCCCCAGTCCATAATGTATTCGTCTTTGCCTTTGATGTTCAGCACCAAATCCTTTCCGTCCACTTTAAAGCGGTTATTATCGGGCGCTCCTTCAATATAAGGTTCAATGAGCAGGTGTACTTCTCCAAACTGTCCGGCGCCTCCCGATTGTTTTTTATGACGGTAACTGGAGGCGGCCATCTTTGTTATGGTTTCACGGTAGGGGATCTTTGGTGAAAGCAGGTCAATCTCCATTTTATGGGTGTTGTTGATCTGCCATTTGAGGGTATTAATATGATGTTCTCCCTGTCCGCTCAGAATAATCTGTTTAAGCTCCTTGGAATATTCCACAACAATAGTGGGATCTTCGGCGGCGGCCCGGTTGAGGATCTCGCCCAGTTTTTCGTCATCCTTTTCGGATTTTGCCTTAATGGCTGTACGGAATTTGGAGGGAGGAAATACAATGGGCTCAAACTGCCAGTCTTTGCCGTTCCCGTTAAGTGTATGACCTGTCTTGGCCGATTTGAGCTTTACGGTACAACCCATGTCACCGGCCATCAGTTCAGTTACTTTTTCACGTTTCTTTCCGGCAGCGGCAAAAATGGCCGACAGGCGTTCTTTACTGTCGTTATTGGCATTAATAAGGTCCATCGATTCGGTGATCTTTCCGGACATTACCCTGAAGAAAGCCACATCGCCCAAATGTTGTTCAAGGGCTGTTTTATAAATATATAACGAGGGAACGCCTTTGGGATCGCATGGAATGATTTCGCCCGAGGTCGTCTTGCTGACTGTTACCGAAGGATCCGGTGCAATAAGGGTGATCAGTTCGAGCATGCGTTTTACACCAATATCTTTCTTCCCGGATATAACAAGTAACGGCATGATCTCACATTTCTGAAATCCTATGACAAGACCCTTAATGATTTCTTCTGGTTTCAACCCTCCGTTTTCAAAGAAAACCTCCATAAGGGATTCATCTGCCTCGGCCGCCAGTTCGGCAAGAGCCGCATGCATTTCATCTGCTTTTTCTTTAAGGTCGGCAGGGATGTCAACCACCTCAAAAGCACCGTTATCATCGGTAAAGCGGTATTCTTTCATGCTGACCACATCTATGAAAGAGTTGAAATCGGCTCCGGTAGAAACGGGGAATTGCAGGGGGCAGACTTTATTTCCAAAGCACTCATGTAAAGAATCGAGTGTGGTTTCCCAGTTGGCTTTTTCATGATCCAGCTGATTAACGGCCAGAATAAGGGGTTTTCTGTGCTGCTCGGCATAACGGGAGAAAATTTCAGTTCCCACTTCAACACCCTGTTGTGCGTTAACGATCATCACGCCTGAATCGGCAACTTTGAATGCAGAAATAAGACCGCCAATGAAATCATCGGAACCCGGGGTATCAATAAAATTCAGTTTGTGATCCATAAACTCTGTATAAAAGAGTGTCGGATAAATAGACCTTTGATACAATTGTTCTATTTCCGTATTGTCACAAACGGTATTTTTGGCTTCGACGGTTCCACGGCGGTCAATCACTTTGCCTTCCATCATCATAGCCTCCGCCAGAGTGGTCTTCCCGGACTTGGTATTACCCATCAAAACCACATTGCGAATTTGTTCGGTTGAATAAGTTTTCATGAAAAAAATATGTTATGTATTGTATTTTCAGATCTTATAAGCGGACAAAGGTAATAAAATTTCATTGTACAAACGTGTGTTTGACGCTATATATTACCTTTGCATACGTGAAACTGAAACCCTGTTTGATCCCCGGCCGTCTGGAGGCCGGATGCGACGAAGCCGGAAGAGGGTGTCTGGCCGGACCTGTATTTGCAGCTGCGGTAATATTGCCTGAGGGTTTCGATCATCCTCTTTTGGACGACTCCAAAAAAATGACTGAAAAACACCGGCTGGAAGTTCGTGAATACATTCGTGACAAGGCAGTGGCCTGGTCCGTTGCATTTTGCTCTCCGGAAGAAATTGACCGCTGGAACATTTTGCGCGCTTCCATTACGGCCATGCACAGGGCCCTTGACGGCCTGTCCATAAAACCCGATTTTATACTCGTAGACGGCAATAAATTTTATAACTACCACCCCGGCGGAGGGTGCGGTATAACTGATCCCTGTATCCCGCACGGTTGTTTTGTTAAAGGCGACAGCCGCTTTGCCCCGATAGCCGCCGCCTCGGTCCTGGCCAAAACCTGCCGGGACGAATATATGGAAGGCATTCATTTCCGGTATCCGGAATATAACTGGAATATCAATAAAGGATATCCTACTCCGGTACACCGGAAAGCATTGGCGGAATTCGGGCCCAGCCCATACCACAGAAAGAGTTTTAAGTGGCAATAATGATTACATTTGTAAGATAATATTATAATTCTATTGATGAAAAAACTGAGTTTACTATTGTGCAGTATCATCCTGTTGGGAGGCACTGCTACCGCTGACGAGGGAATGTGGCTCCTTCCTCTTATTAACCAACTGAACGCCAAAGGAATGAAGGATGCTGGCCTTAGGTTGAGCCCGGAAGACATTTACAACATTAACCACTCCAGCATCAAAGATGCCATTGTTATTTTTGGCGGAGGCTGTACCGGAGAAGTTGTATCCGACGAAGGTCTGTTGCTGACAAATCACCATTGCGGGTATGGTGTGATCCAAGCATTAAGTACCGTGGAAAACAATTACCTGAAAGACGGATATTGGGCAAAAAACAGGGCAGAAGAATTGCCTGCGCCCGGACTGAGCGTTTCTTTCATGGAAAGCATGACCGATGTGACCAAAGAGATACAGGCTGTTCTGGACACTTGTACGACTGAAGACTCACGCTCGGCAACAGAAATGAAACTCAGCCGCGAATGGAGCGAAAAGGCTAAGAAGGAATACCCCGACTGCCAGGGAAGACTCTACAGTATGTACGGCGGAAACAGTTATTATCTGGTCGTTTTTAAAATTTATAACGATATACGTTTTGTTGGGGCGCCACCGTCTTCAATAGGTAAATTCGGAGCCGATACCGACAACTGGATGTGGCCCCGCCATACCTGTGATTTCTCTATGTTCCGTATATATGCAGGACCGGACAATAAACCGGCCGATTATTCTCCTGAAAACCGGCCTTACCGTCCCGCACGCTCCCTTGCTATCAGCCTCAAAGGCATAAAAGAGGGCGATTTTGTTATGACACTGGGCTACCCGGGCACGACTACCCGTTTTATGACCTCCATAGAGGTTGACCGTCAGGAAAAACTCACCAATAACATTGGGATTGAAGTTCGCACAATCCGCCAGGATGTGCTTCTGGAAGATATGCTTGCCAATCCAAAAGTTCAATTGCAGTATGCCAGTAAATATTCCGGCAGTACCAACGCCTGGAAGAAATGGACCGGAATGAACGAGACGTTTGACAAACTGGGTGTAAAAGCACGCAGAGCAGGCGAAGAAGCAGCTTTCACCAAATGGGTGGAAGCAAAGAAAAGCCGCAGAGAAAAATACGGGACCGCATTACAGGATATTGAAGAGTCTATAAAAGGTCAGTGGGAAATGCAATACGTCAGCAGGTATCTGTCGGAATCGCTGCGTAATATAGAAATCAGCAGCTTTGCTCTCCGTCCTTTCGGGCGCCAGACCGCAAAAGCAGACGCAGATGCACTTAAGTCTCAGATAGACCGCTTTTATGCCAACTACAACATGCCCACGGACATAAAAGTTGCCAAAGCAATGTTAAAGATCTTTGCGCTGAGAGTGGACAAACAACATTATCCCTCTGTCTATGAAACTATAGAGAAAGATTATGCAGGCAATTCGGACGCCTATGTGGAAGACCTGTTTGCCAAGTCATTGTTTGCAGATCCGCAAAAGGTGTACGATCTTGCCGCTCAGTATGCTGCCGGCGAATCCGGACAGGAGGCCGTGATAAATATCATAAAGGATGACCCGGCCTATAAACTGGGAGAATCGGTAAATATTAAAATGGCAGAATGCCAGAAAGCCATTGCACCTTTTGCTGCACAATACAATAGGGGACACAGGAATTTTATAGCCGGCATGACGGAAATGCGAAAAGGCAACGCCATGTACCCCGATGCGAATTTTTCTATGCGTCTTACCTATGGTAATGTTCTTAAATACAAGCCAAAAGACGCTGTTATTTATGATTATTACACCACGCTGACCGGCGTTATGGAAAAAGAAGATCCCGATAATTGGGAATTTATTGTACCCGAAAAGCTCAAAGAACTTTATAAGGCAAAAGACTACGGACAATATGCAGAGCCTGGCAAAGAACTGGTTACCGGTTTCATTGCCAATACCGATATTACCGGAGGAAATTCCGGCTCTCCTGTTTTGAACGCCGACGGCGAACTTATTGGCCTGGCTTTTGATGGTAACTGGGAGTCCATGAGCGGAGATGTGATTTTTGAACCGGAACTTCAGCGTTGTATTTCCGTTGACATTCGTTATGTTCTGTTTATCATGGATAAATACGGAGAAGCAGGGTACCTGCTGGATGAGTTAAAAATAAAAAAATAAAAAAATGAATCCCGTTGATTATAAGGCTATGAAGCCTGTTCAACCAAAAGCGAACAAACACAAAGAAGATATTCCCCCTTTGGGGAATGAAGGATTGAAAGATGTAAAACACGTTATTGCCATAGCCAGCGGAAAAGGCGGAGTGGGAAAATCCACTGTGGCCGTTAATCTGGCTGTAGCACTATCGTTGCAGGGATATCGCGTAGGTCTTGCCGATGCAGATATTTATGGGCCCTCCGTTCCAACACTTACCGGCACAACCGGTGAGCAGCCAACGGTAGATGTCATTGACGCCAACATGCAGGTATTTAACCCTATAAATAAATATGGCGTTAAATGGATCTCTATTGGTTACTTTGCATCACCCGAACAGGCTCTTATATGGCGCGGACCAATGGCCAGCAATGCGCTCAAACAACTGATTCTGCAAACAAACTGGGGACCGCTCGATTTCCTTCTCATAGACCTCCCCCCGGGAACAGGAGATATCCATATAAGCCTTATGCATGATATCAAACTGAGCGGGGGAATAGTTGTAACTACACCTCAACAGGTTGCCGTCGCGGACGTGGAAAAATGCCTGAACATGTTCTTCCACAAAGACCTTAACAAACGTGTTTACGGTCTGGTAGAGAACATGGCCTGGTTCACACCTGAAGAACTTCCCGAAAACAAATACTATATTTTTGGGAAAGGTGGAGGTGAAGCCCTTGCAAAAAAATACCACCTGCCTTTGCTTGCCCGTATTCCTTTAGTACAGGGTATCTGCGACCGCAGCGACTCCGGCATTCCGGTGGCCAATGAAGACCATCCGGCTGCTGTTGCATTCCGGGAATTGGCTCAAACATTAATTTCTTTACTGGAACAATGAAAAAAATAGTATTAGCACTTTTTGTGGTCTTTGGCGTGGTAAGCTGCCAGGAAGATCCGCGGATGGAGGTGACACCTCTGTCTATTTCGTTCACTCAGCAAGGAGGTACCGAAAACATTTCGGTATCTTCCAATGTAACATGGACCGCTACGGTAACGGGGAACGGCTTTTCGGTAAGCCCCGCTTCCGGAACGGGCGATGCCGTACTGTCACTGAAAGCCGATGCTGCCACTTCTCCCGATGACCAGACGGGTACGCTGACTATAAAGAGCGAGACCTTGTCGGCCACCGTAACGATTTCCCAGGGAGCGAAGAATACGCTTATCGTAACAGGAAACAATACCATTGACGCAGCCGGAGGTGCCTATACGGTGACTCTGCAATACAACACGACATACCAGGTGGAAATTGCACCGGCTGCCACATCGTGGATACAGTACACCGGAACCAAAGGACTGTCAAGTGCGACTCTTGCTTTCCAGGTGGCTGCTAACAATGGAAGCGAACGTACTGGGGTGATCACTGTAAAAGATGCCGCCGGCATTGCTGCCACCCAGACCATTACGCTCACTCAGAAAGAAAATCCCCTGCGCACTGCCCTCTTGGGACTATACAACGCACTGGACGGGGCAAACTGGACAGCTTCCAAAAAAACCAACTGGAACTCAGAAGAACCCATTGAGACATGGGGCGGCGTAACCATTGAAAACGGGAAACTGACCAAATTGAATTTAAGCGGATTTGGACTTAAAGGCGATCTGCCCGCTTCGGTTTCTTCATTTACCGATCTTACTTCTCTGAACCTGGGAAGCAACCCCAATCTGACCGGTTCACTGCCCTCCGATATGGGAAACCTGGTTAACCTGGAATCTTTCCTGGCTGTCACTACCGGTCTGGGTGGCCAATTACCGGCAAGTATGGGTAATCTTACAAAGATGAATAACCTGCAGCTGAGTAAAAACAATATTTCCGGTACCATTCCTGTCGAGTGGGCGGGGATGACCGAACTTAAAAATCTTGGTCTGTACAGCACAGACCTTTCCACTCCGCTGCCCGAGGCCATCTTCACTTCCTGGAAACACATTGGCACCCTGTTGCTGTACGATAACCAAAACATGAACGGCCCGCTGCCCGAAGCCCTGGGTAATATGACAACAGACAACACAATCTTCAATATTCAGATGTACAACTGTAATTTTACCGGAGGAATTCCCGAATCCTGGGGAAATATTCCGAATGTTTCCAAGCAGCTGTACATTTACGGGAATCAACTGACAGAACCGGTTCCTCTCTCTGTCCAGGCACATCCTTCATGGACCGCCGATAAATGGGATAAAATGAAAGATGTCAACACACATTATGTCCGTACACAGCAAAACGGTGTATACCTCAATCTGGCCGTATCTCAATACGAACTGCTCATGGCTCTGTACAACGCACTGGACGGTGATAACTGGGCAACTGCCAAAAAGACTAACTGGAACACCACCGAACCCGTTGAGACATGGGGTGGAGTGACCGTGGAAAACGGGATGGTGACTAAACTGAATCTCAGCGGTTTTGGGCTAAAAGGTCAGTTACCCGCTATTATTGGTGAATTTACGTCGCTTACTTCTCTGAACCTGGGAAGCAACCCCAATCTGACCGGACCTCTGCCTAACGAGATAGGGAATCTGATAAATCTGGACGCTCTCATGGCTGTTACCACCGGACTGGAAGGACCGCTGCCTGCCTCTATGGGAAATCTGAGCAAGCTCACGAATCTGCAGTTGAACAATAACAACATAACAGGTACCCTTCCGGCCGAATGGGCCGGCATGAAGGCTCTCAAAAGTTTTGGAATGTTCAACACCAAAATATCGGGACCGCTGCCCGAGGCTATTTTTACCGGGTGGAAACACATAGGATCCATGCTCCTGAATAACAATCCCAACCTGAGCGGACCGCTGCCCGAAGGACTGTGCACCATGACCACAGATAACTCAATATTTAACATCCATATGTACGAATGTAATTTCACGGGAGGCATTCCGGCTTCTTGGGGCAATATACCACAAGTTTCCAAGCAATTGCGCGTTTATGGGAACAAACTCACCCAACCCGTACCGGCAGCTGTTCAAAACCATCCCTCGTGGACATCCGACAAATGGGACAGTTATAAACTTAACACCGATATTCACTATATCCGTACTCAACAAAATAATGTGTTTCTGGATTTAGCTGCTACCGAATAAGCAGCTAAATCTTCCCTTTTTGCGTCTTTGAGCTATGAATAAATTTATACCTTCCATTATTATTGTCTTTGCTGCACTGGTTTTCAACGCAACCAGCTGCAAACCGGACGAACCTCATCTGGATGCCAATCCCACCACCGTGACTTTCACGCAGGAAGGGGGGACGGAAACCATTAATCTGACAACTAACAGTATGTCCTGGACGGCATCGGTATCCGGCAAAGGATTTTCGGTGTCTCCCACTTCCGGGTCGGGAAATACAACGCTTACGCTGACCGCTGCGGCTGCTACTTCTGCCGATGAGCAAAAGGGCACTCTTACTGTCAAGAGCGGGACTCTGCAGGCGACCATATCCATTACCCAGGGTGCAAAGAATACACTTATTGCCTCCGGTAACAACACTATTGAACATGCCGGAGGCAATTATTCCATAACTCTTCAATACAATACCAACTACACGGTAACCATTGAAGAGTCAGCAAAAAGCTGGATCCAGTATACCGGGACCAAAGCGCTTTCTTCCGTCACACTGGCTTTCCAGGTGGCGGCCAACACGGGGCCTGCCCGGACCGGTATCATTACCATAAAAGACAATGCGGGCATTGCCGCTGCACAGAACATAACCCTTAACCAGAAAGAGAACCCTCTGCGTACGGACCTGATGGCCTTGTACGACGCGTTGGGCGGGACAAACTGGGCCGAGGCAAAAAAAACAAACTGGAACTCCGCAGAACCTATTGAAACCTGGGGCGGAGTGACTGTAACCGATGGAATAATAACTAAACTGAATCTGAGCGGATTCGGACTGAAAGGACAACTTCCCGAGGTAATCGGGTCGTTTACCGACATTACTTCGCTTAACCTGGGCAGCAATCCCGACCTGACCGGCCCCCTGCCCCAGGTAATTGGGAACCTGGTAAAACTCGAAACGCTTAATGCAGTTACCACGGGTCTGCAGGGCCCTTTACCCGCTTCGATGGGCAACCTGGTAAACCTGACCAATCTACAGCTGAACAAGAACAACATTTCAGGGACTATTCCCCTCGAATGGGCCGGCATGACGGCTCTTAAGAACTTTGGAATGTATGAGACACAGTTGTCGGGGCCTCTTCCCGATGCTATTTTCACCGGATGGAAGCATATAGGGACGCTCCTTCTGAACGACAACCCCAAGCTGACGGGAGAACTTCCCGAGGCACTGGGTAACATGACAACGGATAACACTATTTTTAACGTACAACTGCATAACTGCAATTTTACAGGCGGTATTCCCGAGTCATGGGGAAATATTCCGGAGGTATCCAAACAGCTGTATCTCTATGGCAACAAGTTGACATATCCGGTTCCCCTGGCCATTCAGAATCATCCTTCATGGACCCCGGAACGGTGGGATAAAATGAAAGACGCTTCTGTACACTACCTGCGCTCTCAACAAAACAGTGTATACCTGGAACTCGAAGAGGTTCCCGATGCCCAGCGCGAGTTACTCATGTCACTTTATAATACTCTGGACGGGGCCAACTGGGTAAAAGCCAAAAAGACCAACTGGGGATCGGACGAAGATATTTCCACCTGGGGCGGTGTTACTGTGGCTAATGACGCCATTACCCGGATTGACCTGAGCGGATTCGGGCTCAAAGGATCACTGCCAGGAATCATTGGAGATTTCTCGTTGCTTACCTACTTGAACCTTAGTTCCAACCCGAAACTTACCGGCTCACTGCCGTCCGATATAGGAACCCTGTCTAATCTGACCACCTTCCTGGCAGAGACAACAGGGCTTGAAGGATCTCTGCCCGCCGCTATGGGATCTCTGCAAAAGCTTACCAACCTGCAACTGAACAACAATAACATTACCGGGACCATTCCGGCTGAGTGGGCCGGTATGACAGCCCTGAAAAACTTTAGTCTTTCCAACACAAAGATATCGGGTCCGCTGCCTGCGGCCCTGTTTACGGGATGGAAACACATTGGATCGCTCATGCTGCACAGCAACCCCAATCTTACCGGATTGCTGCCGGAAGCTCTTGGGAATATGACCACAGACAATACCACATTTAACGTACACTTGTACGATTGTAATTTCACAGGCGGTATTCCCGAATCGTGGGGTAACATTCCGGCTGTATCGGCTGAGTTACGCTTATATGGGAATAAGCTGACTGAACCTGTTCCTTCTGCGGTTATAGCTCATCCTTCGTGGACCACCGATAAATGGAACAGCACTAAACCGGGAACAACGACCCATTATATACGTACGCAGCAAAATGGTGTTTATCTGGCATTGGACGCCATTCCTCCCACAGTTAGTGAAATTACGGTTACCGAGCTGACATACAACAAAATAAGCGTGAAGGCTACCGTAGAAAACGATGGCGGAGAAAATGTAACAGTAAGAGGGTTTATTTTTGGAACCACCAACCGGAAAGTGGGCGCAGGTACCGGAGATTTTTCTGCTTCGTTTACAGGTCTTAATTCGAATACCACCTATACCGTAAAAGCCTACGCAACTAATGCGGCAGGCACTACCTACAGCGCTGAGAAAGTCATTACCACACCTGTTTACAGTGAATTGAACCTCACGCTAACCGGAAAAGACAATCAGGCTATCGCTTATACCTATGTGTACTTTACCCGCATAGGAGACAACGCAACTCAGGCCACAGCCGGGAAATCAGCTTCATCTGTGCCGGGAACCCGGTCGGGACATCTTTCCGCTTCATCTACCGACGAAGCGCTACGTAAAGCAGCCGGGATTATGGCCGGCTACCTGAAGCCTTTTGCTGCGGAGATTGTTGCAAACAGGAATAAATTAAAACAAACGCTTAACAGTACTTCTGTCCGTCCGCGACTGACTACCAAGGGAACCGAGACCGTCGACTATACAGTAGTTACCAATGCCAACGGTATGGCAACGGTTGCAGATATCCGGCCGGGATTATATGCCGTACGCATGCAAACTACCGGATATGTACCCTTTTATGCCCAGATTAACGTACCGCAGGGAGACACTGCGATTGAACTTCCGGGCGTTCCAACCCTGGAGGTAACACTGCCTTTCATTTCTGTATTTAAAGAAAATACAGCAACCCGCGCATTTGCCTCTTCCCATGCAGACGACAACATCCTGGCTATTGTGAATATGGACCCTTCGGCAGTTGCTTCGCATATAGGCAAACGGGTGGACAATCTGGTATTTTGTCCAATGGACACCACCTCGAGTCTGGCCATTATTGCACTTACCAAAGAAGACCTTGAGGCTACGTATGCTATTTTTGATGCCATGATTGACGACGAAGGACATATCAATACAGAAAACCTGAGCCAGACCGAATTGCTCAGCTTTATGCAGGACCATGCACGCAGGTTAGTGATGATCTCTAAGGTGACTCCCTGCCAAACCAACACCGTCAGTCAGCCGGAGAATAATTTCAAGAAAATTATGTTCAGCCAGATGGATTCGAGTGTAAAGAATTTGCTCCTCGGCCTGGGTATTACCGAAGACGATAAAATTACTATTGCACAGAATAAAGGATTGGTGATCAACATGATCATTTCCCAGCAGGGAACCCACCCTGTACTCCTGACCGATGGAGCCGGGCCTGCTGTATCAGGCGGAAACCTCCTGGGTCTTACATCAAATACCGGAGTTTCCACATTGTCGGATGTGGGCTATCAGGGCAACTGGCATCTGGGTGCTACTTTAAAATAACATCCAGGAAGAGAATAACTATGGCAACTGGGGCCACATACCGTATGATAAAATAAAAAGCCCGGAAAAACGATCCTTTTAAAGACCCGGCATTGGTATACTGTTCATAGACCTGCGATCTTTTAAGACGCCATCCGACGAACAGTACTATCAGCAGACCGCCAATGGGCAAAAGAATATTGGCAGACAAATAGTCAAAGAAATCAAAGAAGGTTTTACCAAAGATTTTAACGTCTTTAAGTACACCCTGCGAAAGAGAACTCAGACAGGCGCACACGGCTACAACAAAGGAGATAATTCCAACGGCCCATGTGCGCTTTATTTTTGTACGTTCCGTCAGATAAGCTGTAATGACTTCCATTAATGAAAAAACGGAAGTTATCGCTGCAATAAATAAAATCAGAAAAAAGAATATGGCAAATACATTGCCCAGAGGGATCTGGGCAAAAATGCGGGGCAGTACAATAAACACAAGGCCGGGACCTTCCTGGGGAGATACACCAAAAGCAAACACCGCGGGCATAATGGCCAGCCCAGCAAGAAAAGCAAACAAAGTATCCGAGAGAGCCGTGGTAAAGGAGAGCCTGGTTAGATTTTCCTTAGACGGTATATACGAACCGTAAGTAATCATACATCCCATTCCCAGGCTAAGGGAGAAAAAGGCCTGACCAAGCGCAGCCAGAATAGAGCCTGTATTAAGTTTTGAGAAATCCGGTTTAACAAGGAATGAAATACCTGCTTCGGCCCCGGGAAGGGTCACGGAACGGATCGCCAGGATGACAATCATCAAAAACAGGAACGGCATAAGGATCCTTGAATATTTCTCGATTCCCTTTTTCACCCCGCTCATGACTATAAACCCCGACAGCGCAATAAAGACCATTGTCCAGATAATGGGACGCAAAGGCGCCGTGACCATTTGGGAGAATTGAGCCTCCAGGTGGGAAATGTCCGGCTTTGAGAACACATGAATAACCGACCGTACCAGGTAATCGACCGTCCAGCCTCCGACCACCGTATAGAATGCCAGGATACAAAAAGAGGCTATTACTCCCATTAATCCTATCCCGCTCCATAGCGAACGAGGAGCCAGTTTGTTGAAAGCATTCACTGTATTGGCTCTTGTACTGCGTCCTATTACAAATTCAGCCACCATGATGGGCAGACAAATAATAACTACAAAAGCAAGATAAATAAGAATAAAGGCAGCCCCTCCGTTTTGTCCCACCAGGTAAGGGAATCTCCAGAGATTGCCAAGACCTACGGCAGAGCCGACAGTAGCGACCAGGACTCCAAAAAAGCCGGAAAATTCGTCACGTTTCATAAATACAGGATTTACACAAATATACATTCTTTCTTTTTACCTTTGCAGGAAACCCATCTTCTATGCAAAAGAAAAAAATAAGAGGCGTTATGGCCCGGATTGTCCCGGTGATCGCATTTCTGGTCATCTCATATGCTTTCGTACCGCAGATTTTTCAGGGAAAGGTCCTGAACCAGGGAGATACATCCGCTTGGAAAGCCATGGCAAAAGAAGCCAACGATTATAATCAAACTCATAAGGACGAAGCCCGGTGGACAAATTCTATGTTCGGCGGGATGCCCACGGTTACAATAAATAAAATAACAACAGGGAATTATACCCGGCTTATAAGCAATGTTCTGCAGAAAGGACTGGAACCGGCTTCATACCTTTTTCTGGCGCTGTTGGGAGCGTTTCTGTTATTTCTGGCCATGGGCATGAATCCGTGGCTTGCTGCCATAGGGGCGGTAAGTATGACCTTCTGTGCATACAATGTCCAGATTATTGTTGCGGGGCATATAACTAAAACTGTTGCCATTGCGTATATGCCCTGGGTACTTGCATCCATCGTATATGCCTACCGCAGTGACCGGCTCCTGGGATCGCTCTTTTTTGCCCTGACCGTAGGATTTCAGACAGGAGCCAACCATCCGCAAATCACCTATTACCTGGGATTCATCCTAATTGCACTTGTACTGGGATGGTTCTTTGTAGCATGGAAAGAAAAACGTCTGCCCGATTTCGCCAGGACCACCTGCCTTATTGTGGCCGGAGGCCTGCTGGGCCTGGCCACCTCGGCCAATCACATGCTTCCCACGTATGAGTATGCCAAACACTCCATGCGCGGCGGCTCCGAATTGTCCGGTGAAGGAACCCGGGATCAGGTAAAAGGACTTGATATTGAATACGCTACTATGTGGTGTTACGACAAGGGCGAGTCTTTCAACATGCTTATACCCGATTTTTACGGAGGCGGATCGGTTGCGCCGCTGAGTAAAAATTCCAACTCTTACCGGACACTTAAAGAGAAAGGATACAATGCGGACCAGGTAATTGGACAGATGCCCCTGTACTGGGGAAAACAACCGACCACTGTAGGTCCCATGTATATGGGCGCCATAGCGTTGTTCTTTTTTATCCTGGGCCTGATATTGGTAAGAAATCCATTAAAATGGACCCTGGCGGGCGTCGCGCTTATATCCCTGCTGCTTTCCTGGGGTAGTAATTTCTTTTCGTTTTCTGAGTTCTTTTTCAAATATATCCCGCTTTACAATAAATTCAGGACCGTATCCATGATATTGGTAATCTGGCAAATGGTGGTTCCCCTGCTGGGTATTTACACTGTCTGGAAAATTCTGGAAGGAGCATTTATTCCCAAACAGGTAAACCGGGCTATGGCCTGGGCATTGGGTATTACCGCAGGTTTCTGTCTTATAATGGCAGCGTTTCCGTCGCTGGCGGGTAATTTTACGGGAGCCTCTGATGCCGGTTTGCCGCAGGATCTGATTCCTTCGCTTATCCGGGACAGAAAGGCTTTGTTACGAAGCGACTCACTGCGTTCTGCTCTTTTTATTTCGCTGGCCGCATTCTTCGTCTGGATGGGTAAGGAAAAGAAATTAAAACCGGCCTGGATCTTTGCTGCGTTGGGCCTGCTCATGATTACAGACTACCTACCTGTGGCAAAAAGGTACCTGAATGAGAATAATTTTATAACTAAAACCTCGTTAAGAAATCAGTTTGTCGAAAGACCCGTTGACAAATATATCAAAGAAGATTCAACCCTCTATTACCGCGTACTGGACCTGACCTCTCCAAGCCCGTTTATGGATGCATCGCCCAGTTATCACCACAAATCCATTGGCGGATACAATGCAGCCAAATTGCAACGTTACCAGGATATCATTGAACATCATCTTACACCGGAGATCCAGGCTTTAATTAACGGGCTTCAGCAATGTACCACGCTGGAAGAAGCCGCAGGACTCTTTTCCTATAGTAACGGGGCTACACTCACTCCCGTGATGAATATGCTCAACACAAAATACCTGATCCTCTCGCCGGAAAGCATGCCTGTTGAAAATCCCTATGCTTTCGGGAATGCCTGGGTGGTTTCGGCCATTTACCCGGTTAACTCGCCAGACGAAGAAATTATGGCTCTCGGCAAGACAGATCTGAGGACAACAGCTGTCATACAGGATCCGCCTCAGGAATGGCTGAAAACTGTTGCCGGCGCGGCTTCGCAAATAGAGCTGACCTCGTATTCTCCCAATGTACTGGAATACTCTGCCCGTATGGATAAGGCCGGCGTTGCTGTGTTCAGCGAGATCTATTATCCTGACGGATGGTGTGCCTGGATAGACGGAGAGGAGGTGCCTATACTCAGGGCGAATTATGTGGCCCGTGCACTGCTTGTCCCTGCGGGAGTACATAACATACGTTTCTCATTCGAACCCGGTTCGTACAAAACGGGATTAATGCTTTCACGCATCAGTTCGGGCTTTATTTTACTTTCGCTGCTGGGAACAGCCGTTTTCAGAACCGTTCGTACTTCACAAAAGAAAAAGGATACGGGAACACAGCCCCGTGCATAAAATCGGCACGTTCCGCTTCGCGCCAGCGATTGGGATCAATGATTGGGAAAAACGCATCGGCAC
Source organism: Bacteroidales bacterium UBA5326 (assembly GCA_002408205.1). Lineage (GTDB taxonomy): Bacteria > Bacteroidota > Bacteroidia > Bacteroidales > UBA932 > DMER64. Next base: position 126,211 of record DHQY01000009.1, on the reverse strand, counting down.
CTCCCTCAGGGAGCGGGGCCTTTATGTGTGTAATATAAAGCCTGTCTGCCCTGTCTATGGTTTGTGCATAGATCTGTGCCCCGCCAATGATAAAAACTTCGCTTTCATCTTCAAGGGAAGCCAGAGCCAGTTCAAGAGACAACCCGTTCTGTGAACGGGAGAGCACTATGTTGGTCCGATTGGGGAGTGGCTTCCCCAGCGATTCGAACGTCCTGTGTCCCATGATAACGGTATGTCCCGTAGTCACCGCTTTGAAATGTTTCAGATCTTCCGGTATATGCCATAAGAGCCGGTTGCCGGCTCCCAGTTCGTTATGAGGCCCTATGGCCGCTATGAGTGAAAGGATTGGTTTCATACGGCTACAGGCGCTTTGATGGCGGGATACGGGTTATAATTTTCTAATGTAAAATCTTCGTAGTTAAAGCTGAACAAGTCTTTTACCAACGGATTAAGCTTCATTACAGGTAAGGAACGGGGTGTTCTGGCAAGCTGCAGACTAACCTGTTCCATGTGGTTTTTGTATATGTGAACATCACCAAAAGTGTGAATATAGTCACCAGGTTCATACCCGCACACTTGTGCAACCATAAGCATGAGCAGTGCATAGGAGGCAATATTAAAGGGAACGCCTAAAAAAACATCGGCACTGCGCTGGTACAACTGGCAGGACAGTCTCCCCTGTGCCACATAAAACTGAAATAAAGCATGACAGGGGGGCAAGGCCATTTTATCTAATTCCGCTACGTTCCAGGCACTGATAATGTGACGCCTGCCGTCCGGATTTTCTTTAAGTTCTTTCAATAGCAGGGCAATCTGATCTATCTGTTGTCCGTCGGCTGTACCCCAGCTGCGCCACTGTTTGCCGTATACCGGTCCCAGGTCTCCGTTGCCGTCGGCCCATTCATCCCAGATGGAAACACCGTGACTGTTCAGGTACTTCACATTGGTATCTCCCCTGAGAAACCACAGCAATTCGTATATAACAGACTTCAGGTGTACTTTTTTGGTTGTCAGCAAGGGGAACCCCTCTGATAAAGAAAAGCGCATCTGATAGCCAAATACGCTGCGTGTTCCTGTCCCGGTGCGGTCCTCTTTGTCAACACCGTGATTGAGAATATATTGAAGGAGCTGTAAATAGTTTTGCATAGTAAGACAAAGGTAGCCAATTTCTAATTACCTTTGCGGGGCTAAAAAAGAATGTCATTATGTATAGAACACACACTTGCGGAGCACTTAACATTACGTTTGCAGGACAGGAAGTTACCCTTTCGGGATGGGTCCAGAGAGTCAGAAAACTGGGCGGAATGACCTTCGTTGACCTTCGGGACCGGTATGGGATTACCCAGCTGGTGGCAGACCAGTCCACTCCGCACGATGTGATAGAAACCGCAGAAAGCCTCGGCCGTGAATACGTTATTCAGGCCATGGGAACCGTAGTGGAGCGTTCTAACAAAAACAAGAAACTGGCTACCGGTGATATAGAAGTAGTTCTTACAAAGATCAATATACTTAATCCGTCTCTCACTCCGCCTTTCACCATAGAAGAAGACTCGGACGGCGGAGAAGAACTGCGCGCCAGATACCGCTATCTTGATTTGAGGCGTCCTCCCCTGCAACGGGCTCTTGCCCTGCGTCATGTCATGGCCCAGGAGGCTCGCAAATATTTGAGCAATTGTGGTTTTATGGAAATAGAAACACCTTTCCTCATTAAATCCACCCCGGAAGGAGCCCGCGATTTTGTGGTACCGTCGCGCATGAATCAGGGTGAATTTTATGCATTGCCTCAAAGTCCCCAGCAGCTCAAACAGTTACTTATGGTAGCGGGATATGACCGTTATTTCCAAATAGTCAGATGTTTTCGTGATGAAGACCTGAGAGCGGACCGTCAGCCTGAGTTTACCCAGATAGACTGTGAAATGGCTTTCGTGGAAAGAGAAGATGTGCTGCAGCAATTTGAAGGACTGGCCAGGTTTTTATTCCGGGAAGTTTTGAAACGGGAGATAGGGTCAAACATCCCCCGTATGTCGTATGCACAGGCTATGGATGAATACGGCAGTGATAAACCCGATATCCGTTTTGGCATGAAGCTGCACGAACTGACCGCAATGGCACAGCACAGGGATTTTTCTGTGTTCAACGGATCTGAATATATCGGGGCCATTTGCGTGAAAGACGCAGCAGTATATACACGCAAACAACTGGATGAACTCACCGAATGGGTAAAGCGTCCACAAATTGGCGCCAAAGGTCTTGTTTATGTACGTTGCACCCAGGAGACTCCGGGGACCATGATTTGTAAATCTTCTGTAGACAAGTTCTATAGAAGTGAAGATCTGGATAAATGGGCAAAAGAAACGGAAGCCGGACCGGGCGATCTCATTCTTATTTTGTGCGGACCCCGGGAGAAAACCCAGAACGCCCTCGGGAGCCTGCGTATGGAAATGGGCAACCGGCTGGGATTGAGAAAAAAAGATGAATTTGCACCCCTTTGGGTCATTGATTTTCCTTTATTGGAGTGGGACGACGAAACACAGCGTTTCTACGCTAAACATCACCCCTTCACCTCTCCCAAACCCGAAGATCTGGATAAATTCTACAGCCATGACAGAGAAGATCTGGCAAAAGTATGCGCCAACGCTTACGACTTTGTATTGAACGGGACCGAAATTGGCGGGGGATCTATACGTATCCACGATTCGGCCATACAGGCCAGAATGTTTGAAATACTGGGATTTACACCTGATGATATCCAGGCCAAGTTCGGCTTTATGATCAACGCCTTTACTTACGGTGCACCTCCCCACGGCGGAATCGCCTTTGGATTTGACCGCTGGTGTTCCTTGTTCGGCGGGTCGGAAAGTATACGTGATTATATAGCTTTTCCCAAGAATAACTCGGGAAGGGATATGATGCTCGATGCGCCCGCTCCTATAGATGCCATTCAGAAAAAAGAGCTCGGTCTCTAGCGGATAAAAATATCGTAAAGGGCGTTTATAACGTCAGACTGTATACGGGTAAAGCCGTTGTCACAACGGGGTATTGTGCTGTCATATCCATTACACATCATTATAAAACCAAATTTCCCGGCAGGATTGAAGTACATGGCCGATACAAGGCCATAGGCTCCGCCGGTATGCCCGGTCATAACTTCGCCCTCAATCAAACGATCTGTCGTTTCAAGCGCATATCCGTAACCGCAGGCAGTATCGTTTACAGGACGTCCTCCGGGACTGCGGGGTGTCTGCATGGCCCTGACGCTTTCCGGGGAGAGAATGATCACTCCGTCGTAAGTCCCTTCATTCATTTGCACCAACGCATGCCTGGCCAGATCCGAAGCATTGATTTTCATTCCTCCGGTAGGAGAAAAAACAGGTGTTGAATAGCCTAAGACATAGGACTCAATTTCTGCCGTTCGGGGATTATATGCCTCTGGCGCGGGAACAAACCGGCCGTCTTCGAAATTATAGATAGTAGTAAGCAACGCAGGATCGAGGGCATTGACATTAAACGAAGCATTCAGTCCCAATGGATTGATAATGTGGTTGGCAATATACTGGTCGAAACGCTCACCGGAATGGATCTCAATAAGTGTACCCAGCGTATTGAACCCTAAATTGCAGTATTCGTATGCCGTTCCCGGTTCGTATTCATTATAGGCCAGTGCCGTACTGTCAGATTTTGCCGGATTGATGACATCCAGGCTAAAATAGCCCCTGTCGTCATTCAGGCTGGAAGTATGCGAAAGCAACATGCTGTAAGTAATGGCCTTTTCCGGGAAAAGGGGATTTCTCACACTAAAACCCAGGGCTTCACTGATATCGTCTTCCAGATTGAAGTGACCCGCCTCGGACAACTGCATAATGGCAGTAGCCGTAAAGCTTTTTGATATGGAGGCAATCCTCATCAGGTCTTTTGGCGAAAGAGATACTCCGGTTTCCAGATTTTTCAGGCCGAATGAACTGGCGTAGATTACCTGATTATCCTTAATGACCGCAACGGAAAGGCCAACGGCATTAAGTTCTTTTATTAATGACCCCATGGCACGATCTGCCCTGGCGGCTTTATCGGGTGTACAGGCCTGCACGGCTATTGCGGTACAAATCATAAGTAATGTTATTCTTTTCATTGAAACAGGTTTTAGCGAAGTGTAAAGTTAAAAAACTATACCTTTGCACAATGGAAGTACGTGCAAAAAAATCCCTGGGTCAACATTTTCTAAAAGACCCGGATATCGCCCGGCGAATTGTGGACAGCCTGACCGTAATACAAAATTACCCCAAAGGAGAGAAGGTCCCGGTACTGGAAGTAGGGCCCGGAACCGGTGTTCTCACCCGGCTTTTAATTGAATACCCTCACATTGATTACCGGGCGGTTGAGCTCGATTCTGAATCCGTCGCTTACCTCAACAGGCATTTTCCCTCTCTGGGAACCCGTCTTTTTCACCAGGATTTTTTAAAAATGGACTGTCGCAGACTGGACGATCCCTTTTACCTGATTGGCAATTTCCCCTATAATATTTCGTCTCAAATATTTTTTAAAGTACTGGAATACAGGGATATGATACCCGAGGTTGTGGGTATGGTCCAGAAAGAAGTAGCCGAACGCCTTTGTGCCTCGCCGGGATCGAAAACCTATGGGATCCTGAGTGTGTTGCTCCAGGCCTGGTACCGGACCGAATACCTGTTTACCGTTCCTCCGGGCGCATTCCTTCCCCCGCCCAAGGTGCATTCGGGGGTTATCCGACTCATCCGGAACGGACGCAAAGAATTGGATTGCCCCTGGGATTTGTTCGTTAAGGTCGTAAAAACCACATTCAACCAACGCCGCAAAACAATCCGTAACAGTCTTAAACCATTGCTGAACGGGAAAAAAGTGCCGGATTATATTATCCTGGATCTGCGTCCGGAACAACTCGACGTGGAAGAATTTACAGAACTTACACAAGAAGTAGCCAAAGTGCTCAATGCTGATTCATAGCATCTACAGGGTTCATCCGTGCCGCCTGTAATGACGGAATAAAGCCGGCAACAATTCCTACCAGTCCCGATATGAGGACTCCCCTGATGACATTGCCAATGGTCATGTGCAGCGTAAAGTCATATTGATTGGTCACAAAGATCGTAAGCCCCCAGACAATAAGGATGCCTATGATCCCCCCGGCCATTGCCAGCAGTGCCGATTCAAAAAGGAACTGTGACAGTACAAACACACTTTTGGCCCCCATAGCCTTTTCTATACCTATGATATGCGTTCTTTCTTTGACAGAAACAAACATAATATTAGCCACTCCAAAAGCCCCAATCAGAATGGAAAAACCGCCTATAACCCATCCTGCCAAACCAATAACATTGAACAGCTCAGACAAGGCATCATCAAGAAAAGACATTTTATTCAGGGCAAAATTATCTTTTTGAACCGGTCTTAACCTTCGCACACTTCGCATGGTCATCCTTAGCTGAGCCATAAATTCTTCTTCGTCGGCCGCTGGATTTTTGTGTACAACAATGCTGGGGGATGACCGGCGCAGATCAAGCATATTCCGGATAAAGGGCAGGGGTACGATAACCACGTCGTCATAGTTGACCGGATCGAACATAGATTCTCCCTTTTTCTTAATCACTCCAATAACCTGAGTGGTAAAACCGCCCACTTTTATGGTTTTGTTAATGGCCTCGGTTCCGGGAAATAATTCGTCTGCTACGTTTTGCCCAATAATGGCCATGGCCGCATTGTCAGAAGCTTCGTGTGCCGTAAAATAACGACCCTTTTCAATATCGAAGGAAGAGATCTGGTTCCAGTAATAGGTGATCCCGTATACGCGGCCACCAGAGATGGTGTTCCTTCCCTGTTTGATTTTGGCCGTAGTTACGGCCGAGAGGGCAATTTTATCTGCCAGTGTACAGTTTGCCTGCAGGAAAAGGAATTCTTCATAGGTATTATTAGGCCTTTCACGAAATTCCCACCATTTAAATCCTTCAGCTCCGGAAGCAGCTGCTTCCCACGATATTTTGTCTATGTATACCACGTCTGTTCCCAGAGAAGAGAACATATTCCGTACATTTTTTTCCAGACCGTCTATAGCTGTAAACACGGCCACTATGGAAAATATTCCAATGGTAACACCCAGCAGGGAAAGGAATGCCCTGAATTTATCGCCCATTACGGAATCGTACGCAAAACTGAAACTCTCACCCAGGAGTTTGAAAAAGATATTGATATTCCTGATAAATTTTTTCATTCTTTTTGTCCAATTTTTCTTTTTAACTCTCTGAGCGCATCAAAAGCTTCGAGAGGAGTGATTGTATTCAGATCAATGGCTTCTATATCTCTTTTTAAGGCCTGTAACAGCGGATCTTCCAACTGGAAGAAAGACAGTTGCCTGGGATGTTCGGGCGACGGAGGGGTCTGCTTTTCTGCTTCCATCTTTCTAAGGATCTCCTCCGCCGTAATAAGAATCCTGCGCGGCATACCGGCCATACCGGCCACGTGTATCCCAAAACTGTGTTCCACCCCCCCGGATATCATCTTTCGCAAAAATAAGACCTTTTGGCCCCTTTCCTTAACGGCTATATGAAAATTTTTAATCCGGGGGTACTGGTCTGCCATCTGGTTGAGTTCGTGGTAATGCGTGGCGAAAAGGGTTTTAGCCTTAGCTCCGGGTTTTTCGTGCAGGTATTCGGCAATGGCCCATGCAATGGAAATTCCGTCGTACGTGCTGGTACCGCGGCCAATTTCATCGAAGAGAACCAGTGATCTGTCCGTAACATTGTTGAGGATGGCTGCCGACTCAAGCATCTCAACCATAAACGTGGATTCTCCCCGGGCAATGTTGTCCGAGGCTCCCACCCTGGTGAACAATTTATCTACAATGCCAATGGATGCCTCTTTTGCGGGCACAAATGAACCGACCTGGGCCAGGAGGACAATGAGCCCGGTCTGCCTGAGGAGTGCCGATTTACCGGCCATATTGGGCCCTGTCAGGATAATAATCTGCTGTCCGGAATTATCCAGGTGTACATCGTTAGGGACATAAGCTTCGCCCGGGGGCATAAGCGTCTCGAGCACCGGATGACGTCCCTGGCTGATATCAATAATATCGTTTTCAGTCATAACGGGCCTTACGTATTTCTGTTCCCTTGCCAGTGTGGCAAAACCCAACAGGCAATCCGTTTGGGCCAGGATTCCCGCGTTCTGCTGAATAGCACGTATTTGCTCCTGAATGGCTCCCACTACCCGGCCAAATTCTTCCTGTTCAATGGAAAGGATCCGTTCTTCAGCCCCAAGAATTTTTTCTTCATACGTTTTAAGCTCGGCAGTAATATATCGTTCGGCATTCACAAGGGTTTGTTTCCGGATCCATTGCTGCGGCACTTTTTCCTTGTGTGTATTCCGTACTTCAATATAATAGCCGAAAACATTATTGTAGCTAATCTTTAACGACGATATGCCAGTCTCTTCGGCTGCTTTTTGCTGCAATTCCTGCAGGTATTCTTTATTATGGGTAACAATGTAGCGGAGCTGGTCCAGTTCGTTATTGTTGCCGGGTGCGATGACTTCTCCCTTTCCCACGGCATTGGGCAAATCCCTGACCAGCATCCTGTCTATGAACGACACCAGGGAGCTGCAGTCGGTCAGCCGGGAAATAAGATCGTTAAGCGGATCCAGTCCCGTAGTGTTCATTACCAGGGCACCAATACGTGATGCCTGGACTAAACCAGATTTCAGCTGCCCGGCCTCCCGCGGGGTGATCCGTCCGGCAGCAGCACGCGATACAAGCCTCTCCATATCGCCCACGGCAGAAAGAAGATCCTGCAATTTGCCCGAAATACCGCGATTTCCCAGCAGGCAGGCGACCACATTGTGACGCTCTTCTATGTCGTGTTTCTTCCGCATGGGCATAACCAGCCACTGACGCAACAATCTGGCGCCCATGGGTGTTTTTGTCTTGTCTATGACCTCAATAAGAGTTGTGCCTTTTTCTTTGTTATCCCGGACCGGAAACAATTCCAGATTCCTGATACTGAATCTGTCCAGCCACATAAACTGTTCACGGTCTATCCGCTGAATGGAGCAGAGATGACTGTATTGCGCGTGCTGAGTGAGTTCCAGGTAAAACAGAGCAGCTCCTACGGCCGAAACGGCAAGGGGCAGCTGTTCTGCGCCAAAACCTTTAAGGCTTTCCACACCAAAATGACTTTTCACCTTCTCATCGGCGGCTGTATGCACGAAAGCCCAGTCATCTATGGTTGAAACACAGAGATTCCCGGCCTCTCGGGCCTTCCAGCTTTTCTCTCTCCCCTTTTGCACAAGAAGTTCTTTAGGTGCATATTGAGAAAGCAGGCTTTCAATATAAGGCATCATGCCCTCCGCTATATGCACTGTTCCCGTAGAAATATCCAGAAAAGCAATGCCTGTTTTGAGTGTATTTTCCTCTCCTTCTGAATAAAGAGCAGCCAGAAAATTATGTTCAGAAGCCTCAAGCAATTGCGGATTATAAGAGAGCCCGGGTGTCACAATTTCTGTAATACCTCTTTTTACAATTTTCTTTGCGAATTTAGGATCTTCAAGCTGATCGCAAACGGCCACTTTATAACCAGCCCTTACCAGTTTTGGTAAATAGGTCTCCAGCGCATGGTGTGGAAATCCGGCAAGTTCCACCGACGAGGCTGAGCCGTTGGCTCTTTTAGTAAGTACAATGCCCAACGCCCTGGATGCTTTTACTGCGTCTTCTCCGAATGTTTCATAGAAATCCCCTACTCTGAACAAAAGCAGGGCCGAGGGGTATTCTGCTTTAATGGCAAAATACTGGTCCATCAGAGGTGTTTTGACTATTTGCGCGGCCATAAGAAACAAAGGTAATAATTTTTAAGCTTACCGGCAGGTGGTCGCTGATTCCGCCTAAGTAGCGGGGACCGGAATAGGTTCTTTTAGGCTTCATGCCTAAATGTGCTTCATCTTTTTCCATAAGAAAAGGAAAATTCGCGGGACCTGTAACATGAATACGGGGTATCATTGAAGAGGAGACCAGGAACTGATCAAAACACGTCCAGCGTCCCCTATATTTGTAAGTATAACCTTCAGAAACATTAACCAGGTTGTGACGACAAAGCAGGGTAATAGCGCGGGAGTCCGGGGGATCATTGAAATCGCCCATCACGATTACCCGGGCGGCCGGGTTGTCCCGGCACAGACTGTCCACCATACCCCCTATGAGGAAGGCCGCATTTTTACGCATGGATTCTGCCATGGCACCTCCCCTTCTGGAGGGCCAGTGATTAACAAAGAAATGCAGTGTATCTTTTCCGTCCAGCACTCCTTTCACATAAAGGATCTCCCGGGTATCCGCCACAGTGGAATCGGGTTTTCTCAGGGGGAGAAATCTTTTGACGGACGGCTCAAATCTTTCTTTCCGGTAAAGCAGGGCTACATCTATGCCTCTTCCGTCGGGAGAATCCTTATGGATGATCCCGTAATCTAAGGATGTAAGGGGCGTATCGTCCAGCAGTTGTTCAAGAACGTATCTGTTCTCCACCTCGGCCAGCCCAATAACGGCCGGATATTCCCATCGGCCTGCGCTGTCGCGTGTTCCCATGGCGATAATTGTTTTGATAAGGGCGTTCCTTTTCCTGTAAAATCTTTCCCTTGTCCACACATACGTACCCCCGGGAGTAAAATCCCTGTCAGATCCGTTCTTATTGGGGAAAATATCGAAATAATTCTCCACGTTCCAGAACACTACAATAAATAAAATCCAAACAGCCATGGAACCAAGATACGTATGTTTAACCATAAAATTAAGTCAATTCGTAAAAAGTTAGTAGTTTTGCGTCTTCTGGTTAAAAAGACAATTTATGGCATTAAGATGCGGCATTGTAGGCCTTCCGAACGTGGGAAAATCCACTTTATTCAATTGCATTAGCTCCGGCAAGGCTCAGGCGGCTAATTTTCCGTTCTGTACCATTGAACCCAATATCGGCTCCACACAGGTCCCCGATCCCAGGCTCGAAGCACTGGCCGCCTTGGTTCATCCCGGAAGAATCGTTCCCGCATCGGTAGAAATTGTGGATATTGCAGGCCTCGTAAAAGGGGCGAGTAAAGGCGAGGGGCTGGGCAATCAATTCCTGGCCAATATTCGTGAAACCGATGCCATCCTGCATGTTTTGCGCTGTTTTGACGATCCCAACGTAGTTCATGTGGACGGATCTGTAGATCCCATAAGGGATAAGGAGATCATAGATACCGAATTACAGCTTAAAGACCTCGAAACCGTAGAAAGCCGTATTGGAAAAGTACAGAAACAGGCTACGACGGGAGGTGACAAAAATGCCCGCAAATTTCTGGATTTGCTTTTACGGTACCGCGACACCCTGCGACAGGGAAAAAACGCCCGCTTTGTGACACTTAATAACATCGATGAAGAAAAGATGGCCAGGGAATTATTCCTGCTTACAAACAAACCGGTGCTTTATGTATGTAATGTAGAAGAAAGTGCGGCTCTCAACGGAAATGTCCACACCGGACGCATAGCCGGAATGCTGCAAAGCGAAGGCGCTTCTTTCCTGATTGTTGCCGGAAAAATAGAATCAGAAATCGCCGAGCTGGAAAGCTACGAAGAACGCAAAATGTTTCTGGAAGAACTCGGCCTGGAAGAATCGGGCGTATCGAGACTTATTAAGGCCGCCTTCCGGCTTTTGAATCTTGAAACTTATTTCACGGCCGGACCAATGGAAGTAAAGGCCTGGACCTATATAAAAGGAACAAAAGCCCCGCAGGCTGCAGGGCTTATTCATTCAGACTTTGAACACGGTTTCATTCGCGCCGAAGTCATTAAATATAATGACTATATTTTGTACGGTTCGGAATCGGCCTGCCGCGAAGCCGGCAAAATGGCCATCGAAGGAAAAGAGTACGTCGTTCAGGACGGCGATATCATGCATTTCCTTTTCAGCAGGTGATCCTATACGTTAAAAGAACTTGGCGCGATTGTCCTTGACCCCGGCATTCTGCTGGAGTACAGAAGGAACCATCTGAACCTGTATATTTGACATGTACGTAGCCAGCTGTCTGGCATCCTGTTCTGTATAATAGGCACCGTCTACCCGTTCATCTACCTGGAACACGTAAACCCCTATTTCGCCCTTAACCGGACCGCAAAGGGTATTATCCGGCGCACCGGTAACGGCCCCTGCAAATTTAGGATCGGTCTGCTGGGTTGAGGCAAAAGCAAGACCGTTCTGTGTAGAAATGGTCTTCTGGGTAGCCTCGGCCCATGATTCAAGCGTGTTGTATGCAGTCAATTCTTCCTTTACCTGGTTGTAAATTTTATCCATTTTCTTTTCTATGGTAATAAGGGATTCTATCTCGGCACGCTTTTCTGCCAGAGTAGGAACACCTTCTTCATGTATTCCGGAAACGGCTGCCACAAAGAAATATTTGTTCTCCACCGAGATCACCTGGGATACATCACCTTGTTTGGCGTCGAAAGCCCAGCGGACCAGTTCACGCATGTTTTCATATCCGGAGATCATTTTGGCAGACTGGGCAACGCCCGAGGCAGGAACCGGATGCCAATTGTTGGAAGCGGCCACTTCGTTGAAACTTTGTATATCCTTGCTTCCGGTCGCAAGTGTGTTAGCCTGGGAGTAAATAGTCTGGTAGGTTTCTTTACCGGCTACTGCCTCTTTAACAAGAACGGCAAGCTGTACTTTTTTCTGCGGTTCTGTGCGTCTTGTTACTTTTGCTATATGGACGCCATATTGTGTTTCAATCAGGTAAGGTTTATTCAGCGGAGCTTCAAAAACGGATTCCATTCCGGGGATAAAGGCTTTCTGTACAAACCAACCGATCTCTCCGGGACCAACGTTCGGATTTTTATCTGCAGAGAATTCTGCGGCAAGTTCTTCAAAACGCTGAGGAGCGGCAGCCAGAACATTCAACAGGCTGTCGGCCACTTTATTGGCTTCAACCATTGAAGTACGCTGAATAAGGATATGATTAACATATACCGAATCGGGCAATTGCTTGATTGAGGCAATGCGGGCGGCTCGAAACAAGTTACCGTCCTTATATACAGGAAGTACATCCTTTATGGCAGCATTAAAGGCAAAGCTGTCCAGAACGGCAGAAACGGAAGTCAACTCACCCGGTTTGTAATAGTAAGTATCCAGAGGCTTATCTGAATTACGTGCCAGGAACTGGCGCAGATTGTCAGTAGTTGTAAATTCGGTGTATACTTTTTCTATATCGTCCTGGGCATCGTTCAAATCTTTGAGAGAAGGTTCAATAGGGAACACTACGTACTCAATATCACGGGTAGCAGCCTGTTTGTAAAGATGCTTATGATCCTGATAATATTTTTCTATCTCCTGGGCAGAAACCGTAATGGACGAATCACGGGCAAAAGATACAGGAACCAGCACAAAACGTACATTGGCCGTCAGGTTGTTTTCTTCCATATTCCGGCGCAGTTCCACGGGAGTAATAATATTACTCTTCTGCAGGAGAGATGAGTATTTGGAAAAAATCCGGTCAGTAGCCATATTTTCCTGCAGGAAAACCCAGTATTGTCCAACAATTCCGTCGGGATCGGCTGCTGCATTCTGTACAAACGTGGCAAAGCGGCTCCGGTCAAAAGATCCGTCTTCTCCGCGGAAAATGGCATCATTCAAAAGGATATTGGAGATCTCACGGCCCTGTGCCATATCAAAAATCTCTTCGTTCCCCAGATTGATACCGGCTTTATTCATGGCCGGCATATACACCAGTTCCTTCATGAAGGCCTGCCAAGTGCCTTGTGCTACGGCTTCCTGTGCCTGTTCGTCCAGAGAAGAGGTCCCCGTTAGCGCCTGCTGGAGGTTGGTTAAATATTCCAGTTTCTTGCTGTACTCCATATACGTGATATCCTGCCCGTTCATTTCTCCCACGTCATTTTTGGAAGAAAACATGGACAAAGCCGATTGTAAGGTATTGGGGTCAATGATAAATGATAATAAAGCAATAGCAATGAGTACGGTTATGAAAATACCCATTTGTACTCTGATCTTCTCCAGAACTGCCATCTTGATAGTATTTATGTTGTTTATATATTAGGGCGCGAAGATACGTCTTTTTCTTCATTAGACAAAGTATCCTTTTTAATGTATCCGTAAGAATCGAAGGGTCTCAGTATTTTGGCATTTGTGGCTCTGTCATCCGATTCCATCCCAAAACCCTGGGCAAAAAAATCGGGAGAAGTGAGCTTTACAAAACAGTGGGTGTAGATCATTTTCTTCTGTTGATCCCAGAACAGCGTATCGGTTTCCATGGTCTCCTGTTTCAAAAGATTGACAATCTTTACGTTGCCATAAGCAACCCAGATGTCTTCATCGCCGGTTTTATGCATGGCTTTATTGGCAACAATAACAGTTTCCAGTTCTCCGTCACGGGTATACCCTTCTACCCTAAAGGAATTCGGGAAAATTTCATACGGCTGGGGCCCTTTAGTATATTTTTCCATATACGGGGCAGTGAGCCGGCCTCTCACAATACCTCCTTCTATCTGCCATCCTACCATATTCTCAATAGTCTGGGTGGGAATACTGTCGAGGTTCGATAAAGATCCGATGGTAGACACGCGGTTTTTGCATGAGAAAAACAAGGTAGCAACGGTCAATGCTGTTGCTACCCTGAATATACACCGGAGTTTACCCCTGAAAAGCATTATTTTTTAGTTCTGACCGTAGTGGTGGCCGACATGCCCGGTGCAGTAACCGTATAACTTGCTCCGTCTGAAAGATCGTGCATGAAAGCTTCTTCTATAGTAGGGAAATACTGACGGTAAGTACTTACCAGTTTGTCACATTCTTCTGCCAACGTAGAATCGGCCGCTTTGGCTCTTGCAAAATAATCAACAGCCACCCAGAAATTGGCGCGGGCATCAATTTCAGTATCGCCGGTAGTTTTAGCCATTGCCCATATATGACCAAGCAACAGATAGGCTTTGCCCTTAATGGCATCGCTCTGTTCTATGGCTTTACGTGCCGCATCGGCAGCCATAGAATTGTTGTTCATTTTCTTAAAATAGAATGTACCCAGCTCCAGTAAATAATCGGCACGGATAACCTGGCTGATGGAATCGTCATTAATGGCCTTCTGCAGGAAAGAAACGGCGGTATCATTATCATCCCTGGAGGAATACAAACGATACAGGTAATAGGCCGAAGTATAGGAAGGCTCCATTTTGTATAAAGCCTCAACGGCTTTAAGGAAGAGATCGGAACGTTCACACCCTGCATTGGATAACAGTTGAACAACCCTTTTTACGAATGCCAGGTCAGAGGCATTGCTATCGAATTTGGGGCCGAAAAGGGCCAGTAGGTTATCACAATCGGCTATTCCGCTGACAGCAAAAATGGTTTCAAAATTGTTACGGGCTTCTGTAAAGGCATCGTCTCCGTTGCCGGCTGCTTTCTTTTCAAAAATGGCTCCCAGTTTTTCATATTCTTCAAATACCTGTTGTGCAGTGATTTTACCGGCTTTATAAAGGTTGACGGCATATTGCATGTCATAGACCAGAATTCCGTGATCTGTATTGGTCCCTCCGAAATTTACCACATCCTGCAACGCTTTGAAAATGGGTTCTTCTTTATCCGCACAGAAAGTGATCATATCGTATGCTTTATATGTATAAGCACTCAAACGGCTCTTACTTGTGGGAAATTTCTCTATCCTGATATCATACATCATGATAAGAGAATCAACCAGTTCGGCTCTGCGGGCGGGGTCCTTTGCCTGGTTAATAAGATACTTGATGATATTTTGTCCGTCCTGGTACAAGGACTGGGTCACTCCCACCGGGCAGATGCGAACTGCGCCTCTCCATGAAGGAAGGGCTTCTCTGATGTTGCCGTTCTTGTAATAGTCTTTATAAAAAGACAAATACTTAACGCATTCCACACTATCCTCGGGAGTAGCTCCAAACTTACCCGCCTGTGCATAGGATTGCGTTACAAAGGCAAAGAATATTAACGTGAACAGGATACCAAATTTTTTCATTTTTGTCTCGGATTTAATTATATCTATGTTTAACGAACCAAATATCATGCAAATTTACATTAAGAATAAACATGGCGTACCGCTCACGAACCAGATTATTCTCCAGACTTCCTCTCTGACCCAGATCGATTGAAACACTGAAAGCATTGTACCATCTGTAAATGGGAACCGAAAAACCAAAAGTTATCCCGGTGGCATTTACCTGCTGCCCGTTGAGCATCATATACGATTGATCATAATAGGCTCCAACCCGGTAGGTCCATCTGCGCATGAAATAACGTACACTGTAACGGTCCGGGGTGAATTCAAAACCGGCTTTGACTGAACGGCTAAGGGCCGTGGCAAAATTGACGCCTGGGGTATCCGAAAAATTTGTTTTGGTCCAGTCGGATTGTTGATAATCTGCTCCAAAAGCCCATTTATCCTGTTTCCGAATTGAAAAACCGACAGACCATTCAGATGGAATAACCATGCTGGCTCCGTCTGTGGTAACCGAATAGACGGTATCAATCACAGAAGATTTTTCTACGTGTGCAAAACGGGTTACATCTCCTCTGAGACGGGTACTCAAAGCATATTTTGCGCCTACGGTAAAAGAAGTTCCCGGGTTGAAATTGCCGAAAGCCTGTAATCCGAATTGTGCTCCAAATGAGCTTATAACCATATCGTAGCCTGTCTTGAGGGATCCGTAGGATTCGGAAGACGTGAGAGAAACTGCCTGAGCGTTCCGTTCAATGTTCCCGAAATAGTATGTTCCCTGCACACCTAATGAAAGGTGTTTGAAAAATGTAGCCGAATAGGCGGCAAATGCCTGGTTTATGCTTCCCTGACCGAAATGATAATAACGTAAGGCTCCCACCGAAGACAGGATTTCTTCCCTGGTTTCGTCTTCAATAAAGCGATAACCGACATTACTGTAAGGTACAATCCCCAATTGCATGGCAGAGCTCTTCCATACAGGAAAGGACAGCATAATATGATGCATATTAAACACGTTGTAGGCAGATGTACGAACTCCGTCCGTATTGTAGAAGTTATTCTGCATGAGACCAAAATCGAGCATAAAGGCCAGTGTATCGTGAGCCGAAGCTGCTGCGGGATTCAGATAATTAATGTAGCGGTTATCCCGCAATCCCACGCCGATTCCGCCCATACCCCTGTTGAGAGAAGTGCCGGCACGGGAAATTTCTCCAACGCCAAACATGGAATAAGGCGTAAAAGTTCCTAATGCATCGGTAGATTGAGCTACAGCTTTCTGATTTCCAAACAATAATGATATGGCACAGAAAGCTACCAAAGGGGTAACAATATTTCGCATAGCTTGCAAATGTCGCACTTTTTCAATGTTTTGCAAAAATTTTTAATAAATTGTACGCTGCTTCCACGCTATTGACCTGGGATACTTTTACAAATAATTTGTTATTATGTTCTTTAACCAAAAAATGACGCGGGTTGGAAGAAATGTAATTCAAAATCTCGGCAAAAAGTGTACTCTTGTAATAGGAGGACTGCGGGTTATTGATGAAATATGCAAGCATTATGCCGTTTTTCAGCACAATACGCTCAAAACCCAGTTTGATGGCAATACGTCTGAGGCGCACAACGTAACCCAATTGTTTCAAAGGGTCGGGTACGGGACCAAACCGGTCTTCAAGACCTGCAAAAAAACGCTGCAGCTGATCTTCTTCCCTCATATTGTCCAGTTCTTTATATAGCCGTATCTTCTCGGGGACCTGCGAAATATAATTATCGGGAATCATTACTTCCAGATCGGTTTCTATGGCACAATCCGATATATATTCCGTTTCGGGGCCAACTGTGTTCTCGTTCATTTCTGCCAGGGCTTCCTCCAGTATACGCTGGTAGGCTTCGAATCCCATTTCAGCAATATAACCGCTTTGTTCGCCTCCCAGCAGGTTGCCCGCTCCCCGGATATCCAGGTCTTGCATGGCAATATTGAAACCGCTGCCCAGTTCTGTGAAGGCCTCAAGCGCACTAAGGCGTCTTTTGGCATCTTCTGTAAGCGTAATATTTTGTGGGACAAGAAGATAACAATAAGCTTTCCTGTTTGACCGGCCTACCCTTCCTCTCATCTGATGCAAATCGCTCAAACCAAAAGTATGAGCTCTGTTAATAATGATGGTGTTTGCATTGGGAATATCAATTCCGTTTTCAATAATAGAAGTGGCAAGTAACAGATCGTAATCGCCGCAAATAAAATCCAGGAGGACTTTTTCCAGTACTTTTGGAGCCATTTGTCCATGGCCTATTCCAATTCTTAATCCGGGCCATATACGCTGTAGAATATCGGCTACCGATAAAATATCCTCTACCCTGTTATGGACAAAAAACAGCTGTCCTCCCCTTTCCAATTCCAGCGCTATGGCCTCTTTTATAAGGTCTTCATCGAACAGCTGCACCTCGGTCTGAATAGGAAGCCTGTTTGGCGGAGGTGTCTGAATTATAGATAGATCCCGAGCTCCCATAAGTGAGAACTGTAATGTACGCGGGATAGGTGTCGCCGTCATAGTCAGGGTGTCTACATTGAGCTTCAGTTGACGAAGCTTTTCCTTGGCAGCCACTCCGAATTTTTGTTCTTCGTCAATTATGAGAAGACCGAGGTCTTGGAATTTTATATCGGAATTCAAAAGACGATGTGTGCCTATAATGATGTCCACTTTTCCTTCTTCCAGATGTGCCAGTATTTCTTTGATCTCACCGGCCGTTTTGAGCCTCGAGATAAAGCTGACGGTTACGGGGAAATTGGCCAGTCGCTCGGAAAAAGTCTGATAATGCTGTAAGGCCAAAATGGTAGTAGGGACGAGCACGGCAACCTGTTTCCCATCGGTGACCGCTTTAAATGCGGCCCGGATAGCCACCTCCGTCTTTCCGAAACCTACATCGCCGCATATAAGTCTGTCCATGGGATGAGGCTGCTCCATATCTTGTTTTACATCCTGTGTTGCCTTTAACTGATCCGGTGTGTCTTCATAAATGAATGAGGCCTCAAGTTCGTGCTGAAGATATGTATCGGGGGTAAAAGCAAAACCTTTTGTGGCATATCTCTGCGAATAAAGTTTAATCAGGTCACGGGCAATGTCCTTGACTTTGTTCTTTGTCTGTTGTTTTAGCCGGCTCCAGGCACCTGACCCAAGCTTGTAGATTTTTGGTGCCGAGCCTTCCTGACTTTTATATCTGGAAATACGGTGCAAACCGTGGATATTAACGAAAAGCACATCGTTATCCCTATAGATAAGCTTTATCACCTCCTGCGGTTTCCCGTTAATGTCTGCCTTAACCAGTCCGCCAAAAATTCCCACCCCGTGATCTATATGTACCACATAATCCCCTATACGGAAACCAGAAAGATCGTTTATGGTTAATTGTTCGCTTTTTTCAACCGATCTCCTGAGTTTTACACGGTGCTGCCTCTCGAACAGCTGATGATCTGTATAGAGGCAGACTTTATTTTCATGATCTACGAACCCTTCGTGCAGCGAAGCGGTGATATATTCTACAAATGGCTTCCGGCATCCCTGACTTTCAAAGATCTCATCCAGACGGTTTATTTGCGCAGTATTTTCACTCAGAATACATACTCTGTATCCGAGTGCCTTTTTTTGGGTTATATCCTGAACCAGCCACTCAAAATTCTTATTAAATACAGGCTGCGGAATGGTTTCATATACTACTTTCCTTTCCGTTTTTTCAAAACCGCCTGTAATAAATTCAGGTAACCCGGAAAAAAGACCCTGCAACGAAACTCCATTATTCCAGATAACAGCCCCGGAGCCTAAGGTATCTCCAAGGGATTCCACGCCTTCCATACAGGAGATAATGTTTATGGACTGCCTTTGTTCTATGGATTGTTGTGTATTATAATCGAAAAGACGAAGATTTTCTACTTCGTCACCGAAAAAATTAATGCGGTACGGTCTGTTTTCTCCATAGGAAAAAACATCAATTATACTTCCTCTTATTGCAAACTGTCCCGGTTCACTTACAAAATCAACTTTGGAAAATCCCTGAGAAAAAAGACATTCTTTGATAAAAACATGTGAGAGACGGTCTCCGGTATGAATAAACAGACTGTGTTCAGCCAGAGCTAAGGCAGAAGGTATTCCTTCTTCGAGTGCCTGGGGATATGAGACAAGGACCAGATCGTCAGGTTTTTGCAGACAACGCATTACTTCCTGCAATGCAGCCGTTCGCTGGACCCGGTAGGACTCATCAATTCGTTTGGATAATCCGGCGCCCCTGTACGTAGCGGGATAAAAGAAAACCCTTTCATAACCAAGCAGTGTGGTCAGGTCATTCGCTGCATATGACGCCCTCGCAACGTCTGCTTCGGCCACAATATGGATCCTGCCCGACCCTTTCCTGACGATTGAAGCCAAAGGAAAGTAAACAGCAGAGCCGGAAAGACCTTCCAGTGCCATTTTTTTATTCCCGTTGGGGACTGACTCCTCTTCCAGAAATTTTAACAGATCCTCTACGTTATAGTCTATCATACACCTCACAGATGTGCAAAGATATCTCTTTATACATCTCCTCAATTTCTTTCGTTGCTATTTTTTTTCCTGTCAAACCCTCATTTTCGAGCCGGGAGAGCGTCCTATCATATATTTTGAACAATTCATCTTCCAATACCCGGAGTTGTTGCATATAGCCTTTCCCGGTCGTATTATAAATCTGTGTGAAATGCATATACCTGGATCCGTTGCCTCTCTTAATGGGAAATGTACGGTTTTTCAAACCTACAGCCCATTCACAAAGAATTGAATTATCTGATTGCTTTCTTTTTATAAGCAATCCGGGCTGTTTTTCGCCCATTTGTACCCATACAGGAATACAAACACCGGCCGGCGGGTAGCCTAAAACGGTCCACATGGTTGTTTTAAGTGGATCATCGCCATTTTTTACGCCTTCTATAACAATGGAACATGACGAAGATTTTCTGGGTATAAAATCCTGATCTATAAACCAGCCTCTGCCATTTTCCGGAGAGAATTCCGGATCACACAGATTGTAACCCAGAAGCGAATGATAAAAAGAACGGGACAGATTGTTGAATATCCATTGAGGAGTAAACTGACCCGTCACAGCCTTTTGTCCGAATATTTCAGTTGCGGTCTGGTATCTGATATACCCCATACCTTCATTAATTCTCCCCGAATAGGAGAAATTTGTATATATCAGATATCCGCCCGGAGCAACCCGCGGATCGTTAACATCTGTCTTAACCCATGAATGATTATTCACTTCATAATAAGCAGCACCCCCAAAAGCATCTATAACACCAAAATTTGCTTCCACACCCATTGGTTTTGAAAGTGTATCGAGCATTTTTTCAAAATCCGGCAGCGAGCCACAAATCTCTAATGCCTTGTACATTAGAACACCTTCCTTATCCATTTCTTTGACGTCATCGTCCTTTAAATTGTACGAAGCCGTGTTCATAATAGAAAAGCCGGCCGCATTGGTTCCTGTCCAGGCGACTCCGTCTTTATCGGGAGAATCGACCAACGCAATAAATGCATATTTTCCCTTATTAAAAAATTCTATTCTGTTTTGTTCCTGACCGGTATCACGGTGTTTCCACAATAACGGACGACCGTTTGCGGTGACTTTTCCTGTAATGATAGCAGATGTACAGGCATGTAAAGGTCCGGCATTGAATACTATTGTACTGTAAAATACAGCAAGAAAAACTATTATGTTTTTTAATGTTCTCATATGTCAAATTAAAACAGACTGTTTTTATCATTAACTGCTGTCATACCAAGGTGTTCATAAGCAAGCGCTGTTGCTTCCCTTCCACGGGGTGTCCGTTGCAGCAATCCTTCCTTTATTAAAAATGGTTCGTATACTTCTTCCAATGTGCCTATATCTTCACTTACAGCAGTGGCAATAGTACCAATTCCTACCGGGCCGCCTCTGAATTTATTTATAATAGTGGTCAATATCTTATTATCCATCTGGTCAAGTCCTCTTTTATCTATATTTAGGGCATCCAGAGCGTATTTAGTGATTGATGTATCTATGGTTCCGTTACCCTTAACCTGTGCAAAATCCCTTACTCTTCTCAATAAAGCATTGGCAATACGGGGAGTACCCCTGCTCCTCGACGCAATTTCCGTAGCGGCCTTTTCATCGATATCCACCTGAAGAATGGCTGCTGAACGCAAAATTATCTGCAATAATACCGGTGCATCGTAATATTCCAGATGGCACTGAATTCCAAAGCGCGCTCTGAGAGGAGCTGTTAATAACCCGCTTCTTGTTGTGGCTCCGACCAAAGTAAAGGGCTGTAATGACAATTGAACGGAACGGGCTCCCGGACCTTTGTCAATCATAATATCAATGGTATAATCCTCCATGGCCGAATAAAGATATTCCTCCACAACCGAAGATAACCTGTGTATTTCGTCAATAAAAAGTACGTCACCGTGTTCCAGCCCGGTTAATAATCCGGCCAGATCGCCGGGTTTATCCAATACGGGGCCCGAGGTTATCCTTAGTCCGACGCCCAGTTCATTTGCAATAATATGAGCCAGGGTAGTCTTTCCAAGGCCCGGAGGCCCGTGAAGTAATACGTGATCGAGCGATTCGCCGCGTAAAAGGGCGGCTTTTACAAAGACTTTCAGATTATCTGTAATCTTCTCCTGACCTGAAAACTGATTGAACTCCTGAGGTCTTATTTTTTCTTCATAATCTCCGTCGGTAACATCTTTTTGTTTGTGTGGATCAAATTTTTCCATGAAGAATATATATAATTACTTTTTTAATTTATTGTTTGTGTTTTTATTATTATCTGTTAATATGTTAATAAATATATATAATTTATTGTATACCAATATTTTATTCTTATTAATTAATTATTTACCTGTTTAAAAAAGAGTGGATAAATATGGAAAAAAGAACCGTTATCCACATTATCCGTTTTATTCACATCTTTTTGTTTTTTATTATCAGTTTATTTAACCATTTATTCACAGGAGAAGTTATACTTATCAACAATAAGAATGAGGTAATCAAACCTTCTCCCAAAATGGCCAATACCGGATAGTATACCCTGTAATGAAATAAAAAAGGGGTGAAAAACAAGTTGCTAAGTTTCAGCAATGCAGTAAGAAGCGTTACGGCAATGGGAACCGAAATATGGTATCCCGATTGTATGAAAGCTTTCATAAGACAGTAAGCACCAAAAAAATACAACAGTATTCCGGGTGATACTTCGGAAAGATGCAGTACGTAGCCTGCAATGGCTTCAGTAAGACCCCAGCAGGCAGACCAAAATAATATGATTCGCAGAAATTTATTCATTGTACATGGGTTTTATTAACATTTCTTTGGTCGCGGGTATAGGCAGTGATGTACCCCGTGCATCCTGTAAGGCCAGCCATACAGACAGTCCGTATATAAGAGGCGGTTCTCCAATGGCTCTTGAGTTTTGTATATTAAGAGGCTCGGGATTACCCTGATAAAGAGCAATATGATAATTATCAGGAATATCATATATTCCCGGTATTTTATAATTATCAAGAGAATCTGTCAATAAACGGCCTTTGTTGTCTGTGATTAATTGCTCAAGAGTGCACCACCCTGTTCCCTGCATGAAAGCTCCGTGTATCTGTCCCAGATCAATTCCTCTGTCAATTGTTTTTCCACAGTCATGTACGATCCATACATCCATAATACGGTGAGTTCCTGTAAGCAGGTCCAGTTCCACACAAGCAACAGAAGTCCCCATTACATAATACCAATAGGGGCGTCCTTCCATGGTCTTCAGATCAAAGCCAATATTTTTACGCGTGTAGAATCCTTTTTCACTCAACGATTCACAAACCATATAGGCATGATTCACCAAAGAGATAAAAGAAATGAATTGATCTGTTTCCGTACAGGTTATTTGATTGTTATTCCAACAAAGAGTTCCTTTTTTCAGGCCCATGAGCTCCAGGGCAAACGGGCTCAGGCGTTTTTTAAGTTTATCACAGGCGTCTTTTAAGGCAGCCCCGCCAAAATCAGTTCCTGTAGATGCTGCAGTAGATGTTGTGTTGGGAATTACCGAGGTGGTCGTATTATAGACCCTGATACGTTCCAGGGGAACACCCAGTTCTCTGTGGACAACGATTCTCATTTTATCATGTAATCCCTGGCCCATTTCTGTGCCAGCATGATGCAGGAGCACCGAACCGTCTTTATATACATTTATCAGAGCACCGGCCTGGTTAAGGAACGATTCATTGAATGAAATTCCGAATTTGACGGGAACAAGCGCCAGCCCTCTTTTAGTAAAAGCATGCTTTCTGTTGAACTCAACGGTTTCTTTCCTTAACTTTTTATAATCGCTGTTTTTTATGACCTGACTGTGTGCAGAACGTAAAATATTATGTTCCACTGTCATATTGCAGGGCGTTGTGTTATTTTTCTTAATGCCGTAGTAGTTCTTTCGTCTGATAACGGCAGGATCTTTCTTCAATACCCGGGATATGGCAGTAATGGCCGATTCAATAACAGCAGCTGCCTGTGGAACCCCAAAACCGCGAAAAGCCGTACTGCTTGTCTTATTGGTTCTGCAGGCATACATTGTGGCCGAGAGGGCCGGAAGAAAATAGGCGCTGTCTGCATGAAAAAGACAGTGATGCAATACGGCAGAAGATACATCTTCACACCAGCCGCAGTCAAAAGCCATTGATACTTCATATGCCAGAATCTTCCCTTCTTTGTTAAAACCCACTTTCCAGCGTGCTTCTGCAGGATGGCGTTTTCCGCTCAGGCACATATCCTGCTCTCTATCAAGGATCATTAAAACGGGCTTTCCCGTCTTCCAGGCAAGTAATGAAGCCCAGGCGGCTGTCCATGAGCCCTGGCTTTGTTTTCCCCCGAAGCCACCCCCAAGGCATCCGGCTTCTATCTCAATCATAGAAGCGGGAAGAGAAAGTATTTGTGAAACAATGCGTTGATTATCGGTGGGATTCTGGGTGGATGAACGAATGAAAAGGCCACCCTGGCATAGAGGAACGGCGTAGGCAGATTGCGTTTCAAAATATACATGTTCCTGTCCGCCGGTGGATAGCATGCCTTCTGCCTGAAAGGGAGCCTCCTGCATAGCCTTTGCCGGATTGCCGCGTGTGAGGATCAGCGGATCAAACAGAAAATTTTTCTTATCCATGGCTTCCTTCAGGGTAAGTACCGGGTCCAATTCCTCCCATTCCCATTCTATAAGAGATGCGGCGTTTTTTGCCATTTCTAAGGTCCGGGCGGCAATGAGGCATACAGCCTGTCCCAGATACCCGCAAACAGTGCCTGTAGGCATCAGGCAGGGTTCGTCCGAGGCCACAATACCCATCTGATTGGTCCCCGGAATATCTTCTGCCGTGAGAACTGCCTGAACGCCCGGTGCGGATTTAATTCTGGACAGATCACACCTGACAAGTTTAGCCCTTGCATAAGGCGAAGTAATCACATAAGCTTTCAGACTGGAAGCACTGACATCCATATCCGGGATATAGTCCGTGGTTCCTGAAAGGTGTGAGGCTTCCCTGTATTGAAACATGTCCGGGTTATTCATTTTGCTCACTGTATTTCTGATATAAAGAAATCAACATGTTTTTGGCTGTGTCCATACGGAATTGTTTACTTCCGCGCAGGTCTGAAAGAGGTTCAAAATCGGCAGCAATACAATTGGCTGCTTTTTTACAGTTAGACAGAGAGAATACTTTCCCTTTCAGGAACTTTTCTGTCTGTAGCGCATGTGCCGTTACAGCGGCCATTCCTCCGTAAACAAGTCTTACGGAATGACATTTTCCGTTTATAAGTTTTATTGTTGCGGCCAGACAGACCGAAGAAATGTCCATATTTTTTCGCCGGGATTGTTTAAACGCGGCATAAAAAACATTTTTTGCCGGCCTATCAAAACGGACGGCAAGGATAAGCTCACCGGGCTTCAGATCTACCTTTCTGTAATTGAGCATAAAACGGTCGCAGAACACTTCTCGGATACTATCAGGGCCCATAATGATACATACCGCGTTGTGCGCCATGCACAGGGGCATAATATCTCCCACCGGAGAACCGTCGGCAAGGCTCCCTCCTATTGTGGCTTTTCCACGTATCTGCTCCGATGCAAAATCTTCGAGATAAGGGACCATATAAGGGAAATGTTTACCGAGCAAAGTACTCATATCTTTAATGGTACAAGAGGCTCCCAGCGTAATAAAATCTTCTGTTTCTTCACATGCCAGCATTTCTTTAACATGAGATACATCTATAACGGATTTCCTGTAAGTCATTCCGCTGCCGGTAAGTCCCCCGGTTAAAGGCAGGTGCGGATAGTCTTTAAGGAGTTCTTTCAATTCTGTCAGACTGACAGGCCGGATATATGATTCGTTGTTTTTTCTCAAATTCAGACTGTTGTTCTCAATGATCGGGAACAAAAGAGGTTTTTCGTTCTGCTTAATGATTACTCCTGCTTTTTCAAGTGACAGGGCCGCCTGTAGTATGGTCGTGTAGCCTGTGCACCGGCACAGGTTCCCCGACAGAGTACGTTTAATAAATTCAGGTGTAAAAGGATAACCGTTTTTTATATGAGAATAAATGGAGAGAACCATACCGGGAGAACAAAATCCGCACTGACTGGCCCTTTCCTTCAAAAAAGCCTCTCTTATTGGTAAAGTATCCATACAATCTGCCGGTGCTTCAATGGTAAGCAGATGATTGCCGTGAAGTTCGGCAAGAGGCAAGAGGCAGGAATCGAGCGCCCGGTAATTACATTCTCCCTTACTATCCGTTTGGGATGCAAGTATGACCGTACAGGCGCCGCAGTCTCCCTTACCGCACATTTCTTTTGTTCCGGTCAGCTTCTCGTAATGACGGATGTAGTGTAAAACGGAACAGAAAGGAGAAGGACTTTCCGGTTTTGAAAAATCGATTTCCCTTTCTTGGCCGTTAATACAAAAGCGGAGAATGTTCATAACATATTATTTATCTATCCTCAGGTCCTGAATATAGGATGTCAGGAACATATTTCCTTTGTCAAAGCATACTTTAACGGCTTTCACAGGTCCCTTGGGGGCGAATACACATCGCCCGTCTTTCCATTCTGAACCGGATGGTACAAAGTCGATTCCGTTTGCTGAATACTCTACATGTGCATAATCGGCCGGATCTATATCCACTCCGGGCAGTCCGGTAAGTACTGATATCCGACCCGTGGTAACGGGCGATTCAAAAGTATACAGAATATATTGCCCCTCTTCAAGCGGTTTGACGACTCTCAGATATGTATTGAAGTCATTATCTTCCAACACAGTATACGGAGTTCGGGGATGAATAGCTACGTTTCCCGTAACCCGGGTAACGGGCCGCTGGTAACGATCATAAGGAAGATCGACTTCACGGACTATACTGCGGATACGGTTTCCATAGAATGAGGCGAAAAGGTATTTTTCCGGGTTATCCGTAGAAATGGGTCCCGTATAGAGAGGAGAACGTCCGTCAGGTTCGCTTTCGTCGCAGGTATAGCGGATGACCATCCAGGGATAATCGGTTCGTGCACAAATATAACCGTTCACATAGGCGGCATCGGGATAGGGTATCCGGAAATTAATGCCCATATAGTATAACCGTTCAAAATGTGTTTGGGAAAGTCGTTTGTTAAAATCTTCCCAATTCCTGTTTTCTTGTGGACTCCAGGCTACTTCTGCCAGGGCGCAAAGCCTGGGGTAGGTTTGGTATTCGGCAATACGGGCGGGTTTGTCCAGCATCTCGGCCCAAAGGCCTCCCTGAACGCCCATCACCAGTCTGGCTTCCTCGGGTGTCAAACCCGGTGTTTTTATGGGATCGAGCGAATAGACTTTTTCCAAATCAATTATAGCAGCCCACATTAAGCCTCTTTCATGAATGGTTTGCTTCATGTCAAGGTAGCAATAGGCAGCAGGCTGGGCAATAACACGGTATCCCTTCGAAGTGGCCTCTTTGATCTTATCTACGCGCTGCCAGGCATGGATTATCACATCTTTCCGATCAAGCTCCCCGCCTTCCATTACCTCGTCCCACCCTATCATCGTCTTTCCGAATTTTTTAAGTATTTTTTGCATACGTCCCATAAAATAACTCTGGAGCTCAATGGGTTCGCTCATGTTGTGAGAATGCATGAAATCCCGGCAAAGAGAACAGGCAGACCACTGGCTTGTTACCACCTCGTCACCTCCTACATGAAAATATTTTGAAGGAAAAAGCGACACCATTTCCCGGATGATATCTTCCAGCATTTTGTAGTTTTCTTCTCTTGTGGCGCACCATACGTTATGGCTGACTCCCTGAATGCTCAATTCTGCTTCTCCGCTGGTATTACAAAGGATCTCAGGATAAGAACCGGTAGCGGCTTTCCCATGTCCGGGCAGATCAATCTCGGGAATAATCTCTATATGCCTTTTAGCTGCATAAGCAACTATATCTTTGATTTCCTGCTGAGTATAGAAACCTCCATACCTTTCTCCCGGGTGTCCGTAAGATGTCGCCAGAACCTCTCCGGGTCCCCTCCAGGCTCCTTTTTCAGTGAGCAGGGGATATTTTTTGATCTCCACGCGCCAGCCGTTGTCGTCTGAAAGATGCCAGTGGAAACGATTGAGTTTGTGTTTTGCCATCCAGTCTATGTATTGCTTTACATAAGTAACCGAATAGAATTGGCGGCTTACGTCCATCATCATGCCCCTGTGGCTGAACCTGGGATAATCTTCAATTAAGATACAGGGAACGGCACAGCGCAGCGAGGGATCGTCCTGGTCCGGATGATAGACCGGTTCATAGACATATGGCGGAAGTAATTGAAGCAGGGTTTGTACCCCGTAAAAAAAGCCGGCTCCGTCCGAGGCGGAGATTATTATACAGGTTGGAGAGACTTCCAGACAGTACCCTTCTGCGGGAACCTCCGGAGCATCTTTCAGATCGAATATCAATACATTCCCGGAAGGTTGCGTATTGGTGTATACGGCCTTAATACCCATGGAAGGACCTATGGTTTCGAAAAAATAGACAGCTGCATCTGCGGCAGTTTTCTTTGCCTGGGGAGTGACATATACCTTAAGTGTGTTATTTAACGTAAATACTCCTTCTTTAAGGGTTGTTTTTACGGGAGCGGGAACCAGATGAATAAGTCCGGTCATGAAGATCAGAAATAAGGTGTTCATTTATTGGTTGTTATTAATTTTCCGGAATAAGTAATACCCTGCCGGTTACTGCTTATAAGCGAAATACCGGTACTTCCTCCGGCAGAGATCGTCACTGTAAAATTATAAGTTTCGTTACCGGTTGTTGTGGCGTCAAAAGTGAATGTATAACCTTTCTTATTGTTTGTCTTCTGTTTAATGTTTGTTTGATAGTCTGTCAATTCGACAGCCAGGTTTCTGGGGTCGGCAGGGGCAGTGTACGAGCGGCCGAAATATGGCAGGTATGTAGTTATCTTATCGCCGTCAATTTTCATTTTATATGAAGGAAACAAATTCCGGGAAGCGCCCTGCATGGGGTTGGCGTGGTCAATTTCTATAGTAAACGTACCGCTTTCAACGATTTCTCTTACTACGTTTTCCAAAGAATCCCGCCTGGCAGCCCTTTCGGCTTTCCTCGACTGAGCTGAAACAGGAACAGCCATAAGGCACATAAGTACAACGCCGATCAATGAATTATATAACAATCTGTTTTTCATAGTGTTTATCATTATTTTTCCGGGTATATCAAGTATTGTTTTCTTTCTGCTTTAAAAGATTCAAGATCGTCATGCCATAAGGCGGCGATTTCTTCTGCCGATTTACCTTCCAGGATCATGGGACGGGCATAGTCCACGCCCACCAGTTTCTCGAAATAATCGGTGAAGAAAGGAGCTCCGGCAAGATCTGTCTGTTGCAGGTTGCGGTAGGCTTCAATAACGTATTTAAGTGTAAAGCCTTCTTCCCAGATAGCTTCGTCGGGCGGTGAGGTTCTCAGATCCACTCCATAGCACAAATTGCCATTTTGCAGAGGATTGCCTGCACCTGGCCTGGGTGAAGGCGTGAATGAAAAAGAATAACCCTGCATCCGGGGATGTCCGTAAACCTGAAAAGGAAATTCGGTACCACGTCCAAGGCTGACCGGAGTAGCCTCGAACGGACAGATGGACGGATACAGATAGATGGAACGGTTATTTGGCAGATTGGGAGAGGGTTTTACAGGTAGAATATAGTGGGTGGAGTGAGAGTAATTCAGACAGGGAACAACGGTCAGATCTGCCTGCAGGCTGTCTGGCAGCCAGTATTTCTTGTTGATCATGCAGGCCAGTTCCCCCAGTGTCATTCCATGTACAACGGGTATTGGGATAATTCCTACAAATGAACGGTATTTCATATTAAGAACAGGTCCGGAAACAATATGACCGTTGGGGTTCGGACGGTCCAGCACAATCAGCGGAACTTTATTTCTGGCACAGGCCTCCATATAATAATACATTGAGGAAAGATAAGTATAGAAACGCAGACCGACATCCTGGATGTCAAATACGGCCACATCGATTTGCTGCATGATACTGTCTGATGGCATAAAATTTTGCCCGTAAACAGAAACAATGGGAATTCCCGTCAATGGATCCGTATCACTGTCTATATGTCCTCCTGCATCTGTATCTCCTCTAAAACCGTGTTCCGGGGCAAAAATCACTTTTATATCCACACCCAGGGCCGTGAGGCTGTCTACAAGGTGTGTGCTGTCGATAGTAGCGGTATGGTTGGTAAGGATACCAACCTTTTTACCCTTGAGCTGCGAAAGGTAAGCGGTTGTGTTTTCCGCTCCGGCGCGCAGTTCCTGTTTTATGGGTACATTGCCACATGCGGCCGTAAACAGTAATCCTGCAGCGATACATAATATTGACAAGCTTTTCATGTGTTTTTTATTAGATAAATTAACGTACTAAGTTAGGAAAAAATTGCATCTCGGCATTGTTTTGTATTTTTGTACAACTAACAACATACCTATGGAGCATATACCCGATGCGCATATTCCGGCAGGACCTCTGGAACAAAAATGGACCCGCCATAAAGCTTCTCTTAAACTCGTGGCCCCTAACAACAGGCCCGGTATGAAAGTAATTATTGTGGGGACCGGCCTTGCGGGAGCATCTGCCGCTGCGGCATTGGGAGAACAAGGTTATAATGTAAGTGTTTTCTGCATAAGCGATTCTCCCCGAAGGGCTCATTCGGTGGCCGCGCAGGGTGGTATCAATGCGGCCAAAAATTACCAAAACGACAACGATTCTGTGGAACGCCTTTTCCTGGACACGCTGAAAGGAGGAGATTACAGGGCAAGGGAAGCAAATGTTTACCGTTTAGCTGAATTAAGCAATTTTATTATAGATCACTGTGTTGCACAAGGAGTTCCGTTTGCACGAGACTACGGAGGATACCTGGCCAACCGTTCTTTTGGAGGGGCACAAGTCAGCCGCACCTTTTACGCCCGTGGCCAGACCGGCCAGCAATTGCTTTTGGGGGCTTATTCTTCTATGAACCGTCAGGTAGCCCGAGGTACCGTGAAAGTTTTTTCCCGGTACGAGATGATGGATTTGGTTGTTGTTGACGGAGAGGCAAAAGGAATTATTGTGCGCAACCTGGTGACCGGAGAACTTGAGCGTTTTGCTGCCCATGCTGTTGTGCTGGCAACCGGCGGATACGGCAATGTCTATTTTCTCTCCACTAATGCCATGAATTCCAACGGGTCTGCTCTGATGCAATGTTACCGACGCGGAGCGTTGTTTGCTAACCCATGCTTTGCCCAGATACATCCTACCTGTATACCGGTACATGGAACACATCAGGCAAAACTTACCCTTATGAGTGAGTCGTTAAGGAACGACGGCCGGATCTGGGTGCCCAAAAACAGGGAAGAAGCAATGAAATTACGTAAAAAACAAATCAGGCCGTCTGAAATTCCTGAAAATGCGCGTGATTATTACCTGGAAAGACGTTATCCTGCTTTTGGGAACCTGGTTCCCCGCGATGTTGCCTCCCGTGCAGCAAAAGAACGTTGTGATGCCGGATTTGGGGTCAGTGAAACGGGACTGGCCGTATATCTTGATTTTTCCGATGCCATAAAAAAACAGGGATATAAGGTGATCTATGAACGTTACGGGAATCTTTTTGACATGTACGAAAAGATTACCGGTGAAAATCCCGTCAAAGAACCAATGATGATTTATCCTGCCATGCACTATACTATGGGCGGGTTGTGGGTTGATTATAACCTCATGACTACTGTCCGTGGACTTTTTGCTATTGGCGAAGCAAACTTCAGTGATCACGGAGCCAACCGGCTGGGTGCTTCGGCGCTCATGCAGGGATTGGCCGATGGATATTTCATTCTTCCATACACTCTGCCGGATTATCTTGCCGGAAAAATAGGGGAGAAGGACCTTGAGATCTCTCACCCTGCTTTTGATACCACCCAGAAACAGGTACATGAACGTATCATGCGTCTGACAGGCAATCGCAGCACTATACCTACAGATATTTATTATAAAAAACTGGGAACTATAATGTGGGAATATGTTGGTATGACACGTACTGCTTCCGGTCTTCGCAAAGCCATGGAACAATTGGATGAGCTTAAAACCGATTTCGCTGCCGGTGTATGTGTTCCCGGTTCACAATACACATTGAATCAGGAGCTTGAAAAAGCCTTAAGAATAGCCGACTTTATTGATCTAGCCCGGCTGATGGCTTTTGATGCACTGGCCAGAGAAGAATCCTGCGGAGGTCATTTCAGAAGCGAAAGCCAGACTTCAGACGGAGAAACATTGAGAAATGACAGGGATTTCATGTATGTTGCCGCATGGGAATATCTGGGAGATGACCAAAAACCTGTATTGCACAGAGAAGAATTATTTTTTGAATTTGCGCAGGTTGTTCAACGTAATTACAAGTAAATATGAATTTTACATTAAAAATATGGAAACAGGCAGATGCCAGGTCCAGCGGATTATTTCAAACGTATAGGCTAAATGATATTACAGGTGATACCTCTTTTACTGAAATGCTTGATATTCTTAATAATATACTTATTGAAGCTGGGGAAGAGCCTGTTGCTTTCGATCATGACTGCAGAGAAGGAATTTGCGGCGCATGCAGCTTGTATATCAACGGAAGGCCCCATGGTCCCGATGATCGTATTACTACCTGTCAGTTATATATGCGAAAATTTGAGGACAACGCTGTTATATACATTGAACCATGGCGCAGTAAAGCTTTTCCGGTGATTAAGGATCTGATTGTTGACAGACGTGCCTTTGATAAAATACTGCAGGCTGGCGGATTTATAAGTGTTAATACAGGGTCCGCTCCGGAAGCGCATACTCATCCGGTCTCTAAGAAGCAAGCTGACTTAAGTATGGATGCCGCCTCGTGTATAGGTTGTGGTGCGTGTGTGGCTGCCTGTAAGAACGGTTCTGCCATGCTATTCGTAGCCTCGAGGGTAAGTGCCTTAGCGCATCTGCCTCAGGGGAAGACCGAGGCATGCAGACGTGCCAGGGCAATGGTAGCCAAAATGGATGAACTGGGTTTCGGATCCTGCACCAACAACGGGTCATGTCAGGCTGAATGCCCCAAAGGCATTTCTATTGCTCATATTGCCCGTCTGAACCGCGAGTTCTTGTATTGTAAAAACCCAGGCCCTCGATAGAGAATACGATACCCGAGAGGACAGATGAGATGAGGTCTGTGTGTTGGGGATAGTGCTTTTCAATGAAATCCAGTAGAACGGCTTTCATGTAAGGTGTAGAATAGAAAATTTGCATGGAGGACCCGTCTGCCTGGCAGGGGATTGTATAAGAACGGCCGTAGTTATCGGATAGTTTCAGATACAATATATTTCCGGCCAGTTTATAGCCTCCGGTCCTGGTAATACCGGAACTGAAGACCAAAGTGTAGTTACCGGAGTAGGGGTCTTCAGAAGAGGTGGCAGATACAATAATGGTAGAAGGCTCTTTGATAAGTAATCTGATATCCTGATAATTTTCTGTGATAAATGGGATAAATTGTTGCAGCTTTGATGCATCCCCGGCATCGATTGTAATGGATACATTTACTCTTGAGGTATCTATCTGCCAACTTCCCTGATACACGTTATCTATGTATTTTGAGGGATTCTTTGTACAGCTGTGGATAGAACCGCATAGTAAAGCTGTTGCCGTTAATAGAGTTATGACTGTTTTATTACTCAATATATCGTCTGTTTACAGAACAAAAATAATAAATATTTAATAATGAACTCTTTTACTATTCTTCAAGACATTCCGGTCCGTGTTTTCGATACAAAGACGGATAAAACCCCAATTGTGCTGCTTCACGGGTACCTCGAAACCATGGAAATATGGGATAGTTTCTTCCCGTTGCTTAATGAAAATTTCCGGGTTATTCTTTTTGACCTGCCGGGCCATGGCATGAGTGGCAGTTATGATATTAATACCATGTCTCGCCAGGCGGCAGTGATTAAAGCTTATCTGGACAAAGAAAGAATAACCTGTATTGCTCTGGCCGGACATTCCATGGGAGGGTATGTGGCTCAGGCTTTTACTTTGGATTATCCCGATACTGTCCGGTCCCTGGTTCTCATTCATTCTACACCTTTCTCTGATTCTGAAGAGAAAAAATGCATGAGAGAGCTGGAAATCTCTCAGATTAAAGCCGGTAAATTGCAAGATGTAATTGAGCGTTTTATGCCATTGGTATATGCACCAAAAAATCGTAAACCATTTGAGGAATTTATTGACGAAGCAATAGGAGCAGCCATGGTGCACGAACCGGAGGGCATTATTGCTTCATTAAAAGGCCTTATGGAACGACCTTCCTATGAATCTCTGCTATTACAATTAAAATGTCCTCTTTTGTTTTTCTTTGGGACTGAAGATCAATTCATTACTTTGGACCGAGCCCGTTATTTATTTGATGCATATCCCAAAGCAAATTCCATTTTTCTTGAAAACAGCGGTCATCAGGGATTTATTGAAGAACCAAAGGTTGTTGCCGAAGCTATTATCAGTCTTTGTTCCTGATAATTACCAAAGGAAATTTCCGAACGGGTACCTTCCTGCCTGGATCTCGGCTACGATATTATACAGATCCTTACGTAGTTTGTCAATGTTTATCTTCTCTTTGGCTGAAATAAAGAGGCTCGGAGTATGGATTTTAGCCATCCATGTTTCCCTGAGTGTCTGAATGTTTCCCTGGTACAGATCAATTTTGTTAAACACAAGAAATACAGGTTTTTCTGAACATCCAATTTCCTGTAATGTTTGGTTTACTACCTGCATCATTTCCTCAAAATTGGGATGCGAGATATCCACCACGTGAATAAGCACATCGCTTTCACGCACTTCATCGAGTGTGCTTTTGAAGGATTCCACCAATTGGGTAGGCAGTTTTCTTATAAATCCAACGGTGTCGCTTAATAAAAACGGAATATTTTCGACTACTACTTTTCTGACCGTTGTATCGAGAGTGGCAAACAATTTATTCTCAGCAAAAACATCTGTTTTTGCAAGCAGATTCATGATAGTGCTTTTTCCTACGTTTGTATAACCTACGAGAGCGACTCTGACTAATGAACCTCTGTTACTTCTTTGTGAAATCATCTGGCGATCGATCTTTTTGAGTTGATCTTTCAGGCGGGCGATCTTATCAAGGATAATCCTTCGGTCAGTTTCCAGCTGTGATTCACCCGGGCCCCGCATACCAATACCTCCGCGTTGTCTTTCAAGGTGGGTCCACATACGTGTAAGGCGAGGCAAAAGGTATTGATATTGTGCCAGTTCAACTTGTGTTTTAGCATATGCAGTTTTTGCACGCTGGGCAAAAATATCCAATATCAGATTTGTCCGGTCCAGAATACGACACTCCAGTTCTTTTTCCAGGTTTCGTAATTGCGAACCGGACAGCTCATCGTCGAATATGACTGCGGATATTTCCTCTATCTTAATATATTCGGCTAATTCCTTAATTTTACCACTGCCTATATAAGTGTTCTGGTTTGGCTTTTCAATTTTTTGTACAAAACGTCCATTCGCTTCCAATCCGGCCGTTTCTGCTAAAAATTCCAGTTCATCCATGTATTCATTGAACAGTAGTTCATCCGTTCCCGGACGAAGTATACTTACAAATACTGCTTTATCTGTCTTTTTTTCTTTTTCTGTATCCATCTGATGTAAAAAAAAGCGCCCTTGTTCCGGAGCGCTCTGTTTAATCCATTGTAATAAACTCTAACGTAACTGGAAGTTCAAAGGGAAATTGTATTTTACCTTTACTGCTTTATCGCGTTGTCTTCCTGGGGTCCATTTGGGAGATGAGGAAACTACGCGAACGGCTTCCTTGTCTATGGACGGGTCTACGCCACGCAGAACTACTACGTTTTTAACAGATCCGTCTGCATCTACAATAAAGGAGAGAACTACACGGCCCTGAACTCCGTTTTCTTTGGCGACCTCGGGATATACAATTCTTTCAAAAACCCATTTTGTAAAGGTATTTTCATCTCCACCCATGAATTTGGGTTTTTCTTCCACAATGGCCAATGGGATGGCTTCTTCTTCCACAACTTCTTCTTCTCCGGCGGAAGCAACATATTCTTTGATCTCTATCCCAAGCGAAGCATCGTCTTCTGTATTGATAACAATGTCTTCTTCAATGGTAATGTCGTCCTCAACAATCTCAATAACCTCAGAAAGTACAGGCGCTTTGGGCATTTCCGGAGGAGGCGGAGGGGTTTCCATGGTGATGGGGATCTGTTCTTCCTCAATTGTCATCTGGTTATTAGTATCCAGCATTGAGAGGTCTTTATCGTATGTTTTGTATTCAAATGCCCCTAATACAACAACCAGTGCGACAATCAAACCGAACTCAACGAACATTAACTTTTTGTTCTCAAGATCAACTTTTGGATTTTTTTTGGTTTCCATTTTTGTTATTTTAAATTATGTGGACCATGTCGGAATCGAACCGACGACCTCGTGCATGCCATGCAAGCGCTCTAGCCAACTGAGCTAATGGCCCGTCAGGGCTTGCAAATGTAAAAAAAATATTTTAAAAAACAATTTTGTACTTTTGGGGCGTCAAAAATCATGCTTTTATGATACTTTTTTACAATCAGGACGTCACTTACAAAGTATGCAATAGACGTGCCATAAAACATTGGCTTAACGACGTAATAATAAGTGAGAAACACCATCCGGGTGATATTAATATCATCTTTTGTTCATCTGATTTTTTACGCAATATGAATGTTCGTTTTTTACAGCACGATTATTGTACTGATGTCATCACTTTTCCTTATGATGATGAACGACAACGTGTTTCCGGAGACGTTTTTATTGATATATATACAGTTAATGATAATGCCCTTTATTACGCGGTGCCTTTCGAAAACGAATTATTACGGGTAATGGTTCATGGAGTATTACATTTGCTTGATTACAATGACGGCAGCGTGGAAGAGAGTGTGATTATGAGATCTAAAGAGGATCATTACCTGTCATTATTTACAGAAGTTTACAGTGAGAGAAAATTATGATATAATTGTCGTTGGAGCTGGTCATGCCGGTTGTGAGGCTGCCCGTTCTGCTGCCTTATTGGGATCTAAAACCTTATTGGTTACTATGGATATGGGCAAAATGGCTCAAATGTCCTGCAATCCTTCTATTGGAGGTATCGCAAAAGGTCAGATCGTTAGAGAAATTGATGCATTAGGGGGCATCATGGGTCTTGTTACTGACCAAAGTACCATTCAGTTCAGAATGTTAAACCTTTCCAAAGGACCCGCCATGTGGAGTCCGAGGGCGCAGTGCGATCGAATGCTCTATTCTTCCGTAATGCGTTCCTGTCTTGAGAATAC
Source organism: Bacteroidales bacterium UBA5326 (assembly GCA_002408205.1). Taxonomy (GTDB): domain Bacteria; phylum Bacteroidota; class Bacteroidia; order Bacteroidales; family UBA932; genus DMER64. The sequence goes on along the minus strand of DHQY01000009.1, from coordinate 89,272 downwards.
TAAGAATTTGCATATATGGCAGGATCAGGTTATATCCTTACTTTTTCAGAATGATATCATTTCTGGCATTCGTACTGGGCTTGGCATGGAATTCGGTGCACGTGTAGTTATTCTTACAAACGGCACATTTCTTAATGGCAAAATATTTATTGGACAGCATACCACTCCGGCCGGACGAATAGGTGAGCCTCCGGCAATCGGGCTTAGCGAACAACTCCGGTCCAGAGGTGTTATTGTTGATAGAATGAAAACCGGGACCCCCCCCAGGATTGATGGGCGCTCTGTTGATTTGCCTTCTTTGCGGACACAACCCGGTGATGCTCTTCCTCGTCGTTTTTCTTTTCTGAGTATTCCCTCTGAAATTCAGGCAAGGGGAGAACAGCGGTTATGTTATTTGTTATACACAAACCCCGAGGTACATGATACTCTACGAACAGGTTTTTCGGATTCTCCATTATTCAGTGGGCGAATTGCAGGAAAGGGGCCACGGTATTGTCCCAGTATTGAGGATAAGCTTAGAACTTTTGCCGGCAAGGACCAACATCCGCTTTTTTTAGAGCCTGAAGGCTGGAATACCAATGAATTCTATTTGCAGGGATTTTCTTCTTCACTTCCAATTGATATTCAATTCCAGGCACTTAGAAAGATTAAAGGGCTGGAAAATGCTGTTTGCTACCGACCTGCTTACGCTATTGAGTACGATTACTTTCCTCCGACGCAATTATCGCATTCTCTGGAAGTAAAAAATATACCTAATTTATTTTTTGCCGGACAGATTAACGGCACAACAGGATATGAAGAAGCGGCTGCACAGGGACTAATGGCGGGAATAAATGCGTACCACAAACTTAATAACATCCCGCCTTTCGTGCTGAGCCGCAATGAAGCCTATATTGGCGTGCTTATAGATGATTTGGTAACAAAAGGAGTCGACGAACCTTACCGTATGTTCACCTCCAGAGCTGAACACAGAATCCTGCTCAGGCAGGACAATGCCGACGAGAGACTCACTCAAATTGGATATAACCTGGGATTGGCTTCTAAAGACAGATATGATTTATTCATGAATAAGATTTCTGAACGAAATAAACTTCTTCACTTTTTTGAGTCTGAATCTCTAAACATTGAAGAGGCTAATCAAATTTTGAATATCGTGGGCTCCACTCCCGTTAATCAAAAAAAGAAATATACAGACTTGATATCAAGACCACAGGTAAACCTTTCGCACCTGCTCCCGTTTGTTCCACGTGGAACACTAGTTGATGATAATCCGTTGGCAGAAGAAATATATGAATCCGTTGAAATTGCTATTAAATATAAAGGCTATATAGAGCGTGAGGGCGCTTTTGCTGAAAAGATCCTTAGACTGGATAAGGTAATTATCCCGGACACCTTTGATTTTTCTTCAATGCGCTCGCTGTCTATGGAGTCAAGACAAAAACTCCAAAAGATACGTCCCCGAACAATAGGGCAGGCATCGCGCATACCTGGAGTGTCGCCTGCAGATGTATCGGTTTTATTGTTGTATATGGGGAGGTGATATTTACTAAGCGTTGTTCCACGTGGAACTTTCATAAAAGAACTGTAAGGTGCTTATTGTTAATCCTGGTGACGTGTTGTTTGATAGAAATGCTACTTATTCTTGTGTTGCACTTTAATTGAAAAATGTACTACTTTTGTTGTTTTGTTTTATTTGTTTTTAAAGATATTTCCCGATTTTGAAACGTACTGTTATTTCCCTTCTCTGTATTATATTGTCTTGTTTTTGCGTCTTTGCACAAGGAACTGTGCAAACGGTTAAAGGCAGGGTAGTTGATGATGTGTCTGAACAGCCCTTGGTAGGTATTGCCGTTGTGGTGAATCGTGACGGCTATCTTACTACGTATACAGATATAGACGGATATTATAATATTCCTAACGTGCCCGTAGGTAAGATATCCATCCTGTTTTCCTGTATTGGATTTGAATCCATATCTATGAATGATGTCCCTTTGAATGCCGGTAAGGAACTCGTTCTGAATGTCACAATGAGAGAAGATGTGGTTGCGGTAAGTGAGGTTGTAATTACAGCCGAAAGAGACAAGCTGCGTCCTGTAAACGATATGGCTTCTGTGTCTGCCCGAACCTTTTCTGTAGCCGATGCACAAAGATATGCAGGGGCAATGAATGATATTTCCCGTATGGCACAGAATTTCGCCGGGGTGGGATCTCCTAGCGATTCAAGTAATGATATAGTGGTCCGCGGAAATTCTCCTTTTGGACTTTTGTGGAGAATAGAGGGGGTGGATGTTTATAATCCTAACCATTTTGCAGACGGTGGCGCTACGGGAGGTGCTATCAGTATGCTTAATGTTAATACACTGTCCAACTCGGATTTCTACACAAGTGCTTTCCCGGCAGAATATATGAATGCCTATTCGGGTGTTTTTGACATTCGTTTACGTGAAGGAAATTACGACAAACACGAATTCACGGGACAGATTGGTATCAACGGGGTTGAAGTAGGAGTGGAAGGCCCAATTTCAAAAAAACTGAAAGCGTCTTATATGGCTTCTTACCGTTATTCTTTCCTGGGTGTCTTAGCTTACCTTGGATTTGATTTTGGTACAGGGTCTGCTGTCCCGACTTATCAGGACTGGACTGCTAAAATAAATATTCCGTTGAAAAAGGGTGGTACTCTGTCTTTTTTTACTCTCGGGGGATTGGGTGATATCAGTATGGAAAACGGTGAGTCCGGTTTTTATACCTATGCAGATGATATAGCTTCACAATCATCCATGGCCGTCGCCGGAGTACAGTACCAGAAACCCATTGGACACAACCAATCCATAAAAATATCACTGGCATCGTCCTATTCATCTTTTGCCGCTCAGATAGATTCCCTTAATCCTGTTTCATTGTTGAAAGAACCCAGCCAGGATGCTTTGCTAATGCGTGAATTTCAAATGCTTCAGGCTGTTCATAATGTTAAGTTCAATTCTAAATTGTCTATGCGTTCCGGATTGTCCGGTAAAAGGCTTGCCTATAAATTCATATCCAACGATTATTCAAAAACAACGTATCCTAAGGATGTAAACGAGATAGGATGGACGTTTCAGTTACAGGCTTTTTCAGAGATCTCATACAGGGCTTCAGCTTCTGTATCATTGGATGCCGGTGTTAATGCCCAGTTTCTGGTACTGAACCAAACCTGGAATGTAGATCCGAGAGTGGGTGTTACTTGGAAGTTGGCCCCAAAACACGAATTAACTTTCGGGTATGGGCTTCACAGCCAGTATCAGGGTTTGGAAATATATATGACCAAGTTGTTTTCCCAGGCGGTCGACAGTAAAATTTATCCCAACAAGTTCCTTGATATGACCCGGGCACATCATCTGGTATTGGGTTATCAGTGGAGACTGGCCTCTGCAACCCGGTTTAAGGCTGAGGTGTATGGACAATATCTCTACAATATTCCCGTTGACCTGTATGAGCCCTATTATTCCGTTATCAATCTGAGCGGTATGAATTTCGATAAATATGGCCGTGTCTATGTGAGCGAAGCTACGGGATATAATTACGGGCTGGAGCTGACAGTAGAACGATTTCTTGCAGATGGCTGGTATTATATGGGAACTGCATCCCTGTTCCAGAGTAAATTCAAGAGTATAGACAATATCGTCAGAAATACGCGTTATAATGGCAATTACGTGGCTAATCTTCTTGTTGGTAAAGAGTTGCAGCTAACCAAATCAACTACGGCCAATAATATCTGGTCTATGGGAGGAGACATAAAATTTGCGTTTGCCGGTGGCCAGCGTTATATTCCCGTTGACCTTGAAGCTTCAAGAGAAAGCGGTAGTACCGTATATATTTTTGAAGATGCCTATAAACCTCAATTGCCTTTTTATTTCAGAAGTGATATTAAGGTTTGGGCAAAGGTACATCAACGCAAAATTACGCATGAACTGGGAGTAGAGATCCGCAATTTCACGGATCGCAAGAACATCTATTCATATGATTATGACGTCAAACTCGAAGATATGAAGACTACTTACCAGACAGGTATTCTTCCATTGGGTTATTACCGGATCACGTTTTAGGAAAGAGTTAATCCAGGGGTAAGGCAAAAAAACTGTTGTCCGGAACGTAATTCCGGGCATCTTCTTTTTGTCTGAACCTTATCAGGCCTTGATTACGGCTCATATTCAGAGTTTTAGGAGAAGAGATAAAGGGTTTTTCTTCCCAGCCTGTCGGATGTGGATACATTAATCTGTCCGGACCAATGGATCCGCCCCTGAAAAGGCATTCTTTACAGGCAAAAGAAAACATTCCGACCGGCCATACAAAAGCATTTTCAAAAACAGCTGCAGACCGGAGGTAATAATGATACCTTGCCTGTTCCGGTAAAACAGATTTTTGGGCAGATATTATGGCGCCAGGGATACGTACTGTCTGGCTGAACCCGCGTGCTTTATAGAAGGCAGATAATGCGTCTGAGACAGGAAAAAGCAGCAAAAAGGGGAAAAGATCCGAGATCTGCTCCAGTAATAAGGAACTGTAGCCTTTTTTTTGCATGGAGGGATGAGTGGCCACCCCATATACATACCGCCCCTCAGTGTATCCTTCGTGATCACCGCTACGCAGAAGAACGGGAAAAAGAGTCAGGCAGGCAAGTCCCTCGGGGTGCCAGTAGACGGTACCCAGGTTAAGGCAGTGGTCAATAATGAACTCGGTATATGCAGTGTCTTCATGAAAAGCAGCACCCCAAATATTCTGGAGCGCTGCTTTATCTGTGTATGATGCTTGCCGTATCATCCTTCGTAGATATCGGCAATCAATTTTTCGTAATGCTTATTAAGTTGATTTCTACGCAATTTAAGGGTTTGTGAAAGCAACTCGTTTGCGGTGCTCCACTCGTCGTTTATCAGACGGAAAAGCTTAATCTGTTCGTGGGGGGCCAGATTTTTGTTAACTCTTTCTATCTCTTTGTGTATTAGTTTATTGACTTCTCTGGTTTTATAAAGATTGTCAAGGTCCTGGAAAACCATCTTCTGGTGTGCAGCCCAGGCCTGAACCTGAACTGCATTTGGAATGATAATGGCTGCTGCTACTTTCTGATTGCTTCCTATGACAAAGGAACTTTCAATGTAGGGCGATTCGTTCAGTTTATTTTCGACCATTTGGGGTGCAACATACTTCCCGTTTGACAATTTAAATATCTCTTTCTTGCGGTCGGTGATCTTGAGATAAATGCCATTGACCATCTCGCCGACGTCGCCTGTATGGAACCACCCGTCGCTGTCAATAACCTGTTTGGTGGCTTCGGGATCTTTGTAATATCCCATCATCAGATGAGGACCGCGGGTAAGGATTTCTCCGTCCGGAGCGAACATTAGCTCGGTGCCGGTCATTACTTTTCCGACTGTACCGATTTTGCGAATTCGTTCTTTTGGGTTGTTCACAGCAATAACCGGGGCTGTTTCGGTAAGACCGTACCCTTCATAGATGTACATTTTGGCAGCGGAAAAAAGCCGGATGACACAGGCCCGGATGGAAGATCCGCCCGTAACAAGAAGCATTTCGTGCCCGCCCAGGTTTTGACGCCATTTGCTGTATACCAGTTTGTCAAACAGTTTATTCAATAAGACGCGCACAGGTGTGAGCCGTTCATAGTCAAACGTGTTTCCGAAATTCCAGGCCCACCGGTAAATAACCCTCTTAATGCCTTTAAGACTCTTTCCGGCGTCTTCCAGTTTTTTGTACATCATTTCAATGACCCGGGGCACTGCGCAGAATCCGTCAGCCTTGATATCTTTTAAGTCACGTGCTATGGTACCCATGTTTTCTGCGTAATATATACTGATGCCAAGCGTCTGGAACTCATAATTCATGGTGCGCTCGTATATATGACACAAAGGAAGGAAACTCAGATAACGGTGGGAAGCATTTTTTTCCTGCCATGCAGCATGTCCTAAAAAGTTAAAAACAATGCTCCGGTGTGAATGCATTACGCCTTTAGGCGTGCCGGTTGTTCCGGACGTATAGATTATGGTCAGTAATGTTTCCGGAGTGATGGTTTCTTTGTTCCGGGAAATAACCGGTTCCCATTTGGATTTGTTTTCTTCTCCCAGTTTACGTACATCGTTCAGGTTTTTTACGTTATCTACCTGATCTACCGTAATGATCATGGGAGGATTTTCCAGTTTGGCTATAATGGGTTCCAAATGTTTATAAAGGATAGCTGTTCCAATGACCACAACTTTGGCATCTGAATGAGGAATAATATGGAGGTAATCCGCTTCGCTCAAAGTAGTATAAACCGGGACATGAACCATCTTGGCCAATGAGGTGCCCATATCAATGAAGTTCCATTCGGGCCGGTTATTCATTACGGTAATTACTTTATCTTCTTCTTTAAGCCCCAGTTCAAGAAAACCGTATGCCAATAAATGGGAGATGTTTGCGTATTCGTCACAACTGTATGTTCTCCATTGTCCGTTGACTTTTCCGGCCAGAATATCGTCTTTCGGATACATCTTCTGAAGACGCTCCAAAAGATCGAACAAACGGGTCACTTTTACTTCTTCTTTCATAAGAGAGTGTTTTTTAGATCGTTAACAAATTCATCAATAAAGGTTTTTTCTGTATTAAAGGAACACATCCACCGCACTTCACCGGTAGATTCATCCCAAATATAGAAAAAATGTTTATCAAGCATCTTTTGGCAGCAATCTTCAGGAATTACGGCAAACACGGCATTGCTTTCCACTTTTTGTGTGATGTGAAGCCGGGGAATTCCCGCAAGCTGCTCCGCAAGATACCGTGCCATGTCATTGGCGTGCGCTGCATTCTTCAACCAGAGTCCGTCTTTGAAATAGGCTAGGTATTGAGCTGCAATAAAACGGCTTTTGGAAAAAAGCTGCATGGATTGTTTTCTGGTATACAAAAAATCATGTGCCGGACCTGGTGAAAAGAAAATAACCGCCTCGCCCATGAGCATTCCGTTCTTTGTACCTCCAAAAGACAATGCATCTACTCCGGCCCTGACGGTGAGATCTGCGGGGTCGGCATCAATTGCTGCCACCGCATTGGCCAGTCTGGACCCGTCCATATGCAGGAACATATCATGAGCATGTGCCAGATCTGCAAGTGCTTTGATCTCTTCCGGCGTATAAACCGTACCGAGTTCTGTGACCTGGGAAATGGAAATCACCTTTGGTTGGGAGTGATGCTGAAACCCAAAGCCGTGTAGTTTGGGGAGAATGTCCTGAGGCCGTAATTTGCCGTCAGAGGTGGGTATGTCAATGAGTTTGCATCCGGTAATACGTTCCGGGGCACCGCATTCGTCGGTGTTGATATGGGCAGTAGAAGCACAGATGATCGCATTATGCGGTTGAGTAAGCGCCTTTAGGCACAGGACATTGGCTCCTGTGCCGTTAAAGGCGAAAAAGACCCGGGTGCCGGATCCGAAAATACGTTGGAATTCTTTCAGGGCACCGGCTGTGTATTCATCTTCACCGTATGACGGCTGATAAGCGGTGTTCGCTTCTTCAATGGCCTGAATTATGGCCGGATGTATCCCTGAATGATTGTCGCTTCCAAAACTGATACGCATTGTATCTAGGCAATAAGTTGCGCGTATGCCTCGGGAGTGAGGAGTCCGCCAATCTGATCCGGATCGCTTATTTTAATCCTGATCATCCAGCCTTCTCCGTAAGGATCCTGATTTACCATTTCGGGGGCAGATTCCAGCGCCTCATTCATGGCTTCAACAGTGCCGGATAAGGGCATAAAAGCATCAGCAACGGTTTTGACGGCTTCAATGGCCCCGAATACTTCTTCTTTCTCCAGTGATTCGCCTACGGTCTGGATATCAATAAAAACGATATCTCCCAATTGGTTTTGTGCATAATCAGTAATGCCGATAACGGCCATTTCACCTTCTATTCTCACCCATTCGTGATCTTTGGTGTACTTAAGGTTTCCCGGAATATTCATATTTGAGTAAAATTTGGTTTGATTTTCTGGACAAATATAGCCAATTATAGCAGTCTACAAGAGCTTGAGAGCTCGCTTGATAAGATCTTCAAGTGAACCGGAGGGGTCTTCTTTATAAAGCCTGCCCAACACTTTTTCCACATTAGCTTTCGCAAAACCAAGAAGTTGCAACGCAGAGGACGCTTCGGCCACGGTATCGGACAAAGTGGAAACAGGCTCCGGTTCATCTCCCGGTTCCAGGCCCAGTTTAACCATTTTATCTTTAAGTTCAATAATCATGCGTTCAGCGGTTTTGGTGCCAATCCCCTTAATGCTTTTTATTCTGGCAACGTCTCCTGTCATGAGTGCGTTACGGATTTCTTTATTACTCATGGCCGAGAGAATCATGCGCGCCGTATTGGGACCGACCCCAGATACGCTTATCAGCCGGCGAAATATTTCACGTTCGTCGCGTGTCGCGAATCCGTAGAGCAGCTGAGCGTCTTCACGCACAAGCAGATGAATCCATAATTTGATTTCAGTCTGTTTGTGGATGAGCGAGTAGGTTTGTAACGAAATAAGGATATCGTAGCCAATTCCGCCGGTTTCAACCACTGCCTGGGTCGGATTAACAGCCGTAAGTGTTCCCGTAATGTATTCGTACATATCAGTTGCTTTCAATGAGACGCAAATATACACCATTCGGAATGATTTTTCTATCTTTGGATCATGAATGAACCGGATATCAGGGCAGTCTTCCCGGCCCTGGAACAGAAAGTATACGGGAAACCGCTGGTCTACCTGGACAATGCCGCCACTGCTCAAAAACCGGAGAAGGTTATTGCCTTGTTGGACGAAATGAACAGTGGCGTTAACGGGAACATACACAGGGCGGTACATTTTCTGAGCGTCCAGTGCACCGAACGCTACGAACAGGCCCGGCGTGTTATAAAAAAATATATAAACGCCGCTCATGAACACGAGATCATTTTTACAAGCGGCACCACCGCTTCGGTGAATTTACTTGCGTATTCATTTGGTCAGCGATACATAAGGAAAGGAGACCGCATAGTGGTCACAACACAAGAACATCACTCCAATATCGTCCCCTGGCAACTGTTGTGTGAACGTACGGGCGCCGTATTGGAAGTCTGGGATATTGACGATTCGGGTGTGCTGGATCCCAAAAAACTGGAAGTCATTTTGGACAAATCCGGGCCGGCTCCCAAATTACTGGCAATGGCTCATATTTCCAATGTGCTTGGTTTGGTGAATCCGGTGCGCGATATTATACGCATTGCTCATCATTACAAGGTGCCTGTCATGATTGACGGGGCGCAGGGGATTGTTCACAGACGGGTGGACGTACAGGATCTCGATGCGGATTTCTATGTTTTTTCCGGCCACAAATTGTATGGTCCAACGGGAACAGGAGTGCTTTACGGAAAAGAAAAGTACCTGGAAGAAATGGGTCCCTGGCAGGGAGGAGGCGATATGATTGCCTCGGTTTCATTGACAAATGGAACAAAGTATGCCCCGCTTCCCATGAAGTTCGAGGCGGGCACCGCCAATTTTATTGGAGCTGCCGCTCTGGGAGCTGCCGTTGAGTTCATGGATTCTATGGATGAATTGTGGCTCAAAGAACATGAAGAAACCCTGGTAAGCGAAACGGTTAAAAAATTGAGCGAAATAGAAGGGCTCACTTTATACGGTACCGCCGGGACCTATTACGGGCTTTCGTGGGAAAAGATCCCGCTGTTTTCTTTTTCCGTGGAAGGAGCACATCCCAACGATATGGCACTATTACTGGATAAGATGGGTATAGCTGTGCGCTCCGGGCAGTTGTGCGCCGAACCGCTTGTTGAGCGTTTGGGACAAACCGCCCTGCTGAGGATTTCCTTTGGTGTGTATAATACATTGGAGGAACTTGATTATTTTGCAGCATGCCTGAGGAAAGCGGTAGCTATGCTCAGGTGAGATTATTAATACTTTTGCCCCATGACAATTAAAGAAACTCAAGACATCATTATAGAAGAATTCTCGATGTTCCCGGACTGGATGGAAAAATACGAATACCTGATTGAACTGGGTAAAGGCCTGGAACCGATAGAAGAACGTGGAAAACAGGAGAAAAATTTAATAAAAGGCTGTCAGTCAAGGGTGTGGTTAGATGCTAAATATGAGGACGGAAAACTTGTCTTCAAAGCCGACAGTGACGCCATCATTACTAAGGGGATTGTCTCGCTGCTGGTACGGGTATTTTCCGGCCGAATGCCACGGGAAATACTGGAAGCCGACCTTACATTTCTCGATACCATTGGATTAAAGGAACATCTTTCTCCCACAAGGGCTAACGGTTTACTGGCCATGATAGAACAGATACGGATGTATGCTGTGGCTGCCGCAGCTGCAAAATAGATACGAACATGGAATTGGAAGATAATATCAAACGGGCACTAAAACAGGTATTCGATCCCGAAATTCCCGTAAACATTGTGGATTTGGGCCTGATATATGGTATTGAAACAGGTTCCCCGACAGAAGACGGCGTCCCTGTTACGGTGATTATGACTCTGACTGCTCCAAACTGTCCCATTGCAGACGAAGTGGTTGAAGATGCCAGAATCGCAGCCAGCCAGGTCCCCGGCGTTTCTTCAGCAACTGTCAGGCTGACTTTTGAACCGCCCTGGGATCCATCTATGATGAGCGAAGAGGCACTTCTTGAAACCGGCCTTATGGGAATGTATTAAGGCCGGTTTTCATGCATACTGTTTATCTTCTTCTGGGTGGTAATTTGGGTGATCGAGAATCCAACTTATCGGAAGCTCTCCTCAGACTCAACAGGGCAGGGCGTGTGGTTGCCGTATCGGCTCCGAGGGAGACTGAGCCGTGGGGTTTTGACACTCTGGTCCCGGCTTTTCTCAACCAGGCAGTGTGCCTGGAAACCGAACTCGATCCCGAATCGCTGCTGGCTGTATGCCTCGATATTGAAAAAGAACTGGGAAGGATTAGGGCTTCAGGTCAGTCAAACAAAGAAACCCACCGTAAATATGCCTCGCGTCCCATAGATATAGATATACTTTTGTACGATCATCTTTTCTATCATTCTGAAAATCTGGATATACCACATAAGCGTTTGCCGGAAAGACCGTTTGCCATAGGTCTGATAGAGGAGATTTTTCCAAAAAACGTATCTTTGACAGATTTTTACCCCAGATAAATATGACACAGGACGAATTATTCAGGAACATTATTGCACACTGTAAGGAATATGGTTTTATTTTTCCTTCCAGCGAGGTATACGACGGGCTCAGTGCGGTTTACGATTACGGGCAGAACGGCGTGGAGTTGAAAAACAACATCAAGCGGTATTGGTGGGATGCCATGGTTCGCATGCATGACAATATAGTCGGGCTCGACTCGGCCATCTTCATGCATCCCCGCATTTGGGAAGCCAGCGGACACGTAGGTGCGTTCAACGATCCGCTTATTGATAATAAGGATTCAAAAAAAAGATACAGGGCCGATGTCTTGTTGGAAGAATTCCTGGCTAAGATTGATGAAAAAATAAACAAAGAAATAGCCAAAGGGAAAAAACGTTTTGGAGAAAGCTTTGACGAGCAGCAATTTCGCGCTACCAATCCCAACGTGTTGCGGGAACAGGCAAAGGCAGACACAGTGCGGCAACAGATGATTGAAGCCCTTAAAAACAATGACCTGGCCGCTTTACGTCAGCTGATCATCGATTGTGAGATCGCATGCCCCGTTTCGGGGACAAAGAATTGGACCGAGGTTCGTCAGTTCAACCTTATGTTCAGCACCCAGCTGGGCAGTGTGAACGACGGGGCGTCCCAAATCTATCTTCGTCCCGAAACCGCCCAGGGAATTTTTGTAAATTTCCTGAACGTACAGAAGAGTGGCCGTATGAAAATCCCCTTTGGCATTGCACAAATTGGTAAAGCTTTCAGAAATGAGATAGTTGCAAGACAATTCATTTTCAGGATGCGTGAATTTGAGCAGATGGAAATGCAGTTTTTTGTACGCCCGGGAGATGAAATGAAATGGTATGAATACTGGAAAAAGATGCGTCTGAACTGGCATCTTTCGCTGGGTACGGATCGGGAAAAATACCGTTATCATGACCACGATAAATTGGCTCACTATGCCAATGCGGCCTGCGATATTGAATTTGATTTTCCCTTTGGATTTAAGGAGTTGGAAGGGATCCATTCCCGTACCGATTTTGATTTAAGCCGGCACGAGTCTTTCAGCGGGAAGAAAATGCGGTATTTCGATCCCGAGACGAATGAAAGTTATGTGCCTTATGTTATTGAAACATCCATAGGGCTGGACCGGACCTTCCTGTCGGTAATTGCTTCGGGATACAGGGAAGAGCAACTCGAGGGAGGGGAAACAAGAGTAGTTATGAGCATTCCTGCCGTACTGGCCCCGGTAAAACTGGCTGTATTTCCTCTCATCAAGAAAGACGGACTGCCCGAGTTGGCCGAAGAGATCATGAAGGATCTGCGTCTTGACTACAACTGCCTGTATGACGAAAAAGACAGTATTGGGAAACGTTACCGCCGTATGGATGCTATCGGGACCCCTTTCTGTATTACCGTCGACCATCAGACTCTCGAAGACAGAACCGTTACACTCAGGGACAGAGATACCATGGTACAGGTACGGGTTCCCGTGAACACTCTCAGGGATATTCTTGACAGAAAACTGAATATCCGTTACTGGCTTGAAAAAATTGAACAATAAATACAAGTGCGTAAAGTATTCATAATTATTTTTATCGCTTACCTGGCCATTAACACGTATTTTCTTTTTTCTAAAGGAGATTCGCTTATGGATATCCAGAATAAAGGCTTTGTCGTCTGGGTTAGCACTGCTTTGGGAGTAAAACCGGACAAGACACTTCATATGATGTTGTTTTTTCCTATGATCCCGCTTGCGTGGTTTGCTTTCAGACCTAAGTGGGACATTACAAAAGTGATAATTTTGTGGTCAGGGGTGATATTTGGAGTCCTTACGGAGTGGATACAGCATTATCTGCCTCATCGTACCGGAGATATTACCGACGTGGCGGCTGACATTGTGGGAAGCGTGCTGGGGATACCGCTTTTGTTGTTTTTCAGTTTGTTTAAACGCAAGTAAAAAATATACCATGAATGATATTATTCTATCCGGACTGCTCAATCTGTTTGCCTTGTTCGGAGCCCTGGCCCGTATTGACAGGGAAAAAGCCAGGGAGCTTATCTCGGCTTATCTGAATCAACATTTTGGGGTACGGCGTACCGAAACCTACCTGGGACTCTACGACGATCTGAGCGATTTGTACGAACATTCGCCCCAGCTGGACAAGGATAAAATAATCAATGGTATATGCGGGGGCTTGCGTAAAAAAGTTATTGCCGAAGAACAGGCGTTACTCCTGTTGCGTTTTATGGAGTTCGCTGCCGTCAACCGGGAGGGCTTCATAAACAACCGGGATGTTTTTCAGAAAGTTGCACAACAATTTGGGCTGGATGATATTCAGTTTTCAGATTTTTATGCTTTTGTACAGGACGAAAATACTGACCGTGTTATAACCTTATCTCCCGCCGGATTGGACGGCGTATTGCGGGTCATTGACCTGCCTTCGTTCAATAAGATGGCTTTCAGCTATCGGGGTACCCGGCTTGTATTGATGAACGATGTGCCGGTATTACCCGGGACTTTCCAACTCTGGCAGCAGAGCGGTGTGCTTAAAAGTCAACATATTAGCCCGTTATATTACAGTGCCGTTAAAGCTGCTTTTGAAAGGGATGGCAAGGAGGGTGCAGTCATACAGTTGGCAGGAAGAGATATAAATTTTCGTTTTCCTCACAGTGATAACGGAATGCACAATTTTTCCTTTACTCTTTATTCAGGACAATTGGTAGCCATTATGGGAGGCAGCGGAGTGGGGAAATCTACTTTACTGTCGCTTTTAAACGGGAACCTTAAACCCCAGGAAGGCGATATACTGCTCAACGGACATCCTATTTCAGATACGGAAGTTCAGAAACTTATCGGGTTTGTCCCCCAGGACGATCTGCTTATAGAAGAACTGACTGTTTATCAAAATCTTTGGTATACAGCCCGCCTCTGTTTCGACGGCATGGGTCCCGAAGAGATGGACTCACGCGTAATGTCTGTACTTACAGACCTGGGTCTTGCCGCGGTAAAAGACCTGAAAGTGGGATCGCCCCTCAACAAAACCATCAGCGGCGGTCAGCGCAAGAGGCTGAACATTGCGCTGGAACTCATTCGTGAACCGTCTGTTCTTTTTCTGGACGAACCCACCTCGGGACTCAGCTCATCTGATTCAGAAAAAGTGATTAACCTGCTTAAAGAGCAGACTTTTAAAGGGCGTCTGATTGTGGTCAATATACACCAGCCTTCTTCTGATATTTATAAATTATTTGACCGGCTGTGGCTTCTCGACAAAGGAGGGTACCCTGTCTACGACGGGAATCCCATAGAAGCCGTAACTTATTTTAAGCAGGCCGTGCATTACGCCGATGCCGACACCAGTATGTGTGACGTTTGCGGAAATGTGAATCCCGAGATCGTGTTGAATATCATTGAATCCAAATCACTGGACGATAGCGGACGGCTCACCGACGAAAGGAAAATCAATCCCCAGGAATGGCATCGGCGTTATCTCGACAGCAGGGATCTCCGAGACGAGATAAGAAATGATGCAGTCCCCCCTACAAGACAAAGAAAACCCAATGCCTTTAAGCAGTTCCTGATTTTTTTGCAACGGAACGTCCGTACCAAAATCACAAATACACAGTACCTGCTTATTTCTTTGCTCGAGGCTCCTCTCCTGGCGTGCGTAGTGGCACTGCTTACCCGATATGCCCCGGAGACAGGCTATACGCTTATGGAGAATAAAAATCTGGTGTCATTCTTCTTTATGGCGGTGATTGTGGCTATCTTTATGGGAATGAGCGTCAGTGCCGAGGAAATATTCAAGGATAAAGCCCTGCTTAAACGTGAGCGTTTCCTGAGATTGAGCCACAGCAGTTACATTACCTCAAAAATCATATACCTGGCAGTTCTTTCACTTATTCAGACGTTGCTTTTTATTTTGGTAGGGCATGCGGTCATGGGCATTCACGGAATGCTGGGCATTTGGTGGATTATCCTTTTTGCGGCGGCTTTTCTGGCCAATCTGACCGGACTGGTGCTTTCTCAATCACTCAACTCAATTGTGGCCATCTATATCACAATACCTCTGCTGCTTATTCCCCAGATACTCCTTTGTGGTTTGGTTGTTAAATTTGATGACCTGACGCCTAACAGTAAAACCGGTAATGTTCCGGTGATCGGGGAAGTAATCCCTTCCAGATGGGCATTTGAGGCGTTGGCCGTCAGCTCATTTGAGTACAACCAGTATATGCAACATTTTTTTGGCGACGAAAAAGAAAAGTTTCGTGCCCAATATTACCGGGCCGGATTCCTGGAAGAACTTCAGAGCCAAATGGAAACGACACAAAATGAGTTTGTTACTAAGGGAGAGACAGATAAAAATCACCTGGACATAATCTTTACCGGGTTGCCCGGTCTGGCACAAATCACCGGACAAGAACCTTTTACGGGATGGGAGGGAAAATGGTCCCCTGCACTTTACATTGGCCTGGAGTCCTATTTTAAGGAGGCCGACAACCTGCTTGGGAAACGATCCTCGGCGTATACCTATGCCATTGACAAAACAAAAACAGAATTAATGAAGGAAATTGGGAAAGACGGGATCATTGCCTTAAAACGCGATCACCATAATCTCTTTCTTGAGGAGCTGGTGCTTAACTCTGCAACAAAAAAACTCTACCGCATTGCCGATCGTATAATTGTTCCCAGGGTTGGTCAGATTTATCTTGAACCGGCCAGCCGGAATGGCCGCGCTCCTTTTTACAGTCATGAGAAAATTCTGGGTACCTGGCATATTCCCACATTATGGTACAATATGGGAGTTATGGCTCTAATGACTGTCTTGACGGCTATGGCGTTATTTTTTCAAATCCCTGCAAGGTTTATGAAAAAGGGGAGTGAATAATAACGTGTTTTTTATACATTTGCATGATATTACCGATTTATCATTCAAAAACACCTAAATATGAAAAAAATTACCATTGCTTGTATGTTGGCAGCTGCGCTTGTTTTGAGTGCCTGTGGCAATAATGCTTCCAAGAAGAAAGATGCTCAGACCAAAACAACCGAAACAAGCCAACAGGAACAGTATCTCACAGAAGATCTTATTATTAAATTGGACTCTTTAATTTCCGGGTTCCAAAAACTGGGTATGATGCCTAATATGCAGGCCATGATCGACGGTAAGGTGGTGCTTACCGATAAGGAAAAAAGAATTAAACCCACCTTCCTTATGCCCTTATCAAAAGCTGCCGATCTGGTAACCCTCAGTCAGAAAAACCGTGCCTTGGCGGTATATGCCATCGATCGGGAAGTGGCTACCATGTACGGACTTCCTACCGATGAATACGATCAGGTAATTGGAAAGCTTGCTGTGGAAACAGACAACCAGGCCATGATAGACGGTGCGCAAATTAACGTGGAAGTGAACTCATACGATATTAACAGCTGGATTGTTACCATGGGAGAAGAACAACTTGCCAAGGAACAGGTGCACATGTTTTTTGAACTTGCAGCTGCCGCCATGTTGGAATCATTATACATCACCAGTCTGGATATTCCCCGTTATATAACCTATTTCAATGACCAAACAGCCGCCGATGTATCTTACCGTTTTGTTCTGGTTGTTGACGGCGTTGAGTCGCTTATCCCTTATCATCCCGAACTGGAAACCGTAAAAGGCCTTCTGGAGCCGCTGAAAGTAATCAATGCCATTAATGTGAAGCAACTGCAGGATCAGTTAAAAACCCTGGCCACCGACATTGCCGCCGCCCGTGAGAAATTAATGGACTAATATTTTATTCCGCTACGATATAGGTCGTCTTTGCAGACGACCTTTTTTATTTAAAAGATATAACTTTACAACAAAAATGCTGCTTAAGATCGCTTTATGGTGTTCTATGCTCATACAACTTATTACTGCCATTGTAGCAGTAAGTATGGTGCACAGGACAAAATTTAAGATTTCATGGATTCTTATTTCGCTGGGATTTATACTTATTGCGGTTGAACGCCTTTTCGAATTTTCTTCTCTTTTCTGGGTAACTCAGATCTTTCCCAAAGAAGAGGTCCGCAGCTGGTTGGGCGTGGCCGTTTCTGTGATGATGTTCACGAGCTTGTATTATATCAGGCAAATATTCAATTTACAGGACGAGGTGGACAGGATGAGAAAGGAAAATGAAAAGCAGTTACTTACCGGCATCATCCAGGGAGAGGAAAGAGCCCGGCAGGCTATTGCCAGCGATCTCCACGATGGAATCGGACCGCTTTTGTCTTCAATTAAAATGATTATCAGTTCCATAGATATGGAAAAAATGGATCCGGACAATAAAAAGGTTATTGAAAAGTCCTGTTTTGTGATTGACGAAACCATAGTAACTTTAAAAGAAATATCCAACGACCTTTCCCCTCATTTACTTAAAAATTACGGATTGATAAAAGCGTTGGAAACTTTTGCAAAACAACTCTTTGAAAACACCCCTGTTCAGTTCCGGCTTACGTCGGATATCGGGGATGACAGGCTGTTTTATGAATTGGAAATCAATATGTACCGTGTGATCACCGAATTATTGAACAACAGCATGAAACACGGAAATCCGGGTGTCATTTCACTCAATATTACCCGGGATACCAATGCCTGCTGTTTTGAATACTCAGATGATGGAAAAGGATTCGATCCGGTACAATATCATAACACACCCGGGATAAAAGGCATGGGGCTGAAAAATATCAGTTCGAGAGTAAAATCTCTTGACGGTCATTTTCATATGGAAAGTGCTCCCGGCAATGGTATAAGAATCTTAATTAACATTCCTCTGAAATGAACAAAATCAATATCTATCTGGTAGATGACCACTCCCTTTTTCGCGAAGGACTCAGGTTCCTGTTATCAAAAATTGAAATGGTCAATAATGTCTACGAAGCAGAAAACGGAGCTGTTTTTCTTGACGGATTGGCCGGCAAGTCGGTAGATTTGGTACTTATGGACATAGAAATGCCCGTAATTGGCGGTGTTGAGGCAACTGTCAAAGCGCTTGAAGCGGATCCTTCTCTGAAAATTATTGCATTGTCTATGTATTCCGAGGAAAGCTATTACTATAGTATGCTAGAAGCCGGTGCTGTGGGTTTTTTGTTGAAAAACTCGAGTTTCAAAGAGGTAAAAACGGCTATTTCAGACGTAATGGCGGGCAGGACGTATTTTTCTGCAGAAATCATACAGGCATTGAAGAATCGTATATCATGCAAAAAGCCGGAAACGGGAAATTCCTTTATTACACCCAGGGAAATGGATGTTCTGTGCGGTATATGCAAGGGCTGGTCCAACGAAGAAATAGCCGAAAAACTTTTCATTAGTCGGCGCACAGTGGAAAAACACAGAGAAAACCTTCTTCAGAAAACGAACTCCAAGAACACGGCAAGCCTCATAATATTCGCCTTTAAAAACCAGATAATCAGTTTTTAGCCGTTTTATTACGTGTTTTTACGTATAGTAAAATACGTATTCTGTCGGGTTTGGAAATTAGTAAAAGCTTTTACCTTTACCAAAATCTTATATTATGGTAGAGAGTATTTCTATTATTGCCGGCATAAATAAAAACGGTGAGCCGGAAGGATTCAGCCGCATTGAGGTGATCCCCGGAGAGATCATAGGCGTTGTGGGCCCAACCGGAAGCGGAAAAAGTGCTTTAATTGAAGATATTGAGCAATTGGCGCAGAAAGATACGGTAACGCACAGACAAATATTAATCAACAACAGAATCCCCGATCCGGCTCTCAGGTACGACCCTAAAAAGAAACTGATTGCCCAGCTTTCTCAAAATATGAATTTCCTTGCCGATATGACTGTCAAGGACTTCCTCCTGCTACATTCCAAGTGCAGGGGCAAAGATCCGGGACTTATAGGGAAGGTCATTTATCACGCCAATGCGCTTACAGGGGAACCTATAAATGAAGACATGAACCTCACCGTCCTAAGTGGCGGTCAGAGCCGTTCCCTGATGGTAGCTGATGTGGCTTTTATAAGCGATTCTCCTGTTGTATTGATTGATGAGATTGAGAACGCCGGTATAAAAAAGCACGAAGCAATGAGGTTGTTATCCGGCAGCGGAAAAATCATCCTGGTTGTAACACATGACCCTCTGCTGGCTTTAATGACACAGCGTAGGATTGTGATGAAGAACGGGGGCGTGGAAAAAGTATTTATGACAACCAGGGAAGAAATGAACCTGTGTACCCAGTTGAATCAGATAGACCACAGGTTGTTCATAATACGGGAGATGGTGAGAAAAGGTGAAGAGGTGGTCGCATAAAAAATAAAAACACATGAATCTGATAATTGTCGCCGGCACACCCGGTGCAGGTAAAACGGCTGTATTACTACATGCGGTAAAGTGTATTAAAGAACAGCATATCAATATATCAATAGCAAAGATCGACTGTCTTTATACAGAAGATCATCTAAGGTTTCAAAAATTGGGGGTCCCAACCATGTTCGGGCTGTCAAAAGATATGTGTCCCGATCATTTTACTATCTATAACCTTGCCGAGATGACCGCTTTTGCTCAGGAGAACGATTCAGATATGCTAATTATAGAAACTGCCGGGCTCTGTCACCGTTGTGCTCCGTATACTGCTTCGAGTCTGGGCGTTTGTGTTATTGACGCCACAACAGGACCCAACACACCGCTCAAAGTAGGTCCTTTCCTCAGTACTGCTAACGTGGTAGCTATAACTAAAGGCGATGTCATTTCACAGGCCGAGCGGGAGATATTCAGAGAGCGGATCATAGAAATGAATCCCGGTTGCCGTATCATAGAAGCAAACGGTTTAACCGGTAAGGGAGCCGGCGAACTGGCGCAGTGCTTTACAGAGGCAGGGGAATTCAGCTATGATAATGACACGCTCAGGCACAATGCGCCCTTCTCTATTTGCACACTATGTGTGGGAGAAACAAGGATCAACCGGAAGCATCATCGGGGGGTACTCAGACATATTGACGGGGTACAAACATACAGAGGAGAATAAACATGAGATCGAATGACGAATTATACAGATGGTTACCCGGGTTCAATTGCGGTGCCTGCGGTTATACGGATTGCCAGACCTTTGCACAGGCCCTGAAAGAAGGGAACGTGTCTCCCGGCAATTGCCCGGTGCTTTCCCAGGAACGATTTGCCCGGAATAAAAACCAGCTGGAGTTGTATTTAGCCGGTCGTTTGAATTGCCCGGACTGTATAGAAGACTATATTGGTCTGATTGATCATGCAAGAGCCGATTTTATTCTGCATCCTTTATCCGGAGAACCGGCCTGCAGAGAAACGCTGGTTTCGTTTGCTCCGGAAAAATTATCGGATGGAATGGTTATTAAATACAGGCCGTTGGGATGTCCAATCACCCATTTTGCCCGGATAATAGCCATTGAGAACGGTCTGCTTGATGTTTGGGTTATTGGCCCCGGAAAATTGCTGGATCGTGACGAAAGTCCTTGTGAACTGGGTATCTGCATGGTTCTTTCCTTCCAGGGGGTGATTGAGGGCCCGAGGCCTTATGTGGGACAAACGGTTAAATTTTTGCCGGCTCATTGCATGATGGGAAAAGTTCATTCAGGCGTTATTGTGTCCCTGGAAGGCGAAAAAACAAGGATAGACTGTATTGATCTGAAGATATGGGAGCATACGTCAACCCAGTTTACACATAAGGTGAATAATGCTGGACGTTAAATAATTCCCTGTATTTAAATACGATTTTTTTATAGTCTTCCCAGGTTTCGCGTTTGAGTGCAGGGTTTCGTAAGAGGGCAGAGGGATGATAGACGGCCATTGTCAGTCTTCCATTGCAGTTTAACCATTTGCCGTGATCACGTGTAATTTTGTATTCCGGCCCTGCCAGATATTTCAATGCTGTGGCTCCCAGTAAAACCTGAATTTTTGGATTTGCCATTTCAATTTGATCGTAAATCCAGTGAATACAGGAATTTACCTCTTCTGGAGTAGGTGTTCTGTTTCCCGGGGGCCTGCATTTAACAATGTTACTTATGAAAACATGTTCCTTTCTTGTAAAACCACAGGCATAAAGGATCTTATCCATTAATTGGCCTGATAATCCTACAAAAGGTCTTCCCAGTCTGTCTTCTTCTTTCCCGGGCGCTTCTGCAATAATAAAAATGCCACCCTTCATATTGCCTTCGCCATATACAACATGATTTCTTGTTTTTGACAAAGGACATCCCGAACAAATGATTACTTGCTGTTTGAATGTGTCCATGAATTAAAATAATAAAACAAATATAACGATTAATATGAACAATAGTTCATTAGTTTATTATATTTGTTTAGAATTACTAAAGATATATCAAATGAAAATTGGCATTATTATTTGTAGCAGATATAAAGACTGCGCCGGTGGAAAATGTTTCAGATCTATGCAAAACAGGGAAGGAGCTTTCTCTGTTTACAGCAAGGACACACCCCTTGAAGTTGTGGGATATGTGGGATGCGGAGGCTGTCCCGGAGTAAATGTGGAGTACGCACCGGCAGAGATGATCAAAAACGGTGTAGAGGTTATCCATTTAGCCACCGGGATGGTGGTCGGTTATCCTCCTTGTCCGAGGGTTGATTTTTTTAAGAAATTTATTGAAGAAAAATATAAGATCCCTGTTATTATTGGGACGCATCCTATTCCCGAGAAATATTTGGTAACGCACAAAGCATTAAAAACATGGAATTCAAAGAAATGGCAGGACCTTATTCACCCTGTTATGTCAGATCCTCTTACAATGAAAGTATATGACTAAATATAAGTTCTTATTTGGCCCCGTTCCCTCCAGGCGCCTTGGGATGTCTTTAGGAATCGATCTGGTCCCCGCCAAGGTTTGTTCTCTGGATTGTGTTTATTGTGAAGTTGGCAGAACAACAAAACTAACTGCTAACAGGGCAGAATATGTCCCGTTAAATGGAATCCTGGAAGAATTAAATGATTTTTTTATCTATAATGAGGATCCCGATTACATAACCTTCTCCGGATCTGGTGAACCAACTCTTAATAATCGAATAAAAGAAGTGTTACAATATGTTAAAAGTAGAAAACCTTCTGTCCCTGTAGCTGTTTTAACAAACGGGACACTTTGTTCCGACATAAATGTTCGCCAAGCAATTATTAATGCCGATGTGGTTCTTCCTTCGCTGGATGCTGCAACAGACAAAGTTTTTACAAAAATAAACAGGCCTGTTCCTCTTTTGACTGCGGCAAAATGTATAGAAGGATTGACGTTATTCAGACAAGAATATCAGGGACAAATGTGGCTCGAAGTGTTTATTCTTCCAGGCTATAATGATGATCCTTATGAACTGGCAGCAATTAAAAATGCCATTTTGCGTATTCAACCCAATAAAATTCAATTGAATACGCTGGACAGACCAGGCACAGTTCCCGGATTAAGAAGTGCAACGAGAGAAGAATTAATAAGAATAATAGATTTCTGGGATCTTCCGAATGTCGAAATAATTGCATCGGCCGTCTTAAGAAAACAAATACAATCCTATAAAGAAGATATAGAAAGTATTATCCTGGGAACGATTACCAGAAGGCCCTGCACACTTAAGGACTTATCAATTATGCTTGGTCTGCATGGTAATGAGATCAATAAATACCTCTCCACATTGGAGCAGGAAGGAAAGATCTATTCAACACAAGAAGAAAGGGGCATTTTTTTTAGATTGAAATGAACATTTGTTCATATTAATTATTATATTTGCAGAACTAACAAATATAATTTTATCAATTATGCCAGCAGGTGATCGTACCGGCCCCATGGGACAAGGTCCTATGACCGGAAGAAAAATGGGTTTTTGTCAGGGAAATGACAACTCCGGACGTATGAATAACAGATCTGGCTTCGGCCGGGGAATGGGATTAGGAAGAGGCTTTGGAGCAGAATGGTGCAGTAATATTGAAAAAAGGCTCCAAGAGCTGGAAAATAAACATAACTAACAGTTATGGAGCCTAAACCTGTCCAAAAGGTGGCCCTCCCTAATATTCAACATATTATTGTTGTAGCATCGGGGAAAGGAGGGGTCGGCAAATCAACTATTGCGGCTAATCTGGCGGTATCTCTTTCCAGGCAAGGATATAGAACCGCCTTGGTTGATGCAGATTTGTACGGCCCTTCTATTCCATTGATGTTTGGTATTCAAGAGGAAAGACCTCGTTTAATATCGAGGGATAATAAGGAGATTTTTTCTCCTGTGATAAAATATGGTGTGAAGATTATCTCAATTGGATTCTTTTTATCTCCGGATCGATCTTTAATTTGGAGAGGCCCTTTGGTAACTAATGCTCTGCTTCAGCTGTTCACCAACACTGAATGGGGCGAGATTGATTATATGATTGTTGATTTTCCACCAGGTACCGGAGATATTCAAATCACGACTACTCAAAAACTCAATTTATCAGGTGCAATTATTGTCACTACACCGCAGGAGATTGCTTTATCAGATGCCAGAAAAGCTGCGGCCATGTTTACTCATACAAACGTAAATGTGCCGATAATTGGAATAATAGAAAACATGGCATGGTTCACACCAGCACAACATCCTGATGAAAAATATTATCTATTTGGAAAAGACGGCGGGTATAAACTTTCAAGGGAATTCAATGTACCTTTATTGGGCCAAATTCCTTTGGTAACAGATATTGAAGAATCGGCAGAAAGAGGCGTTACTATCTATAATCAACCTCAAGAATATCTTATTACTTTGTTCGATGATATTTCTAATCTGATACTGGATAATATGACGCCGACGAAATAATAAATATTAATTTATGAAAGGATACGTTCAGGTTTATACAGGAAACGGGAAAGGTAAAACTACCGCTGCCCTTGGTCTGGCGTTGAGGGCGACAGGTGCCGGCAAAAAAGTTTTTATTGCGCAATTTATTAAAGGAAGAACTTATTCCGAGATCACAGCTATTAATAATTATCTCCCGGCTGTTATCATAAAACAGTATGGAATGGGGTGCTTTATTGTTAACAAACCCTGTTTGGAAGATATTGAAGCCGCAAAGAAAGGTCTTGAGCACGTTTCAGAAGTTATTGCTTCGGGTGAATACGACCTGATTGTTTTGGATGAGGCGTGTATTGCAATTTATTATGAGCTTTTCACGGTAGAAGAACTCATCCGGGTAATTAGCAGGAAAAAGGACAAAACAGAAATCGTTATTACAGGTCGTTATGCGCCTCAAAAACTCTTGGATTTTGCCGACCTGGTCACAGAAATGATAGAAATTAAACATTATTTTAAATCCGGAGTGGAGGCAAGAAAAGGTATTGAATATTAATGCCGCGAATTTTATGTTATTTTTACATAAAATATGAAGACATTAATAAAGCATGCGACTTAAACAGGCAGTACGGAAAACAGGGAATTTGCTTAAAGAGACCTTTGTCGGTTTTGTGAATGATAAAGGGTTCAAATTAAGTGCTGCACTCGCTTTCTACACAATTTTCTCCCTACCCCCTCTTGTTTTGGTTATAATGTACCTTACGGGGCTGTTTATTGGCCCCGATGCCGTCCGGTCAGAAATTTTCGGGCAAATACGCGAGGTGCTGGGGAACCAGGCGGCCACACAGGTGCAGGAGATTCTCCATAACGCCGATTTGACCAATCACGGTACCCTGACCCCATTTCTTGGTTTTGTCATTTTGATTTTTGGCGCGTCAGGCATGTTTGCCGAGATCCAGACATCCATTAATTATATCTGGGGTCTGAAAGCAAAGCCACGTAAGGGGCTTGTTAAGTTTTTAAAAAACAGGCTGTTTTCCTTATCTATGATAGGTCTTGTAGGCTTTCTTTTGCTTGTGGGACTTATTGCAAATTCATCACTTAAAATCTTAAGCCAGCATATTGCCGAACTTATGGATCGCGGTTCTGTGGTATTATTTCACATTGTTAATACAGGAGTTATTTTTATTGCCATATTGGTTCTTTTTATGTTGATATTCAAAACCCTGCCCGACGGTAAAATATCTTTCACAGACAACATCAAAGGATCGTTATTCACTGCGGTTTTGTTTATGATAGGACAATATTTCTTCAGTGAATACCTGGGCTCTTCAAGGATAGTAACGATCTACGGTGCGGCAGGATCTGTGATATTGATTTTATTGTGGGTGTATTATTCGGCCATTACATTGTATCTGGGAGCTGAATTTACCATGGTCTATGCACGTAATCACGGTAAAAAGATAAGACCAAATGCCAGCTCTGAATTCATAAAAAAAGACGATCAATGAAGATTTCGGCTCTTTTTCTTTTTTCCTTGTTATTTCTGACAGGATGCAGTAACGAACAGCAATCAATTAACAACCTGTCCAATCTGGATGGAGGCAGGGTGTTTGCTGTTGCTGCGGGTACTGCCGCAGACCAGATGGTGCTGCAACGATTTCCCGATGCCAAACTCATCTATTTTAACAATGTCTTGCATTGTGCATTGGCCGTAAAGGAAGGGAAAGCCGATGCCACGGCATACGATCTGCCTGTGCTGGTAAACATTGCTGCTAAAATTGACGGTCTAAGGGTTCTTGATGAATTAATCATGAAAGATCAATACGGTTTTGCCGTACGCAAGGACGATACAGCTCTGAAAGAAATAATGGATCAAGTGCTTTCTGATATTCAATCCGATGGTACGTTCGAAGCTATGTCGGCCCGGTGGTTTCCCAGGGCGGGAACCCCCGGGCCTATGCCTGATATTCCGGAGAACGGTTCTGGCGGTGAGTTGGCTTTCGGAACGGCGGCGGTCACAGAGCCCATGTCTTTTGTAGGAGAAAATCAGCAGGTTATAGGTTTCGATATTGAATTTGCCACACGAATTGCTGCAAAAGCCGGAAAAAAACTAAATATCGTCAATATGGAATTCGGCGCCATGTTGCCGGCCCTGATCTCGGGCAAAGTGGATATGATTGGCGCCGGGTTGTCCATCACGGAGGAACGGGCCAAAAGTGTACTTTTCTCGGAACCTTATTACCGTGGCGGTCTGGCTGTTATTGTGAAAGGACAGGAAAATACCGTTCCCCACAAACCATTTTTCCGTTCCATTGGGGACAGTGTACGTGACAATTTGATAGTTGAGGGAAGATATAAACTTGTTCTGGATGGTTTATTGGTTACAATTATCATTACGGTTCTGGCGGCTCTTCTGGGAACGATACTGGGAGGCGGGGTTTGTTTCCTGAATATGTCACACAACAAAATGAGCCGCAAGATCGCAGAGATTTATATAGGATTCTTCCGGGGTACGCCGGTTCTGGTACTCCTGTTGATCATTTATTATGTGGTTTTTGCTTCGGTTACGGTTACTCCGGTAATTGTTGCTATAATAGCCTTTGGGTTGAATTTCGCCGCCTATGTATCTGAGATTTACAGAACTGCCATAGAAAGCGTAAACAGGGGACAGTGGGAGGCAGGTAAAGCGGGTGGTTTTACAAATGTTCAGACATTCAGACATATAATACTGCCACAGGCCATTCGTCACGCTTTGCCGGTTTATAAAGGCGAATTTATTTCTATGATGAAAGCCACCTCTGTTGTGGGCTATATTGCCGTGCAGGATATAACCAGGGTAAGTGATATAATACGCAGCCGGACTTTCGATGCTTTTTTCCCGCTTCTTCTGGCCGCTGCTATTTATTTAGTCCTTGCCTGGCTGTTAACCCGCCTGCTTAATAAGGTAGAAATATCTGTTGTCCCTGAAAGAAAACGCTTACAGAAATGATAACTGTCAGAAACCTCCAAAAAAAATACGGGGATCTTTTGGTCCTTAAGGGTATCAATGCCGAAATAAAAAAGGGCGAAATAATTTCTGTGATCGGGCCTTCGGGCACCGGAAAAAGCACCTTTCTCAGGTGCCTTAATTTACTTGAAATTCCCGATGAAGGAGAGATTCTGATTGACGGAATATCGTTGCTCGAAAAAGGTGTGAATGTCCCGGCCATTCGTCAGAAAACGGGTATGGTTTTCCAATCGTTCAACCTTTATGCCCACCTTACCGTTTTGGACAATCTCACGCTCGGGCCGGTAATATTGCAAAAAAAGAAACCTGCCGAGGCAAAGGCTAAAGCACTGGAGCTCCTGAAACTGGTAGGACTGGCAGAAAAATCCGACAGTTTTCCCCACGAGCTCTCGGGCGGACAGCAACAGCGGGTGGCCATTGCCCGTTGCCTGGCTATGGACCCCGAGATCATGTTATTTGATGAGCCCACCTCGGCCCTTGATCCCACTATGGTAAGTGAAGTGCTGGCGGTGATAAGACGTTTGGCCAAAGAGGGGATGACCATGATGATCGTCACGCACGAGATGGATTTTGCCCGCAGTATTTCCAGCCGGATCTTCTATATGGACGAAGGGGTCCTCTACGAAGAAGGTACTCCGGATCAGATTTTTGAGAATCCCAAAAGAGCCAGGACAAAAGCATTTATACAACGTATCAGGAGTTTGCAATATGATATTGTAAGTCCCTTATATGATCTCTACAGACTGCAGGGCGAAATTGCACGGTTTTGCGAGAAGCACGCCATTTCATCTAAGGTCAGTAACCGGGTGCAGATCCTGGCCGAAGAAGTACTGCAAACACAAAGGGACCATACCAGTATCCTGCTGGAGTTGTCCTATTCTGAAAAGGACGAGACGCTCATGCTGGAATGCTCCGGGACCGGGGACCCTTACAATCCCCTTGAATGTAAAGAAAACGATATAGCCGTTACCATGCTGAATGCCCTCTGTGAGAAAGTGGAGTACTTTTACAGGGATAAACGGAATACAATAATGCTGCAGGTGCGGAAATGAAAAAGAAGTCGGGGTGGCCCGACTCGAACGGGCGACCGCCTGCTCCCAAAGCAGGCACGCTAACCAACTGCGCCACACCCCGGACTTAGGGCTGCGAAGATAGGCATTTTTTTGATATCTTTGTATATCTCGCTCCGGACTCCTGGTTCCGGTATCCAAATAGATTTATTATGAAACTTTTTATTATAGCCAACCGTTTACCGGTAAAGGCACATAAAAATTCCGAGGGCCGATATGAATTTTTTAGAAGTGAAGGCGGTCTGGCAACGGGCCTTGCTTCGCTCGATCTGGATATAGAAATGCACTGGATAGGCTGGCCCGGGATATTTATTAATGATGAACACGAAAAGGAAGAGGTTCGGTATCAGTTAGAAATGATGGATTTTCATCCGGTTTTTCTTTCCGAATCGCAAATCAAAAATTATTACGAGGGATATAGCAACAGCACTGTTTGGCCGTTATGTCACTACTTCTATACGTTTGTCGAATATGAAAATCTTTTCTGGGAGACGTATAAAGAAGTAAACCTGCTTTTCTGCAGGAAAACAGCAGAAATTGCCAATCCCGGGGATGTTGTGTGGATACACGACTATCAATTGATGCTTGCTCCAAGAATGTTGAGGGAAATATCAGAGGGACTGAGTATCGGTTATTTTTTACATATTCCCTTTCCTTCGTACGAATTGTTCCGAATCCTGCCAGAACGGGCAGAACTCCTGAACGGATTATTAGGGGCCGATCTGATAGCGTTCCATACACACGATTATATGAGGCATTTTATTAGTGCTGTTGAAAGGGTTATGGGCCTTCATTTTGAATTGGACAAGGTGCTGTTTGGGAACAGGGTGGTTCAGGTCGATTCAATCCCGATGGGGATCAATTTTGAATTGTATAATAAGGCCATATTAAATCCGGAAATAAAAAGCAAGGCCGAACAATTCAGAAAGGAATACGGCAATCATAAACTGATTCTCTCTGTGGACCGGTTGGATTACAGTAAAGGAATCATGCACCGGCTCAAGGGTTTTGCAAAATTTCTTACAGACAATCCCCAATACCACGAGAACGTATCGCTTGTTATGGTGGTAGTTCCTTCGCGCAGTAATGTCAATCGATATGCCAAACTGAAGAAAAATATTGACGAGGCCATTGGAGCTATTAACGGTAAATATTCTACCATCAATTGGACGCCTATTTATTATTTTTATTATGGATTTCAATTCAATGAACTTGTGGCACTGTACTATATTGCCGATATTGCTCTTGTGTCTCCGTTACGTGACGGAATGAATCTTGTTGCCAAAGAGTATGTGGCGGCAAAAAGGGATAATCCCGGAGTTCTTATATTAAGTGAAATGGCGGGTGCTTCTGCTCAGTTATCAGACGCCCTGACCATAAATCCGAATGATATTAATCAAATAAGCGCAGCATTGCATACTGCCATGGAAATGCCTGTTGAACAACAGTTAGTTTCAATGAAACGTATGAGGGACTCGGTGTCGTTCCACACGGTCAACAGGTGGGCTGAACTTTTCATTAACCAATTGTTGGCTATTCGGAAAAAAAATCTTGAAAATGATATGAAGCGGATGACAGGCGAGAATGTGGAGAAGATTTGTAATGCTTACAAAAAGGCTAAGAACAGATTGCTTATTCTCGATTACGACGGTACGCTTTCCCCATTCAAAAACAAACCGGGCGATGCCATTCCTACGACACCTTTACTCGATTTGCTCGGAAAGTTAATGAACGATCCAAAAAATAAAATTGTTATTAGCAGCGGTCGGGATCATAACACGCTGGAAAACTGGTTTGGGACACTGAATATCGATATGGCGGCCGAGCACGGGGCTTTTTATAAAGAAAATGGACAATGGGTAAGGACCGGTGAACCGGTCCTCTGGGACCCCGGAATACTCAGGATTCTTGAAACATTTGTAAATAAGACCCCCAACTCGGTGCTTGAGATAAAGGAGACGGCCCTGGTATGGCATTACAGAAGGGTAGACGCCTGGCTGGCTTCTCTGCGCGAACAACAACTTATCAATTTGCTCATTGAGCCTTGCTCACGAATGAATCTGCAGATAATGCGCGGGAATAAAATTGTGGAGATAAAACCGCCCGTGTTTTCTAAAGGCTCCGAGGCGAGAAGGCTGATTAAACAAGACCGGTATGACTTTATCCTGGCTATTGGTGATGATGTAACCGACGAAGACACTTTCCGTGCGTTGCCTAAACGTTCCTATACCATCAAAATAGGAAATGTGTCAGATAATGCGCGATATTATTTGATCACACAATCCGAAACACTGCCGTTCCTTAGCCTGTTGGCTGAATGTTCATGGCCGGATAAAACGCGAAAGTGATTGTTCTTCTGCAAAAAGGGCCGCTGTTTCTATCAGGGCCAGATGAGAATAGGCCTGAGGAAAATTGCCCAATTGTTCTTTTGTCTCGAAATCCAAGTCTTCGCTAAACAGGTTCAGATGATTCCCATAGGTGAGCAACCGGTCAAACAACTCCTTTGCCTTGTCTTTGCTTCCAGTACGGAATAAGGCCTTTACCAGCCAGAAGTTACAAATGGTGAACGCAGAAGTTGGCTGTCCAAAATCGTCGTGGTTCCGGTATCGGAACAGAAGGCCGTTGTGCATAAGCCCTTTCTCAATCGCATGAACGGTTCGGATATATTTTTCGTCATTCGCGGAAATGAACCCGTAGTCTTCCATAAGAAGCAGGGAAGCGTCGAGTTCGGTATTATCATAAGTTTGAGAAAAGCTTCCGATTTCTTCTTTCCATCCGTTCTGCAAGACATCTTCTTTGATTTTTTTGGCAAGGGCTTCCCATTTGACAACATAACCTGATTCGTCCAATAAAGCTGCAGTTTTTACTGCCCGGTCCATGGCTACCCAGCACATCACCTTGGAGATGACAAAGTGACTGACACGTCCACGGATTTCCCAAATGCCGTTATCGGGTTTTTGCCATTCTTCCGAAACTGTTTTTACAATATTCTTTACGACTTCCCACATACCTTCAATCTCGTCCAGTGTCCCCGGGAAATACAGATAATAGTGGTATATAACATCCATCAGGTATCCCAGGGAATCGTTCTGTCTCTGCAGGTAAGCTTTATTGCCTATGCGTACCGGCCTTGAATTATGGAACCCGGCCAAATGGGGAAGTGTTTTCTCTTTCAAAACCTTCTCGTAGCGTATTCCATACATGATCTGGAATTGCTCCTGCTTGGATTTTAGTATATTGTGAATAAATTCCATAAATCTTCTGGCTGCCCCTTTATGGCCCAGAGATATCAGGGTTTTAATAGACATGGAAGCATCCCGCAACCAGCAAAAGCGATAATCCCAATTTCTTATATCTCCTACAGCCTCGGGAATACTCGTAGTCAACGCGGCCAAAACAGCACCGGATCTCTGGTAAGAAAGCAACTTCAGAACCAGCATGCTTCTCTCAATATATTTGTTATAAAGAGAGAATTTCCTGGATCGGTTTGTCCAGTCCAGCCAATATACTTTAGTCCTTTGATATTCCAGATCTACGCGGTTCTGGTCAATTTTGATAAGCTTTTGGTTATATGTGATCAGAATATATGCGTCACCGGTAAGCACTACCGGTCTTTCATCCAGAATGGCCTGCAAGTTGAGGTTAGAATACAGATATATGGTATCACGGCTGTTTTTTATAGAAACCGTTTTGATATAGGTAGGTCCTGTCTTATGTACAACCCGGTCTTTTCCGTAATTTGGTCTGGGATTGTACCTGACTTTGAAACGCGGAGCACCGTGTTTTAAACGAATAAGGCGGTAGAGCTCAGGCGGGAGGTAATGGCTGTTGAACTCTCCTATCTTATAACGAGGCATGAAATCCAACACTTCAAAAGCCCCTTCCTTCATATCATATGTGGTACACAAAATATTTGTATGTTCCACGTATTTCTGGGAAATAAGGCAATCTTTACCCGTAATGAACTCAAGACTGCCCCCCCTTTTTTTGTCAAGTATCTTGGCAAAGATTGCCGGAGAATCAAAATCAGGAAAACAAAACCAGTCAACGCTTCCTTCATTTGAAATAATTGTCGCTGTCCTGCAATTGCCTACGGCTCCATAATCCAGCGTCCCCATGCCTATTTCTGTGAGGCTTTTTCAAATCGTTCCTCTACCCGGTCCCAGTTCACAATATTCCAGAAGGCACTCACGTAGTCTGCCCTTTTATTCTGGTATTTCAGATAATATGCATGTTCCCACACGTCCAGCGCCAAAAGAGGAACGCCTCTTTTGGCGGCCACATCCATTAAAGGATTATCCTGATTAGGGGTAGAGAAGATAAAAAGACCTTCTTCGCTGTTATAGCACAACCAGGCCCATCCGCTCCCAAAACGTGTTTTAGCGGCCTCTTCGAATTGTTGTTTAAATGCCTGGAAGGACCCGAATTTTTTCTCAATGGCTTTAGCCAGAGAGCCATCAGGTATTCCGCCGCCCCCGGGCTTCATGTTTTTCCAGTAAACGTTGTGGTTGTAATAGCCTCCTCCGTTGTTTCTTACAGCAACCGGGTGCTTGCTTATATTGCCAAATATCTCTCCAAAAGACATCTTCTCCATTTCTGTTCCCTGAATGGCTTTGATAAAATTGTCGTAATAGGCTTTATGATGCCTGCTGTAATGTATTTCTACCGTGAGACGGTCAATGTATGGTTCAAGGGCATCGTAGGCATATGGAAGCGGTTCAAATGTAAAATTGTGAGAGGCAATCTGAGCCCACAGTCCGTATGGCAAACCCGTCAGCCCGGCCAGGAGAAGGATAAGCGTTAATTGTAATGTTTTCATTGTCGTATCTTTTTAACTTATTTGCGATTATATGCTTCTAAGATACAAATAATCTGCCATATGAAAATAATTACTATATTTATTATCCTTTTCTACGTCACGTCTATGTTTCAGCCTGTTTTTCCAATCAAATTATTAATATATTACTCACAATTAACCTTAAAGAGATGAAAAAATCTATTCTTTATTTGTTGACTCTGGTGTTATTTTATTCCTGCTGTCCGCAAGATGCTCCAAATACGTTTAAAGACAGCCGGGATGGCAAAGTGTACAAAACAGTAACCATCGGGACCCAGGTATGGCTGGCCGAAAACCTGGCTTATCTGCCGGCCGTCAGTGCTCCTTCCACGGGGTCACAGACAGATCCGCACTATTATGTATATGGTTATAATGGAACAGATGTGACGGCAGCCAAAGCAACAGAAAACTACAGTACTTATGGCGTTTTGTACAACTGGCCGGCAGCCATGACGGCATGCCCAGAAGGGTGGCATTTACCAAGTGATGCAGAGTGGACACAATTAGAAGAATACCTGATTGCCAACGGCCACAATTATGACGGCACAACAGAAGGTGATAAAATTGCTAAATCAATGGCCAGTGCAACCAGATGGAGTGATTGTAGCGATGAAGGAGTACCGGGCAATACCGATTATCCCGCATACAGAAACAAGTCGGGTTTCTCTGCCCTTCCGGGAGGATCCCGTACTGCAGAAAACACATTTTACGCCATAAGTGCCGCGGTTGCCTGGTGGAGTTCTACGGAGAGCAATAGTACGGCATGGTACCGGGTTCTGTATTTTGACGAAATCGATTTGTACAGGAACAACTACTCCAGCAAAGATAACGGGCTCTCTGTACGTTGTATGCGGGATTAGGTGCTTTGCTGCGTGATGGGGCCTGCCAAAGAAAAAACATGCCAGACTGCCTGCGGCAGTTAATAAAGCAAAAAAAACAGACCGTCTCGAGCAAGCTCGGACGGTCTATATTTTTTTTGCTTTACCCCTTTCGGGGTTTGGCATGTTTTTTCTTTGGCGGTGAGGGGGGGATTCGAACCCCCGGTACCCTTGCGAGTACGTCAGTTTAGCAAACTGGTGGTTTCAGCCACTCACCCACCTCACCAAACCTTTGCTTTTAAGGAGGGCAAAGGTAAATAAATATTTTTATTTTGCAATCTGCTCGCGCATGTCGGTATCGGCCTGGATGTTCTTCATGCGGTAATAATCCATGATTCCCAGATTACCTTTACGGAAGGCTTCTGCCATAGCCAGGGGAACTTCTGCTTCGGCGAGGATTACTTTGGCACGGGCTTCCTGTGCTGAGGCTTTCATTTCCTGTTCCAGGGCCACGGCCATGGCGCGGCGCTCTTCGGCCCGGGCCTGGGCAATATTCTTATCGGCATTGGCCTGGTCCATTTGAAGCACGGCTCCGATGTTCTTGCCTACGTCAATATCGGCAATATCAATGGAAAGAATCTCAAATGCAGTGCCGGAGTCCAGTCCTTTTTCAAGTACTACCTTAGAAATGTAATCGGGATTTTCCAGCACCGATTTATGGGATGAAGAGGATCCAATGCTGGAGACAATGCCTTCACCCACACGGGCGAGGATGGTTTCTTCACCTGCCCCTCCCACCAGTTGTTTGATGCTGGCGCGGACTGTAACACGGGCTTTTGCAATGAGCTGGATGCCGTCTTTTGCTACAGCCGAAACGGGAGGAGTATTGATCACTTTGGGATTAACAGACATTTGTACGGCCTCGAACACATCGCGTCCGGCCAGGTCAATGGCTGCCGCCATTTTAAAATCCAACGGGATATTGGCTTTATCTGCAGAAATGAGAGCATTTACCACTTTGGTGACATTCCCTTTGGCCAGGTAATGTGCTTCCAGCGAATTGGCGTCCAGCGTGAGACCGGCTTTTGTTCCTGTAACCATAGCCATGACAATGGTGCTGGGCGGTACTTTACGCCAGCGCATAAGCACCAGCTGAATAAGATTAATACGGACTCCCGAGATGAGCGCCTGGAACCAGAGCGTAACCGGGAAGAACCATAGAAGTATGAAAAAGCCAACGATTCCGATGGCTATCCACATGAGTGCGACTCCTGTACTTGACATAATCATAATATTTTGATTTGAAATTAGTTTTCAACAGGCCTTACGAATATACGTAAGCCATCTATTTCAGTAACCCTAATGGGTGTTTTGGGGTCAATAAGACCCTGTTCTGCACGTACTTCAATGGTGACATCGCCAAAGCGTCCGTTTCCCGCCGGATTGAGCCTGGTCAGGCTAATCCCCTCCATCCCCACAGTAATCCCCTTATCCCCGGGCGAGGCAGTGGCCTTTTCCCCAATGCTTTGCTTAAGTGAAATTTTTCGCCAGGTTTTGGAGCGGAGAATGAAAAAAACAAGTACTCCGCAAACGACCAGGGCGCCGAAAAGCACACAAAAACCTACAACAGATCCGAATTGAGTAAAAGCCAGCACAATGGCTCCAATAAAACTGGCCAGTCCAAGGATCCCGGCTATCCCGAATCCGGGGATGATGGTCAACTCGGCCATAAGTAAGATCAGGCCAATTACGATAAGTGTAATTATAAATGCCATATATTTAATTATTAACAATTTGCACAATTACCTGAGTAAACCCGCGATCCCGGAGAGCCTGGGCCAGGTTCCCGGCTTCCGTATGATTTGAGAAAGGTCCAATAAAAAATTCAACCTTTGAGTCCCTGATTTCTTTAACAATATCTTTTGATGTCAGTGCGCCCACTTCCCTGATCATGTCTGCGGGGAGCTCATCGGAAGCAAGGAAGATCCTGTAAGATACAATCATTTCCGGAGCCGTCCGCTTTTCCGATTCTCTTTTTCTGGCGGTCTGCACAGGAATGGATTTTCTTTCATAATAGGCTACAACAATTGCTCCCGGAAATCCTTTACGGCGGGCAGTGGTCAGCGCCTGTGAGGCCTGGCTGTAAGATGTGAATTGGCCTGCATAGTATACGTACCGACTGCCGGATTTTACTTCGAATACCGGGCTGATCCCCTTCAATTGTCGGAGCGGGGCTTTTTGTGATACGGTAAAAAGCTGGAGGCGGTAATAAAGGCTCATTGGTTCATTCTCCCATGGCACGATCACCGATTCTTTTTCAAAGCGGAAAGTCATGTCAACCGGTGGTATTACGGGAACCGGGGCTTCGAAAATGTGCTGGTCAACAGATGTAACAGATTGCCTGGAAGGATTGAATATATCTGTTTTTTCCGTGTTTTCGGGAATCCGGTTATTAACTTTACTGGGAACAGCCGGCGGCAGAACCCCGTATGAAAGGAATTGCGTCTCAATATTCTGAGCTGCTTTCTGCGTGTGTATAAGCGATTCCTGAAGGTCCATGAGGGCGAGTTCTTCTTCCTGTATGATATTTGATAAAGCCATTCGGTCTTCTTCGCGCGAAAGTTCGTTGTACTGAGCCCTGTAATCGGCGAGTTTCTTTTCATGGGAGCCTATTTCGTCCAATAACTTCCTGATGGATTGTACCAGGCTGGCATAATGGGCCGAGGCTTCCCTGGAATCTACAAGTGCGGAGTCGGGAAGAGGCCCCTCCGTTGGTTGCAGGACTTCTCCTGTATGAGCAGTATTCCGTAGCACAGGAGTTCTGAGCGAGGCAATCTCCCTGAGTTCGTCAACAGACGAAGGGGTCACTTTGACGGGAGAACTTTCGTGTTCCACTTTATAAAGGATAAGCGAATCCGGAGAAGTGTTGCGGTTGGAAACAAAATAAAAGTAACGGGAATCATCGGCAAGCATATATAACATATCGTCTGCAGGGGATGAAAAGGGAATCCCCATATTTTCCGCGGGATTCCATGATTGTGCTTCTTCATTCCACTGGCTCATGTATAAGCTGTATCCTCCCAGTCCAAAAAGCCCGTTCGAACAAAAATATAACGTTTTGCCGTCCCTGCTCAAAGTCGGAAATAATTCGTTACCATCACTATTGATCCCGGGTCCCGGCTTTTGGGGAGCTTCCCATACAGTAACCGAATCTGTTTCTGCGCTTTTTTTCCGGATAAAATACAAATCCCAACCGGTCCCGCTCAGTGTGTCTTTCGCCGAAAAAACAAGCATGTTTGCATCGGACCTGTAAAAAGCCGGATATCTGTTATTTCCAGAATCGTTTACGTGGACCAGCAGTGTCCGGGGAGGATAGATCCATGACCCCGAAGGACAGAGGTCGTAATACAGAAAAAAATCTTTTTCAGAAACCGTAAGTGAGGCAATGACATTGGGTCTTGCTATGTATTTGCTCAAAGTCAGTCCGTTGTCACACAGAATGCTTTGTTTTTTTGCCATGGCGGTCAGTACCGAATCGTCAGATACGCTTATTGCCCCGGCATAAGCTTCTTTTGACAGGCTGAATTCATAAGATTTTCTTAACTTTTCCCCTTCGTCGAAATAAGATACGGCACTGGTGTTTTGGGACTTCAGGGATTGACAGATTAGGATCAATCCGAGGTAAAAAAGAGTTTTAATATGGGACGAGACGTTCATAAATAAGGTGAATGCGAAATACAAAGTTAATTAATTAGGGAAAAAATATTACATTTGCACCCTATTTTACCTGACTTATACAAATTTAAAAATATTAAGATTTCATGCAAAGTAAAGGTGCCATACGTTTTGTGGCTATAATCATCGGGTTGGCCTGCCTGTACCAGCTGTCTTTCACTGCGGTGACAAGGTATCAGGAAAAGAAAGCGGCCAATTATGCAGAAAAGGCAGTTATTGCCGTTCAGACAACTCCGGAATATAAATCGATCCGCGAACTGGATCAGGCCTTTTTCCTGGATTCACTCAGAAATGCCAGAGAGCGTTTTTATATAGACTCCATTACTCCGGAAAAAGTATACCTCGGATTTACTTTTAAAGAAGTTAAAGAAAAAGAGGTTAGCCTTGGACTTGACCTGAAGGGAGGTATGGATGTTATGATGGAAGTTAAGCTCGAGATGCTTATCCGTGCCTTAGCCGACTACAGCCAGGATCCCGTTTTCAATCAGGCACTCACTGTGGCTAACCAACAGGTAAAAGAAGGCGCAAGGGAAGACTATGTGACGCTTTTTGCTGAAGCCTGGGAACAGGTGGCTCCCGGAGATCGTCTTTCCAGGGTGTTCGGTACGTACGATTTACGTGAAAAGATTAAACCCGAAACGACCAACGATCAGGTTATAAAAATTATACGCGAAGAAGCCGAGTCTGCCATGGCCAACTCCTTTAATGTGCTTCGTAATCGTATTGACCGGTTTGGTGTTACCCAACCCAATATCCAACGCCTGGGAACCACGGGTCGTATTTTGGTGCAGTTACCCGGGATCAAGGAACCCGAACGCGTGCGTAAACTCCTGCAGGGAACTGCTTCGCTGGAATTTTGGGAAACCTACGAAAATTCCGAAATCTA
This sequence comes from Bacteroidales bacterium UBA5326, assembly GCA_002408205.1. Lineage (GTDB taxonomy): Bacteria > Bacteroidota > Bacteroidia > Bacteroidales > UBA932 > DMER64. The sequence goes on along the minus strand of DHQY01000009.1, from coordinate 50,992 downwards.
TCCTTCACTCGAAGAGGCAAACCGGATTATTCGCGATTACCTGGGAGACGAGGCGATTAAAGATACCACCCTGGCCGAAGGGACAGGGGAAGAAGATTTACTTACCCAGTTAACCAAAGAAGATTCGTTGTCTGACGACATGACGGCCTGGGCAAAGCAAAACCCGCTGTTCAACGTTTTGTCTCCAAGTGTATATAACGGACAGGTTGCCCCCGGTCCCTGTATTGGCAGGGCACATTACAAAGATACCGCCCTTATTAATACCTGGCTGCGTTTGCCCCAGGTGCAGGCCGTCCTCCCAGCAGATATGCGTGCGTTGTGGTCTGTTAAGCCCGATGCTACCAATAAGGTGTATTTTGAATTGGTGGCCATAAAAGTGAATACCCGTGACGGACGAGCCCCTCTGGACGGAGGCGTTGTGACCGATGCCCGCAAATCCTATAACAATACAGGTGGCGGCACACCTACCGTAGATATGGGTATGAATGCAGAAGGAGCCCGCATTTGGGCCCGTATGACGGCAGATAATATTGGGAAATGCATAGCCATTGTTCTGGATGACATGGTATATTCCTACCCGAGGGTGGGTGTGGAGATCACCGGCGGACGTTCGGAAATTTCGGGTCAGTTTACCTCGGAAGAAGCAGACGACCTGGCCAACGTACTTAAATCCGGTAAATTGCCTGCCCCGGCAAGTATTGTACAGGAAAGCGTTGTAGGCCCTTCACTGGGTTCCAGATCCATTAATGCCGGTCTGTCTTCGTTTGCCATTGCGTTCCTTCTTGTGCTGGTCTATATGATGTTCTTCTACAACAGGGCCGGTATGGTTGCCAGTGTAGCCTTGTTGTGTAACGTGCTGTTCCTTTTTGGGGCCCTGGTGTCATTCGGTGCGGTCCTTACCCTTCCGGGTATTGCCGGGATCGTATTGACAATGGGTATGGCGGTAGACGCCAACGTAATTATTTACGAGCGTATAAAAGAAGAATTACGGACCGGTAAGGCCTTGCGTCTGGCCGTCGCCGAGGGATACAAAAACGCTTATTCGGCCATCATAGACGGTAACCTTACTACCATGATCACCGGTATTATTCTTATGTTCTTCGGATCGGGCCCCGTACAGGGTTTTGCCACAACCCTTGTAATTGGTTTGGTTACCTCGCTATTTACCTCCATTTTTATTTCCAGGTTGTTATTTGAAGCCCGTCTTTCAAGAAACAAGAACATCACGTTTGATAATAAATGGACCCGCGAATTTCTGCAGCACACTAAACTTAATTTCCTAAAATATAGAAAGATCTATTATATAGTAGCAATTTCAATTTCGTTGATCGGTGTCCTCTTTATGGTTACGAAAGGGTTCAGCTACGGTGTGGATTTCACGGGAGGCCGTACCTATGTAGTGCGCTTTGACCAGGAAGTATCTGCAGAACAAGTGCGTACAAAAGTTATTGAAGCATTTGAAGAAGGGGTTGAAGTAAAAGAGTTTGGAGGAAGCAGTCAGATGAGGATCACGACCAAACACCTGATCACCGATGAAAGTACCGAAGCCGATGCAACGGTCGATAATATGCTCTACGAAGCTCTTAAAGGATTTTATACCACCCCAATTACATTGGAACAGTTCCTTTCAACGGTTGATAATCCCAACGGTATAATCAGTTCGGAAAAAGTCGGGCCAACGGTGGCCAGCGATATCCAGCGCGATGCCCTCATTGCCATATTGCTTTCCTGTCTGGCCATTTTCCTCTATATCGCAGCTCGTTTCCGCAATTGGACCTGGGGTACCGGCGGCTTGGTTTCTCTGGTATTCAACACCTTATTTGTGATGTCCTTCTTTTCCATTTTCTCTGGAGTGTTGCCCTTTACCCTGGATGTGGACCAGCAGTTTATTGCTGCCATTCTGACCATTATCGGGTATTCGCTGAACGATACCGTTGTTATCTTTGACCGTATCAGGGAATACAGGACATTGTATCCTAAACGTGATACACAGGAAAATATAAATGAGGCGCTGAATTCAACTTTGTCCCGTACCGTGAACACATCGGCCACGACCCTGGTGGTTCTCCTGGCCATTGCCATCTTTGGAGGTGAAGTGATCCGCGGTTTTGCCGTAGCGCTGGCAGTGGGTGTGACCATTTGTCCGTTTACTTCCGTGCTGGTTTCCACCCCGGTTGTGTTTGATATGTGGAAGCGTAGCGAAAAGAAAAAACTTGTCGGGAAATCTGTTAAATAAACGAATAATAAGCATAAAAAAGCCGCCCTTTTGGACGGCTTTTTTATTTCAGTGCGTATTCCATTACGTAATCATCCATAAAATAGCCGTGGCCTATATCAAAGGCCTTAATTTCCACCACGGCAAACCCGTATTTTTTATAGGCATTAATAGCGCGCGTGTTTTGTTTGTTCACATGCAGACGAATTGCCGGTAATTTTTCCCGGATTGTGATTTGCCGGATCTCTTCCATGGATGCTTCAAAAAGGCCCTGTCCCCGGAATTCTTTAAAAAGATACAGCTTGCTCAATAAAAGTGTATTACCTTCTTTGCGCGGACATACGCCAAAGAATCCGGCAGTTGTGCCGTTGTATTCAATGAAACAGTACATAAACCCTTCTTTATCAATCTGTTCGGAAATGCTCTCGGGAGAAAGAAAAAGGTTGAGCATATATTCAATCTGCTCCTGACTGTGGGTGGCACTGTATGCTTCGCGCCAAATCTCAGAAGCCATCCGGCTTATCTCATTTATCTGAGTATTGGAGGTGACGGAGGGGAAGGAAGTCTTCATAACGGCCCAAAATTACTTATTTCTTTGTATTTTTACGAGGTCAAAAATCTTTATCTATGAGAAAATCCTGTTTATCCCCAGTCCTTTTTTTCTCCTTTTTGGTTCTTGCTCCTTTATACGGGCAGAATAAACCTGCACCCTCTGCTGCCGAAATCACTGCCATTGCGAATAAAGTGAAAGAGTTATGGAATATTCCGGCCATGGCTGTTACGGTTATACAAGACACCCAGACCGTTTATGCGAGAGGGTTCGGGAAACTCACCACAGCGCCGGATGCTCCGGAAGCCAATGAATACACTCTTTTTGTAAATGCCTCTACTTCCAAGGCCTTTACCGCGGCTCTTCTGGCCATGATAGCAGACCGGGGATTTATTCAGTGGACAGATCCCGTGATCAGTCATCTACCCGATTTCCGGATGTACGATCCGTGGGTTACCCGGAATTATCTGGTACAGGATATAATGAACCATAAAAGCGGTTTCCAGGCACAGGCTCTCGATCCCATTCCCGCCCTGGGCTACGGGAGGGATGATCTGTATCTTATGATGCGTCTGATAAAGCCCACATTCAGCTTCAGGACTACCTACTCATACTGCAATGCGGCATATACTACGGCCGCAAAGATCATAGAGAAATACTCGGGCATGACCTGGGAAGAAGCTGTTAAAGCATATATTTTTACGCCGCTGGAAATGGAGCATTCCACAACCGGCAAGGACAGTTACTTTACGGCCAAAAATTTTGCATACGGCCATAGCCTGACAAAAACAAAGGAAGGGCTTAAACTCTCCCCGCGCGACGACAGGGACGATTCGTATGCCTGGATGCAGGCCGTTTCGCCTGCCGCATTTGTTATGTCAAATGCATATGACATGGGTCAGTGGATGAAAATGTGGATTGGGAAAGGCACCTATAAAGGAAAAAAACTGTTGTCGCCCGAAAGTGTTGATTTTCTTTTTAAACCTCAGACCATCTGTTCCAATGAACAGGAACGTATTGTGCTTTATGCGCAGGGCTGGAGGATTGAACAGGGTGTCCAGGGGAGGCTCATTAACCATACCGGGCTGGCCGGGGGTTATACAGCCTGGGTTGTACTTGTTCCCGAGCTTAATCTTGGAGTGAGCGTCCTGATGAACCAGGGATCCACTACGGCTCCGCATACGGCCATTATACGCCAGATAATTGACCTTTACAGGGGCGTAGAATCGGACTGGATCACCAAAACATATGATGAATACATGAAGCCTGCAGTCCCCCGCACCCCGTCCGAAGAAGAGGAATACGTCCAGCCTTTGTCTCCCGATGTTTATGCAGGAGATTATTTTAAGGAGTTATTCGGGCCCGTAAGGATCTATGAAGCCGATAAGACGCTTCGTATCAGGATCAATGATATAGACGCTCCCCTGCATCACCTGAATGCCAACAGCTTCCGGTTTCATGCCAGAGATGAGGATTTTACCATCACATTCGAAATTAATCCGGTCATTGAGCGTGCCGGCAGTTTTGCCATCGACTTTGGGGATGATCTGGGGCCATTCCTCAGACAATACAAGTAAACAGATTAACTATGAATATTGCTGTCATAATGGCTGCCGGAGCAGGAATCCGGGTGGGAGGGGGGATCCCCAAACAATTCCTGACTATTGCAGGCCGGACCGTTATTGAAAGAGCGGTAGATGCGTTTGAAACACATCCGTTTATAGACAGAATTGCCATTGTAGTTGCCCGGGCTTATATCCCCAACGTGGAAAACATGATCCTCAAAAATAATTGGAAAAAAGTTTGCAGGATCCTTCCGGGCGGAGAGGAGCGGTTCCATTCGTCGCTCGCCGCTATTGAAGCATTTAAAAACAGTCCGGATGACAATCTGATTTTTCACGATGCGGCACGTCCCCTGGTCGATTACCGGATCATTAGCGACGTGGCGATGGCCCTGAAGTCGCATAAAGCCGTAGGAGTGGCCGTTCCGGCGGCAGATACGCTCTTCCTGACAGACGGTGAAAGAAAATTCGTGTCGGAAGTTCCTCCCCGTGCTTTAGTGATGCATGCACAAACTCCGCAGGCTTTCCGTGTATCAGTTATACAGGAGGCTTACCATAACGCGTTGGCCGATTCTCATTTCTCAGGGACAGACGATTGCGGAACGGTGGTGCGATATCTGCCCGAAGAAAAAGTATTTCTGGTATTGGGAGATGAAAAAAACAGAAAACTTACTTATCCCGAAGATCTGACTCTGTTTGAAAAATGGCTGGGATCCTGACAGATACCGGCTATTCAACCGAGTAAGGAATCTCTTTCTTTTCAAGCCAGGCAATAAATTCCGCGGTAATATCCACGCGGTGCGACCGGGAGAAAAGTTTAACGGTCATGTTATTACCAGCATCCCTGAGAATAAAGTGAATAGTAAGCTTTCCCGGATTTTTCGCTATTATTGCCACCAATTCTGTTCTGAAAACTCCGGTTATCTGAGCCACATTCATATTTAAGGTAATGGACGATAAAGAATCCTTGGCATTGGCGAGAAGGGATATGCTGTTGATTTTTACCTCTTTTTCACGCGGTCCGGCAGGCCGTTCATCGCGTTTTTTGCCGAAAAGGGGTTTTTCCTGCAATGTGGCCTGGATAAGCAATGCCTCGCCCTGCCTCATATAGGGAAGGAATTGTTCATATTCTTTGCCAAAAAGAGTAAATTTCCTGTTGGATGAGTAATCTTCCAGAGTAAAGCTTCCCCAGGGACGCCCGGAATTCTTGGATAAGGCCGAGGTGACATTCGTTACCAGCCCTCCGATCCTTATAATTTTCGGCTGAAAATGCTCTTCTTTTTCCGCATTGGCCAGGATCTCTTCTGCCTGTTGAATGGTACAGGTTGTGAAATGTTTCATTTCAAATAAAAAGCGGTCCAGCGGATGTGAAGAGAGGTATACCCCTACCATTTCCTTTTCTTTTTTCAGGAAATCTTCTTCAATTTCAAGGCTCGTATGCGGGGGTACAGGCCGGGAAGGCGGTGCCAGAGATTCCGTTCCCTCGCCAAAGAGGCTGGATATTTCTTTATTTTTTTCTTCTTCTATTCTGGCTCCGTAACGTATAAGGCTGTCCAGAAATACGCCGTCCTTATTACAGGGAAGGAAATACTGGGCTCTTTTAATATCTGTGAATGAATCCAACGCGCCGGCATAGATAAGGCTTTCCAACACCTTCCGATTACATATATTCGAATTAATACGTTCCACAAAGTTGTACACATCGGAAAAGGGACCTTCCTCTATTCGGGAACGGACAATAGACTCAACGGCGTTATAACCCACACCCTTGATCCCGGCCATCCCAAAACGTATATCGCCCCGGGCATTGACCGTAAAGTCGTGAACCGATTCGTTAATATCCGGCCCCGAAACATTAATGTCCATACGTTTGCACTCGTCCATGAACTTGGACACTTCGTCTATATTATCCCTGTTCTTTGAAAGTACCGCAGCCATGAATTCGGCGGGGAAATTAGCCTTAAGATACCCTGTCTGGTAGCTGAGCATGGAATAGCAGGTGGCGTGGGATTTGTTGAATGCATATTGTGCAAAGGCGCTCCAGTCAACCCAGATTTTCTTAAGCACTGCCTCGGAATATCCCATGTCAATACCCCCCTTCAGGAAATCCTGTTTCAGTTTCTCCATTTCGGCTATTTTTTTCTTTCCCATGGCTTTACGGAGCGTGTCGGCTTGTCCTTTTGAGAATCCGGCCAGTTCCTGTGAAAGAAGCATCACCTGCTCCTGGTAAACAGTCACCCCATAAGTGTCTTTCAGGTATTTCTCCATTTGAGGGACATCGTAAACGATTTCCTTACGTCCGTGCTTCCGGTCAATAAAATCGGGAATATAGTCCATAGGGCCGGGCCGATACAGGGCTGTCATGGCAATAAGATCATCTATACAGTTAGGTTTCAGTTCTCTTAGCCATTTTCGCATACCATCGCTTTCAAACTGAAATACTCCGATGGTGTCTCCGCGACTGAACAGGTCATAGGTGGCCCCGTCAGTAAGAGGGATCTCGTTTATATCTATCTCGATCTTTCTTGTCTGCTTAATATTGTCTACCGCACTTTTAAGGATACTGAGCGTTTTGAGCCCCAGAAAATCCATTTTAAGCATCCCTACCTGTTCAATAAGAGAGCCTTCATATTGTGAAACAAGCATATCCTCTCCCGTCTCCTTATCTTTGGTTACTGAAAGAGGAATATGGTTTGTCAGCTTTTCAGGACCAATGATAATGGCACAGGCGTGGACCCCCGTGTTGCGTACAGATCCTTCAAGTTTCCTTGCATATTCCACTGTGGTACTGATTAAAGGATCTTCTGACTTTAATGCGGTCTGCAATTCCGGAACATACTTTAAAGCATTGTCTATATTTATCTTTTGCGGCTTCCCGTCTTTTTCCGGTAATCTGTCCGGAATGAGTTTGGCCAGACGATCTGCTTCGGCCAGTGGCAGACGCTGCACACGGGCTACGTCTTTAATGGCACTTTTAGCTGCCATGGTTCCAAAAGTAATGACATGCGAAACATGATCTTTCCCGTATTTGTCCTCTACGTATTGCAATACTTTTCCACGGCCTTCGTCTGCAAAATCAATGTCAATGTCGGGCAGGGAGACCCTGTCCGGATTCAAAAACCGCTCAAAAAGCAAGCCGTACCTGATGGGGTCTACGAGTGTGATACGAAGGCAATAAGCGACCACCGAACCGGCAGCCGATCCGCGTCCCGGCCCTACCCACACATCCATATTTCTTGAGGCTTCAATAAAATCCCTTACTATGAGAAAATAGTCGGGAAATCCCATGTATGCGATAGTATCCAACTCAAATTCAATGCGCTCTCTGAGTTCAGCAGTAATCTCGGGGTAAAGCTTTTTGGCGCCCTCGTAAGTCAGGTGTCTTAAATAGGCGTTTGAATCCTTAAATGTATCCGGGATAGGAAAATGGGGAAGAATAGGATCCCGGTTAATTTCGTATATTTCAACCTTTTCTGCTATTTCCAGTGAATTTTGCAACGCATCGGGGACATCTGCAAAAAGCGCATACATTTCCTCGCAAGATTTCAAATATTCCTGTTGGGTATAACGGAGTTTACGGTTTTCATCTGTCACGTCGTCGTTTGTGGCCACACAGATCAGACGGTCGTGTGCGGGTGCGTCTTCGAAGTTTACGAAATGAACGTCGTTGGTGGCCAGAAGCTTTATATCGTTTTTTCTGGCCAGAAAAATAAGATGAGGCTCAATTTGTTTTTGGAGCTCATAGGTGGTTTTGACATGAGGAATGTCCAGCAAGGTTTGATGACGCTGGAGTTCAATATAATAATCATCGCCAAAAAGGCGTTTATACCACATAATAAGCTCTTCCGCCTCGCCCATCCTGCCGGCCAGAATATGTCGCGGCAATTCGCCCGCCAGACAGGCGCTCGACGCTATGAGCCCTTCATGGTATTGCTCCAGAAGTTCATGGTCAATACGTGGCTTATAATAAAAACCGTCAATCCATGCCTGGGATACCAGTTTGATCAGGTTGTGGTATCCGGTCATGTTTTTTGCCAACAACACCAGGTGGCAGGTGGTGGCTTCTTCTTTGTTCTTTCTCAGTAAGCGGCCTTCCGGTGCAACGTAAACTTCACATCCAACAATAGGCCTGACGTCGGGGTACTTTTTGGCAGTGTCCAGAAATTCTTTAACACCGAACATGTTACCATGGTCAGTAATTGCAAGAGCGGGCTGCTTGTCTGCAGAAGCTTTTGAAAAAAGCTGGGAAATAAAGGCAGCGCCATCCAGTATTGAGTATTGCGTATGTACGTGTAAGTGAACAAAAGAAGGCATGCCGGACTATTTTAAACTAATGAGTGAATGACCGGTCATCTCTTCAGGGGCCGGGATTCCCATAAGATCAAGAATAGTGGGGGCAATATCTGCCAGGATACCGTTTTGTACTTTTTTAACTTCTTTGTCGACGACAATAAAAGGCACGCGGTTAAGCGAATGGGCCGTATTGGGCGAACCATCCTCGTTAACGGCATTGTCTGCGTTTCCGTGGTCGGCTGTTATAAGCACAGAATAATCGTGGTCCTGTGCTACAGTTACAACCTGTCCCGCCAGAATGTCTATTATTTTAACAGCCTGACAAATCGCTTCGTAGATACCGGTGTGGCCCACCATATCGCCGTTGGCGAAATTAAGGACAATGAGATTGTATTTTTCGCTACGGAGCGCATCCATTACTTTTTCGGCTACCTGTGGAGCGCTCATCTCGGGTTTTAAATCGTAAGTGGCCACTTTGGGTGAAGGTACCAAAATACGGTCTTCGTCAGAGAATACTTCTTCGCGGCCTCCGGAAAAGAAAAAAGTAACATGCGCGTACTTTTCGGTTTCGGCAATGCGTAACTGGGTTCTTCCTGCTGCACTGACCACTTCCCCAAGGGTTTTCTGAACATTATCCTTATCGAAAAGAATGTGCAGGCCTTTGAATGTATCGTCATAAGGAGTAAGACAGCAATAATACAAAGGAAGTGTGTGCATGCTCAGTTCCGGCATGTCTTCCTGGGTAAGAACGCGTGTTATTTCTCTGGCGCGGTCGTTACGGAAATTAAAAAAGATCATGGCGTCGCCCGGTTGGATTTTTCCAACGGGAGAGCCCTGCGCGTCTACGCATACAATGGGTTTTATGAACTCGTCGGTAATACCGGCCGCATAGCTCTGGCTTATGCCTTCCACAGCGCTTGTAAAAGGAGAGCCTGTCCCGTTAACGGCCAGATCATAACCCAGTTTTACACGGTCCCATCTTTTATCGCGGTCCATTGTGTAATAACGGCCTATGACGCTGGCAATTTTGCCGGTAGATTTTGCCATATGGTCTTCCAGACGTTGTACGAAATCCTTCCCGCTCTGAGGATCGGTATCGCGTCCGTCCATAAGACAATGGACGTAAACATGGGGAAGATCCCAAGCTTTGGCAAGGTCCAGAAAAGCAAAAAGATGTTCAAGGGAAGAGTGAACCCCTCCATTCGAAACCAGTCCCATGAAATGCAGTGATTTCCTGTTATTCCGGGCGTATTCGTAAGCGGCTTTGATTTCGCTGTTCTTTTCCAGGGAGCCTTCGCGGCAGGCCTTGTTAATTTTAACAAGATCCTGATAAACAATGCGTCCTCCTCCGATATTCAGGTGTCCCACTTCTGAGTTTCCCATTTGGCCGTCGGGGAGTCCTACGTCTTCGCCGCATGCGCTCAGGGTGCTGCTGGGATATTGTGTCCGGAGCGCGTCTATATGAGGCTGCCCCGTAGTATAGATGGCATTGGAATGGTCATGTTTTCCTTCCCCCCATCCGTCAAGGATCATCAATAATACATTCTTTTTCATGTGCGTAAAATTATCCTACAAAGGTACACAAAAGATTTTACGTACATTTGTCGTACATTATGAGTAGAAGAAATCAAACAAGCCGTAAAGGATGCGGCAAACCGTCGGGAAATGCCCGTCAGGAAAAGGATTACGGCAATAGTAAAAGCCGGAAAAGATCGAAAGCCGTTGAATGCGAAGGAACCCTGAGCATGACTCGTGAAGGCTTTGCCTTTCTGGTAGTAACCAAACAGAACGGGGCAGAACCCGTAGAAGATATTTTTTTGCCGGCAAGAAAATTAAACGGCGCTTTGCACGGTGACCTGGTCAGGGTGGCCGTCATTAGCCGTAATGCCAGGGACGGGAAGAAAAAAGAAGGGGAGGTCATTCAGATACTGGAACGCTCAAAAAGACCTTATATAGGCATTCTCCAGCTGGTTGACAAACAGGCCTATGTGATTACCGATTCTAAAAATATGCCTTTTGATATTGAGGTGATGCGGGGGAAGCTGGCAGGGGCGCAAAACGGTGAAAAAGTAGCCATTCTGGTTACCGGCTGGAACAATAAGAACAATTTGCCCCTAGGCAAAGTGCTTGATGTTCTGGGGCTTCCCGGAGAGAATAACACAGAAATGCATGCCATCCTGGCAGAGTTCGGATTGCCTTACCGGTTTTCAGAAGAGGTTGAAAAACAGGCAGAAGAAATAAGCGCAGAAATCCCCGGGGATGAACTCAGACAACGCAGGGATTTTCGCGATATTCCTACCTTTACCATAGATCCGGCCGATGCCAAAGATTTTGACGATGCGCTTTCCATACGACATTCAGATAAGAAAGGAGCACAATGGGAAGTGGGGATTCATATTGCCGATGTCAGTTATTACGTTGCTCCCGATACACTTATTGACACATCGGCTTTCGAAAGGGGAAACTCCGTATACCTGGTGGACCGGACAGTGCCCATGCTTCCGGAAAAACTGTCTAACAACCTGTGTTCCCTGCGTCCTGGCGAAGAGAAATTGTGTTTTTCGGCCGTGTTTGAATTGAACGATCAGGGCCAGGTGCTTTCCAGGTGGTTTGGCCGGACCGTGATCCGCTCAGCCAGCCGTATGTCTTATGAAGAAGCACAGGCCGTGCTGAACGGGGTGGAAAATGTTTCAACGGCCGGTTCGGGACCGGTACCCCGGGAGATCAGGGAAGGGCTTGCTGTCTTGCATAAACTGGCCGGTAAGCTGAGGGATGAACGCTTTCAGAAAGGAGCCATTGCTTTTGAGAGGCCCGAGGTAAAAGTCCGGGTCGATGAGACAGGAAAACCTCTGGCCGTCATTGTGAAGGAAACTATCGACTCCAATTGGCTGATAGAAGAATTTATGTTGCTGGCCAATAAGGAAGTGGCTGCGTTCGTAGCCGGGAAAAAGTCGCCTGCTTTCGTTTACAGGGTGCATGAACCGCCGGCAGAAGACAAAATGACAGCCTTTCGCGACTTTGTTTTCCATTTTGGATATAACATGAAGAAAACAAAGACAACCCGCGATTATGCCAGAGAGTTGAACAAACTGCTGGATAAGGCCAGGGAAAAACCCGAAGCGGGCGGAATTGTCATTATGGCGCTGCGTTCTATGGCCAGGGCCCATTACACTACACACAACGTGGGTCATTACGGCCTGGCTTTCGACAATTATACCCATTTTACGTCCCCGATCCGCCGCTATTCAGACCTCATGGTACATCGGCTGCTGGCGCTATATTTGAGGGGAGGACAGTCTGCAGATCAGGGAGCTCTCGAGACCCGATGCCTGCATCTTTCCCAGCGCGAGCAACTGGCTATGGACGCCGAACGTGCCAGTATAAAATACAAAATGGTTGAGTTTATGCAGGACAAGGTGGGTTCGGAATTCAACGGGACCATCTCGGGACTGACCGAGTGGGGCATGTATGTAGAACTTGATGAAACACTAATTGAAGGAATGATCCCGGTAAGGGAAATGACAGACGATTATTATGTGTTTGACAAAGAATCCTATACGCTTACAGGCACCCATACCGGCCGGCATTTCGAGCTGGGACAGAGAGTTCGCGTTATGGTTGAAAGAGCCAATTTGGAACAGAAACAACTGGATTATAAATTGATAAACTAAAATCTTATGAAAAAAGGCAGAATTTGGATTATTATCATTGCCATTATTGCCCTTCTGGTTTTGTGGTTCGTTAAACTGAACAACCGGATGGTGGCTGCAGAAGAAAAAGCCGTTCAGGCATGGTCACAAGTGGAAAACGTTTACCAGCGAAGGTCAGACCTCATCCCTAATCTGGTGGCTATAGTCAAAGGCGCTGCAGACTTTGAAAGAGGAACCCTGGAAGCCGTAATTGAAGCCCGGGCCAAGGCTACATCGGTTACTGTAGATCCCTCAAATCTTACCGAGGAAAGTATGGCCGCTTTTCAAAGTGCCCAGGATAATCTGAGCCAGTCGCTGGGGCGTCTCATGGTGGTTATTGAACGCTATCCCGAATTAAAGGCTAACCAAAACTTTCTGGAGCTTCAGGCACAACTGGAAGGAACAGAGAACAGGATAACTGTGGAACGCCGGTCATTTAACGAGACCGTACAGTCCTACAACACCCTTATCCGTAAATTTCCGAATTCAATTATTGCCGGTATTGCCGGTTTTGAGAAGAAAGCCTATTTCAAAGCGGCCGAAGGCGCGGACAAAGCTCCCGTAGTGGAATTTTAGTGTACTTTCACATACCCGGACTTTCTACTGTCAGCTCCTGCCCGTCCGGAGTAATTAGTTTACAACCTGACGACACATCACAAATATGACCGATCGTGTCCAGGTTGTATTCTTTTTGTACCTTTTCGTATTGATTCAATGGCAGAGTAAAAAGCATCTCATAATCGTCCCCTCCGTTGAGTGCTGCTACCAGGGGCGAAAGAGAGGGGTCGGTCCCGGCAAATTCAAAACACTGGCGGGCAATTGGGATCTTATTGACAAACAGCCTTGCACCTTTACCCGAAGCCTTGCAGAGACTTAGAATACTATGGGCCAGTCCGTTTTTCAGAAGGCACATGGAAGTGGGAACCAGGTCGTCACGGCGCAGGTTCTCCAGCAGGGCGGACGGTAATTCCGGTTTCAGGTACCGTTCCAGGATGTATTCGTAACCGTTCAGATTGGGCAGAGCATCTTTTTCAGTCTCTCCCGTAAAAACGCGTTTTTCCCTTTCCAGAACACGGAGTCCCATATAGGCGGCCCCTACGTTTCCGCTCAGACAAATGAGGTCGTTTTCCTGTGCGCCGCTCCTGCGTGTAAGCAAACCGGGTTCTGCCTGTCCAATGGCAGTCACGGCCAGTGAAAGACCCGTATAAGACGATTGAACGTCAATAGCTGCAATGTCTACTGAATAACGGCGACATAAGGCCGAGATGCCTTCGAAAATAGCATCGATATCTTCTACAAAAAAACGTTGTGAAACACCTATGTTTACCAAAAGCTGAACCGGAACGGCATTCATGGCCATTACCTGTCCCATGGCCCCGATAGCCGTTTTGTACCCGATGAATTTCAACGGCACGTAACTCAGATCGAAATCTACTCCTTCCAACGCCAGTTGCTGGGCAGATACGCTTAACGGATCCATAAAAAAAGCCACAGCGGCATCGTCCCCATATCCTTGCAGGGTGGAGTCATTTACAACAGTGAATCGGGCTGCCAAACGTTCTGTAAGATTGTATTTTCCAAGTTTCGAGACGGGTGTTCTCGTCTCTGTCTCTTTTTTACTCATACTGCAAAAGTAAGAATAATCGTGTATATTTGCACGCTATGAACGAACATCAGGATACCATACTAAAGAGGATCACGGAGAATGAATACGAACACGGTTTTGAAACAAAACTCGAACAGGAATTCATTCAAAAAGGGTTAAATGAAGAGGTGATCCGTACAATATCCGCAAAGAAAGAAGAGCCCTCCTGGTTGCTGGATTTCCGCCTGAATGCATATAGAAAATGGCTTACCATGAAAATGCCCGGCTGGGCGCACCTGGAAATTCCTCCCATTGATTACCAGAATATCATTTATTACGCTGCCCCCAAAAGCCCCTCTGCCGCTGCTTCCGGACAGGAGATGGACCCCAAACTGGCCGAAACCTTCGAAAAACTCGGGATTCCGCTTCATGAACGCAATGTGCTGGCAGGCATGGCTGTAGACGCTGTTTTCGATTCGGTCTCGGTTAAGACTACTTTTAAGGAGACCCTCGCAGAAAAAGGTATTATTTTTTGTTCTTTTTCCGAGGCTGTTCGCGATTATCCGCACCTTGTGCAGCAATACCTGGCCAGTGTAGTGCCTGTTGGCGATAATTTCTTTTCTGCACTCAATTCGGCTGTGTTTTCAGACGGCTCTTTCTGCTATATCCCCAAAGGGGTACGTTGTCCCATGGAGCTTTCCAGCTATTTCAGGATCAATGCGCGCGGAACGGGACAATTTGAAAGGACGCTTATTGTTGCGGAGGAAGGATCTTACCTGAGCTATCTGGAAGGCTGTACTGCGCCGCAGAGAGACGAAAACCAGCTTCATGCGGCCGTGGTTGAGATCATTGTTATGCAGGATGCAGAAGTTAAATACTCAACCGTACAAAACTGGTATCCGGGCGATTCACAGGGAAAGGGCGGGATCTATAATTTTGTCACAAAGAGAGGTATTTGCAAAGGTTCCCATGCCAGGCTTTTCTGGACGCAGGTAGAAACGGGATCTGCCATTACCTGGAAATATCCCAGTACCATTCTGAAAGGAGATAATTCAGTAAGTGAGTTTTATTCGGTAGCTGTTACAAACAATTTTCAACAGGCAGACACCGGAACAAAAATGATACATATTGGTAAAAATACCCGGAGCCGGATAGTCAGCAAGGGGATATCGGCCGGTCACAGCCAAAACTCTTACAGAGGGCTTGTGAAAATGTTGCCCGGAGCTGAAAATGCCTATAATCACTCACAGTGTGATTCGCTCCTTTTAGGAGATAAATGTGGTGCGCATACTTTCCCTTATATTGAAAGTGAGAATGATACGGCTGTTGTGGAGCACGAAGCCACAACTTCCAAAATTGGAGAAGACCAGCTGTTTTATTGCATGCAACGCGGGATTGGTCCGGAAGATGCTGTTGGCTTGATTGTTAACGGATATGCCCGTGAAGTGCTGAATAAACTTCCCATGGAGTTTGCTGTTGAGGCCCAGAAATTGCTTAGTGTATCGCTGGAGGGCTCGATTGGATAGGTATGGGTGCTTTTTTTGATCTACACAATATCTTTTTCACCATTAACGGACAAGGTGTTTCGTACCTGGAATTCAGTGCCGTTATTTTTGGATTAACGTCCGTTTTTCTCGCTAGTCTTGCCAAGGCGCTGAATTACTGGATAGGGTTTGTGTACTCGGCGCTGCTGTTTATAATGTTTCTTCAAAAGAACCTATATACCAACATGTTATTACAACCCGTTTCCATTGGGATCCTTATATACGGACTTTACAAATGGACGCGTCCTGCGACAGGAGAAAAGAACGGGAAGTATCAACTGAAGATCTCGTTTCTGACACCAAAACAGAGAATAATGCATTTGGTCCTCCTTAGTGTTATTGTTTTTATCTGGGGATTTATTCTTACCCGCTTACACTCCTTGTCTGATGTGTTTCCCCCGGCCCGTGCGCCTTACCTGGATGCAACAGTCGCAGGGCTTATGCTTATGGCACAGCTTCTGGCCGCGCGAAAGAAATGGGAGAGCTGGATTTTTTGGATTGTTTTGAATATTTGTAATGTAATATTATATATTTCCGCCGGGCTTGTATTTATGCCCATTGTGGCTGTATGTTACCTGGCTTTGAATGTCATTGGGATCATTCATTGGAAAAAAGAATGGAAAAAACAAGAGAATTATGTTGAAAATAATTGATTTGCACGCACGTATCGGCGAAAAAGAAATATTACGGGGTATTAATCTCGAGATCAATCCGGGTGAGGTGCATGCCATCATGGGTCCAAACGGGTCTGGAAAATCTACCCTTGCAGCAGTCCTGGCCGGACGTGAAATGTTCACTGTAACACAGGGAAAAGTGTTGTATATGGGACAGGACCTTTTAGCCATGGCCCCCGAAGAACGCGCCCGTATGGGTGTATTCCTGGGATTCCAATATCCTGTGGAAATTCCGGGGCTGTCAAACGTGAATTTTATGAAAGCGGCTGTGAACGAACACCGGAAATATAAAAACCTTCCGGCATTGTCAGCTGCTGAATTTCTGAAACTTATGCGTGAAAAAATGGCCATTGTGGGAATGGACACTTCTTTCGGGAACAGAGGCGTGAACGTGGGTTTCTCCGGCGGGGAGAAAAAACGCAACGAAATATTTCAAATGGCCATGCTCGAACCCACTCTTGCCTTTCTGGACGAAACGGACAGCGGTCTGGATGTTGACGCTTTACGCGTAGTGGCACAAGGGGTTAACAAGCTTAAAACCAAAGAAAACTCATTTGTGGTCATAACCCACTATCAGCGTTTGCTGGATTATATTGTCCCCGATATTGTCCACGTATTGTATAAAGGGCAGATCATTAAAACTTCCGGAAAAGAACTGGCTCTGGAAGTAGAAGAAAATGGATACGACCATCTCATAAGTGCGCTATGAAAGAGTATACTTATCTTCCCGAGGTCAGACAGGCCTTTCGCTGCAGTGTCCCCAACGCGGGTATAAGGCAGGTTTTTATGGTGGATGGGCTGCTTCAGGAGCCTTCCGGCATGGAAAACGGATGGGAGCTTATGCCCGGAAAAGACGGCAAGGGACTGATCATGACCGTACGCGGTGACCATTTCTCTTCGCCGGTGCAGATCATAAGCGTCAGGAGTGAGAATATGCCTCATCCGGTGGAATTTACCAATGAATGGATCCTCGCGCCCGGTGCCCGTATGCAGCTGATTGTATGTGATCATACAATCAAAGAATATCTTTACCGTACCATAAGAAACACGATCATATCGCTGGGCGACGGAGCGCAGCTCGATATCCTGTTCATGCAGAACGAACACAAAGAGTCGTCTTACAAACTGGAAGTGAATGCAAGCCTGGGTGAGGAAGCTTTGCTGGATTGCCATATAATAAGCCTTTACGGCGGGACCATTAGCAATACCGTAAACGCAATCATGGAAAAGCCCGGGGCCCGGTGTAACCTGGACGGCCTTTACCTGGCCGACGGAACCCAGAGTATAGAATATAATGTAGATGTTAAGCACCTGAGTGGCAATTGTTCATCCAACCAATTATTTAAAGGTGTTCTTGACAATCGTGCACGGGCATCTTTCCGCGGCACAATTCTCGTGGCTAAAGATTCGCAGAAAACGGAGGCCTTCCAGGCAAACCATAATTTGTTACTTACCAAAGAAGCAAAAATCACGACAAAGCCTCAATTGGAGATCTATGCAGATGATGTAAAATGTTCCCACGGAGCCTCCATAGGCCGTCTTGATGAACTGGGTCTTTTCTATCTGCGGTCACGCGGAATCTCTCTTCCGGAAGCACAGACTCTCCAACAAATGGCTTTTGTGCAGGATGTACTCGGTAAAATAAAGACCGATACTATTAGAGAACGTTTGGAGAAAATGGTGGAAAGCAGATTGCGTGGGGAATTTTCCAAATGTTCCCATTGCACCATGCACTGTTGTTGAGAATAATGTGTATATCTTTTTTCTTTTTCTCTGTTTTTAAAGATTCTATTCAAGTAACTTGCAATCTCTTTTCTACAATTGAAAAGACCTTGCCCATTTAGTAACCCTCTTATATACAGCGTTATGGATTCTCAAAAAAAGAATGCAGCGGTCGTTTTTCCCTATGAGGAAGCTTTGGCCAAAACAAAAGAGTATTTTAACGGAGATGAACTGGCCGCCTCTGTCTGGATTAACAAATATGCCATGAAAGATTCTTACGGGAATCTTTATGAATGCACTCCCGCCGATATGCACGGACGACTTGCCCGTGAGTTTGCCCGCATTGAACAAAAGTATCCGAACCCTATGAGCGAAGAGGAAATATTCGGATTGTTGGAAAAGTTCAGGTATGTTGTGCCCCAGGGAGGGCCCATGACCGGAATCGGCAATGACCATCAGGTTGCCTCTTTGTCCAATTGCTTTGTGATAGGACATAAAAATCCTGCCGACTCTTACGGCGGTATAATGAGGATTGACGAGGAACAGGTTCAGCTTATGAAACGCCGGGGAGGCGTGGGACATGACCTGTCGCATATACGTCCGGGCGGTTCGCCCGTACTCAACTCGGCGCTTACCTCTACAGGCGTGGTGCCTTTTATGGAGAGGTATTCGAATTCCACCAGAGAAGTGGCGCAGGATGGCAGAAGGGGCGCTCTCATGCTTTCAATTTCCATCAAACACCCCGATGCAGAAAAGTTCATCGATGCCAAGATGGAACAGAATAAAGTGACGGGAGCAAACGTTTCGGTCAGAATTGACGACGATTTTATGAAGGCTGCCCTCGCCGGGAAATCCTATGAACAAAAGTATCCTGTCGATTCTCCCAATCCTAAATATAAAAAAGAGACCGATGCCTCTTTATTATGGAAAAAGATTATCCATAACGCTTGGAAATCCGCCGAACCGGGTGTGTTGTTCTGGGATACGATAATCAGGGAATCGATTGCAGATTGTTATGCAGATCTGGGTTACCGTACCATCAGCACCAATCCGTGCGGTGAGATTCCGTTGTGTCCTTATGATTCCTGCCGTCTGATTGCAATGAATCTCTATTCATACGTAGAAAATCCTTTTACGCCGGAGGCTAAATTCAATATGAAATTATTCAAAAATCACGTGGCAAAAGCCCTGCGTTTGAATGATGATCTTATTGATCTGGAAATGGAGAAAATAGATGCTATTATCTCTAAAATTGATAAAGATCCTGAAGATGAAGATGTGAAGCGTAACGAGCGTGAACTGTGGGAGAAGATTAAGGCCAAATCTCTCGGGGGCCGGCGTACCGGTCTGGGCATTACCGCCGAGGGTGATATGCTCGCAGCACTGGGTCTTCGCTATGGTTCGGAAGAAGCCATCAAAGTGGGTGTCCTTGTACAGAAAACACTGGCGCTCTCTGCTTACGCCTCGTCTGTTCAACTGGCCCAGGAGCGTGGCCCGTTCCCCATTTTCGATGCCAACAGAGAGCTGAGGAATCCAATGATAGAACGCATACGTCAGGAAGATGAAGAGCTGTACCAAAGAATGGTTAAAGCGGGACGCCGTAATATTTCCATGCTTACGATCGCTCCTACCGGAACAACCAGTCTTATGACACAGACTACCAGTGGCATAGAGCAGGTATTCCTCCCCGTATATCAGCGTCGTAAAAAAGTAAACCCCAACGATAAAAATGTGACCATTGCCTTTACAGATAAAATGGGAGATGCGTTTGAGGAATACAACGTCTTTCATCATAAATTTCTCGACTGGGCCGTCAAAAACGGTTATGACCGGGACACGGTGATTGGCATGAATAAAGAAGAACTTGCCGCCCTGGTAGAAAAATCACCTTATTACAAAGCTACTGCCAACGATGTAGATTGGGTGGCCAAGGTGAAAATGCAGGGCCAAATGCAAAAATGGGTGGATCATTCCATAAGCGTAACCGTTAACCTGCCTGCCGATGTTACTGAAGACATGGTGGCAGAAGTATACAGGACCGCTTGGGAATGGGGCTGTAAGGGGGTTACTGTTTACAGGGACGGAAGTCGTACCGGAGTCCTTGTTTCTGCCGATGGAGATTCAAAAACCGGCAAAATGATGCAGTCGATGCCCAAACAGCGCCCCATTGCACTCGATGCCGAAGTAATTCGGTTTAAAAACGCAAACGAACAGTGGATTGCCTTTGTAGGCCTGTATGAAGGACGACCTTATGAGATATTTACAGGGAAACTCGACGAGGATACCCGGACCATACCTAAATCTATTACCATGGGACAGGTTATCAAGGTTGTGGAGGAAAAAGGATCCCGCTATGATTTCAAGTACATAGACAAATATGGGTATCCGAACACTGTGGGAGGAATCTCCCATATGTTCAACCAGGCCTACTGGAATTATGCAAAACTCATTTCCGGGGTGTTACGGAACGGATTACCAGTAGAAGAAGTAGTGCACCTGGTATCTTCCCTGGAACTGGACAGCCAGACCATCAACAATTGGAAATCGGGAGTGGAACGTGCCCTAAAGCGTTATATCCCCAACGGCACAAAAGATTCTTCGGGAGCGCATTGCGAGAAGTGCGGTTCTGAAAACCTTGTTTACCAGGAGGGCTGTCTCCTCTGTATGAGTTGTGGTTTTTCCAAATGCGGTTAATTAATCGGTCTTATGTCAACATCTGTTGTATATCCGTATGCCAAGATCAATATCGGACTGTATGTTATTGAAAAACGTGCAGACGGGTATCACAATATTGAGACGGTGTTCTATCCGGTCTCTATGCATGATATCCTGGAGGTGACAGATGCCCCTGAAGCCGGCAGAGAAGCCGCCCTGTATACTTACGGTTTTGACATACCCGGTGATCCGTACGGGAATCTCTGCATGAAAGCATACCGTCTTCTGGCTGCAGACTTCCCACTGACCCCCGTTGAGATACATCTTTACAAACACATTCCAATGGGAGCAGGGTTAGGCGGTGGCTCTTCAGATGCTGCCTTTTGTATTCAACTGCTCAACAAGCATTTTGGATTACACCTTACCCATGCCCAATTAATGCATTATGCCCTGCAATTGGGCAGCGATGTGCCGTTTTTTTTACAACCTTTACCCCCGGCCGCTTACCTGGCAGGTGGACGTGGAGATTTGTTGACACCCATCCCCCTCAGCTTGAGCAACTATCGTATTGAACTCCGGTTTCCGCCTGTTTCTGTGTCTACGGCCGAAGCATATGCCGGTATGATACCTCAACGACGGGACGTGGGTTTGCGTGAACGGCTCCTCCAGCCGGTTGACACCTGGAAATGTATAATTTCGAACGATTTTGAGACCACGATCTTTGAAAAATTTCCGGTCATCCGGAGCTATAAAGAAGCTCTTTACGATGAGGGGGCGGTTTATGCCTCAATGACAGGAAGCGGATCTGCCGTATTTGGTTTGTTCAGGATTTAAAAATCTTTATATCTTTGTGGCGCTAACCAAATAATGCCTTTATCTTTGGAACCTCCGAGTTGTTATTTTAGTTTCATCGTGTCCCGTATGCGTACGGACTCTTTTCTGCGCTATTGATATGGGACTGTATTACAGAGAAAAATTTAAGAACGGCGCTGAGATTGCCGTTTGGGAGATTACCGAAACAGAAAATCAGTTATCGGCTCTCTGCGTCCTGCCTAACGATGAGCAGGAAGAATTATCCTATATTTCAAGCGAAAAACGAAGAATTGAACGCCTTGCCGTAAGGGCTTTGCTGGACCTTCTTTTTCCTGAAAAAGTATATCTGCGCTACCATGAAAACGGGCGTCCTTTCCTGCAAAATTCCATTGTAGAGTTAAGTATTGCCCATACCGGCCGCTTCGCTTGTGTGATCACACATCCGGAAAATAGTGTGGGTATTGACATAGAAGCATTGTCAAGGAATTTTGCTTCTGTTGAGGCACGTGCTGTGAATGAAGAAGAACGCGAGGCTCTTTCAGACAAAAGTGAAATAAGGTCCCATCAGCTGGCTATCATCTGGTGTGCCAAGGAAGCGCTATATAAGTATATGTCTCAGAATGATGTCGACTTTGTCCGGCAAATGGAAATTGCACGTTTTTATCCCCGGGAAGAGGGAGAAATTCAGGCGGATTTCATTCATAAAGACGGAGAACGTGAAAGCTTCACGCTGGAATATACGATCCTTGATGACCACGTTATGGTCTGGTTAGTGGGTTAAAGAATCCGGCATATTTTTCCACCATAGAAACAGGCTGATAGCTGAGTTTTGCTTTCCGGAGGCCTTCGTCTCCGGCATCGTCTTCGCGGTTTATATAAATAAGATCGGGGTGTTTTTCCTGAACATATTCGGCAAAAAGTTGATTAATGGCCTGATAAGACCCTTTATATTCAGGAAATGCTTTTTCTATATGCACAATGTAAGTATCGCTGCTTAACGGTTCACCCACGGTAAAAGCAACAATCCGGCCCTCTGCCCTGAGGAGTAAACCTTCGAGTTCCAGTCCCTGAAAATGATAAAAAGTCCTGTGAACGGCGCATTTTTCCTCTGAAAGAGCCGCGTTGTGGCGGCATCCCATCTTAACACACCATTCATCGTTCATCTTTAGGCATTCGGCAATGTTTTCAGCTGTAATATTCTCTGTCAGAAAATCCGGATAGAGCCTTTTGAAACTCGAAATAAGATTTCTTTTGGGTTGCAATTTTTTTCCCCCGAGCAGTACCAGCTGGCTGGTAGGATAAAGGTAATCGAAAGAAGAACGGACGGGGCTGATGTCAAATTGGCCCGGGAACGCTTTTCGGAGTTCGCCTGCCTGTTGTTCTGAGAGACCCCATAGACTGAAAGGCTCTCCAGGCGAGAGATCCGCTATGATCTGGACAGCCTCATCGGCAGAAAATTCTTCCCCGTTTTCTGCAAGGGGATAAAGATAGGCATATGGATCACTTTCCTCTTTGCGGCTCCGGAATATCAAAAGCGGACCCGAAGCGGAAGGAACTGTAGCATGGGTAGTATTATATATGCCTGCCCACATGTAGAGAGCTGTAAAAGAAAATTCGGAGCTCTGTTTATTGGCATTCTTGAGAAAAGGTATAATAAAGGATCGATCGGTAACAGATAAAGGAGAAAACTCTCTCATAAAAAATCTTATTCGTTTAACCATGTTTCCAGTTGCCCGAGCAACCGGTCCCGCATTTCCTGGGGAAGGCTCCCAATTCGGGTGCGATGATTCCCTCCGGGTTGCACAAAATAGAGCACATTCGGTTTCCCCGGGTCGGGAACAGCTGCAGCTGTCCATGGATCCCACTCTCCATACAGGAATACCAGCCTGGCGTCTGTTTTTTTAACAAAATCACTTTGCATTTTATAAAGTTTCTTGTTGAAACGGGGCTTATAATAATCCGGAAGAAATATTTTTCTCAAATATCCTTTTGAAGTTTTCAATTCCATTGCAGGATATTTTCTGGTTACCCACTTGCCGGTTATCTCTTTGTCATTCTGTTCATTAATGACCGGTTCGGGGGCTTGGTCATCATTCTTTTTAGCCATTTTTGCTGCCTTTTTGGCCTCTTTAGCTTCTTTTTTTGCTATTTCTTTTTCACTGTCGGGGATAAAACGGGTACGTGTTACTTTAAATCTGAAAGGATTGGTATCGTATCCATAGTAACCCAACTGTTTTGCTGCCTGGACAAAGAAAGACATATTAGGGGTTTCCCGCATCATGTAGTCGGGAGAAGATATTTTCATGAAATGGGCAAAAAGCAAGGAGTCCGGAGCCGTTATGGCAGGTATTTCTTTAACGGGTGTTCCCCATTGCCAAAAAGCAAAGGAATACTCCAATACGGCAAAATCAAATATATCTGATAGCGGTTCGGTAAATTTATAACCCGCTTTTTCGCAGAATGAGGTAAAAACAGGCATAAGACTGTCTTTGCGGATTAGCAACTCTTTCTGAAAAGTCAGCACTTTTTCGCGGTCTTCTTTTGTCCCTGCCTTATTTTTAATAAAAGGCTCGTGTCGTCCGTCTTCCACGTTCTGGCATAGCGGGCCGACGTATGATACCGTAATATCCACATCGTCGGGAAATAACGTGCGATACATCAAGGCAGTCTGCCCTCCTTTGCTTATACCCGTTGCAATCCATTTTCCCTGATAAACGGGACGCAGCATTTCACGAATCTTGTGCAGGTCGGTCATAGCCAGCTCACCGGTAAGATGTTTCCAAGTACGGGGTTGCGGGGTTGACTGGGAGAAGAAACGGTGTTCCACTACTACAAGATTTGCATTCAGTAACCGGGACAATTCTTCCCTGTACCTGGGATTGGAAGCATAATCCGCGCCGTATCCTTCGGTAACCATTACGGTTGGTCTGTCCGCTCCTACGTGCATTACAAAAATACGTTGCTCAAAGAACCCGTCCCGCACTTCGTCGTGATTTACCATCTGACGGACTTTGACCTGGTATTTCTCACTGAATTCGGTGCTTTCCAGCCGAAGAACCTCGGTAACACCTGTAAGGGACGACAACGTCACTTCGAGAGGGGTTCTGGAAGCCCTGAATGTCTGCGCCGGTAAGGATCCGGAAACGGGAATAAGAGCCAGTAAGGCGAGTAGAACGATGCTTTTCTTTAGTTTCATAAAGTATTGGAATAGTTGTCAATTAAATCATTATGGAATGCAGCGGGTCTGGACGCCAGCGAAGGATTCACGGTAAAGACAGGCTTTGTTGTTAACGTCTGTATTTGCGCTGCAGCTGCTTTCTTGCCCGTAATCAGCGATATGGCTTTGGCAAAGACCCTTTCGTGAACGTCTCCCAAAGGATAATTCTCACCCAACACCACTTCGTCTTCTTCATAATCAGGAGCAAAACCTTCGCGAAAATCCGTTACTCCCAATGAATTGGCATACCGGTAAACAATAGCCTGGGTTCCCCAGTTCTCAATGCCGGTACCTTTTTCTGGTGAAAAAACCATGGCTGCAGTATATTTTCCCCGGGTTGACAGTCCTACCTGAATAACTTCCATATACGGATCAAGGCCGCATAATGTCAGCTCGGAAGCACTTGCCGTATTGTATGATGTGAGGATATATATATGTGAAAGATTCAGGTTAACGGGTTGGTCAGAAGCTTTTGGAAAATATTCGAACAACATGTCGTTACGGTTATTCTCTGTCCAATAGTTTTGGTACAGCTCGTTCCAGTGTTTGGACACCAGGACAGTGGACCCGTTAAGACATGAAGCCGGGCATAGCGCCCCTGCAAGAATTTTGGCAGTAGAAAGATAGCCTCCCAGGTTATATCTCAGGTCCAGAACCAGATCTGTGATGCCCCATTCTTTAAATGATTGCAGCACGGGAAGAAAATAAGATTCGGAATCTCCGAAGAAATCGGTATAACACATATAACCAATCCGGTGACCCCTGTCTTCTGTTAATGTATACGCAACCACCGGGTTAAGCGACTGTTTTCGTGAAGAAAGCGATACGGTACCCGGCAGATTGTTAATGTATCCTTCTTTGTATTCTCCCATCGTAAGACTCAGGCTGCTCGTGTAATACAGATTGGTATAGTTCTCTTCAGTTATAGATTGTCCGTTCATTTCAACAATAATATCACCGCGTTTGAGACCTGCATCTGATGCAGGAGTCTGGGGATAAACGTATTGAATAACAGCAAACATAGAGCCGGTGTTTGAAAATTTACCAAATGTAAGTGAATAACCGAATGTGGTTTCAACACCCTGGGAGCCTTCAAGTAATGTCTGAACATCGTCGGTAATAAAAGACCATCGGTCTTCAGTCCGGTAACACAGTTTCTCAAAAAAGTCCTTTTCATCGAATTCATAACGGATATCAAGATCACCGGGGATATGTTGTTCCCACAGGTATACCTCTTCCATTATATCCAACATATATGCATTAACCTTCTGGGTCAGCGCGGGTGCTTCTTCTTTGTCCGGATCTGTTCCGGGATGGCAGGCAGTAATCAGCAGGCCTGTTATTACCAGTAAACACAAAATGAATCTGTTTGTTGAAAAAGCTTTCATTCGGCTAAAGTACAAATTTTTATTCTTTACCTTTGCAGAAAATATACCAAACAATATGAACAAGAATAATTTTGTTGCAGAACTCAAGTGGCGGGGGATGATCCATGACATGATGCCCGGTACCGAAGAACAATTAAATAAAGAAATGACCACGGCTTATCTGGGGATAGACCCTACAGCCGATTCATTACATATTGGACATCTTGTTGGGGTTATGATGCTAAGGCATCTGCAACTGTGCGGACACAAACCTATTGCTTTGGTTGGAGGAGCTACCGGTATGATAGGGGATCCGTCTATGAAATCCTCTGAGAGGGTTTTGCTTGACGAAGAAACTCTGCGTCACAACCAGGAATGCATAAAACGGCAGTTGTCCAGGTTCCTCGATTTTGAAACCGAACAGCCCAACAAAGCTCTTTTGTTAAACAACTATGACTGGACAAAAAATTATACATTTCTTCATTTCGTTCGAGATATAGGGAAACATATAACCGTTAATTATATGATGAGCAAAGACTCTGTAAGGAAGAGACTTTCCGGAGATGATTCAGAAGGGATGTCTTTTACCGAGTTCACTTATCAGTTGCTACAGGGCTACGATTACCTGTACCTTTACAAAACCTACGGTTGCAAATTGCAGATGGGCGGGTCTGACCAATGGGGGAATATTACCACAGGATCTGAGCTCATCCGAAGGAAAGAAGGCGGTGAATGTTTTGCGCTGACATGTCCCCTCATTACAAAGTCTGACGGCGGTAAATTCGGAAAAACAGAATCGGGCAATGTCTGGCTTGATCCGGCAAGGACCTCGCCATATGCCTTTTATCAATTCTGGATGAATGTGACTGACGATGACGCCCAGAAATATATTAAAATATTTACCCAATTATCATTCGATGAGATATCTCAATTGATAGAAGATCATAATCTGGCCCCTCACAAAAGAGTCGTTCAGGGTATGCTTGCCAGGTGTGTAACAACAATGGTACACGGAGAAGAGGAATATAACAAGGCTGTTGCGGCCTCTCAGATATTATTCGGCCAGGGGACGAATGAACAAGTAAGGTCCCTGAGTGAAGATACTTTCCTCTCGGTTTTTGAAGGAGTTCCTCAGTATGAAATTCCGAGATCCCTTTTACCCCAGCCGGTTACCGAATTAATAGCAGTGCTTACTTCTATTGTGCCGTCAAAGGGCGAAGCAAGAAAACTTATTCAGGGCGGAGGTCTGAGTATTAATAAAGAAAAAGTGCTTTCAGCCGAAACCCCGGTTGATGCTTCTCAGCTAATAGGCGATAAATACCTGCTCGTACAAAAAGGGAAAAAGAATTACTTTATCATAAAAGTTATATAACCATGAATGCAACGGAAGCCGGACCAAACACCAGACAATTGAAGGTCGCCCGGCAAATACAGCGCGACCTGTCCGAGATATTCCAGGCGCAGGGAATGGCCATGTACGACGGAGCCATGATCTCTGTGGTAAACGTACGTATTAGCCCGGACTTGTCGGTCGCCCGGGTATGGATAAGCGTATTCCCTTCGGCAAAAGCAAAAGAGGTTCTGGCTCGAGTGCAGGACCAGCAGCGGGCCCTGAGAGGCGAAATGGGCCGTCGGGTAGCCAAACAACTGCGGATCGTTCCCGAACTTATTTTTTATATTGACGATTCTCTGGACTACGTGGAACATATAGATCAATTACTTAAAGGCTGATCTTTTTACGGTGAATTTGTCGTTTTTCATAGCATGGCGGTATCTGTTTGCCAAAAAATCAAGGCAGGTGATCAATGTCATATCCTGGATAAGTGCTGCAGGTATTGCGCTGGGAACTATGGCTCTGGTAGTGGTGATGTCTGTTTACAACGGGTTTGACAACCTGGTAAAAGGCATGTATCATACCTTTGATGCCGATCTGCTTATTAAACCGGCAGAAGGTAAAGTTTTTATCCAACCCGCATATTTTGAGGAACTGGCAAATGATGAACGTATTTCTGCCTGCTGTCCGGTCATAGAGGAAAACGTTTTTTTACAATACCGGGGTATGCAATCTGTGGCTGTGCTCAAAGCCGTAGACAGTGTTTTTATGGCCGTTTCGCCACTCAGGGAACGAACGGTACAGGGGAAGTTTAATGTGTACTTTGGTGAAGTGGAAGAAGCTGTTGTGGGACGCAACCTGGCCAACAACCTCGGAATAAATGTCGCGTTCATCGATCCGTTATGGGTATATTTTCCGGAACGGGACGCTGTGTTTTCTCCCCTCGACCCTATGGCTTCGCTGAAAAGAGAAAAACTTTTCCCCTCCGGGATCTTTGCGGTAGAACAAAATTACGATTCCCGGTATCTGTTTGTTCCACTGGCCATGGCACGCCGTCTTTTTGATTACCCAAAAGAGATCAGTTACTTGGAAATAAGAGTGCACGAGGGCGTAAATACCCGGCGTCTTCAACGCGAGATTACTGCAGGGGCCGGACCGGATTTCAGGGTATTGAACCGCTACCAGCAAAACGAAACGGTATACAAGATGATGACAACAGAAAAAATTGTCATTTTCCTGCTGCTGGGGTTTATAGTGCTCATCATATCGTGCAACGTGCTCGGCTCACTAAGTATGCTAATTCTGGAAAAGAAAGATGATGTAGAAATCTTGGAAAGCATGGGGGCCAAAGAAAAGCAGATACGGACAATCTTTATTACGGAAGGATGGCTGATATCTGTACTGGGTCTTTTGACAGGCCTGTTTCTGGGTTTACTTCTCTGCTGGCTGCAGACCACCTTTGGTTTAATCTCCCTGCCCGGAAGTTTTATGGTTTCGTCTTACCCGGTGGATGTTCAGCTTACAGATCTGTTAATTATTTCGGTTATAGTGCTTGGCTTGGGTCTTCTTGCTGCCTACGTTCCGGTACGTTCTGTTTTTAACAAAGCAATTTCTGCTGCATAACCCGGTAGTTCGTTGGGTGTTTCCAGGAAGAAAGGCAGGTGACGCAACGCCGGGTGGTTGATTACCTGCTTTAGCGCTTTGATTCCCAGATGACCCTGGCCTATCACTTCGTGGCGATCTTTATGACTTCCAAACGGATTTTTTGTGTCATTAATATGGATGGCCTTCAGACGGTCCAGACCAATCACGCGGTCGAAATGTCCGATCACCTGATCCAGCTCGTTGATAATATCGTAACCGGCGTCGTATATATGGCAGGTATCCATACAAACCCCAACACGCTCTGTGTGTTCCAGCCGGTCAATGATAGAGCGGATCTCTTCAAAAGTGCGTCCTACTTCAGAACCCTTTCCGGACATAGTCTCGAGCAGAACCCAGGTAGTTTGTTCCGGTTTAATAGCCTGATTCAGGGCTTCCGAAATGAGTTCAATGCCTTTTTCAACTCCCTGCTGAACATGGCTTCCGGGATGCAAATTGTAATAATTGCCCGGCATAAATTCCATGCGTCTGAGATCGTCAATAAGGGTTCGCAGGGCAAAATCTCTGATCCCCTGTTCAGCGGCACATAAGTTAAGGGTATACGGGGCATGCGCCATGACGGGCCTGATGTCGTGCTGGGCGGTAAACTCCAGAAAAGATTCAATGTCCTTCGGATCCATTTCTTTTGCGGCGCCCCCGCGTGGATTACGTGTAAAAAACTGAAACGTATTCGCTCCAATGCTGAGCGCCGTCCTGGCCATGGACAGGTATCCTCCCGAGGAGGAAAGGTGGCAACCAATACGGAAGCCCGTAGGATTATCGGTGTTCATATACCTGCGAAGATATAAAAAAAACGGTGCGATAAGTTTTGCCCTATCACACCGTTTGTACAGAATCAGTATCTGTTACATCATACCGCCCATACCGCCCATGCCGGGATTGGCTACGGGAGCGGGGTTTTCTTCTTTTTTCTCGGCCAGAACACATTCGGTGGTCAGGAACATTCCGGCAACCGATCCGGCATTTTCAAGAGCCACACGAGCTACCTTGGTAGGATCGATAACACCCGAGGCAAAAAGATTTTCATATTTGTCTGTGCGGGCATTGTAACCAAAATCACCTTTTCCTTCGCGTACTTTTTGAACGACAATGCTGCCTTCCTGGCCGGCATTTTCAACAATCATGCGCAACGGTTCTTCAATAGCCCGTGCAACGATAGCAACGCCTGTGGCTTCATCTTCGTTGTCGGCTTTGATTTTCTTGAGGGAAGGAATGGCACGGAGGTAAGCCACGCCGCCACCGGGAACAAAACCTTCTTCAATTGCGGCACGGGTAGCGTTCAAGGCATCTTCCACGCGATCTTTCTTGGCTTTCATTTCCACTTCCGATGCGGCTCCCACATAGAGAACAGCTACTCCACCGGAAAGTTTGGCAAGACGTTCCTGTAGTTTTTCCTTATCGTAATCGCTGGTGGTAATTTCCATTTGTTTACGGATCTGTGCAACACGGGCGTTAATGGCTTCTTTGCTGCCGGCTCCGTTTACAATGGTGGTGTTTTCCTTGTCAATGACCACTTTCTCTGCATTACCCAGCATATCTATTGTTGCCGATTCCAGACGGATACCCTTGTCTTCGGTAATAACTGTTCCGCCTGTAAGGATGGCAATGTCTTCCAGCATTTCTTTACGACGGTCTCCGAATCCGGGGGCTTTAACGGCTGCGATCTTAAGTGTGCCGCGGAGCCTGTTAACAACCAATGTCGCCAGTGCTTCGCCGTCTACGTCTTCTGCGATAATAAGCAGGGAACGGCCGTTTTGTGCAACCGGTTCCAGAACGGGCATAAGATCTTTCATGGTAGAAATCTTCTTGTCTGTGATCAGCACCATCGGATTGTCCAGCACAGCCTCCATTTTATCTGAGTTGGTAATAAAGTAAGCCGAAATATAGCCGCGATCAAATTGCATACCTTCTACCACTTTGACTTCTGTATCGGTACCCTTTGCTTCCTCAACAGTAATAACACCTTCTTTCTTAACCTTTGACATGGCCTCAGCAATAAGCTTTCCAATAGTTAAGTCATTGTTGGCCGATACCGAGGCAACCTGTTCGATCTTTGACAGATCGTCGCCTACGCTCTGGCTCTGCTCCTTAAGGCTGTTTACTACACATTCAACAGCTTTTTCAATTCCGCGTTTAAGGTCCATTGGGTTGGCGCCGGCGGTAACATTCTTTAGGCCCACGTTTATAATGGACTGAGCAAGAACGGTTGCCGTGGTGGTACCGTCACCTGCCTGATCGTTGGTCTTGGAAGCGACTTCCTTTACAATCTGTGCGCCCATATTGGCGAACGCATCGCTCAATTCAATCTCTTTGGCAACCGTTACACCGTCCTTGGTGATTTGAGGTGCACCGTATTTCTTATCAATAACCACATTGCGCCCTTTAGGACCCAGGGTTACTTTCACTGCATTTGCCAAAGCGTCCACACCTTCTTTCATGAGGTTGCGGGCTTCAATATTGTATTTAATTTCTTTTGCCATAATTGTAAATGTTAATATTAAAGGTTAGATAACGGCTAAAACGTCGGATTGACGCATTATAAGATAATCGGTCCCGTCTACATTGATCTCGGTGCCGGCATATTTGCCGTATAAAACAATATCACCTTCTTTTAATTCCATTGGCTCATCTTTTTTTCCGCTACCTACGGCAACAACTTTTCCACGTTGGGGTTTTTCTTTTGCGGTGTCGGGAATAAACAGGCCCGAAGCTGTCTTGGTTTCCGCTTCCTGCGGTTGAACGACTACTCGATCTGCTAAAGGTTTGATTTTCATTGTTTTTAAAATTTTAGTAATGGTTATTGTTTGTTATAATTCTCTATTGACAACTGAGGCTAACGCAAAATCAATGCCATTTACTCTTCTCTGTCAAATTGTCAGCGTTGCAGATTTGGCAGCTTTTTGCCACACGATGAGGCCGTGCAGGGAATTCAGCAGGTAGACACACCACATACAGGTAATAATAAGATGGCTTGTTTCGCCCTCACGAATAAAGGCAAGAGTCCACATAATAATAGTTGCCGCGTTAACAGTTATCCACAGGTACCATTGCTCTGAATAGGTGCGGACCATAAGCCACATGGCCACAATAGACAGAAATGTGGTGGTGGAATCGAGGAATGGAGCCGGATCGTCATAGTATTTCAGGACCATACCGCCGACGACAATCAGAACCACGCTTACAATACCCAATATTAAACGCTGTCGGGTGTTCAGGTTGCGGGCCTTGACTTCTGTTTTGCTCCCTTCCCTGAGTCGTTTCCGCCACAAGGCGAATCCGATAAATTGCATGGGTACGTAATATAATCCGTTCAGGGCCACTTCACCCCAATACCCGACGCCCCAGGAAATATATGTGTACAAACTTACCTGTATAAGACCGAAAATATAATTTGAAATATGTCCCTTGGCCACCAAGACCACACATAGTACGCCGGAGATGGCTGCAATGCTCGAGAGCACATCTGTCTGACCGGTGGCAATGAATACAATAATATTCAAAACCACAATGGTACTGACAAGGAACCATTCATACGGGCTGAAGAAATGCAAAAACTTTTTCATAAAAGGAATTAAAATGCGGGCATGGAAAACAGAAATTCAAACGTATGCGTTTTTTGCGGAGACAGGGCATATCGCACTCCTGCCGAGAGCATGGGCCCAATCCTGAAAATATGAAAATCAAACACCAGATCGGTGCCATAGGAATGAAAACGGGACACCGTACCGTCCTGAGCCCTGGCATACATATGATCTGAAAAGGGTATCAGCTGTATCCGTTTCAGGTACAGCACCCCGGGTACCGACAGATCTCCCGGCCATATTGGTATGGCATAATCTGCAGTCAGCCTGAAAATATGTGGAGCGAAGACCTGTTCCTTCATTCCGCGGGGAGATGACAGGAAAGATCCCAGATAAAAATACCGGCCGGTTACCTGTTGTTTCTGGTAGGCGGCATCGATCTTTAATGCCTGGTTGCGGAAGAGCCCGGGAATGTACCCGTAAGCCTGAACCAGTCCAATGGTGCTAAAAAGAGACTGCGTCCCGGGCGTATATCCCCATTGTAAGTTTAATCCCATACCCAATCTGGGAAAAATATCCCTTTCGGCCCGGTTTTGAACCTGGTAATAACGGATTCCTGCCTGGAGCATACCCTTGTTGATGTACCGTTGTTTTTCCCTGACATAGTAAGAGTCATTTGTAAAACGGTACTGTATGGACGGGATGAAACCTCTTTGCCATCCATGGCTGTTGAAAGTAAACGGGATATATGAATAAAGTCTTGCCTCCAACAGGGGAGCCCGGATTGTGTCGGTCACAAAGACGATTTTATTGTTTTCCTGCCGTATATAATTCTGTGTTCTGAACCGGTCGTTTACATTAACTTCGAGTGAGAATACGGGCAACAGCCCGGAATAGTTTACATGAAAATGACCCGAATGAAATCTGTTGTGGTATGAATACCCCAGGATGGAATACAGGGTCCCCAGTGAATTTTGGGACATGAGTGTTACTCCCGCCGAAACCGTTTCGTAGTATTTCTGGAAAGAAAAGGACTCCAGTTCGTTGAAATTGAAGTAAAAGGGAAGCCATGAATGAACTCTTGCGGCATGGAGCACTTTATTATATTTTTTAACCGGATAGGATAAATCTTCCGGGACACGGATGGTGTCAACAATAAACCGGGGCGTTCTGTTTACCGGCAGAACGGCCGTTTTGCGGGCAGTAAGATCAGCTTGAGTATTCAGAAGACTGTCTACAGATATTTCTGTGAGCTGATATCCGGTTGTTGTATAATCAGAATAATACAGGCGGGTTTGTAAGGCGTTCTGTCCCGGGAAGGGATCGAAGACTCCAAAGCGGGCCTGGGTAAGTTGCAGGGTTTTGCCGGTTGCCGGATCAAGTGAGAAGATATTGTCGGTGTTATGGTTGAAATCGCTCTGAAAAAACAATTGGCCGTTTTCTGTGCGCAACCCGAATAAAGAATAGAAAAACGGTGGAAGTATGGTGTCACATTTGTCGTCGGACAATGAAAAACGGTAAATTCCCTTGCCTTGCTCTCCGGTAAGCAGACCATACAGGTGCGTACTGTCCTGCCATGCCAGCTCTGATAATTGCTCGCCCCGGGGAACTTGAATTTTCTTTAGATTGACACCAGTTCCGGGATCTAGAATATGCAGTTCGCTGCCACCTTCGGGACGGTATCTGACCACGGCAAGCCTGCTTCCGTCCGGCGAAGGCACGGGATTAAAGAATCTCGTGCCGTAGCTGAGTCTCTTTTTTTTACGTGTCCAGGTATCGTACCGGATAATAACTGAAAAATTTTCATACGCCCATCGGTGACCGCTCACTGTCTCGGACCAGAAAAGATTCCGGCCGTCACCGGATAACATTGAGTTGATCTCCCCCAGAAGACAAATGGTCATTTCTTTACCCAATGTGTCGCCTTCATGCATGCGGACCAGTCTCCTGGTTTGTGCCATGGACGATTTCACGGCATAGATGTAATTTACTCCCACAGAGTCCGCAATAATAATTGGAGAGCGGTAAGATACATAGTCTTTGACCGGTTTATTTAGCCGGCGTCCATAGGTACATCCGATTTTTTCCTTCTCCTGAGTTTCCCATAAACGGCTATAATAATCTTTGGCATGATGCCACATTCGGACCGGGTTTTCACCCCAGTTCCGTTTGAAAGATTTGTTATATTCGAATGGCCAGTAGGGCTTGCGGGTTACATCGGTAAATATGTTTGCCAGCGCGTATTCAGAGGATATATTTTCTGCAGTGGAAAATTTTAAGTAGCCTAAAGCATACGCATTTGGGATTTTATGCTTGTACGACCCGAATTTCCATTTATCCAGGGAGAAATCTTTGCCTGTTGCAAAGTAGGCTTTGTATGGCATCAGAAACGATGCTTCTCTTCCCCTGCCGGCATATGAAAGCAATGTTTCGGTAAACGTGGCATCACCTTCAAGAAGCCAGCGTCCGAAATAGAGGCCCACCGAGAGTGCCTCAGAAATTTCTCCGGTAAACCAGCTGAATGGCTCAAAAAAATGTTCTCCGGCGCGCTGCATTTGCGCTACATGTCTCAATTCATGCAAAACCAGCTGCCTGTCCCAGTTCTGGGCGTTGCTCCCATTGGGAAACGGGGTTGTGATGAGTTCCATCCGGGACGGAGTCCACGTTACCAATCCATTACTGTTCAGAGAATATGGATGAAGAATAACCGGGATATCAGGTATGCGTGCCTGAAGGGAGGCAGCAACATAAGGTGCCGTTTTTTCCAGAAGAAAGGCATATCGGAAAGCCAGCGAATCTGTTCCACGCGGATATATCACTTTAAATGGACCTGCCTGGATCTGATTCCATTTTAATCTGGCCGGATCTTCCCCTGTTAAATAGAACTGCGCCCGGACCGGAAGTGTGCCCGAAAACAGAAGAACTGAAAAAAGACAGATCAGGATCGGTTTTTTCATTGTGCAAATGTAGGTTAAAAAGAAAGTCCCAGACCGCGTCTGGTGTGCAACTTTTTCTGTGTAATTTGTAAGTGCCAGATTAATAAAGATATAAAAAGCGTTTCTTGATTTGTTGCGCACCAGACGCGGTCTGGCTGGGTCAGGGAGGTGTTTCCCGTTCTGAATATCTTGTAGGAGTCCTTGAATGGACATAAACAGCGCCTTTTGGTTGTACCAATTGGAGGCGTTTCCCTTTTGTGACAGTTCTTAACCGTGTTAAAGAAATGCCGTGTAGAGCTGTAATCAAAGCTGTGGAGTGAAGGGAAGGCAATTGGCCGGGACTTAAAAGAAAAAGCCGCTCCCGGGGGAACGGCAAGACAGATAGTTTTCTTCGTTGAGCTACCAGGACTCGAACCTAGACCGACAGAGCCAGAATCTGTAGTGCTACCATTACACTATAGCTCAGTAACAAAAAGCTTCTCCTTTTAGGAAAAGTTTCTGTTGAGCTACCAGGATTCGAACCTAGACTGACAGAACCAAAATCTGTAGTGCTACCATTACACCATAGCTCAGTAGAGGGTGCAAAGATATAATATTAGCGTTTCCCAGCAAAAAAATCTTTCATCAAAGCAGATGCTTCCTCTGAAAGAATCCCTTTTGTGACTTCTGTCCTGGGATGGAGTATGTGGCCGGGCAGAAAAGAATAACCGCGTTTGAGGTCATCGGCTCCGTAAACGAGCCGACAAAGCTGTGCCCAGGCAAGAGCGCCGGCGCACATGGGGCAGGGTTCAACCGTTACATAAAGAGTGCATTCGTCCAGGTATTTGCCACCCACGGCGTTGCAGGCGGCGGTTATTGCCTGCATTTCCGCATGGGCAGTAGGATCGTTAAGTGTCTCTGTCAGGTTAAAGGCCCGGGCAATGATCTTCCCTTTGCAAACAACGATGGCTCCAACCGGCACCTCGTCTTTCCGGAAGGCCAGAGCCGCCTGTTCCAGAGCCAGGCGCATAAATTTTACATCGACGTCAGTCTCGTTTGCCAAAACGTTTTTCTATAACGGACGGATCGGTTACGTCTTTGGTAACCATCATAAGCTCTTCTTTGGAAATTTCCTGCACGTCACAGACAATAAAACCGTCAAGAGAATCGTTGAACTCTTTGTCTATGTTGAATATCACCACTTTTGCGTTCAGCTTTAAGTAGCGTTTTACAAGTGAAGGCAGACGGTACTGGCGGTTGCTCATCCGTGTAAGCAAACGGTCCAGTTGTTCGGGTGTTTGTATGTCTTTGAGTAAAACATCGGGATTTACAAGACCGAATTCCGGAATGAAAGGATTTTTGGAATGTACGCAATCCCGGTATTTTGTGGTGGCGTGATGATCCATAATGTATTTATGGATAATAGATTGATAGAATTTGGGGTACCACGACGAAATGCTTACCGGACCAATAAAATACCTATATTCGGTATTCCGGAGCATAACGTGGAACAAACCCTTGAAAAGAAGCATCATGGGAATGGTCTCGTAACGGTATTCATTGCAAATGAAAGCCCGTCCGAGTTCCATACTTTGGGCAAGTACAGGTTCGAATTTCGTGTCAAATTCAAAGAGTGTACTATTATAAAATCCCTGTATGCCAAAGCGTTTAATAAGCTCGGCACCCATACCAATGCGGTAAGCCCCCACAATGCGCTTATTTTCCGTATCCCAAAGTATAAGGTGATGGTAATTCCGGTCAAAGTTGTCCAGGTCGAGCGGCTGGTAAGTGCCTTCGCCTACCGTACGGAAAGTTTCTTCTCTTTTTCGACCGATCTCGTACATCAGGTTAGGAATGTAGGAATACGGCGCAAAATAAGCGGCAAATTCGTTAATTCTGAACAGGCAGTTTTTTGAAGGTAATTGCTCAATTTCGCGAATAGCCAGATCGAAGGGTTTTTCGGGAGCAATGGGAGCAGCATTATTAAGACTGTCGTATTTGTTTTCTTTCTCGATATTGGCAGCCAATGCATATGTGCGGGCCCTCAGGTAATCTCCCAATTCTTTATAGTCGGTAAATTTTTGTTGTTCGGCAACCGTTACGGGAGCCCCTATGCGTATGTTTATGCGTTTTCCTTTTTTATTCAGGACTTCTGCAGGCAAACTGGCTGTCTGAAGCATAGGATGTATTTTGGCTCTTCTGAGAAACCGGGCGGAATTGTGCCCGTCAAAATAAATAGGAACCACCGGAACTCCTGCACTTGCTATGAATTTCACTATAGGCGTATGCCAGGGAATGTCTTCCACTTTTCCGGAAGGACCTATATGAGATACCTCACCAGCGGGGAAAAGACCCAGAACGTTTCCCTGGGCCAGGCATTCTTTGGCCAGCCGGATGCCCGTAATACTTGAACGTGCCGAGACATTTTTATCGAAAGCATTGACAGGAAGAAAAAAATCACTCAGTGATTTGATCCGTGATAAAAGAAAATTCACGATCACTTTGTAGTCTGGACGCTCATCCGAAACCAGATGCATGAGCATGATACCATCCATACCGCCGTAGGCATGATTAGATACGGTAATAAACGGCCCGTCTTTTGGAAGATTGCTCAGGTCTGA
Organism: Bacteroidales bacterium UBA5326; assembly: GCA_002408205.1. Classification (GTDB taxonomy): domain Bacteria; phylum Bacteroidota; class Bacteroidia; order Bacteroidales; family UBA932; genus DMER64. The sequence goes on along the minus strand of DHQY01000009.1, from coordinate 13,054 downwards.
GGAAGGTACGTCGTACGACACGCGCATTTCCTCCAGCAAGGCTTCTAAACACTCTCTTCCCTGATAATCAGCGACTTTGTCATACAGTTTATTCAGCTTGTTCAGCTTCATTAAGCTCATTAACGGTGGCGCCAACAAATAACCTACAACGGATTTTTCTCCAAAAAGCTGTCGCAGGTCTTTAGTTTCTATTAGCTTTTTCATAAATGGTTCGCCAAATATAAGTATTTTTACCACTCGATGCATACAGTGTCAGATCAATTGGTTTTACTGCCCCATCAAAGCGGGGTTTACCGTTTTCTAAATAAAGACGGGGATATAATCTATGTGGGAAAAGCAAAAGATCTGAAAAAAAGAGTTGGCCAATATTTTCGCTCTTCACATAACCTTCCGGCCAAAACAGTGAAGATGGTCAGCCAGATAGATTCAATTGAATATACTGTAGTTGATACAGAAAGCGATGCGCTTCTTTTAGAGAATAACCTTATAAAAAACATCCAGCCCAAATACAATATTCTACTAAAAGATGACAAAACCTATCCCTGGATCTGCGTGAAAGACGAACCCTTTCCAAGGGTGTTCTCTACACGGAGAATGGTGCGGGACCGTTCGTTGTATTTCGGACCTTATACCAACGGCTACTATTGTAAGCAACTGGTAGGCCTGATGCATACTCTGTACCCTCTCCGCACCTGTAATTTGTCGCTCACTCCCCAGGCAATAGCCAGGGGCAGATACCGCAAATGCCTTCAGGCACATATCGGTCGCTGCAAAGCGCCTTGTGTGGGCGAAGAAAATACTCAGGCTTACGAAGACTACATTCACGCTGTAAAAAGTATTCTAAAGGGAGATATCGCTTCTGTGCGCCGGCTATTGCAGGATCAGATGGCTCAGGCGGCTGCCATGCTCGATTTTGAAAGAGCACAGAAATTTAAGGATCAACTGGAGGCCCTTACGCGCCATCAGAAGAAATCGGTTATCGTAAACCAACAGATCACGGACCTTGACGTATTCACCCTGGTAATGGATTCTTCCGGGCAGGCCGCTTTCGGAAATTTCCTGCGCGTTTCGCAAGGCGCCGTAATTCAATCACAAAATGTGCGCTTCAGGCTCCGGATTGAGGAAACCCCTGAAGCCCTATTGAGTTTATTTATGGCCGAGATGCAGGCACAGAAAAACGGACTGTTACAGGAAGTATTGGTCCCTTTTATGCCCGAGGCCAGTCCCCGGGGTTGTAATGTGCATGTGCCCGGGAAGGGGGATAAAAAGGAACTGGTACAGCTGAGTCTCCGTAATGCCGATAATTACAAGACAGAGCAGATTCGTCTTTCAGAAACCAAAGGAGCGGAACAACGTAACCACCGAAACGTGGAAAGATTACTTACGCAGCTTAAAGACGATCTGAATATGAAAGAGCTGCCGGTCCATATAGAATGTTTTGACAATTCCAACCTGCAGGGAACAAATCCGGTAGCCAGTTGTGTGGTTTTCAGGAACGGAGTGCCAAGCAAAAAAGATTATCGGCATTTTGCCATTAAGACGGTTGAAGGCCCAAACGATTATGCCTCCATGAAAGAAGTAGTCACCCGGCGATATACCCGGTTATTGAATGAAGAGGCCGATTTACCCCAACTGATTCTTATTGACGGCGGTAAAGGACAGCTTTCTGCCGCCTTCCAGGCCCTTGAGGAGCTTGGGCTGGAAAGTATCATAGCTCTGGCCGGTCTGGCCAAACGCATGGAAGAAGTTTTTTTGCCCGGCGACCCTGTGCCTCTTTACCTGAATAAAAATTCCGGCTCTCTTAAGTTATTAATGCACCTCAGGGACGAGGCGCACCGGTTTGGCATTACTTTTCACAGGCAGAAACGCAGCCGCGCATTTGCCCGCTCCGCATTATCTGATATATCCGGAGTAGGGCCCGTAACGACATCTTTGCTTCTGAAAGAATTCGGCAGTGTAAAACGGATTGCCGGATTATCCGAAGAAGAACTGTCGAAGGTGATAAGACCTTCTCTGGCGCGGATCATTCTGCAGGCGTTGAATGATCAGGGGACCGGATCGTAACCGCTGCCTCCCCAGGGATTGCAGCGTAAGATCCTGTAGATGGTAAGATACAGCCCTTTAAACGGTCCGTGTTTACGGAATGCCTCTACGGCGTATTGCGAGCAGGTGGGAGTGAAACGGCACGAAGGGGGTGTAAAGGGAGAGATACAAAGCTGGTAACACTTAATCAGCAGCAGGAATGGAAAAATGGCCGCTTTTTTCAAGTATTTGGCTAAGACGCTCCAAAAGCGCCTGCATTTTGGACTCGATATCCCTGTAAGTGAGGATTTCATGCGGCAAATATAAACATAAAAAAGAGAGACTTGCATGACTTGATTTTACGGTCCGGGCCAATAAAGACGGATAGTACAATCTGTAGCTTTCGCGGGTTCGCCGCCTGATAAGATTTCTGACAACAGCCCGTTTGTGATGTTTCTTAGGAACACTAATTACCACGCGGCACGAAGGACTGTCACCCATAGCGGCCTGTATCAGGTAAAAAACCCTGAAAGGGCCCAATGTAAATGCCTTCCCATTGACAAACAAAGCATCGATTTCTTTCTTTGAAGAAAGACGCATGGTTTTAGGGAACGTATAACGCTGTGTAATTCCCATTAAGGCATTTTTCTATATTCCAGTGTTCTGCCAATAACAGAGGTCGATCCGTCCTCAATATAATAAGAGATCACAACGGCACGCATTAACGAATCCAGCATCTTCTCTATCCTCCATTCCTGATACAAGTTGTAATAATCCGGAAAATTGGCGGTGAGTACATTGGTATAAAACTGATATTGGCCGGAATAATCAACGCTGTTCTTTCTGAAAACGGCCGCTGAACCGGTTACGAATGAAAGTGTGTCTCCCGTGAACAAAAGCGTGTCACCGTCTACGGACACCAATTCCCATGTTCCGTAAGCCAGCTCGCGGTAATGGTTATAGTTCTTCTGACAGGAAGAAAACGACGCCGCTATAATTAAAACGGCAGCCAGTTGCATAAAACACTTCACGTTATTTTTTCTTTTCCAGGTATAGCATAAGCGCCTGAGCTACCGAAGGTGCTTCCGGCGTGGGAGCCTCGAAGCAGGACTGGAGATTTGCCTCTTTCAAAGCGGTTGCTGTGGTAGGACCAAACGTGCCTATGAGGGTATCGTTTTGTTTGAAATCAGGAAAATTCTCCAAAAGCGATTTGATGTCAGTTGGAGAGTAGAAAATAAGCATCTGGTAATGAGTTAATTCCAAATTTGAGAGGTCCTCGGTAATGGTACGGTTGAGGATGGCTTTTGTATGCTTAAGTCCTGCTTTTTCAAAAGCTTTGGGTAATTCAGGCTTGTAATTGTCGGCCAGGGTAAGGAGAAAGTTTTCGGTCTTATGTTTGCTCCCGATTGATTCCAGCAGCGAGGGCACGTTCCCCTTTCCAAAACAGATCTTACGCTTCCGGTAAATGATATACTTTTGAAGGTAAAAAGCGATGGCTTCTGTAATACAGAAGTATTTCATGGATTCCGGGATGGTAATGCGCATTTCTTCACACAAGTGAAAAAATGAATCAACAGCCGAACGGGAAGTAAATACAACAGCACTGTGATCCAGTATGTTGACGCGCTGGATGCGGAAATCTTTTGCGGACAAGCCTTCTATCCTAATAAACGGAATAAAATCGATATTCAGGCCGAATTTCTCTTTTACTTCTACGTAAGGAGAACTACCGTTGGGGTTGGGTTGTGAAATAAGTATATTCTTGATCTTCATTATTTTATCTGGACAACAAAATGAAGCAGTATAGCAAAAGGCACCAATTCAAGGGTACAAAGATACAAAATCCAGAAGAAAAGCGAATACCGGGCGGAAATAAAAATTCTTATACACCGTACGGCATATAAGAGATAACCTATAGCTGCTGTAATGACCACGGTAGATAAAATAAGATCGTGGACCTTGTTGTTAAAAAGATTGATTACGGCGTACAGGCCTATTACCGTAAGGCCCGTGAGGATAAAGTAATCCTGTCCGGTTTTACCCAGGAAATACATAAACGAAGGGGCATCGATAGTCCATCCGATGATCTTGAGCAGGACTGTTTTTATGATGAAATATCCCGTTAGAACAGCAAAGCAGGTCACAAAAACGAAAGGTTCGCTCATCCCCAAAAGAAGTGCGGGAAGTGGAGAAAGCAGCGAAGTCTGGCGTGTTACGAAAAGAGCGAAGAACGCCATAATGAAAAAACAGAGAAAATTACGTGAGTAACGGATAACCCCCTGTTCCTCGTTCTCAATAGAAATATTGTAACGGAAGCACCCCGAAATGAGCAGGATTAGAGGTGTCCGCGAGTATCCCATTATCAGACAAAAACATATTATCAACCCCAAAATTATGTAATCCATAATCTTTTAGATAAAACTGGGGGTAAAGGTAAAAATTTTAGTCTACATTTGTGGAATGGAACTAAGGATATTCAAGAGATATGACCGCCTCATAGGATGGGTGGTCTTTGCAATTTCGGCCATTGTTTATCTGGCCACCATAGAACCAACCGCCAGCTTCTGGGATTGTGGCGAATTCATAGCCTCGTCCTATAAACTGGAAGTCGGTCACCCTCCGGGGAACCCCACTTTCCAGTTGTTTGGCAGGTTATTCTCACTTTTCGGGAACAATACACAGGCTGCCATGCTCATTAACGCCATGAGCGCTTTGTGTTCTGCTTTCTGTGTACTTTTCCTGTTCTGGACCATTTCTCATCTGGGAAGACGGCTTCTGGAAGCACAGAGTAAAGCGTTAACAACCGGGAATGCCATAGCCGTATGGGGAGCTGCCGCCGTAGGGGCTCTTATATATTCTTTTTCTGACACCGCCTGGTTTTCTGCTGTTGAGGCCGAGGTGTACGGGATGTCTTCCCTTTTTACAGCCATGGTCTTTTGGGCTATGCTTAAATGGGAGGAAAATGCCGACAAGCCCCATGCAAACCGCTGGATTGTTCTGATTGCTTATCTCATGGGGCTTTCCATTGGGGTGCACCTGCTGAACCTGCTGACTATTCCGGCGCTTGTTTTTTTATATTATTACAAGAAATATCCCTTTACCTGGAAAGGAGCCCTGGTTACTCTCCTTGTTTCCGTAGTCATTCTTGTTACAATCCTGTACGGGATAATCCCCTTGTTGCCAAAGATATCCGGTTGGTTTGACCTGTTATTCGTTAACGTATTCCGACTACCTTACAATTCCGGAATGCTATTCTTTGTGGCCGGATTGCTTGCCTTATTATTCCTGGGAATATTTGCGACTTACAAAAAAGGAAAAGTGGTTTGGAACACCATCCTGCTTTGCTTTGCAGTAATCATTATTGGTTATTCTTCATTTGCCATGGTAGTGATCCGTTCCAGTGCCAATACGCCTACTAATGAAAACCAGCCCGACAATCCTTTTGCTCTGGGCAGCTATCTTGCGCGTGAGCAGTACGGATCGGCTCCGCTTATATATGACGGAATATACAGTTCACCCTATGATATCTGGAGTCCCGCCAGACAGTGGGTAAAAAAAGACGGAAAGTATGAGCGGGTAAACGGACCTGATATACCCTCGTTCAGTGACGGCGACAAAATGTTTTTCCCCAGGATGTGGAGCAAGAGGGAGACGCATGATAAGTTCTACGATTCCTACGTGTCAGGGAACGGGCCTATGAATTCTGCCGGAAAACGAATGCCTTCGTTCGGGGACAATCTTGTATTTTTCTTTGACTTCCAGATCAATTATATGTACTGGCGGTACTTCATGTGGAATTTTGCCGGCCGGCAAAACGATATCCAGGGAACAGTTCCCGGAGATCCCGTAAGGGGTAACTGGGAAAGCGGGATTGGCTTTCTGGACAGGGCCCGGTTGGGTGACCAGTCCGAGGCTCCCGATATGCTCTCCGGGAGCAAGGGCAAGAACCATTACTATATGTTGCCTTTGTTGCTGGGTATTTTAGGTCTTTTCTACCAAATGTCCAAAGACAAGCGAAACACCTGGGTAACATTCCTCCTGTTTTTTCTTACGGGAATAGCCGTTGTGGTGTATCTGAACCAGTATCCTTATCAGGCGAGGGAACGGGATTATGCTTACGCGGGCTCTTTCTATGCTTTCGCCATATGGGCGGGGCTGGGGGTAATGGCTCTTTACCATTTATTGAATAAAAAGTTACCTGAAAAATTAACCGCCGTAATGGTTTCTGTACTTTGCCTGTTTGTGCCTTTCCAGATGCTGGCGCAAAACCGGGACGACCACGACCGGAGCGGACGTTACGTAGCCCGTGATTTTGCTTTCAATTTTTTGAACACGTGTGACAAGAACGTAAATGCCATACTCATAACGCACGGCGACAACGATACATTCCCTCTATGGTATGCACAGGAGGTAGAAAATATGCGCACAGACGTGCGGATCATGAACACTTCGCTGCTCGGCACAGACTGGTATATAGACCAGATGCAGTGGCGTACCTATGAATCGGCCCCTTTGACATTTTCCATACCCAGGGATTCGTACCTGTATGGAACAAATGATATTCTGCCTATTTATGAACGGGTCAAAGACCGTGTTTCTGCCATTCAGGCGGTCAATGTAATGGGAAATCCCAAAGCCAAAGTTCAGCTTAATGACGGCACATTCCTCAATTATCTGCCGGCAAGAAAATTACGCATTCCCGTGAATAAAGAGAACGCACTGGCCTGTGGAATTGTATCACCCCAGGACGCAGATCGGATCCCTGAGTACATGGACATTGATATTCCCGAGAACAAAAACTCTCTGTTGAAAGTGGAAATGATGTTCCTCGACCTGCTGGCCAATTACCAATGGGACAGGCCAATATATATTGTATCCAAAGGCGGTGACCTGAACTTGGGTATAAAGGACTACCTTCGTTACGAAGGAATGGCCTATAAGCTTATGCCTTTCAAAGTTCCCGACCTGCAGGCCGATGTGCCGGAAATGGATGCAGACAAAATGTACGACCTGCTCATGAATGTGTATAAATGGGGCCGTATGGACGAACCCGGAGTGTTGCTTGATTTTCATGTAACATATCTTATCCTCATTCAACAGGCCGTTCGCCAGATGCATTCCCAGGTGGCTAAAGCCCTTATCCTGAAAGGTGAAAATACAAAAGCCGAGGAAGTCCTCGATAAAGGTCTGGAGGTTATGAAGTATTATCCCCTGAATTACGTGGCCCAGGCATCGATGAACGAAGTGGGGGTTATGGAAGCCATTGAGTTGTATTATTTCCTGGAAAAACCCGATAAAGCGCGGGCATTGGCCACGCAGTTCCTGGATGAGTCTTACCGTGCTATTAAATATTTCCTGAGCCCGTTCAAAGGCGGATTCCTTTCCTCCTCGGACGCCGAGACGGCTATCAGTACTTATGTACACGTGAAAGATATATTGGATACGAACGGCGACAAAGAAATGGCAAAAAAATACACCGATACGCTGGAAGAGCTTTTCAAGAAATATCAGTAAGCATATTGCAACCCCTCCGTTCTGCGTTGGGGATACGGCCGAGGACCCGGAACCTTCCGTTGGAAAGACGGATGCCCAGGTCCTCGGTTTCTATGAAGGCACAGGAATGGATATTGGCCAGGTCTGTTATATTGATTCCGCCCTGGATACCGTCCGGCTCGTATGTAAACGGATCCTGAAGATTGCGGATGCTGACCTGCATGGTGGGCGGACAATCAAAGAAATAGTCTTCCTTCACCGAATAGGCTTGCGAAAGCAGTTCGGTCATTCCGTATTCGCTGTCAATCCTGCTCAACGGGAATCCGGCTTTCAGCCGCATATGAAGTTCCTCGCGGCTCAGCTCAATACCCCGGCCTTTCATGCCTCCGGTTTCCACGACAATGAGCCCGGGCGCCGGGACCGTAAAATGCTTCACAAAATCGAGCAGGGCAAAACTGACACCGATAAGCCATGTTTTATTCCCCCGGGAGGCATCACTTTGCAGCCTTTCGAATAAAGCGGGATAATCGTAAAGAAAAAAACCGTTTTCGGGACGGGCGCTTTCTTTCATAAGCGCATCGGCCATATATACCAGTGAAGAGCCGCTACGCTCCAGGTATGAAGGAAGCAGGGCCAAGACGGTGTATTCCCGCGGATCTCCGTAAAAATGGCGGAATATGGAAAGGAGGTTCAGGCGGTATGTCTCCAGGCTGGCTATATGGTGAAGTGAAGGGACCATCCCTGTTGTAGATGAACTCGTGAAAACACACTCTTCCGGGGTTGAAGCACTGTAAACGCGGTGAGATTTAAAGAACCTTACCGGCAGGTGCGGGATCCGGGCGGCACTCCGTACCGTACCGGGTTCTATACCAAGCAAATCGAGGTACCTGGCATATACGCTGTTATGTGTTGCCTGGTAACGGAACAGCTCCAGTGCTTTTTGCTCAAAACTATTTTCGGTCATTCAATTGTTCGTTGATTTTCAGAAGTGTTTCCACATATTGGCGGGTGCCCCAGAGGCGGGGAACCTTACTTTGACCGCCCAGTCTGTTTTCCTGTGCCATCCATTTATAGAAGCAGCCTTTATTCAGAATGACTACATGAGGGGAATCCATGGTGCCTGTATGAAGACGCTTGGCTTCATAATCGGAATTATGTTCCATAATAGCGCTGTCGAGCAGCCGTACAAACAGATCTGTATCTTCCGGGGCTTTTTCGAACTCAATGAGCCATTGATGAGCACCCTTGCCGTTTCCCTCCATAAATACCGGGGCCACAGTATACTCATTAACCGCCGAACCGGTCTTTTCACATGTTTCAGCCAGGGCTTTTTCTGCATTCTCTATCATCAGTTCTTCCCCAAAGGTGTTTATGAAAAGTTTTGTACGCCCTGTGATTTTTATTTTATGCGGATAAAGCGAAGTAAATCGAACGGTGTCGCCTATAAGGTATCTCCACAATCCGGAATTGGTTGTAATAACCATTGCATAAGTTTTGCCTGTGCTGACGGTGCCTATGGTGTCGAAAGTCACATAGGAACCAGTCAATGCCTGTTCCAGTTTATCGAGCGGGATAAATTCATAGAACACCCCGTTATTTACGGTAAGCTGTAAACCCCCATCGGAAAGGTCTGTCTGAAAAGCAAAGAATCCCTCCGAAGCATTGTAAGTTTCCAGGTAATGCATGGTATCCAAAGGGAATAATTCTTTATACTGGCTTCTGTAGGGCTCAAAATTGATCCCGCCGTGCATAAATAACTCCATTTTTGGCCACACCTGGTGAAGGTGCTCTTTCCCGCTTTTTTCCAGGACTTTGCGCATCAGGATGAGATTCCAGGAGGGTACTCCGGAGAAACTTACCACGTTCTGTTTTAATATGAGATCACTTACGGCTTCTATTTTGGCTTCAAAATCGGTCATAAGGGCTATTTCCCGGGGAGGTGTGGTAAATGAACGGCTTATTTGCGGTTTGTTAATAAGCAGGAAGGCCGACAAGTCCCCGAAATAGTATGAAGTGTCTACTTTTTTATCAATATGACGGTTTCCCCCTAATGTAAGTGACCGGCCCCTGAATAGTCCCGATTGGGGAAAAGTCCGCACATAGCTGGACAACTGGGTCAACATACCTTTATAATGACAATAATGCAGGTTCTCCCAGTTGATGGGAATAAATTTGGATTTTGCAGAAGACGTTCCGCTGGATAATGCAAACCAATAAATCTTTTTGTCCCACAGCACATTGTCTTCTCCTTTGAGGCTTCTGAGCAGGTAAGGCTCCAGCCTGTCATAAGTATGGAGAGGTATATGTTGTTGAAAATCAGAAATAGACAAGATTTCGTTCAGGCCGAATTCTTTTCCGAATGCTGTTTGTTGTCCATGAGTAAGAAGGTCTTTGAACAGCTTATCCTGGAACAATTCGGGTTGTCGGGAAGACAGGTCCAGTTCCTTGATCAAACGGTTGTTATAAAGGAGATAGGCAGTGTTTATCAGTGACATAGATCGCAAATGTAAGAAAAAACTACAGAACGCGCTATGTATTAAAAATTTGATGGAGCACCCCGGGTGATTTCAGGTTAAGTGGTTTGTCCATATGGAAGTCGTAGTATCTGACAAGATGCTGAAGGAAAAGGTGTCGTAAGGACCCGGGGCAAAGGAGCGGCTTAGAGTCGCGTGGCGTTCCGTTGAGCAGCTGGTAGAACATTCTGGATGTTTCCAGGGTAAATCCTCCCGGAACAGGGTCGGGAAGTGATGCAAATTCACCCCGTGCAATATGAAAATATTCTGAGCCCGGGGAGTACCCGGTGCATGAGGGGGCGTAACCCAGGAACCGGCACAAAGAGGCGGCAAAATACAGGTGCTGGTCCGATGGGTTCGTATGTGCATCGTTCAGAGCAATAACCGATTCGTAAACGAATCTGAACAGAACAGGATTGGCTTCCACTTCCCGTATGGTTTTATATAACAATTCCCCGATAAACATGGCCTGTGCACTTTTTCTCACGTCAAAACACAATTGTTCCAGCGGTATGCATTTTCTGTATTCTCTAAGTTGTTGCAACTCTTTTTTTGGATTATGGCAGGCCTGAACTTCCATTAAGCTGAGGGGATGGAACAAAGCGGCGAGTCCCTTGTTCTTTGCTGTCCGTATTCCCTTTATCAGGTAATTCTGGCGTCCGAATTTGTCGGTAAGGGCATATACCAGCAGACTACTCTCACTGAACGGTCTGGTGTTGAGCACGATTAAAAAAAGTGATTCAGTCATGGCAGCCGATAGATTCCTGCGGCCATATTAGCCAGCGCCCTTCCCCGGTGAGAGATCCGATTCTTCTCTGCCGCGTTGAGTTGAGCAAACGTTTTTGTATATCCCGAGGGAACAAAAACTGGGTCGTACCCGAATCCTTTATCTCCCGCCGGAGTGCGGGTAATTGAACCTTCTACCGTTCCCTCAAAAAAAAGAGGTTCACCGCCTGTAAGAACAGTAATTACGCAGCGGAAGCGTGCCGACCGGTCGTTTATGCCGTCCATTTCCCGGAGCAGTTTCTGCACATTATCCCGGGGAGTACAATGTTCTCCTGCATAACGGGCGGAATACACACCGGGAGCGCCACCCAGAGCATCTACCTCCAGGCCGGTATCATCTGCAAAACACGGTCTGCGGAAGATTTCCCAGATAAAACAGGCCTTTTGCAGCGCATTTTCTTTTAAAGTAACTCCGGTTTCGGGTATTTCCTGTGTGAAATGAAGTTGCGAAGGCATAATAATTGATACGGAAGAACCGAGTATGGCCTGGGCTTCTCTGCATTTATGAATGTTTGCGGTGGCGAATATAAGTTCCATACTCCAAAGATATGAAGAATTGTACTACTTTTGTAAGATTAATACCTTGTTAATAATGAAGCGCAAAGCTATTTCCCTTGTGGCCGTACTGTGGTTTTTTCCACTATTTTCAGGAGCTCAGACTCAATCGTTTGATACATCTAAAAGTCTCGATATTTTTCACTCCGTTCTGCGTGAGATTTCTCTTTTCTATGTAGACTCGGTTGCTATTGATAAACTGGTGTATACAGGTATTGAAGCCATGCTTTCGACCATGGATCCGTACACCGAATTTATACCCGAGGAAGATAATGAAACCATAGAAATGATGACTACTGGAAGTTACGGGGGAGTGGGTGCTCTTATTAAAAAAAGGCCCGGAGACGGAATCCTCGTGTCCGAACCGTATGCCGGTTCTCCGGCCGCAAAAGCCAATCTGGTAGCCGGCGATATCATTCTGGCCATTGACGGGCAGCCCGTATATGATATGACGGCCGACGAATGCAGCGCCAAAATGAAAGGAGAGCCGGGAACATCCGTAACATTCCTGGTAAAGAAACTGAGAAAAGAAGATACTATTTCGTGTACCGTTTTAAGGGAACGGGTACATATTTCCGATGTAGGACTTGCCTGTATGCTGCAGGACAGTATTGCCTACGTTCGGGTTACTGCTTTTACCCAGGGCGGTGCCCAGGAGGTAAGAAAGACGTTGCAGTCCATGAAAAAACAATACAATGTAAAAGGTATAGTGCTGGATCTCAGGGGGAACGGAGGCGGTTTAATGGACGAAGCCGTCCAGTTGCTTTCAGTTTTTTTGCCAAAACACACCATGGTGGTTTCTGCAAAAGGCCGTATAGAAAGGTTTGACGTATCTTATTATACGAAGGAGGAACCACTTGACACCAAAACGCCTCTGGTAGTACTTGTCAACAACGGCTCCGCCTCGTCTTCGGAAATTGTGGCGGGAGCTATTCAGGACCTGAAAAGAGGCACGCTGGTAGGCCAAAGGACGTTCGGGAAAGGCCTCGTTCAAACCATAAGACCGTTAAGTTATAATGCCAACCTAAAGATAACCACGGCCAAATATTATATCCCCAGCGGACGATGCGTTCAGGCCCTCGATTATTCAAACCGAAATGAAGATGGTACACCCGGTGCAACACGTGACGGAGGTATTATGCCCGATATCGAGGTGAGCATCCCGCTGTTCAGTCGAATGGCTATGGAGCTGGTGGTCAGGGATTATATTCATGAATACTCTGTTCTGTATTATAAAAACCACGATACCATAAATTCTCCGGATTCTTTCTCTCTTACTCCGGAAGAATATGAAGATTTTATAAAAGTGACAGCAGCCAAAGAGTTTGATGACCGCAGCGCTACCGAGATCCAGCTGGATAATTTCAATAAAACAGCCAAGGCTGAGGGATATGAAGATCTCCTGGCAGAAGAATTTGCCGGGTTGCACAAAAGGCTGCTGACAGATAAAGAAACCGACCTGAAGCATTACAGGGCAGAAATTCAGTCATTGCTGGAAGAAGAGATCTGTTGCCGCTATTTCTTTCAGGCAGGACGTTTGAGGAATATGATAAGAAATGATGGACAGCTGGAACAAGCTTTAATGCTGTTTTAGTTTGTTAAGGAATAATTTTATATTTGTATAATAATTTTGAAGATAACATCTAAAAAAATATATATGGCAACACTAGTGTCCAAAGAAAAAA
>DHQY01000017.1 GCA_002408205.1 Bacteroidales bacterium UBA5326 | reverse complement strand
CTTATGGTGGCTATAACGACGTGGACCCACCTCTTCCCATTCCGAACAGAGAAGTTAAACGCGTTTGTGCCGATGGTACTGCCAGACCAGGTGGGAGAGTAGGTAGCCGCCGCCCTAAACAAGAGCCCCTGACCTTTATTGGTCAGGGGCTTTTTTGTGCCGGATCGCTTCCGGAAGTTTAATGTAATTAATTGAGAAGAGAGTATGAGGATTTCGTTAGAATATAAGCCGGTTTTATGGACAACAATTAAGTCATATACAAAGGAACGGTTCATAAAAGACCTGATGGCAGGGGTGATCGTGGGGATTGTGGCGTTGCCGCTGGCCATTGCTTTTGGTATCGCCTCGGGGGTCAGTCCTGAAAAAGGTCTTATTACGGCTATAATAGGTGGTTTTATTGTGTCTTTTCTTGGAGGCTCAACGGTGCAGATAGGCGGTCCGACCGGAGCGTTTATTGTGGTAGTATATGGCATTATTCAGAATTATGGGACGGAAGGCCTGGCCGTAGCCACGTTGATGGCAGGTGTTTTTTTGTTACTCATGGGCCTTTTCAAACTGGGCAGTGTTATCCGTTTTATTCCTTATCCTATTGTAGTGGGTTTTACAAGCGGCATAGCGGTAACCATTTTTTCCACACAGATAAAGGACCTTTTTGGACTGCAAATAGAAAAAGTGCCTGCCGATTTCATTTCCAAATGGGGTGTCTATTTTGAACATCTCAATACCGTTTCTGTCTGGTCTTTAGTGGTAGGACTGTTAAGTATTGTTATTATTGTTTTTTCTACCCGGATCACAAAAAAAATTCCGGGATCCCTTATAGCTATTTTACTGATGACGGTGGTTGTCTATGTATTCAGAAAATTAACAGGAGACACTTCCATTGAAACCATTGGAGACCGTTTTACGCTGAGTGCCTCGCTTCCCCAGCCGGAAAAGATTGCTATTAATATGTCTACCATCAACCAGCTCTTCTCTTCTGCATTTACTATTGCGGTACTGGGTGCCATTGAGTCATTGCTTTCGGCCACAGTGGCCGATGGTGTTACGGGTAAACGACACAATTCCAATACAGAACTGATAGCCCAGGGTGTTGCCAACCTTGTTGTGCCTATTTTTGGCGGGGTTCCCGTAACCGGTGCTATTGCCCGGACGATGACCAATATTAACAACGGCGGACGAACTCCCGTAGCCGGCATCATCCATGCGTTCGTCCTGTTGCTTATCCTGCTTTTTCTGGGGCCACTGACCAAGCATATTCCCATGGCCTGCCTCGCAGGTGTTCTGATTATTGTAGCCTATAACATGAGTGAATGGCGTACTTTCCTCTCCCTGCTTAAAAATCCTAAAAGTGATGTAGCTGTTTTGCTTACCACTTTTTTGCTAACCGTATTCTTTGACCTCACCATAGCTATTGAATTGGGGCTCTTGTTGGCTATGTTCCTGTTTATGAGACGTGTGATTGAGACAACACACGTCTCTGTCTGTACAGATGCCGTTGATCTGAGCCATGAAAGCGATGTGCATATTAAAGAAGAAGTATTAGTAATCCCTCAGGGTATTGAAGTATATGAAATTGACGGGCCTTTCTTTTTTGGTGTTGCCAATAAATTTGATGAATGTATGAAGCAGATGGGTGATAAACCCAAAGTACGCATACTTCGTATGAGAAAAGTGCCTTTTATGGACTCAACCGGACTTCATAACCTGGAAAGCTTTTTCAGATTGTCCAAAAAGGAAGGGATAAGGATAGTGCTTTCAGGAGTGAATGCCAAAGTCCACAGTGTGCTGGATAAAAGCGGCATGGCCGATAAAATAGGTCAGGAGAATATTTGCAGTCACATTGACCAGGCCATGAAAAGAGCCAATCTACTTCTATAGGTTTGTTTCGAAATGAACAGCGGTCATTCCGGCCTGAGGCTCGGTTCTTTTGATAACATGAACTTCGCTTTTTGCGATGAAGGTAAATGCTTACGATATTTTTAATTAATTTTTTCTCTTATTTTTTCATTATTAGTTCTTTTACTACTAATTGTTCCATTATTTTGTAGCCTTCAGCATTGGGATGAACCCCGTCGAAGGAATACTTTTCCGGCAATCCCCCGCGTTCATCAACAAAGGGTGTATATAAATCTACGAAGGGAAGGTGCTTCTCTTGGGCGTATTTTTGGAGCAATTGATTTAGCAATCGGATCTTTCCGACCGGTTCAACAGTTTTGTTCCAGGAATACTGATATACCGGCAATACCGCGCATAGAACGGGTTTGATACCGTTGGCCTGTGCGATTTCGGCCATTGAAATGATGTTGCCCGCAATGTTCTCCACGGATATTGGACCGGTGTTTTCGGCAATATCGTTTGTCCCGGCAAGGATGACAACGGCTGATGGTTTCAGATTAACTACGTCCTGCCTGAAACGCACCAACATTTGCGAGGTGGTTTGTCCGCTGATCCCCCGTCCGATGAACTGGTTGTCTTCAAAGAATTTATTATCAAAACGTTTCCAGTTTTCGGTAATCGAATTCCCATAAAATACCACTGCCTGATTCGTAATTTTACCGGCTAATTCCTGATTTTCTTTGAGGTATCTGCCCAGGTTGCCCCAGTCGGTTTTCATGGCTTCTGCCTGTGTTGCCTGCATGCGCAACATATCCTTGTACGTCATACGTGCCATATATCCTTGCGGATGTTCGGGCCAAAGCAAGCCTTCTCCGCCAAGCCAACTGACAAAAGTACCGAGCCATCCATCCGTTGGTCCGTAATTCGTATCAGCCCCAAAACCATGACCACCTTGTCCGTAAACATGAAACTCGACGGGTTGACCGGCTTCTTTCCATTGTGAATAGATTTTCATACTTTGTGGTACCAGTTTCAGGGGGTCGTCGTTTGCAACCACTAAAAAGGCCGGTGTTTTTTCTTTGGGTACATTACCGCCCAGCTCTCCAATCCATGGATATATAGCTGCAAGGAAATTGGGTCTGTTTTCACTGGTGCCGTTAAAAACAACAGACAGAGCGACGGTGCCTCCTGCAGAAAAGCCCATAAAACCTATCCTGTTTGGATTTAAACCGTATTCCGCCGCATTTTTCCTGACGTATGAGATTGCAGCGAGGCCGTCTTTCATGGCATATGGGATGATGGTAGAAATCATCGAATCGCGCTTAGCATCGGTTGTAAAGAAATTGTTTTGCAATTCTGCGTTGACATCTTTTTATATTAGTGTCTAAAAAAACCGAGTACAAAACAAGGCGAT
>DHQY01000013.1:65052-146006 GCA_002408205.1 Bacteroidales bacterium UBA5326 | reverse complement strand
TCGGTTATTTGGATTTAATACATAAAAAAATGGAAATTGTTGTCGTTCTCCTTATTGGTGCTGCAGCCGGATGGCTGGGCAGTGTGATTTACAAAGGCAGTGGCCTTGGTATTATTGGCAATATTGTTGTGGGAATTATTGGCAGTTTTGTCGGCTACTGGCTTTTAGAGAAACTAGGGATCAACCTTGGATCGGGATGGATCAGCGTCATTCTGACAGGTGCTATTGGAGCAATAATAATTTTATTACTACTTAATTTGATTATTAAGAAAAAATAAAAATAACATCTGGACATTAATTATTATTATGAAGAAAAACTGGGTAAGAAACATTATCCGAGGCTTAAGCCTTACCTCGGTATTGTTCGTATTTCAAGCATGTTACGGAACGCCGCAGGATCTGGGACTGGACATGTTGATTGAGGGTCAGGTGACTTCAAAAACATCCGGTACGCCCATAAAGGGGATAAGAGTAACCATTGCAGATAATATGCAATATGTTATAACCGGTGAAGACGGCCAGTTCTCGTTCTATACGGCAATGCTTAAAGATTTGACACTTCAATTTCAGGATGCTGACATTAACCAGGATGGGTGCTATATCACTAAGGACACCGTGTTAACAGACGTGAGTGATCAGATATATTTGGATATCAAGTTGGAAGAAAGAAAATGATATCTTTTCTGAAAAAATTAGCTTTTAGAAAATTCAAAGAATCAGAAACCAGGCTTCATGAACTGAATTATTTGTTTTGGGAATGTACTGCAAGGTGCAATTTTAACTGTTTACATTGCGGGAGTGACTGTTCAAAAGACAGTTCTTTTTGTGATATGCAGGTCGAGGATTTTCTAAAAGCAGTTGATACTATAGAGACACCAGCTAAAAATTTTACGGTTATATTTACCGGGGGTGAACCGCTTATCAGAAAAGATATTGAGCTGTGTGGAAGGGAACTAAGGAGACGAGGTTTGAAATGGTCAATTGTATCGAACGGTTACCTGTACGACCAGAAGAGGCATGTGTCGTTGTTAAATGCCGGTATGGGGGCATTAACGCTTAGTCTGGATGGGCTTGAAGAATCACATAATTGGCTGAGAAATAACAATGAAAGCTTTAGCAGAGTAATGGCTGCTATTGCCCTGGCAACTTCTTCCACCAGGCTTAATTTTGATATTGTAACCTGTGTCAATCAGAAAAACATAAGAGAGCTTGTTCAGATCAAGAATCTGCTTATTTCTAAAAAAGTAAAAGCCTGGAGATTGTTTACCATTGTTCCAATCGGCAGGGCAGTAAATCATTCTGATCTGCTTTTGTCTAATAATCAATTTGTTGAATTAATGGAGTTTATTGCCGAGCAAAGGAAAAGAAAAGAAATAGATATAAAATTCAGTTGCGAAGGATATGTTGGCAAGTACGAACCGTTGGTCAGAGACAGCTATTTTTTTTGCAGGGCAGGAATCAATATAGGCTCTGTATTAATTGACGGGTCAATTTCTGCGTGCCCGAATATTGACAGATCATTCTCTCAAGGCAATATATATAATGATAATTTCTTTGAAGTATGGCAGAAGAAATTTCACCCGTTCAGAAACAGAGAATGGAACAGGATCGGCCAGTGTAAAACTTGTGAAAATTATAAAGATTGTCAAGGAAATGGTTTTCATAACTGGCATGGAGATAAAAAAAATGTTTTGGTTTGTCATAACCAGAAAATAACAACGCTCTGATTTGGATTGGTGCCAGGTTTTATCCTGTTCAGCACCAAGATGAAACCATTCTGCATTTTTCTTTTTTCCTTTGATTCCATTTCTCTGCAATTGAATAAAACGTTTGTTATCCCCGATATTCACCGAGCATTCAATATGGCAGATATCGGATCGTACGATCATGAAAAAAACGAGTTGAAATGGATTGGAACTTAATGACGTGAGTCTTGCATAATTTTATACATAATTTTATACTGTTAATCGAGTTTGATCAAGTCGACAGTCTTTCTTGGCCGCCCCCTTTTCTTTTCGGCTTTCTTTTTTGAAGCGTACAGAGGGGCGCAGCCCTCGGGAATGTCAAAGCCAAAAGCCTTGCAAATATCAACTTGTTCGCCGATGAACGGAGTGATGAACCTGGCTTTGCCACAGTGCTCGATGCACCGGATGGGGCGCATCTCGTCAAGCACTTCCAGCGATGAACTGAAGGTGTCCCTCAGTTCGGTGGACTTCCAGAGGTGACGCACGTAAGAGCTGATAATCAGGGCTACAAAGGTGATAAAGTGTCTTCCGTTCTTGCCTTCTTCCGACCAAGTGCGCTGCCGATTGATGTTCATCTGGCTCTTCATCTGCTGAAAGTACTTCTCCTGCTCGTCGCGGAGACTGTAGGTGTCCAGTGCCGTCATGGGGTCCATGTCCAGCTTATGGGTCATGACGGCGAAGAACCCCGAGGTCCTCTGGGCCGTGGCCACTTTCTCTCCGTTGAGCGTAAAGGCCCTGATGGTCCGATCGTCCTCGTTATAATCGATATCGAAGTAGTTGTAGTTCCGTCTGATGGTCACCTCGTCGTCCAGTCTGCCCCCCGTGTCCAGTATCTCCTGCAGGGCAGCGCGCTGCAAGGCGATGTTCACGTCGAGGGCGGTCAGTTCGGTGCCCCTCCTGACTGCGTCGAAGTACAGGTTCAGCTTCAACCTGTCCGAGCTGGTGGTGCTCGTGCCCTTACCCTGGACTTCGTACGTCAGATCGTATTGCTTGTGGTAGAGCCTGCTCTTCGGGTTGATGTCCATCCCATCGGGACGACCGCCGAAGTCACCGAACGCCTTGATCTTGTCAAGCACCAGTTTCTGACGGACCTTGACACACATGACCATTGCCTGACCGGCAAGGATGTATCGCTCCAGGTTCTGTAATGACTCATAGCCCCTGTCCGTGACCATGATTACGTTGGGAAAGCCGGCGTGACGGATGTCGGTCAGGATCGTCTCCACGCTCCTGGAGTCGGGAATGTTGCCGGGGAAAGCCCTGTAGTAAACCGGCATGTGGCCGTCCAGTGTATAGACGACCGTCTCCATGGTCTGTTCCAGCGGCAGTTTGTCCTTGTTCTTGCCCCACTTTACATCGGCAAGCGTGTCCCCGTAGGCCGAACGGCTGGTCGAGTCTACGGCGCAGAGCTCGCCTTTTTGAAGCCTGGCGGAACGAAGACGGAACAGGTCCATCCGGTTCTCCTCCGTGATGGACTGGGTAAGGTGCGTGATATCGGAAGGGGTTAGCTCTCTGGAAGAGGGGGTCTTCTCGATGCGTTGCCAGCGGGCAAGTCTGTTGTAGGTGTTCCCTGTCAGGTAGGGATAATAGGACAAGGTCAGAATATCGTTCACCAACTCCCTGTTCCTGCCGAAGACCCGCATCAAGTCGGCCCTCAGACCCGTCCTCTCGGCCACCTGCTCAAGTAGCCATACGTCGCCGTAGAACCGGTTGGTATCCGCGCCCTCGTAGGCGGGACGGCCCTGGCCCTTGATGCCGGACAACTTCTCCAGCTCGGTAAGATCCCAAGTATCCGGATAAACGAACCGGGCACGCTCGGACGGGCTGGCATAGAAAAAACGCTTGCCCGGATAAAACCGGAGGTTCTCGTCAACCGTACCCCAGTGGATGCGCATGTTGCGCGTCTTTCCGCTTGCCTGGTCTACCAACAGCGGCTGGGTGCTCGCGTATCTATGTCCATTCGCTACGTGTATCGACATCTTGTAATTGGTTCCTTCCTGTCTCGGTCTTGCCATAATGCTTTGGATTTATAATAGTATAAATATACTGCTATAAATCGGAAGATCCAAACGTTTGTACCACTTTTTTGTTGTATATCAGCACTTTTTTGGGTTGGGCTGAATTAATAGTATAAAAAAATTCAAAACTCACGTTAATGATGAACAGTACTCTGTGTAATATCATTGAATACAGGGCGTTGGACAACAAGCTGGAAATCAAATTAAACGAAATGAAATCCAAAGGGAGCGAACTTTATTGGGGTAATATCTGGATTTCCCAAAAAGACAGGGTAAGTGATTTTAAAAAGTGGATTGATAAATGAACAATAACAGTATAGCTCCATGTGGCGTAATATGTGATATTTGTTTAGGTTATCTCCGTGATAAAAATAAATGTGCCGGCTGTCTCAATACGGGGAAGAAAACATATCATTGCACGGTGTGTAGTATAAAAGCATGTGCTGAAAAAATTGGAAATGAAAAATCTCTCTGTTATGAATGCAAAAAATTTCCCTGCAGGAGAATTAAGGATCTGGATAAACGCTATACACAAAAATATAATGAAAGCCCAATTAAGAACTTATTAAGAATAAAGGAAGCTGGCTTGAAGCAATTTATTACCGACGAGGAATTAAAATGGAAATGTAGTAAATGTGGTCAGTTGTTATGTGTGCATAGAGCAGTATGTTTGAAATGTGGAAATTCTAATGAGTTCTTCCCGGAGAGTTAACCGTCATGAATCAGGCCGGCACTGGTTACTTTCGGGCCCATGTTCCACCGGCCGGAACAAACAAAAAACTTTATGAGACCATTTGTGATTCGCTTGAAAAATCGAATACAAGAGCCATTCTGATAATACCCGATATAAATGAAAATGAAGTGGCTGTTACTTGATCATGTTGAGTTGGTAATTCACCATTTTGGCTTTGGAACGACTGCGGAAGTGCTGAGAGCAGGGGCGCGATATTAATAAAACAGGCTGTGAAATCTTATCCAAGGCTATCATTAAGGTGAAGAATGACCGGGCAATGAAAAAGAAATGCCTGGAAGCCGGAAATTTGATTGCATGTGAAAATGGGATCTGTAATGCAGCGGGCATGATTAATGAATTCTGCTTACTTCTGAATAAAACAGCATGTGCCCCCGTTGAATAATACCGAATAAATACTTATCTTTATGACAATTGCAAATTTACATATCTATGAACTAAATTTATGATTGTATGAAGACAAGATTATTTATTAATTTACTTTTAACAGGTGTTATTATGTTAGGATTATACTCCTGCGCTACCATTCCTGCCGGGGCAGAAGCGGTTAAGCCTTTCGACAAGGAAAAATATCTGGGAAAATGGTACGAACTGGCCAGACTTGATTTTAAATATGAAAGGGACTTGAATAACACTACAGCCGAATATTCATTAAATGAGAACGGCACCATTAAGGTGGACAATAAAGGATTTAATACCAGGAAAGGGGAATGGGACCAGGCCATTGGAAAAGCAAAATTCATAGGAGATGATAACGTAGCCATGCTTAAGGTATCCTTCTTCGGGCCCTTTTATTCCGGATACAATGTGATAGCTATTGACGAATCGTACACCTATGCACTGGTAGCCGGAAAAAGCCTGAAATATTTATGGATTCTTTCCCGCAAGACAACAATTCCTCAGGATATCAAAGATCAATATCTTACATTAGCCGGAGAGATAGGATACAATACCTCTGACCTTATATGGGTACAACACGACAGTAAATGAAAACTGCAGTTTGTTGCCTCTGCCTTTCCCTCATGCCCGTTATGGTTCACGGACAATCCGTTGCCGGAGGGAATGTGTCCCGTACGCCTCAGACGGTGGGAAGGCTGGTGATTAACGAATTGCTTGCCCGTCCGGGCTTCATGATGTATAATTCAACAGGGGCCCGGGGAATTCATTACGCCGAGGCTTGTGCCGGTTTTGGCGCGGTACGGCTGGCCGGGGCGCTTAAAGACACAGCCCTGCTTGAGAAACTGGCAGCCCGGTATGCTCTTGAAAAGACCCGGGCCGTTCCCAACTCGGCGAATCATGTGGATGTAAATGTCTATGGTATCCTTCCCCTGGAGTTGTACCGGGTCGGAATGGGGCGCGGATTTCTGGAAGAGGGGCTGAAGCTGGCTGACGGCCAATGGCAGGATACTTTACCCGTAGGATTAACCAGCCAGGCCCGTTTCTGGACAGATGACATCTGGATGATAGGAAGTTTGCAGATTCAGGCATACCGTGCTACCGGTGACAACAAGTACCTGCAGCGGGCCGTAAGGGTAATTGATACCTACATAAAAAATCTTCAGCAGCCCGATGGTCTTTTCTTTCACGGGAACAACGGCCCGTTTTACTGGGGCAGGGGAAACGGCTGGGTAGCGGCCGGTTTGGCCGAACTGTTGAGCGAATTGCCTGAAAGTGATGCCCGCTATTCTTTTATCCTCGGCCGATACTGTAAGATGATGAAAACGCTGCTCCGTTACCAGGCGGAAGACGGCATGTGGCGACAATTAATAGACAGGAAAGAGTCTTTTAAAGAAACTTCGGCGACCGCAATGTTCGGGTATGCCATGGCCGTTGGCGTGAGGAAAGGTTTGCTGACTGGGGAAATATACGGCCCGGCTATTGACAGGGCCTGGAATGCACTGACCCAATACATAGACGCCCGGGGAATGATCCGGGAGGTTTGTGTGGGCACGGGGCAAAGTACCGATTTAAATTTTTACCTGACCCGTCCGCGCGTTACCGGAGATTTGCACGGACAGGCACCCTTACTTTGGTTTGCATATGAATACCTCTGAGAAATTTTTACTGCTTATCCAGCATCCCGTAAAATCCCGATTTCTGGTATCGGAACCCGAGAGAAGAGCCGGACTCATTGGTTCGGTGTTACTCGATCTGGTATATGCCCATAATCTGGAGACCGATAATAAAAAACTGATAGTAAGAACAAATAAGACCGGACTATCTGAAGCGCACAGATTAATTCTGCAAAAAATTGATGAATCCGGGAAGATCCGTAAGGTCAGGTCCTGGATTGAAAGGCTATTCAGGCACTCGGGCAGGTATCAGAAAATGCTCCTTAATAATTTGGTAGATAAGAAAATAGTTGAAATTATTCCCGTATGGTTTCTTTTTATCAGGTATTACAGACCCCGGCTGGTAAATACAACTGTGAGAGATAACCTGATTGAAGAGATTCGCGGTATTGTCTTCAAAGATAAAAAGGCAGACAACGAGAATGCCCTCATTCTTGGGCTTATTGAAGCCTGTAATATGTATAAAATAATCTGCCGGGACAGGTTCGAAAAAAAGATCTGTAAAAAGAAATTGATAGTATTGCGGCAAACAGCTTTGTTTCCTCAGGATCTGGATTTGATAATCAAAGGAGTACAGGTGGCTATAACAAAGGCAGTGATGGCTCATAGTGCCGCGGCAACATAGGGCATAGCATTCACGGTCAAGAACGGTCACAAGATATTTAAAAAGGGAAACGCCTCCCATTGGCTGACGCCAATGGGTCCTTCCCTCCGCGGGCGCGAGGTTTCCCTTTTTCTAAATATCTTGTGATGTTCTTTCCTTGTGTGGAATGGGAAGGTGGCAGGATTTCGGAGGGGTTCCCGGATTTTTGAAGGCAAAGTGTGTGTTATGCGCAGGCAAACCCGGATTACCGCGCAAGGTCAAATTTGTGAAAATTAAACGCCTGTATTTCTGGTATTTGAAAATTCTAAAATCTCTCATGCGCGGCACTCCGGTTTTGCCCGTTAGGCAAGCGCAGCAGTCTGTGACCGAAGTTTATTTTTAGAACCCATCTGACGTCTTTTCCGGACCCTGCATTTTCAGGAAGGTCAGCAAGCCTGGTGTCATTTGTCTGTTTAGGACTTTATCTGTGCCATTTAGAATTGTACTTCGTAAAGAAAGCAAGGTGGTGACCGGAATTATTTTGAAAGGCGGTGCGCCAAGGGACTTTGGTGCTCATATAAGGCGCTGCTTTGCAGCACAGCTCTTTCAAGCGGTAGCCCACAAGGGAGGTGGCAAGTAATAGCCATGTGACATAAGACCGCATCATACTGTATAAGTGGGTATTACGTTTTTTACTTTATTTTCTGGACTTACCACCTCCGGCCGTTTTCGCGGTTTTTGGCAATTTGAGGGGGAGGTGGTAAGTTGCAATTTAGTCGTTAATTGCTGTAACACACAGTATATGTGTTTGATATGAGCATTGATACTTCTCGACCTACTTACCACCTCCCCTGGCAGGATTGCTCCCGGAAGGAAGGACCCGGTTGCGTCAGAAACCGGGAGGCGTTTCCCATGCTAAATATCTTGCAGGTCTTTCCTTGTGTAGATATGGCACAGCGACTGGATTTCTGAGGTAAATCCGGATTACCGCCCCTTTACAAATCCTTTTTCAGGTAAATCATGTCAACCAGTTGTATGTCGCCGTCGAACATGGAATGGTCGTAATGGTCTGTAAAAAAATTCTTTATCCGATGTGATTTTACAAATCCACAACTTTCATAAAATGATAAGATTGCAGGTGTTTCTCCTGTTCCTACAAGCATTGTTTTGTAGTTGTTTTTGTAGTAATCTGCAATGAATTTTATTAAAGTCCTTCCGTATCCTTTGCCCTGATATTTCTCGCGGGTCGCTATGTTTTTCAATTCGCAGGTATTGCTGTCTATGGGCAGTACAACACAAACACTCTTCAAATCGCCGTCATATAAGGCAAACAAGTCTCCATCCGGTAAATACTTGTCAATCATGTTTTCCTGCTCGTCTGCCAACAATAATAAGTCAAGGAAACGTTTCTTGTTTTCTATGATTTTTTCAATTTTAATTTCTAATATTTCATAAATTACGTCGTCCGGCCGTTTATTTACCAAGTGAAAATTTAGCCTCTTGAACAGTCTTATTGAGTCTTTGTTTTGCGGATCAATAGACGCAATAATTCTATGTTTATGCAGGGTATTGAAGAGGTAATCCAGTACTTTGGATATGGCTTCTGTTGCATAACCTTTCCCATGGTAATCTTTATTCAAAGTACAGCCGATTTCAACTTGTTTGTTTTCTTTATCAATGAAATGCAACCCAATATCTCCGATTATTTTACCACCAGGTTTTAGCGTGATGACCAACTGGAACCAGGTACCATGGATATCAATGATTGGAGATACTCTATTCTTGATGAAGTCATTAACGTCATCTATACTTTTTGGTATCCATCCCTGATATTTATTCGTTTTTGAATCTGACCGGTAATGAAAAATGTCTCTGGAATCACTCAGGGTAATTGGCCGCAGTGTTAATCGTCCGGAGTTCAAAATCAAAGTGTCATTCATCTTTTTGTATTCATATAAAGGGACGGATTCAAATAGCCTCGGCGTACAACAAAAACGGCAGTACGCCAAAGGCTTTTGGAGCTAAAGTTTGCGCGAATCGCGAAATTTGGTGCGAGTTGCTACATTTTCTTCCCGATATAAAACATATAGCCGTAATAGGCTTTGTATTTGTAATATAACTCGGCTTCATAGCGCTGTAGGGTTACAAACTCTTCAGCCGTTTTATTGCCGCTGTGTTTTTTCAGGAAGGTCTCTAACCTCGGGGCCTGCCAGAAATAATAGTCAGTCCAGATGGTTTCGGGCAGGATATAGGTGGCAACGGGTAGGAAGCCTGCTTTATGCATTTGAGCCACCTTGTTGGGAATGGTATCTATCAGGGGATAGGTGTTTTGCCAAAATTCCTGAATTTCGGCAGGCCGGTCTTCGCTGAACCAGGTGTTTTCCGTAACGGCTATATAACCGCCCTGTTTCAGATATTTCCGCCATTCCTTCAATCCGCGTTCAAATCCTATGTTATAAATGGCTCCCTCGGACCAGATCAGGTCGAATTCCCCCTCCTGAAACGGGAGGTTTTCCATATCTCCGACAATACCTTTCACACTGTCCTGAAGGTTGTTGGCTCGGGCATCGAGGTTGAATTGGTTTATAAATCCGGGCCAGGAATCCACACCAATGATTTCACAGGACGTGTTTCGCCCCAAAACCATTGTTTGACCGCCTGTCCCGCAACCGATATCGGCTATTTTGGAGTTTTGGGTAAGACCATCAATAAAACTCAATGCTTTTAGTGTTTCTTCCGGACTTCCCGGACCCTGACGTTTTGTGTTTGAAAAAAAGTCATATATAATGCTCAGGTCAAATTCGTGAATTGATTGTTTTTCGTTGTTCATTTTCTTTTACTTTGTTGAATAGGTTATAAATAAGAAAATTGCTCTCTAAAGAATTCAAAGAGAACAAACCAAGATACAATCCGTACAAAGAATACAGATTGTTTACAGAACAATGTCCAAACTAATAATAAACATCCAATAGTTTTACGTTCCGCGAAGGTAAAAAATTTAATAAAACAAAATCGAATGAAGTTGTTAACTTTAAACGGATTTTAACTTAAAGCATGATGAAAAAATTATTATTTGTCCTGATCACCCTGCTGATGACAAATGCTTCATTTGCCCAGAAAGAGAATTATAAAGTGGCGTTTGACAAATTCCAGGCGGACTATAATGCCGGGAAATATGAGGATATTTTCAACAGTTTTGCTTCGGTAATGAAAGAGGCATTGCCACTTGAAAACACCATCCAGTTTTTGACAGCCCTGAAAATTCAGGTTGGGAACATGGATAGCAAGGAGTTTGTCAGAGATAACATGGGAACGTATGCGACCTACAAGACGAAATTTGAAAAAGCAGTTTTAGAGGTAAACATTTCACTGGACGAGGGAAACCTGATAAACGGGCTTTTCTTCAAACCTTATGAAGAACCAAAAGAAATTGTGCCGGCTTCTGTAAACGCACTAGACGCCTATCCCGAAGAACTTGCGGGGATCATTTTCGCAAAAACCAAAGATTTACCTGTAAACACACAACTTTCCATAGCTATTATCCGGGACGGGAAAACAGCGTATTACGGAATCATCAGAGCAAACGACACAATAAAAGCGGCCGAAAACCAAAACAGGGTTTTTGAGATCGGCTCTATTTCCAAAGTATTCGCATCGGCTGTACTGGCCTCTCTGGTTGAGGAGGGAACTATTAAGCTGGCCGGTTTGGTCAACGATTTTTATCCGTTCCCTTTTAAAGACAACATAGAAATCAGTTTTGAAAGTCTGGCCAACCACACATCGGGTTTGCCCCGGTTACCAAAGAATCTGGATTTATCCAACGAGGTCAATCCATACAAAAATTACGGGAAGAAGGAAATTGACGAGTATCTGGCACAATGGCTGAAGCTGGAGAATGAACCTTCCACAGTCAGTTCCTATTCCAACCTGGGGGTAGGGCTTATGGGGTATACACTGGGCTTGTCGCAAAAAACAAATTATCAGCAATTATTGCAAAAGAGAATTTTTGATAAATACGGCATGGCCAATTCATATACCACTTCCCGAAACCTTGGAGACAAACTGGTCAAAGGAATGGACGTCGAAGGTGAGATCGTTGCCAACTGGGATTTTGATGTTTTGTTTGCTGCCGGAGGAGTATTGTCTTCAACCGAAGATTTATCAAAGTTTTTGTATGCGCAGTTCAATCCCGATAATACAGAACTGGCTTTGATGAGAAAACCCACATTCGTAATAAATGAAAACATGACAATGGGTCTGGGCTGGTTTATTGTAAAATCCGCGTCGGGCAAGGATGTCCACTGGCATAACGGGGGAACGGGCGGGTATTCTTCTTCCATGGCGGTGAATGTCGAAGACCAGACCGGCGTTATCATATTGTCCAATGTGGCTGGCATAAACGAGGCCATCGATGCATTATGCTTTGAACTCCTATGAAAAAGTGTGATTACCCTGTTATAACACTATGCATGGCCCGGCAGCAGAGCAAGCCGTCTGGGCAATGGCCGGATCAGAAATATTCCATGTTCATTCATATCGTCATTAAGAATAAATAAGATCCAAATCACTTTATGAATAAAAAAATTGTCACGGGTATTATATGGGCCCTTTTTATAGGTTTTGCCCTAACCATGATGGTAGCAGGTACTGTCGATACCATAGCCTGGGGATGGCCGGCCGCCCTGCTCATGACGCTCATAGTCTTCATTCTTGTTTTTGCCGGAGCTTTAGGAGCTGTTGCCCTTGTCAAAGGACTGGCCCGCATCAGTTTCTGGCTTTTCGTGGCCCTGGCATGCGGCATTCCTGTGATGTTGCTGTTTTTTAACCTGGGCATGCCCGGCATGTTGATCGTGTATACGACCATCGCCGGCTGCTGCATTCTGATCGGGATCGGTGTGTCGCTGTTAAGCACGAAACGGGCCGGGGTGAAAAAAGCACACCGTATCCTGGCCATCCTGTGCCTGGTCGTTGGTGTTTGTGCCCTGGCCGGCGGTTTGACATGGCTGCTGTATCCCGGAAAACCGGCCGAGATGCCGCGGTATGCAGCCATCTCGGCTCAAAACCTGCCTCCCGTCCTGGAAATGAGCAATCCCGGTGAGCCGGGGCCCTACACCGTTTGTTCTCTTTCCTACGGGAGCGGGAAAGACAAGCACCGGGAGGCGTTCGGAGAGGGTGCCGCCCTCATCACAACTCCGGTGGACGGGTCCACATTCCTGGATTCATGGAAGGGATTCAGCGGAAAAGTTCGCACCTGGTATTTCGGCTTTGATCAGAAGAAGTTGCCTCTCAATGGCCGGGTATGGTATCCTCAGGCCGAGGGACCGTTCCCGCTGGTGCTGATTGTACACGGGAACCACCTGGCTCAGGATTTCTCCGATCCGGGGTACGAGTACCTCGGCACATTGCTGGCCTCCAGGGGTTATATTCTGGTCTCGGTCGATGAGAATTTTCTGAACGGCTCCCATTACGATATTTTCAAAGGGCTTGGGAGTGAGAATAATGTGCGTGGATGGCTGTTGCTCAAGCATTTACAGTTCTGGAAGAAATGGAATTCAGAGGAGGACAATCCTTTTTACGGAAAAGTAGACATGGAGCGCATAGCCCTGATTGGTCATTCGCGGGGCGGAGAGGCCGTAGCCCATGCGGCGCTGTTCAACCGTTTGCCTTATTATCCGGACGATGCCAACGAGGTGTATGATTTCAATTTTAACATCCGTTCAGTTATAGCCATTGCGCCCTGTGACGGCCAATACCAGCCCGGGCTCATGCGCACACCGCTTATCGATATCAATTACCTGGTGCTGCAGGGTTCGCACGATGCCGATGTATCGTCCTACCAGGGTATGCGTCAGTTTAACCGGGTGCGATTTACTGAAGGATTCGACGGCTTCGTGGCCGGAATCTACATTTGGGGTGCCAACCATGGCCAGTTCAACAGCGTATGGGGCCGGACCGATTTCCGTGCTCCGCGCATCAACTTCTACAATCTGGGACAATTGCTGAGCCGTGAGGACCAGATGACCATTTCAAAAACCTATATCAGCGCTTTTCTGGATGTCACACTGGGAGGCCGGAAAGACCTGAGGAAAATGTTTATTGATCACCGCCATTCCCGGCACTGGTTGCCCAAAACCGTTTATCTGAGCCAGTACCGTGCACCCGGAGTCACTTACATAGGAACTTTTGCCGAGGACCTGGACCTGACCACCGGAACGGTCCCGCAGAGTAAGATCCAATCCTGCGACCTGAGTATCTGGCGCGAGCAGGCATTACAGCTGAGCTGGGGCGACTCCGATACACGAGCCCTCACCCTGGGCTGGAACACTACCCGGAGTGATACCCTGGCCCCCGTCTGGCAGATCAGCTGGCCGGACGGTGCTCTCACTTCCGGGGAGCAAGCCGCAGTGATTTCGGGATATCCCGTTCTGATATTCTCGCTGGCCGCTGCTGACGAAAAAGCCGATCCCCCCGGAAAGGAAAAAGAGAAGGAAGAGGAAGGTGAAAAGGGTGAAGAAAGTGAAAAAGTTGAAGAAAGTGAAAAAGTTGCTGAGGAGATTTCAGATGATGCCGAGTTTATCGACTTTACAATACGCCTGACAGACCGCAACGGCTCCGTTTTGGAATTTCCGCTCAGCGACTTCTCTACTGTTCAGCCGGTTTTAAAACGCACCCTTACCAAACTGGCCTTTATGCAGAAACAGTCAAAATCCGAAACCATTCTCCAATACTGTTATTTCCCGCTGGAACGCTATGCAGCCGTCAGTCCCGATTTTGACTTTGAGCATATTATCTCCCTCGGCTTTGTCTTTAACATCACTCCGGAAGGAGTGGTTATAATCAATAATTTAGGTATGTCGTCAATTTCACAGTTATGAAAAGATTTTTCTACATTGCAACAGCATTTTTGGCTGTGGCGTTTCTGCTATCGTGCAACAACAACCAACATTTAATCAAATTTCCGGAGCCTCCCCGTGAGCCGGGGGTTAAAGATGTATTGGAACTCAGGTGCGAGCCGCTGGATACGGTGCGCATTGCCTTTATCGGCCTGGGAATGCGCGGCTCGGAAGCGGTCCGCAGGTATACTTTCCTGGAAGGTGTCCGGGTGGTGGCGCTTTGCGATGTGGTGCCTGAAAACGTGGACAATGCCAACGAGATCCTTGTTACAAAGGGTTTGCCCCGGGCCGAGTCTTATACCGGTCCCGAAGACTGGAAACAGGTTTGCGAACGGGCCGATGTGGATCTGGTCTATGTTTGTACCCACTGGGACTTGCATACACCTATTGGCGTTTATGCCATGGAGCACGGAAAACACGTAGCACTGGAGGTCCCGGCGGCGCTGACCGTTGAGGAGTGCTGGCAGTTGGTTAACACGGCCGAAAAGACCCGCCGTCACTGCATTCAGTTGGAGAACTGCAATTATGACTTCTTTGAGATGGCAACCCTGAACATGGTACAAAAGGGATTATTCGGGGAAATCGTGCATGCCGAGGGAGCCTATATTCATGATCTGAGGTATTTGAATTTCAACGATACTACCGGATACTGGAACATGTGGCGGCTGAAACACAATGCCCTGGAAAACGGGAATCTCTATCCCACGCACGGCTTCGGCCCCATAGCACATATCCTGAATATCCACAGGGGAGACAGAATGGATTACCTGGTCTCTGTTTCGTCCGGTCAGTTTGGAATGACTGCCTATGCAAAAGAAAAATTCAGGGAAGACTCGGAATATGCGCAAACCGCATACCTGAACGGCGATATGAACACCTCGGTCATCAGAACCTTAAAGGGAAAGAGCGTCATGCTGCAGCACGACGTGACCAGTCCGCGGCCTTACAGTCGCCTCCATACGATAAGCGGTACCAAAGGATTTGCGCAAAAGTACCCCAGGCCCGGGATTGCTCTGGAACCCGACGGGCACGCTTTCCTATCCGATGTCGCACTGGATTCACTGCTTCTGCTGTACGAACATCCAATTGTCAGGGAAGTGGGGCTGAAGGCCAAAGAGGTTGGCGGGCACGGAGGAATGGACTTCATTATGGATTACCGGCTTGTGTATTGCCTGCGTAACGGACTGCCGTTGGACATGGATGTGTACGATGCCGCCGAATGGAGCTCCATTATTGAACTCTCCCGTACATCAGTGGCCAACAGCGGCAGGCCGGTGGCCGTTCCCGACTTTACCCGCGGCGCGTGGGAACAGCTTTCCCAGGTAACCTATTATTAAGGAAATGCCATGAAATACTTAACCTTCCCGGTAGTACGCACGGCATATACAATGGCTTTGTTTGTGCTTGTCAACATGGTTGTTTCCTGCACTCCTCCCAGCGCTCCTTCCAATCAGGTAGAAATGCCAGAACTTATTGAAAATGAAGGCCGCTATGCCCTTTTGGTAGACGGGAAGCCCTTCTTTATATTTGGCGGTCAGTCTGCCAATTCCTCTACATGGCCCAAAATGCTTCCGGGTGTATGGAATACCATTGAATCAATGCATGCCAATACCCTGGAGATTCCCATTTACTGGGAACAATTTGAACCTGAGCCCGGAAAATATGATTATTCCATGATACAAATGGTTTTGGACCAGGCCAGGGAAAGGAATGTCCGCTTGGTTTTACTGTGGTTCGCCACATGGAAGAACGGCAGCAACCATTACATGCCCGGCTGGATGAAAGAAGACGCACAGAAGTATCCCAATATCATTGGCAGGGATGGTCAACCGGTGGATTCTCCCTCCCCGCATGCCAGGGAGGCCATGGAAGCCGATGCAAAAGCCTTCACCGAATTCATGAAGTACCTGAAAGAGGCCGATCCGCAACATACCGTGATTCTGGTGCAGGTTCAGAACGAACCCGGATCCTGGGGCAGCGTGCGCGATTATTCCCCCTCGGCGCAACAGCTTTTTGAACAGCCCGTTCCGGAGGCCTTGCTCCAGGCCGGGGTGTTGAAACAGCTGAACATTCCAGCCGATGCCAAAGGTACCTGGGCGGAAGTCTTTGGCAAGGATGCCGATGAGTATTTCCATGCATGGTCCGTGGCCAGTTACATAGAGAATGTGGCTGCTGCCGGGAAAGCGGTCAACCCGCTGCCCATGTACGCAAACGCCGCCTTGCGCGATCCGCTCTCCAATCCTCCCGCAACTCACTATGAAAGTGGTGGTCCCACAGATAACGTGATTCCCATATGGAAAGCAGCTGCACCGTCTCTCGACTTTGTAGCACCCGATATATATTTATCCGGAGACGAGACGGTTTTGAAAATAATCGATTTGTATGCCCGTCCGGATAACGTGCTTATGGTTCCCGAAACGGGGAATCATGTGAAGTACTTGTATAAAGTGATAGAAAAAGGAATAGGCTTTTCTCCATTTGGAATAGACAGCCGTTGGGGCGGAGCCGCCGATGACCGTTCCGATCCGTTGTTCGAAGAATACAAATTGCTCGTTCCTATGGCAGGGAAACTGGCTCAATGGGGCTTTGAAGGCCGCATCCGCTCTGTAGTTGAGCCCGAGAAAGGTGGCCAGATACAACGCCTTGATCTGGGCGACTGGGAAGCCGTAATTATGTTCGGAAAAGGACAAAGGCTGGACCTCCTTCAGGATCCGCAGCCCGAAAACCGCAACGGGAAGGCTATGATTATCAAACTGGATGAAAACGAATTCCTGGCCGCAGGCACTACCTGCCGTTTTACGTTCAACCCTGTTGGAAAAAACGAAGGAAAAGCCTGGCAATATCTCAAAGTCATGGAAGGTTATTATGAAAACGGCGAGTTTCAAATGATCCGGGTTCTTAACGGAGACGAGACCGACTGGGGCGGACCCTACATTGGAGAAATACCCAAATTACTGCACTTCAAACTGGGAATCAGGGAATAGAGGACCAGCAGCAGCTCACGGATTTACTTCATTTAATTGTAAGCACGCCACAAGATATTTAGTGCGGGAAACGCCTCCCGGTTGCTGGCGCAACCGGGTCCTTCCCTCCGCGGGCGCGAGGTTTCCCTCCAAGAGGTGGCAAACCCGGAGTGCCGCGCAAGAAAGATTTTGGAATTTTCAAGTAATTGATATGCAGGTGTTTAAAATTTGCAAATTGAGCGCTGCGCGGTAATCCGGGTTTACCCTGCGCGAAACACGGGTTTTGCCTCAGAAACTCCGCAATTTCCCATTTCCTCACAATAGAAGAGCCGCAGCGTAACCTACTGTTATCTCGGCATAAAATCTTAACTTAGTGCCCCTATAACCTGAATAATTACCTGAATAATTGCCTGAATATTTATGAAAAAGAACATCGCACTGTTAATTCTGTTGCCGGCCATGATTGCCTGGCAATGTAGCGGCCCTGCAAAGGAAAAATTGCCGCAAAATTTTAACCACACCCCGGACCTGACCCGGTTGGGAATTGATTCGGTAAAAATGAAAAGCGTGGATTCGCTGTTACAGTCGTTTGTTGACGATAGCAAAGTCAGTTGTGTTACGGCCTTTGTGGCTAAAGAAGGGAACGTGATCTATCATAAAGCCTTTGGATGGAAAGACGTAGAGAACCGGATTCCCGCCACAACAGCAGATTACTATGTGCTGTTTTCACAGACAAAAGCTATTATCACCGCTGCGTTTATGACATTGGTGGAGAAGGGACTGGTGGCAGTTGATGACCCGGTGTCAAAGTATTTTCCGGGAATTCCGGACCAGGTGGTGACAAAAGTCAATTCCGATGGCACGTTCGAAACCCGTCCGGTGGCCGCGACAATGACATTTGCGCATTTAATGTCGCACAGTTCGGGGCTCGGAGCAGGGCTGGTGGGTGAAATCCGCGGGGCCGAGGCAGCAAAGGCCGCATCCGGCGCAGCCGATAATTCAGCAGCTCCCTGCGGGCAGCACAGCTATTATGTGGGGGAAAGCAGCTTCAAGACCCTGGAAGAGGCTATGCTGGATCTGGCTAAATACCCACTGGGATTTGATCCGGGAACCGAGTGGAATTACCATGTGAGCACCAACATGCTGGCCTATATGATAGAGCGCATTTCGGGCAAACCCCTGCGCGAATATGTTAAAGAAACCATCCTTGAGCCTCTGGGAATGGAGCATACCGACTGGTTTTATGCGCCTGATATGCTGGAACGCTTTGTTAAGCCGTACAACTCTGTTGACGGAAAGCTGGAGCCTGCCACAATGATGAACATGTTTGCCCTGGGAACAATTTGCTCCGATCAGTCATACTGTGAAGGAGCCATAGGGCTGAACGGTCCCATTGAGGATTACGCCCGGTTTTGCCAGATGATGCTTAACAAAGGCACTTTCAACGGCCGACAGGTTTTAAAAGCCGAGACGGTAGAGGCTATGACCACGGTCAACAGGTTGCCTGAAGTGAACTCCGGGGGAGCGGGCTTCCGATTCGGCCTCGGCTTTGAATTATATAATGAACTGAAAAAGCCCGTTCCGGAGGTTTCAAATAGTGCTTATGCCTGGGGAGGCATGCTGGGCACGGAATACATGATAGATCCGGATAATGACCTGATTGTTCTGTATTATTTGAACATGTTTAAACACGAGCCCACATATCCTTTGTTTTTAAGCAAAGCATACAGGTTGTTGCCTGAATAAAGAGGAGGCAAACCCGGAGTACCGCGCATGAGAAATTTTGTGATTTTCAAACACTTGATATACTGGTGTTTAAATTCCGCAAATTTGGCGTTGCGCGGTAATCCGGGTTTGCCTTTCCTTAATTTGGCCAGCATCCTTTCAGCCGGCACCAATCCAAAACTCCCACAATCCAAACTAAAACCTGCACAACACAAACGAATAACCTCACAAGATATTTAGAAAAAGAGAAACCTCGCGCCCGCGGAGGGAAGGACCCATTGGCGTCAGCCAATGGGAGGCGTTACCCTTTCTAAATATCTTGCGTCAGTTCTTCACCGTGTTAAAGAAATGCTTTGCAAGCTAAGGAATTGCCCGGTTGCATCAGCAATTTTGAGGCGGTTGTACTGACCGCCGGAAAGTGTCCCTGTACTTTCTGGAAACTTCTATCGTGAAACTGCCTACGGTCACCTGGCTGGCTGTGGTGTGTTCAATGTGGTTCACGTTAATCAGGTAAGAACGGTGTACCCTGATAAACCGGTCGTCCAGCACCGATTCCCATTGCGAGATTTTCATTTTGGTACGGTATGCTGTTTGATCTGCCATCCGGATAAGAACTTCTGAATCCCTCGATTCTACCAGCAATATGGAATCTGTCCGAACGGAAACTTTTTTCCGTTCGGAGATGAATGTGATGTATTCGTCGGGCGGCACGGTCTTTATCAGGTAATATTCAATAATGCGTTCCAGCGCGATAAAGGCCGCCAGAAGAATCCAAATGAGAACCGGATTGAAGATAAGGTCGGGCAGATTTCCCGGATAGAGTTTGAACAGGTACCAGCTGGTAAAAATGATACACAGGTACTCTGTAAGGAGGGTGGAGACAGCCAGGCAGATACAGTGCAGGATGCCTTTGCGCCGGTTTGTAAAGGAAAGGTCCCTCATCAGGTATTTGGCGAGCAAGGCTCCGGGCAGGAACATTACAGCCAGCAGCAGGGCTTTGGAATACCCGTCCACGACACTCGAAAAAATAAGGCTCATCAACAGCACAACCACCAGCCAGTACCCAATGTTGAAATACTTTCTCATGTTCAAAAATAGGCAATCCGTGAAAATTATTATGCATGTTGCCGGTACTTGAAAGCCGACAGACGGATTTTGCACCTTGCGGAACGGTTTTGACCTTTGATAACCTGTGATGCCAATGTACTTTTGTGATAACAACTAAAACAAAAGATTATGTTAGAATTATTCATTAGTGGTGGTCCTCTTTTTATGGGACTTTTGACAATTGAGTTGGTATTTTTAATCATTGCAGCCTGGAAAGCTCCTGCCTGGACTAAAGAAATTGGTCTGCTGGCGTTGATCACCGGCATCCTGTCCACGCTCCTGGGCTTTTCCCAGGTATGCGATGCCATACAGCAGGCAGGAGATGTTTCAATGAGTGTCATGGCAGGTGGAATAAAAGTGGGATTGATCCCCATTATTTACGGCGGACTCATCTATGTAGCGTCGCTCATCATCCGCATTATCCACAAGCCCAGGATTTGATGCCAAAGCGTTTTGTGCGTGATTCAGGGGCTTGTCCGGATTATTGGATATCCGTTGCTGCCCTGCTCAAACAAATGTGTTTGGGCAGGGCAGTGAATTTTAACGGACAATATATTTCCGGTATAAAATATATATATATAACTTAGTAGTAAAGATCTCAGTAATTTGAACAGGAAATTATATATACTGCCAATCCTGTTTCTGCTCACGGCAGTTCTCTTTCCTTATGCTGCATATTCTGCCGGGCGGCTTTTTCAGGGAGACACCGTTCAAAAAAGAGTTTATAAGGCATTGCGAACAGAGAACGCGCCTCTTATTGACGGCAGGCTGGAGGATGCCTGTTGGGGTGCGGGCGAGTGGCAAACCGATTACAAACAATATGTTCCGGTATATAATACGGCACCGTCTTATAAAACCGAAATAAAAGTTTTGTATGATAATAAAAATCTGTATGTTGCTATCAGGTCGTATGACGATATGGCAAAAATTACAAAACGGCTGGGACGCAGGGATAATTATTTGGGCGATATGGTGGGCGTACAACTGGACAGTTATTATGACCGCCGGACAGCCTTTGAGTTTGTTGTAACAGCGGCCGGACAGAAAATGGATATATGGCTCTCCGATGATAACACGGATTTAAATTGGAATGCCGTATGGTATGTGAAAGTGGCGTATGAAGAAAACGCCTGGACGGCAGAGTTCAGAATTCCCCTGAGCCAATTGCGTTACAGCCCTTCCTGTGATCAGATCTGGGGGTTCAATTCATGGAGGTATGTCAACCGTTTGCAGGAAGAAAGTCACTGGAAGTTAATGGCTAACGACGGGACAGGCGGCGTATATACTTTTGGTGAGTTACACGGCCTTAAGGAATTACCAAAAAACCGCCGGATGGAACTGGCTCCCTATATTTCGGGCAGTGTCATCACCAATAAAAAGATTCAGGGAAATCCTTATGCCAAAGGGGTAAGCCTTGGAGCCAGGGCCGGATTGGATGCCAAGGTCGGCCTGTCGAACAATTTCACTCTGGATGCCACCATAAATCCCGATTTCGGGCAGGTCGAGGCCGATCCTTCCCAGATGAACCTTACAGCCTTTGAGACATATTTTGAGGAGAAGCGGCCGTTTTTTATCGAGGGCAAGAACATCTTCACGTTTGATTTTGACGGGGACGAGCTTTTTTATTCCCGTCGGATAGGGCATACACCTTCTTATAATCCCGGGGCTGCGATGATGAAAATGCCCGAATTCACCACCATAGGCGGTGCGGCGAAAATCTCGGGAAGAACCGCCGGCGGCCTTTCCGTGGGAATACTCGAGGCGGTAACCCTTAAGGCCAATGCGCAAATATATGAGAATGGCATAGATTCCGTGCAAACGGTGGAGCCGTTGACCAATTACCTTATAGGCCGTTTCCAGAAAGATTTTGACCGGGGAAACACTATTCTGGGCGGAATGATCACTCATACGCACCGGGCCATCCGTGATGAACACCTGGACTTCCTCGGGAGGGATGCATTGAGCCTCGGCCTCGATTTTACAAAATTTTGGGCAGACCGAAAGTATTTCATGGAATTCAAGGCCCTCGGTACCCATATTGGCGGAGACGAAGAAGCTATCCGGAGGCTGCAAACCGCTCCGGCGAGGTATTACCAAAGGCCCGGAAGCGGGTTGCCATACGATACCACAAGCACACGAATGAGCGGTCTGGGCGCGTTTTTCAGGATAGGACGGTGGAGCAAGGGCCATTGGCGCTATAGTGAAGTAGCTGTGATTCGTACCCCCGGCCTGGAGTTCAATGACCTGGGCTTCATGAAACTGTCAAATAATATAAAGAACAGCACCAATGTAGCGTATGTGGAGAAAGATAACCAGTGGATTTTCAAAAATTACGACATTACCCTGTCGCAGGAAAATGCATGGAATTTTCAGGGAAGAGGCCTTTATTCAGGTTTTGAGCTCGATTCAGATTTTGAATTGCGCAACCATTGGTCTGTCTTTCTGGAAGCACAATACAAATTCAGAATAGTGGATGAAAAATTGCTTCGCGGGGGAATGGCTATGAAAGTCCCCGATTACTTACAATATGAAGCAGGTGTTTATTCCGACCATTCAAAAAAAATGAATTTTGGTGTATACGCCGCATACTATCATGCACTTACCGGAAATTCAAAATTTTTCTATTTAGCGCCCGAAATGAGTTACCGGCCTTTTTCGAATTTGCTCTTATCATGTAAGGCGGTTTACGAAAGGAATTTGGATGAGCTGCAATATATTGGACGGTTCTCCCGCCTGACCACGTCCCCGGCATGGCTGCTGGGAACGGTAGACAACCGTAACCTGGGTTTGACTCTGCGTGTTGACTGGGCCATCACGCCGGAACTGACTGTTCAGTACTATGGCAGTCCCTTTGTATCTATTGGGGATTATACTCATTTAAAAGAGATTACCCGTCCCATGGATGATACGTATGAAAATCGGTTCAGGAAAGTTCCTTTTGAGCGTAACGGGAAGAACTATATGCTGGATAGCGACGGAGACGGAACATTTGATCTGAAAATTGACAATCCGGGATTCAATTATCAGCAATTCCGCAGCAACCTGGTGTTGCGCTGGGAGTACAGGCCGGGTTCTACCTTATATTTTGTATGGTCCCAGGACAGGACCGGATACGATGCAGGCGGATCTTTCTCTTTTGGAGAGGGTTACAAACTTATGGGAGATGTCTTCCCCGGCAACGTTTTTATGATTAAGCTCAATTACTGGTTCTCCAATTGAGTTTTCCCTTAACTTGATATCACACAATTTTTATCACCAAGAAGAATGAAAGAATCAAAACACATTGCCTTAAGCCTGCAGCAGGAAAAGAAAGTGGTTTTCACGGCTCAGTCCTGCAAAAATTTTCATCAGAGAATGTTGATTTGCCAACATGCATTCCAGCAGGGAGTAGTCCCCGTGAATCCATTTAATCTGTTCGGTTATTTTCTGTATGAACTGGTTGACAGAGACCTGGTAAGGAACGGGAACAACAACCTCCTGTACAGATGCGACGAACTGTGGGTGTATGGGGAGATCAGCGATGGGGTCCTGGCCGAAATACAAATGTTTTCAAAAACCGGGAAACCGGTCAGATATTTTAATATTTCAGGGTTACCCGGAACAATCAGGGAAATATCAGCAGAAGAACGAACATTTGAAAAGTGGATCTGATATGGAGCGAAATGCTGTTCTTCAACATACTGTGCGTTTTGTCAAAGACACCTTATCCGGGGCAGAAGGCGGGCATGACTGGTGGCATATCTTTAGGGTGTGGCAGTTAGCAATACAGATAGCCCGGAGTGAACCGGCAGATCTTTTTATTGTTGGACTTGGCTCGTTGCTTCACGATATTGCGGACCCAAAATTTAACGGAGGCGATGAAACCGTTGGGCCCCGAAAGGCGAGGGAGTTCCTTGCTTCACTCGGGGTTGAAGAAGAGGTTATAGCGCACGTAGAAAAAATCGTAGCGAACATTTCTTTCAAAGGTGTCAGCCACACGCAGGCATTCAGATCCACCGAGCTGGCTGTTGTCCAGGATGCAGACCGGTTGGATGCAATGGGTGCCATAGGGATTGCCCGGGCATTCAATTACGGGGGATACAAAGGGAGGGAACTGTTCAACCCTCATATCATGCCGGTAGTTCACAGGACAAAGGAGGAATACATAAACAGTACGTCTCCCACTGTCAATCATTTTTACGAAAAACTACTCTTGCTCAAAGATATGATGAATACACAAACCGGAAGGTCCATGGCGGAGCACAGACATAAATACATGGAGCAGTTCCTTGTTGAATTTCAGGAAGAATGGCAGGGAAATGTATAATTCTTACAGCAGCCGGGCGTTAGTTACGGGTTTAGGCGTTTTAACAACCAGGATACGTGCCGGTTTGTCGCTGTGGTTATAAAGGCAATGCACTATGTCTTTAGGACTTTCTACCAGCATATTGGCTTTCACTTTCTGTTCTTCGCTGCCTACCTGTATGGTCGGACACCCTTCAAGCACAAAAAAGAACACATCCACAGGTGTTATGTGCGGCTTAAGCGCCTCTCCCGGTTGCAGGTTAATGTGCATAACCTGGGCATCGCTCTTCTCATACAGCAAACGGACATCCACCTTATGCGGTGTATCTTTGATTTCTTGTTTTTTCCAGTCTGTAATTATCATATTAATGGTTTTTTATTTGTCGAAAGTAGTAATTATTTACCTTACCGTGAAATTATATAACTTTGGACTATATACTTAAAAGAAACTATTATGGATAATCAATTACTGTCTGCCTGCGGATTAATATGCAATGAATGTAACTTTTTCGGCAATGAATGCCAGGGTTGTTACCTGGTTCTGGGTGCGCCTTTTTGGGCAAAAGAACATGTCCCCGGCGGAGTCTGCCCGCTATACAAGTGTTCTGTTATGGATAGGAAATATGCCGGTTGCGGCCAATGTGCAGAACTTCCCTGTGAATTGTTTAAAGGGATGAAAGACCCGAACTGCACCGATGAAGAACATGTCATAAACCTCAGGGAGCGTGTTTCCAGGTTAAAGAAAAACGCATAATATTTGGGAAAATATTCCCGATGGAAACAATCCGAAATATAACGTATTCAATTGTTACTGGTGGTGCCGGAGGTCTGGGCAAAGCATTTGCTTTTGAACTGGCCAGCAAGGGTTTCGGCACCATTCTGATTGACTTGCCCGGCCGGGGTCTGGATGTTATTTGTAATGAAATAAAAAACCGCTACAAAAACGACTCGGTCTATTACGAAACTGACCTGACCAAAATTGAAAATATTATTAACGTTACGAGTAATATCAACGTAAAGTACTCTGTGTCAGTTTTGATTAATAATGCCGGTGTTGGAGGAACGCGCCGTTTTGACCTGGCGGACGTAAACTATATAAATACCATTATTCAATTGAACGTTATGGCAACAACCGTAATGACCAGGCAATTGTTTTCCAATTTGAAAATGCAGGAAAAAGCGTATGTGCTGAATGTATCGAGTATGGCGGCTTTCAGTCCTATAGCATTTAAAACAGTTTATCCCGCTTCAAAAGCCTTTGTTCATTCGTTTACACGGGGATTATACGAAGAATACAAAAAGACCAACGTTTTCATTAGCGTGGTAAATCCGGGACCCATGAGGACCAACCCGGAAATTACCGCCCGAATTGACAAGCAGGGTTTTTGGGGGAAGCTGGGTTTGCTTTCGCCGGAAAAAGTGGCAGAGATATCCGTAAGACAACTTTTTAAGCGCGATACACTTATTATGCTAAACGGATTCAACTGGCTTGTCCTGAAGGTTCTTCCTATCTGGATAAGATTGCCATTGCTTTCCAGAGCCGTTAGAAGAGAGCTTATGTAACAAATGACTATGGATAAAGTTTTTGTTACCGGAGCTAACGGCTTATTAGGTACAAACCTGGTTCTTATGCTCCTCGGGAAAGGCTTCGGGGTTGTTGCCCTGGTGCGCAGAAAAGGGAGCTTTGTTAATCCGGAACTTAAAAATCTCCATCTTCTGGAAGGGGACTTGCTTTCAAAAGATAAGCTCAATATGGGCATATGCGGGTGCCGGTATGTAGTGCATGTGGCGGCCAATACATCGCAGAACTTGCTGAGTATGGAAGATTATAGTGACGCAAACGTAACAGGCACCCGGAACATAATTGAAGCCTGCATAAAAAACAACGTAGAAAAACTGGTTTATATCGGTACGGCAAATACATATGGCTACGGCAGTATATCAGATCCCGGGAACGAGGAGCTGCCCATGAGAAGCCCCTTTACTATGTCGTTTTATGCCGTGAGCAAAAAACTGGCTCAGGATATTGTGGACAAGGCCTCTTCCGAACTGAATGTTACCACCCTAAGTCCGACGTTTATGATGGGCCCTTTTTCCAAAAAAAACGGCTCGGCAAAATTGCTTCATATGGCGCTTGACAAACGGGTGGTATTCTATCCGGGCGGCGGCAAAAACTTTGTGTACGTCGGGGACGTTGCCCGGGCAATAATTAAAGCTTTTGATTTGAAAGAGAGCGGCCAGAAATTTCTTATTGCTAATGAAAATCTTACCTACAGGGAATTTTTCAAGAAGGTTGCAGAACATAATCGCCAAAAAACCGTATTGATTCTCATTCCCAATCTGATATTGCGTTTTGCCGGCCGGGTAGGCGATCTGTGCCGGTTTTTGAAAATCCCCGTGGATTTCTCCTCTGTGAATACCAAAATATTAACCGTAAAGAATTTTTATTCTAACGACAAGGCAAAAAAGAATTTAGGCATGGATTTCACACCATTGGATCAGGTGCTGGATGATATAATAGCGGTTGGGTAAGGTCAGCGGGGGTTTCCGGAGGTCTGCACACTTGTCTGTCACAATCCCTCCGCCCATCTGGTCAAGAACTTCCTACAGGCTATTCAGAATGGGAAACGCCTCCCATTGGCGCAGCCAATGGGTCCTTCCCTCCGCGGGCGCGAGGTTTCCCTTTTCTGAATAGCTTGTGGCGTTCTATGCAGTGGTGCAGCCAGACGCGACCTGGGACTTTCTTCTGCTCCAATACAAAGCAGGGGTCAAATGTCGGCTTCTTGTATGTAGCTGAATAATAGACGATTGACGTTTTTCTGAGTTTGACCATTGACACTATGCTCGCCGGAAACCCAATGAATACGTGATGGCTAAAGCAAGGGTCAAATGCCGACTTCTTGTATATAGCTGAATAATAGACGCTTGACGTTTTCCCATGTTTGACCCTTGACGGTCATGCCGCCGGAAACCTAATGAAAACGTCTCTCTGTTTGCGGCGCAAATTGGTCCTTCCCTCCGCGGGCGCGAGGTTTCCCATATCTGAATAGCTTGTGTCATGTTTTGTGGTTAAGCAGGAAATCCTCAGGCACGGAGATACAGTGAAGGTTATTGAGCCGGAATGGCTCGTTTGTGAAATTCGGCAATTACTCAAAAGAACGTTAGAAAAATATAATGACAAAACTGACCTTTATGGATAATTCCGGCCAGATCCAAATTCGTTCTACACATCTCAGAAGCCTGAACAAAAAAGGGGCGGGTTTATCTATCTTGTTCATTATATTTTTGTAGTCTGGACACAATTTGTTTTACTGAAGTTCAACATGCCGGCTTTTCTGAAGTTTATGATTACATTTATACTCTCTTTTGCCCTCAGTTGGCTTACGGGTATATTGCTCAGGAAGATTAAGTTGTTCAGACTGTATATATGATGAAATTTATTTGCCCTTTGATCACTGTTACTGATATTAAGCGTTCCCGCATATTTTATGAGAATGTACTCAATCAGAAAGTCGCATTTGACTTTGGACAGAATGTGTCCTTTGCCGGTGGTTTTGCCATTCATTTGAGATCCCACTATAAAGAACTGATTGGTAACAAGGAGATCCGGCCTGGCGGCAACGATTTTGAACTGTATTTCGAGTTTGATGATCTGGAAAGTTTTGTGGCCAAACTCCTGGAAAACCAGGTGATTTTTGTTCATCAAATGAGGGAACAACCCTGGAGACAGCGCGTAGTGAGATTTTATG
The DNA here is from genome assembly GCA_002408205.1 of Bacteroidales bacterium UBA5326. Taxonomy (GTDB): domain Bacteria; phylum Bacteroidota; class Bacteroidia; order Bacteroidales; family UBA932; genus DMER64. The sequence goes on along the minus strand of DHQY01000013.1, from coordinate 118,116 downwards.
ATCCCGATGAACATATTGTTGAAGTGGGTGAGTCAATGGAATACCTGTCTTACAGACTATCTAAAGAAGGTATGACAGCAGAAGAAATTGCCGTGGCCACCGGACTACCGGCAGATTTTATAAAAGGAGCGGTTGAATCTTTTAGCAAAGCCAACAATGAGTGATTAATGGAACAAAGGGACTATATTTTACGTGAAATAGAAAAGATTGGAATGATCTTGCAAAAGATCATTTCCAGATTATTTAGCAAATCGGGAAATGCTTCTGTGCAGGATAACAAACAGCTGGAAGAAACCGCCATGGATTTACAGGATCTGGCAGATTTCCATCTGGCAGGCTTTATTCAGATGGACAGACAGGATGCAATCAGATACCTGGAATCACAGGAAGGATTCAATCTGAAGAACATAGAAGATTTTTCCCTGATTCTTGAAAAACTTGGTTTTACAGATAAGGCATTATGGCTCCTGGAATATTGCCGTATGAAGGACAAAACCTATTCATTTGAACGAGAGAACCGCATAGCGACGTTACAATCCCGGATAAAGGAGCCACGGTAAGTTATAAAAACGATTATGGTTTCTATCTTGAAATATATTATATTGCCGGTGTGGACTGTCTTGTTTTTCTCACCTTCACTGACATTTCGTGACGAGACGTACCGAATAGCGGCAGAGGCGGGCATTCCGCTCTTACAGGTTGCATACCGTGAAGGCGACAGCCTGACTGTGTTTGAGGTTTCAACGGTACCTGAGATCTGTCCCCGCGCAGACTGTTTCACTGTTTTTCAGGCAGCATCGCTCAGTAAACCCGTGATGGCATATATAATCATGAAAATGGCTGACCGGGGCGAAATAGATCCGGACACACCGCTTATTTGTTACACGCAGGCAAACAGGTTTACCGACAGGGAACTTGCCGGCAGATTAACAGCCAGGATAGTGCTCAGTCAGACAAGCGGTCTTCCCAATTGGGCGGCCTCTCCGGGCTCTTCCGACTGGCCTGACGCTCCAATATCTTTTTTGTTCAGGCCGGATTCCGCTTTCAGCTATTCGGGTGAGGCATTTGCTTTTCTTCAGCGTGCGGTGGAAAGTATAAAAGGGAAAGGGCTGGAAGAGATCGCCAGGGAAGAGGTTTTTATTCCTTTGGGGATGCACGCCTCGTCCTATGAATGGTTATGCAAATACGATACCCTGGCGGCTGACGGTTATACCAGAGAGGGTGAAAACAGGGGACCGGGAAGTTTCCCGAGGGCAAATGCTGCCTATACACTCAGGACAACGGCCGGAGATTACATGAAATTTCTTATTGCTTTGAACGAAGGAGCCGGACTTAGCCGTCAAAGCAGAGATGCCATGTTCTTTCCCCGGGTGAATGCCGTGCGGTATCCAGGTCATCCCAGGGACTGCGACCGGCATGTGTTCTGGGGGCTCGGCCTGGGAATTGAAAAACACGGGACGCTTGGAGAGGTTGTATTCCATTGGGGAGACAACGGTCGTTTCAAATCACTTTTTCTGATCGTTCCAAAAAGCAACTCAACTCCCGGACGGATACTGGTGTATTTTACAAACAGTGAAGCAGGTCACGATATTATCAAGCCATTGTCCTTCTTATTCCTTGGGAATGAGGAGCCTCTGGCAATCCATGATTGGGTGTTGCAGCAGTACAAGTAATCGATAATATAATTAACTTTACGTCAGGCCAAACGTAAAGTTATGGAAACTCAAATTGCAAAAAACATTATTTATCATTCCCCCTTTGCCATTGCACATCATCAAATACTTGTTGACGATGCCGGCCTTCCCACAGATTACCGTTTCATAAATGTTAATCCGGCATTTGAAACAATTATTGGGCTCGAAGCAAAGAACATTGTGGGTAAAACCGTTCGTGAAATCCTTCCCGAGATCATAAATGATCCCTTTGACTGGATCTCTTTCTATGGATCTGTCGCCCTAAGCGGAGATGGTAAGACTTTCGAACAATATTCCCACTCTTTGGAACGGTGGTATCAGGTGCAGGTATTTTCCAGTGAAAAAGGATTTTTTACAACCTTGTTTACAGACATTACCCAGCAGAAAAAGCAGGCTGAAGAGATGGATGGTTTTTTCTCAGTGAACCTGGATCTTCTGTGTATTACCGGTATGGACGGAACGTTTTACAAGTTGAATAAACAGTGGGAAACCGTCCTGGGATATCCCATAGATGAGCTGTTGAAGCATAAGTTCCTGGATTATATCCATCCGGACGATATGCAGAGTACGTTACAGGCGCTTGGCGAATTGAGAGAAGACAAAGAAGTATTGAATTTCGTGAATCGTTACCGATGCCACGACGGCAGTTACCGTTACATTGAATGGCGTTCTAAACCGAAAGGCAACCTTATCTATGCTGCGGCAAGAGATATTACTATCCGTAAATCACTTCAGGAGAAGCTCGAAGCAAACGAAGCCAACTTTCGGACCTTTTTTGATTCTCTGCATCACATGGTCCTAATAGTGAAAAAGGACGGGAGAATACTTCATGCAAATAATGCATTCATCGCAGAAACGGGTTATACTGTGGAAGAACTCAAAAAAATCGGACTTCTTGGCATTCACCCGCCCGGTAAAGTAGATGAAATTAAGAAATTGTTATCCATTGTCCTTAAGGGGAAAAGAGACTCGGTTGCTATTCCGATTTTGAGAAAAAACGGCACCCTGTTTCCGGTGGACACACGGCTTTCCCTTGGAAAGTGGGATAAAGAAGACTGTATTTTTGGTGTGATCAAAAATCTCACCTCGGAGACGGAAGCTCTTGAACGCTTTGAACGTCTGTTCCGTCACAATCCTGCACTAGTGGCTCTTTACGGCTATCCGGACGGACGGTTCAAAGATGTAAACGATGCGTTTTTGGATGTGCTCGGGTACCAGAAAGAAGAGGTGTTTGGTAAAAGTATAATGGATTTGAATCTTTTTGCTAACCGCGAAATGCCCCGGATAATAGCATCAAAGTTGGAAAAAGGGGGCCGTATAAAGGACCGGGAAATTACCATAAGAACGCGAAATGGCAAATTAAGGAATGGAATTTTGTCTGCAGAAATTATTGAGAGTCAGAATACAAAATATTACCTGACTTACATGATTGACATTACCGAGCAGCATGCACATTACAATACACTGCTTCTGTTGGTGGATATGGCAAAATCGTTCATTAATACGCCATTGGAAAAGGCAGATGTAACCATCATGAATGCCCTGCAAATTATGGGAGAATTCGTTGGCGCGGATCGGTCATATGTATTCAGTTACGATTTTGATAAAAACACATTTACAAATACCTATGAATGGTGTGCCGAGGGTATTATACCCCAAATTGATAACATGCAGGAGGTCCCCAATGAATACATTTCCCGGCTGATTAAAGCTCACCAGGAACGGAAAGAACTGTTTATATACGATACAGCCGAATTACCTCCAGACGATGCACTGCGAAAACTGTTGGAAAACCAGCAGGTTCTAACGCTCCTGACTATGCCGCTCTGGACCAAAAAGAAACTTACCGGCTTTGTGGGGTTTGATTTTGTGAATGAGCACCATGTTTTTTCCGAAAGGGAAAGACAGATACTGGTTGTATTTGCCGAATTATTGGACAATGTCCAGATACAGATTGATAACAGAAAAATGCTCAGACAGGCAAAGGAGGAGGCAGAGAAGGCCAGCAAATCCAAATCTGAATTTCTGGCCAATATGAGCCACGAAATCCGTACTCCTCTGAACGGAGTAATAGGTTTTACAGATCTTTTACTGAAAACGCATTTGAATGATGTTCAGAAAGAATATGCCATAAATGCGAATACCTCCGGAAAAGCACTTTTGGATATTATTAACGATATATTGGATTTCTCTAAGATTGAGGCAGGAAAACTTGAACTTGAACTCGTAGAAACTAACATTGTGAGGTTGTTGAAGGAGACCATAGATATCATCAAGTTCCATGCTTCTCAAAAAAAGCTGGAATTGCTGCTCAATATACCTCCAGACATTCCCTGTATGGCCGTTATAGATCCTGTAAGGCTCAAACAGGTATTGACCAACCTGCTGAGCAATGCCGTGAAGTTTACAGAAAAAGGAGAAGTAGAAATGAAGGTTACATTTACCCCGTTGCAACCTGGCCGGGGAAGATATACATTTTATGTGCGTGATACGGGAATAGGCATCACAAAAGCTCAACAGGGCAAATTGTTTAAAGCTTTTACACAGGCAGACAGTTCCACTACCCGTAAATACGGCGGTACCGGCCTGGGCCTGACCATATCCAATCTGCTGGCCGTAAAAATGGGCTCGGCCATTGAAATGGAGAGTCAATGGGGCGAGGGAAGCACTTTCTATTTTTCCATTGAGACCGATTGTCGGGTTCTTCACGAAGAAGACCCGGGTAATGTCGGACCTCTTCCCGTTAAAAATGTCCTAATTGTAGATGACAATGCCTCTAACAGGAAGATACTTGTGGAAAATTTCAGACACTGGGGCGTTTCCTGCACGGAGTGCGACAACGGACTTTCCGCATTGACGCTCCTGGAAAACCAATTGTTTGATTTGCTTATTATAGATTATCATATGCCTTACATAGACGGGTGTGCGGTCATACGGATGATACGTGAGAAATTACAACTCGAACCGGAAAATATGCCCCTGATACTGCTGCACAGTTCCTCGGACGAACAATCGTTACGAGGGCAGTGTAAAGAACTGGGGATTCGTTTTCATATGGTAAAACCTATCAGTGCAGATATTTTATATGATCAGATCCGCTCGATGTACGGAAAAACTACTGTCAGGGAAAAGAAGGCCTGTAATGAGAACGGCGTGCCAGACAAAGAAAAACACAGTACTGTCGATAACCCGGTTATTTTGGTGGCCGAAGACATACCCATGAACATGATGTTGGTTAAGTCATATATCAACAGTATCCTGCCCGATGCTTTTGTAAGGGAAGCCGTAAACGGGAAACAGGCGGTGGAAATGGTCTGTAAGGAGCGTGTAGATATGGTGCTTATGGATGTTCAGATGCCTGAAATGGACGGATTGGAGGCCACTAAAGAGATCAGAGCCTGGGAAGCGAGCCATAACGTTATTGGCCGTCTGCCTGTTATTGCACTAACTGCAGGTGCTTTAAAAGAAGAACAGCAAAAAGCTATTGACAGCGGCATGGACGAGTTCCTTCCCAAGCCCATCGACAGGAACAAACTCGAAGAATTACTGTATAAATATTTGAGTGCTTTTGACGATCCAAGGACTCACTTCAATTATAAAGAATTCCTGGATGCATTGGAAGGAGACAGTAAGATGGTTGAAGAGATGATCATTGTATCAAAAGCAGATATGGCTGCGAAAATAGAATCACTGGAAAAGACCGTTATTTCTGGCGATGCACGCCAAATTGCGGCTCTTTCCCATTATATAAAAGGTGGAGCGCTTACGGCCCGTTACGGTAAGCTGGCTAAAATTGCCTCACTCATGGAGCAAGAGGCAAAAGAAGGTAAACTGAACAGTATGGAAGATCACATGATTCGTTTAAGTGACGAATGGAAACATGTTTTGCGCATTTTGGAGCAAATGATATAAAGAACAGCGGATAAATACTGTCAATGTGATATGATTGAGGCAAAACACTTAACAAAGAAGTTCGGGGATGTTGTTGCTGTAGATGATTTGAACCTGTTCATTGCACGGGGAGAATTGTTTTCTCTCCTTGGGCTGAACGGAGCCGGAAAAACCACAACAATAAAGATGCTTTCCTGCCTGATGAGACCCACTACGGGAGAAGCAACCATCATGAATAAGCATTTGATTAAGGATGCACAATACATTAAACAAAGAATAAATGTTTCGCCGCAGGAAACAGCTATTGCTCCCAATCTGAATGTTATTGAGAACCTTAAAATGATTGCCGGTATATATGGATTTTCCAGACATGATATTCCGCAAAAGGCAGATGAAATGGTTGCCGCTTTTAACCTTTCGGATGTACGCAAGAAAAAAGCCCGGTTACTTTCAGGCGGAATGCAACGTCGATTAAGCGTTGCAATGGCTTTAATAACCGAACCTGAAATCCTTTTTCTGGATGAACCCACTTTGGGCCTGGATGTTATTGCGCGAAGGGAGTTATGGGCTATCATCCGGCAACTAAAAGGAAAGAAGACCATTATTCTTACAACGCACTACCTGGAAGAAGCCGAAGCTTTGTCGGACAGAGTGGCGATCATGTATAAAGGGCGCATTAAGGCCATAGGAACTGTTGGCGAATTACTTGATCAAACAGGCGCCGATACATTGGAAAATGCGTTCATCTTACTTAATGAAAGGGAGATAATATGATGAAGGCTGCCTGGCTTGCCAAACGAAACTCCAAAGAAATTCTCAGGGATCCTTTGTCTTTGGTGTTAGGTGTTTTATTGCCTGTTTTTTTAATTGTTTTATTTTACATTATTTCTAAAAATGCTCCCATAGAAGTGTTTAATTCTGTTAACATTGTCCCGGGTGTAACCGTATTCGGATTTACTTTTACCACAATGTTTATTGGATTATTGATTGCAAAGGATAAAAGCTCGTCCTTTTTAACACGATTGTTCATATCGCCATTAAAATCGAGAGATTATATTTTCGGCTACTTTTTCCCCAGTTTGCCGGTCTCATTCATTATAGCTGTCTGTTGTTTACTTACCGGATTATTAGTCGGGATTCCACTCTCATGGAACCTTCTTTTTACTTTTTTATCTTTCCTGCCATTTATTATTTTCTCTTCATTTATTGGCGTATTTCTTGGAACCTTATGCAATGAGAACCAGGTAGTTGCGCTGGGCAACATATACATCATTTCAAGCGCCATGCTGGGCGGTGCCTGGATGGACTTAAATGTTCTGGGTAAAAATATTAAGAGCGTTACGGACGTATTACCCTTTTCTCATGCCATTGAGGCGTCAAGAATCATATTGTCAGGACGTCCGGATAATATATGGGCTCATTTACTGATTGTAACCGGTTATGCTATTCTGTTCTTCTTTTTATCAATATTCTTTTTTAACAAAAAAATGAACTTATGAACGACAAACTATATATGAAAAAAACAATTTTAACGGCCCTGGCCGTTTTAGTGTGCCTGGCAGCTCATGCACAGTACGACAAAAGCATTGTTATTGAACAATTGCTTAAGACCGATACCACATCCATTGGACAAAAGATTGTCTACCCTCACTATGATAACGACCAGATTACGGTAGTCAGGGCAATAATACCCGCGGGTACATCAACAGGCTGGCATAAACATGATTTTCCCCTGGTTGCTTATGTGTTAAAGGGAACTGTAACACTTGAAACGGAAGATGGCAGAAAACTGCAGTTTAATGAGAATGACTCTTTTGTGGAAATGATTAACATTTACCACAATGGAATGAATAACGGGAAAGAAGACGTTGAATTGTTTGTGGTATATTTTGGAGGAAAAGAGGTGCCGTTGTCTACACGTAAATAATTTGCCTGTGGATATGAAACATCTTTTTATTCTCTTTCTTATTCCGGCGCTTTTGCTTCCGGGCTGTTACTCCTGTCAGTCTAATGACACTCCGGAAGTGACGACCTTGTGCAATCCAATGGATCTGAGCTATCGTTTTTGTATAGATAAACCTTCACGACGCGAGGCCGCCGATCCCACTGTTGTATGGTTTCGTGACAGATACTACCTTTTTGCTTCCAAGTCCGGCGGGTACTGGCATTCCAAAGATTTAGCGGAATGGATATTTATTGAAACAACACAGATACCGGCCGAGGAATATGCGCCAACGGCCGTCGCACTGAACGATACCCTTTACTTTCTGGCTTCGTCAAATGAGCGGAGTACGGTATATAAGAGCGCTCATCCACTGGAAGGAAAGTGGATAATTGCTGTGGAAGAACTGGAGCGGCCGATATGGGATCCGGCGTTTTTTCTGGACGATGACAACAGGCTTTATCTGTATTGGGGGTGTTCGGACAGCCATCCCCTGTACGGAGTCGAAGTGGATTACAACAATCATTTTCGCTTTTTGGGCAAGCCGCTGGAACTAATTGCTGCAAATTCCGGTGAGCATGGCTGGGAAGTACCCGGAGACTATAATACAATCACAGAGCGGATGCCGTGGATTGAAGGAGCCTGGATGAATAAGATCAACGGGAAATACTACCTTCAGTATGCCGGACCGGGAACGGAATATAAAAGTTACTCAGACGGCGTGTATGTCTCGGACTGTCCCCTGGGCCCCTTTGTTTTACAAAAGCTCAATCCGTTTGCCTGTAAGCCCGAGGGCTTTGCTGCCGGAGCGGGCCATGGAAGCACTTTTGCTGACCGTTACGGAAATCTGTGGCACATAGGTACCATGACCATCTCACAAAAACATATGTTCGAGCGGCGACTTGGTTTGTTTCCCGTATTTACAGACGATGAAGGCACAATGTATTGCGATACCCGTTTTGGCGATTATCCTTATATCCTGCCCCATAAGAAAATCAATACTTTTGAAGATATTTTCCCCGGATGGATGTTGCTCTCATACAATAAACCGGTGGAGGTATCTTCCTTCGTGGATTCGTTACCGGCTTCCTATATGACAGACGAGGATATCCGTACGTACTGGGCCGCAAAAAGTGGAAATGAAGGAGTATATGCTTTGCTGGATTTGTCCAATACCTGTGCCGTATATGCCGTCCAGGTGAACTTTGCAGAACATGATACGGGCATCTATGGCAGACAGGAAGGTTTATGCTATAGGTATATCATAGAGTATTCAAAAGATAAGATCAACTGGAAAACGTTGATTGATAAATCTAAGGGAGGAGCGGACCGCTCACATGACTATACACAGTTAGAAGAGAAGGTGGAATGCAGGTATCTCAGAATAATAAATATTCAGATCCCTGGAGGTGCTTTTGCTTTGAGCGGGTTCAGGGTTTTCGGGAAAGGACAGGGAACTACCCCGGACAGAGTGACCGGTTTGAAAGCCGTACGTGATACCTTTGACCGCAGAAAAGTGCATCTTACCTGGAACCGCCCGGAAAATGCCACCGGCTATATCATCAGGTACGGTATTGACAGTACCCGTTTGTATATGAACTATATGGTATATCAGGATACTTCTCTTACCATAAACAGTCTGAATGCCCGTTACGATTACTATTTTACCATTGACGCTTTTAATGAGAACGGTTATTCATTACCTTTGTGAACTCAAAAAATCTGTTTATGGCACAAATAGTCGATGATATCTCCAGAACATTCAATGAGTACCTGCTCATTCCAGGCCTTACCGCCAAAGAATGTACCCCGGATAAGATCAATTTACAGACTCCTCTGGTTAAATTTTCAAAAGGAAAACGTCCCGATATAGTATTGAATATTCCTTTTGTATCGGCCATCATGCAATCTGTATCGGATTCAAATCTGGCCATTGCTCTGGCAAGAAACGGAGGTCTTTCTTTTATTTTTGGTTCTCAATCCATAGAAGACCAGGCCGAGATGGTCAGGAAGGTCAAGAAATTCAAAGCAGGCTTTGTGGTCAGTGATGCCAACCTGACTCCGGAACACACCCTGGCGGATATTATGGCTCTCAAGGAAAGGACGGGTTTTTCGACGATTGCTATTACGCACGACGGCACCTCGGGGGGTAAATTACTGGGCCTTGTTACCAGTCGCGACTATAGGCCGGGCAAGGACTCCCCGGACAAAAAGGTGAGGGATTTTATGACCCCATTCTCCAGGTTGGTCACCGGTTCATACGGAATATCACTGGACGAGGCCAACGATATCATCTGGAACAAGAAAATCAATGCACTTCCGGTTATTGACGAGGACCAGTGCATGAAGTACTTTGTGTTCAGAAAAGATTATGACAACCATAAGGATAATCCCTACGAACTTCTTGACGACCATAAGCGTCTTTTGGTAGGGGCGGGGATCAACACCCGCGATTACAGGGAACGTATCCCCAAACTGCTGGAAGCCGGAATGGATGTCATGTGTATTGACTCCTCGGACGGTTTCTCGGAATGGCAAAAAGAAACCATTCAGTTTGTCAGGGAAAATTACGGTTCTGCAGTTAAAATTGGTGCGGGCAATGTGGTAGATGAAGAAGGATTTAATTACCTGGCCGAATCCGGGGCCGACTTTATTAAGGTAGGTATTGGCGGCGGATCCATTTGCATTACCAGGGAACAGAAAGGAATTGGCAGAGGCCAGGCAACGGCTCTGATTGAGGTGGCTGCTGCCCGCGACAAATACTATAAAAAGCACGGAGTATACATCCCTATTTGCTCCGACGGAGGCATTGTCCAGGATTACCACATGGTACTTGCACTGGCCATGGGAGCCGATTTCCTGATGATGGGAAGGTATTTTGCCCGCTTTGACGAGAGTCCTACAAAGAAACTCCTTGTGGGAGGAAATTATGTCAAGGAATATTGGGGCGAAGGATCTAACCGGGCCCGGAACTGGCAACGTTACGATATGGGCGGTAACGCTTCCCTTAAGTTTGAGGAAGGAGTGGACAGCTACGTGCCTTATGCCGGTAAACTCAAAGACAACGTAGATATTACACTGGGCAAGATAAAATCGACCATGTGCAGCTGCGGCGCTTTGTCCATAGCGGAGTTAAAGGATACGGCCAAAATCACCATGGTTTCTTCTACCAGCATTATTGAAGGCGGTGCTCACGACGTAATTCTTAAAGAAACCAAGCGAGAAGCCTGATAATAAAGTGTTACAAATCTTCGGGGGATAATTCGGAAAATATAATGCCGGATGGCGGGGTAAAACGTGAGGCGGGTATACGTATGTTTTCTTCAAACGTAACGGCTTCTTCCAGCTCTTCCATGGAAAATATTTTAGCGTAGGAACGCAATATCACTCCTTTGTAGCTGTGTACCTTAGCTCCCATCGCCTGAGTGACGTCACAACTGCGACCCAGGAAAGTCTCTTTCTTTTCTTCTACTGTAGCCCCGAAAGCGTTCTTGATATCTTCACCAAGTTCTTTGATCTCGTCTTCATCCATGGCACTTGCCAAAGTAGAAAAATCCGGAATGGCATCTTTGTGCATTTTGGTTCCTTCCTTAGTGCGGAGGTCGATTGTATAATAATAGTCGCCGTCAAAAATGCTCAGGCTGTGTGTATCGTTAGTGTTGAGTTCCTCGTAATACTTTTGGCCGTAGTCGTCAAACCATACAGATTTTGTCCCGCTGGTGGAACCTTTGAGTTTGTACTCAACATGTCCGGATTTGATCTGAAATCTTTTCTGCAGGGAATAGTTGTCCTGTGACATAGCGGCATGCGATATCAGGCAAATTAATGAAATTAAAAAGATCTTTCTCATGGTCATATTATTGTTTAACGAATTCAACTCTTCTGTTGGCAGCCTTTCCTTCCGGGGTAGTGTTGTCCGAGACCGGACGGCTTTCTCCGTAACCCGCACAGGTCAGTCGGCTTGCATCTATCCCTAGTTCAACCAATGTGTTTTTCACTGTATTGGCTCTTTGTTCAGATAATTTTTGATTAAAGTCATCCTGACCGTCACTGTCGGTATGTCCTTCTATGATAAAAGAAAGCTCACTGTGTTTTTTCATCATTTCCGCCACATAATTAATAGTTCCCATACTCTCGTTTTTAAGGGTAGACTTATTAACGTCAAATTTGATACCTGTTGTGGAAAAACGGCCTTCTGTCAGCCATTTATCATACAGTGGGACAGCGCCTTTGGCTAAACGTATGTTCTTAATATACCCCGGGGTTTTACCATCTGAATTATGACTGGAAACGCCTATCCCAGTAGGATTAAACCGTACATTAGGAATATTCAGAACCCGTTCCTGATCCAGATACGCTTTCAGTGCCCTCTTGTTAAACGATACGGCTATGTGTCTCCATCGGGGTACATTGGTGACGGAATTAGTTCCCTCCAGATATCTGACATCAATATTCTTTCCCTCTGCGCTGTTTTGTTTGAAACGCAGGTATTGCTCGGCAGAATATTCTTCGCTGTTATTTCCTGTTCTATATATATTTTTTTGGTTTCTGTAATCTGCAAAAAACAGATAATAGGTCAGATGTTGATTTGGGAACCAGGCATCAAATTCAACGGTAAATTCATCGGGCAGGTAATCTTTATCTGAATGTTCAAGAAGGGGAACAATTCCGCCTCCGCCATTGGCATTCACTTTTATGAAATAAATAACGTTTTCTCCGTCAACAGAGGCATTTTCTATATTTCCCCTTACAAGATCCCATTTGGAAGGAAATTCTCCGTTTACCTCATCCTTCAGGTCATCTTCAAACAGGATCTCCGGCCCCGGAATAAAATCGTAAGAAGCCCATACTCTGATGCCCGTTTGCTGACTCTGTGGTTCTTCAGCCTGTGGCGCTTCAGTCTGTGTGTCCTCAGGTGTTTTGGCAGCTTGATCCCTGGTTTTCTTTTCCGGATAAACGGTTTGATTTATAGCTTCTTCTGCATTGTCAAGTCCTTTGTCAACAGCTTTGTTTGCTTTCTGCTCAATACGTTTTTCTATTTTCCGTTCAGTTTTATTCTTCACGCTTTTGGCGACTTTGTCGAGCCGGATTTGTGCATTTCCGTAGGAGAAACATAAAAGGCCCACTATCATGGCCAGCAGCATACGTTTATTCATAACTTCTCAATTCATTTGAATTTATTTGCACAAAGGAAGCAAATTGTAAAAAGAAACAGATGTAAAAATGCGACAAAAGTGATTGAAAGGTTAAACCCTTAGCATATCTGCTGCATATTGATTCTTTAGGGCTAAATAACCAGCTGGTTTATGACCGGAAAAATGGTGGAAATCTTTATAAAAATGGGAATAGTCATAGTAATAGCCTTTCAGGACAATATCGTTCCACTGAAAATCCGGATTGTGGTAGCATTGTTGCATTATGAACTTGTGACGCAAGATCTGGCAGAATGATTTTGGAGATACCCCTATCACTTTCTGAAAATACCGCTGGAGAGTCCGCGAAGAAATACTATTATTTAGTAGTGTTTTTGTATGGAGTAAGCCGTTCTCTTTTTCAATTCTGTCTACAAGAGAGTCGAGGTATCTGAATGTCTGTATCTCATTTTTCCTCTGTTCAATGAGTAATTGTTCCACGGCAAGAATACAGGTATCTTTATCCCGGTTATTTTTTAGCAGAATGGTGAGTTCATTAAGTTTTTTATTTTCAATAATCTGATGGCATTCAATGGCGCTGTTTGTTACAATGCCCGGGGAAATTCCAAAAAGATTATAAAGACCATAGGGCTTGAAATTAACACCTATCAACCGTACTTTTTCGGACGGGTACACAATAATGTGTCGGGTTGCCTGACCAATAATAACCGATTGACAAGTCAAGTGTTTGTGTTTATAAAAATTGGATTCTTCTCCATAATGCAGATGCATAACCGGGAACCCCATAGGGGGAACGATCATTTCCTGAGATTCCTCCATCCCGTCAAATTCCACAATCCAGTAATCCCGGATATAGTCTTTTAGCAGGGTGTTCTTTACAGGAAAATTTTCTCTCATCATTAATCAAATATAACGATTTTTTCAGTATATAATGTTTGTGTTATTACGAACTGTTCGTATATTTGCGAACAAATAAAATAATGCAAATGGAAATAACCGATTACACATCGCATCAAATTCAAATAGCCTTGTACGCTAAAGCTTTGGCACATCCCGCCCGGGTGGCCATACTGGAATTTCTTGCAGTCAGGGAATGTTGTTTTTTCGGAAACCTGCACGAAGTGCTGCCTATTGCCAAGGCCACGGTGTCGCAACATCTGTCCGTGCTGAAAGACTCGGGGCTGATCCAGGGAGAAATTAAGCCACCGCAGGTAAAGTATTGTATAAATAAAGAAAATTGGGAGACTGCCCGAGCTTTGTTTGCCGACTTTTTTAATGATATAAAGAAAATTGACTCATGCCGGTAAAAGTATTGATATTATGTACCGGGAACAGTTGCCGCAGCCAGATGGCTCAGGGTTTCCTTCAATCGTTTGATCATTCGCTGACCGTCCGTTCAGCGGGCACAAATCCCGCCGGAGCAGTACATCCATTAGCGGTTAAAACAATGGCAGAAGCTGGTGTTGATATCAGCCAGAATATACCTGCCAGGGTGGATGATTTCCTGGACAGTGAATGGAACTATGTAATTACGGTTTGCGACCAGGCCAGGGAAAGCTGTCCATTGTTTACCGGAAAAGTAAAGCACCGGCTCCATATGGGGTTTGAAGATCCGGCACAAGCCCGGGGCACATCGGATCAGGTTGAGGCCGTGTTCAGGAGAGTGAGAGACCAGATCAAAGAGGAGTTTTTTAACTTTTATAAAGAAAAAATATACAATAGATAGTATGTTAAGAATTATTTGGTCTTGCGTATTTGTACTGATCTTTAATTTTTTATTTTCTGACCATCTGTTTGCGCAAGAACGTGATACTGATTTTGAGGCTTCAGGTAAGCCTATAATTCAGGTTTTTGGAAACATAGATATGAGCCTCGGAAAAGATGCTGAGAAGCGCGGATACCGCTATCTTGCTCCAACATTTCAGGATAAATATATTGGTACACCAAACGGGGATCTCGGGATAGTTGGACACTATAAATTATTAATAACTCATTATTATCATGGACATTAAAATTCTCGGAACGGGATGTTCCAAATGCAAGGCTTTGGAAGAAGCCACAAGAAAGGCGGTCGCAGAAATGAATGTAGACGCGCAAATAACAAAAATTGAAGACATTACAGAGATACTCAACTACGGGATTATGACCACTCCTGCTTTAGTTATTGACGAAAAAATAGTGCTCAAAGGCCGGGTCGCTTCTGTAGAAGAAATCAAAAAAATCATTAAATAAAAGAAAACATGAAGAAAGTACTCTTATTACTGGCTTGTTCATTTATTGCCTTTACTTCCCTTGCTAACGATAAAGACGATCTGTCGGGGATTGAGGTCTATTATTTTCATTTTTCCAGGAGATGTGTGACTTGTCAGGCCGTTGAGGCCGTGGCTCAAGATGCTCTCATTGATTTCTACGGAGGCAAGATTGTTCTTAAATCTGTGAATCTTGACGATAAGGCTAATAATGCCCTGGCAAAGAAACTGGGGGCGAAGGGTCAGGCCTTGCTTGTTGTCAAAGGGAATAAAAAAATTGATCTTACCAATGACGGGTTTCTTAATGCCCGGTCAAATCCCGATAAATTCACCAAAAAAATCAAAGAAACAATAGACTCTCTAAAATAGCCCCACATGATGGAGTTTCTGCAAAATCTTCTTGGGAATGCACAGTTCCCATTTATCTCGGCTTGTGTGCTGGGCCTCATGACTGCCATCAGTCCCTGTCCGTTGGCTACAAATATCACTGCCATTGCTTATATAAGCAAGGATATTCAAAGCCGGCAGAGGGTGTTTTATAACGGTCTTGTTTATACCCTTGGACGGGCCATAACCTATACGGTTATAGGGCTAATCCTGTTCTTAAGTGTAGGGGAGCTAAATGTGTCCGGTGTACTGCAGCAATGGGGAGAAAAAATATTAGGGCCGCTGCTTATTCTTATTGGCTTATTTATGCTGGGTGTTTTTAATTTTATAAAATGGCCCGGTTTCAGATCTTTAACCGATAAATGGGAGCAACGGGCAAATAAAGGATTCCTGGGTGTGCTTCTGTTGGGGATGGTGTTTGCTCTGGCATTCTGTCCTTATAGCGGGGTACTTTATTTTGGGATGCTTATCCCTATGACTATAAACAGTGCATCGGGATTGTACCTGCCTTTGATTTTTGCCGTTGCCACAGGTATACCGGTGATCCTTTTTTCCTGGTTGATCGCTTTTTCCCTGGGGTCCATCGGGAAAGTATACAATAAAATCAAATCGTTTGAGTTTTGGTTTCGCAGGATCGTTGCCGTGCTCTTCATTGGTGTTGGAACTTATTACGTAGTTATGTTGTTTCTCTAATTTTTTGTTTTATGGATTTTAAAAAAGAAATAAAAATACTTTTATGGATACTGGTGGTTTTTGCTGCCGTGTTCTTTCTGCCCCTTGAGAGCGGCCGTTTTACAACGGCCATTTCCGCGACCCTGGACCTTGCCAAATGGTACGCCAGAGAACATGTGGTCATGTGCCTGCTACCTGCTTTCTTTATTGCGGGTGTTATATCAATCTTTGTAAGCCAGGGTTCGGTGCTTAAATATTTTGGGGCAAATGCCAGGAAATGGATCTCTTACACAGTGGCCAGCGTTTCGGGGGCTATACTGGCCGTCTGCTCGTGTACGATCTTACCATTATTTTCCAGTATATATAAAAGAGGGGCAGGGCTGGGACCTGCCGTAGCCTTCTTATATTCGGGGCCGGCCATCAGCATTCTTTCCATTGTATTGACCGCCAAGATCCTGGGTTTTGAAATGGGCCTTGCCCGGGCTGTGGGAGCTATCCTTTTTGCTATTATTATTGGGCTTATTATGTCGTTTATTTACCGGAAAGAAGAAAAGGTTAAGAAAGAAGAACAGATGCATATAACGCTTCTGCCCGAGAAAAGACCTTTGTGGCAGACTTCATTCCATTTTTTCACCCTGGTGCTCATTCTGGTTTTTGCTAACTGGGGAGCTCCGTCGGTCGGAGATACCACCAGCGCCTGGTATTACCTTTTTACTTATAAATGGTTTATTACCGGCGCATTGGCACTTTTTCTCTGTTATTCGCTCATACACATTCTTAAGATCAACTGGCGCTGGGTACTCGCCGGAGCCGTAGTGACCACCGCCTCGGCTTTCCTGGCGAATGCGTATATATCACCGGCAAAACTGGCGCCCATGGTACCCATGATCACAGGAATTATTTCCATCTCGCTAATGACGTTATTCGATAAGAAGAACGAAGAAAACCGGGAGTGGACGCTTTCTGCCTGGGCTTTTGCTAAACAGATTCTCCCACTGCTGGCGGTAGGCGTGGTGACGGCCGGGTTCCTCCTCGGCTCGACACATGACAAGGTGTCTATCGCGGGTGTCATTCCCAATGAATGGATTCAATGGGCTGTTGGCGGTAATTCGCTTCTTTCCAACTTGTTCGCAAGTGTAGTAGGGGCTTTCATGTATTTTGCCACATTGACCGAGGTCCCGATTGTACAGGGGCTTCTGGCATCGGGTATGGGCAAAGGACCTGCGTTGGCCCTGCTGCTGGCCGGCCCTTCTCTTTCTTTGCCAAATATGTTGGTCATCAGGGGAGTAATGGGTACGAAAAAGACGATTGTATATGTGTCACTTGTTATAGTTATGGCTACTTTTACCGGGTTATTGTTCGGTAGTTTATAGCAACATTGGTTCCTGCTGCTGTTTAAATAATCCATAATGATAAAAAGAACGTCCAACAAAACCGGTCATAAGCCGGTTTTTATGTTTCAATGTTTATTATTGTAGTATGAAAACAAAACAGCTGATCCTTTTCGCTTGTCTTATATGGGTTGCTTTGCTGCCCCTGGAGGTGAATGCCCGGAATACCGGGGCGGTTTGTTATACGGTATCGATGCCCGGACCCGAAACGCAACGCTTTATGGTAGAACTGATATTGCAGCAGGAAGCCATCTGTGCAGGAGTTGACCCCGGTGTTTCGCCGGTGGCAGGCACACTGCATTCGCTTGTTTTGAGAATGCCCGGATGGATGCCCGGTTATTACCAGATGATGCATTATGGTGACGATGTGGAAGATATCTCGGCGTTTGACTGTGAAGGCAGGGAATTGACCATCAAAAAAGCCGGCTCCGCAGCCTGGCGTATTACCTGTCCCGAGGCCGCTCCGCTGAAAGCTCCTGTTAAGGTAATCTATTATGTAAAAGCCATGCAGCGCTTTGTGGCACGCAGTTTCCTTGACGCTACGCATGCCTATATTGTTCCATGTAATACTTTTCTTTATGTAGACCAACGGATTCATTTGCCGGTAACGGTAGCCGTGAAGAAAGACAATCTGCCTGACTGGACTCATATCGCAACCGGCCTGGAACCTGTGGCAGGGCAGGAGGATGTATTTTATGCTTCCGATTTTGATATTCTATACGATTCTCCTATCCTGGCGGGAAATCTGAAAGAATTGCCCGGCTTTGAAGTTGAGGGCGTTCCGCACCGGTTTCTGGGTTTTGGCATGGAACCTTTTGACGGTGAGCGATTCATGGCTTCGTTACAAAAAGTGGTAAAAACTGTCGTGTCGCTTATGGGCGATATTCCTTACACCCAGTATACTTTCATCGGAATTGGTCCCGGAATGGGCGGCATAGAACATCTGAACAGCACAACGGTAAGTTTTGACGGTAAAGGATTGGATGCTCCGGAATCGTTTCTCAGGACCATGGATTTCCTTTGCCATGAATATTTTCATCATTTTAACGTTAAACGGATCAGGCCTTTTGAACTGGGTCCTTTCGATTATGAAAACGGTAGCCGAACCAACCAGCTATGGATCAGCGAAGGCCTTACGGAATATTATACCTGGGCCATAATGAAAGCGTCCGGATTAACTGATACACGGCAATTTCTTGCTCATTTTGAAAGCAATATCAAATCGCTGGAAAATAATCCGGGCCGATTCCATCAGTCCCTGGCGCAGTCGAGCTACAACACCTGGAGCGATGGCCCGTTTGGAGGGAATGAAGGCAAGACCGTCTCGTATTACATAAAAGGTCCCCTGGCAGGTTTGCTGCTGGATCTGGAGATCCGTCATGTTACCGGAAACATCAAGTCTTTGGACGATGTTATGAGGACTTTGTATAATGTGTATTATAAAGAAAAGGGCAGGGGATTTACCGATGCTGAATTTCAATTTGTTTGCGAAACCGTTGCCGGCAAATCCCTTGCTGAAGTCTTTGAATATATTTATACCACAAAGACCCTTGATTACAATAAATATTTATCCTATGCCGGGTTAATCCTGATCGGTCCCGATGCATCCGGCAATTATTTCCTTAAAATGACCGATGACGCCAATCCGTCACAAATGGCACTCCTTAAGTCGTGGCTTCGTGAGTAGAAGTTTTTTGTGGGTTGATATTTTTTACTTACTTTTGCCACCCCTTGAGGAAAGGAGAGATGGCAGAGTGGTCGATTGCGGCGGTCTTGAAAACCGTTGACCTGCGAGGGTCCGGGGGTTCGAATCCCTCTCTCTCCGCGAAAGTGGTTCAAATTTGTAAGACTTTAAAAGTTAGCAAGTTTGAACCATTGTTTTTTAGATAAGGTACGAAATAGGTACGAATCTACATTTTTTCCATTGCCCACATTTCTACCACTCCCTGACCTCTACACAGCTTGCCGCATGGAACTCTCTGGTCCAGACCCAGCAGGGCAAATCCGTCCTCGGTGACAAGGCCAAGATCTCCGGTCTGAACCTCTATCTGCGCCTCAACCACTGGATCCTCGCCACCGGAGGCACCGCCCTTTCCAACCCTCCTTCACTTACGGGAGTTGAGGCACCTGCCGCCGCCACCGTGGTACTCACCGCTGCCGCCTTCATCCTCACACTGGACGACATCCCCGTCAACGTGACCAACCTCAAACTGATTGTCCAGACCTCTGCCCCTCAGTCCAACAGCATCAGCGATGCGTATGCCAAGGCCGCAGGCTTCGGCGACCCCATCCACTCCCGTGGACACTGCCATTGCCCTGAAAACCGATTACGCCGCCAAGAACGGTGTCCCCACCTCGGCCACCCCGAAGGTGTTTCTGAAGTATTTTTACATGAGCACCATCATTACACACCAATCCTTCTCGATGGCATTTGCATTCATCAATGTCTCTTTCTCAATCACATCCAATGTGATTCGTCTCTCTTCGTTTGTCAAATCCTGCCAAGTACTCATAGCTATATCTCTTTGAAAATAGGTATCAATATCTGTTTTATCCATAATGGAGCCAGTGCCAGATCCTCTTTGACCAGCTCTTTCTCCGGTGAAATGTGAAGTATCTCCCTGATTCTTGTCAGCACCTCATTGTCGATGTTCTTCTCCCCAAAATCCTTGAAAGAAAGAACAATGAGTGGCATCAACTGACTTTTGTATAAAAAGTATTGCGGTGCGCATTTCTTGAAATTAATAGTCCGCTTATCCACTTTGACAACCCTTGGAGACCCGGAGGTCAGGTATTCCGCCTTCATAGGCACCTGAGTGGAAAGCCCTAACTGATTGGAAGCGGTAGGCCCCGATGGAATAATGGTCGCATTGTCTCTTTTGGCAATGGTCGTGGCAATCTCGTGAAGTGATGGATAAACAGCTCCGAAACGTGTCATCTCAGGATAAAGATATATCCCCTGAGAGATTCTGAGGAGAAATCCGCCCCTTTCAAGTCTGCTCAGAACCTGTGCCACAAGCAAATCATTCAAGTATTCCTTGAAATCGCTGATGACATACAATTTGCCTGTACCTCCTTCGGTAATCCTCTTTTTTATCTGTGCGGAAATATTAGTCTCGCTCATATCGGTTCTGAAATATGTCATAAAAATAGATAATATTTATGACAAATCCGAATTGTTGTCAATATTTCCGACACAACCTCAAAAATGAAGAACCTGGAATATGTTTTCTGGCGGTCATTTCCTCGTAAGATAATCCGCCATATCCAGTCCTTCCCGTCTGTCCTCATCCGTGGCAATTCTCTCCAGCACGTTGGAAATCACGCAACGGCTGAGTGCCGGAATACTCTTTATCTTCTCCCTCCAAAGCGAGGTGGCTCCAAGATCCGGAAACAGCACCACTTTTCTTCCCGTGAGTATTTCGCACCGTTCCGGGTTGAGGTTCTGTATTCCTCCAGAGGCCAGCCAAATGTAATCGGGATAGAAGATACTTGAAGGCATTGTCGGTGAAATTGATCAACATTTTACTGCCGTGCAGGTCGTTTCGGGTCAATGGTTTGGATAAATCTCGTTTGGGCGTATGTGCCAGAACTAGCAGAGACAAATTATAACGGGTCTTTAATGTTTTGAGATGCTTCATCAGCGGCAGCGCATCCTTGGCCTTTTCCGTTTCGTTTTTTAGATAGGTGGTGTTGTCTATGACCACAATCTTGGCATCCGTTTTCCTGCCCTCAGCCAATGTATAAATTGCCTGTTGTGCCTTCCAATATTCAGGGGGCTCGTTACACAGCATTTGTGGATAATTCTCTGTCTTTATTTGTTTTCTATAGCCACAAACGTAAAATTCGTTAGGCGGAACAAAATCGAGAATGGATTGGATATCATCCTCACATTCTTTAAAGAAACGCAGCAGCATTGCCCGTAAATCCGAATCCACCTCACCCAGTTCTCTGCAGTCCCGCATAAAATCATCATTCTTCCTCGGATTATTCTTCCGGGGCACATAACACGCATCTTCGCAACTCAGATGCAACCGTATTACCAATTTACTATACTTGGCTACCTTTTCGCGGTTCTTGACAGTGTTGTTTGCCAGAAGAACGGTCCCAGACCGCTTCTGGCAGCACCACTGCATAGAACGCCACAAGCTTTTCAGAATAGGGAAACCTCGCGCCCGCGGAGGGAAGGACCCATTGGCGCAGCCAATGGGAGGCGTTTCCCTTCTGAATAGCTTGCTGGAAGTTCTAAAACAGATGTGCAGGAGGGTTGCTGCATGTGGTCATGTTAGAATGTCTTCCGCATGCAAGACTTGCTTTGTCGGGCAGCATAATGTACCCGGTTGGTCCGGTCTGGTGGGAGAAGAACCCTGGTTTGTCCGGCAGATGTACCTAATTGCTTTCTTCGGCAGCACAGCCCATTTGATATGATTTTCGGGTTTTATGATACGATATTGTCAGGTACCCCTGTCGGCTGTTTATACCTTTAAAAAACAAAAAGAAATATAAACCTATCAACAAAATTTAAACTTTTTTGCTCTATGAAGAAATTTTTTTTCTACCTTATGTCTGTAGCCATCATTGGCTTGTCCATGAGTGCCTGCACCAAACAGACACCCGATCCGGAACCCGAACCTACTCCTCCGAAAGTAAAACAGGAATCTCTTTCTGCTACCCCTGTGGGACAGACCGACCTGACTTTAGCCTTAACCGTTGCCAAGGACTGGACCGATTCAACCTGGACCATTGCTGCTGAAGAAACATATGACTGGATTGACGTTACTCCAAAGACTGGCAAAGGCAATGCTACACTGACCTTTAATGTGACGGCAAACAAAGCCGATAAAGAACGTTTGGCCGCATTCAATGTTACGGCCGGAAAATTCAAAACGTATGAAATTTTGATTTCACAGGCCAAGATGGAATACAATGTCAATGCAACCGACCTGGAGTTTCTTAAAGCAGTTGTAGAAGGAAAAATGCTGGGAGAGTCCACACCTGTTATTGATAACTGGTATCAGGTCGATGCCGGTGCCTTCCCCGGAATCAATATGATTGATA
Organism: Bacteroidales bacterium UBA5326; assembly: GCA_002408205.1. Lineage (GTDB taxonomy): Bacteria > Bacteroidota > Bacteroidia > Bacteroidales > UBA932 > DMER64. The sequence continues at coordinate 95,679 of DHQY01000013.1, read as the reverse complement.
AAGACGGTAAGCTTTATATTGAAAAGCTCGACGGAGCCCCTCTGACCGATCTGCCTGCAAAAATGCATCTTCCCGAACTTACACACATTTTCGTTACAGATGCTGTGGGCCTTAACGGGAAAAGACTCCCGACCGATTGGGATACTCCAAAGCTGGTGTTTATTAATTTAAAAAACAATAAATTGACAGGTCCTATTCCTAAAGGATTAGCAGCCTCGCCCGCATTAGTAGAAATGTATTGCGACGGTTGTGATTTCTTTGGCGCACTGCCTCACGACTGGGCCAGTAAGACATTGAAGGTGGTTATTCTTGCCAATTACGGAACACCAAAAGAAGTTGGCGAGCCCGAAAAGACAACGGATAACCCGGGTCTCGGTTACCTGATTCCCGCAACTTTGGATGTTGTGCTCAATAATTACGATGCCACCGGTAACCTCGATAACAGTCCTATGTTCTGGCACGATAAAACACAGTTCAAGATTGGCGGAATTAAAGAACATAACTGGATTGGCTTTGAAAAAGGATGGGGCCAGATCCGTTATGAAAAATACGATTCGGCTGCTGTCGCAGGTGATCTGACCACATGGAGCGATCACAGACTGCTTTATGACGATTGGGCCTGGTACTTCTCAAATGTGGGATACCCGGACAGAAACGGAGGTGTGCCCCGTATTATGAAGGAATGGAATCAGGCTGATGCCGATGCATATACAGCACAGTGTGAGGCTGCCGCAAAGGGAAACTAGATATCCAATCTGTCTTGGATTGTAATTTTGCTCCCGAAAAGGGTGACCGTTTTCCGGTCACCTTTTTTTATGCCGAAGCACATCCTTCCAAACAAAAGGGGTATCCCCAGATGGGATACCCCGGCCAATTTAACCTAAAATCTATCTTATATTGAATCTAACTTATTTTGCTGTTGTGTAGGGAACTTTACAGATAAATTCCCAGGTGCCGCTTTCGTAGAAAGTTACTACCGAACGGATTCGTACAAACCATCCTTTTGCCCCTGCATAATCGTCTGCAGGCCAGGATGCATTAAAGGGGATCTTACCTGCCTTGTTGTCTGCTTTCAGTCGTTCTGTGTCCAGATTGTCAAATGTGGCATAGGACGGTCCGCTCCAGTAGGACATAAGATCGGTCTTAACAGGCCACGGTACTACCGGAAATTCAAGGATCATACCGTCCTGCGGAGAATTAATCCGGTTCAATCCGTAATTAATATAACTGGTAAGAGTGGAATACGTCGCATACAATGACGGGTCAAATAATTTCCCGTTCTTGTCAATCAGTTTAAAGTGAACTTTTATTCCTACGGTCGGTTCATTGCTTATTTTATGAATAGTTACGAATTCTTTTCCGTTGTCGGCATATACATTGTCGCGTCGAACGGCAAAATTGGATCCGCCTGAATTAAGCCTGTCATAATACGGGAATGTGTTTTCTCCTTTCGAATTGGTTATGCAAATACCGTTTATAACTTCGTTCAGTATGAACGGTCTGAAAGCTTCGCCTTCCTCGAATTTTATCACGGCGTAATCTTTAAGTACCTTAGTCCCTCTCGAATTGGTTACACTTACATCTACATTGTAGATGTCTCCGGGATTTACGTCCATATTGGATGTAGATTCCATGGCTCTCAACTGTCCGTTGACCTCGTTGATCATCAGCGGAGTGATCATGGCATCGCTTAATTTACTCAAAACGGACTCGATGGTTGTGTCGGTAAGGTAGTCATAGGGACTTATCCAAAGTTTAGTCGGATATTCTGTAAAGAAATCATTTTTCCGGTTGCCGTTTTCATCGCGCACATCCACAATACTGAATGTACACGGTTGGGTGGAATTGTCCAGCCAGGCAACATCGGTGGCGGTTTTGCTTCCGATGACAACATACATGGTGTCCTGACCCTTGAGGTATATGGCATCGCTCAGGTATCCCTGTCCGCTTGGTTCAACAAAGCAGGATGTAAGGCAGGAGAATGCGACCGTCAGGAATATAGCTGTTTTAAATATGATTTTCATATCTGATAAAAGATTATTTGTTAAACGTCATCTGCTCTTGTTCCAAAAAAGAACAGGGTATGATAGTAGTAATGTTCGCTGAACGAAGCATCGCCCATGTACAGCACATGAACCACGCCGTTGAGTGTGCGAATATCTGAAACGTACATCCTGTAGAATTGGTCGCATTCAATGTGGTCCAAACCCAGATTGGAACGTTCCTGATAAGTCATTTCCCAGTTTTGGCCGCGTTTGAAAAGCACGTGGATCATGTAGGGTCTCGACATCATGAAATTGGAGTACTGGTAACCGTATCCGGGGGCGCCGCCTCCGTCATAGGCTGCACCGGGATCCGTATTTGTAGCATCGAGGGTGAGCAGGATCTCCTGTTTGCCATCGGTTGATGTCAGATAGATGCCTTCGGCAGGAATGGTCTTGCGCCACCATTTTCCAGGGAAAATATACATTCCCATTTGGGCAAGATCTTCTGCCGTCATAGATTCTATCGTGAAGGCAGGATCTCCGGCGGGCTTGTAGTTGACCGAATTCTTGCGTCTGAGGTATCTGTTTACCGACCATTTATTGGGCGAAATTACGGTAACATCGCCGTTTATCTCTTGCACCAGCCCTGCTTTCTGGAACAGTTCGGCAACTACGGCGGTCTCTTCATTAGATGCGAGCAGTTCATAGGTTGATATGTCCAAAGAATCTGTGTTATTGACGCTTCCGCCAATGATATCGGTTCTTTCGCATGAAACCGTTCCCAGGTAAACCGCTGCGGTTAAAAAAGCATATAGTATTGTCTTTTTCATACTGTTAATATTTATTATCTGCTACCAATGTGTTTTGCCGTTCCAGTAAGGAGTTTGAGCTATCAAAGCGTTTCTGCTGAGAATGGTTGAGCCGACCGGCCAGTAATATCCTTCCTGACGGTATTTGGCTGCCGGCATAAGGTGCGCGTTGGGGAAATAGTTGTTACGTACCATATCGAAGTACAGGTGTCCTTCACCAAAAAGCTCTCCAAAGCGCTGTTGAAGCACTTCCTCCAGCAGAACATCCATAGATCCTTTGTAGTCCCCGATATGTGCACGGCGGCGGATGTCATTGATAATTTGCAATGCCTTGCCCGATTCGTTGTTCTTACAGTAAGCCTCGGCAAGCAGAAGCATTGCATCGGTATAACGGAAAACAGGGATGTTGGCAACTGCAAAATAGGCAACGTATTCGTCCCATTTGCGGTATGTGTCTTCGGTAAAAAGAGCATATTTGGTAAGCCAGGTGACCTGTGTACGATCGTTTGTTACACTTCCCTGTGTGTCATTGACCGGATCGTTGTATTTGGAATCCCACGCACCAAAGAAAAGGTTGGGCCTGATATCACCGCTTTGTGTTTCAAAATCGTATTCGGGATAGAGATTTGCCTTCTGTGTGAAAGGAACAAAATCTATCTGAGTGGAACGGTCCTTGGTGGGATCTCCGTCGAACGGAGTCATTTTACAGGTATAGGCGGTAATTCCTCCTCCGTCTGCACGGTAGGATTCGTTCATATCGGGCGAGATGTTTATCTCAAAAACGGCTTCTGTGGAACCACCCCGGTACATGTTGACAACAGCATCGGGAGAGTTGTAATCTACGTAAGTGTAGTTACCGTGTGCACGCAGATCTTCCAATGCACTTATGGCCGTGAGGAGGAACTGTTCGGGATCTACCAGCTTATCCCGTTTTGCAAGAAAATGCATCCACATATTCACGTGACCCGAAAGTGCCTGGGCAGATCCTTTGTTCGCAAAAATACCCCAGCGTGATGATCCCGGGTAGTCGTATTTGAGCTTTTCTACAGCCGTATTGACGTCTGCAATCACATTCTGGGCGATGACCACATCGTCGGTACGCGGGATCAATATGGGAGTGAGGTCGTTATTGATTACCTGGCTTGACGATTCAATCAATTCGCTGATATAAGGAGCGTTACCCCAAATTCTAAGGATGTTGAAATAGGTAAGTGCCCTCAAAAAATAGGCTTCTCCCAGTATACGGTCTTTTTCTCCCGTTCCAAAGGCGCTTGCAGGTATCTCTTCTACTTTGGCTATCACAATATTAGCCTGAGCAATCACCTTATAAAAGTAGCTCCAGTCGGACAGGCTTTCAATGCCCCGGGAACCCCACATCTTGTCTTCGTGTGAGGGATCGCTGTAAACTCCTACCGTATAAAGGTCGGAAGATGAGCCCCCGTTCCAGCCTCTTTTAATGAAACCGGTTGTGGCGTCTGCTCTTTCGTACCAGTTGGCCGCGCTGACCATAAGTCCGCGGTAGAGTGCGTAAACGCCCGACAGGCCTACTTCAGCATCTGTTTGTGTTTTCCAGAAGACTTCGTTATAAATGAGATCTATCTGCTGAGGTTCGAGAAAATCCTTACATCCTGCGAGCAAAAAGACCGTTAACGCAGTAAACAGAATTGTTATTTTTCTTTTCATTGCTTATTCATTTCATAAAGTTAGAATTGCAGTTGCACACCCAAAACGAATGTCTTGGAAATGGGGTAACCACTGCCGTTGTAAAAACCTGTACGCGAGATCATTCTCGGGTCGGGAACCTGGCTTGCCTTCCACATAAAGAGGTTACTGCCGGTAAGATTGACGTTTATGGCCCTCATTTTTATGGCGTCCACCCATTTGGCCGGCAGGTTATAAGACAGGGTGATGTTATCTATGCTCCAGTAATCACCCCGTTCAAGGAACATGGAAGACATTCTGAAAGAACGTGCCGATCCGCCGTCCATATAGTCTACGTAGATCATCGGATAATACGATCCGTCTCCCGGTTTGGTCCAGAACTTAGATTCATCGAATTGATACAGGGCATATTGGAAAAACTCCTGACTTGAGTCAAAACGGCTCAACTGCTGTTGCAGGGTGGAGTTGACAATCCAGTGTCCGAATGCGAACGATGTGTTGATCCTTACTGCCAGATTTTTGTAACGGAATCCGGTCTGAAGACCGCCTACGATCTTTGGTTCCGGAGTCTTGCCGGTAATGATCTTGCGGTCGGTAGTACTGTTGCTGCCGTCAACATAAAAGTCGCCGTTTACATCGGTAAATATGGGCATTCCAGGGAATATCCTTCCCTGGAGATTGCGCCCCAGCCCGGCATCGGCCCCGGTATACTGAAGTGCCCTGCCGGTGAATGGATCTACCGGAAGGTCCGAATAGTTATCCAGAGTGCCGGCATATTCATACATATAGTACTGAAAAGCAGGCGCACCTTCTGAAAAAGCATAGTATTCGTCTACGTTAATATAGTCTTTCCCGCCGTTCCCCATTTTGGCGATCCTGGTACGGTTGTTCCCTATATTAAGTGTCCAGTCCCACTGCACGGCACTCGTTCTTGGGAAAAGGTAAGTAGTCAGAGATACTTCAAAACCGTTGCTGATCATATCTACCAGGTTGGAAGATACCTTGTTGAATCCGACATAGGCCGGAAGGGTAGAGGTATACACAAGTCCCGAAAGGTATTTGGAATAAAGGTCTACGGTGGCGACTATCCGGTGATTGAACAATTCCAGGTCCAGACCGTAGTCAATCTCTTTTGAACGGCTCCACGAAAGGTCTTTATTGGCTATTTTGTCAAAATCCGAGACAAGAGAGAGCTTCCCACCGTATGTCTTGACATCCATTTTATTGCTGTTCATATAACCCAGCCCTCCGCTTATTGAGCTCAAAGCAATCAGGGAGTTATACTGCAGCAGCGGATCCCAGTAGATCTCGCCGGAACTTCCGAAAGAAACCCTGACCTTCCCAAAGTCAAGCCATTTTTTCATGGCACTCATCCATGGCTCTTCCGAAAAGGCCCAGTGTGTTTTTATGGACGGGAAGCTGGCCCATTTTTTATTGGATCCGAATCTCGAAGATCCGTCGTGACGGAACACCCCTTCAATTTTGTATCTGTTATTTTTGTAACCATACGAAACCATGGTGAAAAATGAAAGCATGTTGCTTTTTACCATATCGGAATAAGCATCAATGTCTTCTTTCTTGAATCCCTGCACTACTTTCAGATAATCCGACATCCCGTTGGTGGCTTCTACGCGTAATTGGTTGAGATCATTTGAGTTTGCTTCCACACCTGCCAGGACTATAATGGCATGGTCACCGTTTTTTCCGAGTGTTGTGTTGAAGTTAAGCACCGAGTTGGCGTTCATGGACATGGTCATGCTGGCCGAGGAGTAGGCCACGCTCTTGTTATCGGTTGTTGCTGTTGAGGGAATGAAGTAGTCGCGTTTACCAAAGTCAAGTATGGTTGAAACCTGGTTGTCGAGTGTCAGGTTCTCCAGAAACTTGATGCGCAATGTTTCCCCGAGAGAAAGACTGTGTGACCTGTTTTTATTATAAGCGTCGCCCAGTTGCCCGCTCAGTTGCCTGAGTTCTTCAGGAGTCCGGTAAAACAGTGATGACGGGAGCTCTGTGGGTGAAGTAGGCATTGCCTTCATTTTGTCGTTGAGACCACCCTGGCGGTCGAGATATGAATACCTGATAATAAGCTCGTTGTGGAAATGTTTGTTCACATCGGTGACCAGGCTGGCGTTGAGGTTTGTGCGGGAAAGGCCGTAACCTACCAGTACTCCTTTTTCGTTGTAATGGCCGAGGCTGATTCTGTATGAATTACTGCTGTTTCCTCCTTCCATTGACAGATCGTAGTTCTGTGTACTTCCGTTCTGGTAAAACATATCCTGATAATCGTAGGCATTGTTGAATGCCGGATTGTATTTGTCGGTCAGAACGGCGGGCACGGCATAACCTAAAATTTCCAATAATGCCGCCTGCCGGACATCAAACCAGGGCATATTGCCGTAAAGGTTGGTAAGAGTCTGGTTGATGATGTTCAGTTTGGCTTCGCGTTCTTCCTGTCCTACATAAACAGGAAGTTTTGAAGGTTTAGTGATGAAACCGCCATTAATTCTGGCAGTAACACGTGCTTTTCCACTGGTCCCCTTGTGCGTGGTAATGATCACAACCCCGTTGGCACCACGGGAACCGTAGATAGCGGTAGCTGCCGCATCCTTGAGGATGTTAATGGATTGAATATCCTGAGGGTTCAGCGAAGAGAGAAAATCGTTGTCTGTTACGTTGTATCCGGCAATATCCTGTAGCGGCATGGGAATACCGTCCACAATATAAAGCGGGTTGCTGATCCCCGTAATATCGTTTGAAGAAGACAGGGAGTTGTTACCGCGGATAACAATCCCGGTATTCGAGGCTCCCGGAACACCGCTTCTTGTAACGGTCTGAAGACCTGCAGCCTGTCCTGCCAGCATTGAGGCAAGAGATACCGAAGTGTTGTGTTCGATGGCCTGCATGTCAATCTTGGCTACCGAGGCCGAAACATCCCGCATATTCTGTTTGGTATATCCGACCACAACAAGGGCATCAAGTTTTTGTGCATCGGGCTCCATAACAATTTCCATATGGTCTCCCGCTGCCTTTTCCACGTTAATATATCCAAGATAAGAGAATACCAATACTGAACCTTCGGGAACCGTGATCTGAAAGTTTCCGTCTGCATCGGTAGTGGTATTGTAGCGGGTAGAACCGCGTACAATGATATAAGCCCCCGGGAGCGGTTCTCCTATATCGTCGCGGACTGTGCCGCTTACCTTGACCTGTTTGTTTTGGGTCTGTAAAACAGGGATTTCTACTGCACGGACCCATCCCGAGGGACAAGCTGCGAGACCTATCGTACATACGGCAATCAACCGCGCTCCGTACGACAAACCCCACCGGATCTTATTCCGTGAGTGTTGTTTTTGAGTTCTTTTAGACATAGATTAAGTTTATTAGTTTGTGTTCAGTCCTTTTCATTAATAACCGGGAATTCAGATATCCTGAGCGTGGTGCATCCGTAGGGGATCAGAGTCACTGTCTCTACGGGCAGATCCTCTGTTCCCAGTCCGTAGGTCATATTCCCGTACGGCAGCGGACCTGCCATATGGTTATACAGCTGCCAGGATGGGATTTCTTTGGCTTTGGCTTTTATTATTACAGGAGCCGATTCCGGATTCCAATACCAGTCCGAGACCATTTTTTCTTTATCGATGAGCACTTCGAACGCTCCGGAAGGATTTTTACGGTCGAACTTCATGAGCCCGTAATTCCATTTGGAAAGGGGATATACCTCCCAGTAAGTCTTTCCGTATATCGAGGCAGGATCCTCAAATTCCTTACGTACCCATTCTTCACCAATCTTAAGCGCAAAAACAAGCGGTCCGCGTTCTACGGAAACGGAGCATTCATACCATTCCTGTATATTTACTTCCATGGGCAGCGTCAGTTCAACCTTGTCGCCGTCCTGCCAGATCCGGTCAATTACGGTTATTGTCCCGGGGTCCGTATTGAAAACGGATTCTCCGTTTACAGTGAGTAAGGCGCCTTTAGACCACGAAGGTATGCGCAGTTTTAACGGGAATTTTGCCTTAGTGGTTTTGTCTTTATAATTAACGGTCAGACAGATATGACCATCCATCGGGTAGTGGGTGTCTTCCGTAATTTGCACTTCTGTTCTTCCGCAGACCAGAGCCCGGACCTGAGAGGGGGCGTAGGTAAGAGCGGCGAGGCCTCCCTCGGGTGTTGCATACCAGAGGTTTCCGGTAAATTTTGGCCAGCCCTGATGCAGATTTGATGTGCAGCAGGGATATCCCGTCAGCAAACCGAATACAAGATCCGTCTCTCCGTGGTTAATGTCAAAATTATGGATGTTGCGTGTTACGAGAACCTGATTGGCCTGCTGGAAATACTGGCGTGAGGTGAAGTCGTCGGAGATCTGTGCCGGAAGTGCATTATAGGCGATTTTTTCAAGAAGATCTGCATATTCTGTGTCTCCGGTAATCCTGATCATTTGTTCTAACGAATACATCAGTTCCACCGCCGTACACAGTTCAGAACCCTGTGTAGGATTGTTCCCGTGGAGTAATTCGTCGGCTCCAAACATACCATTGGGAATGCCATTGTAGTCACGGATATCCTGTAGTCCTTTTTTTACTGCATTAAGGTATTTTTCATCGGCCTGGACTTGCCAGTAGATTACCGGTTCTTTCAGTCCCTGGGCCAGGTTCACGCCGTGTATGGACGCCGTTTTTTTCATATTGTCCGTATCAAGGAAAATATGTGTATAATCTATACTCTGTGAATGCAGAAGCCGTGCAAGATCAAGCAGCCACCCGTTTCCCGTGATGTTGTACAGCCACAGAACAGCCTGGAGGTTTTCGCAGGCGCGGTATTCCGCCCAGAAAGTCCAGTTACCCAGCGGAGTCTGCGGAAGTGTATTCAACTGATAGCGAAAGTAGTTAGTCATGAAGGAAATAACCCGTTCGTCCGCAGTGGCCGAATAATACTGGCAGAGGACCTTAAGCATGACCATACGCGGCCACCAGTCTTTTGAGTTGCTTCTTTGCACCCCTTTTTCATACGAAAAATCAGTAGAAGGGCCAAAGAAACCGTCTTCCCGCTGGCTGGACAGTGTCCATTCAATCCACGGTTGTACCTTTGACTTAAGGTCGGCGTCGTCCAGAAGGTATGCGAGCGGCAAAAGTCCGTCAATCCAATACGGGCCTCTTTCCCACTGGTCCCCGTCTCCTCCCAGCCATCCGTTCCGTATTCCCATTACCTGGGGATACAGTTCATCTAATGAGGATGTTATACCTGATCGTTGTCGTTCAAGCATCTCGAGCAGCCAACCTCTTGCCTGAATAGAGCCTAAAGGCAGTTCAATGTAAGGATTGGGCTGAAGGGGTTCCCGGTTAACAATGTACTGCGCTTGTGATTCGCGGGACCCCTCAGGTTCGGAATGGTTGCAGTAAGTTATCATAAACGTAAGAATTGTCAATAGAACTATTTTCATGGTGCAGGAAATGATGTTGTTACTCCTTATATTCAACCCATACTTCCATTTTGCCTGCCTCGCGGTTATCCCAGGCGTAATAGGGGATGAATTTCAGAGTCTCCCCGTTTGTTGTGGCTTGAACAGTGGCTACTCCGCCCAACAAATCAGGTTCGAACGTTGTTGTAAATACAGTTGAAGATGTGATTTGAGCCCGGTCAAATGCCGGATTGTCGGTTTCTTCCAGACAGTAAATGATGGGTCCGCGCTGAACGGCTCTTCGTCCTGTATTTGCTTTGACACGCGGGTCGGCACTCACGGTACGGACAGGCATATCCATACCGAATTCCACCAGGTCGCCTTTTTTCCACAGGCGGGTTATTACCAGGTATCCTTTGTCCGTGGTATATGCGCTCTCTTTACCGTTAATGCTTACTGAATAATTATTACACCATCCGGGGAGCCTTAAGCGGAGTGAGAATTCAACTGCTTTTTGGGGGTTAACCGTGATTTCATCCCTGCCTTCCCACGGATAAAGGGTGTTTTGTATTATTTCTGTTTCTGTTCCGGCAAGGTTCACTGTGGTGCGGCTTCCCACGTAAAGGTTAATCCAGAGAGTCTGGTCGGATAATGCATAAACGTAGCCGCCAATCGAAGGTAAAAAACGTGTGATCTGGCTTGGGCAACAGGCTGTCCCGTACCATTCACGACGGTGATGGTCTCCTTTTGAGTAAAGGGGGTTAACGTAAAAGAACCGGTCGCCGGACAGGGAGACACCTGCGAGTGCCCCATTGTACATAGACTTCTCCAAAATATCGGCATACTGCGACTCGCCGGTAAGCATGTTCATCCGCTGGTTCCACATAACCATCCCGACCGATGCACAGGTTTCGCAATAGGCCTCTTCGTTCGGAAGATCATAAGGCTCCGTGAAACCCTCGTTTGCCTGTGATGATCCTATCCCTCCGGTTATATACATTTTTTTGTTTATTACATCGTCCCACAAGCGGTTTAACGCGCCTAAATAGGAGGTGTCCCCCGTTGCAGCGGTATAGTCTGCCATGCCGGTAAACAGGTACATGGCCCGTACGGCATGACCGCTTATCTTTTCAAGTTCACGGACCGGCACCAGGTCCTGGTAATAATCCCTGTATTCATCATCCCATGTGCCTTTTCCCCGACCACGCTGTTCAAGTAACCAGTGTGAAAGCTGCAGGTAGCGATTTTCTCCTGTCGTGCGGTAAAGTTTGATAAGAGCGAGTTCAACTTCCTCATGTCCGGGCACCCAGTCCCGTTTGTCGGGTCCGAATGTGGTATCTATATGATCGGCGAATTTAATGGCAACATCCAGCAGGCTACGCTTTCCCGTCGCATTATAAAATGCTATGGCCGCTTCTGTGAGATGCCCGAAACAATACATTTCGTGTTTATCCATATCGGTCCAGCGGGCATTAAAATCTCCCAGGGTATAGAATGTGTTCAGGTATCCGTCCTTTTGCTGTGCCCCGGCGATTTTCATAATAATAGAATCCAATCTGGCTTCAAGTGCCGGATTCGGATTGTTCATGAGTGAGTAGGAGGCTCCTTCCAACATCTTGTACACGTCGGAGTCGTCGTAGAAGAATCCCTGGAAGACGCCCTCCTGCATGCCGGCAGCAATGGCAAAATTATCAATGCGCCGGGTCTCCGTTTCACATTGGCGGATACAGGCGGGAACCGTACCGATGGCATGTGTCATCAGGCGTGGTTGCCAAAAATCGTCTGTGACCTTGACCTGGGAAAAATCCACCGGTTTGTTCTTTTCTATGCCCTGCTTCTCCGCTGTGCAGGAAAGGAAAATCACTGCAATCAGCGGCATAAGGAATCGTAAACAACAGTCTGGTTTCATTATTTGTAATTATTTAATTATTATATGTTTGTTTTATTATTTGCGGGGTACGGCAATACGTACCGTCTTTTTTACATACCGTTCTGCAGACGGTCCAAACTGTACCTTTACTCCGGTAACCGAGTCACGAAGGCTAAAGGGTTCTCCTGCTCCTTCTATGCGTTCATATCCGTAGGGAAGATAGAGTTCCAATATGTGTTCACTTCCCGGCCTGCCGGATACTTCCACTGCCAGCGTATGATCTGCAAAGGTTTGGTTTAGTACACGGAACCCGCCGGAGAGTTGATCCGCCCGGGGTACAACAACTGAAGCCAGTGCGCACGGGTTTTCCCTGCATGTGATTTCTACTGTGCAGTTCCCTTTGTTTTTGACTGTAACATGCAATATCAAACTCTCTTCTTCGTCGGATATTGTGTATTTTACCGGTTTCCCGTTAACGGTAACTTCCATGATGTCCGTCTTAGGCGGAAATACCGGAGCGAAAGCTATATCTGTTGGATTTGAGCTTACAAATGAGTAGGTGATCTTCCCCTGTTCCTTATGCATGGAAAAGCCGGTTGTAATGCTGCCCGTCATGAGTCTTTCCACTTTGAACGTTTTCCAGTCGGCGGGGAGTGCGGGAGAAAGAATCATACTGTTATGCAGGGCGTCCGGCTCGAATCCGAGCATACCTTCTACCAACGGCATAATGGCCATGGTCTCGGACCAGCACTGATGCAGGGTAATTCCGTTGTTGCGGTAAACGTCGCCGTTGATCACCTCGGGGATACGTCCCAGCGCAAAACCTTTGTAATTCAGTAAATTGTTGTAAAGCTGCGCGAATGCCTGGGTGTGAAGGCCGTGTTTATAACCGGCGAGCGAGGCCCATCCTGTAAAGAGAGGCCATACGTTTCTGGGACCGTAAGCCCCTTCTTCATCTATTCCGGATGTATCTGCGATGGTCCTGACACCCCAATCGGCAGACATTTCGGGCAATGCATATAATTTGACCATCTCCCTGGCACGTATTGAGTCCACGGTTTTGAAATATGCCGGTACGGCCGTAAGAATAAGCAGAGGCTGAGTGAACGTGCCGTCGTTCCGTTTACCGTAATTATAATATCCCTTTTCGTTCCAGAATGTTTCGAGTGTAGCGGTTACCCGCTGCACGTCTTTTACATACTGTATCTGTTTGCGGGTATTGCCGCACAGACCTGAAATATATGAGGCGTCCCGTAATGCCTGTGCCCATATCCCGCACAGGTAAAATTCCGTTTTTGATCCAAAGAGTTCACCGCCTTCCAGCCAGCCGTGTCCCACGTTGCTGATTTCAATAAGACCGTCTCCGTCTGTGTCCGTGGAATAGCAATAATCCATGGCTTTATGAATGGCCCGGATATGGGCTTTGGCGAATGAAACATCTCCCGAAGACCTTAGGTAGTGAGCCATTAGCGTAACAAACAAGGGTGTGGCATCCGAGGCGTCAAAATGAACAAAACCGCTGGTAGTCAGTTCGTGGTAGATCTTGCCGTCTACCTGCTGGTGTGCAATGAGTGTTTCCAGGATATGGCGGGTTGTTTCAAAGTCTCCCATGTTATTGAAAGCGAATCCGGACCATACGGCATCCCTGCCAAAGTACCATGCGTACCCGGGACGCCCGCTCACCCGGTGGCCTCCTCCCCAACCTCTTCTCGAAGAAGAATATCCTGCCATCAGGGAAGTCCCTATTCCGGGGGTGGAGGTAATAAACTGCGATGAACTGATAACTGCCCACCGGAATGCCTGGTTGAAAACAGAGTCGGGAGTAGTGATATTGATTACCCCGTCAAGGTAGTCTTTGTAGTACCCGGCAGCATCTTCGGCCACCTGACCGGGATTGGCTGCCGCTTTTGTATAAAGCGCTACCGTTTCCCGCTCACTTGTGCTTCCTGCCGATAGTATGATATCCAGCGCATTGGCGTCTGTCGTGTTGTATTCGACCGAACAGGCACATCCGGTCTGCTCTGTGGAAACGTCCTGTCCCGCCTCCAGTACCCGTCCCGGCAGATTTGCTCCGGCAATGGATACGAATTCTTTGTTTTTATCGCTGACGATGAACGCATTCATTTCCTGGGACCATCTGTATATGACAGTTCCGAGTGCCGTTTCGTCGTATGGCCACATATACCGCAGGTTACTTGTGAAATCGGTGACAATACTGCTTACCTGGCTGCCGCTCCATTGGTAATGAATGACCGTCAACGGTTCGTCAATGGCCGAGGTTATGGTTTCGGTCAGCGTAAGGTCGCCAATACTGTAATGCCGTACTATGGCATGGGGATGTATTTCGAATAGGGGCTTGTGATCTGCCAGTGCTACCAGCTCGTCGGTTCCCTCTATTTTTATCCGTACCCGGTAGTCGCGAAGCGACATGAAGGGGTGGGTCCATATCTCGTCAATACCGGCCTGCTCAGGTCCCACTATCATCGTGCGTTTTGTTGCCAGATCAAAATAATGGTTGTCCGCCGGTCGTGAAAGCATGTCTTCTGTTTGTAAGGGAATGCCCGCAACCGGCCTGGAAAAAGAAACTTTGGAATATTCGTCCTTTCCTGAGTATGATTCTGTGGTCACGGGAGAATAATCCCGGTATGTTTCGGGATTATCATTTTTTTCTCCGTTCATGTAACGAAGACAGTTTGTGGTGAACTGTTCCAGTATCTGAGTATGGAAATTGTCCTGTCCGTAGTACAGGCAACCTCCAATGGCCAGGATAGACCCTTTTCCATAAGGCGTTTCCCAAATAAGCTTTTTTTCGGGCCGGTTAAAAATGTATTCCCACTGGGTGGCTATTACCCTGGCACCCTTTGCCTGCGGCATGTTATCTTCTGTATAGCCGTTCAGCCGGCATACATTATCTTCTTTTCCGTGCCAGGGGTAGGCTCCGCCGTAGAGCTTATCAAAAATCGGATGTCCCCGGTAGGAATGGAATCCGATTTTTCGTCCGAATCCATCGTCTATTGCCTCGTAACTGAATGTTTCTATCTCAGTGGGCTCAATGCCCCATGTATTAAGGAGCTTTACGGCGTCCATCGACAAAATGAGCGCGCCTCCTTCCGAAACATATTTTTTTATTTTTTCCCCTGCATTTATTTCGTTTACAGTAATATCTGCCGTATCGGGCCGGTGATACCATACCACATCGCAGTGCTCCATCCCGTTAAGGCTTTGCAGAGGGATTTCTCTAACCGATACAGTCCCGGTTTTATTTAACATGCCGGACATAGCTCCGAATTCTGTTTGCCGGAGCTCACTCCCGGGGACAATGATCCCCAGTATGATTTTAGGCTTAGATAAAGCGGTTACGGAAAGAAAAATGGTAACTGCTACTGTAATGATTATTGCTGCAATCTTCTTCATATAATGGATTATAGGCCCATCTGTAACTCTCTTTCATACCGGCGGGCCGCATTGTAATCCACAACATAGTACCACCAGTTATTCAGATGAAGGTCATTGGGGTCGGGGTTAATGCCTTTGAAGTGAGGCAGGTGACTAAAATACCATTTCATATAACCGTATTCAGTACTTTTCCATTCCGTACAGTTTACACGGCGGCTTTTAACTTCAGGCACGTTTGGGTAGTTAACCCACTCATCGGCATAGGTGTTTATATAGGATGTGTTATAATAATCATAATCTTTTACCCCGTTAGGCGGGAAATGGACCAGACCGATATTGGTGTTGCCTGCATCGAATTTATTATAGTTCAGTTTGTATCCGCAAAAGCGTTCCCAGCTGGTGAGTGCGGATTTGCGGTTCTTATTCTCGAAATTCCAGCCTCCGTAGACCTCGTTCATTATTGATTCCACGCGGTGACCGTAACTGTGCAGGGCCAATGCCACCTCTCTTTCGTAGTTGCAAAACATTACGGTCATGAGGTCTTTACACGGGGCTCCCGCAGATATGCCCGGTGAATTGAGCCAGAAGGCCCCTTGTCCCATTAACCGCGATTCGTACATTCCGCTGGCCGGGTGAGTATAAACCCATACTTCCTGGATCTCGCCTTTATCGCGCATTTCTCCCAATCCAAATTGTTTGGCCATGCCTACATAATCATACTCAATCCCTTCACCAATGCCCGGTACGGGGCCGGTTCTGAAAATTTCGAGAACGTCATCCATGGTCAGGTAGGTTGAATCGCTGGAGTGGAAGGAAAAGAAACGGTCCGACTCAAATTCGTGTACAATTACGTAATCCAGTACGCCGTGAGACACTTCTTCAAAATCGGCTTCATATTGTTTGCATTGCTGGCGGGGGTCATTCCATTTAAACCCGTAACCCGGGGTGGTGCATACTTCGTGAAGCCTTTTGCCTCCGGTTCCCGGAACAATAGGGTCTTCATAGATTACCGCAACTTTTACTGTCAGTTTTTCTGCTACTCTTTCTTCATATGGAAGATCGCTGTCTGCTTTCTTACGGGTTACGGACATCTTTCGCGTGAAGTTCTCTGTCTGCTCATTCCCGCCGGCTGTTACGGTCCAGTAAACGTCTGCAGAAAGCCCTTTGCCTATGCCAAGTGTTCCCAGCTGAGAATCAAAATAGTCTGCCGTCATGACAAGCGGGTTGCCTGTGGCCAGGATGGAAACGCTGTTGGCAAAAGAGTTGTCGAGACTCAATTTTAGTTTGTATGAGTTGATCTTCTCTGCAGGTTTCCATTCAAAGGATATCCCCTGGCCCTTTGCAAGATCCAGGGTGCTGTTGTCGGCCGGAGAGAGAAGCTCTATCTTCGGTTTTTGTTCCGGCTCCGGACCGGGGGCCGGTGTTTTTTTGCAGGCAGCATAAAGCGAAATGGCTGAGAAAAAAAGCGTAACGATAGATACCGTCCGGATTATGTAATATTTTTTCATTTTTTGTTGGGTTATTGCCTTGGTTATTTAAATGCAAATAAGGCAAACCTTAAGAGACAGGAGCTATGATTTTCGTTTCAAAAAATGAAAATATTGTATCGAATGGTTCCGGGCGGCTTTTATTTCACAAAATCTTTGGGCAGAACGCCAAATTGTTTAAAAAAACATTTGGAGAAATAGGAAGAAGACTTGAAACCCACAATAAATGCAATCTCATTCACGCGGTATTCTTTCTGACGCAGCAGTTCAGCCGCTTTTTTAAGTCTGATTAGCCTTATGAAGTCGTTGGGCGTTAGCTGCGATATACTTTTCACCTTACGGTAAAATGTGGCCCGGCTCATATTCATGGACGAGGCCAGTTTGTCTACGTCCAGGTCTACTTCTTCTATATGCCGGTCGATGATCTCAACTACCTGATTCAGAAAATTCTCATCTGCTTTCGAATGGGTGATCGTGTCCAGAGCTACTTCAGGGGAGTGCTTGTATGAGTCGGCTATTTTTCGCCGGCTTTCGAGCAGATTTTCAATTCTTGCCTTTAAAAAATCGGAAGAGAACGGCTTTTCTATGTATTCGTCCGTCCCGGTTTTCATTCCTTCGAGCTTTGACTGTATGGATGTTTTTGCCGTGAGCATAATAAAGGGAATATGGCTGTATCTCAGATCTTCCTTTACTTTTTGGCACAGTTCCATGCCGTCCATATCGGGCATCATAATGTCAGAAATAATAATGTCTACGTAGTTGTTCTCCAGCAATTCCAACGCCTGTATGCCGTTACTTGCACGGAGTACATTGTAATCGGGCTTTAGTTGTCTGGCTACGAAAGAAAGAAACTCTTCATTGTCTTCCGCAATCAGCACGTTTTTCCTTTTGCGAAGACCCATTTTTTCTTCCATGTGCGGTACATCGGCCTTGTTGTTTTCCTCCGGATTAATTGTGTTTTCTGAAGAAGGAATAACAAAAACACGAGGCTGGCAAACGGGGAGTTCCGCAATAAACAGGGTCATACCGTCCGGACGGGAGCCAAGGGTGAGCGATCCCTTGTGAAGCTCGGCCAGGGACCGGGCAAATGGCAACCCAATTCCCGATCCGTGTGTTTTCTCGTCAATACGAAAGAAGGGCAGGAAGATCTTCTCGGAAAATTTTTGGGGGATGGTATCTCCGTCGTTCAATACGGTAACCCTGAATTGTTTTTCGTTCGGAAAGAGTGAGATTTCAATTTTCTGCGACGCATGATTGAGGGCGTTGCTCATGAGGTTACTTATCATCTTGGTAAAAATCTCTTCATCCACATGGGCATAAAACGGCTCAGACGGCATTATAACCGACAGGTCTATTCCCTTTAGCGTTGCAGAAGGCATGAAACGGGCCGCAATATCACGGATAATTTTTGATATGTCGGTATGGGAGAAATTTACTTCCAGGCCTTTTGCTTCGGCTTTCCTGAAGTCAAGCAGTTCATTGACAAGCTTTAGCATGCGGTGGGCGTTATCGGCTATTATGGATAGATTTTCCCTGTCCGGATCGCTTTTCCTGGTATTCTTCATAACCTCTTCGAGAGGCATGGTAATGAGACTCAATGGTGTTCTTATTTCATGAGTTATCCTTGTAAAGAACTCAATTTTAGCGTTATACAGTTCTTTTTCTTTCTGCTCTTCAAAGTCACGCTGACGTTGTTCATTACGCTGTTGTATTCTTCCGGAGACAAGTCTGAAAATGAGACAGACTGCGGCAATGCCGGCAAGCACATAAAAAATATATGCCCAAAGGGTTCTGTAAAACGGGGGCAGCATTTCAATTGCGAGGGTTGCTCCCTGTTCGTTCCAAACGCCGTCACTGTTCGAGGCCATGACCCTGAATACATAAGTGCCGGGATTCAGATTCGAATAGGTTACAGTTTTGGATTTTGTGTAGATCCAGTCTTTATCCCAGCCTTCGAGCCTGTAAGCGTAGGAACTCTCTCCCTGCGCTACGTAGCTCAGGGCAGCGAATCCCAGACTGAAAGTGGATATGCCGGGCGGGATTTTTATGTAATCTGTATGTGTTATTGCTCTTTTTAGCAGGGGTTTCCGGCCGGATCCCACCTGTACTTCTGTGTTGTAAACCTGAAAGCTGTTAATAACAACCGGAGGTACCGTCTGGCCGGGCTTCATGTCTCCGGGAGAAAAGGCTACAAAACCCCGGATACCTCCAAAGTACAATTTGCCATCATTTGCACGGAATCCCGATTTATAATTAAACTGATCGCCGAGCAGCCCGCTGGCATAGGTAAACCGGGTGACCGTACTGTCCCGGTCAAGGCGGAACAGACCTTTATTGGTACTGCCCCAGATACTTCCGTTGTTATCTTCAATTAAACGGTATATTACATCGTTAGGGAGCCCGTCACGTGTGGTCATATGGCCGGCAAAAGTGTCGTTCTCTCTGTCGTAATAGCAGATCCCCATACCATCGGTTCCGGCCCATAATCTTTGCCGGCTGTCAATAAGCAGGCAGGAAACCATTTTTCCCTCGGCACTCCTGTCCCGTAATAAGTATGGATAATGGGTCCATTTTTGCGGTATCGGGTCGTATGAGAAGAGGCCGTCACCAATGGTTGCGAACCATATTTTTCCCCATTTGTCTTCAACGATGTCATTGACCTGGGCATTTAGTGAATCGGGCAGAATGCGTTCAAAACGGTCCTTCCCGGCAAGGTATGTATACAACCCGTTCATTGTGCCTATCCAGATGGTTCCCGAAAAATCGCAGTATATGGAATAGATGTTATTGTTTTCCAGAGCTCCTTTTTCTTTAGAACTTTTATAGGAACGAACGGTCATTGTTTGCAGATCAATCACATACAGTCCTTCGGCAAAAGTGCCTACCCACAGATTGCCTTTGTGAAACATCAGGGCATGAATATTTTTTGCCGGTATAAATCCGCTTTCGAAATGCTGCTTAACAGGGTCGAACCGGTTTAGGCCGGCATCCTCGGTGCCTATCCAGATATTTCCCCTGTCGTCCTGGCAAAATTCACTGATACTTTTGCCGCTGACAGAGTTCTTACCCAGGGCGGGATAATATTTTTCGAATTTTGAAGACGATTTTCCAATATAATTTACTCCGCCGAAAAATGTTCCTATCCAAATGCCGCCTTCGTTGTCCTGGCAGATGGAGTGGACCGCATTATCAGATAATGAATAAGGATCGCTGTATGTATGGAGCAGATTTTCAGATATCCCTGTTTGCGGATTGTATATATAGACGCCTGTTTCTGTGCAAAGCCAGATTTCGCCTTCTTTGCTTTGCATTATTTTTCTGACAAAAAGGTTTTGTCCCCGGGCGTCTTTCTCCATAAACGGAGAGAAACGGCGGTTCCCGATGTCAAAGTATTGAGCGCCGGCGGCTACTGTGCCTGCAATCAGGGTCTTTTCATTGAGAAGAAAAATGTCATTGATGTCGTTGTTGCTCAACGTGTTGCTCTTTAGCAGATACTGTTCTGTACGACCGGTTACCGGGTCCAGACAAAACAATCCGTGCCCGTAGGTGGCTATCCAGACATTGCCTGTGGAATCGGTAATCAGACTGCGAACGTTGGACACGGGCAATCCGTCCGAGGTGAGCGTATAGTGTTTCATGTCGCCCCGGGGTCCGACACTGAAGACTCCCTGGTCCATAACGGCAATCCAGACAATACCTGACGGGTCTCTGAACAAATGGCGGGAAATTCCTTCTATGCGCGTTCCGTCCTGTGCGGCTGCTTCCAGTCGTGAGAAAGAGTCAAGTGCCGGATCGTAGATATATACACCGTTAATGGTGCCAATCCAAAGCTTTCCGGCACTGTCCTCAATCATTGAGAAAAAACCGTTACTTCCGACCGATCCGGGGTAAGCCGGATCTTTCTTATATATTTTAAAACTTTGTCCGTCGTAGCGGTTCAGTCCGTCCTGTGTCCCGAACCACATAAAACCCTGTTTGTCCTGTAAAATGCAGTAAACCATGTTTTGAGAAAGTCCGTCTTCTACCTGAAGACTTCTCAGGTAATAGGGCCTGTCTGCATATACCGGAGAAATGCTAAAGAATATGACAGCCATCGTAAGAATACGGAAAAAACGAGGCCGGAAACTGTTAAAAATTTGGGAAAGCATTTCTACAAGGTTGTGTTTTTACGGAGATAAAAGTATGTCTTTAGTTTTTATTATGCAATTTTTTCCCGATATAGAACACATAGCCGTAGTAGTCTTTGTACTTGTCGTATAAACGGGCTTCATGTCTTTCGCTTGCTACCAGATCTTCAGCTTTTTTATTGCCGGCGTGTTTTTTCAGGAATAATTCCTGGGCGGCCGCCTGGTGAACATAAAAATTATTTGTCCAGCAACAATCGGGTAGCAGGAAAGTGGCTTCGGGAATATACCCGGCTGCTTGCATCTGTGCAACTTTATTGGCTATAGTGTCTATCTGAGGGTAGGCATCCATCCAAAAGTCTTCTATCTCGGCAGGTCGTCCGGAAGTTAGCCACGAGGTTTCGGTGACGGCAACATAACCTCCTTCCTTCAGAAATTTTCGCCATTCGTTAAGCCCTCTTTCGTACCCCATATGGTATATGGCTCCTTCTGACCAGATCAGATCCAGTTCTTCTTCTCCAAACGGGAGAGCTTCCATAGTTCCCACAAGGCCTTTAACTCTGTCCTGAAGACCCAGTTTGCGTGCATTCTCATTAAAAAGATCAATAAAAACAGGGAAGAGATCTACTCCGGTTATCTGCCCGGAAGTGTGTTGTCCCAGAGTCATGGTTTGTCCGCCGGTCCCGCAGCCTATATCGGCAATGCGTGACTTGTCGGTAAGGCCCCGAATGAAACTTAAGGCTTTGACAGTGACTTCCGGACTGCCGGGGCCCTGTCTTTCCATAGAGGAAAAATATTCGCAAATAAGGTTAAAATCGAACTCGTGAATGGAGTAATTATTTTCGTTCATGATGTTTATTGGTTATATAAGGAAATAAAAATAAATTACTCAGAGCAACAGATTGCCTGAGTGAAAATTAAGGTATAATCCCGGCAGAATGCCAAAGATTATTTACCTCACCGAATCCTTATTCAATTTAGACATCCAACGTTTTTAGTGTTGCAAAGGTATAGTAAAAAATGACTTATAATTGCTTTTGGGCAATTTTGTCGTTTATTTTGCATAAGATTAGTTTATCTGAATTATGAAAGTAGCTATTGCTCAGATTGAAATCTGTCCGGGCCATCCGGACAGGAACACCCAAACCGTTATCCGTGAAATTAAAAAAGCAATAGAAGCGGGAGATGATCTGATTGTTTTCCCGGAAATGACCGTGCCGGGCTACCTGTTGGGAGACGAATGGGAAAACGATGCTTTTATAAGGGACTGTTTCCTTTATAACCGGATTATATGCGAAGCCACAGAAGGTATTGCCGCCATATGGGGTAATATAGATCTCAACGAAAAACTCAGGAATGAAGACGGGCGAATAAGAAAATACAATGCCGCCTTTTTTGCCCGTGACGGTAAGATGCTGGGTGTTACTCATAAAACGCTTCTTCCAAAATACCGTGGTTTTGACGATGAGCGCCATTTTTATCCCGCACGCAAAGAAGCACAGGACCGGGGAGTGTCCGTCGATTCGCTCATTGAACCGTTTACACTGGTTTGCGGAAATGAAAAGCGGACGGTAGGTATTGTGATCTGTGAAGATATGTGGAGTGACGATTATTCTGTCAGCCCCGTAGAGGTACTGCTTAACAAAGGGGCCGATCTGATAGTGGACATTTCCTGCTCCCCGTGGACTTTGCGTAAAAACCAGAAGCGCCACTCTGTAGTACAGAACCGGGTAGGGAACAGAGATGTCTATTTTATATACTCCAACAATGTAGGCATTCAGGATAACGGTAAGAATATATTTCTATTTGACGGGAATTCTACTGTCTACGGAAAGGGCGGGGTCCCCGTAAAAGTGGCGGGCAGCTATACTCAGGAAACGGTTCGCACCATGCTTTGGAACGGGAAAGATCAATACTTAAAAATGCCTTCCGCCACGCCGGAAAAAGACATTGAAGAGTTATACGAAGGACTCCTTTTCGGGATTAAAAAATTTATGGAACGCTTTTCGTCTGGAAAAGTAGTCATCGGACTGAGCGGCGGGATAGATTCGGCTGTCGATGCCGTATTGCTTTCAAGGGCGCTGGGTGCGGAAAATATCTATGCCGTTAATATGCCCAGCCGGCACAATTCCGAAACAACGCGCGATGCGGCCCGGCAACTGGCGTTAAACCTCGGTATACATTATGCAGTGATCCCTATTCAGCCGGGAGTCGACAGGACGGTCAAAGATCTGGACTCGGCCGTATTTACACAGATGGACGGCAGCGGAATCACCACCCGGCTGGTACCGGAAGGGACGGTGCTTGAAAACATTCAGGCACGTGACAGGGGTTCGCGGATCCTGGCCGGCACCGCAGCAGCTCTCGGGGCCATTTTTGTAAATAACGGCAATAAGACCGAGACGGCCTTCGGGTACGCTACGCTGTACGGCGATGTAAACGGAGCCCTGGCTCCCATTGCCGATCTTTATAAATCCGATGTATACCGGGTGGGTCGGTTCGTCAATGCGCATGGCGAGATCATTCCTAATGTGATCTTTGATATTCCTGCATCGGCAGAGTTAAGTGAAGATCAAAATGTTGATGAGGGTAAGGGCGACCCGTTGTATTATCCTTATCATGATTTGCTTGTGAAAGCCTTCGTGGAATTCAGGATGGATCCCGAAAACATTTTAAGATTGTACATGAACGGCAGGCTGGCAGAAACACTGCGCTGCGATCAGGATCTTATTGACGGTTATTTCCCCGATGCAGCCCGTTTTATTGCCGATCTGGAACATAAATGGGGCCTGTACAAGATCAACTGCTTCAAACGGATCCAGGCTCCTCCCGTAATTACTCTGAGTAAACGTGCATTCGGGTATGATTTGCGTGAGTCGCAGAACGGAGTTCATTATACAAAGGCCTATCTGCAACTGAAAAAAGAATGTCTTATGTAGTTCTGTATTGCACGGGAGTCATTCCTGTGTGGTTTTTAAAGTACTTACAGAAGAAAGAGTGATCCGAAAAATTCAATTCATAGGCGATCTCCTGTATGCTCCTGCCCGAGAACTTTATCATGCTTTTGGCTTCCAGAATAAGGTATTCGTCTATCCATTCGGCTGCCGATTTGCCACTGTGGTTTTTTATCACCGAAGACAAATGCTTAGCTGTAAGACCCATTTTCCCTGCGTAGAAATAAACATTGTGCTCTTGTCGGTGGTTACGGTACAATAGATTCATAAACTGTTCAAAATGGCGTGTGGTTCTGTCTTTTGCGGGGTATTGATCTGCTACCTGCCTTTTTTCACGCTCCCAAATATTGACAAATAAATATACAACGGAAGATATCAATCCTTTGATAATATCCATTTTATACGTTTGGTCCGACATGTCCCATACGGTGCGGATAAGTTTCAGGTAACGGAAGACAATGATCAGCTCCTTATTGTTCATTTGCAGGCAGGGTGTCTCGTATATATTTAAATAGGAAGAGAATATCTTTTGCGGGTCTATCTGAATCCCCTGCAGAAACGCATCTGTGAGAGCGACCGCTCTGACCACCGATTCACTGCTATTCTTAATCTGCATTATGGAATCGGGCGTATACACAATGGCCATGCCTTTTGTCAGACGGTAGTCATTCAGGTTGATACTGACTTCGAATGAACCTTCAATACAAAAGATCAGAAAATATACATCCAGACGTGACGGATACTTAAAATATTCTGAATCTCCGGCTATTTCATCGGATATAAATAATTGCCCGCCCATGAGTATTCCCGGAAATATCAACGTAAAACCCTTTAGTTGTCCGACGGTAAAATGGGTCAGATCCTGTGTCATGGTATTTTGTATTTATTGGTAAAAATAAGAAAAAAATACCACAAATAACCCCATTTAGTCTATTAAAAACGCGAATATTATGTGAAATTTGCATAAGAATGGAAACGAAGGAAATATATCTTGTTACCGGAGCTGCCGGTCATCTGGGTTTCACTATTGTGTCGCAATTGGTGAGCGAGAACCTTCGTGTACGTGCCTTTGTCCTTCCCCAGGACAGCCTTGCGTCTAAATTGCCTCCCCAGGTAGAAATAGTATGGGGTAATGTCCTGAATAAAGAAGATATTGAGCGTTTTATGAAGGTGGAAAAGGGTATGGATGTTTATGTTATTCACTGCGCTGCCATTGTATCCATTACCGCAAAGTTTCTCAGATCGGTCTATGAGGTAAATGTTACGGGCACCAGGAATCTCGTGGACGCCTGCATGGAACACGGAGTAAAGAAACTGGTGTATATAAGTTCGGTGCATGCCATCCCGGAACCCCCAAAAGGGGTAATTACAAAAGAGATATCTGTCTTTGATAAAACAAAAGTGTACGGAATGTATGGGAAGACAAAGGCCGAAGCTACTCAGTATGTAATGGATGCGGCCAAGGAAGGATTGGACGTAACCGTTATCCATCCCTCGGGTATATGCGGGCCCAATGCCTATGCAGGAAATCATGTAGTGCAGATGATTGTCGATTGCTGGAAGGGCAGGTTGCCCATGGGGGTTCGCGGAGGCTTCGATTTTGTAGACGTAAGGGATGTGGCTGCGGGCGCTATTGCCGGTTGCCGGAAAGGAAGAAAGGGAGAATGCTATATCCTTTCAAACAGGTACATATCGGTTAGGGAGATCTTTCGGATATTCCATAACCTGACCGGTAAGAAGATCCCCTGGCTAACGGTTCCCATGTGGTTGGCTAAAGCGGTCGTTCCTTTTTATACTCTTTATTACAAGATCCGGAAACAGTTGCCGCTCTTCTCTCAGGTTTCGCTCTATATGTTAAGCAGTAACTCGTTGTTTTCCAACGAAAAAGCACGAAAGGAACTCGGCTTTGCGGTGCGCCCTTTTTCTTTGACTATGAAAGACACCATTGACTGGCTTAAACAGGAACATCGGTTGATCTAAAATGACTTAACTCTTGCGAAAGGTTAAAATCAAAACGGGGATACCCGAAAAACAAAAAGCGGGGTTCCGTTTGGCCGTTGCCGTAATTCCAGATGCTTTCATAATCTTTGGGATTTTCACCCAGCATTTCAAGCTGGCGCAGGTAAGCGCCTACCGATTTATTTTCCACAATGTAAATACTTCCCATTTTTTCTGTGACGGGGCTGTGCCGGCGATTGGAGTCGTGTTCAAAACGCAGAATCCTTTTTCCCTCTTTTGTTATGCCCGCAATGCGAAAGGTCATACTTTTTCCTATACCTGGCAGGTTCAGTACATTTCTGTCTGTTGCCAGAAAAGGCAGCCGGTTGTCGTTAAGGAAAACTCTTATCTTATCTCTGATCTGCTTACCGCCTGATAAAATGGCGCTCAGGTTCTGTTCCGGTATGGGCATGAGGCGTCCCAATTCTTTTTCTTCCAGGGATTCCTGAAGAGACCGGCTGTTGGGCGCAAAGACGGCATAGTTTTCCATGAATCCTTTCACCGAAAAGGAATAGTAACAAATAACGCCCAAACGGTTAAGGGTCCGGCGCAATTGTGCGGTGTGACCGCGACGGGATGACGCCACGGTAAAGACCAGCTGATTGGTAATGATCCAACCCGAGGCAAGTATTTTTGAAATGGCCGCTTTGGATTCCGGAGTCACCTCCAGCGGCGTCTGGAAGTGGGTCTGTAAAATGAATTGCTGAACGCCTATTGCCGAGGCTTTTTCTTTGAATTCCCTTAAAATGTCTACCACTTCCGGAGTTATTCGCATGGGCAGGTATGCCGGCAGCCTGGTGCCCAGCCTGACCCGCTGGATCTCGGCATATTTTTCTCCGTCGGCTCTGGACAGATTGGCTTTACGTTTTCGGGCGGCCATTTTGTATACGGCATCCAATATGTTTTTAAGCGTTTTATCCTGGCTCATAAGTGCATCGCCGCCTGTGATAAGTATATCGCGAAGTTGGGCGTCCTCTTCAAAATAGTTCATCAGAGAACGCAGTTTCTGATTCCAGGTCTCTTTTGGCTTGAGCGCTTCTAAATCAAAATTAAAACGTTTACTCTGGAAATCATACATTCTTTGGCACGATGCGCATAAACCGCCGCAGGCTCTGCCCATGGAATCGGGAATTAAAATGGCGACTTCGGGATATCTTCTGTGGATGTTATGACTGTTGGGCAGTAACCATCCTGCCGCATTGGGCTCGTTGGGTTTAACCGAATCTTCTTTTTCCCAGGCAACAATTTCCCCGAATGTATTAACCAGTTCGGGAGAATAGATTACGTAGCTGCGGATGGAAAGATCGTTATATCCTTTTTGTGTGGTGTTTAACAGGGAAAGATAATAAGGAGTGGCAAAAAAAGGGATCCCTTTTCGTTTTGCTTCGTGCAAAAGATCCATTGTTTCTTTGGACAGCGAGTGGTCCAGAAGCCGGTTTAGTTCAGTGGGACTTTTTACGGCCATTGCCAGTTGGAATTTGTAATCGTTCCACCACTCCGAGACGAGGTTGTATTTTTCTTCGTATGATATGCCGGGTGGAAAAAGGAATCGGGACTGGGGCTGATGGTGATGTTCAATGCGGCTGATTAATAATTTGATTATCCGATCTTTATTACGGGCTCTTATTTCTATGACCCCGGGATCCTGCCCGGTAGGCCATCTCTTCATCCATGACCGGTTCTTTTTCACGGATGGCTTTTTGATCCGGGGTTTTTCCAACAGCATGAACTGGTAAAACAGATCTAAGAAAAAGTCCGGTGAAACGGACCGGTCTTCTGCCCCTCTGAGCATTTCCCACAAAAGAGTGATTGAGTGTATTTCAAGATGTTTTTCCGTTGACAGTTCAAAAACGGTCTTATTGTTATTTTCAATAAGAGATAAAATGTTTCCTGCAGCCGGGCAGGAATGGTTACGGTGTGTTGTTACATAGCTGCCAAGCTCCCCGGTGAAACCCTCAAGGGCCTGATTATTCACGGCCAGTGTAAAAATATGAGGCAGTTTCTTCCTGAAGAGCTTTCTCAGCTGTTTTGTGTCGCAGATATGAATAACGTTCTGTTTCATTGGCAGATTTTTTATACGTGGTTATATTTTCATCAGGAAATAGACGGCAGATTACCCATCCCCCGGTAGCAAATATAGCAAAAAATACCATATGATATTGACAACCTGATAGAACACCACCAATTGGCTGTGCCAATATCTGTGCTTACCCGGCTGTCTGTGCTATTTCTACTCATCTGATAAAGAACCTTCCACAGGCTATCCAGAAGGGAAACGCCTCCCATTGGCACAGCCAATATCTGTGCATACCCGGCTGTCTGTGCTATTTCTACTCATCTGATAAAGAACCTCCCACAAGCTATCCAGAAGGGAAACGCCTCCCATTGGCGGTGCCAATATCTGTGCTTACCCGGCTGTCAGCGCTCAATCCCACTCATCTGATAAAGAACCTCCCACAAGCTATTCAGAAGGGAAACGCCTCCCATTGGCTGTGCCAATGGGTCCTTCCCTCCGCGGGCGCGAGGTTTCCCTTTTCTGAATATCTTGTGGCTGGATCCCAGACGCGGTCAGGTGCGCAACACAGATAGATGGGATCTGTGTGCGCCAAATTCAATTGGGGAATTCTAAGTAACTAACAATTTAGCTATTACAAATTCATGCGAAAAAATGGCGCATATAAACCCCATCTGGGAACTGCTCCTGCTCCGATGCAAAGCAAGGGTCAAAGTCTATATAATTGCAAATAGCTAACAGTCTGCCAATTGACTGTTTTCCGTATTTGACCCTTGACTCTCATGTTGCCGGAAACCCAATGAATACGTGAATGCCGGATCAAGGGTCAAATGCAAGATAGGTCTATATGGCTGAATAATAAATGCTTGTCATTTTTCCTTGTTTGACCCTTGACGATTGGATAACCGGAAGTTCAGTGAATCTCTCCCACGAGCAATTCAGAAGGGAAACACCTCCCATTGGCTGTGCTAATGGGGTCTTCCCTCTGCGGGCGCGAGGTTTCCCTTTTCTGAATAGCTTGAAGGAGGTTATTAATCAGGCAAGCCACCTGAGGATCTTCTTCCTGCTCTCAGTGTAAGGACGGTACCTTGCGGACGGATCTATCAGGGTACCTTTGTCCACAATACTTTTGAAATGTGTAAATGTTTCAAAACTGGCCTTTCCATGGTATGATCCCATTCCGCTGTTCCCCACACCGCCAAATGGCAGGTAAGGCGATGCCACATGCAATAATACATCGTTCACACATCCCCCGCCAAAAGAAAGGTTTTGAAGCACTTGGCGCCGCACTGCTTTATCCTCGGCAAACAGGTAAAGGGCCAGCGGTTTTGGGCGGAGTCTGATTCGCTCCAGTGCTTCATTAAAGTTTTCACAGGTAAGAACAGGCAGTATAGGCCCGAAAATTTCTTCCTGCATAACCGGACTGCTCCATTTCACGTTCTGAAGCACAGTGGGAAAAATAGTAAGCGATGCCCGGTCGCTATCGCCGCCTTTTGTGATTTCTTCTCTGTCCAGAAGCCCAATCAGCCTGTCAAAGTGTTTCTCGTTTACTATACGGGGATAGTCGGCAATATGTCCGTTCTCTTCCCGTGGATAAAAAACGTCTATCCAATGGTGAAGTCTTTCGATAAGGAGCTTCTGTTTGTCCGGGGGAACCAGAACATAGTCCGGCGCAACACAGGTCTGTCCCGAATTAATGAATTTTCCGAATACAATTCGTTTGGCAGCCAGATCAATATCGGCGCTCCGGTCAATAAGAACCGGGCTCTTTCCGCCCAACTCAAGGCTAACCGGGGTCAGGTTCCTGGCGGCCGATTCCATTACCAGTTTTCCTACCGAGGTGCCCCCGGTAAAGAAAATGTAATCGAAGGGTTGTTCAAGAAGCCAGGCATTCTCGGCACGTCCGCCTTCTACGGCAGTACAATATTCCGGAGGAAAGCATTCTTTGATCAGCTGTGCAATAATTGCCGATGTGTGAGGAGAATAGGCAGACGGTTTTACAACGGCGCAATTTCCTGCGGCCAGGGCGCCCACGAGCGGGTCCATGGTGAGCAGGAACGGGTAATTCCAGGGCGACATAATAAGCACTACACCAAAAGGATCGCATACGCGGTAACACCGGGCAGGTAAGAGCATCAGGGGAGTTTTTGCTCTGCGGTTTCGGCTCCATCGGTGTAAATTCTTTGATATGTAACGGATCTCTTCGTTCAGTACACCAATTTCGGTTAAATAGCCTTCCGTTTCTGATTTATTTAGATCTGCTTTTAACGCTTCCAGGATAACCTGTTCGTGATCTTTTACCCACAAAAAAATTTTACGTAATGCCTCCAGCCTGTACTTCAGGTCGCGTGTGCATCCGGAATAAAAATATTCCCTTTGTATTGAAACAATATCCGATGTGATCATATCCCTTAACTTATTAAAAGCTAAAGTTAACAATTTTATATAAATCGGAGTTGACCCCCTGGTAGGTCCGGATCAGACAGTATTTTTTCTGCTGATTCCCAGAATTTCCGGTCATCCGACTGTCAAGGGTCAAATACAGCGAAATGGCAAACGCCTATTATTTAGCTATATACGTAAAACTTGCATTTGACCCTTGATCTGACACTCACGTATTCATTAGGTTTCAGGTGATATGACCGTCAAGGGTTAAACATAGCGAAATGCCAATTGACAGACTGTTAGCTATTTGCACGTCTATGTTTTTTGACCCTTGTTTTGCACCGAAGTAGGCAGATTACAGATGGGATTCATGTGCGCCACTTTTCCATGTGAATTTGTAAATACCAGATTAATAAAGTCTTGCAGTTTTCTATTTTATTTTGGCGCACCCAAATCCCATTTAGTTGCGCCAAAACCCGCGAAGAACATCACACACTGTGAAGAACTTCACAAGAAATTCAGAAAAAGGGAAACCTCGCGCCCGCGGA
>DHQY01000013.1:0-64963 GCA_002408205.1 Bacteroidales bacterium UBA5326 | reverse complement strand
CGGAGGGAAGGACCCATTGGCTTAGCCAATGGGAGGCGTTTCCCGTTCTGAATTTCTTGTATGAAGTTCTTGACCAGATGAATGGCGCGAGCAGAACATGCCTATTGAACTTCAACTGATTCCCATTATGCGGAAAAACTCGTCTTTGAAAGAGTCGGATATGGGAATGTGAATCTTTCCGAATACAATGCGTTGTCTTTCTATGGTTCGTATTTTTTGAGTGTTCACAATAAATGAACGATGGACTCGTACAAATTGGGACTTAGGCAACTGTTCTTCTATCGTTTTCAGGCTCATCAGGGTTTGCAGCGGTAAACCGTTCTCTGTATGAATGGTAATATAATCTCCCGAACCTTCAATATAGGTAATATCGGCCGTGTTGATAATCTGTTGTTTGTATTCAGATTTCACCACAAGGGTCCTGGACTGGTTATCCCCGGGACTTCCCTTTGACGAGGCGGCAACAAGGAGTTCCTTCCAATGCAAAGCTTTATTGGCGGCTTTGAGAAATTCGGCGTAACTGAAAGGTTTGAGCAGATAATCCAATGCGTTTACCCTGAATCCCTCTAACGCATATTGTTCAAAGGCTGTGGTGAAAATAACGGCACAGTCCCCCGTCATCCGGGAAAGTTCCAACCCGTTCAGGTAAGGCATCTGGATATCCATAAATGCCACGTCCACCTTTTCTTTTCTTAACACATCGAGCACCTCCGGGCCGCTGCTGCAACGGGCAACAAGTTCCAGGAAAGGAGTACGCTTAATGTAGTCCTCCAGGAGATCAAGCGCCAGCGGCTCGTCATCGACTATCAGGCATTTGAGTTCATTCATTAAATGTCCCTTATAGGTTAATGATTAGCTCGGAAACATACACATTGTCAAGCACCGTATTAGTAAATGAGTGCTTTGAAGGATAAATGAGAGACAGTCTGCGTTGCAGATTTTCAATGCCTATACCCGATCCGCTGTAGTCAGAGCCCCTTTTTGGAAAATAACTGTTCTTTACGGAACAGCGAACGGTCCGGTCTTTGATCTCAATCTCAATATCGATAAAAGAAGGTTCGGTCTGGGATACACCGTGTTTAAAAGCATTTTCCACCTGGGAAATAAACATGAGGGGAGCTATGGTCTGTCCCCGGGTGTCATCGGGAACATTCACCCGCACACTTATTTTTTCGGTAAGTCTGAGGGACATAAGCTCAATATAACTCATTGTAAATGCCAGTTCCTTACTGAGCGATACGCGTTCCTGGTTATCGTCATACAGGACGTAGCGCAATGTCTTGCTCAGGTTCAGCACGGCAGTCTGAGCCTTATCCTGGTCTGTTCTCATAAGAGAGTATATATTGTTCAGGGTGTTGAACAGAAAATGAGGATTAAGCTGGCTTTTCAGGTTCCGTAACTCTGCCTGGCCTGCTACTGCTTCCATTTTAGCTTTCTCCCGTTCGGTGCGCTGCCATTCAAGCGTAATGCGTATAGCTACGGCCATAGAAGCGGTGAGCATCATAAAGAACATATCTCTTGCAATGAACATAAAAGCGCTGCGTGGAGGCGGAATATGCTCCGGAGGGATGCCGGCCAGATGTGCGAAATAATACCCGTGCCACAAATATAAAAGAACGCTGATCGAACCTATGAGCAGGAAATCAGATACAAAGAATGCAGCCCACTTTTTCCTGACCATAAATTTTTTAATCAACAGAAAAAAATTGAGGTAGAAAACTAAAAGATATGCCGTAATACTTCCGCAATACCCCAAGTATCTCACAAAAGTAAGTGTCTCGTTCCGTGGATTAATGAACAGGGGAATGCCATAAAACAAGACAACTGCCAGTGTGTTCACCAGCAGAAATGCCCTGTTGCTCCTTTTGTCTGAGGTCAGCTCCATGTGTTGTTTTTCAGTTTTTCATTTCAAAGATAATGAATTCTTTACTCATACCTAATGGCATCAATCGGGTTCAGATCTGAAGCTTTCTTTGCCGGATACCATCCGAAGAATATCCCGGTAACGGTACATACCACGAACGCCAGTACAATAGAATATGCCTGAATAGATACCGGCCACCCGGCAATCATCTTTATCAATCCCGATGCCCCGATGCCGACCAGGACGCCTATGATACCTCCTGTAACACTTATTATTACCGCTTCAATAAGGAATTGCATGAGTATATGACGTCCCATGGCGCCTATGGACATACGCAGGCCAATCTCACGGGTGCGCTCCGTGACCGATACATACATTATATTCATAATGCCTATTCCTCCTACAAGAAGCGAAATACCTGCAATGCAGCCCAGCAGTATGGTCATCATGTCCATAACCGAACTCATGGTTTCCATCATTTCCTGCTGAGATCGAACATTGAAATCATTCTCCTGGCCAATTTTTATTGCGTGGTTTCTTTGCAGGATTTCTGTTATTTCCTCAATGGCCTGATTTGAATATTCTTCTGAAAGAGCTGCCGCCGTAATACCCTGCAGGTAGGTGATGGCCAGAATCCTTTTTTGTACGGTCGTATAAGGTGCTAATATCAGATCGTCCTGGTCCATGCCCATTGTGTTATATCCCTTGGCCTCCAGAACTCCTACGATCTTTAAAGGAATTTTTCCAAAGCGAATAGTTTTTCCAAGAGGATCTTCCCCGGCTGAAAAAAGGTTATCCACAACCGTTTGCCCCACAATGCAGACTTTGGCTGCTTTCCGTATGTCCTGAGCTGTGAACATATTTCCACTGCCCACAGAATATCCGCGAATATCTATGTACTGTTCATTTACTCCATAGATAGTGGTAGGTGAGTTGTTGGCTCCTTTTACTGCCTGCCCGCTGCTCGATACGGTAGGGGTGATCTTGGACAGGTAGTTTGTTTCGCGTACCAGCGATTCATAATCCGTCATCTTTAACGTCTGCATGCTTGAGGCACTCTGGCGTACTCCTCC
This sequence comes from Bacteroidales bacterium UBA5326, assembly GCA_002408205.1. Classification (GTDB taxonomy): domain Bacteria; phylum Bacteroidota; class Bacteroidia; order Bacteroidales; family UBA932; genus DMER64. The sequence continues at coordinate 62,026 of DHQY01000013.1, read as the reverse complement.
AAAACTGCCGTTGCCGGGCTGCACCATGATCATATTGGATCCCATTTGTCCTATCTCGTCGCGAATACTTTGTTTGGATCCTGCCCCGATGGCCAGCATGGAAATGACCGAGGCCACTCCTATTATGATCCCCAACATGGTCAGAAAAGCCCTCATTTTATTATTTGTCAGGGCTCTTAAAGCTATTAAAATTAAATTTTTGTAATTCATGGTCTGGATGTTTATTCTTCTTCTGCGGGCAGCGAAGCCAGTGTGTCTTTTGCCGATGCTATGCTTCCGTTTTTTCTGTCCTCAATTACTTTTCCGTCCCTTAATACAATATTCCGGCTTCCGTACCGCGCAATTTCCTGATTGTGTGTAACAAAAAGAATGGTACGTCCCTGTGCATGCATTTCCTGGAATAATGTAAGTATTTCAAAAGAGGTTCGTGTGTCGAGGTTCCCGGTTGCTTCGTCAGCAAGGATAATTACCGGATCGTTCACAAGAGCTCTGGCAATGGCCACACGCTGTTGTTGCCCTCCGGACATCTGGTTGGACCGGTGGTTTATCCGGTCTGCCAGACCTACCGATTCCAGTGCTTTGTGAGATTTTGCCTTTCTTTGGGCTGAATTCACGGTTTTGTTGTATAGCAGGGGCAATTCCACATTCTCCAAAGCGGTAGTCTTTGGTAATAGATTATAGGATTGAAATACAAAACCTATTTTGCGGTTACGCAGCATGGCCCGGTCGTTCTTTCCCATTTTCCTGACCGGAACGCCGTCCAGATAATATTCTCCTTCTGTGGGAACATCCAGACATCCAAGGATATTCAACAGGGTGGATTTTCCCGAACCGCTTGTTCCCATGATGGTCACGAATTCTCCCTCCGTTATGTTGAATGAAATATCCCGGAGGGCGTGAACCGTTTCTTCTCCTACCAGAAAGTCACGCCTGAGATTTTCCACTTTAATGATTTCGTTCATACCGTTTACCGTTATTTGGTACGTACATTATTCTCCTGTCCTGGTCTGGGAGGCATAAAAGGATTGCTGCTGCCGTTCTCGACAGATATCTTTCCCTGTGCTCTTATTCCGGTAACCACCTGATCTCCCTGTTTGAGGCCGTCTGTAATCTCTGTATAAATTCCATCGGAAACTCCTGTGTTTATTGTCCTGGCACTAAGGGTGCCGTCGGGGTTCATAACAAATACATGTGTACCTGAATCGGGTACAGTGTATCCTTCCGGAACAAAACGCAGGGCACGTAACGGGATAGTCAGGATATTCTCTTTATTAAGTGTATAAATGTTCACTTCTGCCGTAAGTCCCGGTTTCAGTTTCAGATCCCCGTTAGGTGCATCTATGACCACTTCGTAGGTGACAACATTTGATGTAGTGGTCGCCAGCAGCCGAATTTGAATCACAGACCCTTCAAACAGATCTTCGGGATAAGCATCTACAGTAAATTGTACATACTGGCCTTCATGTACCTCCCCAATGTCGGCTTCGTCTACATCTGCAATAACACGCATTTTTTTCAAATCGTTAGCTATGGTAAAAAGGGTGGGGGTACTGAACCCTGCTGCCACGGTTTGGCCTTCGTCCACTGCCCGGGACAGAACCACTCCGTCAATAGGTGAATAGATCCAGGTGTAGCCGATATTTCTTTCGGCTTTCTGGTAATTCGATTTAGCCTGTGTATAGGAATATACTGCCTTGGACCACGAATTGAGCGCCTGATCGTATTCGGAACGGCTTACAAGGTCTTTTTCATACAGGCCTTTTATTCGCTCGTAATTGGCTGTCTGGTAGTCATGTTCCGCTTTGGATGAATTCAGGTTGGCTTTGGATGATTCCAGTTCGGTTTCCAATACGGAACGGTCTACCTCGGCAATTAGTTGTCCGGCTTTTACTTCCGAATTATAATCGACATATATTTTGGCAATGATCCCCGATACCTGGGTTCCTACTTCAACCTGTTTAATCGGTTCCACCGTACCTGTTGCGGTAATGGTATTGGTGATTGAAGATGGCTCAACGGGTACGGTCTCGTAAGCCTGTTTAACGGTTTTTGCACTGCACGAAGCAAAAACGATGAGAGTCATAAGAACTCCCGGAATAAGTATTACTTTCTTCATTTTATATCTTTTTTCAATTAGATTTAACTGTTTTGGCCCTGGTATAATTTCAGCAGTTTTATGGCCAATACCGTCTGAAACTTTGCCTGAAGCTGATTGCTGAGAGCGCTGGTATAATTGTTCTGTCCCGTGATCAGCTCAATGGTGTTAATTAATCCGGCCCGGAATTGTTCGCTCACTACTTCGAAACTGATTTTGGCGGCCTGGAGTTGTTCATTAGCCGAAATGTATTGACTGTGTGCCGAGACAGCATCGTTATGAAGCGATTCAATGGTACTCAGCAACTGTTTTCTGGTGCTTTGGTCCTGTAATTCGGCCGATTTGCTCTGAAGTTTTGCCTTGGTAATATTGGTGCGTACCTGTTTATTGCTAAAAATGGGAATACTCAGGTTCAGCCCCACATTTTCGCTGATTTTACTTCCGAGCTGTTCAAAATAGGCGGTGCCGGCACTGGAGTTTGTACCTGTGTTAATAGAGGCGCTGGCGGTAAGGGTAGGCATTTTAGAGGCCTTGGCTATCTCAATGCCCATTTGAGCCGATTCAATACTCAGGGCGCTGCTTTTCATCTGGGGCAGATTGTCCAGGGCTGTAAGGTATACCGAGGCCAGATCCGGAATTACATTAAGTACTTCCAGACTGTCGATATCGGGAAATTCCACTTCAAATGTTGCTTCCAGATCGAGTTCCAATAATTGCTTCAGTTGCAGTTTGGCGCTTGCCAGTGCGTTTTTTGTCTGGGTCACCTGGTAGTTGTCGCCGGCCGCCTGCGATTGCAGCTGTGCAAGATCTCCTTTGGACATAGAACCGGCTTTTCTCATTTCCAGACCGCGTTCTACCTGTGAACGTGAAAGATCGGCAGCCAAGAGGGCTATTTTATACGATTCGTTGGCATATAGGATCTGAAGATAAGCCTGTATTACTGATATTTCTATGTCAAACAGGGCTTGCTCCACATCGTAGCCCGATGCCGTGTTATCCAGCTTTTTTTGCTGAATGGTTTTGCTCAATTTTCCACCGGCATAGAGTGTGACACCTGTATTCAGTCCAAAATTGTCTGAATAGGAAGCTGCATCGGTTTCTTCCATGAAATCGTTGTAAGTGGTGGCATTCTGGAAAGACACCCCAAAGCTCGAAGAAAAATTAAGTGTGGGAAACCGCTGGGCCCGGGTCTGTTCCAGTTCTACATCAGAAACGGCTTTGGACACCTCACGGGTTTGCACTTCAATATTATGCACTCTGGCGTATTCAATACATTTTTGCAGAGTCCATGGTTCTGCCTGTTCCTGTCCCTGCGCCGGCAGGGTAATAAGAAGCAGAACTGAGGCCAGAACCGTTGATAAGGAATGTAATCTAATCATTGTCAAATACTTTTATTGATCTTGCAACAAAAGTATCTTGACGGATCTATTCAGGCAAGGAATATCGGCAGATAAACCGGTTTTGAAGTCAGGGACCCGGATTTTACCGGTTAAGAGGGGGGATTATCAGGATCAGATATGGAAAAATTTCTTAAGGCTGGTGCCTTTTTGCAGATGAAAGTGAATAAAGAGCAGTATGGTCGAGACAGCCGTAATTGAAACGGCAAGGATGAGACTCCATTGAAGCGCCAGTTTGTTCTGCAGGTACAGCGACAGGATCCCTTCCGTGCAGAGACCCATTATGCCCGCGGCTATAAGAGAATAGGCAATGATGTTGATCCCTTTTCGTTTGGAGTTCTGTATGATCTTGATCAGAGCGAAAAGGATTACATAAAGGCATCCAATGAGAGGAACGCCAAGGTGCATTCCCCAATAGGGGTCTTCGCTGAACCAGTCGAGGAGCAAAAGTAAAAGTGAGGTAGATAAAAAGCTAAAGATCATGAGCAAAAAAATCCTCCGTTGCATGAATGCAATGAGAGAGGCGTTGATAATCAGGAAAAACCCGATAGCCAGTGTATACTTAGACCAGCTAATCTGGGAATTAACAATCAGATCAATAACAACGGTTGTCACAAAACCTGTGAATAGTATGATCATAATCAGTTCCCAGAGCACCTTGCGTCTCTGGAGTACTGTGAGTTCGTGGAAATTATAGGATTCTTCCACGGAGTCCGCATATTTGCCGGAGTGTTTCTCAATCCGGCCGGGAATTTCGGAGATCGTACTTTTCTGCCCGCATAACGGACAGTAATTCATTTCCACGTCCAGTTCAACGCCGCAATTTTTACATATATTCATAGTTGTTCAGTTTTTCAGTAACGGATCATTTTTACAGGAACGCCCTGACTGGATAAAAAACGGAAGAAACGGCGTTCCAGTTCCCTCGATCCGGAAATATTGGCAAAGCCGAGGATAAGCAGGTCGTCAAAACCTATCATGCCGCAGCTGATCTTTATGCTTTTATTGGGCGGCGGCGGAATGACCGCCATGTATTCAATCTGTTCATTGATCTCTTTAGGAAAAATTGCCCCGCCGAGATTGGAAAAAACCCCGCTGTACTGGTTGCTTCCCATGGAATAATACTTCATACGGAGAACAACGTTTTTCAGAAACAGTGGAGCCCCGCGGACCAGCAGCATTTTTTCACTTCCCACGTTCCGGGACAGGATTTTATTCACCAGTTTTTCCTCGGTTTCGAGCAACATCTGGTGATGGACCACTTTCAGGATTTCCTCAAAGGAGTAATGCCCCAGGCGGAGGTCTATCTCGGGCATCACAAACAAAGAAAAGTTCCGCATGGTGGTACTTGGGTATATCTTCCTGACGTTAATGGGTATTTCAAGGCTCAGTTTTCCAAATCTTTTATGCCTGCGGGAGCGCAGGTCTTCATATATTTCCTGGAGTACAAAAAGATATGCCGAGGTCAGGTAGACGGTAATATTTGCTCCTTTCTCTTTTGCTTTAGCTTTGAGTTCTGCGTGCGGGATAGCTCCAAAAAGCACGCTGAGAGCCGGTTTGCCGCGTAAGGGGAACGGTACGTGAAAAGCCCTGGGCTTTTTTACAGAAGCAGGAATGTTCTCTTTGAAATACCTGTTATATGCATCCTCAAATTCTTCCGGAAGAGGATCTTCGTCCGGATGGAGGTATTTGAAATCTGCCGGTACCTGCGTTCCGGTCAGGCCGAGATAAACAACAATCAACGTTTTAAAGTATTCATAGGCTCCTCCTCCGTCGGTTAGCAGGTGCGAAAATTCCACACTGACCCTGTTATCCAGCACCAAAACCCTGAATAACGGATCTCCTTTACGGAACCTTCTGCAGGGAGACTGGTTATCCGTTTCCACAGAAGTATGGAAACGGGCCGATTCCAGATAATACCAAAAAAAGCCTTTCTTCAGCCGGACATGGTAGTAGGGAAAACGCCGTTCAATGGAACGAACCGCCAGGAACAGGCTCCTGATATGAATTTTATGCTTAAAGACTGCAGAGATCCGGAACACAGAAGTGACCTCGTCCGTTGTAATGGCGGGGAAAATCTTGGCGGCATTGTCCAACGGATACCAGAATTCTTCCATAATGTTGTGTATAGCAGGTTATCAACAGGGAGCAATCATCCTGCCCATAAACAAGATGGCACCGGTGCTTTTTTCCCTGATAAGGTAAAAATAAGGTTTGTTCACAATAAAAGGAATGGGATCGTCAGGCCCCGAAGCTGTTTTTTCCACTCCCACAATAGTCACGGCAGCGGCTTCTGTCCCCTTTTCACTCACATCGATATATGTTTTCTGTTTTACCAGCCCGATGTACAAACCGCCTACCGGGGACAGGTTCCCGAAATCGGCTGCTCCTTCCATAAAAGGCAGGACCATTCCCATGGCCTGAAGGGTGGGAATGAGATCTTTTTCATATTTGAATATGAATTTTGGAAGTACGACCGTTAAGTTACTCTTGGATGAACTCAGTCCGGAAAGCCATCTACTCCAGTTATCCAATGTGAAGCCTTCCAGAGCTTTATCCATGATCACACCCTCGCGCGGCAACAGGACAACCATGGAGAAAGCCTCGTTTCCATACGGAAGTTCGGCTATGGTAAAATAATCATTTGCGGTATAGGCAAACTCTCCCGTCTGCATCATAAAACGGGCCATTGCGTAACTGCCCTGTTCAGACATAAAAGGTCCGTCGTACGAATAGTCTTTAGAAAACTCAAGAGTCCAGGTTCCGTTGAAGTACAGGGCATTAATCAGGTACATGATCATTTGTGCGGGAATCTCCTCAATAATGGTATCTATCTTTCCGTTAGTTTTGGAGGCACACCAGTCGTTGATTGTTTTTACGGCAGAAGGTGAAGAGAAGTCCAGATTTGCGATCTCCGCCAAATAATAAGATCTGACAGTTTCCTTAAAGCTGTCGAGTACCGGGAACCCATTCCGTATCCAGATAGAATTGGCGATACCTGTTTCAGTGAGTTTATCGGCCTTGGGTAAGGCTGTACACATTTTTTCGAAATAGGCGTTCATGTCTTTGAAAGAATAGGCTCCAAAGCCCAAAACATCTTTCATTTCAAGAGCCGTGCCGCCCGCCGCGCCGTTAGCGGTCATAGACAAGGCAAGCGATGCACTCAGAGGAGAAATAAAGAAATTCTTGTCCTCCTTTGCAATTTGCCTGAATAAATCAAAGGCAAAACGGTTGGCGTCATTTGTCAGCGCCTGTTCCGTTTTGGTAAGTACAATATCAGGGCGTTCGTTCGTATCTGACGAAACCCCGTCGCAGGCACTGAGAAGAAGCAAAACAGCTACTGTCTTGATCATCGGGGCAAAATAACGCATCATAAATGTATCTTTTAGATTTACAGTACATCTGTAAAGATACATCTATTCATAATAACGCTGCATATTATCTGCTCTTTTCCGGTTCCAGGTAATAGCCGTCCCTGGGAAGCAGATGATCGAGGTTGGCCAGCCGGTAGATAATGACCGCCTGTACGACAGAGGTGTGTTCCTGGTATTCGTCTATGCTCTTAGTGTATACGTCCCTCTCGGTATGCCAGATTTCCCGGTAATCGAAATTATATCCTTTTGGGTCCGAATTGTCGAAAGCAATAGTAGGAACTCCCCGGATGGCAAAAACAGAAGCATCGGTACCTCCGGGAACTGTGGGCCTGGGTCTGGGTTTAAAGGTGTTTACTTTAAACCCGAACGCCGGATTGATCTGATCTATACCTTCCGATATTTTAATAAAGTCTTCGTACATGGCCTGAGAGACTGTTACCCCGGTTGCTACTGTGGGCCCGCCGTCTCTGTTGAACAGGTTAGAGATTTTATCCAGTTCTTTTTCATGTGCCTTTACCCATGCGGTGGCTCCCAGCAGACCGAATTCTTCCCCGGCGAACAGGACAAACAGAATGGACCGTTTAGGCTTGGCTCCGGCAACCGAAAGCAGGCGGGCCGATTCCATGGCGGGCGTAACGCCCACGCCGCAATCCACACCTCCTGTAGCTGTGTCGTAGGAATCGAGGTGGCCGCTTACCATAACATATTCGTCGGGATATTTTGAACCTTTCATTTTGGCTACTACATTATGAAATTTGACAGGTCCCGGACGGAAGTGATTGCGGATATCAAAGGCCAGTTCAACGGGACGGCGTTCCTTTACCATCTGCAACAGGTAATTATATTGATGCTCATCCAGTTTGATATCGGGCACAACCGGCAGGTTATCGAAACAGGATTCCTCCCCAAATACGGTATACTTGTCCCATAAAGCAGTAATGGGAACAGGCGATGACTGAATAAATCCGAGCACTCCTGCTTCAACCAATTGCCGGTAAAAGAGAGCCGGTTCGTCGTTAATTGTCTTGAGGCTGTCTTTCAGCTCTTCCCTCATTTTGTCTTCGTTCATTCTCCGGTCGCCGGTGCGTGTTCTGTAGCGGCGTATTACATCATTGTTTTCTCTGGCGATTTCTTCATTAAGCTGAATAATTGAATCGCGCCGTTTGTCTGCCTGTACGGTGCGTTCCACCGGCCAGCCGTTGTTGCTTCCTGTAATCAGAACCCACGCCCCTTTAAGAACTTTCTTCATTCTGTCGAATTCCGCCTGAGTTTTTGGCTCCAAAAGAACATGGCCTTTTTGAAGCCCCTTCGTGCCGGCCGTATAAGAAGGAGTGGCAAAATGAAGGCTCGTACCGTCTCCGTTTGGAAAAACACCTCCGTACAGAGTGCCCGACCAGGGCCCGCGGTTGAATCCGACCCGAGTTTCTCCGGCTTCTTCTACGGAAACTTCCAGCCCCCATTTTTCAAACTGAGAAACTGCCCATTTGACGGCGGCGTTGTAAGCATCCGATCCCACAGGCCTTCCTCCTATGCGATTGGTCAAAACATCCAGATGATGCTGTGTGAGATTGTTGGTAGTACCTTCTGTGATAATCTTTTTGACTACATGGTCCTGTGCAGGGACCGGAAGAGTAAGGAAAAGAACGCTCAGAGTAATAACGGGGCGTATGATTCGTGAAAAGGGTATCATTGAAATATCTCGTAAAAATGATTAATACAAATGTAGCGTTTTATATCTTTGTGTTATGATAAATATCAGAGAAATAATCAGTGCTTTTATGGTTTTATTCGCGGTAATCGATATTACCGGGTCTATTCCCATTATTCTTGATATAAGAAACAAGGGCAGAAAATTCAGCCCTTTGATGGCTGCGCTTATTTCCACCGGTTTGATTTTTGTTTTTCTCTTTGTAGGCGAGGCTATTCTCGGACTTTTCAACGTGGATATTTCTTCTTTTGCCGTAGCCGGTTCACTGGTAATATTCGTTTTGGCCATTGAAATGATCTTTGGAATCGAGATTTTCAAAAACGACGGTCCGGCCGATGCCGCTACCATTGTACCGCTTGTATTTCCGCTCATTGCAGGAGCCGGAACGCTTACTACCGTTCTTTCACTGCGTGCCGAATACAGCCTGCTGAATGTATCCATTGCCATTTTAGTTAACATGATTATTGTGTTCCTGGTTTTGCGTCATGTGAACTGGGCGGAAAAGCTCCTGGGAAAAGGTGGAATCTATATTTTACGCAAATTCTTCGGGATTATTTTGCTGGCCATTTCCGTAAAACTTTTTGCTTCAAATATTACCACATTATTTAATATGTATGATTAACAAGGCATTATATATAATATCTTTTTTTGTTGCAGGTGTCTTACTCATTACAGACTGCAATAAACAACCCGACCCCTCCGGGGGAGGTGAACCTATAGATCAGCCCGACTGGATTATCGGAGCCGATATGTCTTTGCTTCCCACATATCTGAAAGCGGGTGCCGTGTACAAAGATGAATACGGGAATGATGTGGCTGTGTTGCCATTCTTTAGAGAAAAAGGATTTAATTATTTAAGAGTCAGGCTTTTTGTGAACCCCAATCTGGAATCTGCAGCCTGTCAGGACCCGGCCTATGTACAGGATCTTATTCTGGCAGCCCGGTCAGCCGGATACAGGATATTGCTGGATTTTCATTATTCGGACACCTGGGCCGATCCGGGGAAACAATTCAAACCCGCTGCCTGGAAAGATCTCAATCAGGAAGCGCTGGCCAACCGTGTTTATTCCTATACAAAAGAAACATTGCGTAACTTAATGAAAAACAACGCGGTCCCGGATATGATCCAGATAGGTAACGAGATTACGTTTGGTATGCTTTGGGATACGTCCCGGGTGGACGTATGGGAATCACAATGGAATACCACCTCGCAATGGAATTATTTTTGCCGCCTGCTCTCACTGGCTTCAAAGGCCTGCAGGGAAGTCTGTCCCGATGCCTGGGTGATGATCCATTCCGACCGTGGAGGAGATGAAGTATCTGCCGTACGGTTTTTTAACCAAATGAAAGTGCACAATGTAGATTATGATATTATCGGGATAAGTTACTATCCTTTCTGGCACGGCCCGTTAAGGCAGTTGAAAGATTGCATGGACGGCTTAAGGATGAACTTTCCTGAGAAAAAAGTCAATATTGTGGAGGTCGCTTTCCCCTATCATGAATGGGGTATAGACCAAAATGCATCGTATGAGCCGGAATATCCCGCCACGCCCGAAGGGCAGAAACAATTTTTTATTGACTTCATCAAGACCATTAAGCAATGCTCCAATGTCAACGGGTTCATGTATTGGTTTCCCGAAGAAACATACAGTCCCGAAAAAGAAATTCTGAAACTGTACCGGGGTGTATTCGACAATTGGACGGGAAAGGCTTTACAGGTAATGGGTGTGTTTGCCAATTAATAAAAAAACATGGCCGCCTCTGTGGAGGGGCAGGCCATGATCGGTGAATAACCCATGCCACCATCGGAGCCGGTGACAAGAGCGGATTTCATTACGCTTTATTGTCAGATCCCAATACGTTGATTACTTTATGCTTGTAAAGTTCTTTGAGCTTATCCCTGGCCGGTCCGAGGTACTTGCGGGGGTCGAATTCGTCGGGTTTCTCTGTAAGCACTTTGCGGATAGCGGCCGTCATGGCCAGTCTTCCGTCAGAATCGATATTGATCTTGCATACAGCAGACTTGGATGCCTCACGAAGCTGTTCTTCCGGGATGCCAATGGAATCTTTCAGTTTGCCTCCGTAGTGATTGATCTCGGCCACTATGTCCTGGGGCACACTCGATGATCCGTGCAAAACAATAGGAAAGCCGGGAATGCGTTTTTCTATTTCTTTCAAAATGTCCAGGCGGATTTCGGGTTTTTGTCCGGGTTTAAATTTAAAGGCTCCGTGGGAAGTCCCGATGGAGATTGCCAGGGAGTCAACACCGGTACGTTTTACGAAGTCTTCCACTTCTTGGGGCTGGGTATAGGTGTGATGCTCGGCTTTCACATCATCTTCCACACCGGCCAGTACACCCAGTTCGCCTTCTACGGTAACGTCGTACTGATGGGCATATTCCACTACTTTACGTGTCAGGGCAACGTTTTCTTCGTAAGAAAGGTGTGAACCGTCAATCATAACGGATGAGAATCCGTATTCAATACAGTTCTTGCAGATCTCAAAAGAATCGCCGTGGTCCAGATGGAGTACAATGGGAATGGCGCTGCCCAGTTCTTTTGCGTACTCAACAGCCCCCTGTGCCATATAGCGAAGGAGTGTCTGGTTCGCGTATTTGCGTGCACCGCTCGAAACCTGGAGGATAACGGGCGATTTGGTTTCTACGCAGGCACTGATAATGGCCTGCATCTGTTCCATATTATTAAAATTGAAAGCAGGAATTGCATATCCGCCTTCAATGGCCCTGGCGAACATTTCACGTGTGTTGACCAGTCCTAAATCTTTGTATGATACCATATTATAAAATTTTATATTTGATGTTTTCCCAAATAAATTACATAATTCAGTTGACAAAGATAAGAGTTTTAGATTATATTTGAACTTCATAATCCGATTATTGTAATGAGGCCGTATATCTTACATGAAACAAACTGGCACACTGTCAGGGAAATGCATTTCAACACAGCCATTCTTCCCTGGGGAGCCACAGAAGCACACAATTATCACCTGCCTTACGGTACCGATACCATTCTTGCCGGATATCTGGCAGAAGAATCGGCTGCACTGGCCTGGGAAAAGGGCACCAGGGCTCTTGTTCTGCCCGCCGTTCCCTTCGGAGTCAATACCGGTCAGCTGGAAGTCCCCTTTTGTATGAACATGAATCCTTCTACCCAGATGGCCCTGCTGGAGGATGTGATTACCGTATTGCTCCGTCACGGAGTGGATCACCTGATCATCATGAACGGACACGGGGGAAATATATTCCAGCCCATTGTGAGGGAATTGGGCATGAAGTTCCCCGATATGCTGCTGTGTGTTATTAATTGGTGGAAGATATGTCCGGCATCGGATTATTTCCAAAAACCGGGAGATCACGCAGACGAAATGGAGACTTCTTCTATTATGGCCATAAGGCCGGATCTTGTTTTACCGCTGGATTTTGCAGGAAGCGGTGAAGAAAAGCATTTTGCCATTAAAGGATTGCGTGAGAAGTGGGCATGGATGCCCAGACGTTGGGTTTATGTTACCCGGGATACCGGTGTGGGAGATCCTTCTGCCTCTACACCCGCGAAGGGTGCCCGGTTTGTGAAAGACTGTATTGAAAAAGCAGCCGGTTTTATAGCCGATTTTGCTGCCGTAACCTCAGAAAGAGATCTGTATGAGTCATAAAGCGCTTATTTTTTCTGCTCCGTCGGGAGCCGGTAAATCCACGGTGGTTAATCATCTGATGGAAACTTTTCCGCAACTTGATTTCTCTGTAACTGCCACTACGCGCCCCAGACGGGGAACCGAAGAGAACGGTAAAGAATATTATTTTATTTCCAAAGATGAGTTCCGTGATCTGATTGCCAAAGATGCCTTTGTTGAATGGGAAGAAGTTTATAAGGACCGCTATTACGGTACCCTTAAACTGGAACTGGAGAGAATATGGAATGGGAACAAGATAGCTGTTTTTGACGTGGATGTCAAGGGCGGTATCAACCTGAAAAAGAAATTCGGTAAATCCGCCTTGTCTGTATTCATTGCACCTCCTTCGCTCGGCGTACTGGAAGAAAGACTGCGCAAACGCGGGACCGATTCAGACAGGGCCATAGCTGAAAGAGTAGCCAAAGCCTCTGCTGAAATGCAGGATGCGCCCCGTTTTGACGTTATACTGGTCAATGACAAATTGGAGGATACCCTGGACAGAGCTACAGAAATCGTAGCCGCATTTATTTATTAATCATGAAAAGGTGCGGATTATACTTTGGTTCATTCAACCCCTTCCATATTGGGCATCTGGCCATTGCCAATTACCTGGTGTCGTTTACTGATCTGGACATGGTGAGAATGATCCTTTCGCCACGGAATCCGCTGAAAGTCCCCGTTCAGGTACACGAATACGTGTTGCAGGAACGGCTGGAACATATTCGCCGGGTGTTAGCCGGCAGGCTTCCGGATATTGAAGTGTCCGATGTCGAATTTCATCTGCCCCAACCGCTTTATACGATCAATACCTTACGTCATCTGGAAAAAAAGGAGCCCGGGATGACCTTTGTACTTGTCATTGGGGCAGATAACCTGGCAATTATTGAAAGTTGGCATGAATGGAAATTCCTGCTGTCCGGTTACGAAATTTATGTTTACCCGAGGGAAGGTGTGGACGTGCAGGTCTTGCAGCACAAATACGGTCATTTGGCAAAGGAAATAAAACGGCTCGACGCTCCGCTCATAAATGTTTCGTCGACCTTTGTACGTGAGGGACTGGCGGCCGGAAAGAACATGAACGGTTTTCTTGTTTGACCATGAATGTTTATTATACAGACGATATTCGCAGCATTGATGCAGACTATTGTGCGCAGACGGGAACCTCAGAGGAGGAATTGATTGCCCGTGCTGCCCGTGCGTTTACCAGCGCCTTTCTCAGGGATTTTGTTCCGTCTGTAGAAGAAGCGCTGGTAATTGCCGGTCCGGGAAATAACGGCGCCGATGCCCGGGGAGTGGCCGGTCTTTTGCGGCAGCGGGGGTGGAAGGTGTACCTGCATGATCTGACCGACGGACGTACCCCGGAACAGCATGATAAAGAGTGGAAAACGGTATTGAAAACACTTGACTCCCGTGTGCCTGTAATAGACGGACTGCTGGGCTCCGGTCTTTCAAGACCGATTACCGGAACATTCAGGCAAATGATCACGGACATCAATACACTTCCCAATCCGGTATATGCAGTAGACATTCCTTCCGGGTTGCCCGGCCAGGAGAATATTCCTCCGGATGCAGTCATTGTTTGTGCGCAAAAGACCTACACATTCCAGTTTCCCAAACTGAATTTTTTCTTTGAAGATAATTATAAGTATGTGGGAGAGTGGGAAGTACTGGACATAGGCATGGGCAATGGTGATTATTCCCGTATTAAGACTCCATTCCGTACGGTAGACGCTTCTTTCATAGATGCCATATATACTACAAAGAGAAATCCCTTTGCCCATAAAAATACCTTTGGACATGCGTTGCTTATTGCCGGCAGTAAAGGCAAAATGGGAGCTGCGCTTTTGTCTGCCGCAGCCTGTATGCGTACAGGAGCCGGATTGCTTACGGCGCATATCCCTGCCAGGGGCGAAGTGCCGTTTCATACCTCGTTGCCGGAAGCCATGCTCTCCCTTGACAACCACGGGGATTGCGTAACACACCTTCCCGGTACTATTGCCACAGGGGGAGTGAGTTACCGGGCCGTGGGCGCCGGACCCGGACTGGGAACAGACCGGGCTACAGCCGCAATGCTTGGAGAACTGCTGGACATGTATGTTTCACGGGCTGATCGTCCTGCTTTGGTGCTCGATGCCGATGCGCTGAATATAATTGCTTCGGCCCCCGGATACCTTTCAAAAATTCCCGTTGGAACTGTCTTAACACCTCATCCCAAAGAATTTGACAGGCTGGCTTGTGCAGCCGGTATGCCAGCAGCCGGGAGCGGATACGACCGGGCTATGCAGGCGGTTGAATTTTCCCGCAGATTCGGGGTAGTATTGCTGTTGAAAGGTCATTTTTCACTCATTTGTACACCGGACGGCCCCCACTGGTTCAATACCACCGGAAATCCCGGCATGGCAACTGCCGGTAGCGGCGATGTGCTTACCGGTATTATCCTGGGATTGCTTACTCAGGGGTATCCGCCCGAACAGGCTGCTATTGCAGGCGCCTATATTCACGGACAGGCCGGAGACCGTGCGGCTGAAAAAACGCATGCATTTATGATCTCGGGCGATATCATTGCGTCCATGGTTCCCATGGAGCTGTAATGCTTACAGATTCTTTCTTAACCGGGTGCATGAATTCCAGATGATATGCATGAAGCGAAATACCTCCGTCGGGATTGGAACGGGGCGCTCCGTATTTTAAATCTCCTTTTATTGGTGAACCTATAGCAGCCAATTGACACCTTATTTGATGATGTCTGCCGGTATACAGTTCAATCTCAATTAGATGATAGCTTTTTGTGCTTTTCAGATACCTGTAACGCAGGCTTGCTTCTTTAGCATCGGGGCGGGGTGAAAGCCACGCATATGATTTGTTCTGTTTTTCGTTTCGGGTAAGGTAATGGGTAAGAACGGCCTCATCGGCTTTCGGTTTTACAGCCACAAGCGCCAGATAAGTTTTATGCATTTCTCCCTGGCTGAACATGGCATTCAAACGTTCCAGCGCTTTTGAGGTTTTAGCGAAAACACACAGACCGCTTACCGGGCGGTCCAGCCTGTGCGGAACGCCAATAAAAACATTTCCCGGTTTGTTATCGCGTTCCCTGATGAAAACTTTCAGCGTTTCGCTCAGTGGGATATCTCCTGTTTTATCACCCTGGACGATTTCGCCCGCCAGTTTATTTACAACAATAATGTGGTTATCCTCATAGAGGATACGTTCGGATAAGGGGATGTTTTTTTTGTCTGACATGGTGGCAAAGTTAGTTATATCTGTCACATTCCGGTATGGCACCGGAAAGAAAAACTGACAAGGTGGCAGGTTCTGTCTTTTGGCATAACAATTGAGTGTTTACGGGCAAACAAAAGAAAAATTAATAAAATAAACATATATAAATTATGGGTAAAATAATTGGAATTGACTTAGGTACTACCAATTCATGCGTTGCCGTAATGGAAGGCAATGAACCGGTGGTTATTATTAATTCGGAAGGCAAAAGGACAACTCCTTCCATAGTGGCATTTGCCGATAACGGAGAACGAAAAATAGGTGATCCTGCTAAACGTCAGGCCATTACAAATCCTCAAAAAACCATTTATTCCATTAAGCGTTTTATGGGTGAGACTTTCGACAAAGTGGCCCTGGAGCGTTCCCGCGTTTCTTATTCCGTAGAAAAAGGTGAAAATAATACCCCCAGGGTAAAAATTGACAACAGGCTGTATACGCCTCAGGAAATATCGGCAATGGTCCTTCAAAAAATGAAAAAGACTGCCGAAGATTTTCTCGGACAGGAAGTCACGGAGGCTGTTATTACGGTTCCCGCGTATTTTAGCGATTCACAGCGTCAGGCCACCAAGGAAGCCGGAGAAATTGCCGGTCTTAAGGTACGTCGTATCATTAATGAACCCACTGCCGCAGCTCTTGCTTACGGACTCGATAAAATGCATAAAGACATGAAAGTGGCTGTCTATGACCTGGGTGGCGGTACCTTTGATATTTCCATTCTCGAACTCGGTGACGGTGTTTTTGAGGTAAAATCTACCAACGGCGACACCCATCTGGGAGGAGACGATTTTGACCAGACCGTTATTGACTGGCTTGCATCCGAGTTTGCATCGGAGAACAGCGGACTGGACCTTCGCAGAGATCCTATGGCGCTGCAGCGTCTTAAAGAAGCAGCCGAAAAAGCAAAGATCGAACTTTCGAGCCAGAATTCCACAGAGATCAACCTGCCGTATATTATGCCGGTTGACGGAGTTCCAAAACACCTGGTGAAAACTCTTACCCGTGCCAAATTTGAACAATTGGCAGACACGCTCATTCAACGTACGGTTGAGCCCTGCAGAAAAGCACTTTCAGATGCCGGACTTAAGGCTTCGGATATTGATGACGTAATATTGGTAGGCGGATCCACACGTATTCCCGCTATCCAGCAGCTCGTGGAAAAATTCTTTGGCAAAGTGCCCAACAAGGGCGTGAACCCCGACGAAGTGGTAGCCGTAGGTGCAGCCATCCAGGGCGGTGTGCTTTCGGGCGACGTAAAGGACGTATTGTTACTTGATGTTACTCCTTTGAGTCTGGGTATAGAAACACTGGGCGGTGTGATGACCAAACTGATTGAGGCCAATACCACCATTCCCACCAGGAAGTCACAGACATTCTCCACTGCCAGTGACAATCAGCCTTCGGTTGAGATACATGTACTGCAGGGAGAACGTCCCATGGCCAGTTCCAACAAGACCATTGGCCGGTTCCATCTGGACGGAATAGCTCCGGCTCCCCGTGGTATACCGCAGATTGAGGTTTCGTTCGATATAGATGCCAACGGGATTCTGAACGTTTCTGCAAAGGATCAGGGCACCGGTAAAGAACAGAAGATTCGCATTGAAGCCTCTTCCGGGCTTAACGAGCAAGAGATCAAGCGTATGCGCGACGAGGCCAAGGCTAACGAAGAAGCCGACCGTGCTGAACGTGAAAAAATAGACAAGATCAACGCCGCCGACAGTATGATTTTCCAGACCGAAAAACAAATGAAGGAATATGGAGATAAACTGCCTGCAGACAAAAAGGCCCCTATTGAAGAAGCTCTCACCAATTTGAAGAATGCACATAAATCGCAAGATATTAAGGCTATAGATAAGGCTATGGAAGCTATTAACAAAGCCTGGCATGCGGCTTCTGAAGAAATGTACAAGGCTTCACAGTCCGGACAGGCAGGAGGTGCCACCGCACATCCTTTTGAAGGCGAACCCCAGGGCGCTTCTGCCGGAGGCGGACAGGAAGATGGCGAAGTAAAGGACGTTGATTTTGAAGAGGTAAAGTAACATGAACGAACATACAACCAAACATCAGGCTCAAAACGAGCCTGATGTTCAGCATTTAGAGGAAGTAGATACCGCCGGAGACACCACGGCAACAGAGACTGCTTCGGCAGAGGCTGCAGCAGCCGATAAGCAGGAACCGATACAGGATACCCCTCCACCCGAACAGAATAAAGCCAGGATAGACGAACTGAATGACCGTTTGCTCAGGCTTCAGGCCGAATTTGACAATTACCGCAAACGTTCGGCCAGGGAGCGTCTGGACCTGATTCTCACTGCCGGTGAAGACGTGATCAAAGGGATGCTCCCCGTTCTGGACGATTGCCAGAGGGCCATTCAGACGCTGGAACAAATTGAAAATGCAGATCCCCATTCCGTAGAAGGCGTAAAACTTATTTATCATAAGCTTTCCGGCTACCTTCAGACAAAAGGTCTGAAGCCCATAGAAGCAAAGGGACATGCCTTAAACACAGACCTGCATGCTGCCGTGGCAAAGATTCCGGCTCCTGAAAAAAAACTTAAAGGTAAAATCGTTGATGTAGTGCTTGAAGGTTATACATTAAACGGCAAAGTAATCCGTTTCGCCAACGTTGTGGTGGGCGAATAAAAATATATGAGTAAAAGAGATTATTACGAAGTACTTGGTGTCGATAAGAGCGCATCGGCCGAAGATATCAAAAAGGCTTACAGAAAGAAAGCCATTCAGTTCCATCCCGATAAGAATCCCGGAGACAAGACGGCCGAGGAAAAATTCAAGGAGGCTGCCGAAGCGTACGATGTGCTTAGCGACTCTAATAAAAAAGCACGTTACGATCAGTTCGGGCACGCCGGTGTCGATAACATGGGTGCCGGCGGGGCAGGAGGTTTCGGAGGCGGTTTTACCATGGATGATATCTTTTCGCGTTTCGGAGATATTTTCGGAGGTGCATTCGGAGGTGCGTTCGGAGGTAGTCCTTTCGGCGGATTCGGAGGCAGTTCGGGTTCACGCCGCGGCGTACGGAGAGGCTCGGATATACGGATACGCGTAAAGCTTACCCTGGAAGAAATTGCACACGGAGCCGATAAGGTGATAAAAATAAACAAATTGAAAGCCTGTCCTGATTGTCACGGGAAAGGAGCGGTGTCCGAATCGGATATGAAAACCTGTCCTACCTGTAACGGAACGGGCGTTTTTACCCGGGTGACCCACACCTTCCTGGGGCAGATGCAAAGCAGCAGTCCCTGTCCCGCATGTAACGGCGAGGGAAAAGTGATCACCAAGCCCTGCAAAACCTGCAACGGAGAAGGTGTCGTTAAAGGGGCCGAAGAAATCTCGTTCTCCATTCCAAAGGGAGTTGAAGGAGGGATGCAATTGACTATTAGCGGTAAAGGGAACGCTCCCAAACGGGGAGGAGTGAACGGTAACCTGTTGGTTGTCATTGAAGAAGAGCCTCATCCCGAACTTCAAAGAGACGGAAATGATTTAATATATTCTCTTTATGTGACTTTTGTACAGGCGGCTTTGGGAGACGATGTGGAAGTTCCCACGGTAGACGGCAAGGTGAGAATTAAAATAGATCCGGGTACTCAAAGTGGCAGGATGTTGCGTCTGAGAGGCAAAGGATTGCCGGAAGTCAACGGATACGGCACAGGAGATCTTCTGGTTTTTGTTCAGGTATGGACTCCGGCAAAACTCTCGAAAGATGAAAAGGACTTGCTTTCGAAGCTGCGCGATTCGACAAATTTCAAACCCAATCCTTCAAAAGAAGACAGGAATTTCTTCGACAGGATGAAGAAGATGTTCTCTCAATGATCCGGACCGTTTTTCTGACGGCACTCATTGCCCTTGCACAGGTTCCGTTTCTGAAAGGATATTATGTGGAACCTGTACGCACAAATCCGCTTACATTAAGCGGCAGCGTGGGCGAATTCAGGGCCAATCATTTCCATTCCGGACTTGATTTCAGGGTAGGCGGTGTTAAGGGTGCTCCTGTGTATGCGGCTGCCGACGGTTACATTTCCCGGATTACTGTATCGCCCGGAGGTTACGGCAATGCTCTTTACATTTCACATTCCAACGGCACTGTATCGCTTTACGGCCATCTGGACCGTTTTGCTCCCTCTGTGGCAAAATATGTGGAAGAACAACAATACAGGCTGGAATCTTTCCGAGTGGACCTGGTTTGCGACCCCGTTCTTTTTCCCGTAAAAAAAGGCCAGGAGATTGCAAAGGCGGGCAATTCGGGAGACTCGGCCGGACCGCATCTTCATTTTGAAATACGCTATACAGATTCACTACAGTCGGAATTTTCGGCCGATTTGTTGGGGCACAGGGTGTTCTCATTTCAGGACAATCTGCCCCCCGAATTCAGGCTTATACAGTTCCATGAGTATTATACCGGCGATTATGGGACGCCGGGCTCGCGGTTGATAGCCGGTCTTGACGGTCAGAAAAACCGTGTACTCATAAATGTGCCCGATACTTTTTATGTTTCGGTAGACGCCATTGACCGAATGAACGGGACAAATTCCCGGATGGGTATACAAAAATGGACCGTTGAACTTGACGGTAAGGTGTGCTTTTGTTATGAAAACGGGGATCTGCCACTGGATAAAACGCGCTATATTAATTCTCTTATTCAGTTTCCGGAAAGAGCCCGTAACTACCGCAGCCTGCTCAAAACCTGGGTCGAACCCGGAAACGTATTGCGTGACAGGATCCTGGCCCCTGCAAATGGACTTATTTCGCTGCCCGATTCACTGACACACAAACTAACTGTTACCGTAAGTGATGCTGCCGGTAATTTTTCCCGGCGCGAATTTTCAGTCAGGAAAGTGAAATCGTTGAAGGTCCTTACAGACGGATTTCACCCGGAAGCTTCGACAATCGATTCTACTGACCGGACCGTTTCTGTCATAAATCAGGAATACGGACAGCTGTTTTTCTGGGACAAAGAGAATTCTTTTACGGCAGACGGCCTGAGAATAAGTGTGCCTGCACGCGCCTTATACAAGAATATTCCGTTCAGCGCCATTAAAGCAGCTCCGGACGAATGGATCCTTTATACGGCGGACGAGCCGCTTCATATGCCAATGTGCGTTCAGATGAATATTCCTTCTTCAATTCCCCATTCATTGCTCGACAAAGTTATTTTGCTACGACAGGCCCATACGGGTCCCTGGCAGTCAGTGGGAGGAGAGCGGAAGGACAGTGTGCTGACGGCCTTTACCAATGCTTTTGGACGGTTCCGGATATCGGTCGATACCATTGCTCCTACAGTTTCCGCTTCATTCAATAAAGGGGGGGACGTCCGCGGACGGCATGCTGTCTATTTTACGATTAAAGACGAATGCTCGGGCATAGATTCATATCGGGTAACGATAGACGGAAAATGGGCGCTTTTTGTACATGACGGTAAACGTTCCAGAATTACCGGAACGCTCGACCCGCGACGGATTGAAAAAGGTAAAAAACACAATCTGGAACTTGTTGTGACCGATAACAGGCAAAATTCAACCACCTATAATACGTCATTCATATGGTAACTGTTTATGACCCCGCAAGGGGGATCACGGCACTGGGACTGATGTCGGGCACTTCGCTGGACGGACTGGACCTTTGTCTGGCCAGGTTTACCTTATTGGCCGGAAAATGGTCCTACCGGGTATTACACGCCCATTCGGTAACGTACCCTTCCGAACTGAAGCATCTTTTGGCTACTGCACAGTCGCTTAATGCAGAGGATTTTGCCCGTTTGCATTCAGATTACGGTATATACCTGGGAGAACAGTCCGGGGCTTTTATGGAACAATACAGCGTAAGACCTGATCTAATAGCTTCGCACGGTCATACGATTTTTCACCGTCCGGCCTTCCGTTTTACCTGTCAGATAGGAAGCGGGGCGGGTATTGCTGCGGAAACCGGTGTACCTGTTGTTTGTGATTTCCGGACGACCGATGTGGCGTTACACGGTCAGGGAGCTCCTTTGGTCCCCATAGGAGACCGCTGTCTTTTTTCGGATTATGACTATTGTCTGAACCTGGGAGGATTTTCCAATATTTCTTCCGATGCTCCGGACGGCAGCCGCAGTGCATACGATATCTCGCCGGTTAATTATGTATTGAACCACTATATGCGTCGGACAGGAAAGGAATATGACCGCGACGGCCTGACCGCCAGAAGCGGTAATGTGCATGAAACCTTGCTCGATGCGCTCAATAACTTGCCTTTTTACCGCCAAAGCGGACCTAAATCCCTGGGGAGGGAGTGGGTAGAGGAAGAAGTGTTGCCGTTGACAGATTCATTCGGTCTTTCCCTTGAGGATACTTTATGTACATTTTGTGAACATGTAGCCGTGCAGATAGCACATAATGTCAGGCCCGGGTCTAAAATTCTGGTAACCGGGGGTGGCGCCTTTAATATTTTTCTTTTGGAGCGAATGGCGGCGGCAGCTCCACAGGTCACGTATCAAGTGCCTGATAAATTGACTGTTAACTTTAAAGAAGCGCTCGTGTTCGCTTTTCTGGGTGTATTGTATGTATGTGATATACCATCCTGTTTATCTTCAGTAACCGGAAGCATGAGGGATAATATTGGAGGAGCGTTATATAAATGTTAATAAAAAGTTTGGGTAAAAAGAAAAAAGAACTACCTTTGCAAGCCCAAAAATAATATGGAGACGTACTAAGATGGACTTAATTAAAGTAGCAGAACAAGCATTTGCATCGGAGAGTAAGAAATTCCCGAATTTTAAATCGGGTGATACGATAACGGTGACATATATCATTAAGGATGAGAACAAAGAACGTTTGCAGAGATTTCGTGGTGTATGCATTCAGCGCAAAGGTTCCGGCGCCACCGAAACATTTACAGTACGTAAGATTTCAAACGGTGTTGGCGTAGAACGTATCTTCCCCGTTGTTTCTCCGCTTATCGATACTATAGAAGTGAATAAATACGGCAAAGTACGCCGTGCCCGCATCTTCTATCTGAGAAACCTTACCGGCAAGAAAGCCCGTATTAAAGAAAGAAGAGTGGTTATCGAAAAAGAGACCGCTTCTGACGGGTCCAACGCATAGGTGCTATGTAACGGCCCCGTAGCTCAACTGAATAGAGCATTTGACTACGGATCAAAAGGTTGTGGGTTTGAATCCCGCCGGGGTCACAGATATAAACAATAGGCTGCAATAGAATTGCGGCCTTTTTTGTTAAATCCGTTCTTTTCAAGTACTCTCACAGAAGCCGGGTTGTCGGGAGTGGTGTTCGCTACTACGGTTTTAATGGCAGGGCAGGTTCGCATCCATTCAATCATGGCGGCTACCGCCTCGGTCATTAATCCTTTATTCCTGAATTCCTGTTCCGTTCCGTATCCAATTTCTACCACACCCTTTGTATCGGGTGCTCCATGAAAGCAAAGGGCGCCTGCCTGTGTTGGGGTATTTTGTAGAGTCATTATCCACATTGTATAGAAAAGCGGATGATTGCGGTGATCGGAGAGGCAGGGTAGCAGGTCATTACAGATGGCTTCTGCCATGGCTACATCATCGGGGCTGTCTGCACCCATAAGGTCTTTTGCATATGCTTCGAGTTCTTTGCAGGTAAGAGGCCGGATGTTCAGCCTTTTTGTTTCAATTACCGGCATAGCGGCAATTCTTGCGCATTCATTAACCCGGGAAATAAAACCGGCCTTTGCCGCTGTATATCCGTCACGGTCATAGCGGAATTTTTTTGCAAGTGATATTTTAAGATCTTCGTATTCCTTTGCGATGAGCGGGTGCGCAGAGAGGTAATTCCTGAAATACGGCTCGTCCCAGTCTCCCCGGTACCTGACATGCAGATGGTAGGACTGTCCGCGAAAACCTTCCGGTGTGTACCCTTTAACAAACATCATGTGCGGTGGGGGATTCTCAGGTTTGGGAATATAATGGTAGCCTAAATTTTTTATTTCCCGGATCAGGTGGTCGCAGTTTGTGGCATTAGTGATCTCCAGCAGTATATCAATGGTGGGTTTTGCCATTATTCCCGGGATTGAGGTGCTGCCTATATGTCTGATCCTCAGTGTATCTTCTGTGCATTTTTTTTCCTGGACGAGTCTGCCGGCTATCAGGTCTTTTTCCTGAAGGAAAAGCTCTGACCATGCAGGGTTGTGTTTTGTCAGGAAAATCGGGAAAAGCGAACCCAATTCCTGTGGATTCATGCGATTGAGGAGCTTGTTCATTGCCGGGTGAAAATTTTCCTGAAATTTAATGTATTTTTGGACAATGAAGTTTTCTGAAATTGTTTTTTTCCTGTTATTCCTTCCTGTGTTGCTAATGGCACAGAACACCGGTGAATCCGTTTATCCGCTTAGGATCTCAGTGTCCGGGTTTGAAGGCAAACAGGGTCAGCTCCTGCTTGCTGTTTATAATTCGGAGCATACGTTTCTGAAGGAGCCCATTAAAGGAATAATTAAGGACATTACGGCTCCCGTAATGGAATTCACTGTTGAACTTCCCCGGGGCACCTATGCGGTCTCGGCATACCACGATCTTAACCGGAACGGACGGCTCGACAGCCGCACCCTATATAAGATCCCCACCGAACCCTATGCCTTTAGTAACCATGCCCGGGTCAGAACGGGGCCTCCCTCGTTTCGGGAGGCCATGATAATTGTGCCAGAGACTGATAGTATTGCATTGAAAATTAGTTATTTCAGAATAAAATAATATCTTTGTACATAAAGTGATGTGTGATGGATAGAAAAAGTGCTTTTATTTTTTTGTTATCCTTATTGATCATCTTTCCCGCATGCGGTCGTGAAGATAATAAGCAGGCTTTAAAAGGTCTGTGGGTGCTGGATCAGGTAGACGGGAAGTATCTGCGCACAAATGATTGTTCAGTTCTTGAATTCCGGGATAACGGAAATGAATTTTACGCCTGCGGCCTCTATGCCGACACGTCCTGTGCCGGCTGGTATGAGGGGAATGAATATACCTATTCTTTTTTGTCCGAAGACGGAAAGGCACTGCTTATAACAGGATGTTCTCCGCTGGATGTCCCGGTCAGACTTATTTTCTCGCTCATAAAAACTTCAAGGAATCGGATGAATTACTTTTCTGCTGAATATCTTTTTCCGGGTGTATCCATCTCTCAGCATAATACGTTTTCCATACGTCGTGTACAAAAAGATTTCTCCCGGGAAATTGAGGGTCTTTGGGAATTCTCTCTGGGAGGCATGCGTTACAGATGGCGTTTTCTTAAAGACGGGCATCAATGCTGTTATATTTTCACTGACGGAGACTGGCTGCAGGTAAACAATTCGTCTGAACCGTATCATTTGTACGGCGACTTTCTGGTGACTTCGGTTATTGATTCTATCCCTTCTGTTAGAAGACAGCATTGTCATACTTACGATTCCTGGATAATCGATATTAAGGGAAACCGTATGATGATAAAGGCATTGAAGGGTACCGATTATATTTCTATTAAAACGGTTGCCAGACGTATTTCCCTTAATAACTAAGAAAAATAGTTGTATAACTAAAATATATAGTTATATTTGTGCTGTGCAAATATAACTATATGAAACTTACAGCTAAGGAAGAAGAAGTAATGAATCTGTTCTGGGAAAAGGGTCCTCTTTTTGTAAGGGAACTCCTGGAATGTTACAGCGAACCAAGGCCCCATTTCAACACACTGTCAACTATTGTCAGGGGATTGGAGGAAAAGGGCTTTGTAGATCATAATCCCTTTGGAAATACCTACCAGTATTTTGCAGCGGTCTCCCGTGAAGAATACCGGAAATCCACACTAAGGGGAGTCATCAACAAATATTACAGCAGTTCTGCCTTCAGTGCAGTATCTTCACTCATAGAAGAGGAGGCCATTTCTCTGAATGATCTGAAGAAACTTATAGAAGAGGTGGAACGTAAAAACAGTTGATCATGGGGACATTACTCATCTATCTGTTGAAAACGGGTCTGTTGTTTCTGTTTTTTTATCTTTTTAACCGCCTTTTTCTGGCCAACGAGACTTTTCATAAGTTCAACAGGATTGTCTGGCTGCTCGTCCTGCCCGTTTCGCTTCTTTTGCCACTTTGTGTCTTCGGATCGTTCGACCTTTTCGGATGGCTGGGATTTGTGGAAAAGGATGCTCCGGCACTCGTAATTCCGGAGGGAATGACTTACAGTGTGCTGGAAACGGAAGACAACGTAACGAGTTCTCTCGCCCGCGTTGTAACATGGATAGGGATTGTGTATTGTTTGGGCATACTGGTTTGTCTTATCTGTTATGCAGTTTGCTATCTGAAGCTTTTCATGCAGCTGCGTGCGGGAGGAAGAAACAATAAGGCGCCACAATTTCAGGCGCTTCTTTCTGAATGTATCCGGCTAACCGGTGTAAAGAATAAAGTCAGACTGATTGTCCATTCAAAAGAGATGGCCCCCTTCAGCTGGATGAGATATATCATGGTATCGGAAAAAGACATGACCGAAGACGGCCGCGAGATCCTTATTCATGAATTATCCCACATAAAGCATGGTCATTCAATGGATTTGATCCTAATGGACCTTCTTATTGTTTTCCAGTGGTTTAATCCGGCCGTTTGGCTCATGAAACAGTCTTTGCAGCAGGTGCATGAATTCCAGGCAGATGATTCGGTGCTACGTGCCGGTGTCAATGCAAAACAATATCAATTATTATTAATTAAAAAAGCTGTTGGCACAAGACGCTACTCCATGGTCAACAGCTTTAATCACAGCAAACTTAAAAAAAGAATCACTATGATGTGGAAAAAGAAATCAAGTAAATGGGCGTTTGCAAAGTGCATATACGCTCTGCCTCTCGCGTTCGTTGCCGTATCGGCCTTTGCGGCGCCTGAAATCTCCGGCCGTCTGACAGAGATTTCATCTGTCAAAGATATACAAATTTCTTTGCAGCAGGATATCAAGCCCCAGACACCTCCCTTGCCTCCTCCTGTACCTCCTGCAGTTGTTCCTGTCCCCCAACAGGACTCACTGGTTCCTTTGGCTTTAATTGAAACCAAACCATTGTTTGCCAACGGAAAAGCGGAAGACGAATTTACTCGCTGGGTGTTTGAACATTTGAAATATCCCAAGGAGGCCAGGACCAAAGGGATTGAGGGTAAGGTGATAGCCTCTTTTGTGATAGACCCCGATGGATATATTACTGATGTCAGGATCGTCAGGGGAGCGGATCCTTTGCTGGACGACGAAGCCATACGGGTACTGGAGTCTTCTCCAAAATGGGAACGTCCGGGGATGGTTAATGGGAAAAAAGTAAGTGTCAAATACAACTTTCCGTTGAATTTTGCTCTCGGACATAATAGCCATATTCAAGTAAGGCAATCAGACGGTCCGCAGGACAATGAAATCGAATCCGCCATTTTTGCCAACGGAAAAGGCGAAAATGAATTTGTTTTATGGGTATTCAAGCAGATCACCTATCCAAAAATTGCTAAGGAACAGGGCATTCAGGGCAAGGTGGTAGCTTCTTATGAGCTTTCAGAAGATGGAACAGTTACTAACGCCAAGATACTCAGAGGAGTAGATCCTTCTATTGATGCCGAGGCAATCCGTGTTCTGGAATCATCTCCCAAATGGGAAAAACCGGCCATGAAAAACGGCAAGCCCGTAAAAGTCAGTTATGTGATACCCCTGAATTTTCAGTTGAGGGGAACGTCAAAAGAACAAATAAATGAGGAAAACGTGAAAGTACTGGATGATGTCTTTGTGGTAGGATATGCCAATCAAAAGAAGGAAATTAATGATCCCCTTTATATTGTGAACGGCGTTGAGGTAAACGCCATTGAAGATATAAATCCCAATAGTATAGAAAGCATAGAAGTCCTAAAAGGTGAACCTGCCGTTCAAAAATACGGTGAGAAAGCCCGTAAGGGCGTTATCATAGTTAAATTGAAATAACTACCACAGTAAACGACTGCCCTTTTAATGTTAACCGGAGCCTGTTGCCGTTAAGGGCAGCGGCTCCTTTTTTTGGTGTGATGCTTTCCGGGGCTTCAAAGGTATTTACAGCGGTCAGATCGTCCGATTGGAGTGTGATCACTTCTGCCGGGGACGATAATGTATATTGGGTATCTGCCAGGTCAATCGTTATTTCTCTGGAACCGGGCAATGAGTTTACGATTTTTACTATGATCTGGCTTTTTTCTTTGTCAATGGCCGATGTGGCGTAGAAGCCGTGACTGCCGCGCAGGTCCGAAATGCTGCAGGATGTATTAAGTGCGTTAGTCCCTTTGTATTGGCTGTAGAGTTGCTGGACATAGTAATTGGGCGTTTTAACCACGGTATGGTTGTCAAACCAGATAAGGTCGGGGTTCCACTGCCAGGCCTCCTTATGTGCGAGCAGGGGGGCGTAGGTAGCCAGGCGTACTACGTCGGCGTTGCGTTCCAGGCCGGTCATAAAAGCTGCCTCGGCCAATGCGGACAGAAATGTGTTGGCGTTACCCTGTTTGCGGTCATGGGCAGCGAATTCACCGGCAAACACTTTAGGCCCCTGACGATCGTACGAATCGTAGCGGCCGGCATTAGCAAAGAACCATTCGGGGGTCATATAATAATGCTCGTCAACCAGGTCCACGCCAATGCGTCTCATCTCAGGCCACATTTCGTCAAAAAGCTCACCGCCGGCGTAAGGCCCGGCACTGCCAATGATCTGTATCTCGGGATACTTCTCCCTGATAGCCTTAACAAATGGGATGAGGCGTTCGGGATATTCCGAGCCCCATTGTTCGTTCCCGATGGCCAGCATCTTTAGTCCGAAAGGTTCGGGATGTCCCATTTGAGCCCTGAGTTTTCCCCAGCGACTGTCGGACGGCCCGTTGGCGAATTCAATAAGATCCAGTGCATCTTCTATATAGGGCTGTAACTGATCAAGCGGCACGCAGGGACCGTCCTGGAACTGGCAGGCCATTCCGCAATTGAGGACAGGCAACGCATCGGCACCAAAATCTTCGCACAGCTGAAAATATTCATAAAAACCGAGTCCGTATGACTGGAAATAATCGGGAAAAAGTCTGTCAAAAAATGTATAAAACCACCGGTTAATATTCAGTGGTCTGTCTTCTACGGCACCTACCGTGTTTTTCCACTGGTAACGGGTTTCGAGGGTCGTCCCTTCCACAATACATCCGCCGGGGAAACGGAAAACGCCCGGCTTAAGGTCATTAAGTGCCTGCGCAATATCACTGCGCATGCCGTTTTCGCGGCCTTTCCACGTGTTTACGGGAAATAGCGAAATATGGTCCAGGCAAACGCTCCCCTGAGTAACCAGCCGGACGCGAAGCCGTCCGTGTTCGTCGGTGAAGGACGATCCAACGGTGGCCGTATATTTTCTCCAACTGTCGCCCATCACCGTAATACTTACGGTATCATGTGTTTTGTGAGCCGAATCTATCAGTTCAATAAGCAGAACAGCTTGCGGTTCTGCCGTGCGGGCAAAAACAGATATGCGGTATTGTTCGTTTTCCCTGAATCCCATTCCCCTAAATCCTTCGTTGTCGAGTGCGGTCCCTGTAAATGTGTTTTTATCCAGGCTAAGTTGCACGTAGCGGGGATTTTTGCTAAAGCAGGGATCGGTCGTCTGGACCGTCACATGTCCCGAAGGGGTCCATCCCATGAGAGGATATGCGAATTCAAACGAACGGTTTTTTATCATTTCTGCATAAAGACCTCCGTCGGCGCCAAAGTTGATGTCTTCAAAGAAAATTCCGTACATGTTGGAACTTATGGAATTCAGCTCGTTACGGGTGTCAATTGCAATGTTGCATTCACCCGGTGTTTGCGCAGATGAGGTCCGGGACAGAAAAATCAATAACAGGAAGGCAAAAAACAGGGAGAACTTTTTCATGATAAAACGGTTTAGTTTCCGAAAATAGTAATTTTATTTTTAATTTTAGCCTATGAAACGTCTGCTATTTTCTTTCGCTGCATTGCTGGTACTGTTTATTACCTCGTGCAGTAATTTTTCTTCCATTGAGAAACACCGTATTGGATTGCCGGAACAGGGAGATTCCGTCATGCATATTTTCACTAACCAGAGTGAGCAGGAACTGAGTTTTCTGCACCTTCAGGCCGGTCCGTTAACCCGCAGAGACATGCGTTCGAAGGTTTACGCAACGCTTAAAGACAGAATGCTGGCGACGGTTAACGATCCGGGCAATCCCGGAGTGGGCATTGCAGCCCCCCAGGTAGGCATAAGTAAGCAATTGATTGCTGTACAGCGTTTTGATAAAGACGGTGAACCTTTTGAGTTCTATGTGAATCCGGTAATAGAAAAATACAGCCCCACTCAGAAGTGGGGCTGGGAAGGTTGCCTTTCGGTTCCCGGTAAGAGAGATACCGTATTACGTTCCACACAAGTGATCATTTCATACAGGGACCCGGTTTCGTGGGATATGCAGTGCGATACCGTAGATGGTTTCACCGCCGTGATATTCCAGCATGAAACAGACCACCTTAACGGGAAGCTATATATCGATTGATATTATCTACCATCATCCGCACCAGTCTTTGACGTGCTTCAACAGATGCCCACCCAATGTGAGGCGTCAGAAAAAGCTTTTCTTTATTCCGGATACTGTAATAGCAATGGTCAGCGGGTAAAGGCTCGGTGGTAAAGACATCAAGGCCTGCTCCTGCCAGCCGGTTTTCGTTCAAAGCCACGGCCAGTGCACATTCGTCCACAATGGCGCCCCGTCCCATGTTGAACAGGTAAGCCGAGGGTTTCATCTTCATGAACTGCTCGCGTCCAATAAGTCCGCGGGTGCGATCGTTCAGGGGAGAGTGAATGGTCACCACATCGCAGGTGCTGAGCAATTCGTCCAGTTCCAGTCTTTTATAAAGTCCGTTCCCTCTGTCTTGTCCCGAGGCTGAAAAATAGACTACTTCCATACCGAAAGCGGTGGCAATGGAGCCCACTTTCCGGCCTATGGCTCCCAGGCCGATGATCCCCATGCGTTTGCCGTTCAGCTCATGGAAATACCTTCCCCCGAAATGTGTGGGAAGTCCGCTCTCCGCGTAGGCCGGAGACTGGGCAAATGTATTGAAATACCCTCCGTACTGCATACACGAGAGAATATGGAGAAAAGTGGTCTGCGCCACGCTGTCCGTAGAATATCCGGCTACGTTCATTACCTGAATGCCTTTTTCCCCTGCATGATTCAGATCAATGATATCCATTCCTGTGGCTGCTACACAAATAAGTTTTAAGTTGGCGGCCGTATCCAAAGACCGATTATCAATTTTTACTTTATTGACCAGTACAATATCAACATCCCGGATACGGGGTATTACCTCTGCGGGACGTGTGTTGTTAAAAATTTCAAGCGATCCGAACTGTGAAAAAACGCCAAGGTCCAGATCATCCCCCATGGTGGCGGCGTCAAGGAAAACAAGTTTCATCATTCTATTTGTTTGGTTCTTCCCAGGTATTGGTTTGGGTACAATGTATCATTACTGAACGGTCTCCTGCGACTACTTTAAAATCGCCCGCTTCGAGAATCCATTTTCCTTCGGCACCGACGAAAGCCAGGTCGCTTCCCTTGATCTGTAGTGTGACTGTTTTTGTTTCGCCAGGTTGCAGCGATATTTTTTCAAAAGCACGCAGGCGTCTGTTATCGGGCATAAGGGAGGCATAAAGGTCCGAGGAATAAAGCAGCACGCTTTCTTTCCCCGCCATCGTACCTTTATTTGTTACGTCAACAGTAAAGGTAAGTACATCATCTGCCGTGAAAGAAGTTTTATCTGTTTTCAGGTTGTCATAACCGAATTCGGTGTAACTGAGCCCGTATCCGAAAGGCCACTGAATGTTTGTGTTGGCGAAATAATCGTACGCGCCTTCTGTGGTGGAGCGTACTTCACATACCTTATAGTCGTAGGTTGTATATCCGTTACAGCAACTGGGATAGGTATAGGAGAGTTTGCCGCTGAAATTCACATCGCCTGCCAGCAGGTTGGCCAGTGCATCACCTCCGTAATTTCCTGGAAGCATTACATTTACAATAGCAGAAGCTATTGGCACGAGATCTACAATCACGCGGGGACGCCCTTCATTCAGAATGATCACTACAGGTTTGCCGGTTTTCGCGAGTGCTTTTACCAGACTGGCCTGATTAGGGGAGATAAAGAGGTTCGGTATATTTCCGGTGGTTTCACAGTAGGAGTTTTCCCCTATGCAAACCACGATATAATCTGCCTGTGCGACGGCAGCCACGGCTTTTTCTATCTCAGGTTCATTCTCTTCGGTCCAGAAGCCCATCTCGTTGTAGGTAACGCCCGGCTCGTGAACAATGTTTTCCTTGCCGAATTTATTCTGGAGCCCTTCCAGAATGGTGTTGAATTGTTCTGTGAACCTTTCGGAACCGCTTCCCTGCCAGGTATAACTCCAGCCTCCGTTCAGACCGCGCATGGTGTTCGCGTTGGGCCCGGCAACCAGAATCTTTTTGCCTTTGGGCAACGGCAGGATGTTCGCCTCGTTCTTCAGCAGTACCATGGATTCTTCGGCGGCTGTAAGAGAAACTTTAGCGAATTCAGCGGCGGCAAAATCGGGGTAATCTGCCTTGACTGTATAGGGAGTATCAAAAAGGCCGAGACGGAATTTCAGGCGCAGAATACGCCGTACGGCATCGTCAATGCGGCTCATGGGCACCTGGCCTTCTTCCACCAGTTCCCTCAGATCGATGCAGAATTGCCAGCTCGAAGGCACCATGGCCATGTCTATGCCTGCATTGATGGCCATTTTAACAGCCTCCTTGTATGACGAGGCAATATGGTCGCGTTCGTACAAACTGGTGATGTCGGCCCAGTCGGTAACAATCATGCCGTCCCAGCCCGGTTCT
Source organism: Bacteroidales bacterium UBA5326 (assembly GCA_002408205.1). GTDB lineage: Bacteria > Bacteroidota > Bacteroidia > Bacteroidales > UBA932 > DMER64. The sequence goes on along the minus strand of DHQY01000013.1, from coordinate 29,622 downwards.
TCTTTGGCCCATTGGGTAAGCAGCATGGGATTGGCTACGCCGTTAACGCCGTTTATGGTGGAAGAATTGGTCATAATGGAGAGAGCTCCTGCACTGAAACCTTCCAGGAAAGGAGCGAATTGTTTTTCCCGCAGGTCCTGGTCATTTATGATGGCCGGAGTACGGTCCAGTCCGTTAGCCGGAACGCCGTAGCCCATATAATGTTTAAGACAGGCTGCTATATTTTTGCTGCCCACGTTGTTAGGATCCGGGCCCTGCAACCCTTTTACCACTTCACGTCCTATTTCTCCTCCCAGGTAGCAATCTTCACCGTAGCCTTCCCATTGGCGGGGCCAGGCCGGCTGACGTCCCATATCCATAACGGGGCTGAATGTCCACGGGATCCCTGCCGCCCGGGTTTCATAGGCGGTGATTTCCCCGGTACGGCGGGCCAGTTCCCTGTTGAATGTCGCCGCCATATTTACACCCTGGGGAAAAAGAGTGCCGTCGGCCACATAGGTGCATCCGTGTATTTGGTCAATACCGTAAAGACATGGAATCCCAATGGCTTCGAGCGATTTATCCTGAACGATCTTTATGATCCTGTTCCATTCTGCGGAAGTCTGTGCCGTCGTAAAGGGAGTATTCAGGATGGATCCTACTTTATATTTCACAAAAACCGAGTCCATTTTAGCCGGATCGAACTGAAATCCTTTTGAAGCGGATATTTTTTGATAGAGTTTATAATATTCATAGCCCATCTCCATCCGTTTTTTTGGGTCTGCCATTTTTGTGGCGTCAAACTCGTTTTCCAGCCCGTGTTCTTTTAGAAGAGTAATCAGCTGTTCTTCAGGCATCATAATGAGTTTCATCATTTCCGCTCTCATATCCATGCCCAGCAGATTGATATCCAGCTGGGTCATCTGGCCCACTTTTTCTACCAGCGTCATTTTTGATATGATCTTGTCAATCTTTTTTTCAATGGCCGGATCGCGTGGAATAACCGGATTAATTTGGGCATGTGCCAGGTTCCCAGTCAGTAAGCCAAGACAAATGACTGTGATCTTAAGTGCGGCAAAGTGTTGTTTCATTATTATTCGTATGATTTGTTAAAGTTTCAAATACAAATGTAACCTTAATTCCTTTTTTGTAATATATTAGTACACCAGTAAATAATCAGTTATGAAAAGATATAGTCTTATTTTGCCTGTCCTTGTCTTGTGGCTCGTTCCCCAATGTGTGAACACAAATCATATCCCGCGTACGGATAATGTCCTGAAAACAGGGTGGAAATTCAGTAAAGGTGATACCTGTGCCTGCCTGGCGGATTTCGATGACAGCAGCTGGGAAACAGTGAATGTACCCCATGACTGGGCTATTTACGGCCCGTTCTATTACGGTCACGATTTGCAGAAAGTGGCAATAACACAGAATTATGAACAGGCCGAATCCCTGAAATCGGGCCGGACCGGAGGACTTCCGTTCATGGGTGTCGGGTGGTACCGCACGCATTTTAATGTCAGTGAATATTCGCCCGATAAAAAAGTAACCTTGCTTTTTGACGGAGCCATGAGCGAAGCCCGTGTCTATGTAAACGGCAAGGAAGCCATATACTGGCCGTACGGTTACAATTCGTTCCATGCAGATGTCACGGACCTGCTGAACGGTGACGGTCAGAACAATGTGCTGGCCGTGAGGCTTCAGAACAGCGAACAGTCATCCAGATGGTATCCCGGGGCCGGCATCTACAGAAATGTACACGTACTGGTAACCGGGAAAACACATGTCCCTGTCTGGGGAACATATGTCACTGCCTCGGACATCACAAAAGACAAAGCCACGGTAACGCTCCGGGTAACCGTTCAGGGCGCCGGGGAACCGATTCAAGTGGATACGAAAATCCTTGACAAAGAGGGCAGGACGGTAGCCCGCAGTAAAAGTGTCACCAAAGAGGGAGACGTGTATACTCAGCAATTCTCCGTAAGTCATCCGGAACTCTGGTCCCCTGAAAGACCTTATTCATACAAAGCCGAGACAAAAATCATTTCTCAGGGCCAAACGGCCGATGTGTACCATACTGCATTCGGAATCAGAACCATTGAGATCATTCCAGATGAGGGATTTTTCCTTAACGGGGAAAAAAGAAAAATCAAAGGCGTATGTAATCACCACGATCTGGGCCCGCTGGGCGCAGCCGTCAATAAAGCGGCAATCCGTCACCAGCTGACGATGCTCAAAGACATGGGTTGCGATGCCATACGTACGGCACATAACATGCCGGCTCCGGAACTTGTTGAGCTTTGTGACGAGATGGGATTCATGGTCATAGTTGAATCCTTTGACGAATGGAACATGCCAAAAACCCGGAACGGATATAACAGATTCTTTGATGAATGGGCAGAAAAGGATATGGTGAACATGATCCGCCAATACCGGAACAATCCTTCGGTAATCATGTGGAGCATCGGGAACGAAGTGCCCAATCAATGCTATCCTCAGGGATATGAAACCGCTGCCTTTCTGGCTGACATCTGCCGCAGGGAAGATCCTACACGACCTGTCACCTGTGGAATGGATAACGTCATGTGTGTGATAAGCAATGGTTTTGCAGAAGAACTCGATGTCACGGGTTTCAATTACCGGACACATCTCTATCTTCAGGGATATGATTCCACATCCCATAAAATCATTCTGGGCAGCGAAACGGCATCTACGGTCAGCTCACGGGGCATCTACAAATTCCCTGTAGTTTCGCAGGTTGCCCGGGAAGCAGAGGACCACCAATGTTCTTCCTATGATATGGATTACTGCTCGTGGTCAAATGTTCCCGAAGAAGATTTCGCGTTAAGCGAAGATTATGAGTGGGTCATAGGACAGTTTGTATGGACTGGCTTCGACTACCTGGGAGAGCCCACTCCTTATGACGGCTCGTGGCCCAATCACAGCTCCATGTTCGGAATCATAGACCTTGCATCCATTCCAAAAGACAGGTATTATCTTTACCGTTCTGTCTGGAATACGAAAGACCATACATTGCACATGCTGCCGCACTGGACCTGGCCCGGACGTGAGGGAGAAGTAACTCCTGTATTTGTCTACACAGACTGTCCCAGTGCGGAACTCTTTGTGAACGGTGCAAGCAAAGGACTGAAGAGCAAGGTCTTTGTTTCCTTTGAAGAGGCCGTGGGTAAATCGGTCGGGTGGGGAAATACAGATCCCGAAGCCGGTTCGGTAATAGCCGGTTACAAAACGAACGGGGAGGGACATACACTGTATGAAAGATACCGGCTTATGTGGCCCGACGTGGTTTACGAGCCAGGAGAGATAAAGGTGGTCGCGTATGATAAGGATATGAAGCCGATGGCCGAGAAGGTCATTCGCACGGCAGGAGAGCCGCACCATATTGAACTGTCGGCAGATCGCACGGTAATTGACGCCGATGGAAAGGACCTTGCCTATATTAATATAAGCATTGTGGATAAAGACGGGAATCTTTGCCCTCATGCGAACCAACTGGTGACTTTTGCAGTAGAAGGGGCCGGCACCTATCGCGCCTCGGCCAATGGTGACCCTACCTGCCTGGATTTGTTCCACTTACCGGAAATGCATGCTTTTGGCGGTCAGCTCACAGTAATAGTCCAGTCAGGTCAAGAACCGGGAACCCTGATTTTCAGTGCCGGGGCAGATGGTATGGAAACCGCACATATTAACATAAATGTCAACTGATATGAGTAAAATAATAAGGATGTCTGCAAGATATTTCATGACAGGATGTCTTGCCCTGTTACTGTCGGGGTGTGGCGGAAAAGTCACTCCGTTCACCATTGGTGCCGACATGTCTTTTATTCCGCAGACTGAAGCATGGAACGGCGGAAAATATCTCGATACGGACGGAACTCAGAAAGATATTTGCCGGATAATGGCGGACCATCATTTTAATAATATCCGCCTGAGGATATTCGTTGATCCCGGAGCTCCAAAAGGCTATTCTCCGGGAGCAGATTTTTGCGGACTGGATAGTACGGTGGAAATGGCCAAACGCATTAAGGCTGCCGGTATGAGTTTCACGCTCGATTTTCATTTCAGTGACTACTGGGCCGATCCCGACAAACAGTACAAGCCTTCTTCATGGGAAGGACTGACCGGAACCGATCTGGAGAATAAATTGTATGAGTATACTAAAGAGGTGTTGACGACTCTGGATGAAGCCGGCGTGGCTCCGGAAATTGTTCAGTTGGGAAACGAGATAAATCACGGAATGGTTTGGCTGGAAGGCTTTATTGATGATAATGCAACGGATGAAAACTGGCAGACTCTCATGGGCTTGTATAAAGCCGGTCAAAAGGCAGTCCGGGAAGTACTCCCCACGACCCGTCTGATGGTGCATCTGGCGCTGGGCGGACAAAATACGCTTTGCCGCCGGTTCCTTGACAATATGAATAAATACGGGGCGGAATTCGACATGATTGGCCTGTCATATTATGAACAATGGCACGAAACGTATGACGATCTTAAAGCCAACCTTTACAATCTGGCCGAAGCATACGGAAAGCCCGTATGTGTTTGTGAATACGGTGCCAATAAAGACAATATCAAAATAATCAACGACATTGTCCGTTCCGTTCCGAACGGCCTCGGCTTTGGCACCATGGCCTGGGAACCTGCCGGTGTTTTATTTCCCCGTGAATTTCGAAAGCCTCAGGGAACTCCTCCGGGAACGGCTCAACCTGCCAATCCGGAGCCATTAAAGGCTTCTCCTGAACTATTTACAATTTTTGATGACATGGCGGTTCAGTATGCGAACCCGAAAATGCAACCGGTGGTAGCTCCTCCTTTGGAACGTAAAGTGGATTTTGACAGGCCTGTAGTGGGGGCCGATATTTCATGGGTTCCTCAGCAGGAAAGTTCCGGAGCCAGATATTATGATAAAAACGGGGTGGAAAAAGATGTGCTGGATATCCTTAAAGAAAACGGATTCAACTGGATAAGGCTGAGGTTGTTTGTCGATCCCACGGCCGAACATGGTTATTCAAGGGAAGGATTCTGCGGCCTGGCACAGACCATAGCCATGGCCAAACGGATAAAAGCTGCCGGAATGAAATTCCTGCTCGATTTTCATTACAGCGATACCTGGGCGGATCCGGGAAAACAATTCATCTCCGCCTCCTGGGCACAATCCAGCGGATCGGGACTTGAAGGACAAATATATCGTTATTCAAAAGAAACCATTGAACGTTTCATACAGGAAGGAGTTACTCCGGATATGGTGCAGACAGGTAATGAAATCAATCATGGAATGCTTTGGCCGCAGGGAAAAATTGAAGACTCTTACATGTCGTTTGGAGTATTGCTCAGATGTGCCAGTGCCGGAGTCCGTGCAGCAGATCCGGGAATAAAAATCATGGTTCATATCGCCTGTGGGGGACAGAATGAGGAATCGGTCAGATTCCTTGACAAAATCATAAGTCGTGATGTCAAATTCGATGTCATAGGCCAGTCTTATTATCCTCAGTGGCACGGAACACTGGAAGATCTCAGGAATAATCTTGCCGATCTGGCGGTACGTTACGGGAAACCCATTGTCGTGGTCGAGTACCAGGAACATATCAAGGAAGTCAATGAAATAGTGAAAGGGTTACCCGATCAATTAGGTTTGGGAACTTTCATCTGGGAGGCGACTTCGCCGCAATGGGGCAATCTGTTTGGCAAGGATGGTAAAGTAAATGAGAGAATGGACTTTTATCCCGGATTTGTAAGTACCTATGAATAATTTTACCGCCATTGATTTTGAAACCGCCAACGAACAGCCATCCAGTGTGTGCAGTGTGGGAGTGGTGGTGGTTCGTAACGGTGAAATATCTGATACCATTTACAGGTTAATCAAGCCTGAACCGGAATATTACCTTTTCCGGAATACGCAGATTCACGGATTGAGCATGCGGGATACGGAAGACGCAAAGGTCTTTTCTCATGTCTGGAAAGAAATCATGCCGGGTATAGAAGGTTTGCCTCTGGTGGCCCACAATTCCGTATTTGATGAAGGCTGTTTGAAAGCGGCGTTCTTTACCTATTGTATGGATTATCCCAATTACGAATTCCATTGTACTTACAGGGCCGCCCTGAAATATTTCCGTAAAAAATTACCGGATCATAGATTGCCTACAGTGGCGGCTGCATGCGGTTATGATCTTAGAAATCACCACAATGCGCTTGACGACGCATTAGCATGTGCAGCCATTGCACGAATCATATTATAAGGTGTTATTTTGATCCTGCCCAGGTAGCTTTGTGCCACAACGTTTCCAGCGGTCCCTGCCTGTGACGGCTCATCCACCATTTGGAGAAGAATCCCTGGGCCACAGCCAGTACAATGCCTATCATCAGGCTATAGGTAGCCCCTGTAAATTCATACAGACCCAATCCGAATCCGTAATAGATACAGGCTCCAACAATAGATTGCATGATATAATTGCTCATACTCATGCGCCCCATGGGAGAGAATACATTCAGAATGCGGCTTCCGGTTTTATGTTGGAAAAACAGCACAAAACCCGATACCAGGATAAGCATAAAGGCCATATTGGTCCACGATGTCTGAATGGTGGACAGCGGACGCAGAATGGCCTGGCTGTTTATCCACCCGGGCAGTCCGGTTTTAATGAAATATAGTAAGATAAACGAAGGTACAGCTATCAGAAGCACACGGTTCCAGAATCGTTTGTTTTCCGGACTCTCTTTGAATTTAGATGTGCGTCCCGCCAGCATACCGAACATGAACAGCGACATGGTCTGGAAAACGCGTCCGTTCTCCCAATTCCAAAGATAAACAGCCTGTTTTCCGTTGGTCAGGTTGCCGGCCAGGGTGTTCAGCAGAGAATTTCCCGGAATGTATTCGGCACACCGGCCGAAAAGTGCCCATGAGGCTGGATCGGACAGTGTTTTTTGGGGATCTGCCAGTCCCATGGCCACATTTATCCATTCGTAAGGCTGCAGCATCAACAGGAGAGCTATCCAAAAAACGGTTTTATTACCAAGCTTTGCCACCGGAATGAGGGAAAAGCCCAGGATGGCGTAAATAGAAAGAATATCTCCCTGGTAAAATGCCGAGTTGATTATTCCGAATCCCAGTAATAAGATTAGTCTCCAGGCAAACCTTCCCCTGAAGTCCCTGCCTTTTTTTGCCTGGTTGTCGTACTGGATAAAGAATGTCAGGCCAAACAACAAGGCAAAGATGGCATACGACTTGCCCCCGAACAGAAAAAACAGAGTGTCCCATATTCCCTGATCCAGTTGTACCATCCAGCCCGGCAATCCCCGGGGTGAAAAATAAAAATCAAAATGTTCAATGTTATGCAACAGCATAATGGAGACAATGGCAAAGCCGCGCAGGGCGTCCACTACGTGCAAACGGGAAGAGGGCTGGATCATAAAGGTTCAGTTAATTCAAGGTTTTTCAAATATACGATTTTTCGGATTTAATGCAGTATTTTCTACTTTTCTGCATTTGAAATAGCATATATAAACCATTGAATTAACCGGATGAAAAAATTATTACTGTTATCGCTTGTTCTCCTGCTGTCTTCCTGTGAAAAAAGCAATCTGGAATACCGGCACGATTTTGAAAAAAGTTATGCATTATGGCTACAATTTAAGGCGTCCTGTAATGATTCATATGTTTATCAGGTAAACAATTATTCCTGGGTAGGAGTCTCATGGGAGACAACTATAACTATTGAAAACGGGATTCCTGTCCGTCGCAGCTTCAAAATGAACCTGCCGGTGAACTACCCTTATGAGGTTCCTGCGGAAGTACGGGAATGGGTTGAAGAGGCATCTGATCTTAATACCCATGAAGATTCTTCCGCTGCCTATCCTTTTACGGTAGATGAAATATATGAGAAGGCGCGTACCGAGTGGCTCATAAAACGCGATAATGCCCGGATTTGTTTTGAAGCCCTGAACAACGGTCTCATCTCCAGCTGCGGCTACGTTAAAGACGGATGTTATGATGGTTGTTTTACAGGTATAAGGATTGGTTTCATTTGGAAAATACAAACATTATTGTAACTTTACACGGTAAATAATTTTACTATGATTTCCCCTTTAGTCAATAGCTGGTTTTATTACTTTTATTTTTACTTTTTCTTTAGCCGGAAAGAAAGAGTGAGAATTTTTGTGCCTATTGACAGATAACAAAAAATCAGGAATTTAGAAGCCGTTCTCACTCGAAATGAGAACGGCTTTTTTTATTTTTATACAAATAACTATGATTGCAGTACTAAAAAACGGAGTTACCGAAGCGCAAAAAAACAATCTGGTCAAATGGTTCAGGTCTCAAAACCTCGACGTTCATATTTCCGAAGGAAAAATGCAAACGGTTATAGGCCTGATAGGCGATACCAGCAAAGTGGATATAGACATGCTCAACGGCCTGGAGATTATTGAAAGCGTTACACGCATTAGTGATCCTTTTAAATGCGCCAATCGCCGTTTCCATCCCAACGATACCGTTATTGAGGCGGGGGAGGGAGACAATAAGGTGAAAATTGGCGGGGGACATTTTGCCATTATTGCCGGGCCTTGTTCCGTAGAGTCGGAAGAACAGATTATCTCGGTGGCCAAAGACGTTAAAGCCTCGGGAGCCAAGCTGTTACGAGGCGGTGCTTTCAAACCGCGTACCTCGCCTTATGATTTCCAGGGGTTGAGGGGAGAAGGTCTGGAGCTGCTCCGCACGGCCCGTAAGGAAACGGGCCTGCCCATTGTGACCGAGATCATGAGTACTTCGCACCTTGATATGTTCCGGGATGTGGATATCATACAGGTGGGTGCAAGAAATATGCAGAATTTTGAACTGCTCAGGGAGTTGGGACGTTTACGGCAGCCCATATTGCTCAAAAGAGGTCTGGCCACAACACTCAAAGAGTTGCTTATGAGCGCCGAGTATATTATGGCGGAAGGGAACGAGCGTGTGATCCTGTGTGAGCGGGGTATCCGAAGTTTTGACACTTATACGCGCAATGTACTGGACCTGGCGGCTGTGCCCATGTTAAAAGAATTGTCTCATCTTCCTGTAATTGTTGACCCGAGCCATGCAACCGGTAAATCCCGGCTGGTGAAACCAATGGCCATGGCCGCTGTGGCCGCCGGGTCAGACGGACTCATGATTGAAGTGCATAACGATCCGCCGCATGCTCTTTCGGACGGAGCCCAGTCGCTGACTCCCGTTCAGTTTGACGAGGTGGCCCGGAAGATCAGGACCATTTTAAGTATAATAAATGATTAATTTAAACTGATAATCAGATGGTAACAGGAGTGGTGGGTTTGGGCCTCATAGGCGGTTCGCTGGCCAAGGCGTATAAACAGGCAGGACATACTGTATACGGCTATGACACGGATGAATCGGTTGTCAGTTATGCCGGATTGTCCGGTATTCTGGAAGGGGAACTCAATAATGCGAATATCGCTTGCTGCGATATGGTTCATCTGGCCGCATCTCCTCCTGCTTCCCTTGATTATCTGGAACAGAACGCCGGCCGATTTTCCGCCTCGTGCCTTGTAATTGACCATTGCGGCACAAAGCGGCGCATATGTGAAAAAGGTTTTGACCTGGCCGCGACATACGGCTTTACTTATGTGGGGGGACATCCCATGGCAGGCACACAATTCCGGGGTTACAAATATTCCCGGGCCAATATGTTTTCCAGCGCCACCATGATTGTCATTCCACCGGTTTACGATAATGTCATGTTGTTCGAACGTATAAAAGAAGCTCTTGCGCCCATGGCCCTGAAGCGTGTTGTATTCACCACGGCCGAAAACCACGACCGGATGATTGCCTATACCTCGCAGTTGCCTCATATCATATCCAATGCCTATGTAAAAAGTCCCCTGATTCCCGGTTGTGAGGAATTCAGCGCGGGTAGTTTCCGCGATCTGACCCGGGTGGCCAGGCTTAACGAGTCCATGTGGGCCGGATTGTTCCTGGAGAACAGAGACAATCTTTTGAAAGAACTCGGGATGCTCATTGATAATCTGGAGCAATACAAAAAAGCCATGGAAGAAGATAATAATGAAAAACTTGTTGAACTTTTGAAAAATTCGAAGCTATGAATGTGAAAGTTTCCGGTACCTTAAGCGGCACGGTAGTATTGCCTGCCTCTAAATCGCAGGCGCACAGATTGCTGATCTGTTCGGCCCTTTCGGGCGAAAAAGGGCGGCTGGAATGCAGCAGCCTGAATGATGACATTGAAATAACGGTCTCCTGCCTTAATGCACTCGGGGCGGATATTCGTTATGAAAACAATTTTTTTGACATAGTTCCCATTGACCGCCCTGTACCGGGGGCCGTTCTCCAGTGCATCGAAAGCGGGTCTACGCTGCGTTTCCTTTTGCCCGTGGCAGCGGTTCTGGGTGCCGATGCTGTTTTTGACGGACACTGGCGGCTTGCCGGGCGCCCGTTATCTCCTCTTTATGAACAGATAAAATCTCATGGAGTGGCCCTGAGCGCAGCCGGATGTTTTCCCCTGACATGCAAAGGCCGGTTGACCGGCGGCTCCTATTCCATGGTGGGAAATGTCTCGTCACAGTTTATCTCGGGACTCCTGTTCGCTTTGCCTCTTGCGAAGGAGGACAGTCACCTGCAGATTACGGGTCCGGTTGAAAGCAGATCATACATAGACATGACGGTCAATGCACTGGAAACTTTCGGGATTGTAGTAAACCGTACGGAAAACGGGTTTTTCATACCCGGAGGTCAGACATACCGTAAACCCGGGAACCTGATGGTTGAGGGAGACTGGTCGGCCGCGGCTTTCTGGCTTGCTGCCGGAGTTATCGGCTCCGGGAAAATCCATTGCAAAGGGCTGGATTACAGGAACTCTTTGCAGGGCGACAGGGCCATGGCAGACCTGTTGAGAAAGATGGGTGCACGAATTGAGGAAACCGGCGAAGGCCTGAGCGTATTTCCTTCCGAATTACACGGAATAAATGCCGATTGTGCCGATATTCCCGATCTGGTGCCGGCTCTCTCGGTAGCTGCCGCCTGTGCCGGTGGAACTTCTGTCTTCCACAACATTTCCCGCTTGCGACTAAAAGAAAGCGACCGTGTGGGAGCCATCTGTGACATGCTCGGAAAGTTCGGCATCTCCACCGAAGCCTCAGAGAATACATTAACCGTAATTGGCGGAAAACCGCGCAGGGCGGTGATCGATTCCCGGGCGGACCATCGTATTGCAATGTCTGCCGCAATAATGGCAACGGTTGCCGAGGGAGAAAGCATTATTGAATGTGCCGGCTGCGTAGCCAAATCGTATCCCGCCTTCTTTAACGATTACATAAAACTCGGAGGATCGGCTGATGTCATCGGTGTTGGGTAAGAACTTGAAAGTCTCGGTGTTCGGACAGTCTCATTCGGCTGCCATAGGCTGCTGCATAGACGGGCTTCCGGCAGGAGAGGTCATTGACAGGGCAGCACTGCTGGAATTCATGAGGCGGCGCGCCCCGGGCCGTAACAGCTATTCAACGGCCCGCAAGGAAGACGACCTCCCCGAGTTTTTGTCCGGCGTTCTGGAAAACGAAGCCGGAGAGCTGGTGACGTGCGGTACCCCTGTAATGATTGTCATTCACAATAAGGATTGCAGACCTTCCGACTACAAGATGTTTAATGACGTTCCCAGACCCGGACATGCAGACTATACAGCACACATGAAATATAAGGATTACCAGGATGTCCGGGGTGGAGGCCATTTCTCCGGGCGTCTTACGGCCCCGCTATGTGCTGCCGGCGGCATATGCAGGCAACTGCTGGAACGCCGGGGAATTCTTGTGAGAGCTCACATATATTCAATAGGTGATATTTTTGACGAACCTTTCCATCCCGTGCGTATTGGTACCGGCGGTCAGGAAACGGCCGTGAACGGTGACTTTCCGGTAATTGATGCCGATAAAGGCTCACTGATGATCAAGGCAATAGAAACATGCCGCCAGGCAGGCGACAGTATAGGGGGGATTGTGGAGTGTGCCGTTACGGGACTTCCCGCCGGGTTGGGAGATCCTATGTTTGAGGGACTGGAAAATCTTATAGCTGGCGCGGTATTCGGGATTCCTGCAGTTAAGGGAATTGAATTCGGTGCCGGTTTTGCCGCTTCACGCATGAAAGGCTCGGAACACAACGATCCTTTCCGGATGAAGGACGGAAAAGTGGCTACCGTTACCAACAACCACGGAGGCATTCTGGGCGGCTTGTCAAGCGGTATGCCCCTGCTGTTTCGTGTGGCCTTTAAACCTACTCCTTCCATATGTCAGCCGCAGGAGAGTGTTTCCTATACCGGTCGCTGCAATACAGAGCTTTCGGTTACCGGCCGTCATGATCCCTGTATTGTACCACGGGCCGTACCGGTTGTGGAGGCAGTAGCTGCCATTGTTATACTTGATTTATTGAACTAATTTTAGATATTTGTACCAATACTATGGAAATTAAAGATTTGCGCCAGAAGATTGACGCTATAGATGTAGAACTTTGCAAGCTCTTCTCGGAACGTATGAAAGCAGTTGCCCAGGTGGCCGGCTATAAGAGAGAGAACAGTGTGCATATGTACGATAACCAGCGTGAAAAGGAGATCCTTGCCAGAATATCCAAAAACCTGGGAAGCGAACTGGAGGCCTATGGCCGTACGTTGTACCACACTCTTTTTGATCTGAGCCATTCTTACGAGACACGGCTCATAGAGCTAAAGACCCCTTTGTTTGTAAAGCTGTCCGAACTCATTCATTCAACGCCCGTTCCGTTTCCCAAAAGAGCCACGGTTGCCTGTCAGGGCTGCGAAGGAGCTTACTCCCAGATTGCTGCCGACAGATTGTTCGAAATGCCCGAGATCATGTTCAACAATACCTTTGACGGAGTGTTCAGGGCTGTGAGCGGGGGATTATGCGAATACGGCATTTTACCCATAGAAAATTCATCTACCGGATCGGTTAATGAAGTGTACGATCTGCTGGTCAAATACAACGTAAGTATTGTAAGGAGCCTCAGGGTGAAGACAGATCACGCGTTGCTGGTGCTTCCCGGAGCCGAATTGAAAGATATAAAAGTGATCTATTCCCATCATCAGGCCATAGGCCAGTGCTCGCAATTTCTTGATTCGTTGAAAGATGTACGGATAATACCCTGTGAAAACACGGCAGTGGCCGCACGAAATGTGGCCTTGGGCGGAGATAAAACCAAGGCATCGCTGTCCTCCCGGATCTGTACGGAACTCTACGGGCTCAGAATTCTTACCTCGGACATTCAGAACCGGGACAATAATTATACCCGCTTTATCTGCATTTCCAAAGAATCGAAAATATTTCCCGGGGCCGACCGCACGAGTATCATGATGGTCATACCCAACAAGCCCGGCACACTTTTCCAGGTCCTTTCCAAGTTCAACGCCATTGGAGCCAATCTGGTGAAGCTGGAAAGCCGTCCGGTTCCCAACAAAGATTTTGAATTTATTTTTTACTTCGATATTGAAGCGTCCGTTTATGACGAACGTTTTACTGCACTCATCTGTCAATTGGAAACAAATGGAGAACAATTCAAGTATTTCGGTACCTATTCGGAAGTCTTCTGATATTATCCTCATTGGGATGCCCGGTTGCGGCAAAACAACGGCAGGAGAGCTTCTTGCCGGACTTACCGGGCGGGAACTGCTCGATACGGACCTGATGATTGTCCGGGCCTCGGGCATGCCCGTTCCGCAACTCTTTGCCCAAAAGGGCGAAATCTATTTCAGAGCGCTGGAAAGTGAGATGCTGGCCCTGGCCTGCCGGGGAACCGGTAAGATTATCGCCACGGGAGGCGGGGTGGTTACCGTACCCGGCAATATTGAAATCATGCGTCAGGCCGGGACGGTTTATTATATAGAACGGCCTTTGGAAGAGCTGGCAACGGAAGACCGGCCGCTTTCCTCAGGGGGAATTACCGGGCTTCGGGAACTATACACTGTACGACAGCCTTTATATCTTGCCGCCGCCCATTATGTAATTCAATTTACTTCCTACGAATCCTGCGCCCGGGAGATTATAAGAAGGCAAAACCAATCCTGACATCCAAAGAGGGAAGCCACTTAGTTACCCATCCGCTGTATGAATCATAAGATCCGCCGGTGGCATAGCTGTGCTGCTGAAAATGACATCCAATCTGGATGGATAGCCGTTGCTTGCCTTTAAGCCTGTAATCCACCCCCGCTGCCGGGATACACATCCAACCGAACCCTTCCGCATTTCGGTCCCGTTGCCACCTTATATCTCCCCAAAGACGTTCTTTAGGATAGCAGATATTAAACATATAGCCGGTTTCCAGAGAAATATACGGTAGCCATTTGCTTGAATCTGTAGAGGTTACGTTAAATTTTACATGCAGAAAAACAGGAATCAGCAAATTGGGGTCCCGGTCTTCTACTGTATAAACAGTAGCTTCCGGAGAGGGATTCGTGGTAAAATGATAAAGCCGGGACACTGCATCGGCCCATCCGGCTCCTATACCAGCACCTATTGCCACGTATTGGCTGAACGGGTACCTGCCGGTAATAGTAGCATACGCCGTTGTGTTATAATACTTTCCGAATCCAATGGAAGAGCCTGTTTGAACAAGTCCTTCACAACCCTCCAGTCTGACCGGTTCCTGAGAATAGCGCTTTGGTGCCTGTGCATACGACGGACTGATTAATATGCAGGCCCAAAAAATGCAGGTACAGAATATGTGTAGATTTTTTTCATAAATATACTTGTAGCACTGAAAATATTATGTCCGCCCTGACTTGACCTGTATGGCAAGAGTAAAAATTGCAGATTTCATTCGTTTAAGAAGTTCTTTCTTGTGCTGTACATTAGTAAATAGCCACTTTTATTAGCTTCGCTTAAAAAAGAATGATTTACTAAGATTTCTACAAATGATTGCCTCTCTAAAAAAGGATTCAACAATTTCTCTATTCTGGTTTCAATTACACCGATCCTTTTGGCAAATTCTATAAAATCAGTTTTTGAAGGGTGTCCTCTTTTTTTATATTTTTCACTTTTGAAATCATCTGCAAACAGACCTTTATCCAATGCAAAATCAGAATCACCCACATGGAGTCTTGTGTTTATCAAATCATAAGCCGGACTGAGTAGATAATCACCTTTTGATGACTCAAGTAAAGAGAAATTTTTTATGTGTGCATCACCATTTGAAAATAGAAAATTGAAGACAACCAATGAAAAATATTTTTCTATTTCCACTCTCCATGCCGGAACAAATTTTTGTATAAGCATTCCAACTTCTTCATAACTGTACTCATATTTAAAATTAACTCCTGCATTATCGTTAGTTTTACCGGCAAGAGATGCGAAATCTTCTTTTCCCCATTTGCCTCCATCATTTTTTACATCAAATCTTTTTGTGATATAAGCAGGGGCCCCATTTCTAAAAAATATCATGGCATTTTCTGCCGTGTTTATTCCATAGACTTGTTTTGCAATTTGCATTGTCAGGTGTTCGTTTGCCGGAAGCTGGTCAACTTGTTTTAAATCTCTTGGTATAGGCTTAAGTATATAAGTTCCCTGCTCTCCTTCTTTGGTCAGGCGTAAAATATTTTTGTCAAGAATAAAACTTAACTTCTCCTGAACGCCCGATATAGATATGTGTTTGCGGTTTTCCATAAACTGCCCGGCAACATCTTCGCTTTGCTGTGGATGCTCATAAGGTAATACATGATTTACCTTTTTGCCGCTAAACATATTCTTTAGACAACCTCGGCTATACGTTGTGTGACCTGAGGCTAATGTACCCGGGCAGTATTTTATTTCATCTAGGTTCATTGTGCAGATATCGGTTTGACTATAACAGCTCCAATGGTATCATTTTGCGCTGTTGACATTAACAATCCAAAATCATCTTCTTCATCAATATGCAACAGAGAGCTTTGTAATTTTCTGTTTACGCCTTCGCTTAGCATGTTAGAGAAGAATGGAAACAAAAACTCACTTCTGTATTCCTTTTTTGTTTTAGGAAGTGTTAAACTGATAGCTGGTTTGGTTATATCAGTAAAATAAAAGTCGTCGTATCTAAATACGTATTGATTACGATTTTCTTCTATCAGTATTCCTGCTAAGATTCCGCTACGATAAACTTCCATTGCTCTCATTTACTTTATGATATTTTTTTGACCTCAAGAGTCAGTTCCATTCCCATAACATCAGCCAATTTGTTTATAACCTCTAATGAAGGATTGCCCTGCCCCCGTTCCAATTTATATAAGGTATTAGTACTAATTTCAGCCAGCTCAGCCAAATGAGGCTGAGTTATACTTAAATCCTTTCTCCTTTTTCTTATGGTTTCTCCAAGTTGCTTGACTAACATTATAGTGTGATTTTATTCGCAAATATAAACTTAAATATTAAAACAAACAACGAAATCGCAATATAATGTGATTGTTTATGAGATCACTAATGATGTCGGGTATGTGCGGTTTCTGCACAATGCCGGTTGGTCGCATTCTACAAAAACGAATATAAGCCTCACCTGAAGAAATACTGGTGCATTCCGAAGGAATATAGCGCAGAGGCCTCAGGCTTGCCAAATGAATCGAGATGCACCATACTCCGTCGATTACCATGGTTTGCGTTTTAGGAGAAATTATTTTCCTGTTTTTAGCTTTCGATTGATATATTTTGATAAGTTTGTCTTCACGAAACCATGCGCAACAATATCAATAATAATCATTACTTGCAAGCACATAAATACTTAATAACCGATATTATCTTCGTATTTGTATGCTTTTTTTCCCTGCTTGTATTTAAGGGGGGGCTACTTTTTCATATGGAGCAGTATTCCCTTTTTGTATGGAACATAGAACAGTTTAGTGTCTTTATGGATCAGCCGGGTGGGATTCTTGCCCTGTTTGGGACTTTTTTGACACAGTTCTGTCATTTTCCTTCGCTTGGGGCATTATTAATTGCCCTTTTCCTTTGGTTGCTTGCATTTTTAGTACGCACTGCATTCAGACTCGGGGAATCAAGATGGCCGATGTCTTTCATTCCTTCCATTTTCCTTCTTCTATTTATTTGTAGGCTTGATTATTCGGTATTCCTTCTAAAAACCTATGGCATGCTGTTCTCCCAGACACTTGGCTTGATTGCAGCAGTAGCGATAATCCTTATTTACAGGAAATGGTTTGAGAGCGGAAAACATCAGATTCTTTTCATTCTGTCATCAGTCTTTGTATTCTTCCCTATAATAGGGATCTATGCAATGATTCCTGCTGTTTTTATTGTATTGGACAAAAGGGATAAAAGGGTGGCTGCTTGCCTGGCAGCTGTGATTATATGTATCTGCGTTCCTCTTCTGTGCTCATTCTTGCCTGACATATATCTGAGAATCAACCGGAAATATGTCTTCATGGCCGGTTTGCCATATATGGAATTCCAAGACAATATCATTTGTATGATTCCTTTGTTCCTGGCAATACTTTCAACCCTAATTATTCCGTTTACAAAAAAGGTTTCACTCAGGTTTTCAGTATTGTCTTTAACGGTTGCTGTGGTTCTTCTTGCCGCCTTTACTAATTGGGACTCGAATTTTAAAGCCGTGCTTTCAATGGAGCGGGCCATCTCCTATAATGATTGGAATGCCATACTCCGCTTAGCAAAGCAGCATCAGGAGCCTACAAGAGTCCAGGTATTATATCGCAATATTGCCCTTTTCCAAAAAGGGAGGCTCACTGAAGATATGTTCAAATATCCGGATGGTAGCGCAAGCCTGCGTACCAGGGCTAATATTCCTGTCTCTTATATCTGTGCAGCTCCTGTGCTGTACTACTGCGGGATGGTTAACAGCTGTGACAGATTGGTGATGGAGACATCGGCATCATTCTCCAAAAATATTTATTTCTACAAGTATCAGGCGAGGAATGCGATGCTGAGGGGAGAATATGAACTTGCCCGCAAATACATTACTATCGTCTCCCGCAATTGGTTTCAGGGTAAATGGGTCCGCCGTCATCTAAGCCTTCTGGATAACCCTGATGCCATGAAGACAGACGGCGAGTTTAGTTTACTACTTGCCTTGATGAGACAGGACGCAGGAGAATATGAGGCGGTGGAGCCTCTGGAATCTATGCTTCTCAGGAATTTTTCAAACCTTGAATATGTAAATGAGCAGATATACGAATGGCAGATGGCCACACTGCTCTCCTGGAAAGACAGTCAGAAACCTGTTTTCTGTTTTTTTAACAGGGCGAGCTTGTTCCCCGGCTCTCATGTTACCACCGGGATTGCCGAAGCCATAGCTTTGTTTGCCAGTATGACCGGAGATACCGGACTTATGGGTAATCTTGTTGACATACTGTCTTCTCAAAAGACCATTCTCAGACAGTTCGGCAATTTTAGCAATAGCATGAATATGACCCGGGACCCGCAATCAGAGAAGGCGAGGGAACAATTCAAGAAGCAATATGGCAATACTTACTGGTTTTACTATTACTATAATGATATTTCAGCACTACTATGAAACCATTTATCATCTCATTACTAGTATTAATAACGATTTCTTGCTCCTCTCCCAGGTATCATGGAGCTGAAAAAGCCGCTGACCGCTTAGAATTGTATCCGGATTATGCCGATATAATCATCCCCTGCAACATAGCTCCTATAAATTTCGATGTGTTATCTGTTGCAGATCGCTGTTATGTAGAAATGAGTGGTGGTGACAAGACATTCATCCTCAGGGGGCCGAAAGTTAGAATTCCGGAAAGGATATGGCATAAAATGCTTGCTGAAGCAAAAGGAAGCCGTATCTCCTTCAAAGTCTTTGTGAAACGAGACGATAAATGGCTTCAGTATGACTCATTCACTTGTACTGTGGCTCAGGAAAGTATAGACAGTTATTTGACGTACCGGCTCATTGAACCCGGTTATTCAAATTATGGATATCTGGTTCTAAGGCAGAGAGACCTGAGTTCGTTTAAAGAAAGGGATCTCTACAACAATGCCCTTGTCAGTGAAAGGGTTGAGCAGCAGTGTATCAACTGCCATTCATTCCGGAACTACAATCCGGACACCTTCCAATTCCATGCACGGCATACCGATGGCGGTACAGTTATCGTCACAGGAGGTAAGGGCACGAAAATTAAGTTTATGACTGGTGACATGATTTCAAATCCCGTATATCCTTCCTGGCATCCGCAAGAAAATCTGATAGCTTATTCATTAAATTCCACTTCACAACTTTTCGTCGCTAAAGGGAATCAGAAAGTTGAAGTGTATGATACTAAGTCTGATTTGGTGCTTTACGATGTCTACACAGAAGAGACTGGTTATATCGTAAGAGATTCGCTCAGCCTTGAGACTTTTCCTTATTGGTCTGCTGACGGTAAAACGCTCTTCTACGCCAGTGCATATCTGCCTGATTTCGGAGCAGGCCCTTCCACTGACTTATCAATGATAACCGAGAAGATCAGATATAACATCTGGTCCATCGGCTTCAATCCTCAGACTAGGGAATTTGGCACACCAACGTTGGTATTTGATGCCGAATCTGATAGTTTGAGCGCTGTTACTCCCCGTCCATCTCCGGATGGCCGTTACCTATTGAGCGGTGTGGGCAGTTATGGTTCGTTTCACGTGTGGCATGAATCAGGTGATATTTACCTGACTGATCTTGAAACTGGAATTACCCGTCCGTTGGATGAGATTAATTCACCAAGAGCAGAGAGTTTTAAGTCTTGGTCTTCCAATTCCAGATGGATCGCTTTTACGTCCAGACGTGATGACGGCTCTTACACAAGAATCTACCTGGCTTATTTTGATTTAGAGGGGAATGCACATAAGCCTTTCCTGCTGCCTCAGCGTGATCCTGATCAGAACCATCGTCTTTTCAAATCCTATAATGTCCCTGAATTCACCACCGACAAATCTTCCTGGACTCCCAAACGCATAGAAATGATTATTCATTCTGATCCTCATCAGGCTACCCTTATTAAGTAATGAATAATAATTATTTTGCTATCTTTACATAAGATTACGAAGGCATGCAGGTTGATATTTCTTCTTTCACTCGGATTTTTACCGAATATAATTTGAGATTCGTTAGATTTGCCTGTTCATATGTCAAGGATAACAGCGTCGCTGAAGATCTTGTGATGGATTCTGCTATGACTTTCTGGAAAAAGAAAGAAAGTCTTTTTGAGGATACAAACATACCTGCGTATATCCTTTCTGTTTTGAAAAACAAATGTATCGACCATCTTCGGCATATCTCTGTGATGAATAGCGTTTCCGAACAGTATTCTTCAACTCAATTATGGGAGTTAGATACTAGGATTATGGCGTTGGAGTCTTTTGATCCAAATGAAGTCTTCAAGGAAGAGATCATCACTATTGTCAATAAGACCCTGGAATCTTTTCCAAAGAACACCCGTGACATCTTTGTGAAGAACAGGTTTGATAACCTTTCATATAAGGAAATTGCAAGTATGTACGGTATTTCTGTAAAGGGAGTTGAATATCATATTTCAAAGGTTCTTGATGCACTAAGGTCGCATCTCGTTGATTATCTGACAATATCAGTAATCATGTTTTTCCTTCAATAAATTTTCTCTATTTCTTACTAGGGAATCCCTATCTGTATCCGTTATTAGTATTATACAAACTACTATTAATTGGAACAGATAACTTATGCGTAAAACAACATTCTTGATTGCAGTTTATGCAATTCTCTTATCTTCAAATTTGTCGTTTGCTCAAAGGCAGCGTCCAACTGCCTTTCTTCCCAAATCGGAAGGAGTATGTAATACTCCTCAAATGGGGTGGAGTTCCTGGAATAAATTCATGACTGACATAAATGAAGATGTTATAAAGGAAATGGCAGATGCCATGGTGGATCTTGGCCTTGCTGAAGTTGGCTATGTGTACTTGAACATAGATGACGGATGGCCCGGAGGAAGGGATACCAACGGATTCGTACAAGGGGATCCAAAGAAGTTCCCTTCAGGAATGAAAGCGATCGGAGAGTATATCCATTCTAAAGGATTAAAATACGGGATTTATAGCGATGCCGGGGATTTTACTTGTAATGGCTGTACGGGCAGTAGAGGACACGAGTATCAGGACGCCATGACTTATGCATCCTGGGAGGTCGATTATCTGAAATATGATTGGTGTCACACCTCGAACCTCAACGCAAAAGATGCATATTCCCTTATGCGCAACGCGATTAGCAAATCCGGCAGGCCGATGGTCTTCAGTATGTGCGAATGGGGAACCAGTAAGCCTTGGGAATGGGCTTCCGAAGTATCTCATTCATGGAGGACGACTCACGACATCGGTCCTGTTTTTATGCCGGTTCCTGTTTCATATACTAAGGAAGGAAGACGCAATTGGCGGCCTCAGAGTGTTATGGATATTATCGAGCAGACAGCGCCATTGCGCCAGTATGCCGGTCCGGGACATTGGAATGACCCTGATATGCTTGAGGTTGGTAACAGTCTTACAGTCGATGGTATCTTTTATGATATGACTGAGAGTGAGGATAGGGCTCATTTCACGATGTGGTGTATGATGGCATCTCCTCTTATTCTTGGAAACGATTTAAGAACTATATCAGGTGAAACATTGGCAATCATCAAGAACAGGGATGTCATTGCTATCGATCAGGATCCGCTTGGAGTACAGGGGTTGTGCTTTAAGAAAGAGGATGGACTGCAGTTTTGGTTCAAACCTCTTATTAATGGAGACTGGGCATTCTGCATCCTGAACGCCTCAGAAAAGGAAGCAAAAGTGACTCTGGATTGGTCTGCTCTTGAGGTTGATGACGAACTGAGTGGCAGGAAGACCGATTTCGCAGGTATCACATATTCTGCGAAAGATCTCTGGAACTCTTCTGCCAAAACCTTTACTACAGCTAAGAAGAACCGCAAGGTATCCATACCGGCTCATGATGTTGTCATATATAGACTCACTCCTGTTACTAAATAAACCATCCAGAATATGAAAAGAATAGTTTTATTCATATCAATTGCATTATCAGCTGTTTTCGAAATCCCTGCACTAGCACAACCTTCCCGTTTGTCAGCTGATTTCCCTAAATGGGAAAATATTGCAAATACGCCCCAAATGGGATGGAGTTCCTGGAATTGTTTTATGACAGAAATAGATGAGAATCTTATAAAATCTACTGCTGACAAGATGGTTGAATTAGGTTTGGTAGATGCCGGGTATGTATATCTTAATCTTGATGACGGATGGCATGGTGAACGTGATGAAAAAGGATTTATCCAGGAGGATAGGGCAAAATTCCCTTCAGGGATAAAGGCTCTTGCAGATTATCTCCATTCCAAAGGCATTAAACTCGGGCTATACAGTGATGCGGGTGATTTTACCTGTGCTTGTTATGCAGGAAGCCATGGTTATGAGTATCAAGATGCTTTGACATATGCAAGATGGGGTGTCGACTACCTGAAATATGACTGGTGCTTTACAAAGGATGTTAATGCAAAAGGGGTATATATTCTTATGCGCAATGCACTTGGGAAGGCCGGACGTCCCATTTTTTTCAGTATGTGCGAATGGGGCACAAGCAAACCCTGGGAGTGGGCATCTGATGTAAGCCACTCGTGGCGTACGACCCACGATATCGGGCCCGCTTTTTTACCATTAGAAACATCATATGACGAAAATGGACGTAGAAGGTGGAAGCCACAGAGTGTCCTGGAGATTATCGAAATCAATGCTCCTTTACGCAAGTATGCAGGTCCCGGTCATTGGAATGACCCTGATATGCTTGAGGTTGGTAACAGCATCACAGTCGATGGCGTCTTCTATGATATGACTGAGAGTGAAGATAGAGCTCATTTTACAATGTGGTGTATGATGGCCGCCCCCCTCATCCTTGGCAATGATTTGACCAATATGTCAGAAGAGACCCTGGCCATTATCAAGAATAAAGATCTTATTGCCATCGATCAGGACTCTCTCGGGATTCAGGGTCTTCGTTTGAAATCAGTCGACAGTCTCCAGTATTGGTTCAAACCATTGGTAAATGGTGATTGGGCATTCTGTGTTATGAATATCGGTGAAAAAGATACTGTCGTTACGCTTGACTGGTCGACGCTGGAAGTACGTGATGATATCAGTGGAAGAAGGACTTCTTTTAGTTCAGTAAATTATTCTGTCAAAGATTTATGGAATGGTGGAGAACCTTTCAGTACTCTGGTAAGGGGAAAAGGATTCTTGAATGAGCAATATGTAATTAATACTGTTTACGTTACTGTTAAATCACATGATGTTATTGCATATCGCCTTACACCAGTTGAAAAAAAATAAAAAAGGTTATGAAGGTTATAATAGGTTTTTTAATTGCAAATGTTTTCCTTCTTGCTTCTGGCAAGAAGGAAAACATACATGATTATCCGTACAGTCCGGTAGCTTTTACATCAGTAGAGGTAACTGACCATTTTTGGGGTCAGAGGCTTCAGGCATCAAGGGAAGTTACTATTCCTCTTGCATTCAGCAAGTGTGAAGAAACCGGAAGATACAGGAATTTTGTGCAGGCAGCTGAACAGATGAAATCAGAAGAGGATCTCGGATTTGTCGTTCGAGGGTTGCCCTTCGACGATACTGATGTCTATAAAACAATTGAAGGCGCGTCCTATCTTTTGCAAACATATCCGGATCCCGGGATGGAGGCATATATAGACAGTGTCTTAACGTTAATCTCTGCAGCCCAGGAACCTGACGGATATCTTTATACAGCGAGAACAAGGAATCCTAAAGCCCCTCACAAGTGGTCAGGTGCTGAAAGGTGGGTTCAGATAGAGGATAGCCATGAGTTATATGACCTCGGACATATGATTGAAGGTGCTATTGCTCATTATCGTGCTACAGGGAAAAGGACTTTTCTGGATATCGCCATCAGATATGCAGATTGCGTATGCCGTGAGATTGGTCCCAATGAAGGACAGAACGTCCATGTCCCTGGTCATCAGATTGCCGAAATGGCGCTTGCAAAACTTTACACTGTAACAGGTGATAAAAAATATCTTGACGAAGCAAAATTCTTCATTGATATGCGCGGTCGCGGAGAAAAGGGAATGGACTCATATCGTCAGTCACATATTCCGGTTATTGAGCAAGATGAACCAGTCGGACATGCCGTCCGTGCTGAATATATGTATTCTGGAATGGCTGATGTTGCGGCTCTGACAGGAGATCAGACATATATTGCTGCCATCGACAAGATTTGGGAGAACCTGGTTTCAAAGAAACTGTATCTTACAGGCGGGGTAGGAGCCCGACGTGAAGGTGAAGCTTTTGGCGATGCGTATGAACTTCCAAACCTTACATCATATTGTGAGACTTGTGCGGCAATTGGTAATGTATATACGAACTTCCGGATGTTTCTCCTACATGGCGAATCCAAGTATATTGATGTTTTGGAGAGAACCCTTTATAATGGTGTCCTTTCCGGCATTTCTCTTGATGGAGGTACGTTTTTTTATCCAAATCCGTTAGAGTCTGATGGTCGTCATAAACGTCAACCGTGGTTCGGATGTGCCTGCTGTCCTTCAAATATCGCTCGTTTCATTCCTTCAGTTGCGGGATATGTGTATTCAGTGAAGGACAATGATTTATTTGTCAATCTCTATATGTCCAATAATGTTACGGCAAGTGTTAAGAATGGAGATGTAAAACTCTCGATGGTTACTAATTATCCCTGGGATGGAGAAGTGTCTATTGTTGTAAAGGATGCCCCGAAAAAAGGTTTTGAACTTAAACTCAGAATTCCGGGTTGGGTAAGGAATGAAGTGGTCCCATCAGATTTATATACTTATGCCGACACCGTTACTCCCGGGTATTCCGTGAAGGTCAATGGGGTAGAAGTCCATTCGATGTTGATAGATGGCTATTTCTGCATTGACCGCAAGTGGAATGCAGAAGACAAGGTTGAACTCAGTATGGATATAATACCCAGAGTTGTAAAAGCTAATTCACTGGTGAAGGATGATGAAGGAAGAATCGCTATAGAGAAAGGTCCTATTGTCTATTGTGCCGAATGGGTAGATAATCAGGGAATTAAAGTTCGGGAAGCCGTTATTGACAAGAATCCAAGTCTAGTTGTCAAACGTGATCCAAATAAACTATATGGTATAGATGAGATTATCGTTGATGGATCTGATCTTGTCCTTATTCCATATTATGCCTGGAATCATAGAGGTGCTGGCGACATGTCAGTCTGGATAAAGAACAAATAACCAAAATAATACAATGAAAATAACTTTCTTATTTCTGTCCCTGTCACTTTTGATTTTTGGCTGCACGCCAAAAGAATCATTTGTAAAGGTTGAAACATCTGCAGGTCCTCTTCTTCTTACACCGATGACGGAGAACTCAGTCCGTGTCCAGGTGTTGGGCGCTCCTACCCACGATGTTGAGGAGTTGATATTTACCGAGGAATTCAAGTCACCTGAATTCAGTGTCAAGAAGGATGATTCTTCCATTATTCTTCAAACCTCGAAAATGATGGTCCAGTATGATAAGTCATCCGAGTCTTTGATTTTCTTTGATGCACAAGGTCATGAACTGTTTCGTGAAAAACCTGGTAGCAGGATCCTTAAGCAGTCCACAGTAATGGGAGACTCAACGTATGAGGCATCACAATCTTATATTATGCAACCAGGGGATCACCAGTTTGGCACTGGTCAGTTTCAAGATAACCAACTTGATATTTTTGGCTTGTCCAGAAGGCTTACCCAGAATAATACGCAGATTGTATCTCCTGTAATAATTTCCAGCAAAGGCTATGGAATTCTTTGGCATAATTACGGACGAACCGATTTTAATCCTTGTGAAACGGTTTATCCAATTTATCCGAAGGAGGATATCTCTGCCAAACCTGTTCCACAAAATGGAAGAATGATGTCTCCTGGGAAATTGTATGAGAGGAATATTGATATATCAGAAGAAGGGAAATACTCTCTTCTTGTTTGCGTAGGAAAGCAGGGAATCCGTTCCGGACATAAGATCATTGTTGACGGGAATGTCATTTTGGAAGATGACAACTCCTGGATTCCTACGGTTTCTTCTTTTGTTGATTTTTCTGCAGGTACCCATTCCATTTCAGTCACTGGTTCCGCCGAAGACTCTGTAGAACTCTATGTCAGAAAAGTCGATGAGACAACTACCTTTAGGTCTCCTGTTTCTCAGAACTTGGATTATACTGTATTTGCCGGTTCTGCAGACGAAGTGATAGCTGCATATAGAACACTTACCGGGCCGGTCCCTGCCATGCAGGATTGGGCATTCGGATTTATTCAGTGCCGTGAAAGATATGACACTCAGGCCGAGCTTCTCGAAGCAGCACATGGTTTCAAGGATAAAAATATCCCAATGGACATGATTGTTCAGGACTGGCAATATTGGGGTGAAACAGGCTGGAACTCCATGGAGTTTGACAAAACAAAATATCCTGACGCCAAAGCCATGATTGATGAGGTTCACGACCTTGGTTACAAGATTATGATTTCTGTTTGGTCAAGAGTCGCAACTGTAGGCAGCAGAACATTGAATGAACGCAACAAACATCTGGGCACAACACTAGGTAATGACCTTGCAGCTAAGGGTTATTTCATCCCAGGTACTGAGTGGATTGATTATTTCAATCCAGTGGCTGCTGAGTACTATTGGAACAGCTTTAGAGATAGTCTGGTGGTTCTTGGTTTTGATGGTTGGTGGTTTGATGCCACTGAGCCTGACAACGATTATGAACTTCTTGACAGACGTGTAGCTGACAATACCATTCCCGGAGAAGTCTACAGGAACGTATATCCTCTTGTCGCAAACCGGACCATGTACAATGGATTCAAAGAATACTATGCACCGGATAAAATGCCCGTTGTCCTGACAAGAAGTGCTTTTGCAGGAAGTCAGAAATATGGTGTCATTACCTGGTCTGGAGATATTCGCGGTACTTGGGGAGCATTCGAACGTCAGATTGTCGGAGGTCTCGGACAGTCAGCAACCGGTCTTCCCTGGTGGACATATGATGCAGGCGGATTCTCCCGTCCCCGGGATCAGTACACCAATCCTGAATATCAGGAATTAATGCTCAGGTTTATTGAAACAGCTGTCTTCCTTCCGTTTATGAGGGTTCATGGATCGAATAGTCATACTGAACCCTGGAATTACAGCGAGGAGACGAATAGAATCTATATTGATAATATCAAACTCCGCTATAAAATCATGCCATATATCCTTGATGTCGCAAAGAGGGTGTCTGAGGATGGCTACACTATGATGAGGCCATTAGTTTTCGATTTCCCATTCGATGAGGAAGCTCTAAAACAGAAAACAGAATATATGTTTGGCCCCGATTATCTGGTATGTCCGATTACAAAAGCCAAAGTTCAGGAATGGACAGTGTACCTGCCTGTCAATCAAAATGGTTGGGAGTGTTTCCATTCCGGAGAGCATTACGATGGAGGGCAGTATGTGACTGTACCTGTTACCATTGAGAATATACCTGTATTTAAAAAGCTTTAATATTTTTATGAGACATATTGCATTTATTTTCAATTTGCTGATATTTGCATTCTTGTCTATACAGGTAAATGCCCAATTATTAAACGATTACAGCCACATTCGTGGAAATCATTATTTTGGCTGGCATCAGGATGAACAGACGATTTGCCGTGAACTCGGATATGGGAAACAAATAGGGATGAACAGCACCAGGATTTGTCTGTATTACAGCAGATACAAGGCTAATCCCGAGCAGTATCTTACCACTTTCAGAAATTATGTACGTATAGCTAACAGGATGGGCATATCGGTTATGCCTATCCTTTGGGACGGTTGTTCACTGAATCCTGAAATCTTAAAACCAAGCTTCTGGGAATCGGAGGGAGATGCATACGTGAAGAATGTCATTGAGTTTATGAAAGGTGAAGAGGGTATTATTTGCTGGGATGTAATGAACGAGCCGACTTGTAATCCATATCACGACAAATGCACTTCTGAAGAGGAGCATCTTGCTCATAGAGCTGAGATTTTCCGTCATGTCCGCCATTATTGCGAACTTGTAAAGAAGCTGGACAAAAAGAACCCTATCACTGTAGGGGTTCAGTTCTCAGCTAACCTTGAAGAGGCTTCTGCAGACCTTGTCGACATTATCACTTTTCACGACTATAAGCAATCTGATTCCAGAATTGAAGCTGCTTGGCAGATAGCCTTGTCTGTCGCGAAGAAGTATGGGAAACCACTTATGAACAGCGAAACGGGTTGCATAGGACGAGGAAATCCATATGAACTTGCCATTGGCAAATGTTATGAACATAATTGCGGCTTCTATGCTTTCGAGTTGATGATACGTGGCGGATTTGCTCCTATACACGGCTTCTTCTATCCTGATGGCACCATTCGGGATCCTTCAATCATAACTTCTTTTATGGGTATGCAGAGGAATCGTGATTTAAATACTATGGTCAAAGAGAACCCTAACCTTGAACATCACGTAGAACTGGCTTTAGCTGAGGCTGAAGCCGCTCTTGCAATGGAAACGAAACGAGCTAAAAATGTCAGGGAGATACTTGAAGCAGCTGAATACTGCGCTAATCTTTTGGAAGGCGCCCAGATGGTCGCTATGTGGGATCTTCCAACAGCTCACATTAATGCATGGCGAAATATGCCTGAAAATGAATTGGATATGTGGGAAATCCGTGCGTTCCTCTATGATTTAATGACTAAGTTGAAAGCATCTTGTCATATTTTAACTCTGTAACTTGTT
This sequence comes from Bacteroidales bacterium UBA5326, assembly GCA_002408205.1. Classification (GTDB taxonomy): domain Bacteria; phylum Bacteroidota; class Bacteroidia; order Bacteroidales; family UBA932; genus DMER64. The sequence continues at coordinate 848 of DHQY01000013.1, read as the reverse complement.
AATATATATATAAACTCAATTCGGAGAAATTTCTCCGGACATTAATATTTAATCAAATAAAACTTAATGAAAAAAATTGTTAAAATTCTTAGTACCTTGCTACTAGTAGCAATGCCTTTTGTCGCAGATGCGCAAAACATCTCCGTAAATGGTACGGTTAAGGATGTTCATGGTGTCCCAGTTACCGGAGTTACTGTTATCCAGGTTGGAAGTACTACAAACGGCGTAGTGACTGACCTCGATGGTAAGTACGTTATTTCCGTGCCTGACAATGCAACACTTGATTTTATCTTTATGGGTTTTCAAACCCAGTCAATCGCGGTTTCGGGACGTCAGGTAATAGATGTAGTCCTTGTAGAGACCGCTGTACAGCTTGAAGAAATGGTGGTGATTGGTTATGGTATTCAAAAGAAGTCCGACCTTACCGGCTCTGTCGCTTCTATTAAGGAAAGCGACCTTTCAAATCGTTCAAGTGTCTCGGCTGTGCAGGCACTACAAGGAAAGGCTGCCGGCGTTCAGATTGTGAATGCATCAGGAGCTCCCGGCTCAGAGGCGAGCATTCAGATCCGTGGTTATTCTTCAAACTCCGCTACAACTCCCCTAATCATCGTTGACGGCTTGAAGGTCGCCAGTATGAGTTATCTCGATCCGGACAATATCGCTTCTATCGAAGTCCTCAAAGACGCTGCATCTGCAGCCATTTATGGTATAGAGGCAGGTAACGGTGTTATCCTTATTACCACCAAGTCAGGAAAGAGTTCGGGAAAAGGCAGAATCTTTTACAACTTCATGTCTTCAACCCAGTCTGCATCCAATCTTCCCAAACTTATGGATGCAAAAACATATGT
>DHQY01000004.1 GCA_002408205.1 Bacteroidales bacterium UBA5326 | reverse complement strand
AAACTCTTCATTGTATATTTTTTATAATGTTTGCTCGTCCTGCTACTCTTTTTTGTTTTTATTCCTTTTTTCGGAATTAACGCTCTACTCTTTATTGTACTACTTAAATTGTACTTCTTCTTTCAATATGTCAATGAGCTTTTCTCTTTCCCCCTTCTCTTCCGAAAGGGGCTGCAAAGATAAGGGTTTTATTTTTTCTTCTCCAAATATTCTTGCAAATATTTTTACTTTTTTCCTTCTTTTTTTGTTATTTCACACAAAATCAGCGAGAAATTTTTCACAAAAATAATGCCTATATTTGTTGCTCCGTTTCAAATAACGAGATTTCTTGTATGCAAAAAAAAATCCTGGTGGTGATTCCCACCTATAACGAGATTGAGAATGCGGAAAAGATTGTCAGAAAAGTTTTTTCCCTGGAAGACGGATTTCATATACTTATAGTTGATGACGGATCACCCGACGGTACTGCAGAAGTAATCAGAAGGTTACAGCCCGATTTCCCCGGACGTTTGCACATGCTGGAAAGAAAAGGAAAACTGGGACTGGGAACGGCATACATTACCGGCTTTAAGTGGGGTCTTGAGAAAGGCTACGATTATATAATAGAAATGGATGCCGATTTCTCACACAATCCCGATGACCTGCCCCGTCTGTACCGGGCCTGTGAACTGGGAGCAGATACCGCTATCGGCTCCAGATACTGTAAGGGCATTAGCGTTATTAACTGGCCCATTGGACGCGTAATCATGTCTTATTACGCATCGACCTTTGTGCGGACCGTCCTTGGAATGCCTGTGTATGACTGTACAGCCGGATTCATTTGCTACCGGAGAAAAGTGCTCGAAGCTATTGCTCTTGAGAATATACGAATGAAAGGCTACGGGTTCCAGATAGAAATGAAATACAACGCGTACAAGCTGGGCTTCAAGGTGGTTGAAGTCCCCATCATTTTTGTAGACAGGACCGAAGGCACATCCAAAATGAGCAGCGGTATTTTTGGCGAGGCATTCTGGGGCGTGATAAAGATGCGTTTCCGTAAAATCCGGCGTGGTAATCAGAACATATAATGCGCACACTTATTACCAATGTAACAATGGTGAACGAAGGCGCCTGTTTTAATGGGTGCCTTCTGATAAATGATCTCTATATAGAGAAATTGTTTCAGGGATCCGGGGCACTGGAAAACGCACGGCTTTTTTCCCCGGAACCCGATGTGACGGTAGACGGGACCGGTTTGATCCTTATTCCTGGAGTTATTGACGACCAGGTCCATTTCCGTGAACCGGGACAACCGGCCAAAGGCTCCATTGAGCAGGAAAGCCGGGCAGCTCTGCTTGGAGGCGTCACTTCCTTTATGGATATGCCCAACAACAATCCTCCGGCAATAACGGATGCTTTGTTGAAAGAAAAATATTCCAGTGCAGCCCGGACCTCCTATATAAATTATGGTTTCTACCTGGGCGCCACAAACGGGAATGCGGGGGAAGTAACCGCGTCGCCCCCCACGGGCTGCGGACTTAAAATTTTTATGGGTTCCTCCACAGGAAATATGCTGGTAGACGATCCCATTGCACTTGAAACATTTTTCAGGGACTACAAAGGGATCATTGCCACACATTGTGAAGAAGAGACGATAATCCGGCATAACCTGCAGCAGGCTAAGGAGCAATACGGCGAACACATTCCCGTTGAAATGCACCCGACAATCAGAAGTCGTGAAGCCTGCATTGCCTCTACGCAGAAAGCAATTGAGCTGGCCACCCGGTTTGGTACCCGCCTGCACATTCTACATATTTCCACCAAAGAAGAGGTGGCTTTAATCCAGGAGGCAGCCATACGGAATCCGCAAATCACCGGTGAGGTCTGCGTACATCATTTATGGTTCTCAGACGGGGATTACACTAAAATGGGCAACCTAATCAAATGCAATCCGGCCATAAAAACCATGGAAGACCGCGAAGCACTCAGACAGGCAGTGGCAAAAGGAATTATCGGGGTCATCGGTTCGGATCATGCGCCGCATACATTAGAAGAGAAACAGGCTCCTTACCTGCAAGCCCCATCGGGATTGCCTCTTGTTCAACACTCACTGCAAATGATGCTTGAGTTATACGATAAAGGTCTGTTTACACTACCCCGGATAGTGGAAGGACTTTGCCACGGTCCGGCAAGAGTTTTCGGACTTAGCCGGAGAGGTTTTTTAAAGGAAGGATACTTTGCCGATCTAGTTTTGATTGACCCTGCGCATGGTATGACTGTCACCAAAGAATCCCTGGCATATACCTGCGGGTGGAGTCCGCTGGAAGGCCATACTTTTTCCAATACTATAAGGAGCGTATACATTAACGGCCAACTGGCTGCAGAAAACTCCCGGATATCCCGCAAACCCCATCCCCTTCCCGTTTCATAACCCTTCTATGATCAGCAAAAGAGTCTCGGTTTATCTGATGATATGCACCGCAGTGGCCTTGTGGGGCCTGTCCTTTATATGGACCAATCAGCTGCTGGTATACCACATTCCTGTATTTACCCTCATTTTCACACGCCTGGTGCTGGCGGCAGTTGTAATGCTGCTTATTGGAAAGATCGGAAAAAGAATTCAACCCATAAAGAATAAAGATATCAAATGGTTCTTACTGCTGGCCACTCTGGAACCTTTTATCTATTTTATTGGAGAAACATTTGGGATGAAGTTTACGGCCAGTCCGAGTCTGAGTTCGGTCATTATTTCAAGCATTCCTATTTTCGGGTTGCTGGCCGGCATTGCATTCTATAAAGAAAAAGTGACTGTTGCCAATATCCTGGGCATTATAGTTACTTTACCCGGTCTTTTCCTGGTTGTTTTTGGGAAATGGGATTTCACGCTGGGAGCTGCCCACGGCCTGCCGGGCACTAACCTCCAGGCGGGCATTTTGTTACTTTTTTTGGCCGTTTTCTCTGCCGTTGGTTATTCTGTGGTGGTAAAAAAAATAGCTGCGGATTATTCTCCTTTTACCATTACCATGTATCAGCACGGCCTGGGAGCTGTCTATTTTTTACCTTTTGTACTTTCATATGATATGCAGAACGGGACCCTGACCCATATCACTTTTGGCTGGAACTTCTGGTATCCTGTACTGATGCTTGCCATCTTCTGCTCGGGAATTGCCTTTGTTTTTTTTATAACCTGTATAAAAGAGCTGGGCGTATCAAAGGCCAGCACATTTAATGCCCTCATTCCAATAATAACGGCCGGTGTATGTTTTATTATGGGTATCGAGACGTTTAGACCGGTTCAACTGGCCGGAATCATTATTGTGGTAACGGGAGTAATCCTGTCTCAGTCACGTTCCAGGCGAAGCTGAATCCGGTTGCGTTCCCGGTCTATTTTAATAACCTTCACCTTTACATGTTCATGCAACTTTAACACTTCCAACGGATTGCTTACGTATCTGCTGCCCATCTGAGAGACATGCACCAGACCGTCCTGTTTTATACCAATGTTAACAAAAGCCCCAAACCCGGTAATGTTACTCACAATGCCCGGAAGGACCATACCTTCTTTCAGGTCATCAATGGTATTTATGCTGTCATCAAATTCGAGTACTTTTATGATCGTCCGGGGATCACGTCCCGGCTTATCCAGCTCGGCCATAATATCTTTTAACGTCGGTAATCCTATTTGCCCGGTGACATACCGGGACAGGTCCACACGTTGCCTGGCTCCCGCATCGGAAACCAGCGCGTCTTCCGTTATGCCCAGGTCCTGTGCCATGCGGTGCACTACGGGGTAACTTTCGGGATGTACTGCCGTATTATCCAAAATGTTTTCAGCTCCGGGAATACGCAGAAAACCGGCACACTGTTCAAAGGCCTTATCTCCCAGGCGTTTCACGTTCCTTAATTCTTCCCTGGCTCTGAAAGGACCGTGTTCAGACCTGTAATCCACAATATTTTGCGCCAACTGCGGTCCGAGTCCGGATACGTAGGTAAGTAACTGCTTACTGGCCGTATTCAGGTTAACGCCTACGTGGTTGACGCAAAATGCTACGGTCTGATCAAGGCTTTCTTTCAGAAGCGTCTGATTGACATCGTGCTGATATTGACCTATTCCCAACGATTTGGGATCTATCTTTACCAACTCCGCAAGAGGGTCCATCAAACGTCGTCCAATAGATACCGCTCCCCTGACAGTCACATCGTATTGGGGAAATTCTTCGCGGCCCAAAGCCGAGGCGGAATAAACACTGGCTCCGTCTTCACTTACCGAATAAATCTGGAGTTTTCGCGAAAAAGCGATTTTCTTCAGGAATTGTTCCGTCTCCCTGCCCGCCGTACCATTTCCCACGGCAATCACGTCTATTTTATACGCCTCGGTTAATTGCGTGAGTTTCTTCATTGCCACGCTGCGCTCATTCTGAGGAGGATGGGGATATATGGTGTCGTTATGGAGTAAATTTCCCTGGGCATCGAGGCATACGATTTTACAACCTGTACGAAAACCCGGATCGATGGCCAGCATCCTTTTCTGTCCCAAAGGAGGAGCCAGCAACAACTGCCTGAGATTGCTGCTGAAGACCTTAATGGACTCTATGTCGGCTTTTTCTTTATTTGTATTGATTACCTCGTTTTCAACAGAAGGATGAATAAGCCGCTTATAGGCATCGGCAAACGCCGTCTTCACCTGGTACAGGCTGCCTGACTCTCCGGGAGGAAAAGAATATGATATTCTTGCCGGCAGGCATGTCCTTTCCACTTCTTCTATAGCTTTATCTGTATCGGGCTCGAGTTTCATAGAAATAATTCCTTCCGAACGGGCTCTTAGAATCGCCAGCAGCCGGTGAGAAGGAATGGTCCGTATACGCTCCGAAAAATCGAAATAATTGCTATATTTTATCCCTTCCTCCTCTTTTCCTTTCTGTACCGAAGCCGAGATAACGCCTTCTTCCTGATACAACCTGCGGAGTCTCTGCCGGAGGACGGCGTGTTCGCTTGCCTGCTCGGCTATTATATCCCTGGCGCCAGCCAGCGCTTCCTCGACCGTTTGCACTTTGTCCGAGAGATATGGTCTGGCCAGTTCCTGGCAATTCCGGGGATCGAGTGCAAAAATTATTTCCGCTAACGGGCCGAGGCCTTTTTCCCGGGCGATACCCGCACGGGTTCGTCTTTTGGGACGGTATGGCAGATACAGGTCTTCCAAAAGATTCATCTGCCAGCAATTTTCAATGGAAGTGCGTAGTTCGGGAGTCAGTTTATCTTGTTCCTCAATGGATTTCAGAATGGCAGCCCTTCTTTTTTCCAGCTCTTCGTAACCTGTCCACAAGGCTTTTACCTGGGCAATCTGCACCTCATCGAGGCTCCCGGTAGCTTCCTTGCGGTACCGGCTAATAAAAGGTATGGTTGACCCTTCCCCGAGCAGCGATACGGCATGTTCCACCTGCCAGTCCTTTACGTGAAGTTCTCTGGCTATAAGAGATATGTGCGTTTTATTCATGAGACACCTGTGATAATTGTTCCCGGTAGGCCGAAAATATTCTGGATTTGGAAACGAAGCCCTGATAGCAGTATTCATCGTCCAGGACCGGAAGGTTCCACGCTCCCGATGACTCGAATTTTTTCATAACACTGTCCATCCTTTCATCTATCATAATATGTCCCGGAGGCCTGTGCATGAGTTCATACACGTAAACCGAGTTATATTTTTCTTTACGGAACATAATGGGACGGATATCATCCAGAGTAACTATACCTTTAAGGGCTCCTTTCTCGTCAATTACAGGAAAGATATTTCGCCGGCTTTTCTCTACCTGCTGCAAAAGCTGTTCCAATGTATACTGAGGCATAACCGTAAGAAAATCACGCTCAATAACTTCGGAGGTCTTAAGCAGGGTAAGCACAGCCTGATCGCTGTCGTGAGTGAGTAACTCGCCGGATTGGGCTATACGTTTGGTATAAATTGAATAGGGTTCAAAATTCCTGATGGTGGCGTACGAACAGACAGAAGTTACTATTAAAGGCACAAGCAAACCATACCCGCCGGTTACTTCCGCAATAAGAAAAATGGCCGTCATAGGAGCCTGCATGACGCCTGCCATAAGCCCGGCCATCCCTACCAATGCGAAATTGGCTTCGGGCAATACCGAAAAACCACTTAAATTAATAACCCGTGCCACTATAAAGCCCAGGATGCCACCCATAAACAAAGTAGGCCCGAAAGTGCCGCCCACTCCTCCGCCGGCATTGGTGAAAGACATGGCAAAAACTTTAACAAACAATACGGCTGTAAAGAAAAGAGGGATATACCAAACGTTTTTGTTTAGAGAACCGTAAAGCAGACTGCCTATCGCCCCCTCCACATTATTATTTAATAGGGCGATGAGTGACGAATACCCTTCCCCGTACAAAGGAGGCAGAACCAGAATCAGGACCCCCAGCGCCACGGCACTGAATGCCCAGCGCGTATAGACATTTTTTATCTTTTTTATTCTGCCCTCCAAAAAGAGCGTTGTCCTGGTAAAATACAGACTCACAAATCCACATACAATACCCAATAAAAGATAATAAGGAATGTTTTTTATAGAAAAAAGTTCGGGAGAGCTGACAAAACTCACTTCGGTACCCAGTAAGAGCGAGGATACGACCGTTGCCGTAACGGTCGATACAAGTAACGGGAGAATAGATCCCATGGTAAGATTGAACAGCAGGATCTCAAGACAAAAAAGCACACCGGCCAAAGGCGCTTTAAAAATACCCGCAATACCAGCCGCCGCACCGCAGCAAACCAGCAGCGTTACACTTCTGTAGTTCAGCCCCAGTTTACGTCCCACATTGGAACCTATTGCCGCACCGGTATAAACGATGGGAGCTTCGGCACCCACGGAACCTCCGAAGCCAATGGTCAGAGCACTGGCAAGCAAAGAAGAATAGCAGTTATGAGGCTTAATAACCGATTTGTCTCTTGAGATAGATTGCAATACCCTGGTGACACCGTGAGAAATGGAATCTTTTACCACATATCTCACAAAAACCAGGGTAACAAGCATGCCCAGCCCCGGCAACAGGAAATACGTCAGACTTTCGGTCTGAATGTTTACATGAGAAGTAAGAAGATCTTTAATATAATGAATGGAGACTTTCAGCAAAACAGCGGCCAGACCGCTGAAAAGCCCGATAATCAGAGCAAGAACCAGTACAAGGGTGGACTCGGGCCACTGCCTAATCTTCGTCCATATCTTCTTCTGCATCTGCAAAATTTGAGTCCTCCGTTTCGGGGAATTCAGCTCCATCATCGTCCCCTGCCAGATCGTCACTACCTCCAAAAATATCTTTTTCCACCTCGTCGTAATCGTCTATCTTAACTTCTACTTTAACAAGATATATAGCATCGGGAATTTCAAGTGTAACAGCATAGAAAAAAGAGCCGTCGGCTTTATCAACCTTCATGATATCTTCCATATAATCTGCATATCCGCGGGGATACTTCTCCTTCCAGATATCCATTAGTTGGGGAGTCATGTTTGAATAGCTGATTGCCAATCTCTTTTTTGTAGTCAGGGGCTTATGAGCCGGAGTGTTTTTTATCGTCATCTTCGCAAAAACAAATTCAGAATTGAGCTGCAATAATACAACATTTTTTTAATTCCAAATTACATCTTTTCGGGTAAAATAATACCAAGGATATTCATTGACAATTCAAGGAGCTTTGCCACCTGCTTTAACAGCACCAGCCGCTGTGCTCTAACACACTGATCTTCTTCCTTTAGCACAGATGTCTCATGGTAATACTGGTTGAATTCCTTAGCGAGCTCAAAGCAGAAATTGGCTACCTGCGCGGGAGAATAAGCGACGCCTGAATCCTTGATCACCTGAGGATATTGCGTCATCAGTTTAACAAGTCTTAACTCTTTTTCTATCATTGGCTTGTCACACATTTCGGGTTGATAACCCAATTCAATGGCCTTGCGCAATATGGAACAGATGCGGGCGTAAGTATATTGTATAAATGGACCTGTATTGCCATTAAAGTCAATTGATTCCCGCGGATCAAACAACATGGTTTTCCTGGGATCGACCTTGAGGATAAAATACTTTAAGGCCCCCATACCTAGCGTTTCAAAAAGGATTGTCTGTTCCCCGGGGGTCATGTCTTCCAGTTTCCCCAGCTCAAGTGACGTTTCACGGGCTGTTATCACCATATTGTCCATCAAATCATCGGCGTCAACTACCGTTCCTTCTCTTGACTTCATCTTCCCCTCCGGAAGCTCAACCATCCCGTAAGAAAGGTGAATGATGTTTTCTGCCCACGGAAAACCCAGCTTTTTAAGTATGAGTTTCAGTACCTGAAAGTGATAATTCTGTTCGTTTCCTACAACATATATTTGCGAATCAAAACGGTATTCATCATAACGCCTGGCAGCAGTTCCAAGGTCTTGTGTCATATATACAGATGTGCCGTCTGACCGCAGCAATAATTTTTGATCCAGCCCGTCCGGAGTAAGGTCACACCAGACCGAACCGTCGTCTTTCCTGTAAAAAACACCTTTTTTTAAACCTGCCGCCACTAATTCCTTCCCAAGAAGGTAGGTTTCTGATTCATAATAGGTCTTATGGAACGATACTCCCATTCTTTTATATGTAGACTCAAAGCCGTCATAAACCCATCCGTTCATGGTTTTCCACAGGGACAGGATCGCAGAATCGCCCTGTTCCCATTTTACCAGCATCTCCTGTGCCTCTTTCATAAGGGGAGCCTCGCGTTCTGCTATTTCCTGTTCCATACCCCCGCGCATCAGCTGCCTGACCTGCTCTTTGTACTCTTTGTCAAAACGAACGTAGTAATCGCCTACCAGATGGTCGCCTTTCATTCCCGTAGAAGCGGGAGTCTGGCCGTTCCCGTATTTTTGCCAGGCAAGCATGGATTTACAAATATGTATTCCCCTGTCGTTAACCAGATTCACTCGTATAACCCTGTGACCATTGGCTTCCATAAGCCGGGAAACCGACCAGCCCAGAAGATTATTTCTGATATGCCCAAGATGAAGCGGCTTGTTTGTGTTTGGAGAAGAAAATTCTATCACAATGGTTTTACCCGAGTCAGAAGCGAAGCCGTATTCACGGGACCGTTCAATCTCTCTAAGTTGATCTTTCCAATAATCAGAAGACATTTTCAGATTCAGAAAACCTTTGATCACCTGGAAACTCTCAATTCTGGATTCATTGGCAAGCATCCGTTCCCCAATGGCCTGTCCCGTCTGTTCGGGAGACTTCCTGCTAAGCTTAAGTAACGGGAACATTACTGCCGTCAAATCTCCTTCAAATTCTTTTCTCGTTGCCTGTACCTGCAACATTTCTTTTTGAGGCTCAACGCCATAAACAGCATTCACGGCTTTTTTCAGTGAATGTATAATTATTTCTTCCAACATCATTTTTGAAAATATTTTTTGGCGGCAGTACGAACTCTGGGCGATAATAGCAACATGGTAAATACCGTACAAAAAGCCATAAAGGCATAGGCAATGTCAATAATATCCACTACAGCAGTCAGAGGAATCACGGCTCCCAGGACCAGAGTGGCCAGAAACAGGTAATTATAATAATGTGCTTTATCGGCTCCAAAAAGAAAATTTGTGCACTTGGTGCCGTAATATGAATAGGAGAACATAGTCGAAAAAGCAAAAATAATGGCTACTGCCATCAAAAGATAACTGCCCAAACCGGGGATGGATCTTTCAAAAGATTCCATAACCAGCTGCATCCCCTGCATATTGGTAACCGAATATTCTGCATTTATAAGCACAGCCAGTGCCGTGAGTGTACATACCAGCCCCGAATCAATGGAAGGAGCAATCATGGCAACCAGTCCTTCCCGCACAGGTTCACTATTCCTGGAAGCACCGTGCATCATGGAAGCCGTTCCCACGCCCGCTTCATTAACAAATGCAGCTCTTCGGGCTCCAATAACAATAACCGAACCGGCAAGTCCACCCGCACCAGCCTTTAGGGAAAAAGCGCCTTCAAAAATGGAAGCAAATACATGGGGTACTACCGGAAGATTCGTCAAAATAATATATGCTACCAATAAAAAATAAAAAAGAACCATAACCGGAACAATCCGGGTGGCTACTTTTCCTATCCGTTTGATGCCTCCCAGCACAACCAGGGAAACAATAAAAGCGATACAGACGCCAACAATCAGACGAAGCCAGACGGTGTCCTCCACTCCGGCAGGGGTAAAGATCACAGTCTGCAATGCTTCTGTAAGTTGATTTGCCTGCATCAAACAGAAGGTGCCTATCATTCCGAATACAGAAAACAACACAGCCAGCGGTTTCCATTTATTGCCCAATCCATTGGTAATCATATACATAGGACCACCCTGTAATTGACCGGCGGAATCACGACCCTTGAACATAACAGATAAAGTGCCTTCAAAAAATTTGGTAGCCATGCCAACACAGGCGCTCACCCACATCCAAAAAATCGCACCCGGTCCGCCCATCGTCAGGGCAACGGCCACGCCCGAAATGTTCCCCAATCCTACAGTCGCCGCAATAGCAGAAGACAAGGCCTGGAAAGAGCTGATCTGACCATCGGCTTTATCATCTTTTATCCGAAGGCTCTTAAGTGCCCTGGCATAATAACGGAAAGGTACAAACCGGGAATAAATAAGGAAAAAGAGTCCTCCACCTATGAGCGTAATGAACAAAGGAATATTCAGCCAGGAACTGAAAGAATGTAGAGCGCTGCCTATTGTTTCCAACATAGGCTATCCCAGATAAGCTTTCAGGAGTTTGCTGCGAGCACTGTGGCGTAAACGACGTATGGCCTTTTCCTTTATCTGACGTACGCGCTCACGGGTAAGTCCGAATTCTTCACCAATCTCTTCCAGTGTCATTTCCTGTATACCAATTCCAAAGAAATACTTAACAATATCTCTTTCTCGCTTGGACAAAGTAGATAATGCCCGCTCAATTTCTTTATTCAGGCTTTCGTTCACCAGTCCGCGGTCAGCGTTCGGGGAATCGTTATTCACCAGGACGTCAAGCAGGCTGTTATCTTCTCCGTCGATAAAAGGGGCGTCAACAGAAACATGACGGCCCGACACCCTGAGAGTATCGGAAATTTTTTCGCTGGGGATATCGAGGATCTCGGCCAATTCTTCGGGAGAAGGTACCCGTTCGTGCTCCTGTTCGAATTTTGAAAGAGCCCTGTTGATCTTGTTCAGTGAGCCTACCTGATTCAAAGGCAGACGTACAATACGGCTCTGCTCAGCAAGGGCCTGAAGAATGGATTGCCTGATCCACCATACGGCATATGATATAAATTTAAACCCGCGGGTTTCGTCAAACTTTTCTGCGGCTTTAATAAGCCCCAGGTTTCCTTCGTTTATAAGGTCGGGCAGACTTAAGCCCTGATTTTGGTATTGTTTGGCAACAGACACAACAAATCTCAAATTCGCCCGTGTTAGTTTTTCCAATGCATCCTGATCTCCTTTTCTGATCTTTTGCGCCAATTCAACTTCTTCTTCTACTGAAATAAGGTCTTCCCTTCCGATTTCCTGCAAGTACTTGTCTAGCGAAGCACTTTCTCTGTTGGTAATCGATTTTGTGATTTTTAGTTGTCTCATGCTATATATACGGTTACTAAAACTGCCCTCTTATACGTAAAAGGGCAGTTTTAGTTTCAAAAAATGTTAAAAAGAAGCAATTTAATTGCCTAAAGCATAATAATAGACTGAGCCATCGGGATATTTACCTTCAATTAGGGCCCCTCTCTGGTTCCCGTGAACGGATGCAGCCAGTTCCTGAACACTCGATACGGGTTTTTGGTTCACGTGAGTGATGACAAATCCTTTCCGTATTCCCGCATCTTTCATTTTACCTTCACCAACAGACATAACTTCTATACCCGTGCGGATTTTCAGTTTGTCTTTCAATTCCTTACCCACAGGACGCAATTGCGCCCCCAGAAAATTGGAAATATCTCCGGATTCTTTAACAATCTCGGTATTACCGGACTGATTCTGAAGGGTAGCCGTAACGGTAACCTCTTTATCCCCTCTGAGTAACACCAGGGTAACTTTCTCACCCGGACTGAGCCTGCTGATCTGTTCCTGCACGGCCGTTCCTGAATTCACGGCTACATCGCCCACCTTGATAAGAATATCGCCTTCCTTCACTCCGGCCTTATGAGCAGCTCCGTCGGCTGTAAGCTCGTTAATGTATACGCCTTTGATCTCTTTCAGATTTTTTTCCTTTGCCAGGTCTCCGGTTACATCCTGCATGGTAATACCCAGCAGTGCACGTTGTACGGTACCGTACTTACGGATATCGGCGACTACCTTCTGAGCGATACTGCTGGGGACGGCAAAGGAGTACCCCGAGTATGATCCCGTGCGGGTAGCAATAGCAGTGTTTATTCCAACAAGTTCCCCGGTGGCATTGACCAGCGCTCCGCCCGAATTTCCCGGGTTAACGGCAGCATCGGTCTGGATAAAGGCTTCAATCTTAAATTCACCCGTATACGATGGGAGCGCGCGTCCTTTGGCACTCACGATACCCGCCGTAATGGTGGAACGCAATTCATACGGATTGCCAATGGCTATAACCCACTGCCCGAGACGAAGGTCGTCCGAATTTCCGAATTTCAGAAAAGGCAGCCCGGATCCGTCTATTTTAAGCAAAGCAACATCCGTTGCAGGATCAGATCCAATAACACGTCCGGCAAATTCACGGTTATCATCGAGGGTCACCTGTACTTCATCGGCGCCGTCAATCACATGATTGGCAGTAACAATATATCCGTCTGACGAAATAATAACGCCCGATCCTGAACCTATTTGATCACGGGGCTGCATATCGGGATTGCCATATCCGAAGAAAAAATCAAAGAAACTTTGAGGTCCCTGTTGTATCTGGCCCCGTTTTACAACTTTTACATGAACAACGGCTTTAACACCCGTTTCTGCAGCATACGTAAAATCAGGATAAAGCACTTCGGGTAACGATACTTGTTGCACGATAGCTTCTCTGTTTTCAGTGTCATACACCTGGGCCTTATTCTGGCCCTTTCCCGTAAAATAATTTACTGTCAGAGTAGTACCTACGCTAACAACGGCAGTCAACAAAATAATAAGAGCAATTTTCTTTTTCATATCTCTTTAATCTCTTAAATTTGTAAAAATACTATAGCCCTTAATAACTCAAATTTCATACCAAATAGATGAAACTGACATTTTGTAAATATCACGGTGCAGGAAACGATTTCATTATTATTGATAACCGTTCCGGTGAATATACGCTTGATAACAGACAGATCGCACTCGTTTGCCACCGCCGTTTTGGCATAGGCGCAGACGGGCTTATGCTTCTGGAATCGGCAGAGGCTCCCTATGGCTTTGCCATGCATTTTTATAACTCAGACGGCTATGAAGGAACCATGTGCGGGAACGGCGGGCGATGCATTTCTGCCTTTGCAGACAGATTGGGTATAGACAACCTTCTTTTTACCGCCGTCGACGGGCCACATAAAGCGATCGTGCTGGACCGCAAAGACAATGTTTCAATCATAAAACTGCAAATACGCGATGTTCCTGAGATCAAAACCTACGACACCGACAGCTACATAGTCAACACGGGTTCACTTCACCTGGTAAAGTTCGTAAAGGATGTGCAAAACACCGATGTATTCGGCGAGGGAAAATACTGGCGTTCCCACAAAGACTTTGGAACGCACGGAATCAACGTGAATTTCGTTGAGATTCTGGATAACGGATGCCTCTTTGTTCGCACTTTCGAGCGGGGCGTAGAAGACGAAACCTGGGCCTGCGGGACCGGGTCCACCGCATCGGCTATTGCAGCCGGTATTTATACCGGGAACGGTCTTACTCATTGGGATATTCAGACAAAGGGAGGAAATCTGCAGGTAGATTACGAGCCGCATAACGGGACTTTCAGGAACGTAATGCTGTCCGGGCCCGCTGCCTTTATTTTCCGGGGCGAGGCGGAAATATAGCACTGCCTATGCGTACCATGGTACTTCCTTCTTCTATGGCCAGACGATAATCAGATGACATACCCATAGAACAATGGGCAAAATGTTCCTTCCCTTCATACCGACCCCGTTTAAGTTGCTCAAATAAAATTCTGAGCGATCTGAACTCCGTGCGTACACGTTCCGTTTGGGAAGTCAAAGTGGCCATTCCCATGAGGCCGCAAATCCGGACGTTTGGTAAAAAGGCAGGCACCGAGGCCAAATTCACGGGTTCAAAACCCTGTTTTGTATCTTCCAAAGCAATATGCACCTGAAGCAGGACATCTTGTATGATTCCCAATTTTTCTGCCTGATTCTGAATGGCAGTAAGCAGGCTCAGGCTGTCCACAGAATGAATAAGCACTGCATTGCCTACCACAAACCTTACTTTGTTTGTCTGTAAATGTCCAATAAAATGCCACCGGACATCAGGCGGCATCAGAGGCATTTTTTGCACCATTTCCTGAGGGCGGTTTTCGCCAAAATCACGCTGTCCGGCCAAATAAGCTTCCTTCAGGAATGCTACCGGCTGGAACTTGGATACCGCAATAAGAGTGACTTGTGGCGGTATTTCTTCATGAATTTGTCTAAGCCGCTGAGCTATCATTATCGCCTTCTGGACTGTTGCTGCTGGGCGCGCTGCATTTCCTCGAGTCGTTGCTGAAATTTGGATTTTTTGACTACCGGAGCTTTCTCTGCTTTTTCCTTAAGTTGTTTGTACAGCTTTTCTTCATTCACAAAGAATTTCTGAATGATAAAGGTCTGCAGCATGGTAATCAGGTTGGAAAGCAGGTAATAATAACTTAGCGCGGCGGAAAGGTTATTACAAACGGCCAGCATCATTATAGGCATTACGTAGAGCATCATACTCTGCATACCGGGCATCTGCTGGCTGGACGCCTGCTGTTTCATGTTCATCTTGGAATAGAAGAACATGGAGAGCGCCATTAACAGGGCAAAAAGGCTGACGTGATCGCCGTAGAGAGGAATTTTGAAAGGAAGATCAAGAATGGAATCATAACCGCTCAGATCATCTGCCCAAAGAAACCCTTCCTGTCTTAATTCTATAGATCCGGGGAAGAAGCGGAACATAGCGAAAAGGATAGGCATTTGCAATAACATGGGCCAGCATCCTCCCATAACACTTACTCCTGTCTTCTTGTAGAGTGCCATGGTCTCCTGCTGTTTCTTCATGGCATCTTCTTTCTTGGGATACTTGGCGTTGATCTTGTCTATCTCGGGCTTAAGCACTCTCATTTTGGCAGAAGACATATAAGACTTGAGCGTAAAAGGAGTGATTATAAGCTTAATGAAGATAGTCATCAGCAATATGATAAGGCCGAAGTTGGCCATATACCTGTTCAGGAAGTTAAACGTGGGAATAATCAGAAAACGGTTTATCCAGCTAACCAGTGCCCCTCCCATGGGAATTATCTTCTCGAACGAACGGTCATAGGACTTAAGGGCATAATAACCATTGGGGCCGAAATAGAACTGAAGGGGAATGCTTTGATCTGCAGCTACCTGGTAAGGCAACTGCATAATGGCCTGGCAGTTTATAAGCAGCGTATCCGGGTTTTCCGGTTCATAAAAACGGAACGAAATATCACCGCCAAGGAAATTATTGTCAGAGATAAGAATGGCAGAGAAAAACTGTTGCTGGAAAGCCACCCATTCGGTTTTGGTCTTTAGGGATTCCTTCGCATCTGATTTTCTAAGTCCAAGATTTTCAACATCTTTTGTATTTGGGAATTTATATGAAACAGTTGAATAATTTTTTTCGTTGGCAAATCCTTTCTCAAGCTGACGTATATCCACGTTCCAGTCAAAATCTAACTGTGTTACATTCTTGGGGATAAACCCGTCCATACCCACCATACGAACATCCATTTTTAGCAGGTAGGAATCTTCTTCCAGGAAATAGGCGTACTGAATATAGGCATTTTCACTAAAATACAGAGTGAATGTTTGAATTTTATTATCCTGGACCGATTCGGGAATAAAATAAAAATCGGATGTTTTTATCTGTTGACCGGCAAAAACATTTAAGGACAAATGGTTGTTATGACCTTCAAAAATAATGAGGCTGTCGCCGCTGTAAGTTTTGAAACCTTTTATCCGGACACTGTACGGCTGCCCTCCTTTGTTGGTAAAAGTAACGGCTATTTTATCGTTTTCAAGCGTATAAAACTGCTCACTGCCCAAACCGGCCTGATTCAGGAATGAATTTGTGTATATGTCACCAGTTTGGGGAGGCACAAGACCGGATACAGATGACGAGTCCGGCTGAAACACCGGACTAACATTTTTATCTGCCTGTTCAATGGCTTTCTGAGCCTCTACGTACGCAATGGAATCCTGTACGAATTGTTCTCTTTGTCTTTCCTTGGTTACCTTGGAATTAAAGAAACTGAAACCAAGGAGGATTGCGCCAATAAGCAATATTGCCCATATAGTGTTTTTATCCATAAAAAGTTCTAATTATTGGATTCTCCCTGTTTGTCAAAAGTCCTGATTTTTTCTTCCAGCTGGGCAAGCTCCTGCCTTGCTTCTTCAATTTTCCTGCGGGTGTCGGCCAGAATCTTATCTGCAGTTTTTGATTTGGCAAAGAAACCCATATTATTTTCCCATACGGTAATATCCGATTCCAACTGACGGAAACGCTGAATGAGCTTGTCGCGACCGTTTCTGGCATCATCCGATTTTCCGCGGTTATTTCTGTAGGAACCTCTTCTGTCCGAACCCTGTGAACGGAGGTCACCAAAATGTTTATCCATGAATGCCTTATAGGCAGTCTGAACACGGTCTTTTTCCTTTATGGGAACAAAACCAATGGCGTTCCATCTGGTTTGTAAATCCCTGAGTGCACCTGCCAGATCCTGAACGGTTTGGTTATCGAAAGCGTCCATTTCTTTGAGAAGCGCTTCTTTAGCAGCCAGATTTTCTTCATAGGAAGAGTCCATGCCGGAAAAATGTTTGGCCCTGCGGGTAAAGAATTCATCGCAGGCAGCACGGAAACGTTTCCATACCACTTCTGCCTGTTTCCGGGGAACCGGCCCAATTTCTTTCCATTGCTTCTGCAGATTGATCAGCTGATCTGTGGTTTTACGCCATTCCTCGCTTTTGTTAATGGCCTCGGCCTGTTCGCACAAAGCAATTTTCTTGGCCATATTTTCCTGCATTTCGCTCTTGAAAGAAGCATAGAATTCGCGTTTGGCCCCGTAAAATTTATCACAGGCAGCACGAAAACGGTCGTAAACATTCTGGTTTTCTTTTTTTGAAGCAAAACCGATGGTACGCCATTCTTTCTGAAGGTCTTCCAGTTCTTTGGCCCGTTTATTCCAGTTACTTCCGTCCTCTACAGTTTCGTTAGCTATAGCCTCGGCTTTTTCACATAAAACAAGCTTGGCATCGAGGTTAGACTTTTGTTGTTTTTTCTGTTCTTCAAAGAAATCCTGATGACGTTTGTTAATGGCCGTTGTACTGGCTTTGAAACGTTCCCAGAGTGGCTCACGTAATTCCCTGGTAATGGGACCGATCTCACGCCATTCTTCATGTAACTTCTGAAGTTTATGAAAAGCAGCAATAACCCCCGGTTCGTTTATCAGGGCTTCTGCCTTATTGCATAATTGTTCTTTCAGTTCAAGATTTCGTTTAAAATCCAGATCACGCAGTTCGTTGTTTATCTTAACGTAATCGTAAAATTTTTCTACGTAATGCTGATAAGTTTCCCAGACATCCTTGGTACGAGCCAGTGGAACAGGGCCCACTTCTTTCCAATGTAACTGAAGAGCCCGGAATTCCGGAAAAGTATGATTAATATCTTCCTGCTTTTCAAGGAGTTTCTTAATATCCTCTATGATAGCCAGTTTCTCTTCCAGATTCTTCTCCTTCTGTTGTTCAATATTGCGCATGAGATCTGCGCGTAATACTTTATACCTGGCATACAGCTTTTTGAAAGCCGTCTCTTCTGCCGTCTCAGAAACCTCTGATGTCTCGGAAGCGGACTCCGGATGATCCGGGTCTTCGGGGTGTTCGGGCTGATCTTTCTTAAGGAGTTTATAAAAACAAGACTTAATGATTTCTGCATTTTTATGCATTTCTGTCTTATCCTCGGCCTCAATGAGGCGTTCAAACTCAGCCAGCAGTTCAACAATAGTAAATGATGAATAATCTACCGATTCTGCGCTTCGCGTATTTTCAACAACTTCATTTTCTTGAGTTTGATTGTCGTTGAATTGCTCTTGTGGAGCAGACATGTTCATTTCGAGATCCATTGTACTTTTCAGGAATAATATTTTCAACTTGCAAATGTAATCAAAAAGTCCAATAAACCGAATAATGATTACTTTTGCCGCATGATGCGCATAGATATTATTTCAGTCCTTCCGGAACTCCTTGTCAGCCCTTTTTCACACTCTATTGTTAAAAGAGCTCAGGACAAGTCTCTTGTAGAGATCTGCGTGCACGATCTCAGGGAGTACGGGAAAGGACGTTACCGCCAGGTAGACGATTATCCTTTTGGAGGAGATGCAGGCATGGTGTTGATGGTTGAGCCTGTTTTCACGCTCATGGATAAGCTTAAAAAGGACCGGTCGTACGACGAAATCATTTATATGAGCCCCGACGGCGAACTGCTTGACCAGCCCATGGCAAACCGTATTTCATGTCTGGAAAATATTATGATTCTGTGCGGGCATTACAAAGGCATTGACCACAGGATAAGGGAGCATTTGATTACCCGAGAGATCTCAATAGGCAACTACGTACTTAGCGGAGGAGAAATCCCTGCCGCTGCGCTCGTCGACTCCGTTGTCAGGCTCATCCCGGGGGCACTGAGCGATGAAACCTCGGCGCTCAGTGACAGTTTCCAGGACCGTTTGCTGTCGCCGCCTGTTTATACACGTCCTGCCGAATTTAACGGATGGAAAGTTCCTGAAGTGCTTCTGTGTGGAAATCCCAGGCTCATCCGAACCTGGCAGGAAGAACAAAGCCTCAGCCGTACCGAACAGCTAAGGCCTGAACTTTTGGATCATCCCGGACCGAAGTAGAATCAGAATCCGAATCCTTCTATATCTACCTTTATTTGTACATCTATGAGCGGCGCATCGGCCCTTCTCTGCTCAGCCATAGGTATAACCACAATTGCCTTTGGCCTCGCGGGACAAATGTATTCACAGCCGCCGCATCCTATGCAGACCTTTGGGGTGACCTTCGGAAATAGCTTATCCGAACCTTCCCTGGGCATCATGGCAACCGCCTTCACCGGGCAATGCTCATCGCAGGCGCCGCAATCGGTACCGTCTTTGTAAACAATGCAGTTCTCCAGGGTAAACCTGGCTACGCCCAATTTTGTTAGTTTTTTGTCCTCCAGGCTCATACGCTGCAAAGCACCGGAAGGACAAACTTCCTGACATTTTTGACATTCAAAGCCGCAAAAACCGTTTTCGTATGACACGGATGGCAGCAAAAAGCCCTGCCATCCAAGCTCTCCGTATGCCGGCTTAATAATATGGGAAGGACAGGCTGCAACGCAGGCATGACATGCAATACATTTATCCTGTAATCTTTCAAGATTTCCGGCCCCCGGGGGAAGACCGGCACCTACCTTTACCCTGGCTTTTCCCTTGAACCTGTTAAGCAGAACCACTCCTGCCCCGGCACTGACACCGGCACCCAGAGCCGATATAAGAAATGCCCTTCTGCCTTTATTTTCGGCAGTAGGCTCTTCTTTCTTCCGTACAATCGCCACTTTCTTTTTCCATGCAAAAGCATAAGTAACCGCTTTAGTATTACAGCTTCCTATGCAATTCAGGCAGACTACGCAACGCGAATGGTCAACTTTTATTCCGGAACTGTCCAGACAATAAGATTTGCAGGATTTTCCGCACAAAAGACAATGACGGCACTCGCTTTCATTGACTTGTATTCTGAACATCGATATTTTGGATACCAGTCCCAGCAAAGTACCTGCCGGACAAATGGTATTACAGTAGTATCGCCCCCTGAAAGCCGCCAGTAACGTAATAAACGTAAAAAACGCGGCTGCAAAAGCAAAAGCGGGCCAACTCCACGTGTAATATTCTGCGCCGGTAATGCCAGCTACCAACGGACGACCCAGATTAACAGCCATTTTCCCAAAAAGGCTGTAAGGATCCAGCCAGACGAGCGGATAAGTAAAACCGAATACTACGCATACGGTTACAAAAGCAAGAATGCCGTAACGGATTCCGTCATTCGGTTTACTGTAGTGAGTGCGTCTTTTTTGTCTGGATTTAATAAACCAGGCGATTCTGTTTACTATATCCTGATAAATACCCAACGGACACAGCATGGAACAGTAAACTCTTCCAAAAAGAAGCGTCAACAACAAGATTACGGTAACCGTCAGAGCCCCGCCGGTAGTGATTCCCAGCACACCGGGGATAAACTGCACTTTCAAAAGGGCTGCCCAAATACCGGTAGCATTGGCAGAAGAGAAAATAAAAAAATAAGTGATCAGCGCGATGACCGCAACGGCCAACACCCTTCTTGTCCATTTTAAAATTGTATAGAGCTTCATTATAGACGGATACGCTTAATATTCAGAGAGGAAAGATTGGTAGTGCCCAACCGGTGTTTTTCTGCCAGCACAATATGGGACGCATCGTTAATGGTCATGGTTTTATACTGGTTAAAGAACTGGGTGGCTGCCGTATCGAGTGCCACAATGTCTTTGGACATAAATATAGCTTTTGGGGTCTGCACATCATCCGTTGTGCGTCCTTTAGGGCCGTTCTGTGTCATAATGCGGTAGGCATCAACAATATTGAGTACAGGTCGTTTTTCGTATGTTGCCGCGTCTGCAATGCATTGCTGCAGGTCATTGGAGTGCATGTAACGGCGGTCCCATACGATACCCAGGTAATTTTTCATACATATAGTCATCTTTGCCCCACCATGGTTCTTCAGCACAGGAACATTAATCCAGACGTCACAATCGACGATTGCCTCATGAATTTTCGCTTTTTTCATTCTTACGCCCATAGGCAGAGAAACTTCACGGAAGTAACGTTCTTCATGAGCCATGACGACCTCTCCTCCTGCTTCTTTTACCGCATCCTGTATCCCGCTGTTCTCGTAACATCCTTTCCACTGGTCACAGGTATGATCGAACACCTTAACCTCAGCGGCTCCGGCTGCCCGGCAGTCGCGGACAATAGCAGCAATAAGATCCGGATTGGTGTTGGCAGCATACTCGGGAGTCTTGTCCCATCCAATATTAGGTTTTATCACCACCTTCATACCGGGTTTAACATATTGTTTCATGCCACCCATTTCAGCGATGGCCCTTGTATACAAATCGACCGGTTCTCCACCCATTACAGCCACAATATCGGGAAGAGCAGCCGGATTTGCCTCAGCTGCCTCTGCAGAAGCGTTCCCAGCCATTAAACGGGGAGCCCTTAATCCGACAGTTCCGGCAATAGTGCCAAGAAAAGCTGTCTTAAGAAAATTACGTCTTTTCATAATGATGATTGGTTTTTATTGTTTTTTGCCGCTGCAAGTGTATTTTTTAATAAAGAGACACGTGTCATGGGGCCAACTCCTCCCGGAACAGGAGTAATGTAACTGCATTTGGGAGCAACCCGGTCGAAATCCACATCCCCTGCCAAACGGAACCCCGATTTGGTTCCCGGAGCAGGAACCCTGGTTATACCTACATCAATAACAACAGCATCGTCTTTTACCATATCGGCTTTCAGAAAACCGGGAACGCCAAGGGCAGTAACAATAATATCCGCCCGGCGGCAAATGGTTTGGAGGTTCAGGGTACGGCTGTGACACAAAGTAACGGTACAATCGCCCGGATCTCCCTTGCTTGAAAGCAGATTGGCCAAAGGTCTGCCTACAATATTGCTTCTTCCTATGATCACACATTCTTTTCCTCTGGTGGAAATATCATAATACTTTAGAAGGTCCAGAATGCCGGCAGGCGTTGCCGAAAGAAAAGTCGGTAAACCCAAGACCATACGACCCACGTTCACCGGATGAAATCCGTCTACATCCTTTGAAGGATCTATGTTCTGTATTACTACCTGCTCGTCTATATGAGAAGGTAAAGGCAATTGTACAATAAGCCCGTCTATCCCGGGATCTTCATTAATTACCTTTATACAGTCCAGTAATTCCTGCTGACCGATTGAGTCGGAAAGTCGGTAGACAGAAGAATCGATTCCTACTTCGCGGCAATCTTTCTCTTTATTGTTCACATAGGTCTGACTTGCGCCGTCGGTTCCTACCAGAATAGCTGCCAGATGAGGTCTTCTTCCGGATTCGCTAATCCATTCCGAAACCTGCAATGCGATCTCTTTCCTGAGTACTTCCGAAACATGTTTTCCGTCAATTAGCTTCATTTTTTTATTCCTCCGCGAATATTCTTCATCATTTTTCGTGTATCATCAAATTGTTTAATTAGCCGGTTAACTTCTGTAATAGAAGTGCCGCTACCCGTCGCAATCCGTTTACGGCGGCTCCCGTTAATAACGGAAGGATTATCTCTTTCTTCCGGGGTCATAGACCCAATGATAGCCTCTATTCCCTTGAAAGAATCGTTATCAAAATCCATGTCCTTTACAGCTTTTGACATTCCGGGTATCATAGATGCCAGATCCTTGATATTACCCATTTTCTTCACCTGCTGTATCTGCTTTAGAAAATCATTAAAATTGAAACGGTCCTGAGCCAGTTTCTTTCTAAGTTTTTTGGCTTCTTCCTCGTCGAATTGTTCCTGGGCTTTTTCTACCAGCGAAACGATATCGCCCATTCCAAGTATTCGGTCGGCAATACGCGACGGATAAAAAATATCCAGCGCATCCATTTTTTCACCTATACTTACAAATTTGATGGGTTTACTCACCACAGCACGGATAGAGAGTGCAGCTCCTCCGCGGGTATCCCCATCGAGTTTGGTAAGGACTACGCCATCGAACTGCAGGCGTTCATGGAAAGTACGCGCGGTATCCACAGCGTCCTGACCGGTCATGGAGTCAACAACAAAAAGCGTCTCAGTGGGTTTAACAGCTTTTTTAATGGCAGTGATCTCTGTCATCATGGCCTCATCAATAGCCAGACGACCTGCCGTGTCTATTATTACGACCCCGTAACCTTCCTTTTTCGCCCTCTCAATAGCATTCCCTGCAATTTTTACCGGATTGCTGTTTGTTTCTTCTATGTGCACGTCCACACCAATCTGCTGACCGAGAACACGCAGCTGTTCCATTGCAGCAGGGCGATATACGTCGCCTGCCACCAGAAGCGGTCTGATGCCGCGCTTGCTTTTTATATGAAGGGCCAGTTTTCCGGAAAATGTAGTTTTTCCTGAACCTTGCAGACCGGCTATCAATACAATACCAGGATTCCCCTTTATATTAATACCGGCCGCATCGCCACCCATCAGCTGCACTAAATGATCGTGTACAATCTTAGTCATCATCTGACCGGGACGGACCGATGATAGCACATCCTGACCTAAAGCAGCCTGTTTTACCTCGTCGCAAAAAGTTTTGGCCACTTTGTAACTCACGTCGGCATCGAGCAGGGCTTTGCGGATATCCTTTAGTGTTTCCGCAACATTTATTTCGGTGATCTTTCCTTCCCCTTTGAGCAGCTTGAATGAGTGCTCAAGTCTGTCGGTTAAATTTTCAAACATCTGGAACTAATTTACAATTAATGGCAGCGGACCTTCCCTTATTACTTCCGGTTCGCTTCCGGTACAATCAATTATGGCAGACGGCACCGTTCCGCCCGTCCCCCCGTCTATTATAATATCTACAAAGTTATCAAAACGTTCTCTAATAAGTTCCGGTTCATACGAGTATTCGGGTTCCTGATCGTCCCAGGGTAAAGAGGTGGAAATAATTGGACATCCCAGCTCCCTCAGGATCATTTGCAGTATGGGATTATCAGGTACACGGATCCCCACTTTTTTCTTCTTTCCTTTAAACAATTTTGGAACCTGGCTGTTGGCTTCCAGCAGGAAAGTAAAAGGACCCGGAAGATTTTTCTTCATCAGACGGAACACACTGTTTCCAATAGGCTTACAATACGAAGAAAGCTGAGAAAGATCGTAACACAGAAAAGAGAGCGATGAAGAAGGCGTATAATAATCCTTGATCCTTTCCATATCGCCTACCCGGTTAAGATGTTCAATAGAACATCCCATGCCGTAAACACTGTCTGTCGGATAGATCACTATCCCACCCTGCCGCAATATTGTAACCGTCTGCATAACGAGACGTTCCTGTGGATTCTGGGGATAGATCTTAATAAACATATATTACAGGTCTGTTGAATAGTAAGCCTGTGCAAGGTCCCTTTGGTTGTAACGCATGGCCATGGTCTGTCCGTAAGCACCGGCCGAGCATATGGCAATAAGGTTACCCCTGCGGGTCTCAGGCAGGGTCACAGATCTGGCAAAGGTATCTGACGATTCACAAACCGGGCCTACTACATCATATACAACAGGAGCGCCTGCAGATGAAATATTAAGGATTTTATGTCTGGCGCCATATAAAGCGGGCCTGACCAGGTCATTCATTCCGGCATCGAGGATAACAAATTTCTTACCCTTTCCTATCTTAACGTACAATACCCTTGAAATCAGGAATCCGCACTGTGCCACGAGCGAACGGCCGGGTTCAAAATGTACTTTTTGCCCTTTCCGGACTTCCAGGTTTTTATTAATCAGTTCAAAATAGGTCTCGAACGGGCTAAACAAATTTTCTAACGGATTCTCATAATCCACGGCAAGCCCTCCTCCAAGGTTAATATGTTCCAGTTTAATGCCTTTTTGCTCAAACCACACCTGGAAATCATTTACCTTCTTGCACAGGTTTTCAAAAACGTTCATATCGGATACCTGCGAGCCCACGTGCACGTGTATCCCCTTTAATTTTATGTTCTGGCAACTTTGGAAGACTTCCAGCACCTCATTAAACATCCATTCGCTTATCCCAAATTTATCTTTGGAACGTCCGGTGTTGATATGCTTATTGGTATGTGCATCGATGTTGGGATTAAGCCTGAGTGAAACCTGGGCTGTCTTGGCCATTTGAGCGGCCAGATCGTTTATGATTTTTATTTCGGGAACAGACTCACAATTAAAACTAAAAATTCCGCCCTGTAAAGCAGTTCGAATCTCTTTATCTGATTTCCCCACACCGGCATATACGATTTCCTGCGGGTCAAAACCCATATCCAAAGCCAATTGTACTTCGTTACCACTCACACAGTCTGCCCCCAGTCCCGTACGCTGAATGACCTCAAGGATGCGCGGATTCGCATTGGCCTTCATCGCATAATGAGCCGTATAGCCGTATTTCCTCAGGATTTTGGTATAAAGACGCAATGTCTGGTCCAAGATATCGAGATCATAAAAGTATAATGGCGTCTCGAGGCGCTCAAATGCGTTAATAAACCGGGTCAGTCGCATAAATATTGTAAATTAAAATCAGGCAAAAGTAACATTTTTTTAAATCAGAATTAATCATTTACCTTTGCCGTGTTATAACAAGACAATATATCTATGGCAAACACTAAAAAAGAATTGTTGAAGGAAGTAATACAACATGTTGATATTACGAAGATTGATTCAACACCCATTATTGACGCTATGCGTTCTATGTCTTTCTCCTCGAGAGATACCGCAAGAGCAGCAGATATTCTGCAGATGATGATGAGCAATAAAGACTGCACCAACTGGCTCACTATTGCCGGAAGTTCAAGTGCCGCAGGCTGTATGCAGGTATACGTCCATATGGTACGCTTTAATATGATTGACTGTGTTGTATCTACGGGAGCCTCCATCATCGATATGGATTTTTTTGAGGCGTTGGGGTACAAGCATTATAAAGGAACCCCTTTCGTCGATGACGGCATGCTTCGCAGTAACTATATAGATCGTATTTACGACACTTATATTGATGAAGAAGAATTGCAGGAATGCGATGCCACTATTAAGCAGATTGCAGACGCACTTGAACCGCGGCCCTATTCTTCCCGTGAATTTATCTGGGAAATTGGCAGATGGCTGAGCAAAAATTCAGTAAAAAAGGAATCACTCATTCAGACCTGTTTTGAACACAATGTTCCCATTTTTGTGCCTGCTTTCTCCGATTGCAGTGCCGGGTTCGGTCTGGTAATGCATCAACTGGAACGGATTAAAGAAGGAAAACCCTATCTGACAATAGATTCCGTGGCTGACTTCAGGGAACTTACAGAAATCAAAATCAAGTCAAAAACCAGCGGTTTGTTCATGATAGGAGGCGGGGTTCCTAAAAATTTCGCACAGGATACGGTGGTATGTGCCGAATGCCAGGGTTTCGAAGTGCCTATGCACCAGTACGCTATTCAAATAACGGTTGCCGACGTCAGGGACGGCGCCTGTTCGAGTTCCACCTTAAAAGAAGCTTCTTCCTGGGGTAAAGTCAGTACTGTTCACGAACAGATGGTATATGCCGAGGCCACTACAGTTGTTCCACTGATAGTCAGCTATGTTTTCCACAAAAAAGCCTGGCAGGACAGACCCAGAACCAATTGGGCAAAAATTTTCTGATCCCGGCGTGATCTATTAATGAAAAGCGGGTATGCTGCAGCATACCCGCTTTTATATTTATTCAATACCTCTCTTGTTAGGAAGGGTTGGAGAAAGCGTTAACCAAAGACATGACGATTGTGAACAGAAGAGCTCCGGCACCAAGGAATAACGTAATAAATCCGCTTTCAAAGTTTAAAAGGTTCTGCCATATGTCAGCAAAAACTTGAGTAAAAAATTCCATAATAATTCGAATTAGGTTATAAAAATTTTTTGCCTACTCTTAAGGATTTTCGGCGGCTCCCCCTACTCTATTAATGGATTTTCAGGCAACTCCTTTGGGTTGAATCAAGCTTATTCTTCTCCTCCGAAGAAATAAATGAGAGCACCGATTCCTGCACCCAGGACGCTTAGAATAACAGCAAACCAACCGTTAGTTGCAGGGTTGTGGATGAGTTGTTCCAGAAAATCAAAAATAGTTTGTAACATGGCTATTATTTATTAATTGGTGAATAAATTTTTCCCTTATCGGACGCAAAGTTAAAAATGTTTTTTAAACTTCCAAATACTGTAAGTCTAATAATTATGTTCCTTTCGTAATAAATCTGTGACTGTTTTTACCGGATTAAAAGTAGCAGGAGGCACCTCAACAAAGAGGGTATTCCACCGGCTCATACCCCCGTTCCACAACCCGGGCAGTTCAAGAGCTTTTAATTCCCTTCCCTCCATACTTTTTTGAGAAATAAAACCTGTGCTGTCATCCCTGAAAGCAGGCAGATGATAGGAAGTGCCGTCGTATGCCTTACAGGAACAAACGATATCTACCGGATTGAAATGAGTAGATGCCGGATAGGGACGTTGCAGCTGCACACTTTCCAGTATCTGCAGAGAACCGGCACCATCATTATCCGTAACACGGAAGGGACCTCCTCCGGGCTCACCGGCAGCAGGAACCATTCCGCAAACGCGAAGAGGTCTGTTTAATTTGGAATAAAGGTAAGAACGGTAATTGTCAGGATCTACCGCAGGATGGGTAATACAAAATTTTTCTTCCAGAAATGCCGCTATCTCCTTCATTCGTAATGGTTCTGCCCCGTTCTGCAGATCGGCCAGATAATCAGATATCTTTTTTCTACACTCCAGTAACAGGCCCGCAAGCACCTTTTTCCAATGGATAACGGGAGACAAAAGAGGCTCGGGAACCACATTATCAATATTCTTGATAAAAACTATGTCGTCCTTTATTTTATTAAGGTTCTCAAGCAACGCACCGTGTCCTCCCGGACGGAAAAGGAGTGTGCCGTCATTCTTTCTGAACGGTTGGTTCTGCAAGTCCACCGCAATGGTATCCGTAGCGGGGTCCTGTACAGAAAACGAGACATTATAAGTAATACCGAACCGGGACTGATATCTTGACTTTACCTTATTCCACAGGTCGGAGAAAAGAGGCACATGCTCCTCAGAAACAGTGAAATGAAGACTGGCAAGCCCTTTGGGATCGGTACAATAAAAAGCCGATTCCACCAAATGTTCTTCAAAAGCGGTTCGTGGTCCGGAAGGATAATTATGAAACAGGATCAAACCTTTTGGGAGCGATCCGTATCGCAACCCTTCAGGACCAAGCAACAGGTCAATAACCTTCTTTCTGTCACCCGGATTGAAGCCTTCAGTACGGGAAAGCGGTCCATAAAATGCAAATTTTTCCAGATTTTGAAAAAACAGGGCTGCATTACCGGAAAGTGTGGCCGTGTTGCTTTGGGAAAGCAGCACAGAGGCTTCAAACAGATCTTTAAACATACGTGAAGCAGCTCCGGAAGCAGGCACAAACTTAACACGGGAGCCTTTCCATTCGTTATACCTTCGTTCATATTCATATTGCTGCTGCAATGTTAATTGTATTATCCCGTTACCGGGTACTGCGGGCCCATGTATGTCGAGAAAAGGAAAGCCTTTAGTAAAAGCTTCCACCTGAGATTCTATGCTCTTTAACTCTATCCCCTTGTTTTTGAGATAATTCAAATCTTGTGAAGTAAACATTGCGGTAGCTGGTTAAATTGTTCCCGGGTCCATTCTCTTCTGAAAGTATAGCCACTTCTCCATGACTCGAACTGATTGGGAGAAGAACGCAACTTACTATCCTCTACAAAAATAGGAAAACAATCCTTGAATAACAAATGTTCAGGAACAAAATCGGGGACAGGTAATTTAATACTGAAATCATACAGGTCTTCCCATCTGAAATGATGTGCCATAGCACGTACAACAGTCTGTGAAGCGTTTCGCTTCCCCTCAAGGGAATAACCGGCAATATGAGGTGTGGCAATATCGGTAACACCCAACGTCCGTTCATCAATATCCGGCTCATTATTCCACACGTCCAAAATAACGCCTCCCAGTCGCGGCGCATGTTTTCTCAAAGCTTCCTCATTCACCACCGCACCTCTGGAAGTATTAATGAAACACGCTCCATCCTTCATCTTTCGGAAAAAAGAATCGCCGGCCATGGCAAATGTATCTGCAGTCAATGGAACATGGAGCGTCACAATATCGGACAGGGAAAGTATCTGCGGCAGATCCGAAAAATTATGGGGTCCTTCTGCCGCTGCCCGCGGCGGGTCATTCAGCAGTACCCTGAAACCCAGCATACGCGCAAGTTCTGCGACCCTTCGTCCCACATTGCCCACCCCAATGATACCCATAGTCATGCCGGAAAGGCTTCTGCCCTTTTTCCCGGACCAGCCCGCCAGGGCTGTAAAAACATACTGCATAACGGCTCCCGCATTGCACCCTGGCGCATTGGCCACTTCTATTCCGTGCGAAGTACAATACCCGGTATCTATATGATCCGTCCCAATGGTAGCAGAACCGATAAATGAGACCCTGCTTCCTTCCAGCGTCCGTGGAACACACTCAGTACGCGTCCTGATAATCAGGGCATCGGCATCACCAATGTCCGTCGCAGTAATCTCGGCACCTTTCATCAGTCGAACAACGGCACGGTTGTCAAAAACACCTTCAAGGAAAGGGACCTCTTTATCAATAAGTATTACAGGTTGTCTATTCATGTTAATATAAGATCAGATCGGTCACTATGGACTTCCCCATCTGGGTATTGAGCCGGGCCCTGAGTACCGTCTTCTGCATATCCAGCTGACAACGGAGCACACCCGAACGGATCTTCACTTTGTATACACCCTCCGAGAACGATCTGGAAAGGCATTCCTTTGCCGCTGCCGGTCCGATGACCGTATCCCAGGCATTATTAAGCCTGACGATCTCGAGTCCCTCATACAGACCCGTCTCGCGGAGCGTCTGTTCAAGAACGTCCTGCAACGTTCTGGTTTCTTGTTTTTTCATTTGTAAAAACGCCCTCCCTGACGTGGTAATAACAATGATCTCCTCCAATGGCACTGAGTGTCTCTTCCAGACGAACTTTATTACTGTCGGTAAGAAATATTTGTCCAAAATGGTCCCTGACCACCAGATGAAGTAAAAAAGAGACCCTTTGGGCATCGAGTTTATCAAAAACATCGTCCAGAAGCAGAATGGGAGCCATTCCCTTAAGTTGTCTGATAAGCGCGAACTGGGCCAGTTTAAGTGCCAGCAGAAACGTTTTCTGCTGCCCCTGGGAACCGCATACCTTTAGGGGATAACCATTCAGTGAAAAGAGCACGTCATCGCGTTGCACTCCAACAGTTGTATATTGAAGAGCCCTGTCCTTCTGTTCGTTTTTCCTGAGCAATGCAGCCATTGTGTCTTTGTTCAGATCCGATTCATAACAAAGATCTATCTGTTCTTTATTTCCTGAAAGCTGGCTGTAAAAATCAACCACATACGGATGTAGCAGCCGACACAATTCTGCTCTCCGGGAGTGGATCTCATCGCCTCTTTGACACAACCCCACATCTATCGCCTCCAGCACACTCAATCCGGCAGTATCTGTCTTGAGTACCCTGTTCCTTTGAAACAGCCATTTTTTGTATTCAAGGACGGTTTGCAAATACCCCGGATCTGTCTGGGATAATAAAAAATTCATATACCTGCGCCGCTCGTCACCAGCCCCGAAAACCAACGAAGTGTCCTGCGGTGAAACCATCACCACGGGGATCAACCCCACATGCATGGAAAGACGTTCATAAGTTTTTCCGTTTCTTTTAAAAAGCTTCTCCCCCTGTCGGGTCAGGGAACAGGCAATTTTTTCAGTTAAACCCGAATCCATCGCATATTCACCGTAAAGAGTTGAAAGGTCGCAGGAATGGGTTATTATCTCCCGGTCCGGGACGGCAAAGAAGCTCTTACATACACTAAGATAATATATGGCATCGAGAAGATTGGTCTTGCCCTCTCCGTTATCTCCGTACAAAACATTGATTTTTGAAGAGAAATCGAGCGATGTATTTTCAATGTTTTTAAAATGAGATATCAACAGACGGCTTAAATACATAAGGATTCATAAAAATATGTATGCAAACATAGCAAAAATTGCGTATATTTGCCGCCTCAAAATTAAGACGTATGGCAAAAAAGAACACAGAAAAGAAAACCAAAAGCGAAGAACCTGTAGCAGTAGCCCAGGCATTGGGAAAGACAGAAGAATTTCTGGCTAAATACAAAAAGCATCTTTTATACTCGGCAATTGCGATTGTTGTAATCCTCGGGGGTGGCTTCGCTTATATGAAACTTATCCGTGAACCCCGTAAGCAGGAGGCGCTTGCTCAACTTTTTCCGGCAGAAAGTTATTTCAGGGCAGATTCTTTTAATCTGGCTTTGAACGGCGATGGTAACAATATGGGTTTTAAGGATATTATTGATGAGTACAAAGCTCTTCCCGGAAAAGTTGTCTATTTTTATGCAGGCGTATCGGAACTGCAACTGGGCAATTATCAGGAAGCCATCAACTATCTGAAAAATTACAACGCCAAAGACGAGATCATACAGGCACGTGCCTATTGTAACATAGGGGACGCATACGTCGGCACGGGAGATCTTCAGAACGGACTTTCGTATTACCTGAAAGCCGCAGAATACAAAGACAATGCTTACTCGGCAGCCTATTACAAGAAAGCCGGTATTATTTACGAAGAACTGGACAACAAAGCCAAAGCTCTTGAAATGTACAGGCTTATCAAGGATAAATATCCTCAAAGTATTGAAGGGTACGATATTGATAAATACATAAGCCGTCTGGAAGTTTCGGAATAACAATTATCAGTATATGGGAAGAGCTTTTGAATACAGAAAGGCACGTAAACTGAAACGCTGGGGCAACATGTCCCGGACATTCACCAGACTGGGCAAGGAACTGACCATAGCCGCCAAACAAGGCGGTACAGATCAGGAAAACAATCCCAGGTTACGTGCTATCGTTCAGACCGCACGCTCTGAAAATATGCCCAAGGACAATATTGAAAGAGCCATAAAACGCGCCGAGGAAAAAGACAAAGGAGATTACAAAGAAGTCGTTTACGAAGGATATGGTCCTCACGGAGTTGCCATTCTTGTGGAAACCGCGACAGACAATACCACCCGTACAGTGGCCAATCTCCGTTCCTATTTCAATAAAAGTGGCGGCAACCTGGGCACTTCGGGCAGTGTTGAATTCATGTTCGACCATAAATCCGTTTTTAAAATCAAATTCAAACCTTCCATCGATCTCGAAGAACTGGAACTTGAACTGATTGATTTCGGAGTGGAAGAGGTCTTCAGAGACGAAGATGAGATTGTAATCTACGGAACTTTTGAATCGTACGGTGCCATACAAAAATACATCGAGGAAAAAGAACTGGAATTCATCAGCGGCGGATTTGACCGTGTCGTAAACGGGGAACTTAAGGAATTAAGTCCGGAAGACAAGGCCGATATTGAAAAGCTGCTTGACCGCATTGAGGACGACGACGACGTACAGAACGTATATACCAATATGGCGTGATCATTCAGCCGTCATTCTGTCATCAATAAGCCTGTTGTTGTATTGTTGACGGAACGCTTTAATAAAGAGCTCATTCGAGGGCTCTTTTTCTTTTGCATCCCTAAGTAGTACAAAGGAATTGGGGTAATGCGCCACAAAAGGAACGGATAACGTGTCGAGAATACTTCTGCCAAAGGCAAAATATCCGTATGGATAGTCTATAATATCGAGTACGGTAGGCATTATATCAATCTGCTGGGTATATTCTTCGTAGCGGACTCCTTTTACGCAGGTTGAATCGCTCTCCTTCCTTGCATCGTAATAAATAACAGGAATGGCCATACTGCCGTTGTCTGTCTGGTATTCCTTATTGAGAAGCGAATAGGCTCCGTGATCTGCACAGAGCACAAAAAGTGTATTGGGAAACCAGGGCATGGTCCGGGCCGTACGGAAGAAAAGACGAAGTGCGTGGTCTGCATAGCCAATGCATTGATGAATGGGCAACTTCCCTTTTGGGAAAACGCCTTCGTAGCTTTTTGGAATCACAAACGGATGGTGCGACGATAACGTAAAGACAGCCGATGCAAAGGGTTGCTTAAAAGTATTTAATTTCCGGGCGAAAAACTGCAGAAAAGGTTCATCCCAAATGCCCCAGTAACCGTCAAACTGAGAATTGTCATTAAACTCATCTTTTCCGTAATATTCGGCAAAACCCAGGCTGCGGGCCATGGCGTTCAACCCCATAGATCCGTTGGGTGCTCCGTGAAAAAACGAGGTACTATAGCCCCACCTTTCCAACGCTTTCCCTAAGCCCTCCAATTCATTGAGCGCATAGGGAGTAAGAGCGAAAGGCTGTTCGAGGCTCGGGATACCGCCCAGCACCGAAGGTAAGGCATCTATGGATTTACGTCCGTTAGCATAGGCACGTGTACAGGTTAATGAACAGGACATAAGGGAATCGAGAAAAGGAACAAAGGAAGTGTAGCCGGGATTGAGATACGCGGAATATTCTTTTGAAAAACTCTCAAGGATAATGACCACAACATTCGGTCTCAGGCTGTCACTTACGGCTGCCACGATATTCTCCCGGGTGTTACAATGCACCGGCGAATATACCTGTTCAAGCTCTTCAACGGATTTGAAATATTCCAGTTTATCGAGCGACGGTTTCCCAATAGTCCGTATAACGCAAAACGGAGTGTTTAAAACAAGCGCTGCCTCAACGGGACGTTTAACATATTCAGAAGCATTGCTTAAAGTTATGGGGCGGGTGGTACGGTCGATCCCTCCCCTGATAGCAGCCACAGACAGGAGCAGCATAACACAGAGGATAAGCAGCCGCGAAAAAAAGAAAGAAAATGTAAAAGCCGGCCTGGAAGGATATTTTATTTTGCCGTATGATACTATCAGTAAAATTAAAAGCAACAGCCAGATAATAAAAAAGATTCCGTATTGCTGCAAACTTTTAAAGAACAGGTTGCCCACCATTATATTATCTGAGAACTCATTGAAAAAGGAAAAATCGTTCCGTCTTACGGTGGTTCTGAAAAATACAAAATCGAAGAGTTGTCCCAGAAAGCCGGCGGCGTTTAAAACCACAAACAATATCTTAAGAAATAGTTGGTATCCCCTGGAAAAAACAAAAGGAAAAGGTATGAGGGCGAAAAAAAGGTAGATGACGTTCAAATAAAACAAAGCTGCCAGATCAAAACGGATCCCTCCTTTGTAAATGGTCAGCATATCTGACCATGTGGTTTCGGGAAACAAATAACTGTTATAAAGGAAAAACGCCAGACGGCTTGAAAGATAGAAAATAAATACGATTGACAACCTTACTGCCAGTTTAAGCAAGTAATGGGCCCCTGTATAGTTCCTTGGTTTGTAAATGCTCTCCATAACGGAGTACAAAGTTAAAGAATCTCTTAAAAAGTTATTCGTTTCGGATAAATTTAGTATTTTTGCCGGATACTATTTTTATGTTGCATTTATAATTATTTAACGTATCTACATGAATATAAGATACATCGAGCACATAGGTATTGCTGTCAGGTCGCTTGATGAGGCCATAGCGTTCTATGAGCAAAAGCTCGGACTTACCTGTTACGCCATAGAAGAAGTTCCCGAACAAAAAGTCAGAACCGCATTTTTTATGGTGGGTCAGACAAAAATTGAACTTCTGGAAAGTACCGACCCCGAAGGTCCTGTAGGCAAATTCATAGAAAACAAGGGAGAAGGGGTACACCATATTGCTTTTGCAACAGAAGGATTGCAGGAACAATTGGACGAGCTGTCTTCCAATGAAATACGCCTTATTGACAAATCTCCCCGCAAAGGAGCTGAAGGTTTGAATATTGCTTTCCTTCATCCAAAGAGCACCCTGGGTGTATTAACTGAATTATGTGAAAAACCAAAAGTATAACTTTATACACAATCATAACCATGAGCAACCAACTGGAACAAGTGAAAGCGTTAACACAACTCCGTGAGAAGGCCCGTTTGGGAGGAGGACAGAAACGCATTGATGCACAGCATGCCAAAGGAAAATGTACGGCACGCGAGCGCATCGCCATGCTGCTTGACGAAGGCAGTTTTGAAGAATTTGATATGTTTGTAACCCATCGCTGCACCAATTTCAATATGCAGGACAATTCATTTCTGGGTGACGGAGTGGTAACCGGATACGGCACCATTGACGGACGTCTGGTATATGTGTTTGCACAGGACTTTACGGTTTTCGGAGGTTCTTTATCCGAAACCATGTCTCTGAAGATCTGCAAAGTAATGGAACAGGCCATGAAGGTAGGAGCCCCTGTTATTGGTATCAATGACTCGGGTGGCGCCAGAATTCAGGAAGGCGTCAGTGCGCTGGCCGGCTATGGGAATATCTTCCAGAATAACATCATGGCATCGGGCGTGGTTCCACAGATCTCGGCTCTTTTTGGGCCCTGCGCGGGCGGAGCTGTATATTCTCCCGCTCTGACCGATTTTAATATCATGATGAGGGGCTCGAGCTATATGTTCCTTACCGGACCCAAGGTGGTAAAGACTGTTACAGGAGAAGACGTAACCCAGGAAGAACTCGGGGGAGCCAGCGTACATGCTACCAAAAGTGGAGTGGCTCACTTTGCTGTGGAAACAGAAGAAGAAGGAGTTGAACTTATTCGCAACCTGTTGAGCTATATTCCTCAGAACAACATGGAAGAACCTCCCAGGGGGGAATGTTCAGACCCCATTGACCGTCTGGATGATTCTCTGAACGAGATCATTCCCGACAGTCCCAACAAACCTTACAATATGTATGAAATCATCCACGCCATTGTGGACGACGGACAGTTCCTGGAAGTACATAAAGATTATGCCACCAATATTATTGTAGGTTTTGCCCGCTTTAACGGATCTTCCGTTGGTATTGTGGCCAATCAGCCCCGCGTGCTGGCCGGAGTACTGGACTGTAACGCTTCGCGTAAGGCAGCCCGCTTTGTACGTTTCTGCGATGCCTTCAACATTCCCCTGGTAACCCTTGTTGACGTACCCGGCTTCCTGCCCGGTACCCAGCAGGAGTACGGCGGCGTTATATTACACGGGGCCAAACTGCTCTATGCTTACGGAGAAGCCACCGTTCCCAAAATTACCGTCATTTTGCGCAAAGCATACGGAGGGGCCTATATTGTCATGAGTTCCAAGCATCTGCGCAGCGATATCAATTATGCATGGCCTTCGGCCGAGATAGCTGTTATGGGTCCTTCCGGAGCCATTGAAGTTCTCTTTAGCAAGGAAATGGCGGAAGCCGAAGATCAGGCTTTGTTTGTAGCTGAAAAAGAGAAAGAATACCGTGATATGTTTGCCAATCCGTACAATGCAGCTAAATACGGCTATATAGATGATGTAATTGAGCCCCGTAACACCCGGTTCAGGATCATCCGGTCCCTGCAACTGCTTTCTACTAAGAAAACGAGTAATCCACCTAAAAAACACGATAACCTTCCTTTATAATCCCTGTACATATGAAGTCTTTTTATAAAATCATACTTGTCGGGGTATTTGTGTCGTTATCCGTTCCTGTCATTGCTCAAAGCAAGCGTGACCTGCGACTGAATGAATTTCTGGTGATCAATACACATGATTTCCAGGACGACTTCGGTCAACAGAATGCCTGGTTTGAGATTTTCAATTCCGGGTATGGAACCGTTGACATTGGAGGTTGCTACCTGAGCAACGACCCCGATAATCTAAAAAAATACTGTATTCCACGCGGTGATATTCTCACGGCTATTAAACCCCGCCAGCACATATTGTTCTGGGCAGATGACCAGGCGTACCGGGGTACATTTCACGTAAATTTCAAACTGGAAGGCTCTGAATACCTTATTCTGACAGCCAATGACGGACGCACTATACTCGACAAGGTCCGTATTCCCGGGAATTTACAACCCAACCAATCCTACGGCCGTGTTGTTGACGGAAACGGTCCCTATGGGCCCGAAAACGAAAATGAAGGTTGGGATATCATGCAAAAAACATCTCCAAGTACTAATAACTATACGTTGGACGGTCTCTCCAAGAGTGACCGTATGAAAAAGATGGACCCGTTCGGATGGATAATGGCCATTATGGCCATGTCTGTGGTTTTCTCTGCATTGGTGCTTTTATACTTGGCTTTCAAAGGTATCGGCAATATATCTATCCGTGCGCTTCAGAAAAAATCAGATTCGCATCATCAAAGCACCAAAGTCTCCGTTGCTGAAACATCCGGTGAAGAATATGCGGCCATTGCCACTGCTTTGTTCCTTTATGCCAATGAAAATGAGATACATGATGTGGAAAATACGATCCTTACAATCGATAAGATAAGGCGTGACTATTCTCCATGGAGTACCAAATACCAGATGTTCCGTCAGGTACCAAACGTAAAAAAGAGATAATCATAGAAATACTATACCCATGAAAGAATATAATTTAATCATTAACGGGAATAACTATAACGTTACCGTAAACGACATAGATGATACGCTGGCCGAGGTTGAGGTGAACGGCACTCCGTACAAAGTTACCATAGACCAGCCCATTAAAAAAACGACCACGCAGGCTGCCCCGGCCAGAGCACCGCGCATCGCCGCTCCGTCTGCCGCTAAATCACCCGCTCCTACTCCGTCAGCCAATGCATCGGCCATAAATTCACCCCTTCCCGGCGTTATCCTGGAAGTCTGTGTTAAAGAAGGTGAAACTGTTAAATCCGGACAAAAACTGATTGTTTTGGAAGCCATGAAAATGGAAAATAATATTGAAGCCGACAGAGACGGAGTGGTAGCTAAAATTAAAGTTAATAAAGGGGACTCAGTACTGGAAGGTGCTCCGCTGATTACATTGAACTGATATGGAAAATATTATCAATAATCTTGTACAATTTTGGGAATACACCGGATTTGCCAATTGCACCTATCAGCACCTGTTGATGATATGCATAGGCATTCTGTTCATTGTGATGGCCATTGTAAAGGAATGGGAACCCCTTCTGCTTATTCCCATTGGCTTTGGTATAATCATAGGTAATATTCCTATATTTCCCGGATTAAGTGTCGGTGTATATGAAGAAGGATCAGTACTGAATATCCTCTACCAGGGTGTTCAGAAAGGATGGTATCCGCCGCTTATTTTCCTTGGCATTGGTGCCATGACCGATTTTTCCGCTCTGATATCCAATCCAAAATTGCTTTTGATTGGAGCGGCTGCCCAGCTGGGTATTTTTGGGGCTTATGCCATTGCCCTGGCCATGGGTTTTGAAGCCAATGCTGCCGGAGCCATTGGAATCATAGGAGGGGCTGACGGTCCCACGGCCATTTTCCTTTCTTCACGTCTTGCACCCGAATTGATGGGTGCCATTGCCGTATCGGCTTATTCTTATATGGCTTTAGTTCCCGTTATTCAGCCTCCTGTGATGAAACTGCTAACCACAAAGAAAGAACGCCTGATACGAATGAAACCGGCACGTGCCGTTTCTAAAACTGAAAAAGTAGTTTTCCCCATTGTAGGATTATTAATGACCGCTTTTATTGTACCATCGGGGCTTCCACTTCTGGGTATGCTCTTCTTCGGCAATCTACTGAAAGAGAGCGGTGTAACCCGCAGGCTGGCCGAAACGGCACGCGGTCCGCTTATCGATGTGATCACTATTCTTATAGGGTTGACAGTAGGCTGTTCTACCCAGGCCGATAAATTTTTGCAGATAGAATCGGTGAAGATATTTGTTCTGGGCGCTCTTTCATTTATTATTGCCACTTTCGGAGGTGTTATGTTCGTTAAATTCATTAACCTCTTCCTAAAAAAAGGCAATAAGATCAATCCCCTGATAGGCAATGCCGGCGTGTCTGCCGTCCCCGATTCCGCCAGAGTCTCAGAGATTGTAGGACTTCAATACGACCGTACCAACCACCTGCTCATGCATGCCATGGGCCCGAACGTGGCCGGTGTGATTGGTTCTGCAGTTGCGGCAGGGATTTTGCTGGGATTTTTATCGTAATGAACCATAATACCCCTTAATAAAACATGGAAAATAAACTGCAAGAACTTACAAACAAGCTTTACGAAGAAGGACTGGCCAAAGGTCGCGAACAAGCCGATGCCGTCATTAAGCAGGCAAAGGAAGAAGCCAATGCCATTGTAGAGAAAGCAAAAAAGGAAGCAGTATGGATGGTGGAAAGAGCGGAAAAAGAAGCTGCGGATCATAAAGAACAGGTTGAAAACGAAATACGTATGGCATCACGCCATACGATTTCCACCCTCAAGAAAAAGATAGAAAGCATGGTCGTGCTTAAAGCGCTGGAGATACCAACCAGAAAAGCAGTTGAAGACACAACATTTATTCAAGGCATTATCGGCCAACTGGCCGCAGCATTTAACCCGGGAAAAGCTGTCACAATGGACCTGTCCGTTATATTGCCTGAAAAACAACAGGAACAATTTACTTCCTTTATGGAATCACAGACTGCTCAAATTCTCGGTAAAAATCTTAAGATATCCTTTTCTGCCGACCTGGAGAACGGATTTATTATCGGACCGGGCGACGGCGGGTATCAGATCCGTTTTACCGATAAAGACTTTATGGCGCTATTCAATCAATATATAAGCCCAAAGACACAGAAAATTCTTTATGGCGAATAATTACGAATTTATTATTGCGGGATTACCTATGATGGCTTTGGATTTTGAATCAAGGGAATTCCGTATGGATGAACTTGCAGGTTCCATTCGCCAGATGGTCAGTCAAAAAGACAATCGTCTTATTGATTGGCTTTTTTTTGGTATGGAAGCGAAGAACATGAACCCCCACTTCTACAGGGCAGCCCGTAAATGTAAAGATTCGTTTATAAAAGGTTACTATGCTTTCGACTGGGAGATCCGAAACATTATTGCCGCTTATAATGCCAGGGAATACGGG
The DNA here is from genome assembly GCA_002408205.1 of Bacteroidales bacterium UBA5326. GTDB lineage: Bacteria > Bacteroidota > Bacteroidia > Bacteroidales > UBA932 > DMER64. Next base: position 45,297 of record DHQY01000004.1, on the reverse strand, counting down.
CACAATATTGTAACTAACCTGGTGGGGAGAAGTGAATTGACCGATGCGCTGGTATCTTCCAAAGCGGAAAATTTTGACTTGGACTCTGTCTCTGAATACTCCGCCGTCCTGCATAAGATCATGCAGCTAAAAAACCCGCTGGAACGTGAGCAGCAGATTGATAAACTGCGTTGGGACACTGCTGTACAGCTTACAACGTTCCATTATTTTGATATTGATGTTATACTAGCCTTCTTACTGAAAGCCTCCATTGTTTCGCGATGGGCAAAACTCGACAAAGAAACGGGCTCCCGCCTCTTCAAAGAACTGGTACAGGAAGTAAAAGGCACTTATAAAGCATAAACACACCATGCAAACAAAAACCACCGGAATTGTAAAAGGCATTATAGCCAACCTGGTTACCATTGAGGTGAACGGACCGGTAGCACAAAACGAAATCTGTTTCATTAGACTGGGAGATACAGATTTGATGGCCGAGGTCATTAAAGTGACCGGGAAAAACGCATCGGCGCAGGTCTTCGAAAGTACACGCGGACTGCGTGTGGGTGACACCGTCACTTTCCAGGGCCACATGCTGGAGGTGCAACTGGGTCCCGGATTGTTGTCAAGCAATTACGACGGGCTGCAGAACAATCTTGCCACCATGGAAGGCGTATTCCTGAAACGGGGAGAATATACAGAACCTATTGACAGATCTGCCAAATGGGGATTCAAGCCGCTCATGAAAGCAGGCGACTCCGTAACAGCCGGGGATTGGCTGGGAGAAGTCATGGAGGGCTGGATGGTCCATAAGATCATGGTTCCCTTTGTCATGACAGAAACTTACCGTATAAGCTGGCTTATTGCTCCGGGAGAATATACTGTAGATGAAAAAGTGGCTGAACTTACCGATGCCAAAGGCAAGGTATTTCCCGTCACCATGGTCCAGCGCTGGCCGGTAAAACGGGCCATTACAGCCTATAAGGAAAAACCAAGACCTTATAAGGTAATGGAAACGGGGGTGCGCACTATTGACACCTTCAACCCGATTGCAGAAGGAGGCACGGGATTTATCCCGGGACCTTTCGGATGCGGCAAGACCGTACTTCAGCACGCCCTGGCCAAACAAGCCGAGGCCGACATCATTGTGATGGCCGCCTGCGGTGAACGCGCCAACGAAGTAGTTGAGATTTTCACCGAATTCCCCGAACTGATTGACGCCCGTACAGGACGCCACCTAATGGAACGTACCACCATCATTTGTAACACATCCAACATGCCGGTCGCCGCACGTGAAGCCTCGGTTTACACGGCTATGACCATTTGTGAATATTATCGCTCCATGGGACACAGGGCACTGCTCCTTGCAGACTCTACTTCCCGGTGGGCACAGGCTCTCCGTGAGATGAGTAACCGTATGGAAGAACTTCCCGGCCAGGATGCTTTCCCCATGGACCTGCCTGCCATCATTTCAAGTTTCTATGCCCGCGCAGGCATCGTTACTCTCAATAACGGCCAGACAGGCTCAGTTACCTTCATTGGCACCGTATCGCCTGCCGGCGGCAACCTTAAGGAACCCGTGACAGAGTCTACCCAGAAAGCGACCCGTTGTTTCTATGCCCTGTCTCAGAACCGTGCGGACCGTAAAAGGTATCCCGCCGTTGACCCGCTGGACAGTTACTCAAAATACCTTGAATATCCGGAGATCAAACAATACTATAAGGAAAAGATCGGAGAAGGATGGGTGGATATGGTTATGGAAGGAAAAAATTATGTATTGCGGGGAAAAGAGGCGTATGAGCAAATCAACATTCTTGGGGACGACGGAGTTCCACTGGATTACCACCTGCGTTACTGGAAATCCGAACTTATTGACTTCATCATCCTGCAACAGGATGCTTTTGACGATATTGACGCGTCCACTCCCATGGAACGCCAGCAATATATGTTCGAAAAAGTGATAGAGATCTGCCGTAAAGAATTTGTATTTGAAGATTTTGAAGCCTGCTCTGCATTCTTCAAGAAGATCATTAGCATTTTCAAGCAAATGAATTATTCGGAATTCAAATCGGAACAATTTGCACAACACGAATCGGAAATTGACGAACTCCTGGCCCAAACGGCTCAGGCATAAACATTAACCATATGGCACAAGCTTTTCAACGCATATACACACGATTAGAAGGTATTACAAAAGCTACCGTAGTACTGAATGCACAGGGCGTAGCGAACGACGAACTGGCCACTGTGGACGGCCGCCTGGCTCAGGTTGTAAAAATAAAAGAAGATTCGGTTACCCTCCAGGTATTTGGCGGCACAGAAGGTATTGCGACCAATTCTGAAGTTGTTTTCTGGGGCGAGGCCCCTTCGCTGAACGTCAGTGAAGATCTGTCAGGACGCTTTTTCAATGCTTACGGGAAACCCATTGACGGTGGACCCGAGGTAGAAGGAGAACATCGTGAGATTGGCGGGCCGTCTGTTAACCCGTATAAAAGGAAACAGCCTTCACAACTCATCCCTACCGGGATCGCAGGTATTGACCTGAATAATACTCTTGTTTCCGGCCAGAAGATCCCTTTCTTTGCCGACCCTGACCAGCCCTACAACCAGGTAATGGCTACCGTGGCCCTTCGCGCCGACGTGGATAAGATCATCCTGGGAGGCATGGGTCTCACAAACGACGATTACCTGTTTTTTAAACAGTCATTCGAAAATGCGGGCAAACTCTCAAAGATCATCAGCTTTGTAAACACAACCGACCAGCCGCCCGTGGAAAGGCTACTGATCCCCGATATGGCTCTTACCGCGGCCGAATATTTTGCCGTTGATAAAAACGAGAAAGTGTTGGTCCTGCTCACCGATATGACCCTTTATGCAGACGCTCTGAGTATTGTAAGTAACCGTATGGACCAGATCCCTTCCAAGGACTCCATGCCCGGGTCGTTGTATTCAGACCTGGCCAAGATTTACGAGAAGGCCGTATTGCTACCCACTGGCGGATCCATTACTATTATCGCGGTAACCACATTGAACGGAGGAGACATCACACACGCCATCCCGGACAACACCGGTTATATCACAGAAGGACAGCTCTTTCTGCGTCACGACTCCGATACCGGCAAAGTTATCGTTGACCCGTTCCGCTCGCTTTCGCGTCTTAAACAACTGGTTATTGGCAAACAGACACGTGAAGATCACAACCAGGTGATGAACACCGCTATTCGTCTATACGCCGATGCCGCCGATGCCAAGACAAAACTGGAAAACGGTTTTGATCTGAGCGACTATGACCTTCGTGCTTTGGATTTTGCTAAAGATTATTCTCTTAACCTGCTTTCCATTGATGTAAACATTAACGTTACGGAAATGCTTGAACGCGCCTGGTCTCTTTTTGCTAAATATTTCAGCAAAGCCGAGGTAAGCATTAAAGAAGACCTTATTGAAAAATACTGGCCCAAAGAAGAAAAATAACCGTTATGGCCATTAAATACCAGTTTAACAAAACATCACTTACGGCTCTGGGCAAACAGCTCAAAGTCCGCCAGAAAGCGCTTCCTACGCTCAAGAACAAGGAGAGTGCGCTGCGTATGGAAGTGAAACGTGCCAAGCAACGTTCCGACGAACTGCTGGCAGAACTGGACAAAGCCTTATCGTCTTACCGTAATATTGCTGCACTTTGGAATGAATTTACTCCCGGACTTATTGCCGTAGAAGACGTTGTCCTGGAGACCTTAAAAATAGCCGGGATCAAAACGCCGGCTTTGAAAGAAGTCATCTATAAAGTGAAGCCTTTTTCACTCTTTTCCGAGCCCCAGTGGTATGCGCAGGGAGTTACCATTCTTAAGGACCTGGCCCGGATTGGTATTGAAAGTGAGATATACCTGGAAAAGAAAAACAGACTTGATTTTGCACGGAAAAAAACCACTCAGAAGGTAAACCTGTATGAGAAGGTACAGATTCCCGGCTACCAGGAGGCCATCCGGAAGATCAAGCGTTATATGGAAGATGAAGAGAATCTGTCCAAGGCCGGTCAGAAAATTGTTAAAACCCGCCACCAACAAGAAGAGGAGGATAAGGTATGATTACGAAAATGACCAAATATTCTTTTGTGGTCCTGAGTGGCGAGACACACGCGTTTCTTGCCAAACTGCAGGAGTTGGGTATGGTGGATATTAATCGGCAGGAAAAGCCTGTGGATGCCCATTCAAGGGAACTTGCCGACAAGCTGATCCGTATTGCCCAGCTTTCATCCAAGCTAAAGGAGGCCACCAAAGAAACTGAATTAACCGGCTCAGATACGGATTATAACGGTTCTGCCGAAGCCTTTCTTGACGAAACGGCAAAACTGTTTGCCCGTATTGACCTGCTTCGTAACGAAGTAGATTTGCTGCGCGATTTCATTAAGACAGCTACACCATGGGGTGATTTCTCAAAAGACGATCTGGATAAGATTGTCCGCCTTGGATTTACCCTTCACGCATATATTACGCCCGAGAAACGGATGAATCCCGAATGGGAAAAGGAATATCCCCTGTTTGAGATGAACCGTACAGAAGGGAATGTCTATTTTGTAGTGCTGGAAATACCCGGTATTCCCTATACGTTTCCATTGAACGAAACCCAGTTTCCCAGCCTTTCTTACACTACACTAAGTAAGAATTGTACCCAAAAGGAAAACGAACTGACAGCCTGCAGGGAAAGACTTTCTTACCTGACCGGTCACAGGGATATTCTTAAGGAATACGCTGCGACAGTTTCTTCCGAACTCGATCTGTATATGGCCACTGTATCGGGAGACAAGCAGGTGGAGGGATATGTTGACCTGCTGACAGGATTTATTCCTACGGAACACAAAGAAGAACTTGAAAATTTTCTGGAAAAGGAAAGTCTGTATTTTGTCAGCTCACCTGCAGAGATTGATGACAACCCGCCTGTTAAGCTTAAGAACAATTGGTTTTCAGGGCTATTCGAACCCATTGGAAACATGTATATGCTTCCTGCCTACAACGAACTGGACCTTACACCGTACTTTGCTCCTTTCTATATGCTTTTCTTTGGGCTTTGCCTGGGAGATATGGGCTACGGACTGTTACTTATGCTCACCGGACTGGCCGGGCAATTTTTCCTTCCAAAGATGAAAGGCTACCTGAATCTGGCCTTTTTCCTGGGTCTTGGGTCGTTCCTAATGGCATCGCTGTCCGGCAGCTTCTTTGGGATGAAAGTCACTGACCTGTTCCCGGCTGTGGCTAACGTCCAGGACTTCTTCTTTTTATTCTCCGACATGAAGATGTTCTGGTTTGCCATACTTTTTGGTTTGTTCCAAATTGTTTTCGCACGTATTCTTACAGGTATCGATTCAATGATCCGGAAAGGGTGGCAACATGGAATGGCTCCCTTCGGTTGGGCTATACTGATCATCTGGTGTACCCTGGCATATGCTTCCACAATGGTTCCCGGACTGAAATTACCTAAAGATATATCAACCGTCATGCTCATCGTGAGCGTTTCTCTGATCATACTCTTTTCAAAACCCGAAGGACCCGTTTACAAACGTTTTGGCAAAGGTCTGTGGGCCATGTATGACATTACAGGTGTTTTCGGAGATATGCTTTCATATATCCGTTTATTCGGTCTGGGAACGTCAGGCGGAATATTGGGCATGGTTATCAACACCCTGGCTATTAGTCTATCCGGAGTTCCATATATCGGATGGCTTTTGACCATAGTATTATTGCTCATAGGTCACGCCCTGGTACTGGGGCTGAGTGCGCTCGGTGCCTTTGTTCACCCTATGCGTCTGACTTTTGTGGAATTTTATAAGAACGCCGGTTTTACAGGCGGCGGAAGAGCTTACAAACCATTGAAAACAAAATAAATTTATCATGAACACATTACCATTACTTTTAGCTTACATTGGACTGGCACTGATGTTAGGTCTCTCCGGAATCGGAAGTGCAATAGGGACTGTTTTGGCAGGGAATGCCACTGTATCAGCTATGAAAAAAAATCCGAACATTTTTGGCTCAGCAATGATATTAAGTGCCTTGCCTTCGACACAGGGCCTTTACGGTTTCGCCGCATTCTTCCTGAACCTCGGAGCCATTAACAATTTAAACGGAATACTTACCCTGAACCAAGGTCTGGCTGTTTTTGCCGTGGGACTGGCTATGGGTTTTGTGGGTCTGATTTCAGCCATCAAACAGGCACAAATTGCTGCCAACGGAGTGGTAGAAATGAGCAACGGTCATAATGTTTTCAGTAACACACTGGTATTGGCTGTTTTCCCCGAACTTTACGCTATTCTGGCCTTTGCCTCGTGCTTCCTGGCGATGCCTAAGTAAGCCATGAGCCTAATCAAATCAATTTCCGGAATCAGGGGTACGATCGGCGGACAGCCGGGAGTATCCCTTTCTCCTTTGGATGTGGTACGTTTTACGGCTGCCTATGCGGTCCTTATTTCCCGGCAATGCAATCCTGAAGTACGGCCCAAAGTGGTCGTAGGCCGTGATGCCCGCCTCTCGGGCGATATGGTGCGCCAATTGGTTTGCGGGACGCTTCGCTCCAGCGGAATTGATGTTATAGATATTGGGCTTGCCAGCACGCCTACAACCGAAATGGCGGTTACCTTTACCGGGGCACAGGGAGGCATCATACTCACTGCCAGCCATAATCCCCGGCAATGGAACGCGCTCAAACTGCTGGACAGCGCCGGCGAGTTTCTGAATGCAGAGCAAGGCTCCACCCTGCTTGAGATTGCACACAAAGAAGATTTCCGCTTTGTGGAAGTAGATCAGCTGGGCAGCTACACCCGTGAAAACCATACACAAGCGCATATAGAAGCCGTTCTGAATCATCCGCTCGTTGACGTGCAGGCCATCTACCGGGCCGGATTCACCGTTGCAGTAGACGGCATCAACTCGGTAGGCGGCGTAGTGATTCCCCAATTGCTCGAAGCCCTTGGCGTTACCTGTATAAAAATTCACTGTGAACCAACCGGAAACTTTGCCCATAATCCCGAACCGTTACCTGCCCACCTTACCGATCTTTCAGAAGCGGTAAAATCACACAAAGCGGACCTTGGAATATCCGTAGACCCCGACGTGGACCGTCTGGCACTGGTCTGCGAAGACGGGAGCATGTTTGGAGAAGAGTACACACTGGTTGCCTGTGCCGATTATGTATTGTCATGTGAAGCCCGGGAGAATCCGGACGTAAAACAGCATACCTCATCCAATCTATCCTCTACAAGGGCATTAAAAGACATCACAGAACGTTACGGAGGGACTTACACAGCAGCGGCCGTAGGAGAGGTGAACGTTGTAGCAGAAATGAAAAAAAAAGGATGCATTATTGGCGGAGAAGGGAACGGAGGGGTAATACTGCCTTCACTTCATTGTGGACGTGATGCACTCATCGGAACCGCTCTCTTTTTATCTCATCTGGCCAATAAAGGAGTATCGGCCTCGTGTCTCAGGGATAGTTTTCCATTCTACTATATGAGTAAAAACAGAGTGGAACTGACCGAAGGGTTCCGGTTTGAGGACACTATTGAAAAAATAAGCAAAGCATATTCTTACGCGCGAATTTCTACCGTAGACGGATTGCGGATAGATTTTGACGATCAAAAAAAATGGGTTTGTCTGCGTAAATCAAATACCGAACCCATAATGAGGGTATATGCCGAGGCTCCGGACAAAACCGCGGCAGAAGCTTTATCGGCCGAAATCATCTCAATGCTTTGATTTTTTATTTGGTTAAGCCAAAAAATTATGTACCTTTGCAGCCCGTTTTGCAAGAAAAATAAAAAATATATATACGATGAAAGAAGGAATTCACCCCAACGCTTACAGACTTGTTGCCTTCAAGGACATGTCCAACGAACACGTATTCATTACACGTTCCTGCGTCAACACCAAAGAAACCCTTACTGTTGACGGCGTGGAATACCCTTTATACAAACTTGAGATCTCCAACACATCCCACCCTTTCTATACAGGTAAGATGAAACTGGTAGACACTGCCGGACGCGTAGATAAGTTCAGAAGCCGTTACGGAGACCGCAAGAAATAGTCTTCATGTAAAATTACAGAGCCGTTCCCTGGAGCGGCTTTTTTTTTCTGCCGCAACGATGCATGAACACGATATATTATTTACCGGCGACGGTTCCCCCACCCTGTTTTCGTCAAGGTTTGGCGAAACATATCATTCCAACGGAGGGGCTGTAAAGGAATCGGAGTACGTATTCATTGAATGCGGGTTAAGATACTTTCTGGAGCAACAGAGACAACAAGACTGCCCGCCCGGCAAAATTCATATTCTTGAAGCCGGATTCGGGACGGGTCTCAATGCACTGCTCACCTACCGGGAACAATTATCCCATGGCGTAAATGCTCCTGAAATCCTGTATGAGACGGCAGATCTCTTTCCCCTTGAAGAAGAAATCTGGCAGAAACTCAGCTATGTGGCAGATAAACCGCTTCGTGACTTTTACGAGGCATTGCACACTTCTTCCTGGGATTCGCCTGTCCTCATAGCAAAGGGTTTTACTCTTTTAAAACGCCAACAAGATCTGGAGCATTTTCTGCCATCCGGAATAATAGATATTGTCTATTACGATGCCTTCTCCCCGAATGTTCAGCCGGAACTTTGGAGCCGGAAAGTGCTGGAAGTTATCACCGGCTATATGCACAGCGGGTCAGTTTTTACCACTTATTCTTCAAAAGGGGTTGTAAAACAGACGCTACGCGACCTGAAATATAAAGTGGAACGATTACCCGGAACCGGAGGAAAACGCCATATAATAAGAGCCGTTATTGAGCCAGTTGCTCAATAAGCGGGGTAACCATATCTTCCATCATATCATAGACATGCGGATACGGATGCACTCCGTCTCCGGAGCATTCAGTCTTCAGACCTCCGTTAGCATCGGCCATATGAGTCCAGAAGTCTACATATACACAATCGTTTTGGGCGGCATAAGCTTTCATGCGGGCATTCAGATCACGGATCACTCCGGCGGGTTTCACTTTTTCGTTGAATTCAGGAGAGCGCCACTTGTACTGATCTGTCGGAAGAATCGAACACAAAATTACCTTAATATCGTTAGCCTTTGCCAGTTCTACCATAGATACTATGTTGTCCATAATATGCTCCGGAGAAATATATCCCTCGTTCATGGCAATATCATTGGTTCCTGCAAGAATTACTACCACACGGGGATGAAGATCAATTACATCGGCCCGGAAACGGCAAAGCATCTGTGAAGTAACCTGGCCCCCGATGCCTCTTCCTGCATAATTATGCTCCGTAAAATAGCCGGGATGAAAACTGCGCCAGTTCTGTGTAATGGAATTTCCCATAAACACCGCCCTGGGCGCTACAGTCAAAGTGGCGTTTTCTTTTGCAAAGAATGCAAAATTTGCCCAATCCCTTTCGTTTTGACTGTATGAAAGGATCACTGCAAACAGAGAGAAAATGGTGAGAAGAATTTTTTTCATATAGAAAAGAGTTAGCGTATGCAGGCAAAGCTTACGGGACTAAAGGCTTTACAGCCCTATGGAATATACCGTTCATAAAAGAAATGGCCATACCGTAGTTCGACACAGGCACCCCGAATTTTTTGGCTTCCCTTATCTTTGAAAGGACCTGCCGCTGGGTGATCATACATCCTCCGCACTGTATAATTAGGGCGTATTCAGTTAAAGGTCGTCTGGGCAAGTCCAGCCCGGAGATCATTTCGCAATGAATGTTCTTTCCGGTATATTTTCTGAGTAAGGCCGGAAGCTTAACTCGTCCGATATCCTCACAGGTACTGTGGTGTGAACAGGCTTCCATCATAAGCACTCTGTCTCCTTCCTTCAGACTGTCTATATATTGAGTGCCCTTCAGATAGGTGCCGAAATCTCCTTTACTGCGCGCCAGTAACAGGCTGAACCCGGTAAGCGGCTGATCGGGGGGTATCAGATGCTCAACTTTGCCAAAAAGCTGACTGTCCGTAACAACCAGCACCGGGACGCTTCTTCTGCGTTGGGCCACTTCTTTGAAATAGCCGGGCAATTGCGCATCCTGCAATACGACTGCAACAGCACGTTTGTCCAGGATCTCACGGATGACCTGCACCTGGGGAAGAATAAGACGTCCTTCGGGTGCTTCTGAATCAACCGGACATACCAGCACTACCTCCTGACCTTCGCTCACCAGTCCGTCCAGGAGGGGAAGCGTTTTAAAAGGAGACGGGCCGAGGTTTTTCATCAGAAGTGCTATCAACGTCTCGAGGTTCTCGGGTTCGGCGCATGAAAAATCAATAACATCAGTTTTAAAGCGCTGAAATACCTCGGCCGCTATCTCGGGCGCCAGAGGCACTTTATCCGACATATTGTGTACGAGAATGAAAGGAACTTCGTTATATTGAAAATCCCTGATCAGATTCTCCTCGTAAGATCCCAGAAAATTTCCGGTAAACAGCAGTACGGCCAGATTCACCTGCGCGATGACTTCCCTGCTTTTAATGACCCTTTTTTCGCCTAAAAGGCCTTCATCGTCCATTCCCGCAGTATCTATAAGCACAACAGGCCCTGTTCCGGGGATTTCCATGGTTTTCCGGACAGGGTCTGTTGTGGTGCCGGCTACGGCAGAAACAATGGCTACTTCCTGTCCGCAAAGCACGTTAATCAGAGAACTCTTTCCGGCGTTGCGTCGGCCAAAAATCCCTATCTGCGGACGTACGGCCATAGATCAATAATTGTTTTTCTTTTCCTCAAAATATGCTTTGGGATGCTGGCATGCAGGACAGAGTTCGGGAGCTTTCTTTCCTTTGGTAACATACCCGCAGTTACGGCACTGCCACTCAATTTCCTGGTCCCTTTCGAACACTTTGTTCTCTTCTACACGGGCCAGAAGGGTCCTGTAACGTTTTTCATGTTCCACTTCCACTGTGGCAATAGCCAGAAAAGCAGCGGCAATCTTTGGGAAACCTTCCTCGGCGGCCACTTTTGCGAATTCAGGATATAATATGGAATGTTCCTCGAGCTCACCTTCTGCTGCGGCCCTGAGATTTTCAGCCGTAGCGCCGATAACGCCGGCGGGAAATGAAGCGGTGATCTCAACCATACCTCCCTCAAGAAACTTAAAGAAGCGCTTGGCATGTTCCTTTTCCTGTTCGGCCGTTTCTGTAAAAACGGCTGAAATCTGTTCGTAACCCTCTTTCTTTGCCACAGAAGCAAAGTAGGTGTAGCGCATACGTGCCTGTGATTCACCGGCAAAAGCTGCCAGCAGGTTTTTTTCGGTTCTTTTTCCTTTGATAGAGCTCATATAAGTTCTGTTTCGTTGTTAATCTTCAAACAAAGATACCAAAATTCAGTTTATTTATAAACAAAAAAGTGCCCGTTCCGGCACTTTTGTAGCCCCACCGCGACTCGAACGCGAATTTGAAGTTTAGGAAACTTCCGTTCTATCCCTTGAACTATGGGGCCCAGGGAAGAAACCCAAACATTACGCGAGCTTCTTTTCGATGATCTGCCGGCCTCTGTAATATCCGCACTCAGGACATACGTGATGATACATTACCGTTGCACCGCAGTTGGAACAAGCGGCCAGTGTGGGTACGTCTAATTTGTCGTGTGTCCTGCGTTTATCTCTTCTTTGTTTTGAGATCTTGTGTTTTGGATGTGCCATTTCTCAATATTTTTATTTGTTATTGTTTATTAATTCCTTTAGGGCCGCAAACGCTCCGTTCTCCGCGGTCATTCCGCCACTGTTTTTTTTCCATATGTCCAGCATTTGGCGGTTACACAGGGTCTCGTCCCTGTGTATGCGCTGTATGGGAATACTTACACACACACTGTCATATACATATTGACCCAGGTCCATTTCACCCAAATCTGTGTTATACGCTTCTTCAATCTCCTCTTCTGCCATATCGGCCCGATAGTTTACCTGAATATCCACGGGATCCAGGCAACGGTCGCAGGGGACTCTGGCTGTTCCGGTAATACCGACAGAAACTTCGAATTGCACCGCCCCCATTTTACGCAGAGCCACCTGCACAATAAGTTCAGCAGAATGAATATCGGCATTGCCATAAGCATCAAAAAATGCACTATTTATATGAAATTCAAAACGATGACTCTCATTTGAAAGTGACTTGCAACTTATGACCAACCGTGTATCGTACCTGCTTTCCATTTCCTTAAAAATGAGCCGACAAAGATAAACAAATATTTTAGATAATCGTTGTTTTGTTTTACTTTTGCCGCTCATAAAAGCATATTCCAATGAATGAAAAAATTATGATCCTTGATTTCGGTTCCCAGGTGACACAACTCATTGGACGTCGTCTGAGGGAACTGAATGTTTATTGCGAGATCTATCCTTATAACCGATTCCCTGTTCCTGATGAAACCGTTAAAGGAGTAATCCTTTCCGGAAGTCCCTACTCGGTCAGAGACCGTAATGCTCCGGCAGTAGATCTTTCCGGTATCAAAGGTCACCTTCCTCTTCTGGGGATATGCTACGGTGCCCAGTACATTGCTGCCCATTACGGGGGCAGTGTGCATACCTCCAATACCAGAGAATATGGCAGAGCCCTGCTGGAAATAAAACAGCCCGGTTCATTACTTTTCCGTGATGTAACGGGGAACTGCCCGGTTTGGATGTCTCACGGAGATACCATAGAGACACTTCCTGCAGGAGCGGGCGTTATTGCCTCCACTCCCGACGTGGAAAACGCAGCCTTTCATATAATGAATGAAAAAACATACGGCGTTCAGTTCCATCCCGAGGTATATCATACTTCCTGCGGTTCAACTGTTCTTGCCAACTTTGCCTTTGCCGTTTGCGGATGCAGGGGAGACTGGACTCCTCAGTCCTTTATTGAAACAACCATAGCCGATCTGAGACAGAAAATCGGCAATGAACATGTGATTCTGGGGCTTTCCGGAGGAGTCGACAGCACGGTGGCTTCGGTGCTGTTGCATAAAGCCATAGGCAAACAACTGCATTGTATTTTCGTGGACAACGGATTGCTGCGCCTGAATGAGTTCAGGGACGTCCTGGTCTCGTACAAGGACATGGGACTGAATGTAATCGGTGTGGACGCATCGGAAGCATTCCTTAATGCCCTGAAAGGGATTTCGGACCCCGAAGGTAAACGCAAAGCCATCGGACGAACCTTTATTGAAGTATTCGACGTTCAGGCATCTAAAGTGTCAAACGCCACCTGGCTTGGGCAGGGAACCATTTATCCCGATGTAATTGAATCGACCTCGGTAAACGGGCCCTCGGCCACCATCAAATCCCACCATAACGTAGGAGGACTGCCGGATTACGTAAAACTAAAAATTGTAGAACCTTTGCGATCGCTGTTTAAAGACGAAGTACGCCGTGTGGGACGTTCGCTGGGCATCAAAGAGGAACTCATAGGCCGTCATCCCTTCCCCGGACCGGGTCTCGGCATACGTGTCCTGGGCGAGATAACACGTGAAAAGCTGGATATCCTGCGCCAGGCCGATGATATTTTCATTGGCTCACTTCGCCGGGAAAATCTGTACGATACCATATGGCAAGCCGGCACCATCCTGCTGCCCGTACGCAGCGTAGGAGTCATGGGTGACGAACGCACGTATGAATTTACCGTAGCTCTGAGAGCCGTGGGATCTACGGATGGCATGACCGCAGACTGGATCCATCTTCCGTATGACTTTCTCATGAAAGTTTCAAATGATATCATCAACAAAGTCAAGGGAGTAAACAGGGTTGTCTACGACATATCCTCCAAACCGCCTGCCACTATTGAGTGGGAATAATGTCCGAAAATCCGATATAATAAAATATTTAAAAAAAAGTGCTTTTCACCGGAACAACGGAATGATAAAAGTACTAATATCGCATTGTATTTTTTACCACAAACAATTGTTGTTAAAAAACTAAAAATTAATTACTTACAAAAACAACAAACCGCAGGGATTCATTCAAATCATGCACAACGAATCATTACAGGAAACCGTCTCCGCAGAGAGAGACGTTCCTCCGGGTTCGCCCCTTATTGGAAGGGACATTCTTAGTGGCTCATCCGAGCCTTACAAATCCTCAAAATCTGAGGTATGAAAATTGGACTCACGTATGATTTAAGGTCGGAATACCTGGCTATGGGTTATTCGGCCGAAGACACCGCCGAGTTAGACAAAAAAGAGACCATAGACGGCATTGAGCGTGCGCTCCGTCATCTGGGGTACGAGACCGAAAGGATTGGTCACGCCCGTTCTCTTATGCAAAGTCTGCTTAACGGCAAAAGATGGGATCTTGTTTTCAATATTTGCGAAGGAATATACGGTGACGGCCGTGAATCACTTGTTCCTGCCATACTTGACGAATGGCAGATACCTTATGTGTTCTCGGGTGCTGCTACTATGTCCCTCTCGCTTAACAAGGCTTTATGTAAACGCGTAGTCCGCGATGCGGGACTTCTTACCCCTGACTTTTGTGTCATCAAGAAAGAGTCTGACCTCGATGCCCATAGACCGGCTTTTCCATTGTTCGTAAAACCGCTCATGGAAGGTTCCGGAAAAGGTGTAGGAGAGCATTCTTTAATTAACAATGAAAAGGAGTACAGACAGGTCTGCATGAATCTTCTTCATCGTTTCAACCAGCCAGTACTTGTGGAATCATTTCTGCCGGGCAGGGAATTTACCGTGGGTATCTGCGGAAACGCAGAAGATGCTAAAGTAATTGGGATCATGGAAGTAGCTTTCCGTTCCGATGTTAAGGAAATTTACTCCTATGAGAACAAGCAGAATTACGAAGATGTCGTTGAATACCATAAAGTGGAGGGAGAACTGGCCGAAAAATGCAGCGCCCTTGCTTTGAAGGTATGGGAAGTAACCGGTTCGCACGACAGCGGGCGGGTGGATATGAAACTCAATGCCTGGGGTGAACCCGAGTTTATTGAGATCAATCCTCTGGCCGGGCTGAATTTCCGCGATTCGGACCTGCCCATTCTGGCCAGAATGAACGGCATGAGCTTCAATGAACTGATTGAAAATATCATGCATGCGGCCATCAAGCGTATTTACGGCGGAGCTGCTCAACCTGTGATGATCCGGAATGAAGAATACAGTTATTATCCTGCATAACAGAATAGGACTGCACCCCACAACAGACGAAACAGATGTACTTGACCAGGCGGAACTTGTCCGCAAGGCGCTTGTATCTATGGGTTATGAATGCCAACTGATGGATGTGGGTGAGAATTTGTATGCCGACCTCCTTGAAGTCAAAGAACGTAACCCCCGTTTCGTTTTTAATCTGGTGGAAACGGTATTCGGACATACAGCTCTTCTTCACACGGTCCCTTCGGTGCTGAGCGCCTGGCATATTCCCTACTCCGGAGTCTCTCACGAGGCCCTTTTTCTGACCACCAGCAAGCCTTTGGCCAAACAGATCATGTCTGTGCACGGCATAAACACGCCGGCATGGTACAACCCTCAACAGGCTATATTGCATCTCGACCCTTCATCCAAATACATTCTTAAGCCATCGTCCGAAGAAGGCTCGGTGAAACTGGACCGCGATTCGGTTTTCAGGGGAGACGATCCCCTGGCACCCGCCAGGCTCTCGGGTTGTGACCCCAATGAGTTTTTCGTTGAAGAATATATTGAAGGAAGGGAATTCAATATAAGCGTGACAGGTGTGCCGGGCCGTTATACGGTCTACCCGATTCCCGAGATGATCTTCGATAACTTTCCCCCGGACATGGAACACATACTGGGTTATAAAGCCAAATGGGAAGAGGATTCCTTTGATTATACCCATACATTTCGCCGTTTTGATACATTGCGGAACGAATCGGAACTCGCGCACCGGCTGGAAGAAACCGTTCTGCAGTGCGGTCAGGTATTCGGACTGACCGGTTATTTCAGGGTGGATTTCAGGGTAACGAATCAAAACATTCCCATGGTCTTAGAAATCAATGGAAATCCATGCATTGCACCAGACAGCGGATTTATTGCGGCCGGGAAACACGCAGGTTACTCAGAAACAGAAATGATACAACAGATCATATCGTGCATAGAGACAAAATAATGACTGATTTTATATTCAGAAACATCGTGCTGCCGGAAGACCGGACCGTTTACCGGAAGATAATGGAATCCACCGGTCTGTTTTATGATTTTGAAATGGAAGTGGCCCTCGAGATAATGGACCTATTTCTGAAAGACGGCGAGAAAACAGGCTATTATTTTATTATGGCAGAACTGGAAGGTAAGACAGTAGGTATCATTAATTATGGACCCACTCCTTGTACAAGGGCCAGCTGGGACATTTACTGGATGGCCGTTCAAAAAGACCTTCAGGGAAAAGGCCTGGGAAGTATACTGCTGGGGATGGCAGAAAATCATATTGCTTCTAAACAGGGGGAAAACATCTGGATAGAAACATCGGGGAGGCCCGATTACCTGCCCACAAGGATGTTCTATCTGAAGAACCGGTATGAAAAAATGTGTGAACTTCCCGACTTTTATGCCATGGAAGACAGTAAATGTATTTACGGCAAATACCTCAGGCCTTCCGGCGGGAACCCTTCCAGATAAAGCGGTCGGCCGAGAGGCGTCCTGGGCCGGAAATAAGCAGGACGGTAAATAGTCCCATATAGAGCAAAGACAGTTCCTTTACCTGGAACGGGTCAGTTCCGTGAATAAAGAAGGCGGCCATAAACATCCCGAAGATAACGGGAATTGCGGCTAGTCTGGTAAACAGTCCTATGGCAACCAGAACCGTACATCCCACCTCGGCAGCCAGTATGGCTACCAGGGACAAGGTACTGCCTATTCCCAGGGGATCGGGAAATGTCTCTTTAAGTGTACTGAATTCAGTCAGCTTGGACAAACCGTGTACAAACAGGAATACGGCAATCAGTACACGGAACAGGAGTAAAGCAAAGTCAGTGAATGAAGGATTGTTTTTTTTCATAAGCAAGGACACCATTTATCCCGGGAAGGTGAATCATATCCCAGACGAAACATTTCATTTTTATATTTCAGATCGTACGCCGTGTATTCCGCCATCTCGTGATCTTCTATTACTACATCGGCCAGATCTTTATCCATATATGAATTCGCATTGAACATAAACCAGAGGCAACGTTCGGCAATATAGCGCATGTTTTTCGAATATTTCTTCTCTTTTTCGGGATGAAGGCCAATGGCCACGACCTTCTTACAATCGTTCCTGATATGAGAGACCGGCAGGTTCTTAACCACACCTCCGTCTACATAATGCTTCCCGTTTATAAGGACCGGAGGGAACACCACGGGAACACTGCAAGAAGCCATAAGCGCTTCAATAAGGGGACCTTTGTCAAAAACAACTCCTTCTCCGGTCTCGAGACATGTGGCCACCACCTTTAAAGGAATTTGCAATTCTTCGAATGTTCTGGCCCTAAGTGTTTTTTCAAGGATCTTTCTTACGGGCAGCGGACTGACAATATAATCTTTTGGGATCCTGGCTTCCAGGAAATCCTTCACGGTAAGGTCCGCAAAGGCTTCCATCATCTCATCCGGAGTATGTCCGTCTGCATAGAGAGCAGCAACCAGGGACCCAACGCTGGTTCCCGAAACAATGCCCGGACGGCAACCCATTTCCAGCAGACGCTTAAATACTCCGGCCTGGTAATAACCTTTAGCCCCTCCACCGCCAAAGGCGATGCCTAATTCATATGTTTGCATAATGCAAATATAATAAATCAAATGTGAGAATGGACTCTTAGACGAAACTTGCGTAAAAGTGGATTATTTTTCTTTTTCTACAGGTAAATCGAGCCAACTTTGTATTGCAATAAATAATTCAGATTATGAAAAAGGTATTATTACTAATTTGTATTTTCTTTTCGGCTGTCGGGACGCATGCCCAGATGTATCATGGACCGGCCATGACTGCTAAGGATTCTCTTTTTCTCTCGCTGGCCGCAACGCCGCCTATGGGTTGGAACAGCTGGAATAAATTCGGCTGTAACGTAAGCGAAACCCTTTTGAAAGAAATGGCAGATGCCATGTGCCATTCCGGTATGAAAGAAGCAGGCTATGAATACATTGTGATAGACGATTGCTGGCAGGTGGGCCGAGACGAATATGGCCATATTGTGGTAGATCCGGAACGGTTCCCCTCAGGGATGAAAGACCTGGCCGATTATATCCATGCCAGGGGACTCAGGCTGGGCATCTATTCCTGTGCCGGTTCTCATACCTGCCAGGGACGCCCGGGCAGCAGGGGGTATCAATTCCAGGATGCACGTCAATATGCCTCATGGGGTGTTGATTATCTGAAATACGACTGGTGTTCCAATCAGGGTCAAAATGCCCGCGCTGCTTACAAAACCATGAGCGATGCCCTGAAAGAATGCGGACGTCCCATTGTTTTCAGTATTTGTGAATGGGGTGAAAACAAACCCTGGGAATGGGGCAAAGGTATTGGGCATCTGTGGCGTGTTACTCCCGATATCCGGGATATTTACCGGGGCGTTTTCGACTGGGGAGGTGTTGGTGTATTGGAAATCATAGATGTAATGGCCGATCTGTACCCATATGCCGGTCCTGGACACTGGAACGACGCCGAAATGCTTGAAGTAGGCAACGGTGGAATGACCCGCGACGAATACATCACTCATTTTTCCATGTGGTGTATGCTGGCAGCCCCTCTGATGTCGGGGAACGACTTGCGCTCCATGGATAAAGAAACCATCGAGATCCTCACAAACAAAGAGGCGATAGCCGTAAACCAGGATCCTTTGGGAAACCAGGCCCGTCGGTTTATGGATATGGGTGAATACGAGATCTGGGCCAAAGAGCTGGATGGAGGAGAAGTCGCTGTATGTTTCATGAACCGGAGTGAAAATATCTGGAAACTCAATCATGACTGGCTCAAAAACACCATGTATTTTCTTAGAGCAGTTAATATGCGCACCACAGAATATACCGTAAGGGATCTCTGGAAACACAAAGAGATTGGTACTACAAGGGAAAGATTACTAACCGATGTGCCGCCTCACGGAGTGGTAATGGTACGCCTTACACCAAAAAAATAAAAAAAAGAAGGGGACCATCAGTCAAATTGACCTCCGGCCCCCTCTTATCATATAAACTTCTGATTTATTTCAAACCGCCCGATGTCCCGGTTGAGATTCCCCCGGTAGTTCCCACACGCGACGCCTCATCAAAATCACCCACTTTTCTGGTACGTGTTGCTTTACTTTGTCCAAAACGGAAACTGAAACTCAACTGTATCTTCTGCAGATTGATCTTCTGATCCATCGTAGTGTCCAGTCCTTCTCCCAAAGAGTAAGACAGGTTGTTGGCAAAAGAATTGAAAATATCGTTAATATTCAGGCTTAGGGTAGCCCGGTTATCCATGAATGTTTTCTTTATCCCGGCAGTGGAAATGAATATGGGGTCTATTTTGAAATATCCGTAAGGTATAGGTCCCTGGAACATGCCCATAAGTTCAATCTTCCAATCTTTCGGAAGCAGGAAAGTGAACTGTCCGTATGCGTTTGTAAGAAGTCCGTCATTCACATAGTCGGCAGTACCGGAGGGCGTACCCGTAGAAGCAGGAGTAGCCGTGTTGCCCATATAGAGGCAGGTTCCGCTGAAAGTGAAAGTAAGCCATTTGACAATAGGAAGTTCACTCACAGAAAGAGATGCCCCCGCCATAGTCTGAGTCCCGAAATTATCATACATAAACACCTTCATTCCCGTTTCCTCGTTATAAAGAGGAGACTGCATAATAAGATTTTTGGTATGCGCATAGATCAACGTCAGGTTATAATGGGATTTAAAACCCGCGCCTAACATTACCTGATCTGCACGCTGCGGGTCGAGGTACGGATTACCCTGTACGTAAGTGTTGGCATCTATATATGATGTAAAAGGATTCAATTGGCTGAAACTCGGACGGGATATACGGCTGGTATACGATAATGTCAGGTTCCAATTGGCGGAAGGATTGAATCCGGCAAAAACGGTCGGGAAAAGGTTGAAATAATTTTTTTCCGTCTTTTCGGCAGCTGACACCCAGTTACCCAGTGCATGAGTATATTCTCCGCGAATTCCCAGCTTAAACATCCACTTAGATCCCAGCATTCGCCCCAGAGAAATATAGGCCGCAGAAATCTGTTCTGTATAATTGAACACATTGGACATCCCCGGATTGGGATTCCAGGAACCGTCTGAAAAATCTTCCCTGAACAAATTGTTATTTGTTTCCGTCATGGCCCATTTCACACCGGCTTCCAGCATGCCCGTTTTCCAGAATGTCTGCTGGTAATCTGCCTTTCCAGAAAACATATTGATGTATTGCTGTCCCTTCTGACGGAATATCTCATCGAATCCTATCCCGGAAACAAGCAAATTAATCTGATTATTAGCAGACAGAATATCGAAATAGGCATAGTCTGCATTGAAAGTGAATTCCTGTCCTTTATTTTCGTTAAATATACCGGTGTAATTCAGGTTCCCGCGGATGTTGTTGTGGTCATTATCTGTCTTGATTTCACTTCTCTTGCTGTATATCAATTGATTGTTGTAATAGGTATTGGTATAATTCTGATCTCCAAAGTTATCCTGAGAATTTCCGCTGAGCATAGAGGTAAGTATAAAACCAACGGTGTTTTTCTTGTTCAGAAAATAATCGTTTGCCAGCTTTAAATTATGATTTTCAGATCCGATAAGAAAGTCTGCATGGGCTATCTGCTCCAGTCCGCCTTCCCCTGCAGACCCCATTCTGGAATCCAGAACAGCTCCCATTTCCTCATAACGGCCGCTGTAATTAACCATGGTATTGGTTTTTTCCGAGCGGTAGTTCAGAGTAAGACCGCCTCCGCCTTCCTGTTCATACCGTTCGTGCTTCATACCTCCGTAGAACCCGTTCACAGAGCCGTTAAAGCCTTTCAGGACGTTCTTTTTCATGCGAATATTGATAATACCGCCACTGCCTTCTGCATCGTATTTGGCAGAAGGGTGCGCCATCAATTCAATTTTGTCTATAGTGGTTCCGTCGGTAGAACGTAACAAGGCTTCCAGCTCGAGTCCGCTCAGATAGGAAGGACGTCCGTCAATCCAAATGCTCACGGCCTGTCCGTTCAATTTCACGTTACCGTCCATATCTATGGTCACACCGGGGGCCTTGCGCAACACTTCCAAGGCATTGCTTCCCTGAGTAGATACCGCCTCGGAAACATTCATGACAATTTTATCGAGTTTGTGCTCAATAACAGGCACTTTAGCTGTAATTACTGCCGTTGCCAAAGTCTGGGCATCTTCTTCCAGTTCTATGGTACCAACATCCAGTTTACTTGCCTCCAGGGTGACATCTATTTCGAGGTTCTTATATCCCATAAAGGATGTGATCATCCTGTAAGATCCATAAGGTACGTTGGCCATTTCAAAAGTGCCGTCTTCGGCAGACGTTGCGCCGGCCACTACTACATCTTCATCGTTACGTATGGCAACCGTTGCATAAGATAAGGGGTTGCCACTGTTTTTATCAATAACCCGACCGTTGACCACGGTGGTATTGCTTGCCGAAAATGCGCTTCCTGCAGACAAAACGCAGAGAAGCATTGAAAGAAAAAAAATTCTGATCATTGATTGTTTTGTTTATAAATCGTTTCTAGTTCATCAAAAGGAATGGAAAGCAGGTTCATTTTTTTAAAGAACTTAGGTAGTTCTTCTTTGAGAAAAGTGGTTTTCATAACACTTACTATCTCTTCTCTTGCCTGCGAAGTAACAAAGTACCCTATGCCTCTTTTATTGTATATAACATTCATTTGCTGAAGATAATCATAGGTTCTGGCAACTGTATTGGGATTCACACCCAGGGAAGCACCCAGTTCGCGTACAGACGGGATCCTCTCCTCGGCTTTCCACTTACCGATAAGTATGCGCTCGCATAATGTCTCGGCAATTTGGAGATAAATGGCTTTATGCTCGTTGAATTCCATACTAATACTTATTGGTTTTTATCAGCCGATACGATCCTGTCCAGCAGCCGATTCCGATAACAGACCATGAAATGTAGTCAACAAGAGCCATTATTCTGACAAAGGGTAACTGCCTGAGCGACTCCGACAGATCATTCATTTTCTTAAGGTCAAAATAATTCACATCGGAAGGAATATCTCCCATTTTGGATTGCAGAAAAGCAGTCACGACATCCTCACCTATCTGAGTGATAATAATAAAGCTTATCACACCAAAAATAACGGCAAGGAACATAAGAAAAACAATTGTTTTGGCTATTTTTTGTTTTTTATAATAAAGGTTTCCCAGAATAAAACAGGCCTGGAACATGACCACACTGAATATTTCCGAACTAAAGAACGTAACCGAACCGGCTTCTCCGAACAATGTACCTGCCAGCCGGCAGGGAAATAAGGCATAAACCAGATAATCTGTCAGAACCAGTATGGAAAATGAGACAAGTCCTGTAACAACGGAACAGATAATGAGCATACTCAGCATTTTTTCAAAAGCCGAGGCAGGTAATAAGGTATAATAAATCCCTTTCTTATAATGGTTTACATACCCGTACATTTTGGAAGGCACTACAACCATCAGTACAACAATCAACAGTGAGATCATTGTCATACGGAAGAAAATGCCAACAGGATGATCAATACCGTTAAGCATAGCTAACGCCATAATCAGCACATACACCCCGGCAGCACTCAATACGGACAATCCGTATGACAGGGGAAATTCCTTAAGCTCCTTGAGCAAAAGCATTCCAAATCTCTTAAAATTGAAGATATTTCCCATAATGACTATTTTTTGAAATGATCGGTGAACCAATCCCTGTGTAATAATGCAGCATTGAATAATATCTCGAGATCGACTTTACTGTCGTGATGAGCCGTATTGGATCTAACCATCGAGTAGCCCGCAGGGACTTCTTCTGCATAAAGGGCGCTTGGGTCCTCATCCACATCGCGGAAAAAATACAGCTTCTGCGCAATCTCTTCAATAGTGGCATGAAGTACAACACCCTTTTTGTCGAGAATAATGACAGGATCTATGAGGTTTTCCAAATCCCTGACCTGGTGTGTGGAAATTATCAGCACACGTTCCGGTGTTATATGCTGGGAGACGACACTTCTGAAAAGAGATTTGGAAGGTATGTCCATTCCGTTGCTTGGTTCGTCCAACAGAAGCAGCGAAGTGTTAAGCGCTATGGCATAGGAGATATGCGCTTTTTTCTGTTGTCCGGCCGAAAGGTCCTTAAAACGGGCCAGGGGCTGAATACCAAACCGATCAAGCAAACCGTAAAACTGTCCCAGATCAAAACGGGGATAAAAACCTCCGCAACATCTGGCAAAATCATTGACGGTTCCCGGAGGACAGGCCGGTTCTTCGGGCAGGTAGTACACTTCGCGCAAAAATGCCGGCTGACGTTTATACGGATTATAGCCATTCACCAGACAGGCCTCTTTATTACTTCTCTGAAGTCCTGCCAGGATTTTAAGCAAGGTAGTCTTGCCCACTCCGTTTTGCCCGAGCAGTCCATAAACATTTCCTCCTTCCAAACTGAATGTCAGGCTTCTGAATACTTCATGTTTCGGATAACTGAAAGACAGATTATTTATATGTATCATTAGTGTATTAGAACATTAGTACACTGCAAAGGTATACAAAGAACCGGAATATTGTACTTACTCCGCAAAAAAAACTTACATTTGTACATCAAATATTCCCCGTTATGGCAATTATCAGGCTCGAAGGCATCGATATCATCAAGGATGGAAATCTGATCCTTACAGATTTGAATCTGACGCTTGAAAAAGGAGATTTCATTTACCTTGTGGGACGCGTTGGCAGCGGCAAAACATCCCTCATAAAAACATTAATCGGAGAATTTCCTGTAAAGAAAGGACAGGCAGAGGTAGCCGGGTTCGATCTCACAAAACTCAAACGCAGACAGATTCCATACCTGAGAAGAAAAATAGGTGTGGTATTTCAGGATTTCCAGCTCCTTCAGGACCGTTCTGCCTGGGATAACCTGGAATTTGTGCTTCGTTCCACCGGATGGCGCAACAGGAAAGATATCTCTAAAAGAATTGAACAGGCCCTGGAAAATGTGGGCATGCTGCACAAAAAACACAAGATGCCGCACCAGCTCTCGGGGGGAGAACAGCAACGTGTGGCCATTGCACGGGCCATCCTGAACGATCCGGAGATCATCCTGGCTGACGAGCCCACCGGGAACCTCGACAGCGACACACAGCAGGAGATTATGGCTTTATTTATGAGCATTCATCATAGCCAGCAGCCTGCCATGCTTATGGTCACACATAATATGAGCCTGTTGCAACGATATCCCGGAAGGATCTTTAAATGCGGAACCGGCCGATTTTCAGAAGTTGCAGATAAGCAAGAATTTGATTTTTCACATTATATGGAATAATGAAAAGCAAAGAAGAAGTAGACGGGATTATCAGCTGGTTTTCTGAACATATGCCCGATGCATCGTCCGAACTGGAATACGAGAATCCTTTCAGCCTCCTGGTTGCTGTTATCCTTTCTGCGCAATGTACCGATAAAAGGGTCAATATGGTCACTCCCGCCCTGATGGAACGGTTTCCAAACCCGGAAGCTATGGCCCAAGCCTCGGCCGGGGAGATACTGCCTTACATCAGATCGGTCTCGTACCCCAATAATAAGGCCAATCATCTTTGGGGAATGGCCAAAATGCTGGTGGAATCGTTCAACGGACAGGTTCCGCCGGAACCCGAAGCATTGCAAAAACTTCCCGGCGTGGGAAGAAAAACCGCTAACGTTGTAGCCTCGGTGGTTTACAAAAAAAATGTCATTGCCGTTGACACTCATGTATTCAGGGTGGCACACCGGCTGGGTTTCTCTAAAGGGGCCACCCCCCTTGCCGTCGAGAATGACCTGAACGATCATTTCCCTGTGCATACAAGGGCCAGGGCACATCACTGGCTTATTCTCCACGGAAGGTACGTATGTACAGCGCGCGAACCCAAATGCGATATGTGCGGTCTGAGGAACTTTTGTAACGACTACAAAGTCAGAACGGCTATATGAAAAATAATCCTGTTACGGAAAATAAATGGACAGGGATTTTGAGCGACTTTGTTATTTACCTGAGACTCGAAAGAGCCCTTGCAGACAATACAAGATATGCATATCTGAGAGACATAAACGGGTTTCTGGACTTTCTCAAAGACAGGCAGATCGCGGCCGGTGACACAATGCCCGGTCCCCGCGATATAACCGGTATACATATTCAGGATTACCTGGCATCGGTTACCGGTAAAGGCATTTCACCCAGAACGCAGGCGCGCCAGCTTTCGGCACTCAAAACTTTTTTCACTTTTCTTTTAACCGAGAAGTACATAAAACATAGCCCGTGCACCACCGTGGCCGCTCCAAAAACCGGACGACGCCTGCCCGTTGTACTTTCATTAACTGAGATCGAAAACATTATTGATTCCATTGACCTGAGCCAGAATGAGGGACATCGTAACATGGCCATAATAGAAATGCTGTACGGATGCGGGCTAAGGGTCAGCGAGCTGACCACCCTTAAACTGACAGATTATTTTCCCGACGAAGGATTTATAAGAGTAATAGGAAAGGGCAATAAACAGCGGCTTGTTCCGGTAGGATCCCACGCCGTTCATGCTTTGGAGCTGTATTTTCCCTGGAGAAACAAGCTGAACATCCATCCCAATGCCACTGACTATATGTTTCTTAACCGCTATGGCAGGCCACTTTCCAGAAACATGGTGTTTATTATGATTAAGGAACAGACCGGCAAAGCGGGGATAAAAAAAATCATATCGCCCCATACCTTTCGTCATTCCTTTGCCACACACATGATTGAGAACGGTGCAGACCTGCGTGTTGTACAGGAAATGCTGGGTCACTGCAGTATACTGACTACAGAGATCTATACGCACATAGACAAAGCACACTGGCAGCAATCTATTCTGTCACACCATCCGCGCCGGTAAGGCACGATTCTTGAAAATCCTCTTATCTTTGTAAGGTTAAAGCTTATGTCTATGATACACTTCAGACATATTCTCCTGGGCGGATGCCTGATCTTGCTTTCAGGGACCGCGGCCCCGGGGCAGGGACGGGCCCATTCCCCCGAAGATATCCTTCAGACAGCCGTTGAGTTGTATAAACAGGAACAATATTGGAGCGCGTATAACTTGTTCCGGGACATCAGTGCCCTGAACACACCGGCAGACCGGAAGACCGTTGCCTCGTACATGCTTCTGTGTGAAATCGCCCTGAATGATCCCGGTGTAATGACAAGGGCTGCCCAATGGGAAAAAGAATACCCCACAGCTCCTTTCAGGCAGGAGATTCTTCTCAGGCTGGGTACGTTACAACTAAACAAAGGGCTCAATGCAGAAGCTGTTGAAACCTACAACAAAGTAAAAATCAAACAACTGCCCCTGAGATACAGGGCGGAATATGTCTTCAGAAAAGGGTATGCCTGCCTGCAAGCCGGACAAAAGAAAGAAGCGCTTGTACTGTTTGGCGAAACCACAAAATATCGCGGTGGAGATCAATTCAAAACCGCAGCTATGTATTACAGGGGATATATTCATTATTCGGCGGGTGATTTCCGCAACGCCATACCTTTGCTGGAACCTCTCAGGGACGTACCCATGTACGCTCCTTTGGCATCTACCTATTTTTTACAGTCTCTTTTTTACCTGCACGAATACGAGAAAGTAATACAGGAAGGCGAAAAGATCTACGCCACAGCCGACCCTGCTCTAAAAATCAATCTGGCAAAGATTCTGTCAGAATCGTATTTTGCATTGAACAGGCATCCCGAGGCACGTACTTTTTTTGATGATTACCTTACCGGCGTCAGGGAACTTTCACACGCCGACAGGTATTATTCCGGAATCCTTCATTTTAAGCTGGGCAATTACAGCCAGGCAGCCGAACAACTGGCCATTGCCGGGGAGACGACAGACAGCCTGGGACAGAACGCACTTTACCATCTGGGAGAAGCATACATTGAATTAAAAAACAAACTGGGAGCCCTGAACGCATTCAGAAGTGCCAGCCTCATGAACTTCGATCCGATCATTAAGGAAGATGCCTTTTTTAATTACGCTAAGCTGTCGTTCGACACCAACGGGGATATTCAGGCTCTCTCGGCTTACCGGAAAGAATACCCGGATTCACCCAAACTCGATGAAATCCAGACCTATATTGCCGCCCACTCGTTTCTTATTCAGGATTATTCCGGAGCAGTAACTGCACTGCAGGCCATTACAAACCCCACCGCCGAAACCGGTTTATACCTGAAAAGAGCCGCTTACCTCAGAGGCATTCAACTTTACCAGAACGGATCGTTCCGTGAAGCTGAAAAATATTTTTCACTGGCAGAAGAACCTTACTGGGTAGCAGAATGTCTTTATAGAAGCGATAAATTTTCGAATGCCATTAGCCTTTGGAAACAATTCACAAGTGCAGGCGGAGCTTATGCCAACCCGGAGAGGTACCGCACAAGTCACTACAATATTGCTTATGCTTATTTCAAACAACGCGATTATACTAACGCAGCCGATTGGTTTAACAAATTTTTAAAGTTCACCCGTAATAACAAGAAATATATTGCGGACAGTTATCTAAGGCTCGGAGATTGCGCCTTTGCTCAATACGACCACGAACTGGCGGCCTCTGAATACCGTAATGCCATTGAAAATAAGACAAAAGATGCCGATTATGCACTCTACCAGATAGCCATGGCAGAAGGGGTCCTCAACAGAGATTCCGTCAAGCTTGAAACCCTCAGGCGTCTGATTGAGGAATATCCCTCATCGTCATTCATCTCAATGGCCCTTTTCGAGCAGGGCCGTACTTACGTACGTACCTCCCAATACAATAAGGCAGAAGAGATATTCCGCACAATACTTTCATTCCAGGAACACAGCGCCTATCACGCAAAAGCTCTGGTTGAACTGGGCCTTATACGCATCAATCTGCAACAGCCGGATCAGGCGCTGGAATTTTACAAAGAAGTCATGCAACGGTTTCCCGATTCTCCCGATGCGGCCAACGCCCTGGCAGGTATAGAGAATGTTTATATGGCCAAAAATGATTCCAAAGGCTTTTTCGACTACCTGAACAGCCTGGGTATCGATTCGGGCAAGACAGCCGATGAAAAGGAACTGCTTATTTTCTCATCGGCTGAACAGCTCTATCTGAATAATTCTAATGCTTCTGCCATTACTGCACTCCGAAATTTCATTGCCGAATATCCCAAAAGTGAAAAAATTCCTGCCGCATATTTCTATCTTGGCGAGTGTTTGGCCAAAATGGACAAGATGCAATTGGCAGCCGATGCTTACCTTGTAGTGATGCAACAACCTTCCGGTTCTTTTACCGAACTGGCTACCCGCAACTACGCTTCCATTAAGTACGCCCTCGAACAATACGACGAAGCCGTAGATGCCTACATGAGCCTGTCCGATATTGCCGTCATTGATAACAATCGTCTGGAAGCGCAACGGGGCCTCATGTGGTCGTTCTACAAAAACAAACAATACAGAAACGCACTGGCCCAGGCACAAAAAATGATTACCAGTATGTCACTTACAGAAAAGGACCGGACCGATGCACGCTATATATCTGCCAAAAGCTATCTATCCCTGGAAGAACGCGACAAGGCGCTGCCTCTGCTGGAAGAGCTGTCTAAAGACGCCATGACCGCCATTGGTGCCGAGGCATATTTCCTGTTGTGCAAAGACGCATTCGACTCAGGAAACTTTGACCGGGCCGAGGCTCTGATCTTCAACCTCACAGATACTGAAACTCCTCAGGAATACTGGCTGGCCCATGCTTATATTTTGCTGGGCGACCTGTTTGCCGCACGCGAAGAATGGACCCAGGCAAAAGCTACATACGAAAGTGTATTAAAAGAATATAAACCGGCTGAACCAGACGATATAGCCCAACTGGCAGAACACCGTTTGAAACAATGCGAAGGAAAATGAGACATTTGTTTATAATATGTTTTTTGTTCCTGAGCCTCACACTGACAGCTCAGAACAAGATCAATCCGGTGATCCAGGTAGAACGTCTTTACGATGCGGACTTAATGGAAGTGACCAAACCGGTCCTTGACACACGTGTTCCCGATTCGCTCCGGACTTTCAACACCTTGTTCCAATATACCATTTTTGACAAACCGCTCAGTAATCTATACGCTTTTGTTCCGCTGGCCGCTGCAGTGATGGAGCCCCAGAAGCCTTATGAGAAACATTTCGGATACCTGAGCCTGGGCTCTGGATATCCATGGACTCCGGCCGGCGACCTTCATTTGCAGCTCCCTGTTAAATCCCGGTGGTTTATGGGGATTGATGGCATACACCGTTCACTTTGGGATGAAACCGACCGCATGACCAACCAGGGTTCTTTTACTCTTGAACGCCGGGGCAAACATAGTTTTTATATAAAAGCAGACGGGGAACACTTGTACAACACCTTTGCCCGGCCGCTTCCCTTATCAATTGCCGCACCTTCATCACAAACCTATTACAGAGCAGGCGGACAGGCAGGTCTTTATTCCCTTAATAACCAGGCATCCACCTGGTCATACCGTGCCGATCTGAGCTACCGCCATGCCTCGGCCTCTATGGCGCAATTTGTCGACAGCCTGGCCAGTCAGCGGGAAAATGCCCTGGATGGAGAATTTCTGCTGGGATATAATCTCAGCCGGGTTTTTTCTGTGAATCTGGGAGCACAATCTTTTTTCTCGAGCCGAAAGCTTACCGATGATTCCGTATGGGTTTCCAAAGCAATTGTCAACATTTTCCCGCACGTTATATGGAGCGGCGAAAAATACAAATTGGGTATAGGAGCGCGTGTTGGTTTCCTGTTAACGGAAAAAGAGAGCCTGTTTGATATATTCCCGTGGATTGAGGCACATTACGCATTTGATCCCGTATTTGCCGTATACTTTAGTATGGACGGGAAAAGGGAATTGAACACACTGCAGAACCGGATACCAGAAAATCCCTGGTTGCTTGACCCGCTAATGAACGACCGGCGTATCCGCTTGAACGCCGAGGCAGGCTTTACGGGAACCATACAGGATGTTTTCTCCTACCGTATCTATGGCGGCTACCGAATAACCGAAGACCAGATTTATTACCGGACAATCCCCTATCCTCCGGGCTATCCAGGGTGTTACAAACTGGATTACGACGACGAAACGCGATACACCGCAGGCGCATGGGTTTCTTACCATTCCAAACCTTTCGAAGCTAAAATACATGCCGCCTGGTATAAATACATACTATCACAAGGAACTGTACCCTGGCACATGCCCGCCTGGGAGGTCTCCGGTCAGGCCCGTTATAATTGGCGTGAACGCATTATTGTAGCCATTACCGCAGGTTACCGCAGCCGCTCCGGTGCCCCCGGCCTGTACGACGGAGATCCGGTTATTGAACTGCCGGCCTTCACTAACCTTGGAGCCAGAGTAGAATACGTTTGGGGCAGGCATTTCTCAACGTTCCTTTACGGTCAAAATCTTTTGGACCGGGAGATCTATTATTATAACCTTTACCGCGAGCCGGGAATTACATTTGGGACAGGGCTGACACTGCGCTTCTAATTAGGATTTCTGCACACTTTTTCGTATCTTTGTATGTTAATCAAAGATAAAAAAAGTGAGTAAAGAGAATCAGTATTCAGCGGAAAGTATCCAGGTATTGGAAGGCCTGGAAGCAGTCAGAAAGCGTCCTTCCATGTACATTGGAGATGTAGGGTCCAGGGGATTGCACCATCTTGTTTACGAAGTAGTTGACAACTCCATTGACGAAGCTCTCGCAGGTTATTGTACCAATATTGAAGTCCTAATCAACGCAAACGGAAGCATAACTGTAATTGACAACGGCCGGGGAATTCCTACCGGAATGCACGAAAAAGAAGGCCGTTCCGCTCTGGAAGTCGTATTAACCGTCTTGCATGCCGGAGGTAAGTTTTCTAAAGATTCCTATAAAGTATCCGGAGGCTTGCACGGAGTAGGCCTTTCATGCGTGAACGCCTTGTCCAGTACGCTCATTGCCACCATTTACAGGGAAGGCAAGATTTTCAGGCAAGAATATTCACGCGGCGTCCCCCTGGCCGACGTAGCTATTATCGGAGACTCGGATCGCACGGGAACCGAGATTTATTTCATACCTGATAAAGAAATCTTTACTCTGGGTACCGATTACAATTACGACATCCTGGCGGCGCGCCTGCGCGAGCTGGCTTTTCTTAACAAAGGCATCAGTCTTACCATGGAAGATCACAGGGAGAATGCAGAAGAAGATGCTTTCACCGAGGAAGTCGAATCTGAAAACGTAACCAGGCAGGGCTTTCGTAAAGAAGTATTTTATTCAGATAACGGGCTGCGCGATTTTGTCAAATTCCTGGATAAAACAAGAGAGCCTCTAACAGAAAATCCCATCTACCTGGAGACAAACAAGACCAATGTTCCCATTGAGATTGCCATGCAATACAACACGGGGTTCTCTGAGAATATTCATTCGTATGTAAACAATATCAACACTATAGAAGGAGGCACGCATCTGAGTGGATTTCGCCGGGGACTTACCACCACGCTCAAGAGTTATGCCGACAAATCAGGCATGTTGAGCAAACTTAAATTCGATATTGATCCTGCCGATTTCCGTGAAGGGCTTACCGCTATCATATCTGTTAAGGTAAACGAGCCTCAGTTCGAGGGCCAGACCAAGACCAAACTGGGGAACAGCGAAGTTATGTCCGCAGTTTCGCAGGCCGTGAGCACTGCCCTGGATAATTACCTGGAAGAGAACCCTAAAGATGCCAGAACTATTATTGACAAAGTCATCCTGGCCGCTACTGCCCGTCACGCCGCCAGAAAGGCGCGCGAATTGGTACAACGCAAAACCGTGATGTCCGGAGCCGGTCTTCCCGGCAAGCTTGCCGACTGTTCGAGCCGTGACCCGGAACAGTGCGAGATCTTTCTTGTAGAAGGAGATTCCGCAGGCGGTACGGCTAAGAGCGGTCGTGACCGATCGTTCCAGGCCATCCTGCCGTTGCGCGGTAAGATCCTGAACGTGGAAAAAGCACAAGAACACCGCATCTTTGAAAGTGAAGAAATACGCAATATTTATACAGCCTTTGGAGTGACAAGGGGCACCGAAGAAGACAGTAAGGCTCTTAACCTGAGCAAACTGCGCTACCATCGCGTCATTATCATGACCGACGCCGATGTGGACGGAAGCCATATTGACACCCTGCTGCTCACCTTCTTCTTCCGTCATATGGTGGACCTTATCCGGGGAGGGCATGTGTACATTGCATCGCCACCCCTATACCTTGTGAAACGAGGCAAAGAAGGGCGATATTGCTGGACCGAGGAGGAACGCCGGGCCGCCGTTGAAGAACTGGGAAAGGGAAAGGAAGCGGGGGTGACAGTGCAACGATACAAAGGTCTCGGCGAGATGGACGCCGCCCAGCTTTGGGAAACCACCATGAACCCGGAAAAACGTATTCTCAGGCAGATCACCATTGAAAACGCCGTTGAGGCTGACCGGATCTTCTCCATGCTCATGGGAGACGAAGTGCCGCCGCGCAGAGAATTCATTGAACAACATGCCAAGTACGCAAATATTGACGCTTAATTATGGATATTTTTGACAGAATAAAAAAAGATGAAGGCGGACCCCTGGGACAATACCGTAAGAAAGCTCACGGTTATTTTATGTTTCCTAAACTGGAGGGACCCATTCAACCCTATATGACATTCCAGGGGCAGCAAATGCTTGCCTGGACCTTTAACAACTACCTGGGTCTGGCCAATCATCCGGAAGTAAGGGATGCAGACGCAAAAGCTGCCGCCAAATGGGGACTTGCCTACCCTATGGGCGCCCGCATGATGAGCGGCCACACAAGCCTCCATGAACAGCTGGAACGGGAGCTGGCCGATTTTGAAAAGAAAGAAGATGCATTCCTCTTTAACTTCGGATACCAGGGCATGATCTCTACCATAGACGCTCTGCTTAACCGTCGCGATGTGGTTGTTTACGACTCGGAAGCACATGCCTGTATCATGGACGGCCTGAGACTGCATATGGGCCAGCGTATTGTTTATCCTCACAACAATCTGGAAAAATGCGAACATGCACTCGAACGCGCCACTCGGCTTACCGGCGAAAGCGGCGGCGGGATCCTGCTTATCACGGAAGGCGTGTACGGTATGACCGGTGCCCTGGGTTTCCTGGATCAGATTGTATCGCTAAAGAAAAAATACAATTTCCGCATTCTTATTGACGATGCTCACGGTTTTGGTGTTATGGGCGAGAACGGGCGCGGTACATCGGAGCATTTTGGTGTAATGGATGAGGTTGACCTGTATTTCGGTGCTTTTGCCAAGACCATGGCAGGGATCGGCGGGTTTTTTTCCGGCCCCGCCGATATCATCAACTACCTTCGTTACAACCTCCGTTCCCAGATCTATGCCAAGAGCCTGCCTATGGCTATGGTGGAAGGTCTGCTCAAACGTCTGGACATGGTCCGGAACCGTCCCGAACTCAGAGAACAACTCTGGACCGTTACGCGTGCATTGCAGGACGGACTCAGAAAACGCGGCTTTGATATTGGTGCTGCCCAGGCTTGTGTGACACCTGTTTTCCTGAAAGGGGAACTGGCCGAAGCCACCAATATTCTTATAGATCTGCGCGAACATTACAAAATCTTCTGCTCTGTGGTTGTTTACCCTGTAGTGCCCAAAGGCGTTATTATGTACCGTTTGATCCCTACCGCCATGCACAATCTGGAACACGTAGAATATACCCTTAACGCCTTCGAGGAAATTCACAGGAAACTGGACGCCGGCGCTTATAAGGGACAGGAGATTCAAAATAAGGCAATCATCTGATCATGTCATCCTGCCTAAAGGAAAAGGTAGTCGTAATTACAGGTGCATCATCCGGGATCGGTCTTGAATGCGCCAGGCTCTTTGGAAGCGAAGGTGCCTGCCTGGTTCTGGCTGCCCGCTCGGAAGATAAACTGCTTGCCCTGTCGGCCGAATTGGTGTCAACGCCCGTACTTATTGTCGCTGCTGACGTTTCATTGGAGAAAGACTGCAAACGTCTTATTGAAAAAACCGTTGAACGTTTTGGCCGAATTGATATTCTCGTTAATAATGCCGGACTGTCAATGCGCGCCCTGTTCAGGGATCTTGATCTTAATGTAATACGAAGACTCATGGACGTTAATTTCTGGGGATGCGTGTATTGCACCAAATACGCCCTGCCCTGGCTGCTGGAAAGAAAAGGCTCTGTTGTTGGCGTAACATCTATTGCCGGTTTCAAAGGCCTCCCTGCCAGAACAGGCTATTCGGCCTCTAAATTTGCCATGAACGGATTTCTGGACACGCTGCGGACCGAACATCTCTACGACGGACTGCACGTTATGACTTTTGCACCCGGATTTACGGCATCGAATGTTCGTTATTCAGCCCTTACGGCCGACGGTTCACGTCAGGGAGAAACGCCCCGTGCTGAAGACAGGATGATGACAGCCCGTGAAGTCGCTCGTCATATGCTGCGCGGCATTATTAAGCGCAAAGATTTTGTTATACTCACACCCGTAGGCAAAGCAACAGTCTTTTTATCCAAATTCTGTCCCCGCCTTGTCTCCCGGCTTGAATACCGGATGATGGCCAGCGAGCCGGATTCACCGCTCAGGCCCCGCAGGGAAGCAGGTAAGTAACTGTATGAGTGGCTCTGAATAACTTTTCTCCCCCACCGGTGATGTTCAGCATTATAATGCGGGTTCGGTCTATTTCCCCGGACCTTACTTTTTTTATGAGGCTCGCAACAGCCACCCCGGCAGCGGGATTAATATCTATCCCTTCCAATTCTTCGAACAACGCCGAGGCACAGACGAGTTCTTCGTTGGTGGCATAACCTATTGACCCTCCCGTATCGTTCAGAGCATCGAAAAGCCCTCCGGGCAGGGAATAGGGCGGTTTGCGATTAGACAGCACCCTGGCATGGATAGATGCCGCTTTCTTACGCGCCTCAACAGGATCCATGGGCGTAAGCGCCCGTGTCCCGCTCTGCCAGGCTTCATACATGGGAAGGAACGGTGCATTCTGAGACGGCAACAGACACATCTTGACGTTGCCAAACCGTCCGTCGCGGAGCAGACGAAGATTGGCTTCCCAGGCGGCAATGGTCCCGGTACCGCTTCCTATAGCCTGAAAATAATAGTCCGGGATCCGCCCGATATAAGTAGCAGCAGACAGTACCGTGGTCCCCATGCCGTCGCGGCGGGCTATGTTCTTAGCTCCGCCCTCGGCAAAATATCCTTCTTTGGCACAATATTGTTCACTCAATTCAATGGCATCGAAATAGTCTGACCCCTGAGGGGTACAAATGAGTTTTACGCAATCATCCGGTTTTTCTTCGAACCACAGGGTATCAATATTATCAGATGGCACAAACAAAAGCAGGGAAATCTTATTTTCCGAACAAACCCTGGCAAACGCACGGGCTGTATTACCGGCAGAAGCCACCACCATGGTACGTTTCTCATTTTCGGGGATATGCGCACACACAGAAAAAGCCTCGGTTTCCTTGAACGTGCAGGTCTTCATGAAGGCACCTTTTTCGGGCCAGTAGCCGTTAAAAGTAATATATAAATGATTCAGTTTCAGATGACGGGCCAGTCCTTCACTTTTGTATGTCACAGGAGATGCGGATCCTTTTAGCTTTCTGTTTACTGGCAACCAGTCTGAGAACCGGTAAATACCGTCTGACGCAAGGCCGGGTTCCAGTTGAATTTTTTTATATACAGATCTGATGAGGCTTGGTTTTTCATAAAGAGGGTCGGACAACAACCAGCCGGGATCATCAAAAAGCCGGCCATTGGCACAGTTTTGCAGTTGGTACTCAGTAATCATCGTGGTTCTATTCAGATTCATTCTTTTTAAGGAGCCGTTTCATGTTCTTGTTTAGTTTACTGAGCACTTCAACAACGGTATTCAGTTCATCGGTGGGAATTCCGTTAAGTATATTGTCTACGGCATCAATAGCAATACGCGTCACTTCCATTTTTTGTTTCTGGCCCATATCGGTAACAAGCACCAGGTTTTTTCTTCTGTCTTCGGCATCGGCCTGCCGGATCACATACCCTTTTTTCTGGAGACCGTCAATCAGTTTGGTGATTGAATTTTTGTCCTTCTGCATCTCGTCGGCAATCTCCTGCTGAGTCATCTGACCGTTGTCCCACAAGAGATCTATGAGCAGGTATTGTTCCGGAGTCAGATCTACATTATTCTTAACCAGCTCATTAAGGAAACATTGCTTAAAAAGAAAATGAGCCTGGTTTAAATAAACTCCAATTTTTTTACTTAGTATCATAGCTAATAGTAAATGGGGTTACTATCGCAAAAGTAAGAAATTATTACATATATTTGCTATAATATACCATGGATTTCTGACAATGAAAGCAAGGCCACTGATTTTCCGTTATGTTATCATAACAGTTTCGATCTTCTTTATTAATTCCTGTGTTCCGGTAAGCGAAACCCCCGAACTCATGCAGGTGTTCACTCCGGTATTGGACATTCCCTCTTCCATGGCTCTGCAGGATACGGTACATATTCGCTTTTCCTCCCCATCGGATTGGCGCATTGAGGTTCCACAGCTTCCCGATCCCTGGTTCTCCGTTTCGCCTTTGACAGGAAAACGGGGAAAGCAAACAGCCGTGTTTACGCTTATTAAACCCAATCTGGGAGAAACAGAAAGGCATCAGACAATAACTCTCCTGTGCGCAACAGATACCGTTACCGTTTTGTTCCGTCAGGCTGTTTCCAACCTCGAGCTGTTCCCACGCAGTGTGGTCCTGGCTTCTACTGCCGGATCTGCCAAAACCTTTATTGTGGTTTCGAAAACGCCATGGGCCGTTACCTTGCCGACCCCGGGAAGCGAAGGCGACTGGTTTTCGGTTTCCCCCACCTCGGGCGTAGCGGGGATCCATGTGGTCACGGTCACTTCGGGCCAGGCCAATACGGCTTATGACGACCGTAATGCGATCATTGGGATCAGCAACACGTCCGCATCGTCAAATTTACTGGTAACCCAAAAACAGACGAATGCGCTCTTTGCTACTGCAGACAAGGAAGTATTCACTTCGGAAGGAGGAACCTTTTCTGTTACGGTCCGCCATAATGCCGATTACACCGTTACCATTCCTCCTGCCTCGTCATGGATCACACAGCTGAACACAAAGGGGCTGACAGATTCTGTGGAACGTTTTTCCGTAGCCACCGGTTCAGTAAACGGCAACCGTCAGGGCATGGTGATTTTCTCTGCCGGGAACGTAGCGGATACCGTAAACGTTTTTCAGGCTCAGCTGGACCGCCTGATATTAACGCCGGACCATATAAACGCCTCATCGTCCGGTGGTACGTATATGGTTGAATTACAGACAAATATTGATTATGATATTACTATACCCGGTTCTCCCGACTGGGTTACCGTGTCCGGGACAAAAGCTATAAGAACAGACAGGGTACAGGTGACGGTAAACAGCTATTCAGGCTCTGTAGACCGAACCGCCCGTATTGTATTTAAAGACGTTGAATCTTCTCTCTCGGATACGCTTACCGTTATTCAGTATGTTCAACCGGTGCTCCGTTTTCTTGCAGACACCGTATTTTTGGACGATCAAAGCAGCTTTACTGCCCGTTTGGAAACCAATACAGATTATTCCGTGACTGTAGGAACAGCAGCGTCGGGCTGGATCACACATACTGAAACACGGGCCACACGGGAAGAAGAACTTGTATTTACGGCCGGTTCAAATCCACAGCTGACCTCACGCACCGGCAAGATCTATATAAGTAACGGCAGCGGAACCGCCAGGGATTCCCTTGTGGTGGTCCAGGCCTTATATGCCCAACACCCCTTCCTGAATTTGACCGTATTCGGAATCTATTCCGGGACCAATCCGGTCTGCGTTTACCATCGGTATACAGATCAATGGGCCATGCTTAACGGCCCGGCCTGTTCATTCAGAATCCAGAACTACAAAGCCGGCACCCTGCTATTGCTGGAATCTGTTCCGCAGAGCCCGGAACAGGAAGATGAGTTTATTCTTTCCGTCTCGGCCCAGGGATTAAGCCAGGTAACGACAGCCGCACCCCGTGTGACTGTGTTGCGCAACGGAGAGGACAGGATATGGCTCATAGATAAACTTACTCTTACAGGATACATTATCCCCAAACCCTGAACCGGACCATGAAAAAAACAGCCTTATTCTTTCTTTTTATTCTTTTGCTGATCTCTCTGTCACCGGAACGTACCTTTGCCGTGGCCGCATCGCCCTATCCCGTTCAGGTAGTTCAACCCGACAGAAGCACCATTACCATCCGTATCCATGGCGATGAGTTCCTGAATTGGGCCACATGCGGAGAACGCCTGGTGTCCAGGGGATCGGACGGATTTTTCTATTATGCCGATTTTAAAGCCGACGGCAGCAAAGAACTGTCCGGCATCAGAGCCGTATACAACAATATTGCCCTGTTGGACCAGACGCTGACGTCCGTAAGGCCGCCTGCGGCAGCCATAGAAAAAGCCCGCTTAGCCCGGGCGGCAGCTCAGGCAACTTTAATCAGGACCAAAGCAAATGATGAATTCGTTAAGGATCCGGAGCCATTCGCGACCGGGTCGGGTACATTCCTGGTTATCCTGGTGGAATTCCAGGACACCAAATTTACCACAGCCTCGCCCCAACAGGCATTCTTTAACCTGCTGAATCAGAACGGTTACAATGTAAACGGAGCCACAGGTTCAGCAAAAGATTATTATTTTGACAATTCAAGGGGCGATTTTGACCCTCAGTTTGTAGTGGCCGGGCCGGTGACCGCTAAATATAATTCTGCCTATTACAGCGGAGATGATGGCACGTCTTACGTTAAAGATCTGGTTGTCGAAGCAACAAACGCCGTTGATTCGCAGGTAAACTTCGCTCAGTTCGATCACGACGGAGACAACTACGTAGATAATATTTTTATTTTTTTTGCGGGCCGCGGACAGAACGACAGCGAGGATCCTACTACTATTTGGCCCCACGCCTGGTCACTAGATTCCCCCTACCCTAATCTGGACGGCAAAAGAGTGTACCGTTACGCCTGCGCCTCTGAATTAAAGACCAACAAGGCAGATTATACCACCCGTTTTACCGGGATAGGAACGTTCTGTCACGAATTCGGGCATGTGCTGGGGCTTCCCGACTTTTACGACACAGACTACAAAAAGAACGGGCAAGCCAATGGGTTAGGTTATTACTCGTTAATGGATACGGGAAATTATTCCAATAACGGCAACACGCCTCCGTATTTAACATGCATGGAACGTTACCTGCTGGACTGGATGACCGAAAGTGATATTACCTCGCTGGGCACCAGCGGATTCTACCAGCTTGCCCCGGTTCAGAACGATGTTGCCTACACTTCTTCCACCTCAACCTCCGGTGATTATTACCTGTACGAGAACCGCCAGCAAACGGGATGGGACGCTTATATTCCCGGGCACGGGTTGATGATCTACCACGTAGACACAACCCTCCAGTATGTTTCGCGTTGGTCTAACAATAAAGTTAACGCATACTCCGATCACGAATGCTTTGACCTGATAGGAGACGCTCCTTTCCCCGGGACATCGGGAAAGACTGCCTTCACTTCCTCCACAACGCCTGCCGCAGAAGACTGGAAAAACAATGCTACCGGTTATAATCTTTCGAACATCACAGAAACAGGTACCACCATTTCTTTCACCATGGGAAATACCCGGCTTCTGGCTTATCATTCCATACTGAACGCCAAAGATACATATACCGTCGGGGAACGGTATACATTCTCGCTCATGAAAAATGCGGCCCCAAGTGACCCGGCATCCGTAAACTGGTATTTCGACAATACACCTAAAGACGCGCTCGATAGAATTACCCTGACCAGCGGTACGCATACCGTTAAGGCCGTACTCAGTTTCAGCAACGGCACACAGGAAACCATTGTACAGGAGATTTATGTGGAATAGTTCAGAGCAAAGGACTTAGCAGACGGGTAAGGCCTTCGTATATTTTGTTATGCACAGGCCTTTTTTCCCATATACGCTGAATAATCAGGCGGCTGTTCAACAAATCTCTGTCAAACTGAGACTCAACGCGAGAGCTTACTTCCTTATTGTAAATAATGGCCCCGACCTCAAAATGATGTTCCAGGCTCCTGTTATCCATATTGGCTGAGCCTATAAGACAACAAGTACCGTCAATACTGATTACCTTGGCATGAATAAAACCTTTGGTATAGAGGTAAACTTTTATCCCAGCATCGAGCAGCTCACTCACGTACGAAAGGCTGGCAAAATGAACAAAACGGCTGTCTCCCTCTTCCGGCAGCAGGATACGCACTTCCACCCCTCCCAGGGCTGCGGTACGGAGCGCATTCAAAATAGATTCGTTGGGAATGAAATAGGGAGAAATGAGACTGATACGTTTTTTTGCCTGCGTAATGAGCGTAAGATACAGCTGCATGATGTCCGCCCAATCGCTGTCGGGGCCGGAGCTGACAATCTGTGTAAAACACGTTTCAGGGGCCGGTTCCGTATTGAGCTGAGGTAACTGGTAATTGTATCTTTTTCTAAGCCTTAAGTTCTTATGGGTGATGAAGAACCAGTCCATAAGAAAACTCGACTGGATCTGTGTAACGGCCTCACCGTCTATGCGAATATGGGCATCGCGCCATTGCAGGCTTGTACCTCCGTCGTAGTAACGGTCTGCCAGGTTCACTCCTCCCAGAAATCCCCATTTACCATCGACGATCAGCAGCTTTCTGTGATTTCTGTAATTGATCATAGCCCGAAATCCGGGGAAACCCACTTTTCCGAAGGACTCCACCTGAGCGCCGGCAATCCGTAAGGCTCCCACGTATTTTTTGGGAAGATGCCAGCTTCCAAAATCGTCATATATAAGACGTACTTCCACGCCTTCTCTTGCTTTTTTTATGAGCAGGTTTCTCCAGAGGGTCCCAATAGCATCGTTTTCCAGAATAAAAGACTGCAAATGAATATGGTGCGATGCTCTTTCTGCACATTCATACATGGCCTCGAGAGCTTCTTTCCCCGTAAAAAACAAATGCACGTTGTTGTGTTCCGTGAGCAGACTTTTACTGTTATTCAGCGCAAGGAGAATAAGTTTTCTATGCTCTGCCAGATCGTTGGGCAGTTCTATGTCGGGCCGGTTCAGTTTTTCTACCTGCTGCGAGCTCAATTCACGCTTGAGTTTTTCGTCGTGCAGGCCTTTACGGCTGTACATTTTAGTTTTTCTAAAATTTCGGCCGAAATAAATATACAGAACGAGCCCGATGTAAGGAAGCAAAAGCATGACCACAATCCAGGAAAGCGACTTGATGGGATTATGACGCCTGAACACCAGGTCGTATATGAAATAAAAAGCCAGTCCTATATAGAACAAATAAATCAGAAGCGACAGTATGGATCCGGAATTTATGTTCATCTATAGTTTTTTTGCAATAAACAATACGGCTATGCCCGGGAACCAGCGTGTATAAGAGATCACAGAAAATCCGGCGCCGGACAGTTCTTCGCTAATTACTGAGGCATGCGGAAAAGATTCCACGGAATCCCTCAGGTACCTGTAGGCTGCTTTTTTCCCGGTACCCATCCATCCCAGGACAGGCAAAACAGAATGGATATAAAAGCGTTGTAAGGCATTTCGCCAGGAAGGCATATCGGGTGAGAACTCAAGAATGAACAACGTTCCATCCGGCTCGAGCACCCTGTATATCTGACTGAAGGCCACACAGCGGTCCGCAAAATTCCTTATACCGTACGAAACCGTAACCGTATTAAACGATTCTTTTTCAAATGGCAAAGCCTCGGCAAAACCTTTAACGTAATAAATGTTCCTGGCGCCGGCTGTTCTTTTTTCTGCCTGAGTGAGCATTCCTTCCGACGGATCCAGACCTATAACCTTCAGTGGTCCCAATGCGGCCAGTTTAGCGGTCAGGACCCCTGTGCCGCAGGCCAGATCGAGCACACGGGCAGGGTTAGCCTCCCGTATCCGCCTTACCATTTTTTTAAGCCAAAAACTGTTTAAGCCAAACGATATCAATCGATTGGCACGGTCGTAAAACGGAGCGATACTGTTGAACAGTGCCGGTATCACATCAGAGAGTCTTTATATTGCCGTAAGGCTGGTCATCTATACGGATATCACCTTTGGTAACATGCCCCAATGTCATTACAGAAACATTGTGATCAAAAAAATATTGCACCAATTCTTCATCTTTCTCTACCGGCACTGTAACCACAGCACACGTCCCGGGGTCATGAAAGAGAAATTCGGTTTCCGGGATCTCGGAATCGGTAGTGATGTCAAATCCCAGTCCCGCAGGCAGGGCGGCACGCAACAAAGCTTCAATGATTCCTCCCGCGGCGACTTCCTGAACACAGGAGACCAGTTCACGTCTCATAGCGGAAAGCATAATTTTCTGGATCTTATAATCGCTGTCTAGGTCAACCTTATGACCTTCCGTATTTCCAACCAGGTAGATCATATCGCCTTTTTTGGAAAAAACACCGAAAGAATCTTCCGGGGCCGGTTTGTCCGCGCCCTGTGTCTTTAAGGCGGCTGCCATTTCTTTAGTCTTCTGCAAGATTGTTGTGTGCAAATCCATATTTTACATTTTTTACCTTACAAAGATAGGAAGAATAAAGAAAAATATCTTATCTTTGCCGCTCGAAAATGCCCAGGTGGTGGAATTGGTAGACACGCCACTTTGAGGGGGTGGTGCCGGTTGCGGTGTGCAAGTTCGAGTCTTGTCCTGGGCACGTTTACTAAAGCCAAACTATTGAAATTCAGTAGTTTGGTTTTTTCTTTTCTAAAAAGTTCCGCAAAAGTTCCGCTAATTATAAAAACGAAAGAAAAAAACGCCATTGGATGCAATAAAAAATATTGGACATCATACTATGATGATGGGTTTAAGTAACGAGTTTGAATAATATTTGAATAAAATTCACCGAATGTCCAGTTTATTTTATAATTTACTGGACAATTTTATTACTTTTGCGTAAACAATTTATTAATGAAAATATCTGAGTACATATCACTTACAATCGACAGGCTTCCGAAAGGATATGTTTTCACCTATGCTGATTTTATAACCGAGGTGAACAAGAAAGAAGCCATTATAAAAGCACTTAACCGAATGGTGGCATCCGGTAAGATAATGAAACTCGCCAAAGGTAAATATTATAAACCTGAAACCACACCATTCGGGAACCTGTTGCCCGACCAAAAACAGGTAGTAAAAGACTTACTGGAAGAAAATGGTAAAATAATTGGTTACCTTACTGGTTACAGCATATACAATCAATTGGGCTTAACCACGCAGGTTAGCAATACCATACAAATAGGGCGAAACCAAATAAGACCAAATTTCAAGCGCGAGCGTTATACCATTTCATTTATCAAACAAAAAAACACCATTACAAAAGAAAATATCCCTTTACTTCAAATACTCGATGCATTAAGATACATAAAAAAAATTCCCGATGCTGGCATAGAATCATCGTGCCGAAGGTTTTTAAGTATCTTAAAAGAATTAACCGAAAATGATAAAAGTTCATTGGTTCGATTGGCATTAAAATATCCACCGGTTACACGGGCTTTATTAGGAGCTATGTTGGAGCAATTACAGCAAACCGAAATAACACGACCCTTGTTTAAATCGCTCAATCCGATTACTAAATACAAGCTTTCGGGCATTTCAAAGGTTTTAATAGCTACCGAAAAATGGAATCTGTTATGAAACTGCACCACGACATAAAATTATTCTCGGACACATTGAGGGCTGCATCACAGCACTTAGATATTAAATTGGAATTTGTAGAAAAAGATTACTGGATAACATTAGTGTTAAGTCGATTGGCAAAAAATAAATATGTTGATGAAGCGGTTTTTAAAGGAGGCACATCGCTATCAAAAGGATATAATCTGATAGAGCGATTTTCGGAGGATGTTGATATTGCCATTATAAACGACAAAGGTAAAACAGATAATGAAATTAAAACCATCATCCGCACTATTGAAAAAGAAATCACATCCGATTTAACCGAAGTGCAAATGGATGGTGTTACCAGCAAAGGTTCACGATTCAGAAAATCTATTTTTGAATATGTGACCACAAATAAAAGTAATAAGAACAACAAATTGATTGTCGAGATAAATTCATTTGCCAATCCTTTTCCTTTTCAACGGCTTACCTTAAAAAGTTTTGCATTTGACTTCTTACAGCAGACAGGAAATGAAAAATACATAGAGCAATACGATCTTCAACCATTTGAGATAAATGTGTTGAGCAAAGAACAAACGTTGTTGGAGAAAACAATTTCACTAATCCGGTTTTCATTCGAACAAAATGCCGTTGAAAGTATTTCAAAAAAGATACGGCATTTTTACGATTTATACTTCTTAATGAAAAATCCTGAATGCGCTGAATTTGTTGCATCTGATTCGTTTAAGAAACAATTTGAAACAATCTTGCAACACGACAGGGATATGTTTGAAGAACCGACAGGATGGCAAATTAAGTTAATTTCAGAATCTCCTTTAGTGGCTGATTTTCCAGCCATATGGAAACAATTAAAAGAAATATATCAAACTGAATTATCTGCT
Source organism: Bacteroidales bacterium UBA5326 (assembly GCA_002408205.1). GTDB lineage: Bacteria > Bacteroidota > Bacteroidia > Bacteroidales > UBA932 > DMER64. Next base: position 529 of record DHQY01000004.1, on the reverse strand, counting down.
TTGGCATATAGACCAATTCCTGCTGAAAATGAAGTGGCTAAATGCTTTGAAGAATTAATAAAGCGAATTAAATGAAATTCACCGAAGAAAAATTTGAACGAGCATTTACCGAGTTATTGGTGCAGGAAGTTTCATTGCGCGATTTCCGGGAGGAGATTTATAAATGGGCTGCCGTTTATGCTTCGAGGATCAATTCTTCCATTGACAAGGAGTGTGGGTCAAATCAAGGAAAAATAAGCAACATTAAAATGTTGCACAACTTTACATCAACTTATACAACTTCATACCAACTCCACTGAAGTTGGTCCAGTTTTTAAAAATTGTACGAATTAGTGTGTGATTGACAAAGTCTGATTGAAATTGGTAACTTTAAACGGGGTTATCGGATGCTTACGACTATTTAAGACTATTAAATAATTATGGATGCTAAGGAATTATTACAAAAAGAAGAAGAATTTGCTCCTGACTTCGACACATTTATTTTCTCAATTTCATAATCAGCTAACATTCAACATTATATGATTTTTGC
>DHQY01000010.1 GCA_002408205.1 Bacteroidales bacterium UBA5326 | reverse complement strand
TCGGTTATTTGGATTTAATACAAAAAAAATTAATAGAAAGACAAAAAAACATTAATAAACTACTTGAAACCGACGGAATACTTGGTGAACCAAAAAAGACGATCGCCGATGGTTACAAGGAATTTATACATGGATTTCGTAAATATGTTGAAGAAAATCTTCACGAAGAGATTAATGTAGACGATATTGCTACACATATGAACATGTCCCGTTCAAAATTTTACCGACAGCTGAAAGAAATTACCGATTATTCCCCAACAGATCTCATTAATATTGTAAAATTAAAAAAGGCTACACATATTATGATTAACGAGCATAAAACTATATCAGAAGCAGCCTTTGCATCCGGATTTGCATCACCTTCCTATTTTACAAAGACTTTTATAAAATTTTATAAGCAACGACCCAGCGATTATATAAAAAGCCGATTGAACGTTTCGCATTAATCGGCTGAGTTAGTCTTACGGTTCCAGCAGTCTGTTGCCGGTATCTTTGACAACGGCTTCTTTCCAGCGTTGATTGTATCCTTCCTGGACCGGTCCAACCGGAATGGAATCTGAATATGCATTGTGCATAAAACTGCCGTCTGGATTCTGTTGCTTGGTGTTCCCATCTATATATTTGACCAGTAAATAGATATCAAGTTGCTGCCATCGTTTAAAAAGATCAGCAGCCGATTGCAGTGAATAACCGGTCAGGAAACGGCGGGCTTCCTGCGGATCCTTTTCCCATAATTCTTTGGCTTTCCGGTCCACCGAAGGGATTTCCGTAAGACAGGCGTTTTCGTGCCGGTCAATGATTTTGCGTACTTCGGCCCCGATGCGGTTATAACGCAGGTATGCAAACTGTGCAATGCGGTTGCACAGCCAAAACATAGATTCGGGAGAATATTGGAGCATAGAGGCTCCCTGCCCCAGAGCATAATGAGGCGAAACTTCCAGTGACGAGGTATAGATCGGAGTGAGCGGCGAGGTCCCCGCATCGTCTACGCCAAACCAGAAAATACCGCCTACCTGGTCGGGCAGCCAGGAACGACATTGGCCCACGAACCAGAATCCAGTCTGCTGGGTGGCGATAGCCCTCTCGTTGATATATTTTTTACCGTCCACTTCGAATCCCATGGGACGCCAACGGTACGGAAGGTCATTTCCTCCGGCGCCGATATCGAGTGTCATGTCCATGGGGGTTCCTTCGTAATGATCGCGCATCATATCGGCCACCATTTTCACCGTCAGCCGTTCTTTGGCTTTTACGTACAAAGGAAGCGGCCGGCTCAGGTCTTTTCCCAGGGCATAAGGCAGGTAGGGCGTCATGTCCTCGGCGCCGTATTTGTTGAAAAAGGCCCATACCCTTGCGTCACATCCTCTTACGGTTGCCCCGTCTGCCGGACCGTACGTATCGGCAAAACTGAAGGTGCTGTCGGGCCCCTGGTACAGGCCCGTTTCGCGGGCGTGAGAAATTACATCGGGAGCATACAGGCAACTCTCCGGATCGTCCAGAGGGAACCGGCGGATCCTGGCCTGATTGGCATGTGCCGAGATAGTCCCTTCTGGCAGTTTCACTGCCACCCAGACAACGCCTTTGTTAACGTTTACTCCGTTTACAATTTTGGGCGCCTTGCCAATGACATCCATGAACCAGACTTCGCGCGGATCGGCAAATGAAATGGATTCACCACTCGAGGCATAACCGTATGTGTTTGCCAGCGAAGTAAATACTTCTATGGCTTCTCTTGCTGTGCGTGCCCTTTGGAGGCAGATATACATGAGCGATCCGTAATCGACCATTCCGTTGGGGTCCCGATGGGAAGCGAGACCTCCCCAGGTGCTCTCGCCAATAACAACCTGGTGTTCGTTCATGTTGCCTACTACCGAGTAAGTATAGGGAACCTGGGCAATTTCTCCCAGGTATTTATTGGTGCCCCATTCCCGGACAGTCAGCAGTGAGCCGGCCGGATGAACCGAAGCCGGATAAAAGGCGATACATCCGTAGCGGGTATGAGAATCAGCCGCATAGGTGACCATACAGGAACCGTCTGCCGTAGCGCCCCGGGTGATGAGTAAATTAGTGCAGGCACATGCCTGTTGTACCATAAAAGCGAAAAGCGAGGTAAAAAGGAGTAATCGGATATTCATAATCTCAAAGATAAAAAAATCCGCCCTTTTGAGGCGGATTTTCCTGTTTGATGTTTTTTCTTTTTAATTTGCGTAATAGGGCAGACTTATAAAATCATAAGCACTGTCCCAGCCTGGATTTTGTTCCAGAACGCCCTCGGACAGGGTAACCTGTGAATCGGGAATTTTCAGAAACCCGCCGCCGGTCGCGTTGTATCGTTCCATAAAATCAAACTGGCCGAAGGTATATTTTCCCGTTACGCCCCGGTTGGTGATGGCCACTCCTTCCTGGTTATCAACAATCTGGCGGACGTCTCCCCAGCGGCGCAGGTCATTCCAGCGAAGGGCCTCAAAACAGAGTTCATAGCGGCGTTCTTTCTTCAGGTTCTGAAGCGAATAGGCGGCATAGGGGGCCAGTTTGGCACGTGCACGGACTTTGTTCATATACGTTACCGTCTCGGAGAGTTCGGAATGCATCAGGTACACATCGGCCAGGCGAATAAGGATAATATCCGATGTAAGCCCTTGCTGACGATTGTTCAGACCACCATAAAAGTAAGCGAACGTGATGATGAGGTTACTGCCTTCATAGGCTCCGACGCCCAGGTATTTTTTCGCCCACAGACGGGTTTTTTCTACTTCTTTTGTTTTGTCTCCTGCGTATTTGGGAATTTCATCCTGCTCCCTGCAGATAGACCCTCTTAAGCGGTAATCATTGGCATAATCCGGGTCGGACGACCAGTCATCCCAAAGCTTCAAATTGACCGGTCCGTTGGAGTAACCCTGCGGAATAAACGGGAAACAGGGGGCATCGGATTTTCGCATCCCAAAGTATTCCACAATCCGGTTAAAGTATCCCTGAGCTCCGGTGTTGGAGAATTTGATGGCAAAAAGCGTTTCCTTACAACCGTCTCCTTCCCACATAAGGCCGTTCTCAATGTCGTACTGATAATCGGCTCCGGTATAGGGATTGGTATAAGGCCATATATTCCGCTGGTCGCTAACCAGGGAATGTCCGCTGTTATTTATACAATCTTCCAGATAGGCCACAACGTTTTGTTTGGAAACAGATCCACCGTCCGCTGTAGGAAGGGATGTCTTGTTATAAAATCCGGTGTAGAACAGATAAACACGTGCCATAAGAGCCTCAGCAGCCCATTTGGAGGCATGCCCGTTCCCGTAGGTGGGGAAAGGTAATGCAGGAGACAGTTCAATGGCCTGTTTCAGGTCCGAGGCAATTTGGGCATAGATCTCGTCTGCCGGGGTTTTCGGAAGATTTTGCGGGGCAGTTTCAAGAACGAGGGGAACCTGACCGAACACCTGTACCAGATCAAAATAGAACAGGGCACGCAGGAAATACGCCTCGCCCAGTAATTGTTCACGTTTTCCTTCGGAGACCCATCCTTTCACATTGTCCATGGTCTCGATAGCGTTGTTCGCACGGAAGATCCCCGAGTAACGAACCTTCCAAAGCTGTTCCAGGAAGCTTACTCCTGCGTTCATAAGACGGTCCATGGACTGGGAACCCCTGTTACTGGTACTCCCGCCGCCAAAACGGTCGTCACCTGCCATTTCGTAAATAAAGAACGGATGTGACTCGGGATTGGCAATCAGGTCGTTCATTGTGGCGTAAATGCCCGTGATCATTTGTTCTGCATCGGCCTGAGTGGCAGGGAAATTGGATGTGTTTTTCTTGGTATAGCTTTCGGTATCCAGGAAGTTTTCACAACCGGCAAAAAGGAAGATGCTTGCTGCTATAATATAAATTAGTCTTTTCATATCTGTCAGTTTCTTTCAAATTAGAATTTCAGGTTGATACCCACCATAAATGTTCTGGAACTGGGATAGTATCCACTGTCAATACCGGATGTCCAGGAGTAACCGGCTCCGTCACCCACCTCGGGGTCCATACCCGAATAGCCGGAAATAGTAAACAGGTTCTGTGCAGCCACATAGATCCTCAATTGCGAGGCGGGCAGATTTTTCCACGCATTCTTAAAATTATACCCGATGGTTACGTTGGATATTTTTACGTAATCTGCATTTTCTACGTAAATGTCGGATATGTCTTTAAAGTTCTCATTTTTGCCGTAGGAGAAAGACGGATAACGGTTGGTTGAACCTTCTCCTGTCCAGTATTTGGTATACACGTCGGTCGTGTAGTTGTCGTTGGGGGTGTCTGAGAAAGAACGGTAAGATTTCATCACCTGCTGACCGAATGCACCGTAGGCGGTAACAGAGAAATCAAGTCCTTTATAGGCAAGGTTCAGAGAGAAGCTGCCCGTGAAATCGGGGTGGGGGTTTCCAATAAAAGTTTTGTCCTTTTCGTCTATCACTCCGTTGCCGTCGGTATCCTGAAAGATCAGGTCGCCGGGTTTTGGGGAACCCTGTTTGGTCACGCCGCCATTGGCCAGGAACGTGTCAATTTCCGACTGATTCTGGAATACGCCCAGGGTCTTGTAACCCCAGAAATAACCCATAGGATAGCCAACCTGCACGCGGAATGCTTCCGTTGTGTTTTCTGCAATGATTGAGCTCGGACCGTGGATGATCCCTTCTTCGTTGGCCAGGCGGAGCACTTCGTTCTTATTATGGGCAAAATTCAGGTTGATGTCGTATTGGAATTCTTTTCCAACCTGATCGTTCCACGAAAGGGCCAGTTCAACGCCCTTATTCTGTACGTCCCCTCCGTTGATATATGGGGCCCCCGTACCGTAGGAAGCCAGAGTGGGCGCGACTACCAGCCAGTCTTTGGTGGTTTTGATATACCAGTCGAAATTCAGGCCCAGACGGGAGTCAAAGAAGCGTGCATCAAACCCCAGGTCAAGCTGTTCCGATGTTTCCCAGGTAACGTCTGCATTGGGCAGGATGTCGGGATAGGCTCCGGTGGCGGGAGTGTTCTTATCTTCGTAGTAGTAAGCATCTGTGTTGAAAGCAATAGTAGCCAGGTACTGGAAGTTGTCAATGTTGCAGTTCCCGTTCTGACCCCAGCTTCCGCGCAGTTTAAAGAAGTTCATGACGTCTGTGACGGATTCCATAAACGATTCGTTGGTGATAATCCACCCGGCAGATACCGAGGGGAAATATCCCCAGCGTTTACCCCTGGCGAAGTTGGAAGAACCGTCTGCGCGCATAACAACCGAAGCAAGGTATTTTTCTTTGTAGTTATAGTTGATACGGCCGAAGAAAGAAACCAGGCTTCCGGCATCGGAAGGCTCACCCGAAATGTCGGTGTTGGTCGTGTCAAGCCCCTGTGTGTTGCTAATATAAGCATGATCATATGATCCGGGGAAAAGTGAATTAGAGTTTTTGATAGAGATGCTTTCTCCGTTACCCCATTTTTCCAGAGACTGACCTGCCAGTATGTCGAATGAATGATCTCCGAATGTTTTAGTGTAGTTCAGGGTGTTTTCCCATGTCCAGTTTGTACTCCAGGATTGCCCCTGGGTTACGTCATCTGTATCGTTTGTGGTTTTTGAAGAAAGAATATAGGTGGGAACGTAATAACGGTAGGAATTCTGATAATAATCATAACCCACGCTGCTCTTGAATTTCAGTTCTTTAACGGGCATGATTTCCAAAAATGCGTTGGCTTGTAATCTTCTTGTAATAGAATTCCTGTTTTTCCGGGTATAATCCAAATGGGCCAGCGGGTTGTTTACCGCCTGGTCAAATTCCCATCCGTCTTCTACCATGTCTTTATAAATGTAATAATCCCCCGAATCGTTATATGCCGGCAACAGCGGGGTCATTTTCAAAAGATTACGCACGTTGTTACTATACATGTTACCAATACTGACACCCGATTTGCTATAGTTCGAGAACACAATGTTTTCCCCAAAACGGATGATGTCGCGTCCGTTCTTTTTCCAGACAGAATGGTCTGAGTTCATACGTGCGGTATAGCGGTCGAAATGAGGCGTTGCCGGATATCCGATAGTGCCTTCCTGCATAAGGTAGGAAAAGCCGAGGGAGAAACGGGATTGTTCCGTACCTCCGATAACGTTCAGTGCGTGACTGGTAATGGGCGCATTCTTCTGGGTGCCTTCTTCAAGCCAGTTAGTCCCCTTCCAGGATCCGTTCTTTATGGAAGCCAGCAATGAGGCGGGAAGTTCGGCGTCCCAGTCATAGAGCAGGCTGCCCGAGCTGTCCTGGGTAAGTAACGCCTTGTTGATGGTCTCCATATATTGTTCTGCATTCAACGGGGTTACTCCGTTTGTAATGGCGTTTTGCACTCCGTAGTAGCCGTCGTAAGTGATACGCAGCTGACCGGCTTTGCCCTGCTTAGTGGTTACCAGCACAACGCCGTTAGCGGCACGCGCTCCGTAAATGGCCGCCGAGGCAGCGTCTTTAAGAACGTCAATTGATTCAATATCGGTGGGGTTCAGTGAACTGAGAGAACCTCCGGCCACTCCGTCAATTACATAAAGCGGTGTACTGCTCCCGGTTGTCCCCAGCCCGCGGATATTAATATTAAAACCTTCCCCTACCTGTCCGGAACTTTGGGTAATATATACGCCCGGGCTTTGGCTCTGCAAAGCTCCCAATACGTTTACCGTATTCAGTTTTTCTATGTTCTCGCCTTTTACCTGGATGGTGGCGCCTGTGATCAGTTTCTTTTTCTGGATACCGTACCCCATCACAACCACCTCTTCCAGCCAGCGGTCATCTTCCTTAAGTGTGAAATTGTAAACAAAAACACCGGCTCTGACTGGCATTACTTCTGTGATGAAGCCCATATAAGATGCTTCCAGAACAGCGTTTTCGGGAACCGTCAGACTGTATTTTCCGTCTGCGTCTGTGGTAACTCCGTTTGAGGTGCCCTGCTGCATAACGGTCACTCCTGTGAGCGGTTCGTTTGCGCCTGAAAGCACTACGCCCGAAATTTTAACATTTGCCTGCGCAAAGGCTGCATTGGAAACCACCGCAGCCAGTACAAAGGCAAATACTTTTAGTTTATAATTTTTTCCTTCCATAATGATATAAAAAAGTAGTTTTAAGTTATATCACAAAATAAATGATAATAAGAACTAGGGGATGCAACGTTCTTTTTAAGAAATAGAAAAATATTGTAAAACGTCGTGTTTGCAAGATATTTGCAATTCTCTGCATTATTTTTCGAATGGCACATGGAGTATTTCCTTACTTTTGTTTTGAATCTCAGAGGATGATAAGGGTGAAGAAAATAATGACCGTTTTGACTTTTTTGCTGCTGACAACAGTGAAAAGTATTGCATTTCCAATGATAAACGGTTCAGATATCAATGAAAAACTCTCTCACAGTTCGGTCTGGACCATTTTACAGGACAGCCGGGGAATGATGTGGTTTGGGACAAAAGACGGATTGAACTGCTATAACGGCTATAACAATATCATATACAGGAAAGTCGTGAGTGACTCACTGTCGCTGGGAAATAATTTTATTCACTCATTATATGAAATGTCCGGTACGGGTGAACTATGGATAGGGACCGATGACGGAATATATTTACATGATTTAGAAGGAAATGATTTTATCCGTTTTACTGTCTCAACGGAAGAAGGTGTGACAATCTCGGGTCCTGTGAACGATATTGTTGATGGAAAAGACGGATCAATATGGATCCTTGCTTATGGTACGGGGCTCTTCAGGTATTGGCCGCAACAGCAGAAACTTACTTTGTACAGCGCCCCCCATAAAATTTCTACTACTCATTCCTGGTCCATTTGTCTGGATAGCAAAGGAGTATTATGGGCTTCTACCTTTGACGGCGGCTTTTGCCGGTATGACGCTGAATCGGACTCTTTTATTTTTATACCCATTTCCGCCTCGGGCGAGAAACTGCCCGATTATAATTCCAGATCGTTCTTTGATGATCCTGCAAATAACTGCATGTGGATAGGAACCGTTTCTTACGGACTGGTAAGATATGATATGACATCCGGAAAGATGTTCAGATACATTAATACTGCTTTTGACAAAAAAATTCTGGGTATTAATGATATAGTAAAAGTGAGTGCCAATGAATTGATGCTTGGAGCCGACAACGGGCTCTTTGTATTCAATCTGGTGAACCAGCAGTGCGAGAGACTTGAAGTGAGCACATACAATGCAACTGAAGAATTTCGCTCTGTTTTTGCCGTTGTGCCCGATCAGGAAGGCGGACTTTGGATTGGTGCCTATTACGATGGGGTTCACTACCTGAGGCCTGGCTTTGATTATTTCAGGCACTATGATATACCCGAATCTGAAGGCCGGGTGGTTTCCTATGTAGAGCCGACGGCAGATGGAAAAGGAGTATGGCTGGGAATGACAAAAGACGGGGGGCTGTGCCGGTTTAACATGCAAAAAAAAGAATTTATCCCCTATACAGCAAAAATGGGACATACGAACGTACGTGCTATTTGCGAAATTGGGAAAGAGCTCTGGGTGGGTTTTTATTCAGACGGATTGCTCCGGTACAATCTTGTCACCGGCACTAAACGCTATTACCGTCCTGTGGAGAAAGATACAACCACGTTATCGCACAGTGCAGTTTACAAAATATTCAGGACTTCAACGGGTGTCATATATGTAGGGACTTTGTTGGGCCTGGATCAATACGTTCCTGAAAAAGATTGTTTTATGCGTATTCCCGGGGTCAGGGACACACGCATACACGATATTCTGGAAGATCATCTGGGCCTGATATGGGTGGCAACCTACGAAGAGGGTTTGTTCCAGTACAATCCCACATCACAAACATGGACCCATTTCATACAATCTTCCAAAACGGGATCACTGCCGGCAAATAAACTTATTTGCCTCTATGCCGATCGGCAAAATAAACTTTATATCGGCACCGAGGGAGAAGGCCTGTTCCAATATAACTACGAAACTCAACATTTCCTCCCTGTAGTGGAAGAGGGAAAACTTCCGAGCAATATAATAAGTGCCATTGAATCTGACCATGCAGGTAATTTATGGGTTGCGGCAGGAAGAGCTTTATGCCGGATAGATGCTCAAAGCGGTGAAATGCGTATTATTGAAGAAGGTTCCAATTCGTTTGGAAGCCAGTACTGTAATAATGCAAGCTATTCAATGCCGGACGGCACCATGCTCTTTGGACGTACCGGGGGGCTCCTGGTAATTAATCCTGAAATGTTGCGTATTAACACGTGTCCGCCAAAAGTTTATATCACGGGGACGAAAGGTGCTGGTGGGTTGCTGTTGCCCGATAGCAAAGGTGTTATTGAACTGGGGCCCAAAAATACCACTTTCAGTGCCGATTTTGTAGCCCTGAGCTATGTTTCGCCACGCCATAACAGGTACGCCTGTTATATGGAAGGATTGGAAGAGCCCTGGGCTCATTCGGGTTATGAAAGGACCGCCCTTTACAGCAGTCTGCCTCCCGGCCGGTATGTTTTTCATGTAAAAGGAGCGAACAGTGACGGGGTGTGGAACGAAGAGGGTGTTTCGATTCCTGTATTTGTGAAAACAGCCTTTGGGAAACGTCCGTTTATGCTGGTCCTGTACTTTTTGATTCTCGTCTCGGGCATATACCTGGCAATGGATCTGGTGAACAAAAGCCAGAAACGGAAAATGGAAAGCAATCTGCTACTCTATCAGATGGAGAAAGATAAAGAGTTATTTGAACAGAAGATCAGCTTCTTTACCAATATAATTCATGAAATACGCACGCCGCTAAGCCTGATAAAAGCTCCGCTGGAAAACATCATTAACTTGCTTCCGCCCAATGACGCTTCTAAAGAGAATTATGACATAATGGAGCGCAATGTGGAGCGGTTGCACACCCTGGCCAACCAGTTACTGGATTTTAGGAAAATTGAACAAAATGTATTTGTCTATAGTTTCAAACCGGCAGATATTTCACAAGTGATCAGGAATGTATGTTACCGGTATAAATCTATGTGTCGGCTCAAAGGGATAACCTTAATTCCGAATATTCCCGACGAACCGTATATCTGTGTAGCCGATACCGAAGCGTTAAACAAAATGGTCAGCAACCTGCTGAGCAATGCGCTCAAGTATGCCAGGGATAAAATCTCTGTAACACTTGAAAGAAAGGGGAAAGATTTTGTTTTTACCGTATCTAATAACGGAGAAAAAATTCCGGAGGAGTACAGGGAAAAAATATTCATGCCCTTTTTCCAGATAAATGAAGACAATGCTTTCAGAAGAAAAGAAGGAAGCGGCATAGGATTGGCTCTGGTAAAGCATTTGGTAGAAAAGCACAACGGACGGATAGAAGTGATAAGCGATCCGGATAACACCCGTTTTATTGTCTCTATTCCTTTTGTTGAGGCTGCTCTCCGTCCCGAATCCCTGGAAAAAGATCTCCTGGATGACATTCCGGGCGAACCGCAGAGGGAGCCCGGCTATTTGCTGCCCGATCCGGAACAGGAATTCGAACACACCATACTGGTGGTGGAGGATAACCTTGAACTACTGAATTTCCTTACCGTGAATCTGGGACGGCTATACAATGTGGTGAATGCCCATAACGGGAAAGAAGCGTTGGAACGCCTGGATGAAAAAGGGATCATAGATGTGATTCTTACGGATATACTTATGCCGGTCATGGACGGCATTGAGCTGTGCAGGGCGGTGCGTTCTGAACCCATGTATTGCCACATCCCCGTGGTTTTACTAACCGCCCAGACAGACATCCGGGCCAAGAAAGAAGGCCTGGATTACGGAGCCGATGTGTTTATAGAGAAACCGTTCTCAATGGAATTCCTGAAAGCGCAGATTGCCAGCATTATTAAGAACAGAAATCAACTTAAAGAGATATTCACTTCTTCTCCGCTTACCCCGCCGCAAAGCATAGCCCGGAATACCGCCGACCTCAAATTCATTACCCAGGTGAACGACATCATTATGGCAAATCTTTCCGAATCCGGGAATCTGATTGACTCTGTAGCGGACAGTATGTCCATAAGCCGCTCCAGTCTTCATAAAAAAATAAAAGCTATATCGGGGATGACGCCGAATGACTATATTCAGCTCATCCGGCTGAAAAAGGCAGCGGAACTGCTCAGTACCGGTGAATACCAGATAAGTGAGATATCCTACCTGGTAGGATTTAACACGCCTTCCTATTTTTCTAAATGTTTTTATAACCAATTTGGTTTGTTGCCGAGGGAATTCGCCAACAAAACCACCGATAAAAAAAATACCAATGAAAACTAAATTTACCAGATCCATTTTAGCATTAACAATAGTAATGCTTGCAAACATTTCCTGTTCGGCCATGCTGTTCCCCGACGGGAAAGACACTCCTGCTCCCGTGAACATTATTTACCTGATTGGTGACGGCATGGGTTACGGGCAAATCTCCTCATTAATTATGGAGCATGCCGTCAACGGAGCAAGCTACCGGGCTTCTGAGATCAACCGTATAAAATACATGGGCATAGCCACCACCTATTCTGCGGATAGTAAAGTAACCGATTCCGCTGCAGGAGGCACAGCGTTGGCAACCGGAGAAAAAACGAACAACGGAACCGTGGGCATAAATGCTGCAGGCGATACCTTGTCGAGTGTCATGATTTACGCCAGAAATATTGGGAAGTCAACGGGTATTGTGACCAATACGCCTATTTTGGATGCCACCCCGGCCGCTTTTTACGCTCACGTGGAGAAGCGTTCCCAGTGGGACGAAATAGCCGTACAGATGACACAATGCGGATTTGATATCCTTATGGGAGAGGGTCTGGAACATTTTAATGCACGGAAAGACGGCAAGGATCTGACCCAGGTCTTTAAAGATAAAGGATATGTTTTTTGCGACACCTGGGAACAGGCCTCGGCCGTACAAAAGGCAGATAAAATGGTAGCCCTGACCGATATAGGCGAGGTATATCCCCATGCCGTTTCCAAAGCAATTGAGTTACTGGAAAAGAAAAACAATCCAAAAGGCTTTTTCCTTATGATTGAAGAAGCCCGGATTGACGGATGGGGGCATGAAAACGATGCCAAAGGCATGGTTGCCGAGATGGAAATTATGGACCAGGTAATGAAAGTGATACTCGATTACGCCGATTCGCATCCCGGTACCCTTATAGTCATTACGGCTGATCATGAGACAGGCGGAACCAGTATAGGATACGACGGAATGCCCGCTTTTAAAACAAAGGGGCATTCCGGTACCGTTGTTCCTGTATTTGCCTACGGACCCGGACAGGAATTATTCATGGGTCTGATGGACAATGTGGATATTCCCAAAAAATTATTCCGGCTCCTGGGAAAATAACAGGCTACATTACCCTGTCTGCCGGAGTGCCCGGCATGGGTTTGTAGGATTTGAGTTCTTCCAGCAATACTTCTATTGCTTTATTGAGTTGGGCATCAATCCCCAGATAATCTTCAAACGGATTGATGTCCACTTCTATATCCGGGGCGACGCCATAGCCTTCAATGATCCAGTCCCCCTCCGTTGAATAAGAAGTAAAGAAGGGTGTCCGAACATCCTGTCCGTCCAGATACGGTTTAGAACCGGATATTCCCACAATACCTCCCCAGGTGCGCGTCCCAATAAGCTTACCCAGCCCGAGCTTTCGGAAACCGTACGGGAAGAGATCGCCGTCGGACATGGAATATTTGTCTATCAGGCATACTTTTGGGCCATGGTGGCTTTCGTTGGGCACGGGCAGGTTCATTCCGTTACGGTACATGCTCATCCGGTAGGCTTCACGGGTCAGACGTTCCAGAATTATGGGAGAGACGTTCCCTCCGCCGTTCATGCGGTCGTCAATAATAAGCGCTTTTTTATCCAGTTGTGTGTAGAACAGCTTGGTGAACATGTCCAGTCCCTCGGATGACATGTCGGGAATATGAATATAGCCAATCTGACCGTTGCCGGCCTCTTCCACTTTCCTGATGTTGTTTCTGACCCATTCGTAATATACCAGTCCCGTCTCATCCCCGATGGGCTTTACATATACGGTACGTGCCCCGGTTTCGGATGGGGTGCTGTTTACCCTGAGCGCAACGGTTTTGTCCACCTTGTCTATAAGAGCCTGATAAATAACACTCAGCGATCCTGCGGGAACACCGTCTACCGAAAGAATGTAATCTCCTTCCTTAATATCCACACCGGGGTCCCTGAAAGGCGCTCTCAACGCTTTATCCCAATTCTCTCCTTCGTAGATTTTTGTAATCCTGAAGGCTCCCGAAACATCTTTGGTAAAACGGGCGCCCAGGAGACCGGTTTTGATCCGTTTGGGAGACGGGGTTTCCTGCGGAGAGGTCACATAGGAATGCCCTACGTTTAATTCAGAGATCATTTCGCCAATAATATAGGTGAGATCGTGCCGGTGTTTGATGTAAGGCACCAGCGGAGCGTATTTATCGTGAATATACTGCCAGTCGCGTCCGTGCATATTGGGCAGGTAGAAGTGGTCACGGTATACTCTCCAGGTTTCATTAAAAATCTGTTCCCATTCGGCCGCGTAATTTGTTATAATTCCCACATTCCCCAGGTCTGTTTTCTTATCTGATTTCCAGGCGGGAGCCCCGATAACATACAGATCGTCCTGCTCCCTGACCAGCAATTTCCTGCCCCCGGGGGCATAAGCCAGCGGTCTGCCCTGGGTTACGGGGCTTACTTTCAGGTCCTTCATGGAAATCTTCCTGACTTCTCCCCTGGTGGCAAAATATAATTCATCGTCGAAAGCAGCTAATAACTGGTACATACCCGGTTCAAGCGGCAGGGCAGAAGCCCGCTCTACGAGGCCCTGGGTGTCGACGGTAATTTTGAGGGCCGGTTCCGCGGATTTCGTTTCTTTTTTGGCAGGAGCAGTTTGTTTTTCGGGCTCTTTCGGACCTTTGTATTCATCGGATTTTATAATGACAGGGTCGGCGGTCGTTTTTGCCAGCGGCAAAACAAAAACATAACTCGAAATATTATAGGAGGTGTTCCATTCCACCCGGGAATAATTGGCCTGGAATTCCCGGGACGAAGTAAAGAACAGGTATTTTCCGTCTTCGGAGAAAACAGGGCTGTATGAATCGTACCAGTTAGTAGTCACCGGCCATGAACGATTTTCGTCCATATTATACAGGGAAATAACACTCATACGGTTTGGGGCAAGCGTAGACCAGGCAATCCATTTCCCGTCGGAAGAAATGTCGTAATCCCTCAGATCGCCGGGATCGCCCTGGATAATCCGCCTTGCTGTTCCGTCCGTCAGAGCGGTATACCACAGGTCCCTTTTTTCGGTGGTGAAGAACAGCCCTTTGGAGTCGGGACTCCAGGTGAGGTCGTCGGGGTAACCGTCACTGAAGCGGGTAAGCGGTCTGGCCTGATCTGGTTTATCGAAGGGCATTACATACAGCTGGTATTCTCCGTCTTTATCTGAGAACCAAGCGATCTGAGATCCGTCGGGTGACCATTCGGCAGCACGGTCATGTATTCCCGGGGTGCGGGTGAGGTTGTATGTAGTTCCTTCGGTGGCTGGTACCGAAAAAAGATCGCCACGCGCCGTTACCAGCACACGTTCTCCTTCGGGAGACAGGGAGAAATTAGACGCCTGCTCCGATATGTCGAGCCAGCCGTCGCGGGCATAAAGGTTTTCATTATGCAGCAGTACCTCTACTTTAGACGTTTGGCCCGTGTTGACATTGTATTTATATATATAGCCGCCGTTTTCGAAAACAATGAAGTCCCTGGAATGAGAGGGAAACTTAATATCGAATGTATCAAAATGGGTCACCTTGGCAGTTGTTTTTGTCTGTGTGTCATAACAAAAAAGGTTCATGATTGAGTCCCGGTCCGAGATGAAGTAGATTTTTTGTCCTATCCACATAGGGAAGATATCCTGGGCGCGATCGCCTTCGCCTTTGGTGATGTTTTCCATTTGGGTGGTCCCCACTTTATTAACCCAGATATCATCGGCCTGTCCGCCTTTGTAATACTTCCAGGTACGGAATTCGCGGAACATACGGTTAAAAGCAAAATGTTCACCATCTGGAGAATAGCAGCAAAAACCGCCTTCACTGACGGGGATCTGGGTGAGTTCGCCCCCGGAAGCGGGGACTCTGAACAGATGCGCACGCATGCCCGAAAAACTATACCAGCGTGAACGCAGGATAACTTCCCTGCCGTCGGGAGTCCAGCCCATAACAATATTATTCGGGCCCATCCGGTCCCCGATGTTGTCCCTTTCGAGGGTGGCTGTCCAGGTTAACCTTACCGGCTCTCCCCCGGTTACGGGGATGGTGTATACCTCGGTATTCCCGTCGTATTGTCCCGTAAAGGCAATGGTTTTGCTGTCGGGAGAAAATTTTGGGAATACCTCGTACCCAATATGCGAAGTGAGTTTTACGGCCTGTCCTCCGTCAATGGGTACCGTATAGAGATCGCCGGCGTATGAAAAAGCAATAATCCCGTTCCCGACGGCCGGAAACCGGAGCAGACGGGCTTCCTCTCCCTTTGCCGGTAAGGCAGCGGGAATTATAAGCAATAATGCAAAAAGTCTGAAATTCATAAGGTTGTTATTAAATGAGTTATCGGGTTA
Source organism: Bacteroidales bacterium UBA5326 (assembly GCA_002408205.1). Lineage (GTDB taxonomy): Bacteria > Bacteroidota > Bacteroidia > Bacteroidales > UBA932 > DMER64. The sequence goes on along the minus strand of DHQY01000010.1, from coordinate 12,754 downwards.
TATTGTTTGTAAAGTTAGAAAGATTCAATGTTTTTAGTAAATTTGAGTACATTTAATCTAATCATTATGTCAAAATTTTTAAATGAATTTAAGGCATTTGCCATGAGAGGCAATGTCATGGACATGGCCGTGGGTGTAATTATCGGAGCTGCTTTCGGCAAGATTGTCACTTCGCTGGTATCGGATTTGCTCATGCCCCTGATAGGGGCTGTAGTAGGCGGTATTAATTTTACCGACTGGAAATGGACTATTGTCAGGGAACGGGCCAGTCTGCTCGATCCCGACATTATGATGCCAGCCGTAACGCTGAATTACGGAAACTTCCTGCAGGTCCTTTTTGATTTTATTATTGTAGCATTATGTATTTTTATCCTTATTAAAGGAATCAACCACCTGACCCTCATGGGCAAGAAAAAGGAAGAAGCAGCCGCTGCCGCTGCACCCGCTCCCGACCCCAAACCCACCAAAGAAGAGGTTCTGCTTACGGAAATCCGCGATCTTCTTAAAAATAAATAAACCATGAAACGTCTTGTTTTTCTTGTCTTTGGCCTGATTATCCCATTGGGCGTGTTTTCTCAGTCTCCCTGGCATCCTGCCGGAAATAAAATCATGACTCCCTGGGCTGCCGGCATAAATGTGGAAGATGTGCTGCCGGACTATCCCCGCCCGCAAATGCAGCGTGATCGCTGGATGACTCTCAACGGTTTGTGGGAATATGCCATTGTGCCAAAAGGCGGAACGGAACCGGCCGCTGCGGACGGACGCATTCTCGTGCCGTTTGCCGTGGAGTCTGCCCTGAGCGGTGTAGGCAGGACAGTGGGGGAGGAAAACGAAGTATGGTACAGAAGGTCTTTCAATATCCCCGCCGACTGGAAAAACAAGAACGTTCTCCTGCATTTTGGTGCGGTGGACTGGCTTGCATGTGTCTTTGTGAACGATGTGCTTATTGGGACGCATAAAGGCGGCTATACCCCTTTTTTCTTTGATATAACTCCGTTCCTTACCGGGAAGGGACCGCAAAAACTGGTTATCCGGGTATGGGACCCTGCAGACAAAGGATTCCAGCCACGGGGTAAGCAGGTATCCCAACCCGGAGGTATCTGGTACACCTCGGTGACCGGTATATGGCAGACCGTCTGGATGGAACCGGTAGATCCCGTTCATGTGACTTCTGTGGTATCGGTTGCCGATGTGGATAACGGGGTGCTTTGTGTTACGGTCCGGGCCAACGACGCCCCATCCGGAGCTGTTGCACAGGTTCAGGTGCTGGATAAAGGAAAAGTACTGGCCTCGGCAAAGGGTGTCGTGGAGGCGCAAATGCGTATAAAAGTGGATGACCCGCGCCTTTGGACCCCCGAATCGCCCAGCCTTTATGATTTGAATGTCACGCTTTCCGACCGGGGAAGGGTTTGCGATCAGGTAATCTCATATACAGCATTCCGAAAGATCTCGGTAGCCCGGGATGCCAACGGCATTGCCCGAATGCAGTTAAATAACAAACCCGTTTTCCAGCTGGGACCCCTTGACCAGGGCTGGTGGCCCGACGGATTGTACACGGCCCCTTCCGACGAGGCGCTGCAATACGACATTGTAAAAACCAAGGAGCTGGGATTTAATATGATACGTAAGCACGTAAAAGTAGAGCCGGCCCGATGGTATTACCATTGCGACCGCCTGGGTATACTGGTATGGCAGGATATGCCCAGCGGAGATCTGGGTAATTCATGGCGGCCCTATGAATACGGAGGCGGCACAGATAAAAACCGTTCTGCCGAAAGCATGGAAAATTACTACCGGGAATGGAAAGAGATCATTGACCTGCTGATCTCGCATCCCTGTGTAGTGGTTTGGGTGCCCTTCAACGAAGCGTGGGGACAGTTCAATACCGCAGAGGTTGTTGACTTTACGGCCGCCTGCGACCCGTCGAGGCTCATTAACGCAGCCAGCGGCGGAAACCACAGACCCTGCGGTCATATATTGGATATTCATAATTATCCCAACCCCGATATGTTCCTTTATGACCCGCAGCGGGTGAACGTACTGGGAGAATACGGCGGTATCGGACTCGCATTGGAAGAACACCTGTGGGAACCTGAAAGGAACTGGGGGTATGTTCAGTATAAAAGTGCGGAGGAAGTCACGGCCGAATACATAAAATACACACAGGAGCTTATACCTTTGATCAAACAGGGTTTTTCCGCAGCAGTGTACACTCAGACCACAGATTGTGAAATAGAGGTAAACGGACTAATGACTTATGACCGGAAGGTCCTCAAAGTGGATGCCCGGGCCGTAAGGCGTGCCAATGAAGAAGTCCGCTCTACTGTTGGGTCTCTTTATCCCTGATAGCTTTCAGGGCTTTAGCCAACTGATCCGGACACGAGGTGGTTCGTTTCCCGCAGGTAATGCCGTCCAATCTATCAATGGCTTCATCAATTTTCATGCCTTTGATAAGGGCTCCGATACCTTTTGCATTGCCGTTGCAGCCGCGGGTATATACCACACTTTGGATCTCATCGCCTTTGAGCTCTATCTCTATCTTGATTGAACAGACCACGTCGTCCGGGGTGACTTCAATTTTACGTATCCCGTTTTCTCCGGTTTTGTCACTGGTTATGGATTGTGCATGAAGAGCCGCTGAGCCGGCCAGAAAAATAAAGATGAAGAGAACAAGGTGTTTCATTGGGTTTCTGATTAAAAAAGTAAAGATATGAAAAAAAATTCCGGCTGGATCCTTTACCCGCTCTCTTCTTTCCGTAACGGAAGCAATGCATTTGACTGGTTTGTCAGGGAAGGCGAAAAATGTGGTTATTCTATACAAGTCCTTTGTTGTGAGCGTTTTGTTCTGGTTTCTGAATTGGGAAACAACCGCTTGCTTTACGAAGGGGTTCCGGTGTCGGAATGGCCTGCTTTCGTTCTTATGCGGGGTTATGAAGAAGAGTTGTCTGCCCATTTAGAGCGAAACGGCGTAAGGGTCATTAATTCCACGCTTTCTATGCATCTTTCCAGGAATAAATTTCTTACTCACCAGGTTCTTGTACAACAAGGCATTCCAATACCCCGAACACTTTTTAATGTGGACCGGGAGTATGATTATGCCTGTCTGTCGGGGATTTTTGGGAATTCTCGTTTTGTGCTTAAAGCCGTGGAGGGTTCAAAAGGAGAACAGGTACGGCTTATTTCGTCGCAGTCTCAGCTGCAGGATGCCCTGGATGCTCTGGACAAGCCGTGCCTTGCCCAGGAGTATATTGCCGAAAGCCATGGCAGGGATTTAAGAGTCTGGGTAATTGGAGACCGCGTGGCAGGTTGTGTGTTACGCCGGTCCGAGACCCGTTTTGTTTCGAATTTTTCCCAGGGAGGAAAGGCGTCTGCTTTTCCGGTGAACGAACGGATAAGTAATCTGGCCGTGGGCAGTGCCCGGGCGCTCGGGTTAGAATTTGCCGGTGTGGATCTGTTATTCTGTAATGGGGACTATACTGTCTGTGAAGTAAATGGCAATGCGGGATTCAGGTCTTTGTGCAGCATTGAAAACATGGGTCCCGAAGACCGAAACATTCCTGCGGCACTGTTCGACTATATCCGCCGGACGGGCTACATGAGCGAGGCGAACCACTGAGTTATACGGTCTCCGTAGCTTTTAGACACAGGAATATCCGGAATGCGTTCCACGCCCAGATCCAGCATTATGCCGTCTTTAGTACGTTTGGCTATCTTTACCTGGTCCAGGTTGACCATAAACGATCTGTGGCACCGGATTATATTTGTATTGGCAAAGCGATCTTCCATTTCTTTTAATGTGTTGCGCAACAGGTATTTGCTTACGCCCGATTTGCTCATATACCAGACCGATACATAATTGTCTGCCGATTCGAGAAACAGCAGGGATTCTTTTTTTATAGAAAGCTTTAGATCTCCCTTATCGTCTGTGAATGAAAGGATCTCCCCTTTATGAGAGAGAGTGCCTTCCCCGGGCAGTTTGCTTTCTTCCAGGGCTTTTAATTGCCTGGATTTTTCCTGCATAGAAAAAAACAGCAATGAAATGAAATAAGGTAATAACAGGATCAGACTTGTATTCCTTACCGAAGAACGGTATATTTCCCAAAAATTCCGGGTGTCGTCCATCAGGTATGAATACAAGGTGTAAAAGAGCGACATAAAGAAGATCTCGGCAGCTACCCATAGTATATAATCCCAGTAGGAAATGGTTCTTTTTTTTGTGTAATAGAACATTACAATCCGGCTGATAACCACTACCAGCACTCCGGTGAGAATAATCAGGCTCGAGAAGAGAAAATATTGAATGCGTGAAATAGGGTACCAGCTGGGAGATTCAAAAGGGGTGTAAATATTTATGAACAATAAGGCAAAAACGGCTGTAAACAGTACCAGCCAAATCAGATTGGATTTGCTGTAAATAAACGGAGGTATCTTTCTGTCCAGCCTGCTCATGACGCAAAGGTAACTGTTTTTAATCTTTTCTTTCATTTGCATTCACCCCGTAATAAACATTTTCATCCCTCATATCCCGTTTTCGTCCCGGAAGCGTCTGCCGTATCCCTTTCTTTTGGCGTTCTGTCCAAAAGCCTCTTCTTTTGAAGAAAAAAGGATGAACTATATGAAAACCATGTGTCTGGAAGAAAGAACAAAAGAGCTGGCCAAACTCTTTTCCTACGACAACAGGGTAGTGTTGCCCGGCAGTCCCGTAGAGATACATCCTTTCCGTTTCCATCAGGAGGTAGGGGAGGAGGACATAGAGTTATACAGACTGGCTATTCCGGTGACCGGTTTTTGTGCGGTCTCGGACAGTAAGATTATTGAAAACAAAGACTTCACTTATACAGTTTTTTTACCTAAGGGCGGAGCGAATTATTCAAGAGCCATACTCCTTTTGCACGGTCTTAACGAGAGGCAGTGGGATAAATACCTTACCTGGGCCGAGGAATTGGTACTCCGTTGCGGGGTCCCGGTGATCCTTTTTCCCATTGCATTTCATATGAACAGGACGCCTGCCAACTGGTATTCTCCGCGCTGGTTGCTTCCCTGGCTCAACAAGCGAAAACAGGAGATTCTGAATCTTTGTAATGCCTCCTTTTTTAATGTGGCACTCAGTTCACGCCTGTCGGACAGTCCGCTGCGGTTCTACGTTTCGGGACGGGAATCGGCACTTAATATATGCCAGTTGGTGGCCGGGATCAAAGAGGGAAAACATCCGTTGTTCCGCGAAGACTGCCAGGTGGATTTGTTTGCCTATTCCATAGGAGCCCTGCTTTCGCAGGTATTGCTTATTGCAGATCCAAATGGTTATTTTTCCAGCTCGCGGCTTTTCACCTTCTGCGGAGGTTCAATATTCGAAAAAATGAACGGCAACGCCAAAGATATTATAGATCAGAATGCCTACGATACCATAAAAAATTATTACCTGAATTATTTTGTTTACGGGAAGCAGGCTTTGGCAGAAGGGCGCCTTTTCAGGGACGATGCACTGGAACGGGCGTTCAGGCTCATGATAGCCCCGGATGTTTATGCCCCTGAACGTCATGCATTCTTTGAAAAAGCGAAAGACAGAGTTCAAATGGTGTCTTTAAAAAAAGACATTGTGGTGCCTACCGTCGGGTTGCGTGAGGCAGTGGGAGAGGAACTCGCGCCGGCTTTGACCAGCGAACTCGACTTTCCTTATGAATACTCGCACCAGACCCCTTTTCCCTCGGGAAAGAACATCCCCTTTCAGGATGTATTCCTCGGCTTTCGAACCGTATTTGACAAAGCAGCCGGGTTCCTGAGCTCTAAAGTTTAATGGCGAATTTCTTAAGCCTGGCATCGAGCATTCCGGGCGGAATAATCTCCTTTATGGTATCGGCCACGGCATTCAGCAACCGTTCCCTGATAAAATCTTTGTAGACAACAATGGAAATCTCCCTTACCGGCGGAGGCGATATTACGGGGCGGATGTGCTTTTGCTGTCGGTCTGTCAACATGGGAATGTGCAGCTGGGGAATGAGGGTATACCCGCCGTTCCGGTCTATGATTTTAACCAGGGTCTCAATACTGCCCGCCTCATAGACCTGCCGGTCTGCCCTGGCGTTTTCTGTGCAGAAATTGAAGATCTGGTTTCTGAGGCAATGGCCCTCCTGCAACACCCAGAGGTGTTGGGCGGGCAGATCGGTTGCCGCCAATTCTTCCTTATTATAATTCGGATCTGAAGGAGCTATATAAGCAACGAATTTTTCGTAATAGACAGGTATTTCCAGGATGTCTTCTTCCTGAAGCGGAGTGGCCAACAGGGCCATGTCTGTGGAACCGGCTTTTACGGCCGCGATAATATCCTGGGTGCGCATTTCGTTAATCCGCAGATTCACTTGAGTATAATGTTTCTGAAAACGCTCAATAAAGCCGGGAACAATATATGGGGCCACCGTAGGGATAATAGCCAGGTTCAGATCCGTGGCAAGCGTTTCTTTCCGGGCCAGCACGATCTCTTTGAGCTGAGCCGAGTTATTTAGCGTAACACGGGCCTGTCTCAGTATCTGTTGCCCAATTAGCGTGGGTTCAACCGGATGCCTGGTACGGTCGAATATCTTTACGTCCAGTTCTTCTTCCAGCTTGTTAATTAATGCACTCAGGGTGGGCTGTGATACCCCGCATTCTTCTGCAGCCCGTACAAAATGCCTGTGTCGGTCTACTGCCAGTATGTATTCCAGTTGTTGCAGCGTCATAATGCAAAAATATAGAAAATATCTATAATCGCATAGAAAATATCTGTTTGATTTATAATGCAGGCCCCTTTACCTTTGCATTAACAAAACAAAAACAAACGTCAATACCATGAAAACATTAGATTACATTTCTCTGGACAAAAAAAGAATAGTCCCCGTTGTCGACGAATTACAAAAGTTTTTAGCAGATCTCCAGGTGTTTTACACCAATCTGAGAGGTCTTCACTGGAACGTGACCGGCAGACAGTTTTTCCAGTTACATGAAAAATTTGAAGAAATTTACGATGATATAAACGAGAAGGCAGACGAAATTGCCGAAAGATTACTCATGCTGGGCGGGACCCCTGTAAACAATTACAGTGAATACCTGAAAACAGCCCGCGTGAAAGAAGTGAGTAATGTGACGGATGGAGAGAAGGGCGTGGAACTTATTTTGGAAACGTATAAAACTTTAATGGATAGCGAGCGCTCAATAATTAAACTGGCCGGCGAGGCAGAAGATGAAGTGACTGTTGCCTTGTTGACCGACTATTTGAAAGAACAGGAAAAACTCACCTGGATGCTGGTAGCTCTGTTGACACGCTAACCATAGCGTTCTTAGTTCAAAGACCATTTATATCCTACAAACAAAAGAAAAATATAAAATATCAATAACCATGGAAAATAATACTGTATATTCAATACCCAGAATAGGGGACAAAGCCCCTTCTTTCAAAGCCGTTACCACACAGGGTGACATCAATTTCCCCGATGATTACGCAGGAAAATGGACCATTTTGTTTAGCCACCCGGCCGACTTTACACCGGTATGTACTTCTGAATTTATGACTTTTGCCTCTATGGAGGAGGAGTTTAAGCAACTCAACACGCAATTGGTAGGCCTTTCGGTAGACGGTTTATACAGCCATATTGCCTGGCTTAGAAATATTAAGGAAAAGATTGAATATAAAGGGATGAAGAATGTGGAGGTGAAATTCCCGCTGATTGAAGATATAAAAATGGAAGTGGCCAAATTATACGGCATGCTTCAACCGGGTGAGAGCTCCACTAAGGCTGTCAGGGCTGTATTCTTTATAGACCCCCATGGAATAATCAGAGCTATAATATATTATCCCTTATCGTTGGGCCGTAATTTTGACGAACTGAAACGCGTGATCATAGGTTTGCAGACTGCCGATCACTTCAAAGTTGCCCTTCCCGCCGACTGGCGTCCGGGCGATGACGTGATAGTACCCACTGCAGGCTCGTGCGGAGTGGCTAAGGAGCGGATGGAAGTGCCGGAGGAAGGGGTAACCTGCCACGACTGGTTCTTTTGTACTAAAAAATTGGAGAAAGAGAAAGTGGAAAAAGCATTGGGGAAGAAGATGTAGTTTAGGTTTTGTGTGAGTGCATATGTCGTGCAGGCAGCGCGTATGGAATGGCAGTTCCATACGCGCTTATTTTTTGCCAGACGCGGTCTGGTGCGCAATAGTTTAGGGTTGCGCACCAAACCGCTTCCGGATTGCTTCCCAATAACCCGGGATGCGGTCAATTTCCTGGACGGAAAAGAAGCAAATGCCTCTCGATCCGCCTTCTGCGGTATATTGAATGAATTCCTGAAGGCGCTCAGGTGGCACATGTCCTGCAAACAGGCCCGAACATAAATACCCGCCTGCCTCGGCAGCCTTCAACGCTCTGACCCCTTCTTTTGTTGCAGAAAGCACCCGTTCATCGTCCCAACCGTAGAATTTGTGGTAAATCATTGGAAAGAAAACATCTACGTTTTTAAAACCGGCCCAATCCTGACGTACCAGTTTCTTTGATTCTTCGGGTGTTGCAAAAACGGCTATCGAAGCCGTTTTTCCGTGTTTTTTTATTTCAAGGCACAGCTCGCCTGCTACATAAGAGAGTACATCCCACCGGTACTGCATCCAGGCTTCGTTGGAAGTGGGATCTTCCAGGTCCAGGGGATCCATCCCGCTCAGGGCTTTGAAACGACCCCGGCACACAGGACAATAACAAAAATCCCACAACGGATATACCCTGTCCTGCACGACATGCCTCGATTCGTGCAGCGCATAGGGTAAAATGGCATCGGGGTACCGGATAAAATCCAGATGAACTCCCGCCAGGCCTTCTATCTCTGCCAGCTCGGCCACCCTTTCTTTCAGGTAATTCAGCGTTTCGGATCTCGAGGGGCACAACCACCGGTAATGTTCGCGGTTATAAAGCTTAATATCAAGGCAGGACTCGCCCGCCGCATTAACCTGGTACCATTCCGGATGAGCTTTCCGGAGATTCATCTCGGTGCGGTTCATGGTCCAGATCCAGGCATGCAGTTCAATATGGTATTTTTTTGCATAAGGCAGGGCCGAGGTGATGATTTCAATGGCAGCACTGTCTCTGAAAGAGGTCGTATCGTCCGGGGTCTTGGGGTATCCGCCGTGACATTCCAGCAAAATGGCATCGATTCCGGCCTCCGAAGATTTTTTGAAATAATAATCCCACTGTTCTGCAGTCATTGAGTTGGCGCCCGACATCCAGGCCCAGACTTTATTTCCGGGATGGTCCGGCGTATTGCATGATATACAAAGCATTGTCAGTAAGGCAATAAAGATCTTTCCCATAAAATGAATAAATCAAAGATAAGTATATATTATTCTTGTTGTTCTGTATGATGCCGCTTCCGTATGAGGCCGTTTGTACGGGAAACGCCTCCCATTGGCGCGGCCAATGGTCTGTGCCTGCTTCCCTGTTCCCGTCAACACGACTCGCACTCATCTGGTTAAGAACATTCTACAAGATATTCAGAACGGAAAACGCCTCCCGATTGCGCGGCCAATGGTCTGTGCCTGCTTCCCCGTCCCGTCCCCGTCAACACAACTCGCACTCATCTGGTTAAGAATATTCTACAAGATATTCAGAACGGAAAACGCCTCCCATTGGCTGCGCCTATGGGGCCTTCCCTCCGCGGGCGCGAGGTTTCCCTTTTCTGAATATCTTGTGAAGTTCTATGCGGGTTGTGCTATGCGGGTTGTAGCGAAGATAAATGGGAGCTGTGTACGCCAAATGTAAGCGGGAATTTTTAAGTCACTGGTAATCTTATTTTTACAAATTCATGTAAAAAAGTGGCACACTTAAATCCCATTTAGAAACCACTTTACACTATGCCCGCCGGAAACCCAATGAACACCTGTGCGCCAGATCAAGGGTCAAATGCCGTTTTGTTGTATATGGTTGAATAGTAGATGCTTAACGTTTCCCGATGTTTGACCCTTGACGATCGGAGCACCGGAAACCCAATGAACACGTGGGCGCCAGATCAAGAGTCAAATGCCGGTTTATCATATGTCGTTAAAGAATAGGCGCTTGGCTTTTTGCTGTGTTTGACCCTTGACGGTCTGAGCACTGGAAATCCAATGAACACGTGTGTGCCAGATCAAGAGTCAAATGCCGGTTTATCGTATATGATTGAATAGTAGATGCTTAACATTATTTGATGTTTGACCCTTGACGGTCAGGTCACAGCCTTTCCGGGGAGGTGGTAAGTAAAAGTTGTTTTTCGAAAACATATAAACGACTATTATACTGTGTATTAAAATCTACAGAGTTGTTTTTAGTACTTACCACGTTCCCGTATCTAGGGCTGCTTTTGCTACTTACTACCTTTCCGGCGAGCACCCTGCGTGAAAATGCTATTCACGTGTAACCAAGGTGAGCTTATAAGTTTGAAGAAAAGTTGCGCACCAGAAGCGGTCTGGAAGTGGCCAACCGTGGATATTTATTATAACTTCGCATTTAATTATAAGCTGATAATCAACAATTCTGGTTCTTAACGTTGCCGTCATAAAGAACGAATATGCTCCGGTAACGTATCAAAAGATGAGATTCAGCAAAGGGAATGTTTATGAATGGAAATGAATTGCCTTTTTTTCTGGGCTTTCTCGTCCTGATTATCCTACTGTTGTCGCTCGACATCGGAGTTTTTCATAAAAAAGACCATGTGATAGGAATGAAGGAGGCCGCTATCTGGACTGCAATCTGGATTTGCATTGCACTTCTGTTTAACGGATTGCTTTTTTTTCACGGCGAGTGGGTACACGGAATCACAGATGCGGAATCGCTGAAGGCCTATTATAACGCCTATTTTTCGGGCAGCACCTCGCACTGCTACAACGAGGCTCTCAGTTACGCCGGGAATCTCAGGATTTTCCGGCAAAATATGGGAGTGGAATACCTGTCCGGTTACCTTATGGAGAAATCGCTTTCCGTTGACAATATCTTTGTGATGATACTGATCTTCACTGGTTTTGGAATAGACAAACAGTATTATCACCGTGTATTGTTCTGGGGTATTCTGGGTGCTATCATCCTTAGATTCCTGTTCATTTTTGCTGCTTCGGCTCTTATCAGCCAGTTCGTTTGGGTGCTGGCTGTGTTCGGCATCATGCTGGTTTATGCCGGAATCAAGATGTTCTTCGACAAGTCCGATAAGAAGATTAACACCTCGAACCATGTGGTGGTGCGCTGGTCATCCAAAGTGTTCAGAGTCTCACGGGAGCTGGATGGCCACAATTTCTTTACCAATAAAAACGGGAAGGTGTTCATCACCCCGCTGTTTTTAGTGCTTCTGGTGATTGAGTTCTCAGATGTGATTTTTGCCGTAGACTCCATCCCCGCAGTATTCTCATTAACAAGAGATCCGTACATTGTCTTCTTTTCCAATATCTTTGCCATACTGGGTCTGCGATCGCTTTTCTTCCTTCTCGACAGTATTATAGACCGCTTTTGGCTACTCAGATACGGTCTTGGGGTCCTGCTCACATTTATTGGTGTGAAGATGTTTCTGGCTACCATACTGCACATTGAAATGGGTACCGGCACCTCGCTGTACATTATTTTGGGGACCCTTGCTGTGAGTATTACCGGTTCACTGTTATTTCCTAAAAAGAAAGAATCAGCTGCATAAGCGGCAACAAATGATATATTGTCATGCAACACAAACTACACAAGAGAATTAAGATAAATCCCGTCAATACCCTTCTGAGTGTGGATGATATGGCAAAAATGTCCCCGTTGTTCAGAGGCCGCCGGGGAAGATGCCTGGCGCGCGGACTGATGAATATCTTGGGAGTGTCGCGGCTTAACAGGCTCTATGACAATGTTTCTTCATACAGAAATGCCGAGTGCGCCTCAAAAGTGATTGACCAGATGAAGTGCAACTATTTCATTGGCAATGCGGACAGACTGAACGCCCTCCCCGTAGGGCCGTTTATAACCGTAAGCAACCACCCCTACGGCGGGCTTGACGGAGTCATCCTTGCCGAGTTGATCGGAGGGAGAAGGCCGGACTACAAAATCCTGGTAAACAAGATTCTTGCCCGTGCCAAATCACTGGACGATGTTTTTATCACCGTCACACCCACCACTACAAAAAAGAGGGCTCCCGATGCCATCACCGTGAAGGGAATCAAAGCCATTCTCAATCATATTGCGGAAGACCATCCTCTCGGCTTCTTCCCCTCCGGCGCCGTCTCGGACTTTAAAATTAAGTCCTGTACCCTGCAGGACCGGGAGTGGCAGCCGAGTATGCTACGTCTGATAAAGCGCGCCCGATTCCCGGTTGTCCCCATATACTTCCCAGACGGAAATTCCCCGTTTTACTATTTCCTGGGCCTGATAAACTGGAAAATCCGCTTTCTGCGTCTTCCGCTGGAATTTTTTAACAAGCATAAAGGGAGGCACAGGGTTATTATTGGAGAGACACTAACCGTTGAGGAACAGGATATGCATGAGGATTTACAGGACTACGGAAAATGGTTACGCTCGCGCGTCTATGAAATACTGGAACCAGAGCAATATATGGAACGAAACAATTATTTTAAGCCTGACATAGATCATAAATATCAAATTCCGGGGTGATGTGTTTATGCCGTCTTTTGCATCCAAACTGTGTTTCTGTTATTGTCCGCGTTGACAATGAAAACTTACATAAAACCTCTGAAAACATCACGATAAGGTGAATTAAAAGCAAGAGTTAATGTATTAAATCCAAATAACCG
>DHQY01000014.1:405200-405674 GCA_002408205.1 Bacteroidales bacterium UBA5326 | reverse complement strand
TGATGGCAACAAGCAGGTCCTGACCACTGATCGAAGGTTTCCTGCCGCGTGTTTCGCCCTGCGATTGCTCATGCTTCTCATACCAGTTGGCGCTTGAACACCCGGTTACTCGGAGCACCATCACCATTGGGTAGCCTCTGCCGGTCTTATCATAGGTAAGTCCACTCAGGTATTCCACTAGCTCTTTCTTTGTCTGGCAATGAACTCGTTCTTTTTTTTTACCAAATCCAGCTCCATTTCCAGCTGTCCTATGCGCCGCTCAGCTCTTCCCAGTTTGGCGTTTTCCGGCTTCTTCTTGAAGCCGTCCATCCCGTTTGCTATAAATGCATCTCTCCATTCGGAGAGCTCGGCCATTGTCAGACCGTGTTTGCGGCTAATCCCTTCTATCGATTCGCCGCGTAACAGCTCCATTACGACACTTGTCTTGAAGCTGGCTGATTTTCGTTTCTTCTTTTCCATTTGAGTACAAATTTA